>NZ_FSQT01000002.1:3504485-4852978 GCF_900143515.1 Micromonospora cremea | reverse complement strand
CGGACTTCTACGTGAGGCAACGAGGGGGGTCGACCAGCGAAGCCGGGTTGACGTGGATCAACTGCCATCGGACGGCGACATTGAGCGCCCGTCGGAGATTGGCGTGCAGCCGCCGGACGCTACCGACCGACAGGACCGTGAGCCGATCCCTGTAGAAGGAGGTCAGATGGGCAGGCGTCAGCTTGTCGAGTCGATGACGTCCCAGCATCGGCTCAATGTGGTGCACAACCCCACCCTTGACAACGACCATTGAGACTCGTCCGGTAGGCGCGCTCCACCCTGGCCCCGTCCGGGGAGACTGGATGGTCTACGACTGCCCGACGAGGAGATCCGCCCTAGGACCCGCGGGATTACAACGGCTTACGGCTGGAGGGTAGCTCGACCGAGGGTCGGGGGTCGGGGGCCGATATTGCTGTCAGCCGGAACGTAGCGACGTCGACCACGTCCCCGTCGCCCAGCATGGGGTACTGGGTTTTGATGGCGTCGCGCAGGGCGTCGCTGTCGGGCAGCGGCCTCGTGATGTGCGTCCTCCTCGGTGAGATGGTCAAGGCGGCGGGATTCGACCTTTTCAACAACCGCGTCGAGGCGTCGAATGCTCTCCCCGTCGTCAAATACGAACACGGCGGGCCCAGTTTGGACAGAATCCTGGAATCGGACCGTCGCCGTCTTCAACCCGGAGGAAATGGTGTCGTAGTGCCTCGGATGAAAGTAGACGACCCGAGGTGCGGTCGAGCCGGTCCGTGCAACGTAGCCAAAGGGCAGCAATTCCCGGACCGGCTTCGCAGCCAACTGCCCGTCGCCCGTTGGAACGATGACGAAGACATCGGGGTGCAGGTCCAGCATTACCTGTCGGCACCGACCGCAGGGGGCGATGACACCTCGGTCGCCGTCACCTACCGCCACGATCGTGATGAGTGGCGGGGCGTTGGCTGCCGCTGCCGACCCGATGACTACGAGCTCGGCGCACGGGCCGCCGGTGAAGTGGAAAACGTTGACGCCGCTGTAAATATCGCCGTTGGCGTCCATTGCTGCAGCAGCGACGGTGTGCGCGTCGCCGGTGGACGGCGAGCGAACCACAGCCTCAGCCGCTGCTACAAGCCTTCTCTCGATCTTCTCTAACACCGCTTCATACTGCCTTGATCACTTCGTCAGTCCCGGTCGGGGGCATGTCCGCGCCGCTACCTCCATTGGCGTCGTGGGTCATCCACGGGCCAGTAACCGCGGCGCGCAGCGGTCATGAGCGGGCACGAGGGGCAGTTAGCTCTGCCGCCGGCCACAGGCGTTTCGGGCATCACGGCCGGTTGAGCGCACCCTTCCAAACTAACGGTGCGGGCTGCGATGATCGCGTCGTGGGTGGTGGCCATGACAGCACCGACGACCGGCGTGCACTACGCGCGCAGCTGCATGTAGGCCAACGCCTGACCGGTCGCCACGTTCCTGCTCGACCAGGGCGAGGAACTGCGCACCGTCATGGACCTTCTGGGGTATTCCACGATCCGGATGACGGCCGACACCAACGGCCATGTCCTGCCGGCGCGGGCTCGTCAGACAGCCTCAGCCATTGATCGGCGTGCTGGGCGAGGAGGGGACGGCGTGACCCCTTGGCTGTACTCGCCGCCGAGATCAACCGAGGAAAGTGCTGGTGGAGGCCCAGGGGACTCGAACCCCTAACCCCTGCCTTTGCAAAATCAAGACTGCTGTCGGGCCGGTGGTAGACCGGTGCCATTTGACCTGGCTCGTCCCGTCAGCCGCTCGCGTCCGCTCATGACCGGGTGGTCGGCCGGCTTGGCTGTACGGATGGCTGTACAACGAGGCTACCGGATGATCCGCTCGGTAGCTCGGCTTGACGGGCCACAGACGGATCTGAGGCCGCTCATCCATATGGGCGATCTCGAACTCGGCTACGGTGCCGAGCGCCGGCCACTGTGCCGCAACGTAGGGCAGCATCAGGACATCCACGAAGCCCTTCAGGCAAGACCGAGGTCGACACCGACCCCCGATCACACCCGGACTTGGCACCCAGCAGACGCGAACGCGTGCTGCAGGTCGTGCAGATGCAGCCAGTCCAACCCGGCTGCCACGCGGAGGTGCTCGAAGCGCCGGTTGACGTTCCGCGGTTCCATCGCCGTGCCGATCGTGCTGGCGAAGACCAGGCCCAGATCCGACCACACCTCTCCGGCGGCGAGCCCTTCCTTCGCAACGGCAGCCTGGTTACCCTGCTCGGGATGTTGATCCACAGTTAGGAGCTGAGATGCGCCTCGCCATGGTCGCGGTCCCCGTTTCGCCGCGAGAGCACACCGCGTACTGATCGTTCGCCGCCGGTGATCGTGCCGGCAGTGCGGTGCTCCTCGCCGCGGAACGGTCCCATGCCGACCGTTTCCCTTCCTTGGCTCGAGGAGCTCTTTTGCGTGCCCTTGTATCCGCGCGTCTGGGCGCGGACTTCACCAAACTGTGGACCGCCTCGGCGGTGTCCAACATCGGCGACGGCGTCACCATGGCCGCTGGCCCGTTATTCGCCCTCCGTCAGTGACAATCCGGCCCTCATCGCCGGAGCCGTCTTTGCCCAGCAGTTGCCCTGGCTGCTGTTCGCCCTGATCAGCGGCGCCTACGTCGACCGGCTCGACCGGCGCCAGCTGGTCGTAGCCGTCAACCTGGTACGCGCCGTCGCCCTAGCCGGGTTGGCGGCCACCATCGCGACCGAGACCGTCACCGTGGCCATCATCTACACGGTGCTCTTCCTCCTCGGTTCCGGAGAAACCCTCGCGGACACCGCCATGAGCGCGTTGCTCCCGTCTGTCGTCGCACCCGAGAAACTGCCCAGCGCCAACGCCCGGCTCTACGCCAGCTTCACCATCGGCAACCAGTTCGTTGCCAAGCCGCTGGGCGCTGGTTGTTCGTCATTTCCGCCGCGCGCCCATTCGGGCTCGACGCGTTCACGTTCGCCGTGGCCGGCACTGATAGGCGGTATCCGGCCGGTTCCCGCACCAGAGAAGCCCCAGCAGCGGGCCTCGTTGCGTGGCGAGATCGCAGCCGGTGTGCGCTGGTTGTGGCGACACCCGCTGCTGCGGACCCTCGCCGTCAGCATGGGCCTGGGCAACATCGCATTCGGTGCCGCGTTCGCGGTGTTCGTCCTCTACTGCCGGCAGCGACTAGGTTTGTCCGACGTTGGCTACGGCTTCCTGCTGACCGCCTTCGCGGTCGGCGGCCTGTTTGGAACGACAGTCGCCGCCAAGCTCACTCAAGCCTTCGGAAGCACCACCGTGCTGCGTGCCGGCCTGGTCATCGAGGTCGTCACGCATCTGGCCCTGGCGGCCACGACGACACCCTGGGTGGCCGCGGTCATCGTGGTGATCTTCAGCATCCACGCCACAGTTTGGGGTATCACCGTCGCCTCCGCCCGACAGCGGATAGTGCCCGCACAACTGCGCGGTCGCGTCGGCAGCGTGTACGCGCTGCTGGATCTGGGCGGAGCCGCGCTCGGCTCTCTCCTCGGCGGACTGTTCGCCAGCGTCTGGGAGATCACCACACCGTTCTGGATCGCCGCGATGATGACTGCGATCACCGCCCTCGCCTGGCAACGGTTGCGCGAAGCAACCGCCTAACAACCCCACCCCGGCCCTGAAAGGCGGACAACGCCGCTCGGGCCGGGGAACTCAACCAATGACTCTTCTTGCCATGGCATCCGCATCTGCCGCGACGCGCCCCAGTCGCGGACCGTTGAGGTCCCCGCTTTCGCGGAGTGGGGGTTACCTGGCGCCGGTCGGCTCAGGCTGAACGATAGCTGTCTGCGGTTGGGCGTTCTGCCGGGTGTGTCAGGCGGTTTCGTACTCGTCGGGGCTGAGGTAGCCGAGGTCTTTCTGAAGGCGGCGGGAGTTGTACCAGCCGTCGATGTAGGCGAAGATCGCGTTCTCGGCCTCATCGCGGGTGCGCCACGAGTTCCGGTGCACGAGTTCGATCTTCAAGGTGGACCAGAAGTTCTCCATCAGCGCGTTGTCATACGAGTCGCCGACCGAGCCCATTGAGGCAGGATCCCGTTGTCTGACAAGCGTTCCGCGAACTTGATCGAGGTGTAGTTGGCGGATTCCAGTGGTCGTTGCAACACCTCAATCAAGGGGTGTGTGCATGGGTAGGCCACCAGGTTGGGTGACGGAGGTGACGGGCAGGCCAGCGATGCGATCGCCGGGCCGGCCGGGTGTGAACGAGCACCGGGAGGTGCGGCGGCAGTTCTGGCGTCGGATCGCCGAAGGTCTGTCGAGCGAGGAAGCTGCGGCGGGCGTGTGGTGTGTCGCAGCCGGTGGGTGGGCGCTGGTTTCGTCAGGGTGGCGGTATGGCACCTTTGTCGCTGGTTCCGCCGTCGGGCCGGTATCTGTCCCTTCGCCGAGCGTGAAGAGGTCGCGCTGCTCAAAGCACAAGGCAAGGGCGTGCGAGAGATCGCTCGAGCGGTAGGCCGTGACGCGTCGACGATTTCGCGAGAGCTGCGCCGCAACGCCGTGACTCGTGGCGGCAGCCTGGACTACCGTGCCGTGGCCGCGCAGTGGCATGCCGAGCGTCGTGGCCGTCGCCCGAAAACCGCGAAGCTGGCGGCGAACCCAGCTGCTGCGCGACTACGTGCAGAAGCGGCTCGCCGGCACGATCACCGACGTTGATGGTCGGCCGATCCCGGGCCCGAACGTGCCGTGGAAGGGACGCCGGCACGGGCGTCGCGCAGATCGGCGATGGGGCACGGCCTGGAGCCCGGAACAGATCAGTCGGCGTTGGGTTGGAGTAGGAGCTTCCCGGATGATAGAGTCGCCCGGTGCGAGATCTCGCATCGAGGCTGCATCTATCCGGGAAGTCGCTCTACCCGTCAAACGCCGACTGATCTGGTTCCGGGGCTCCCAGGCCCGGTGCCCCCATCCGGCCCGATCTTGCGCCGGACGCCCCGTGCCGGCGTCCCTTCCACGGCACGTTCGGGCCCGGGATCGGCCGACCATCAACGTCGGTGATCGTGCCGGCGAGCCGCTTCTGCACGTAGTCGCGCAGCAGCTGGTTCGCCGCCAGCTTCGCGGTTTTCGGGCGACGGCCACGACGCTCGGCATGCCACTGCGCGGCCACGGCACGGTAGTCCAGGCTGCCGCCACGAGTCACGGCGTTGCGGCGCAGCTCTCGCGAAATCGTCGACGCGTCACGGCCTACCGCTCGAGCGATCTCTCGCACGCCCTTGCCTTGTGCTTTGAGCAGCGCGACCTCTTCACGCTCGGCGAAGGACAGATACCGGCCCGACGGCGGAACCAGCGACAAAGGTGCCATACCGCCACCCTGACGAAACCAGCGCCCACCCACCGGCTGCGACACACCACACGCCGCCGCAGCTTCCTCGCTCGACAGACCTTCGGCGATCCGACGCCAGAACTGCCGCCGCACCTCCCGGTGCTCGTTCACACCCGGCCGGCCCGGCGATCGCATCGCTGGCCTGCCCGTCACCTCCGTCACCCAACCTGGTGGCCTACCCATGCACACACCCCTTGATTGAGGTGTTGCAACGACCACTGGAATCCGCCAACTACACCTCGATCAAGTTCGCGGAACGCTTGTCAGACAACGGGATCCTGCCCTCAATGGGCTCGGTCGGCGACTCGTATGACAACGCGCTGATGGAGAACTTCTGGTCCACCTTGAAGATCGAACTCGTGCACCGGAACTCGTGGCGCACCCGCGATGAGGCCGAGAACGCGATCTTCGCCTACATCGACGGCTGGTACAACTCCCGCCGCCTTCAGAAAGACCTCGGCTACCTCAGCCCCGACGAGTACGAAACCGCCTGACACACCCGGCAGAACGCCCAACCGCAGACAGCTATCGTTCAGCCTGAGCCGACCGGCGCCAGGTAACCCCCACTCCGCGAAAGCGGGGGGACCTCAACGGTCCGCGACTGGGGCGCGTCGCGGCAGATGCGGATGCCATGGCAAGAAGAGTCATTGGTTGAGTTCCCCGGCCCCGAGCGGCGTTGTCCGCCTTTCAGGGCCGGGGTGGGGTTGTTAGGCGGTTGCTTCGCGCAACCGTTGCCAGGCGAGGGCGGTGATCGCAGTCATCATCGCGCTGGCGATCCAGAACGGTGTGGTGATCTCCCAGACGCTGGCGAACAGTCCGCCGAGGAGAGAGCCGAGCGCGGCTCCGCCCAGATCCAGCAGCGCGTACACGCTGCCGACGCGACCGCGCAGTTGTGCGGGCACTATCCGCTGTCGGGCGGAGGCGACGGTGATACCCCAAACTGTGGCGTGGATGCTGAAGATCACCACGATGACCGCGGCCACCCAGGGTGTCGTCGTGGCCGCCAGGGCCAGATGCGTGACGACCTCGATGACCAGGCCGGCACGCAGCACGGTGGTGCTTCCGAAGGCTTGAGTGAGCTTGGCGGCGACTGTCGTTCCAAACAGGCCGCCGACCGCGAAGGCGGTCAGCAGGAAGCCGTAGCCAACGTCGGACAAACCTAGTCGCTGCCGGCAGTAGAGGACGAACACCGCGAACGCGGCACCGAATGCGATGTTGCCCAGGCCCATGCTGACGGCGAGGGTCCGCAGCAGCGGGTGTCGCCACAACCAGCGCACACCGGCTGCGATCTCGCCACGCAACGAGGCCCGCTGCTGGGGCTTCTCTGGTGCGGGAACCGGCCGGATACCGCCTATCAGTGCCGCGGCCACGGCGAACGTGAACGCGTCGAGCCCGAATGGCGCGGCGGCGGAAATGACGAACAACCAGGCGCCCAGCGGCTTGGCAACGAACTGGTTGCCGATGGTGAAGCTGGCGTAGAGCCGGGCGTTGGCGCTGGGCAGTTTCTCGGGTGCGACGACAGACGGGAGCAACGCGCTCATGGCGGTGTCCGCGAGGGTTTCTCCGGAACCGAGGAGGAAGAGCACCGTGTAGATGATGGCCACGGTGACGGTCTCGGTCGCGATGGTGGCCGCCAACCCGGCTAGGGCGACGGCGCGTACCAGGTTGACGGCTACGACCAGCTGGCGCCGGTCGAGCCGGTCGACGTAGGCGCCGCTGATCAGGGCGAACAGCAGCCAGGGCAACTGCTGGGCAAAGACGGCTCCGGCGATGAGGGCCGGATTGTCACTGACGGAGGCGACCAATAACGGGCCAGCGGCCATGGTGACGCCGTCGCCGATGTTGGACACCGCCGAGGCGGTCCACAGTTTGGTGAAGTCCGCGCCCAGACGCGCGGATACAAGGGCACGCAAAAGAGCTCCTCGAGCCAAGGAAGGGAAACGGTCGGCATGGGACCGTTCCGCGGCGAGGAGCACCGCACTGCCGGCACGATCACCGGCGGCGAACGATCAGTACGCGGTGTGCTCTCGCGGCGAAACGGGGACCGCGACCATGGCGAGGCGCATCTCAGCTCCTAACTGTGGATCAACATCCCGAGCAGGGTAACCAGGCTGCCGTTGCGAAGGAAGGGCTCGCCGCCGGAGAGGTGTGGTCGGATCTGGGCCTGGTCTTCGCCAGCACGATCGGCACGGCGATGGAACCGCGGAACGTCAACCGGCGCTTCGAGCACCTCCGCGTGGCAGCCGGGTTGGACTGGCTGCATCTGCACGACCTGCAGCACGCGTTCGCGTCTGCTGGGTGCCAAGTCCGGGTGTGATCGGGGGTCGGTGTCGACCTCGGTCTTGCCTGAAGGGCTTCGTGGATGTCCTGATGCTGCCCTACGTTGCGGCACAGTGGCCGGCGCTCGGCACCGTAGCCGAGTTCGAGATCGCCCATATGGATGAGCGGCCTCAGATCCGTCTGTGGCCCGTCAAGCCGAGCTACCGAGCGGATCATCCGGTAGCCTCGTTGTACAGCCATCCGTACAGCCAAGCCGGCCGACCACCCGGTCATGAGCGGACGCGAGCTGACGGGACGAGCAGGTCAAATGGCACCGGTCTACACCGGCCGACAGCAGTCTTGATTTTGCAAGGCAGGGGTTAGGGGTTCGAGTCCCCTGGGCTCCACCAGCACTTTCCTCGGTTGATCTCGGCGGCGAGTACAGCCAAGGGGTCACGCCGTCCCCTCCTCGCCCAGCACCCGATCAATGGCTGAGGCTGTCTGACGAGCCCGCGCCGGCAGGACATGGCCGTTGGTGTCGGCCGTCATCCGGATCGTGGAATACCCCAGAAGGTCCATGACGGTGCGCAGTTCCTCGCCCTGGTCGAGCAGGAACGTGGCGACCGGTCAGGCGTTGGCCTACATGCAGCTGCGCGCGTAGTGCACGCCGGTCGTCGGTGCTGTCATGGCCACCACCCACGACGCGATCATCGCAGCCCGCACCGTTAGTTTGGAAGGGTGCGCTCAACCGGCCGTGATGCCCGAAACGCCTGTGGCCGGCGGCAGAGCTAACTGCCCCTCGTGCCCGCTCATGACCGCTGCGCGCCGCGGTTACTGGCCCGTGGATGACCCACGACGCCAATGGAGGTAGCGGCGCGGACATGCCCCCGACCGGGACTGACGAAGTGATCAAGGCAGTATGAAGCGGTGTTAGAGAAGATCGAGAGAAGGCTTGTAGCAGCGGCTGAGGCTGTGGTTCGCTCGCCGTCCACCGGCGACGCGCACACCGTCGCTGCTGCAGCAATGGACGCCAACGGCGATATTTACAGCGGCGTCAACGTTTTCCACTTCACCGGCGGCCCGTGCGCCGAGCTCGTAGTCATCGGGTCGGCAGCGGCAGCCAACGCCCCGCCACTCATCACGATCGTGGCGGTAGGTGACGGCGACCGAGGTGTCATCGCCCCCTGCGGTCGGTGCCGACAGGTAATGCTGGACCTGCACCCCGATGTCTTCGTCATCGTTCCAACGGGCGACGGGCAGTTGGCTGCGAAGCCGGTCCGGGAATTGCTGCCCTTTGGCTACGTTGCACGGACCGGCTCGACCGCACCTCGGGTCGTCTACTTTCATCCGAGGCACTACGACACCATTTCCTCCGGGTTGAAGACGGCGACGGTCCGATTCCAGGATTCTGTCCAAACTGGGCCCGCCGTGTTCGTATTTGACGACGGGGAGAGCATTCGACGCCTCGACGCGGTTGTTGAAAAGGTCGAATCCCGCCGCCTTGACCATCTCACCGAGGAGGACGCACATCACGAGGCGCTGCCCGACAGCGACGCCCTGCGCGACGCCATCAAAACCCAGTACCCCATGCTGGGCGACGGGGACGTGGTCGACGTCGCTACGTTCCGGCTGACAGCAATATCGGCCCCCGACCCCCGACCCTCGGTCGAGCTACCCTCCAGCCGTAAGCCGTTGTAATCCCGCGGGTCCTAGGGCGGATCTCCTCGTCGGGCAGTCGTAGACCATCCAGTCTCCCCGGACGGGGCCAGGGTGGAGCGCCCTACCGGACGAGTCTCAATGGTCGTTGTCAAGGGTGGGGTTGTGCACCACATTGAGCCGATGCTGGGACGTCATCGACTCGACAAGCTGACGCCTGCCCATCTGACCTCCTTCTACAGGGATCGGCTCACGGTCCTGTCGGTCGGTAGCGTCCGGCGGCTGCACGCCAATCTCCGACGGGCGCTCAATGTCGCCGTCCGATGGCAGTTGATCCACGTCAACCCGGCTTCGCTGGTCGACCCCCCTCGTTGCCTCACGTAGAAGTCCGCCCCTACGCCCTTGGCGAGGCCCGGAGATTCCTCAAGGCCGTCGAAGGCCTGCCCCTGGAGGCCCGTTGGCTCATCGGGATCGCGCTGGGCTTCGGCAGGGCGAGGTTCTTGGCTTGCGGTGGGATGACCTCGACCTAGCCGCCGGCACGCTCCGGGTGCGAGGGCAGTTGCAACGCGATCCCGACACGGGCAGCTTGGTCTTCGTCGAGACGAAGACTGCGCGGTCCCGTCGGACGTTGCCGCTGCCGCCCACAGTGTTGGCGGCCCTACGCCGCCATCATGAGCGCCAGGCGGCCGAACGTTTCGACGCCGACAACTGGGCCGACCCGGGTCTGGTCTTCAGCGTCGGCACTCCGATCCACCCGCGCAACGACTACCGCTCATTCCGGGACATCATCCGGCAGGCCGGTCTGCGGCAGGTTCGGCTGCACGACCTACGGCACACGGCGGCGAGCGTCCTTCTCGCCCAGGGCGTGCCCGCTCGCGTGGTCATGGAGATCCTCGGCCACTCGCAGATGAGCGTGACCCTCAACATCTACGCCCACGTGGCCCCGGAGATCGAACGGGAAGCGGCGGCACGGCTGGAGGGGGCGCTGTGGTCGAGGGAGCGACATGTTGGCTGCTCGTTTGACTGCTCGGCTCTTGAGCGCCACGGAAAAGGCCCAGGTCATGATCGGCAATCAAGCCGGTGACCTGGGCCTTCCTATGGAGCCGCCTGACGGAATCGAACCGTCGACCTACGCACTACGAGATCAAAGTGGGCGACCCGGCGAGCTGGGCGGATGGGGTCCTAGCAGCGGAAACGCCTCTCGACATCTCACACCACTCCCCCGCCATCCGCCGACCTCTTGCGGACCAGATGCGGACTGCGCGTCCCTGAGTGTTCGGGATCGAATACGCGGCTATGGGGTTGGATGAATGCCTGGCGGAGTTGCTGGTCCAGCTCGGGGATCGCGGCCTGGTCGCCGTCGTCAAGATGGACGGCGAACGCCAACGGGGTCGCTGGACGGTGCTGGTGTCGGGCAAGCCGCTGGGCGGGGAACTCGTGCGGTGGGACGGCGACGACTTGGACGCCGGGCTGTCGGGGTTGATGGCCGCGCTTCGGGAGCGGGTTCCGGGACTGTTCGACTGAGCTACGGCCTGGGGGTTAGAAGAAGATCGCGGTTGGCTGATCGGACGGCTTTGCTCCTGGTCAGCCCGTCCGTCGTTGTCGGGCAGCGTCGGCGTCAGCGGGCGGGCTTGGCTGCACGGATGGCTTACAGCGACCTCTTCACGTGGAGCTTGCCGGAGCGGCCATGGCGTTGCTCTGAGCCATTCATCCTCAAGGATGCCGTAGATCACAAGATCGCCCCACTTGCCCCTGAGCCACGAGTGCTCTCGCAGGTGTCCCTCCTGCGGCATGCCCCAAGCGTTGGCATACGCGGGCCGAGGGGCCTTTCCTCGGTCGAGCTGCGCCCACACGCGGTGCATGCCCAGGTCTTCAAAGGCGAGCCGTACGAGGTCCCGCGCCGCCTCGGTCGCGTAGCCCCGACCGTGGAAATCGGGGTTGAAGACCCATCCGACCTCGCCTTGTCTGTCGCGCAACTTCCCGGCGCGGAACCTGACGTCGCCGATGACCCGCCCCTCAAGTTCCACAGCAAGCAGGATGCGGTCCCCGTCCTTGGCGATGTGGGTAGCTGACGTCCTGGCCGCCACGAAGGCTTCCACCGACGATTCGTCTAGCGGGTCATTCGTCAGGTACCGGCAGACGTCTTGCCGGCTGCGGTACGCAAGAATGTCCTTCTCATCCCCGTGACGTAGAGGCCGCAACAACAAGCGGTCAGTTGCACGCTGCATGGACCGCGACATTAGCGGATCTCCTCGTCTGGAAGGCGACTTGCTGCGTGCCGGGCACCAGGTGGTGCGGGTGCCGACCCGGCTGATGGCCGCGGCGCGTCGGGGGTTCGCGGCAGGCCGGCAAGTCTGATCCGACTGACGCGCTCGCGGTCGCGCACGTGGCGCTGCGCGAGGGTGGAGGGTGTGCCCGACGACGGCGGGATCGCCTGGTCGGCCCCAAAGGGGGATTGTGGAGCGTACGGCCGGCGGGCAGAATTCGACCGCCATGGCTGGCCCCGCCGTTCGGCGGGCGCTCGCCGACAAGCCGTCCGCAGGGACGTGCCGTCTCCGGTAGCACCCTCGTCCGACCGGTCCGAGGGTCGGCCTCTCCCCGCCCGGCGGTAACCACTCGCCCGGCGGGGCCCATCCATTCCACGGGGAGGGAATTAGTGCGAAAATTCGTGTCCGCGGTGGCGATCGCGGTGGGCGTCGCCGCCGGCGGTCTCGCGCCGACGGCGGCCCAGGCGGCGTCCGCCGCGCCGGCGGTGCTCTGGGCGAGCAGCGTCGAGGAGGAGCTGGGCCGAATCCAGGTCGGCGTGAGCGCCGACGCCGGGGTCGCCAGCATCAAGATCCACGTCATCTCGCCGGCGACCGAGCAGGAGGTCGCCGTCGTTGACTCGTTCCACCTGGTCAACGGCACCGAGCAGAACGGCTGGTGGCAGGCGGACGACGCGGTGATCCTGCCCGAGCTCGGCGCCTACCGGCTGGACTCGGAAATCATCGACGCCGACGGCGTGCACGTCGAGCAGCGGTCGGTCGGCTTCCTGGCGTACATGGTGAAGATGTTCTTCAAGGACCTCAAGGTCACCCGGACCGTCTCGTACGACAAGCGAAAGGTCACCGCCTCCGGTCGGCTGATGGGCCGGTGGCCCGGCACCGGCGACGTCAAGCCGGTCGAGAACTTCCCGATCGAGTTCGTCACCTGGTACGGCAACCCGGCCGACGGGGTCTCCGGAAAGGTCGGCCACTTCGCGCTGACCACGGAGGTCCAGTACGCCGACGAGGCCGGCTACCTCACCACGCTCTGGGACGACTCGCGGCGCTTCCACCTCCAGGCGTACGCCGACACCCAGGCCCCGGAGGTCCGGCTGGCGGACACCCGGATCACTGCGGACCTCGACCGCGACACCGTAATCAACGGTGAGCAGGTCACTCTCACAGGCGAGTTGAGCTGGAAGACGCCGCAGGAGTGGCGGCCGATGCCCGATGCTCCGGTCTACGTCTCGTACTGCGACACCCGCGACTACTGCACGCTGCTAGGCGCCACCAGCACGGACGGGCAGGGGCGGTACCAGGTCACGGTCAGCCCGTTCTGGGGTGGGACGCTGCGGGTCTCCACCTATAACCCGGACCCGTTCGTCACCACGGTCACCCACGTGGACAAGCAGGTGGTCGTGCTGGACCGCACGCAGTTCACCGACTTCTTCGGCGAGCGGAGCGCGGGCGGCCAGGTGTGGCTGCACGGGCACCTGCAGTTCCTGAACAACTCCACGCCCGGACAAATGCCGGTCGACATCCAGTTCTCTAAGGACGGCACCGCCGGCTGGCACACGGTCAGCTCGTTCGACATCTCGTACAACCCGACGAACCCGGAGGGGTATTCGTTCGAGGCGTTCCTCGACGAGCCGGGCCCCGGCTACTGGCGCGCGACGTACGCGGGCAGCGTGACCTCCTTCCAGAGCGCGGTGAGCGCGGTGGTCTTCGTCGACTAGACGTGCTGGTCCCGCAGAGCAGGCTCGGGCTTTCCGCCCGGGCCTGCTTTCTGCCGTGATTCCGGTGCTGCACAACTTCACGTTCGCCGACGTGAAGGGGTACAGCTCGTCCTTCGGCGACATAATGGGTTTCGACACCGCGGAGGACTGCATCGCCGAGATCGCCGCCAAGATCGCCTCGGCAGCCAGCGCGGTCTGCCATGGGTCGATGGATTGTTTGTCGAATGAAGCGGATCTCCTCGTCGGGCAGTCGCCAGACCGTCCAGCCTCCCCGGACGGGGACAAGGTGGAGCGCCTCACCAGCAGGCCGACCAAACGGGCATACCCAGATGTCTGGGATCTGCCCGGGGGGCAGGTCGAAGCGGGTGAGTCGGAACTACAAGCCCTCGCGCGTGAGATGCACGAGGCGGCCTGATCGGCCTCGCCGGCCGGCAACACCCCATCGACTACCACTTCGCCGGACAACGCGTCACCGTCCGACTCGACCGCGGCCTCATGCAGATCACCGCCGCCGGCGTCCTGCTGCGCAGCCTGCCCAACCCCCTCGCAGCGCCCAAGATCGCCACGATTTCGCGACGCCCGCCCCGCCGGACCCCACCCACCCCAGCACCCGAACCGCTGCGGGGTCCAACGCCGCGTCAGCAGCCGAGGAGCCCTCGCTATCGCCGGTCAACGCATCCACGTCGGCGTTGCCCAAGCCGGCTGCACTCTCACTGTCGAAGCCGCCGACACCACCTTCCGCTTTACGATGCCGACCAGCTGATCACCGAAGTGGCTCAATCCACCACCAAGGCCATCACTAGATTCAAAGCCCGTAAACCAGAGCCCCCGCGACGGGCAGTGGACAGAGCAGCGGGTCAACCCGCCGGTCCCACGCAGGGGCCAAGGCAAGGAGTAGCAGCTCCGTGAGCTTCCACATGCACCTGCGCGCCACGACCTCCAAGGAGGCCCCACAGGACTTCTCGTCGCTGCTTGACTTCATGTGGACCGCCTGGGAGGAGCACCAGCAGGAGTACACGGCTGGCATCGCCGATTCCATCGAGAAGGACTTCGGCCACGTCCACGAGCTCTACACCATGGGCGCGGACCAGGGCGACGCCACGAATGCCGCCCTGCCGATCTTCGGCGGCCGTCACATACACAGCCCGACAAAGGACGAACCGCCGTTCGTCATACTCAACCCGGCCGAGGTGCGCGGGGTAGCGGAGTTCCTCCGGACCGTTTCGTTCGACGAACGCTGGCAAATCGTGGGGACGGAGCTCTCCAAGCCGTACATCGGGTGGGAGGACAAGAACGCGGCCAGGAACGTCTTCCTCGGCTACCACAACGACCTGCGCACCTTCTACGGACGAGCCGCGCTAGCGGGACACTCCGTGATCAAAGCCTTTTGGTATTAGTACTCCAGCCGGGGATCGTGATCACGGCTCGATGAGGGCTTGTCGGGCGTAGTGGCTGGTCATGGCTCTGGCTTGGTGGCGGCGTCGGCGGATGGACCAGGAGAGCGGGTCGCAGCGTCGGCGGGCGGGTTCGGTGATCAGAACGTGGAACAGGTGGCGTAGCTCGTTGACGGTCAGCGGGATCAGCCCGACCGGCTTGTAGCGGTTGCGGTGGTCGGCGGTCGCGGCGGCGAGGAACGCGTGGGCGAGGATGGCCAGAGTGGTCCAGCGGTGCCAGGAGGCCCAGCGGCGGTGTTGGTGCTGGTCCAGGCCGAGGCCGGTCTTCGCGGCCTGGAACGATTCCTCGATCTTCCAGCGTCGGCCGGCGACCGCGACGAGAGTGCCGAGCGTGACGAACTCGGGTGCCCAGCAGCGGTAGAAGGCCAGCTCACCGGTGCGGCGGCTGCGGCGGATCAGCAGCCAGTGGTGCCCGCCCTGGCCGTCGGTGGCGTGGGGCAGGGCGATGAAGGACCAGTCGTAGTAGCGGTGGCCTTTCGCGCCCTGACCAGCGGACACCCGCTGCCAGGCGGTGGCGGGAAGCTCGGCGGCGAGAGCGTCGACGCGGTAGACGCCGAGGCCGGTGATCACCTGATGTGAGCAGGCCACGGCCAGGACATAGGCGAGTCGCAGCTGACGCAGCCGGGCGGCCAGGCGGGGATCGTTGCCGTAGGCCTCGTCGCCGGCCGCCCACCGGCACGGCAGCCCAGCGGTGACCGCGGCCTCGATCATGTGGGTCGCCAGCTGCGGTTTGGTCGCGAAGCGCACCTGCTCAGGAACACCGGCCTCGGCGCGGCGATCGGGATCGTCGCACCACGACTTCGGCAGGTAGAGGGCCGTGTCGAGCATCGCGTGAGCAGTCTCGGTGGCATAGACCAGGTGCACGGCGAGCTGACAGTTCTCGATCTTCCCGGCCGTGCCCGAATACTGCCGCTGCACACCGACGGTGTGCCGGCCCTTCTTCAGATCACCCGTCTCGTCAATGACCAGCACGGCCTCGACATCACCGAGATGCTCACCGACGAACTCGCGGACATCGGCACGAACCTCGGCGTCGTCCCACATCACCCGGGTCAGCAAGTCCTGCATCCCGTCCGGGCCAGCGTCCCCGGCGTGCTCGGCGATGGTCCAGCAGTTCTTCCGCGGTAGCGGCGCCAACAGCCCTCGAACGAAGTCACGCACCCGGCGACGCGGCTCGGGCCTGCGGAAACGCTGCCCAACCGTCAACATCAGATCGTCGAACAACACACGCCACCGCTGGGCGTCTACCCTGTATCCGGCAGCCACCGCTGCGTCATGGTCAGTCCACACAACCGTCCATGATCGACGGTGGCTGCCCCCGTACCCACACCGCATCGAACCGCAGCTCAGCCAAGGTCAACATCCCCGGCTGGAGTATTAGGCGCGTCAGGCAACGCGGCGCAGAACGAGCTAGCCGCTCGACACGCAACGGGGACTACCCTCACACAAGATCGACTAGCCGGACGTGTCGCCCACGTCGGCTAGACAATCGTTGTGTGGCGCGGCGTTCGAGCAGGTCTGGATCAGCCTTGCCGTGGTTGGAATGATCTAGACGTGAAGGCTGATGACACAGGTCGCCCCAACCTGCGCGAGGTACGCGAGTACCACGCAACGCGGCTTAACCAAGCCCTGCGACGGCCGGGGATGTGGGGCGACGAGATCACGTTGCGACTGTTCATGGATGCGGTGGCCTTCGTCGACGGGCTCGACGAGGTCTGGCAGGCGGAGTGGAAGCGGCTCGAAGCGCGAGGTGCGTTCACCTCGCTTGGCGTGCACGGTGCGTTCGCCAAGATCCTGCCCAACTACCGCGACGACGGCGCAGCGGTGGCCTCGATCTACGCCGGCATCGCCTGGCGCCTTGGCTGGCTCACGGTCGATCGGACCCTTCCCGCCGACGACCTCTGGCGGTTACGCGACGAAGCTATCCGTTGGAGTGCCCGAGACCGCGACCTCGATGAGGTCCTGGCCGAACTCGGGGCACCCTCCGTGCTGCTTGGCGGCAGCAATCCCCGCTATCCCAAAACCCTGGCCTACGCCGCCAACGGCGCCACTGGGCTGATCTGCCTGCACTTCGCCAGCACCTACGACTGGAACACCACGCAGCCGCAGTCAGAATCCCGGCCGGTGCTTCTGGCGATCCGCCACGACGACGGTGCGTTCATGGACTCCTCCACCTTCACCCCGACCGGCACCGCCTACCGCTGACATCTACCCCGCCGGTTACCGTGCGCGCTACCCGCGGCCAGCGGCGGAGAAGTACCCCACTGACCTGGTCGCCGTGGCCCATGATGAGGTCGTGACGACATGTGGGCGCTGCGGTTCGCCGGTCCCGCGTTGGCACCGGCGCGCTGGCGCCGCCGCCACCGGCGCGGCTGCCGGCGGTGCATCGGCGGTCGGTGTCGTCAGTCTCGGCGCCCTGGCCGTCGGCGCACTGGCCGTGGGTTCCGTCGCCGTCGGTGCTATGGCAATCGGGCGCCTGGTGGTCCGCCGCGCGGCCGTACGACACCTGCAGCTCCGTTCGGTACGCGTCGGTCGGCTGGAGATCGACGCTCTTGTTGTAGGGGACGATGGGGGACGTACGTCCCACAGCAATCCCGATGCTCCTCTGGACGTCAACCCGTGACTCCTTGACCCCAGGCACCAACACAGCCGCCCGACCTGCTCCCCCGCTACAAATGCGGGGGTGTCCCGGCCGGTGCACCGCCTTGGATACTCAGCCCGCACAGTTGTAACCGGGTCGGCGCGCCGGCGGGTGTTCAGTGGTTCGACGTCACCTGGAAGCAGGCGACGTCGTACTGCGCAACGGATTTGGGTTCTTCGAGTTCTGCGGCTGTTCCCCCGCGTAGTAGGCACCCGGCGATGCCGCCGTCCGGCCTGAACGGCAGACTCATGAGCATTGCCGGCCGCTGGTCGTGTGTCGGGGATCTCCGGGCCGGCCGGTTGTCCGCCCGCCGTCCGGTGCGTCAGTCTCAGCGGATGGTCATCCTGCTCAGCGCGTTCGGCATCGTGCTGCTCGGCGCCTTCGCCCAGGCGGTCAGCGGCTTCGGGTACGCGCTGGTGACCGTGCCGTTGCTGGCCGCCGCCGTTGACCCGCGCGCCGCCGTGGTGGTGTCGGCGCTGACCGGCATCGGGCTGACCGTCACCGCGGCCATCCGGGAACGCGCCCACGCCCGGTGGCAGGTCGCGGCGGCACTCACCGCCACCGCCCTGCTCGGCCTGCCGGCCGGCCTGCTGGTTCTCGCGCTCGCGCCGGAGCGGCTGTTGAGCGCGCTGATCGCGGTCGTGGTGCTCGGCTGCGCCGCGCTGGTCTGGTCCAGGGCACGGATCCGCACCGGACGGATCGGTCTCGGGGCCATCGGCGTCCTCGTCGGGGTGCTGACCGCCGCCACCGGGACGAACGGGCCGCCGCTGGTCGCCGCTTTCCAGTCGCTCGGCTACGATCCGCGCACCTTCCGGGCCACCCTGGCGGCGACCTTCTCGGGCACCAGTCTGATGGGGCTGACGGGGTTCCTGCTGGCCGGTCAGATACACGCCGATGTGGTGCGGATCTCCCTCGTGGCGCTCCCCGCGGTGCCGCTGGGCTGGTGGCTGGGAAACCGACTGTTCCACCGCATCGACCCCGTGGTGTTCCGACGGATCGTGCTGTTCGGGCTGCTCGGCAGCGCCGGTGCCGCGCTCGCGAGCATGGCCGGCTGAGCCGGTCGTCCACGGACCCCTTCGACTGGTCAGCGGAAGTCGCGTGCCGGGGCTACCGGCGGCTCGGTTCCGCCGAGCCGGTCACCGGTGAGGCTGGTTACTCCTCGTGCCGCTGCAATCCGCCGTGCATCACCCGCGCTCACGCTCGAGCGTCAGATCGTGCGCAGCCAGCGTTTGGCGAGTGTCGCGATAAGCGCCGCTGCCGCGGCGGCGAGGATCTCAACGACTATCTTGACGAGAATTGCGCTCATGGTGCTCAGCTTCCGGTTGGTCTGCGCTGGTCCGGGTGGGCCCCCGGCCAAGGAAACATAGACAGGCCAGGCTAACGAGAGGTGTAGGAAGGATGACTGTTCAGGACCGGACCGGCGTCATTGGCCCGGCTCAGCGCCTCCACCCTCGTCGCTGGCGGCCGCTTGCGTGTCAAGCAAGGATCACGCAGCGTTAGCCTGCTCATATGCCTGTGCTGACCTGCGGGAACGGTCCGTCAGAGTTCGTGGACGTTCGCTGTCGGACGCTGCCGTTGTCACTGACTTGGGACTGCCCGGGTTTGGTTGACTCGCGGGGTTGAGCGTCATGGAGCAGCGATTTCACGCGGTAGTGGAGTGCGTGGGCGGCACTGCGAAGACTGAGGTCGCCGCCCGGTATGGGGTGTCGCGGCAGCCGATCCACAACTGGCTGGCTCGGTATGCCGCCGAGGGCGTCAGGCGCGGCCGGCAACGCGTGGCCGTCGCGTTGGCCGCCGTGCCGTATCTGGCGGTGGCGGGCTGGCTGCTCGGCTCCCCGGTCGTGGCCGGCCCGCTCTGCCCCTGGCAAATCGGCGATTACCGGGTAATGCGGGTCTTTCCTGACTACGGTAGCTGCGGAGGCGATGCCGGTGACGATGGAAGCAGAGCGCACACTGCCCGCGGAGGAGCTCACCCGACTGGGTGAGCTCGCCGCCCAGCTCCGAGTGGATGCGATCCGGTGCAGCACCAGGGCGGAATCGGGGCATCCGACCTCGAGTCTGTCCGCCGCGGACCTGCTCGCGGTGCTGATCTCCCGGCACCTGCGTTACCAGTGGACTGACCCGCGCGGTCGGACCAACGATCACCTGATCTTCTCCAAGGGCCACGCCTCGCCGCTGTTGTATGCGGTCTTCAAGGCGGTGGGCGCGATCACCGATCAGGAGTTGGTCGAGACCTACCGCCAGTTCGGGTCGCGCCTGCAAGGGCACCCAACGCCGGCCCTGCCCTGGGTCGACGTGGCCACCGGGTCGCTCGGTCAGGGACTGCCCGTCGGGGTCGGGATCGCGCTCGCCGGCCGGTACCTCGACCACCTGCCGTTCCACGTGTGGGCGCTGTGCGGCGACAGCGAGATGGCCGAGGGCTCCATCTGGGAGGCGCTGGACAAGGCGGGCCACTACGGGCTGCGCAACCTCACCGTGATCGTCGACATCAACCGGTTCGGGCAGCGGGGTCCGACCGAGTTGGAATGGGACCTGGACACCTACCGCCGCCGGGTCGAGGCGTTCGGCTGCCAGGCGCTCGTCATCGACGGCCACGACCTGGCCGCGATCGACGAGGCGTTCGGCCGGGCGCGGCAGGCGACGGGTCCGACCGTGGTGCTCGCCCGGACGGTCAAGGGCAAGGGGGTGCCGGAGGTCGAGGACCAGCCCGGGTGGCACGGCAAGCCGCTGAAACCCGACATGGCCGAGCGGGCCGTAAAGGCTCTCGGCGGGGTACGCCAGATCCGCGTCACCGGGCCGCAACCCGAGTCCGCCCCGCCCGCTAGTGCCCCCGCCGGCGAGCCGCCCACGCTGCCGCGCTACGACAAGGGGGCGAAGGTGGCCACCCGGAACGCGTACGGTGACGCGCTGCGCGCGCTGGGCTCGCGGCCGGACGTTGTCGCCCTAGACGGTGAGGTCAGCGACTCCACCCGCGCCGACAAGTTCGCCGAGGCGTATCCCGACCGGTTCTTCGAGATGTTCATCTCCGAACAGCAACTAGTCGCCGCCGCGGTCGGACTGCAGGTACGCGGCTATCGGCCCTTCGCCGCGACCTTCGCGGCGTTCTTCTCCCGCGCCTACGACTTCGTGCGGATGGCCGGCATCTCCCGGGCCGACATCGCCCTGTCCGGGTCGCACTGCGGGGTGGAGATCGGGACGGACGGTCCCTCGCAGATGGGGCTGGAGGACCTAGCGGCCATGCGCGCCGTGCAGGGGTCGACGGTGCTGTATCCCAGCGACGCCGTGTCCTGCGCGGCCCTCGTCGCGCAAATGGTCGACCGCAAGGGCGTCAACTACCTGCGCACCACCCGAGGCAAGTACCCGGTGCTCTACGACAACGAGGACCCCTTCCCGGTCGGCGGCAGCAAACTGCTCCGCGGCGGCGACGACGACGACGTCGCGCTGATCGGCGCCGGGGTCACGGTGCACAACTGCCTCGCCGCCGCCGACGAACTGGCGCGCGAGGGGATCAAGGCCCGGGTCATCGACCTGTATTCGGTCAAGCCGCTGGACCGGGACCGATTGCTCGACGCCGTCCGGGCCACCGGCGGTCGGCTGCTGGTCATCGAGGATCACTACCCGGAGGGTGGCATGGGGTCGGCGGTCCTGGAGTCCCTGGCCGACCTCGCCGAGCCGGTGCGGGTGAAGCACCTGGCGGTACGGGGCCTGCCCACCTCCGGTACCCCGACCCAGCTGATGGACCAGGCCGGGATCGGGGTGAGCGCCATCGTCGCGGCGGCACGCGCCATGGAGGCCCCCGGCCACTGACGCGGCGGGCGCCGTTTCAACCTTGGAGGCGCGGGTAGACGCAGCATTCGCGGCAGGAAGGGGTTCGAGGTGAACTACACGGAGTTCATCCAGTCGGTGGCGACGCGACCGAAGATGTCACCGACCCTGGCCGAGCCGATCACCCGTGCCACGCTCGCGACGTTGGCGGAGCGGCTCAGCGGCGGCCAGGCACGGGATCTCGCCATGCAGCTTCCCGAGGAGCTGCGGGGGGACCTACGCAAACCCGACGAGCAGGCCGAACCGTTCGAGCTTCCCGAGTTCTTCGAGCGGGTGCAGCAACGCGCCGCGGTGGAGTTCCAGACGGCGACCGACGGGGTGCGCGCCGTGCTGGACACGCTGCGGGACGCGGTCAGCGCGAAGGAGTACGAGGATTCCATCGCCCAGTTGCCGAAGGAGTTCTGGCAGCTGACGGGGCCGGCGGCCACCCGGCTCGAACCCCGCCGGATTGGCACGTAGGCCCGGCCCGCGTCACGCCCGCAGCCGGACCTCGGCGGAATCGCGGTCGCTACGCAGCCCCTTGCAGCAGGGGTGGCGCAGCCGGCGGTCGCGCGTCCAGGAAGGCGACGTCCCCGACCAGGACCGGGTCGACCCAGACGGCATGGCGGGCGTGTTCGCGCGGCACCAGCGAGGCGAACGGCGGGTTCGGCCGACGCAGCGGCTCCAGGCGTTGCTGCAGATCGCGCAGCACGGTCTGGGTGAAGCCCGTGCCGACGTGTCCGATGTAGGCCAACCTGTCCTGCTCGTCGTCCATGCCGAGCAGCAGGAAGCCCAGGTACCCGAAGAACAGGAACATGCCCGCCACCATGCCTCGCGGTCGGTTGGCTGGGCCGCACAAAACCGCACCTCAGAGGCCAGGACCAGGTCTCCGAGCGGCACAGGCCCGTTTCAGCACATCGTGGACATCGACTGCTCCACGGGCGTGGGACGTGCATATGCTCCGGGCAACGGTCGCCCACCTTCAGGGGGCACACCATGCTCAAGACCCCCACAACGAGCCAGAATCTTCGTCACTTTCCCGTCGAAGCCCAGCGGATGGCCGACGCGGCGATCCAGGAGCGCGAGGAGCGCCTCCGGACGATCAGTAAAGAGCGCAACCGCAAGGCCGCGGAGGTGGCGGCCGGCGCCAGTGACCGGCTGCGTCGCCTGCTGGGGGACGACAACTGGGCGGACCTGACGACGCTGATGCGCCAGGAGCGGCTGGCGCTTCGTGACCTGCTCCAGCCGCCGCACGGCTTGGAGTGACCTTCGCGGACCTGAACGAGGCCCGCAAACAGAAGGCCGACGCGCTTCTCCGCGCCCGGAAGGTCCGGCGTGACGAGCTTGCCGAGATCAGGGAGGACTACCACGAGGCGATGGCCGACGTCCTCGCCCCGGTGGATGCGCACGTCACCCCGGGCTTCCACCTGTCCAGCCACCTCGACGGGTGGCTGAGGCTGTCCCCGTTCCACGCGCACGCGCTTCCGTGGGGGGTCATCATCCCGGACGGCGATCCGGGCCCACACCGGTGGGAGGTCCACCGTCCGCCGTTCTTCGGGTTCAACTTCGGCTTCGTCCCGGTACGCAATGACAACTTCATCGTCGATCGGGTGCACACGTTGAATCCGTCGCTCGGAGACGTCGGCATCACCGTCACGATGGACAACAGCGACGCCGGCGACTTCGACTACGCCTCGGGCGACGGCTTCAGCGCGATAGCCTTCTCCTTCACGCCGCCGACGGCAGGTCTGGTCGAGGTGCTCATCGACGCCCAGTCCGTTGAGGCGACGCACCGGTTGAGGACGGAGAACGAGTGGGGGTGGTCGAACTCCACCACCGGCCAGGGCAACTTCCTGATGCTCGACGTCCTGCATCCCAGCGTGGCCGAGCCGTCGTACGCCCAGATGTCAGCCTTCCACCTGCAGACCGACGACGATTCCAGCCATGTCCGCGAGAACCTGACCCGGGGTGCCCATTACTTCGCGCACCTGTTCAGCGCCGGACCGGTGCCCGCGAATGAGCCCGTGATCGTATGCGCGGGGACCCGGTCATTCGACTTGAGCGGCACCAACGACGTCTCCATCCACAGCAGGTCTGACTTCCGATGGTTCATCAGCTCAGTGGAGGTGCGGATCTCGCCATAGCCGGCATCCTTGGCGGTGGCGTACGACGTCGGCATCATCAGGGGACGGCTGCATCTCGGAGTGCGGCACCGCGTACGCGAAAATCCACACACGTCCGGCCCGCGGCCTGCCCCTTCCGCCGCGCGATCTCGCGGAGTTCTCCCACGCGTTCCTCTTCGGACCTCGGCCCCGGCTCATCGGTCAGCAGCCGCCTAGCGGCCCCGCCGCCCCGGATGTCCAGTGCAGCAAGGCGCAGGCGCCGAAGGATTCGCTCAGTCCGGTCATCCGGGGCAAGCAGCCACACCGCGGCGCACGCGTTCTCCAGCGCCGCGCGGGCAATGGAGTAGGGGACGTACATGTGCATCATCTGGGCGTCCTTCAGCAGCGTGCGCAGGCAGTTCAGGTGGTCGACGGCGTGGGACAGCGAGTGCCAGGCGGCATGGCTCATCCCGTGCGGGTGCGTCTCCTTGTCGTCGCGGCTCAGCGCGCTGCGCTCCTGGGGGCGTTCGTAGTGCCCACCGGGGTCCATGCGCTGGAGCCAAGGCTCGATCCGGTCGAGGTGACGGAACATCTCCCCGAATAGCCGCCGCTCCGCGTCTTCTGCCGTCAGGGGGGGCTGATCCTGTTCGCGCTTCAGGATGGCCCCCTGCGCTTCGGGGAGCTGCGGCGGGCCGTCACTGGCATCAGCGAACGGGTCCTCATCCTGCAGCTACGGGAGATGGAGACCGCCGGCCTGCCGCACCGCGAGCTCTATCACCAGGTCCCGCCGAAGGTGGAGTACTCGTTCACCGAGTTCGGCCACTCGCTCAACGCCGCGATGGCACCGCCGGGCGAGTGGGGCGAACATCACATGGAGCGCATCGAGGCCATCCCCTGGGACCAGGGATCCCGCGTGGTCTCCTCATAACCCAGCGATCCACCCGCCCGCTAAGACAGCAACGCTGACAGACATCCCATGAGGTTTGGGTGTCAAGCAGCGGCCGGTTGGTCGTGCCAGTACGCGGCCACCAGCAATACCCGATCGGCGAGGTCGAGAGAAAACTGCCTGCCCGGCCGGCCATCAGCGATCGCGTCACCACCACGCTCAGCGACCAGCCTGACCAGCCTGCGGAACTGGGCGGGCTGCAGCCCGGTGAACGGGAAGATCCACTCCGGGTGGGCTGCCGAGATCACCTGCACCCCGACATGATCCACCATGGACCGGCCGTCGAGCTACGAGACATCCCTTAGCCAGCTAATCTAGGTGGTGATGACGGTGGTTGCCGTGGGCAGGAAAGCCCGGCCCGCATCGTCGGGTTTTCGGCGTGATGGTCGTGATTGAGCAGTACCGCGTCGAGCGGTCCGAGTGCCGACGGCTGGACGGCGGGGCACGGCCTTCTCGCGGGAGGCCGCGCCCCAGCCGAACGAGTAGCGGCGTCCGGACGGATCGAAGGTGGGGTCGGTGCGTAGGCGACATCCGGCCGTCTCGATCAGCACGGTCGGCCCGCCGATGTGGTTCAGCCGGGCCTCACCGGGCGTGCCGCAGCGCCCAGTCGAGTGCCGTGTCGGCGACCTGTTCCCAGCCGGGATCGACGCAGGTCCAGTGGGATCGGCCGGGGAACTCGATGTAGCCGGTGATCGTGCCTTCGCCCTTGTAGTGGTGGGCGTTGGACTTGTTCACCGACGGCGGCATGGTGTGGTCGGACCCTCCGGCGATGAACAGCAGCGGTGCCCGGTCGGCGTTGCGGAAGTCGACCCAGGTCTCCTGCTTACCGGGTTTGAGATTGGCCAGCAAACCGTGCCACACCCAGCTGCCGGACGCCGGAATGGCGTACCGCTCGTAGGCGGCCTTCGAGTCCTCGGCCGACAGGGTGTTGGTGAACGCGTAGTGCCACTGTTCGGGCGTGAGACCCGCGGCCTGGTGGCGCTTGGCCGGGTTGTTCAGGATCGGGAACAGCGACTTGATCTGCGACGGCGGCGTGACCTGGATGCCTTCCGGCGGCGCGGAGTCGATGACGACACCAGCGGCGCCGTGCCCGCGGTCGAGCAGCAGTTGGGTGAAGGTTCCGCCGAACGAGTGCCCGATGAGGATCGGCTTCTCGTCCAGGCTGGTGATGACCCTCTCTAGGTGGGCGATGGTCTCCGGCACGGTGACCGTGGCGATCGGTGTCGGGTCGGCGCGCAGCGCCTCCACCTCGACGTCGAAGCCCGGGTACGCGGGCGTAAGCACCCGGTGGCCCTTGCTCTCGTAGTACGGGACCCAGTGTTCCCAACTGCGCGGGGTGAGCCAGAGGCCGTGGATGAGGACGATGGTACTCACTTGGTTTATCCCTTCAGGGTTGTACTACGAGGCGTAGTAAATACTACCGAGTGTCGTAGAAGAGTCGGCAGGGGGTCCCCGAACTCCAGCAGGTCGCGGCCGAGCTGGTCCTTGTGCGTTCGGTGATGCCGTGCGACGTCGACGAGGTCGCCGACCGGATACCCACCGCCGAGTGGCAGCAGCACAGCCGCGGCCCGGGCGCGAAAGATCCCCGCGACTACCTGTGGGCCTAGATCACGACCGTCCCTCACTCCGCCCGGTTGACGACGGCGACGTTCAGGAGGTAGACGCCTGGTTCGGTGACGACCTCACCGACCGCCCGATCCCGGTGGCTCGCCGCAGGCGACCGGGCTGCTGGTCGCCTCCTGGCCCCTCGACGCGAACTGGCTGCATCGTGGCCTGGTCGGGCTGCTCCCGAGGTCACGGGCTCTGCTGAAGCTTGGCTCGGCCTGGTTCGGCTGGCACGGTTGCTGTACTTCGCTGCGGTACTGCTGGCGTCAGACGGGGCGCTGGCTGCGGACCTTCGGGCGCTCGTTCTTGAGGTGGCCTTGCTTGTGCTGACGAACCTGCTCGTCCCAGACCTCCTGGTCGTAGTCAGGGTCCGGCGGGATCCACTTGTGGGAGCCGTCGCTGTAGTGGAACTTCTCGTCCCGGGGCCGAAGGATGCTCACCGGGTCCAGCCGAGGAACCGGTGGTGCAGGTGACCGGCGGGGACGTTGGCCAGGTCCTGGGCGGCGTCGACGAGTTGGGCGGCCAGGTAGAGGGCGACGGATACCTGGGCTCTGTCGTACGAGACGCGCGGCACTGGACCCCCTAGAGCATGAAGTCGATGGCAGGGCATCCGGTCCGGAACTGAGCCCCAGACCGTCTCCAAATCACCGTAATGACGTAGGACTGTAGATACAATAAGATGTAGAGCTGTTGGACACGTAGCGTCACAGCCGTGATCGACCCGAGCGCAGACCGCGCCGTGTTCCGGCAGCTCGCAGACCTTCTGCGAGACCGGATCACGTCTGGCGACCTTGCGCCCGGCGCATCGCTGCCGAGCGAGCTGCGGCTAGCTCAGGAGTACGGGCTGAGCCGCACGAGCGTCCGACAGGCGATAGCGCTACTTCGGTCGGAAGGGCTCGTGATCGTGGAACCGCCGCGAGGCACCTTCGTCCGCGCTATGGAGCCGACCGAGACGGTGACGCTCCTCAAGGGCGATACCGCCTCCGCCCGGATGCCAACCCCGGCGGAGCGACGCGAGCTGGAGATCGGCGAGGGCGTCCCAGTCATCGTGATCTTCCGCGCAGACGGCTCCCGGGAGCTGTACGCCGCCGATCGCATCCGCGTCGGCCGCTGACCGACGCATTACGAGTCCGTCCCCGTCCGCTGGTCCACCGCCTGATCCTGCCGCTTGACATGGCGTCCCTGTCCGCGATCGTCCGCTCGCGTTCGCCGGTTTGGCTGCTCCGTTGGCTGCTCCTGGTAGAACCAGACCACTGCGTGGGGAAGCTCATCCGCAACACGTGCCGCCAGCAGACGTCCCTCAGCGGCGAAGGCTGCATCCTCTTCTGCCGTAACGGGTCTGCTGTCATTTGGATCGGCGATGTTGACCATGGCCTCGGACCATTGCCGCCAAGACGCCAACCGCCCCACGAGGCTGGCGGATAGCCCGAGCGTTGCAGGATCCCGCGGCCCGTAGACGCTATTGCGGTCGTCACGGACCCACAGGGGCCAGCATCCGTAGTCGTCCATCACCTTGATCAGCACTGTGTGAGGGTACGTTGAGGATTTTCCAGGCGCCTCGGGCAGGATTCGAACCTCCGACACACGGTTTAGGAACGGAATAGCGCTCGTCGGCCGGACCGGTCTCCTACCAGGACAGATGCCTGATCACTCGCTCGCCTTCCCGCTGATCATTCCGCGCATATTCCGGATCTTGCCCGTCTCGTCAGCCCCCTCGGAGC
This sequence comes from Micromonospora cremea, assembly GCF_900143515.1. NCBI lineage: Bacteria > Bacillati > Actinomycetota > Actinomycetes > Micromonosporales > Micromonosporaceae > Micromonospora > Micromonospora cremea. Next base: position 4,825,501 of record NZ_FSQT01000002.1, on the reverse strand, counting down.
TGGTGGGCTCTGCTTGGTTTGAACCAGTGACCCCTTCGGTGTGAACAAGGTCAGGTCGGGGCCCCGACATGCATCGACAACTATTTGCGCTGCTTCGAGTGGGGGCAGTCGTCGGCATGCTTGGGTGCGGACGGGTCTCGCTAGTGCCCTGACCACAAACGTTGGCCGGGTTGGGTGACACACCGGGCCGGGTCCGCTGCGTGGACCCGGGGCCGGTCAAGGCTGTGTAGGTGGCAGAACCCGTTCGAGTACGCCGATTGAGCGATCCAGAAGGCCAGAAGCTGCAACGCCTCGTGCGTCGCGGGACCGGTTCAGCGGTCCGGCTGCGCCGGGCGATGGTCGTGCTGGCCTCCGCCGGCGGCAACAGCGTGCCGGTCATCGCCCGGCTGGTCCAAGCCGACGAGGACTCCGTCCGTGGTGTCATTCACCGGTTCAACGAGATGGGAATGCCCAGCCTGGACCCTCAGTGGGCGGGTGGCCGTCCCCGCCAGATCAGTCCTGACGACGAGCAGTTCATCGTCTCGACGGCCAACACCCGCCCGACCAAACTCCGGCGCCCATTCACCCGCTGGAGTATCCGCAAACTCGCCGAGTACCTGGCCACCAACCCCGACCGGAGCGTCCTGGTGGGCCGCGAACGACTGCGGCAACTCCTGCGCAAACACGAGATCACCTTCCAGCGCACGAAGACGTGGAAGGAGTCGAACGACCCGCAACGTGAGGCGAAACTGGCCCGCATCGAGCACGTCATGCACCACTTCCCGCACCGGGTGTTCGCGTTCGACGAGTTCGGGCCGCTGGCGATCCGACCGCAGGCCGGGTCCGGATGGCAGCGCAAAAACCATCCGGACCGGCTGCCTGCGAACTACCACAAACTGCACGGCGTCCGGCAGTTCCACGGCTGCTACTCCGTCGGTGACGACACCATGTTCGGCGTCATCCACCAGCAGAAATCCGCGGCCAACACCCTCGCCGCCCTGAAATCGATCCGCGCGAAACGGCCGGACGGCGCCCCGATCTACGTCATCCTCGACAATCTGTCCGCGCACAAAGGCGCCGCCATCCGGCAGTGGGCGACCCGGAACAAGGTCGAGCTCTGCTTCACCCCGACCTACGCATCCTGGGCCAACCCGATCGAGGCCCACTTCGGCCCGCTGCGCACCTTCGTCATCGCCGGATCCGACCACCAAAACCACGTCGCCCTCGGTCGCCACCTGCATCAATACCTACGCTGGCGCAACGCCAACGCCCGCCACCCCGACGTCCTGACCGCTCAACGCCGCGAACGCGCACGCGTCCGCAGCGAACGACAACACCGCTGGGGCCACCCCGCAGCCAAGGCCGCCTAACCAACCCGGCGAACGTTTGTGGTCAGGGCACTAGCAAGATCGTCTCCCAGATTTCTCCCGACGACCATCGTGGCGCAGCAGCGCGACGATGCGGCACTATGCACCATGCGTGTCGGACAGGCCGGCATGACGCGAGCCGCCCGCCCCTTCCTGCGCAGCCCGCTCGATCTTCGCCCGGTACGCCTCGCGGGCCACCGTGTCGATCTGCTCCTCGTACTCAGGCCTCACCCCGGTGCGGCCATCGAGTTGCTCACGCAGGATGTCGGCGTGTCCGGCATGCCGGGTGGTCTCCTGAAGGACGTGGATCATGATGGCGAACAGCTTGACGTCCGACCGCGACCACCACGGCACGTGGCCGGGCGCGTCGAGGGGAAGCGCTTGAATCGTCGCGTCCGCATGCCCCCAGGCACGCTGATAGAAGCCGATGATCTGTTCGCGGGTCTCGCCCGGGGTCACCCACAGGTCGCTGCCGTCCGCGTCCTGCCATCGCCCCAGCGCATCCGGGGACGGGCGGCCGAAGACCTCACCGAAATACCAGGCCTCCAACGTCGCCATGTGCTTCACCAGGCCGAGGAGGTTGGTCCCCGTCGCTGTCAGGGGACGCCGGATGTCGTACTCGGACAGGCCGTCGAGCTTCCAGAGCAGTGCCTCCCGGATCCCCTTGAGCCGGCCATGCAGGCAGTCCTTCGCGAAATCATCGATCATGGGACACGAGCTTGCCATCCGACAGCGAGCGGAGCCCTTCAGGGACCTCACAGCGCCGTGGTTCGCGAGGCCACGAACCAGGTACGCCTGGCGTGCCTGCTGACCGCCTGCACCCGGCTGCTGCGCCCCGGCGGTTGCCTCGTGCTCATCGTCGCGGTCCCCGCCGGCACCATCGGGACGCCGGAAAACTTCAGCCCTCTCGCCGCCGCAGCGGCGAACGTCGGGCTGGGGTATCTGCAGCACATCGTCGCGGTCACCGCCGACACCGACGCGGACACCTTCGCCTACCACGTCACCGACGCAGAACTCCTCGCCCTCGCCTAAGAGATGGCCGGGCAGCAGTGGACGCTCACGCACCACCACGTCCCCCGCCGACCTGCTCGGATACACCCGCACAGACGCAAGCGCCTGCCTGGTCGGCTGGTGGTCCGAGCAGCACGCCACCACCGCCTACGCCCTCGCCGAGATCCGACCCGACACCCACGGCATCTGGCAGGCCGGCGGCCGAACGGTGGGGTTTTTCCTCGAACACGACGACGGCACCGAACCCCTCGCCACCCTCGTGCGCAAGCTGCGCGCCTACGAACGCCTCGCCGAGTTCGGGCCCCGATACCCGGTCCTGCTGCGCGTACCGAACCGGCGCCGCGAAGCCAACCTGCTCGACGCCCTCACCGGCGTGCCCACCGTCATGCCCGTCGCCACCGGTCTGCACCGCGAGCACCCCGCCGGACCTGCCTGGACCCTCACCGCCAACCCCGGCCCCCGCCGGTGGCTCCACGAGCTGCCGAGAGACCACGGGCCACACAACACCGCCACCGGCCCCCACCGCTACATCGGCGACGGGGAGGAGGTCTAGCGGCAGCCACGCGTCTCGACGCCCTACGCCGAGCCACCTTTAGCACACCCTTAGTGATCTCTTAACCCTGTCACCGAGAGACTTCGAATTCCATCGGTGCGTTCGCGCGCCGCCGACGTGAAGAGAGAGGACCTTCTTCACTTCGTACCGCCGGAATCCCGCCGCCGGCGACAACTGGACGTGGCGGGACATGGGAACTAGGAGGATTTGCAGTGGTCAGACGTAATGCCGCACGACTCGTCGTCGCGTTCACGGGGGTGATCGCTCTGTTGGTCGGGGGACAGAGCGCGGCTTTCGCCGCACCGACCAACGACGACTATTCTGCCGCCACCGCGGTGGAGTCCGTTCCCTTCACCACCACCATCGACACCAGTGACGCCACGTCGGACCCGACCGATCCGACCGGGTGCTACAACAACGGATCGGTGTGGTTCAGCTTCACGCCGGCCCGGGACATGTGGATCCGGGCCGACACCATCGGCAGCAACTACAACACGGTGCTCTCCGCCTGGAGCGGCGACCAGGGGGCACTGACCCTGGTCGGCTGCAACGACAATTACTACAGCCAGGACGCGCGGCTCGCCTTCACCGTCAACGCCGGCACCACCTACCGCTTCATGGCCGGTTACTGCTGCGGCAACGGCCGCGACGGCGGCGGTTCGCTTCGGTTCTCGGTCAAGGAGGTCCTGCCGCCGACCAACGACAACTTCGCCGACGCGATCCCGGTCGGCGCGCTGCCCTACGCGGACACGCAGGACTACCAGGGTGCCACCCGGGAGACGGGCGAGCCCTCGTCCTGTTTCACCCCGACCCGTACGGCCTGGTACTCGTACACGCCGACGACCACCGAGTCGATCACGGCCCGAACGAGCCCCGGCTATGCAGGCATGGCCGTGTACACGGGCTCCTCGCTCACCGACCTGGTCATGTCGGGATGCAGCACCCTCTACAGCTATCGGCCGCTGACCTTCCGTGCGGAGGCGGGTAAGACGTACCTCTTCCAGGTGGCGGCGGACGGAATCAACGTGCACACCTTCCAACTGGAGGCCGCGAAGCAACCCACGGCGGAGTTCTCCTACTGGCCGAGCGAGCCCAGCTCGTACGACCGGATCAGTTTCAGCAGCTCCGTCAATGACCCGGCGGGTGCGGACATCTCCTCCTACGCCTGGGACTTCGGTGATGGGACGACGTCGGCCGACCCGAATCCGGTCCACCAGATAACCGCTGATGGCGATCACACGGTCAGATTGACGGTGCGGACGCCTGACGGGCGGACCGCGTCCGCCGCGCACGTTATCCAGGTGCGCACCCACGACGTCGCGATCGTGCGGATGACGGTGCCCACGACGGCGCGGGTGGGGCAGACCATCGGAGTCGACGTCCACGTGCGGAACACCCGGTACGACGAGAGCGTACGGGTCGAGCTCGCACGGAGCACTCCCACGTCGGGCTACCAGCCGGTCGGGGCGTTGACCGAGCCGGTCCCGGCCACGAGCAGCAACAAGACCACCCGATTCTCGTTCACCTACACCGTCACCAGCGACGACCTGGCCTACGGGAAGCTCACCTTCCGCGCCTCGGCCGACCCGAGCCCCAGCCGTGACGCGCTCCCAGCGGACAACGAACTGCTCTCGACCCCGGTCATCATCAAATAAGTCGGCGGCGCCTCGGGTCGTCAGGACCCGGGGCGCCGCTCGCCGCCGGTCCAACCTCCATGCCTGCACGAAGTCCGGCGACGCCGACGCTTCGGTGCGAAGGAACATCCGACCAGCTGGCACCGGAATGCGTGACCTGCGGCGAGTCCGGTGACCTCCTGCCGGACGGTAGCTGCCCCCGATGCATCCTTGAAGCTTGCGTGACCGACGTGCTCTCACCCGGGAACGGCCCAGTCCCGGCCGCGCTCGCGTCCCTGCACGAAGTGCTCACCGGCGCCGACAACCATTATCGAGTCATCCAATGGCTGCGGCCGTTGCGGCTGGCAGCGTTGCTGGACTCACTGCTGCACTCCCCACGGATGGCGACTCGGCAGAACGATGACCGCGTCGAAGGAGGCTACGTCGGCAGTTCTCCGCCATGATGGCGCAAACCAGCCGTCCCTCACTCCGCCCGAATGATGATCGAGGCGTGTGGGATCACGTCGACATACCTGCGGTCGGCGGTCCGGTGGCCGGCCGGGCCCTGGCCGTGGACGACGACACCGAGATGGCCTGCTCGATCGTGGGCGAGTTGCGCTACCACGACCGGATCGACCAGGACCGGCTCGCCGCCGCGTTCGCCGAACGCGACGTACACCCGGCGGCCGGCATCCCAGCCGACTGGCTGGCCCGCCGGGAGCCGCTGCCCGGGTACGCCGCCGGCCGGGCGATCCCCGCGGTAGCAGGGCCACGCGCGGTTGGCGCGACGACGCCGGCAATGTCCCGGCGCGGTGTTGCCTCGTTGGACGGGGAGATCGCCGACGGGGTTGGGGGATGCCGTGGTCACGAACGACTGCGCAGCCGAATGACCGCCGCCGCGGACGGCCTGCGGCGGACGGGAACCGCGCAGCGGGCCACCTTCCTGGAACTCTTCTTCGACCTGGCCTTCGTCCTCGCGCTCAACCGCATCTCCCAACAGCTGATCGGCGACTTCGACGCCGCACGGGGCGTCTTCGCCGAGGCCGGGCAGACCCTGCTGCTCTTCCTGGCCTTCTGGGTGCTCTGGGCCTGGACCGTGCTGACCACCAGCGTCTTGCCTCCGGACGAACCGCACGCCCAGCTGGTGGTGGTTGGCAGCGTGCTGGCCGCCATGGTGATGGCGGTCAACCTGCCGGAGAGCTTCGACGAGGGCGCGCTCGGGTTCGCCGGAACGTACGTGGCGGTGCAGGTCGGCCGTGCGACGTTCTTCTGGCTGTCCCTGCCAGCGAGACGGCGGGGCGCCGCCCGGACGCTCTTCTGGTTCGGGATGAGCGGGGTGCCGTGGCTGCTCGGTGGGCTCGCCACCGGCTGGGTACGGGCGCTGCTGTGGAGCGTAGCCGTACTGCTCGACTTCGCCGGCTTCCGCCTCGGCTGGCCCGCGCCGCGGCTCGGCCACTTCTCGCCGGCCGAGGTCGCGCTCGCCGGCGAGCACCTGGCCGAGCGGCACCAGCAGTTCCTGCTCATCACGCTGGGCGAGTCGATCCTGGTGATCGGTATGACCACCGTCGCGGCCGACGGCACCCTCGAGCGCAACGCCGCGTTCCTGGTGGCGTTCCTGACCACCGTGCTGTTTTGGCGGATCTACTTCTTCCGCGCCGGGTACGTCCTGCCCGAGGCGATCAGCGCCGCGCGGGTGCCGGCCATGCTCGCCCGGCGGGCATCGGGCAGCCACATTGCCATGATCAGTGGCATCGTTCTCGCCACCGTCGGTTTCGACCTGCTCATCCACCACCCACTCGGGGCGACGCCGCCGGCCTGGCTCGCCGCCATGCTGGGCGGAACCGCGCTCTTCCTGGTCGGCCGGGTGGCCTTCGACCGCCAGCTCTACGCCCGGTTCGCCTGGCCGCGCCTGGTCGCGATCGGCCTCCTGGTATTGCTGGTGCCGGCGTTGTGGCGGGCCCCGCCGCTGGTGGTCGGCAGCGTCGCCGCGGCCGTCCTGATCGGGGTGGCGGCCGCCGACACGATCCGGGGCCGGCGTTGCAGCGCGCCGCCGGCCCCCCGGGCCTGACGGTCCCGGGCCGGCGCGCCGGCGAACTGCTTCGTTCAGCCGCCGGCGTTCCCGCCCCGCTGCCGTAGGAGGAGTTTGCCCGGAAGACGCCGTCCGGGTCGTAGTGCCGCCACAGCCGCCGTACCCGTTCCCCGTCGGGCTCCTCGGCAGCTGACGCGTTGCGGAGGGTCTGACGGTGTACGGCGACGGCCTGCTGGACCGAGTGGCCGGCACTCGGCGCCATCTACCGGTGTTGTCGACGATCGCCGCGCTGCCCATGCTGACCGAGTGGCCGCAAGTCAGGCCGGAACGGATGCAAGGGCACGGCTTTGATGGATCGGAGGTGGCATGGATGTTGCGGCTCGGATGAGGCGCAGGGCTGGCGCCGAACCTGCACGGTGCGCTGTTGGCGGCCAAGACCGCCGGCTGCAGCCACGTGAACATCGGCGGTAGCCGATCGAGGTCGAGCGAGTCGCCGGCCCAGGCCCGACCGAGGGGGTGGACCTGTGCTGGTTGAGAAGCGCTACTCGGCTGCGAGGGCTGCCAGCAGATTGCCCTCCAGCCGCTCCATGGCGCGGATAGCGTCGCGCTGTTCCTCGGCGGTCATTGCGCCGACGGTGAACTGTTCCAGGTCCGTCCAAATCTGCTCCACCTGACTGCGCAGGGCGAGGCTGGCCGGCGTGGGTTCGACCCGGGTAGCCCGGCGGTCATCAGGATCAGGCACACGTCGTACATAGCCGGCACGTTCGAGGCGCTGCACGATTCGGGTCATGCCTGCCGAGTCGGTGCCGAACTCGACGGCGAGGTCGACCTGCCGCTGCGGGCCGGACTCCCACAGGCGCATCATCAGTAACTCCTGTCCGAGGTGCAGGCCAACTTTGCGGAGCAGTTGAGCGGCGCGTATCCGGTGGATCCGGCCGAGCCGGAAGATTGCGTAGCTGACCGGCCCGCCTGCGGCAGCGCTCGGTGGCCTGCGCCCGGCTGGTATGTCATCCCTATCCACGACGGCCAGATTACCTGTTGGGGTCAGCGGTGACTGCGGTCACTCGGAGGCAGGAAATATCGGCACCACCAGGAAGCGCTTACCTGTCTCAGACAGCCAATTCGTCGGGAGGGTCGTCCGGGCCCCCAGGCAGAGCAAGGAGCCGATCATGAAGGCGATCACGTTCAACGCGTTCGGCGGACCTGAGGTCCTGGGTCTCACCGAGGTGCCGCTGCCGGTGCCCGGGCCGAGCCAGATCCGGGTCCAGGTCCGCGCCGCCGGGGTCAACCCGATCGACGGCAAGATCCGCAGCGGTGCGATGGAGGCGATCTTCCCGACCCGGCTGCCCGCAGTGCTCGGAGTCGACGTGGCCGGGATCGTGGACGCCCTCGGCGACGGGGTCACCGACGTCGTAGTCGGCGATCGAGTGGTCGGCTGGGCCGACTCGCCGGCCGGCGCGTACGGCGAGTTCGCGCTCGCCAGCACATACAGCAAGCTCCCGGACGGTCTGGAGTTCTCGGCGGCCGTGGCGCTGCCGGTCGCTGTGGAGACCGCGACCCGCGCCCTCAATCTGCTTCGGGTCGGCGCCGGGGACACCCTGCTCATCCACGGCGCGAGCGGCGGGGTCGGCCAACTCGCCGTTCAGCTCGCGGCTGACCGCGGCGCCACCGTGATCGGCACGGCCAGCGAAGCGAACCAGGATCGAGTCCGTAACCTCGGCGCCACCCCCACCACCTATGGCCGAGGACTGGTCGACCGGGTGCGCGCCCTCGCCCCCAACGGCGTCGACGCCGTGCTGGACGTGGCCGGCAAGGACGCGCTGCCAGCTTCCATCGAACTGCGCGGCGGCACCGACCGCATCGTCACCATCGCCGACGGCGCAGCTCAGCAGCTCGGCGTTGTGTTCACCGCCGGCCCGGAGCAGCGATCCGCAGCCGACCTCGCAGCGGCCGTCGACCGGCTCGTCCGCGGCGAGCTGACCGCCACCGTCGCCGCCGCCTTCCCGTTCGCAGAGGCTGCGGCGGCGCATCGGCTCAGCGACGGCGGTCACGCCGGCGGCAAGGTGGTGCTGGTTCCCTGAGCCCGTGCCGGGCCGCGCCAGCCTCGGCGGCCGCCGTGGTCGGACCCTAGGCCGGGGTCCGACCACGGTCGGATTGAGCACTTCGGCAACGATGACCACATCGTCGGCGTGCACCCAATCTGCTCCCAGCGCAAGGGCCGCCCCCGGCTCAGAGTCGTTACCATCCTGACCTGCGCACACTCCCTCACCAGGCGGCATGTAGCGCAGGTGAAGTACGACTGCCCTCGATCGGCACAACGCGCTTCGGGCCTTCCGACCCGTCGTCGCCAGGGCGGGCCTTGACCCACGCGACTGGACACCCCGCGAGCTGCGGCACAGCTTCGTGTCTCTGCTGTCCGACAGCATCCATCTGCGCCGACCACGCCACGCGCACCGGACATCCCGGATCGGTGGTCACCTCTACACTGCCGACGCGATGGTTGGACGGCGATGGGACGGGCATGCGACGGCTCTTGGCGTACCTGGGCGTGCTTCTCTTGCTAGCGGGGTGCGGCCTCGGCGAGGCGCTGTCGGCTGGCGACGGCCAGCGGACGTGGGTCGATCTGACACCGGCGGCCCTCATCGGCATGTGGCGCAGCGACCGAGGCGACACGATCGAATTCACCGCAGACGGCGAGTTCTTTGGCGATGACGTCAAGTACATGTTCGCCGACAGCGATCTGGCATCGAACCTCGACCTCAGCCAGGACAGAGCGACCGGCTCAGGGCGATGGCACCTCACGACGCCACTGGGCAATCCGAACGGCAAGCACGCCTTCGTCGGGTTGAGCTTCGACGTCGTCGCCAACCAGCCCTCCCGAGTCGAGATCGACAAGCTGCTGGCACGGCGCAATGACGACAGCATCGAGCTCGGCTACAACGTCGGCGACCCCGATCTCAACGATGTGGTTAGCTATCTTCGGTGCGATAACAGCTGCCCTCACGTAGCGCCTAGCCGTCCATCGCTGGGCGTTCCCACGGCTGCCGGCCGAGGACAGCTGATCGGCGTGTGGCGAGATCAGCACGGCGCGCGGCTCGCATTGAACGCCGACGGTAGCTACACAGCGGAGGACCTGCGGTTCGCGTATGTCGGCGCCGAGAAGCTCCTCCCATACGGGATCAGCTTGGAAGGCGCGCTGAGCTCTGAGGGCACCTGGTCGATGAAGCCACCACCGCACGATCCCTTCGGGCCTGCTACTACCACGGTCCTCGCAATCGGGAAAATCGCAGGCAAGCCATCGTTCGGCACGCGGCCGCTGGGGATCTACGCCGACGGCCAGGACCTAGTCCTCGCCACCTTCTCCAGCAATCCAGAAGTAATCGAGCAGCACACCTTCCGCCGCATCCGCTAACGCGTCGCACGGTTAGCCTGGTCAGGAACGCCGTCACCGTCCGCCGCCGTCCCGTCGACTCAACATTCGCTGGCTACACGCCCGGTCGGACAGCGCCGGACCACCGGATTAAGAGGCACAGCTGGCCCTATGCTCCTTGGCCCGCCGCCTCAGTCCGCCTAGCGCCACAGCGGGGTCAGGCGTGAGGTCGGCTGCCTCGGTTGCCAATGAGAGTTGCCGGGTCGGTTGCGGCAGACTCGGATCCGGTAACCGCTGGCGGGTGAGCACTCGCGGTTGCAGGACGCCTTGGCAGTCCTAGTGACAGATTATGCCCCTGCCGGTGGTCGGGAGACGAAACCGCTGATGGGATGTCGTGCCCGCCCCGCCGGTGTGAGCACTTGGTCATTAGCTCGCGGAAGCTCTCCCGGACGCTGCCAGGCGGTTCGCTCGACTGTGGAACTCGCGGGAGGGTTGGCGTGCTGTTCGTATCGGACGACTGGGCCGAGGACCACCATGACGTGGAGGTACAGGACGAGGCGGGCCGGAGGTTAAGCAGAGCCAGGCTCGAGGAGGGGATCGCCGGGATCGCCCGACTGCACGGGCTGATCGGAGAGCAGCTGGTCGAGGACGATGAGCCGGCCCAAATGGTGATCGGCATAGAAACAGACCGGGGCCCATGGGTGCAGGCGCTGATTGCCGCCGGCTACCAGATCTATGCGATCAACCCGCTGCAGGCGGCCCGCTATCGGGAACGACACGGAGTGTCGGGGGCCAAGAGCGACGCCGGTGACGCACACGCCTTGGCCGACACGGTGCGCACCGACCGGCATCAACTGCGCCCGGTCGCCGGCGACAGCGCCCAGGCCGACGCGGTCAAGGTGGTGACCCGGGCGCATCAGACGCTGATCTGGGAACGCACCCGCCACACGTTGCGGCTGCGGCAGACGCTGCGGGAGCTCTTCCCCGCCGCGCTGGCCGCCTTCGACGACCTGGCCGCCGCAGACACCTAGGACCTGCTGGGCAAGGCCCCGGACCCCGCCACGGCGGCTCGGCTGACGACCGCGCAGATCACTGCCACGCTCAAACGCGCCCGCCGCCACGACGTGCCTGCCAATGCAGGGAGGCTACGCACAGCGCTGCGCAGCCAGCAGCTGAGCCAGCCGCCCGTGGTCGCTGCGGCTTGCGTCGCCACGGTCCGCGCCCAGGTAGCGATCCTGACCACCCTGCAGACGCAGATCAAGGCGATGGAGGAGCAGGTCGAGGCGCATTTTGGGCAGCACCCGGACGCTGAGGTCTACCTCAGCCAGCCCGGCCTGGGCCGAATCCTCGGCGCCCGGGTGCTAGCCGAATTCGGCGACGACCCCACCCGCTACGCCGATGCCAAAGCCCCCCGCAACTACGCCGGCACCAGCCCCATCACCCGCCAATCGGGGAAGAAGAAGATCGTCCTAGCCCGCTTTGTGCACAACGACCGGCTCATCGACGCCCTCGGCCGGCAAGCCTTCGCCGCCCTCATCGCCTCGGCTGGCGCCCGCGCCTACTACGACCAGCAACGCCACCGCGGCGTCGGCCACCACGCCGCCCTGCGCCAACTCGGCAACCGCCTCGTCGGCATCCTCCACGGCTGCCTCAAAACCGGCACCCCTCTACGACGAGACCACCGCCTGGCAACACCGCGAACAGCACGACCACAAGACCGCTGCTTGACTCCAACGCGCCCGCATCGCCGGTCGCCTCGGCCTGCCCACCTCCACATGCCACACGATCCTGGCCCGGGCCCGGGTGGCCCCCCTCGCCGACCTCGACGGGGGCACCAGCCAGCCGATCCGCCGCTACGAACACTACGAGGACAAGGCCATCCTGCAATGGCTCCTGGCCCAGTGAGACCGTCCCGCTGATTTGCCCGGCGCACGCAGGCTCCGACCGTTTCGTGGTCGGAGCCTGCGTGCGCCGGGGCATCGCACCGCCGGAGCAGTGCCGGTCAGCGCGGCCCGGACGAAGGTCTCCACTGCCATGAGGTCGGTGATCCGATCGTGGCCGAGTTGCAGGAAAAGGTTCTCGCCTGGCTGGCGTGCGCGGCCAGGGATTCGAACTCCTGCCCGCCATACGCGCTCCTGGGATCGGGACAGTCGTTCGGCCGGGGGGCCTACCATTCGAACGTCTTCGGCAGTTCGGTGGCGGGGCAGGGTCAGCTCAGTAGGGCAGCTCCACGCCGAGCCGCCGGGCGAACTCCCGGTGGGCGGCGGTGATGGCGTCGAGCCAGCGGGCGAACATCTCGTCAGCCCGCAGGAAGCGCGCCAGCACGACGTCGAACACCTCTCGGTCCACGTGGTAGACCTCGACCACGTCCGGCTGGGCGGCGAGCGCCTCCTCGATCAGGTCGTCGTCGACGAAGTCACCGCCGCTGTCCACCATGGACTTCACCGCGTCGCCGAGGCCAACGATCCAGGCCAGGCCGTCGCGGGAACTGACGTCGAGCGCCGCGCAGAGCTCCTCGCGACTTAGCGGCTCCCCCTCGGTGAGGGGAAGGAAGGTCTCGGGTACGCGAGCGAACACCGCGGCCACCAGCGGTGTCCGGATGAGCTGGTGACCACGGTATTCGACATGCCGGCCCTCCTCGTTGACCCGGAGCGGCTGGATGCCGGGCACGGCGTACGGGGGAAGCGCGGAGCTTGTCGGCGAGTTCATGGCCAGGTGTCCTCCGTCGGTGGGTACTACCGGTGAATCCGGGGCATCGGCGAGGATGCCCCGGATTCACCCTATGCGCGGTCAACGACGCGCTGACGACCTGTCAGTTGGCCGGGAAGTGGATGGTGAAGGTGATGTTCTGTTGCACGAGACAGTCCAGGAGGTCATCCCACACCCCGAGGCTGTTGTAGGGGTTGTTCGGCGAGCCACCGCCGTGCGGCATGAAGTGCCAGTGGACGCCCACGACCTTCTTGCTCCCCATCCCCGGGTTGTCCGCCTGGATCTTCGCCTGGTTGGCCGGGTCCTTGTACCACCCGTCCTTCTTACATTGCTCGATGTCTTCGTCGCGCATCGGGATGCCGGCCTTCACCTCGTGCAGGGTGAAGTTGCCGTTGGCGTCCTCCTCCGCGAAGTCCGGGTAACGGCCGCGGGAGTTCGCCGGGAGGTCAGGCAGGTCCGGCCTCTTGAGGTACAGCTTGTTGGAGCCGTGCCTGCCGGTTTTTCCCAGCGACGTCATCAGCTCGACGAGCCGCTCCTCGGCCTGGGTCCACCGGTACACCCAGTCGACGTTGGGCCCGTGGACGTGGTTTGGCTTCTGGAACACCACCTCGTGCAGCTTCTTCAGATCAGTGCGCGCGCCGCGCAGCAGCCGGTCGAAGTTCGACTTGCTCACCCGCCCCGACGCCACCGCCGCCGTCAGTCCCTCGGGCTCGACGAGAGCCGCCCAGACCTCCGGCATGATCAGCTCGTAGGTGACCTCCTTGACCGAGGCCGGGATCTTGTCGTACCTGGCGACGAACCGGGCCACCTCGGCGAGGCGGTGCACGTACCGCTGGACGAACTTCGCGATCTTGGCGGGAATGGCGACCGCGTCACCCGCGTAGGGGATCAGGCTGAGGACGCTGAAGCCGGCGCTGACCCAGTCGCCGCGGATCGCGGCGGCGACCGCGTCCCGGATGTCGGTGATCGCCCCGACGATCCAGCCGTACACCGGGATGAAGCTCAGGGCGGTGGAGCAGATGTTGCCCGCGAGCCAGGCCATCGAGTCCCGCATCGCGAACTCGCCGGCGACCAGGCCGAGCGCGAAGTCGGCGACGTACGTCCACTTGCTGATCTGCTCGTCCGGTCGGGCCGGGTCCAGGTCCTGGGACTCGGCGTTGGCGACCTCATAGTCGTCGCGCAGACCGTCGCCGTCGGTGTCCTGGGCGAGTGAACTGCTGCCCCACTCGAGTTCGGTGCCGTCGGACAGGCCGTCACCTTCGGTGTCCGGGTTGTTGGCGTTGGTGCCGTCGTCCTCCTCGACGATGTCCGGTGCGCCGTCGCCGTCGGTGTCGAGGTCGGTGGGCACGGGGACGATCGGCGGCACGTCGCCGGGCGTGGGCGGGGCGCGGGGCTGGTCGGCGACCAGCGGGTTGCTGCCCTGGGCGACCTCGGTGCCGTCCTTGGCGCCGTCACCGTCGGTGTCCGGGTTGGTGGGCGAGGTGCCGAGGTCCTGTTCCTGGAGGTTGGTCAGGCCGTCGTTGTCGACGTCCTCGGCGCCGTCGGCGACCGAGTCCCCGTCGGTGTCGGCCTTGTTCGGCGCGGTCCAGCCGGCCAGCTCGGTGATCTCAAACTTGTCGGTCAGACCGTCGCCGTCGGTGTCGACCAGCAGCGGGCTGGCGCCGAGGCGCAGCTCCACCACGTCGACCACGCCGTCGTTGTCGTGGTCGCCGGCGTAGGTGATGCCCAGCCGGGCCAGCACGTTGAAGCCGCTCGCCCAGGCCCGGCCGGCCTGGATCGTCGCCGGCACCGGGTTGGCCTTGACCAGCATCTCGTCGGCCTTGGCGAGATCGACCTTCGCCGCCTCGAGATCTGCGAACGCCTCGGTCAGTCCCACCGGGGCGGGAGCAGGGGGCGGGCTAGCCCGGAACGGGCCGATGGTCACCTCGGCGTCCTGGATCGCCGCGTCGGCCAACAGCCGGGCACCGGTGAGGGTCTTCACCAGAGCGCGGACGTGCGCCTGCTCGGCCTCACCGTTCGGCGGGCTCGCGCCGGTCAGCCGGCTCTTGAGGAACGACTCCAAGTGCTTCAGGTTGTCGAACGCGACCTCGCCGTCAGCGGCGCTCTTCAGCCGCGCGCCGTCGAAGTACCGGCTCTCGACGTCGGCCAGCACAGGGGCGAGCCGGCTGTCGCCGAGCCCGCCCTCCACGTACGGGCTAAGCGCCTGGCAGGACTCGGTGACGTAGATCTTCGCGTCCCGGGTGTACTCGGTGGTGGGGATCTTTGCGACCTCCACCTGCCAAAGCGGCGTCTCGCCTGCCGTCGCCTCCGCACCGAACAGCGCCACCTGCGCCACGACAGCGGTCGCCACCGCCGCAGCCAGGGTCCTTCTTCGTAACCGTCCGCGCACAGACTCTCCCCGTCCGTCAGGTGTGGACATGACGACCGGAGCGTAGCGACGTATTTCGATGCCGTGGGCCCACTAAACTCTCGGGTGTCAATGTTTGTCGACGTCTGTCACGGAAGGACGGAGCTTGCGGATCAGCTCAGGGCGACCCGCGGGCGGGACCAGACCCGGACGGGGGCGGGGCCGGCGACGTCGTGGAGTTGAGGGTTCACGGGGTCGCCGGCGCGAGTCCCCTGCCGGTGCTGGACCGTCCGCTGGTCCACCAAGTCGCCGGCGACCGCAACGCCGGTTTCTACCGCCCGCGGCCGGCTACCCCGACGCCCGTTGGGCCAGGCGGGGTCGTGCCCGAGGCGTACCGGTGGGGCGACCTGCCCTCGGGCACCGCTGGCCGGACCCTGTCCCTCGTGTTCCTGCTGCCGTTCATGCTGAGCACCATGGCGATCTGGATGCGCTCACCGCGAGACGCATCCGGCTCGGGGTCGAGGTGCTGTGCCGGCACCTCACCCTCAACCTGATCCTGGTGTACATCCTGTCGGCCGCCGGCGTCGCCCTCGACCTGGTCGCCTGCAGGTGCATGGGCTCATCCCGCTGTCTCGCGGACCGCGGCTGGCTGTCCCGGCTGAGCGATCACCCGGTCGGGCTGCGCCTGGTGGTGCTGGCGCTGGTTCCGACGACCTCCAATGCGGACAGATCGGCATCGCTGATGACGACGCCGCCAGCCCATGTCGGGCACTCCGCCGCCCGCAACCCCTCGTCGTTACCGGGCTCGTTACGGCGGACTGTCAAGAGTCCACCCTGCCGCTGGATCCGACTGGTTCGTCGTCGCAAAGCACAACACGTCGCTCCCCCGATGACTGTAGGGCGAGGACCTCAGACGGGCCCCGCTCCCCATACACTCGGCTCATGCCCAACCGCCTGTGGCACCGGAGCGGGTAGGCCAATGAGAGCGCCTTCCGCCGACACCGTCATCTTCGATCTCGACGGCGTACTGCTGCGCGGGGACGCATTCGGGCTTTTCATGCGACGCATTGCCTTCGCGGGTGCTCGACTGCCGCTCGCCGTCGTCCTGCTCATTCTCCTCGCACCCGTCGTCGCCATTCCCGCCTATCGTCCGCAGGCGGCGCGGTGGATGAGCCGGATCGGCTTGTTGGGCCGAAGCGCGGAACAGTTGCGGGCGGAACTCGGGCGTTTCGGCGCGGACCTCGGTGAAGAGCCAGAGCGGATCATCGCGCCCGGTCTGCGGGTGATCCGTGCCCACCTCGCCGCAGGCGACCGGGTCGTCGTGGTCACCGCGTGCGAGCACACCCTAGCGCGCGCGGTGCTCGACGCGATCGGCCTCGCCGAGGTCGAGCTCGTGGCCTCGCACATCCGCGGGCCGAAGCTGATTGTGCATAACTACGGGGCGACCAAGATGGCGCAGCTCGCCGCCCAGGGGGTGACGCCGCCCTGGCGGGTGGCCTACAGCGACTCGCTGTCGGATCTGCCCATCCTTGGCGCTGCGCAGCAGGCAGTGCTGGTCAACGCGAACGCGCGTCAGGTCGCCAGGGCGCGGCGGCTACTCGGTGCCCGGCTGACCACCGTAACCTGGACGGGTGGCCACCTCTCCCGAGAGGAGAAGGCATCGGGACCGGTCAGTTGACCGCGGTGTCCCCCGCCGGCGTCGCGATACCCAGTCCCGGGCCCGGGGGCCTCTCCGGGCAGGTCGGCGGTCGCACCCCGCGTTCGAGCTCCTTCTTGGCGGCCTGCGCGTACATGTCGGAAAGGGCCTGGAGTTGTCGCATGATCTCATCGGTCAGGGCGCACGAGGCGACGCCGGACGGGAGGCCCCGGAACGGGGACCAGGCCGATCGGCGTACCGGCGGGCACCCTGGCCTTCATGACCTTCGGGATCAGCTTGCCCGGAAGCTGGATCTCGTAGGTGTTCAGCATGGCAACCGGAATGACCGGTGCGCCGGTGGTGAGCGCGATCCGGGCCGCCCCGGTCTTGCTCCGGCAGAGCAGGTTGTCCGGTGGCCCCGTCACCTCCGGGGTACATGCAGACTAGGCCGCCCTGTTGACGCTCCGCTGCGACGAACCGCGTCCGGCACCTCGACCGGCACGGAGCGGCGGGTGACCGAAAGTGCGCCGGCCGGGAGGAGGATGGCCTCCGTGAACGAGGTCAGGACGGCCTCGGCCCCGCCAACCACGACCACGACCGCGTCCTGGCAAACTGTTCGAGTCATCGACTTCCATCTAGCACATGTTTCGTTCGACGCACGCGACAATCATCGGACAGACCGCTCAGCCTGACGGCTGATGCGCTGCCGTTAAAAGCCGGTGGGATTGCGGTCGGGCCGTCATTGACGGATGGTGGACAAAGTGAGCCGATACGACAACATCGACGCCCTGCTCGAGCGCGTCGGCCAGCCGCTCGGCACAACCGGATGGCACCTCGTCGACCAGGCCCGGATCAACGCGATCGCCGACACCACCGGAGACCACCAGTGGATACACGTCGACGAGAAGCGGGCGGCGGCGGAGAGCCCGTTCCAGACGACAATTGCGCACGGCATGCTCACGCTTTCCCTCTGCGCCACCTTTCTGTCCGAACTGGTCAAGGTCGACG
This sequence comes from Micromonospora cremea, assembly GCF_900143515.1. Classification (NCBI taxonomy): domain Bacteria; kingdom Bacillati; phylum Actinomycetota; class Actinomycetes; order Micromonosporales; family Micromonosporaceae; genus Micromonospora; species Micromonospora cremea. The sequence goes on along the minus strand of NZ_FSQT01000002.1, from coordinate 4,807,879 downwards.
GCGTCCGCCTGGTCATCAATGCCGGGCTGAACAAGGTGCGCCTGCGCGCTCCGGTTCCGGTCGGCTCACGGGTGCGCGGCGTCGCGACCCTCTTGGAGACCCGCCGGATGGCTGCCGGAGGCCGGGTAGTCGTGCAGATGCGAGTGGAGGTCGAGGGCGAGATCAAACCGGTCTGTGTCGCCGATTGGGTCCTGGTGTTCCATGAGTGACCGCCGCGTCACTGCACCCTGCGTCTCATGCGAGATACGTGGATCGGTCGCCGTACTCGTGACGGACCGGCGGGACACCCGCAACGCGCTCAACGGCGAGGTGCTCAACGTCCAGTTGCGGCACACCGCCGCGCTGGCGTACGACCCGGCCGGCACGGACCGTCGTGCTGATCGGCGCGGGCAAGGCGTTTCCGCTCGGCGGTGATCTGGCTGACTTTGCGCGGCGCCGTCGGTCGGGCGGGCGACGCGGCCGCGTACAGCCGCCCCCTGACCGAGGCGCTCGGCACGGTCGTTCCCACCTGCGCGAGATGCACGCCTGCGTGATCGCGGCGGTCAACTCGAGAGCGTCGACCGACACCAATTGCGGCCGGTGCTCCTGGGCGGCGCAGTCGCCATGGACACGATCTTCGACGTTGAGGCGTAGTCACTCAGTCAGTCACCTAGGTACGCCAAGGGGCCAACTCGATCTTCCGAGATGGCCCCCGCCTGCGTCGGGACGGCCGGATTCGAACCGACGACCCCTTGACCCCCAGGCAACGATTCCCCTTCGTTGAGCTGGCGTTGCTGAGCCTGCAACCTGCGCGAACGGTCCGCCGTCGTCCGTAGGTGTACGGCCGTGTACGCACCCGTAGTCACTCAAATAGACACTCACCTTGACACCGCGAGCCTGGCTGCTGTTGCGATGGGCGACGGCTCGGCCACTACCCACCTCCCCAACACGTGACTACTCCATCAATCCTGTTTGATGTATATTGCTGTCATGGCGTCATCGAATCAAGCCCCCCGGGGTTTGTGCGCTTGGCGGCCCATCCGCTGCGGTGGCGGCTGCTGACCGAACTCGCCGACAGCGACTACCGGGTCCGGGAGTTGGTGACGCTGATAGGTGAGCCGCAGAACCTGGTCTCCTACCATCTGCGGCTGCTGCGTGACGGCGGGCTGGTCACCGCCACGCGCAGCAGCTTCGACGGCCGCGACAGCTACTACCACCTGAATCTGGACCGCTGCGCAGATGCGCTGGCCGAATCCGGCTCCGCACTGCACCCGGCGCTGCGCCGGGAGCGTGCGCCGCGAATACCTCTGGTCGACCTGCGGCGCTCGCCCCGCGTCGGCGTGCTGTTCGTGTGCACTGGCAACGGCGCGCGCTCACCGATCGCCGAGGCCCTGCTACGGCACCGCGCCGGCGGCCAGGTCGAGGTGGCCAGCGCCGGCAGCCGGCCCAAGCCCCAGCTTCATCCCAACGCCGTACGCCTGCTGCGCGACGAGTTCGGCATCGACATCATCGGCCAGCGCCCCCGGCACTTGGACACGGTGACCGGCCGCCGGTTCGACTACGTGATCAGCTTATGCGACAAGGCCCGCGAGGCCTGCCCTGACTTTCCGGACCATCCTCGGCGGGTGCACTGGAGCGTCTCCGACCCCGCCACGGCCGGCGACACCGACCAAGCCAGCTACCCCGCCTTCCAGCAGACCGCGGCCGACATCGACACCCGCATCAGACACCTGCTGCCAGTCCTCGCCGCCGCCCGCCGTTCAAGGAGATTCAGCAGTGACACCCGACCAGTACGCCAGCGTCCGCTACCTCGTTGATGACGTCCAGACGGCCGTGGACTTCTACACCACCCATCTCGGCTTTACCCTGAACACCAGCGCCGCGCCCGCCTTCGCAGACGTGGTGCGCGGCCCGTTGCGGCTGCTGCTGTCCGGGCCAGCCAGCTCGGGCGCCCGCGCCACCCCCGAAGACGCGACTACCGCCGGACGCAACCGCATCCATCTGATCATCGACGACCTGGATGCCGAGATCGACCGACTGCACAGCACGGGACTGTCGTTCCGCAGCGACGTGGTTACTGGTCCCGGCGGCCGCCAAATCCTGCTCACCGACCCCGCCGGCAACCTCATCGAACTGTTCCAACCCGCCCACCGGCCGGGTCCACCCTCACCGGCCGCACTCTGACCGGGGCCCTGCCGCCAAGGCGGACGTGGACTTCGCTCCTCGACGCCGACCGGACCCTGCCGCGCAGCCTGCCCAACCCGCTCACCCCAATGGCGCAGGCCCGCATCCGCGACGCCCGCCCCGCCGGACCCCACCCACCCGGCAACCGAACCACCACGCGTCGAACGACGCGTCAGGAGCCGCGGTACTCGTCATCGCCGGCCAGAAAATCCACGTCGGCATCGAGCACGCCGGTCGAACCCTCACCGTCGAAGACGCCGACACCACCTTCCGCGTCCACGACGGCGACCAGCTCCTCACCGAAGTGCCTGCACAACCCCCAAACCCATCGCCCGGTTCAAGGTCCGCAAACCCGAACCCCCTCGACAGCGTCGGATAGCCTGCACCGACCGCGACGACCACGGAGCCCGACCATGAAGCCGCCACCCGGAACGACCGGCTTCAACCCGCGCTCCAGCCATCAAGCGGACTCAGCCCGGTTCACCGCCACGTGTCACCACGCCGCCCGCGCCATCGGCGCAACCGTCACCGGCGTGACCCCTGCCGGCGTCACGCCGAACTTCCACACGATCGACATCACCCAGGCGCAGCACCACATCGCGGTGCTGCGGCACACCACGCTGCCGTTCATCGCCTTCGCCCGCCCCCACGCCAACGGCGACGTCACCATCACGTTCGTCGACCACCCCGACCTCGCCGCCGCCATCACCAACCTGACCGACGTCCAGGTCCTCACCGTCAACCAGCTACAGACCCCTCTGTCACAGGTCGACCTGAGCAATCTCCACCCCGGCGAGCACGACCAGATCCGCTACTGGAAGCCAACCACCGCCGGCGAGCTGCTGTTCAACTTCTGGGACTGAAAACCAGTAACCTGAGCCAAGGAACAACCAAGATCGCCTAGCCGGACGTGTCACGAATCAAGTGACAGCGATCCGTAACGCATCTGTGAGGCTCGCGGTGGTGGTCCTGGGTGGACTCCTGCCAGGATCGATGCCGGTGATCAGGGACTGACTCCTAACGCATCTGGCCGTCGATGGCGTGCCCTGCGCTTGACCTGTCGTCTCTGATCGCTGGCACCGGCCTGGCTCACCGCTTAGGTTCAAGGAGTCGTTGCAACACCGGCCTGTTGGATTGATCTTAGGTGTTCGTCCAGGGCCTCTGCTGGCGTTCTCCACTCCAGAGACTTGCGGGGCCGACTGTTGAGCACGGCGGCGATGGCCTCGAGGTCGGTGATGCTGTGTCGTGATAGGTCGGTGCCTTTAGGGAAGTACTGGCGCAGCAGTCCGTTGGTGTTCTCGTTGGTGCCGCGCTGCCAGGGACTGTGCGGGTCGCAGAAGTAGACCTCGAGACCGATGTCCAGACGCAGCTGGACATGTTGGGCCATCTCGGCTCCCTGGTCCCAGGTCAGCGAGCGGCGTAGCTGCTCGGGCAGGTTGGTGATCTGGTCGGCGATAGCGTCTCGGACCGCTTCGGCGCCGTGCCCGGCCAGCGGCGGGCCGTTCTTCACCACAGGCTGCTGACCGTAGCCATCCATGCGGGGCAGGTGCAGAAGCATCGTGAACCGGGTGCTGCGCTCGACCAGCGTGCCGATGGCCGAGCGTTCCAGGCCGATGATCAGGTCGCCCTCCCAATGGCCTGGCACGGCCCGGTCGGTGACCTCCGCCGGCCGTTGGCTGATCATGACCTCTGGGCTGAGGAAGTGCTTGCCCCGTCTACGGGTGCGCGCCTGCGGCACCCGTAACGCCCGGCCGGTGCGCAAGCACGCCGTCAGCTCACGGCGCAGCGCACCGCGGCTTTGAACGTAGAGCGACTGATAGATCGCCTCGTGCGAGATCCGCATCGACTCATCATCCGGGAAGTCCACCCGCAACCGCCGACTGATCTGTTCCGGGCTCCAGGCCGTGCCCCATCGCCGATCTGCGCGACGCCCGTGCCGGCGTCCCTTCCACGGCACGTTCGGGCCCGGGATCGGCCGACCATCAACGTCGGTGATCGTGCCGGCGAGCCGCTTCTGCACGTAGTCGCGCAGCAGCTGGTTCGCCGCCAGCTTCGCGGTTTTCGGGCGACGGCCACGACGCTCGGCATGCCACTGCGCGGCCACGGCACGGTAGTCCAGGCTGCCGCCACGAGTCACGGCGTTGCGGCGCAGCTCTCGCGAAATCGTCGACGCGTCACGGCCTACCGCTCGAGCGATCTCTCGCACGCCCTTGCCTTGTGCTTTGAGCAGCGCGACCTCTTCACGCTCGGCGAAGGACAGATACCGGCCCGACGGCGGAACCAGCGACAAAGGTGCCATACCGCCACCCTGACGAAACCAGCGCCCACCCACCGGCTGCGACACACCACACGCCGCCGCAGCTTCCTCGCTCGACAGACCTTCGGCGATCCGACGCCAGAACTGCCGCCGCACCTCCCGGTGCTCGTTCACACCCGGCCGGCCCGGCGATCGCATCGCTGGCCTGCCCGTCACCTCCGTCACCCAACCTGGTGGCCTACCCATGCACACACCCCTTGATTGAGGTGTTGCAACGACCACTGGAATCCGCCCCGTCTGGCCTGATCAGAAGCTTGCCCGCCGTGTGGCGTGGCTCATCACAGATGTGCCGTAGGTGTCTCCACCCAGGCCGGTGCCAACGTCAACCACCGCCTCTGGGAAGGAGCAGCGGCCTGATGCCCATGCTCGCAGAATCGGTCGACGCCGTCATCGGCGTGGACAACCACACCGACACGCACACCGCCTGCCTGGTCGATGGCACTGGCCGCGAGGTCGCGGCCGTCACCTTCGAGGCGAGCCCTGACGGCTACAGCGAGCTGATCGCCTGGGCCGCTCACCAGGCGCCAGGCCCGCGATTGATCTGGGCGGTGGAAGGCTGCCGCTCGCACGGAGCCGGGCTGCTGCGCGCCCTCCTGGCTGCGGGACAGCACGTCGTCGAAGCTGGTCGGCCGCAACGCGTCGGCCGCCGACCAGGCGGCAAGTCCGACCCGTCCGATGCCCGCCTGGCCGCCTGCACCACCCTGGCCGCAGGACATCACGCCCAGCCGCGCAGCGACGCGACCGGGAAGCATTACGCATCCTGCTCGTGGCCCGCGAACACGCCAACGCGACCCGCACCGCCGCGATCAACGTATTCAAAGCACTGCTGCTGATCGCACCCGACCAGCTGCGCGAGCCGCTACGCCGACAGTCAACCCCGCGGCAGACAGCCGCATGCGCCCTACTGAGGGTCCACGCCCGCCACACCGCCGCCGAGCGGGTCCTGCGACAGACCCTACGCAACCTGGCCCAACGCATCCGTCAGCTCGACCGAGAGATCCGCGCCAACGAGCGCCAACTCCACGACCTGGTCGATACCATCATGCCCGCATTGCTGGCCGAACCCGGCGTCGGCCCAGTCAGCGCCGCGCACCTCATCATCGCCTGGTCCCACCCCGGCCGATGCCGCTCCGAAGCCGCCTTCGCCGCCCTCGCCGGCGTCAGTCCACTGCAGGCATCCTCCGGCCGCATCACCCGTCACCGGCTCAACCGTTTCGGCGATCGGCAACTCAACCGAGCCCTACACACCATCGTCAACTGGCGCATGATCCACGGCCACGAACCCACCCAGCATTACCTCACCCGCCGACGTGCCCAACAGAAATCCGACGCCGAGATCCGCCGCTGCCTCAAGCGCTACACCGCCCGACACATGTTCCGGCTCATGGAAACCGCCGGAAGGACTTGACGAGCCATAGAAGCGTCAAGCGGAGCCCGACATTTTGGCTGGCATCCGGTGTCCGGTCTCGGGACCTGCGTGACAGATCGGTATCAGGACCCGGGTGACACGGCTTGGGGGTACCTGGGGCCTGGGCGATCAATCACGATGAGCGAGTGATCGAGCGATTGATCGAGCAACGACCGATGAACATCGTCCGTCGGCGGGTTATGGCAATCGTGCTCACCGGCCTGGTCGTCGTTGCGGTGCCAGCCGTCTCGTTGCCTGGCGCAATCCGTGGCACTACGTACACCTCATGCCGTTCGGCCGCACGTCAGTCGTGGCGGCTGTGCTGTTCGCCGCATCGGTGCTGCTCGGCGTCGCGGCGTGGCTTGTCCTGCGGCCAGCACTCGCGCGGGCGGTGGCTGTGGTCGCGACCGTCTTGGCGTTGATGGCGGCCTGTAGTGGCGTCGAGTTTTTGGGGCCGTCGCTCTACGGCGTGGAGTCAGACGGGGATACTGAAGTTGTAGCCCTTTCCTCAGACGGTTCGTTCGAGGTGGTCCTGCTGCACTACCCCGAATTCATGACGGGCTTTGATGTCTTACGTATCCGGTCGCGGGCGGGGCTGAGGAGTCGGGAGGCCAACCAGGACCTCGCATGCTTCGCCACGCCATTCGATGGACTTGGTCCCGAGGGCACCTTCGGTACCGCCCGATTCCTGAGCGACCACGAGATTGAGGTCACCGAGGCAGGTCAGCCCTGGGCGACCCGGTTTGACTCGCGCACCCTCCTGGCCGTCTCCACACTGTCCCACGGCTGCCAGTAGGCGGCGGTCTAGCCGCAAGTGTCACCCACGTCCCGAGACTGATCTGTCACCCCAGGTCCTGAGACCCGACACTGGCCGGCAGCCGGCCCTAGGTGACGGCGAGCCGAACCTGTGGCAGGTTGTCCAGGCGCGGACACGTGAACGCATAGGGGGTGACCATGGGCGCCTGGGGGCCTGGCCTGCTCTCCGACGACACGGCCTGTGACGTGCGCGACGAGTACCGCGAGATGCTCGAAGACGGCCTGGACGACGACGAGGCCACCCAACGCATGCTCGACTCCTATGCCGATGCGCTCGACGACCCGGACGAGGCCACATCGGTTTGGCTGGCCATGGCCGTCACCCAGTCCAAGCTCGGACGCCTCGACCCCAGGGTTCGCGAGCGCGCCCTCGCCGCCATCGAAAGCGGGACCGACTTAGCGAGGTGGTCGGACAACCCTCGCCTTGCTGCCAAACGCCGGGACGTCCTGGACAAGGCACGCGCACAACTGATCGGCCCACAGCCTCAGCGCAAGAAGGTGCGCCGTCCCAGGCGACACGTCACCGACCTGCAACCCGGCGATGTTCTCAGCTACCGCGCCGCCAACGGGCATCTGGTGCTGTTGCGGGTTGCCCGCATCGACGACGACCGGCACTCCGTCGCACCCGTTCTCGTCGCCCTCGACTTCACCGGCATCCGCATGCCGCCCCAACCGGAACTCGACACCCTCGCAGACAAACCCGAAACGCCAGACCGGCTGGGCGGAGTCCGACCTCCGTGGGCCAGCACCAGCTGGCGCGTCGTCGCCTCCTTCAAGCGGATCGACCACGACACTGCTGGATTCCACCGCGTTGCACGCACCACCGCCCGCCCAGGCGACCCAGATTTCCGCACCTCGACCTACACCTCCTGGCAGTCACTGCCCCGCGAGCTGGAACGCAACATCACCGACGCGCCCGCCACGTCCGAGCCGTAATGCCGGCCGCCAGCCGCCTCAACTCGGCGGCTGCGTGGCCGCGTCGCCGGTCTGCTCGCGTCACCGGCCCCGTCGGCCTGGACGAGACGCCGGACGCGCGGGCCTCGTCCTCCGTGTCGAACTCCCACCGAAGCACCTTGCCTGTCTCGCAGCCACCCGCCCTGGGCCTTGATCAGGGGCTTGGAACACCTCCCACGCTGCTGTCCGCGACCGGCTAGGACACACTCAACCCAGGCTGGTTCGCCTCTCGTCGTACCGCCTCTGGCTCCTCGGCGTTTCCGCATTCGGAATCGCCGATCTCGTCGTAACCATCGATCCCGCGGACTTGGCCCGCCAGCGGGGCGCCCGCGTCGAGGGGTACCCGATGGTCACGCGGCCGGGGCGGGACGTCCCTGGGGCGAGTTGCACGTCGGCAGTCGGAGCATCTTCGCCGACGCCGGGTACGTCGATGTCAGCCGGCCCCCCTGCGGCGGGTCGTGATGCGGATCGACTTTTGAGCACGGGACGGGGCCGGCCCCCGGGAAGGAGACCGGCCCCGTCGAAGCCACGGGGCGTGTTACCGGACCACGACGACGTGGTCGGCCCGCGCGTGCAGGAACGTGGCGTCGCCGTCCCACCGGACGGTGTACGTGTACTCGCCGGCCGCGCCGGGCGTGTCGGTGAAGCGGAAGGTCCCGTCGTCGGCGGGGGTCACCGTCGGCAGGTAGACGGTGGTGATGTCCTCGCCGTTGAGGATGCGCGTCACCGTGAGCGTGGTGCCCGGGGCGAGTGCCCGCCCGGGGGTCTTCAGCACGCCGCTGAACCGGAGTTGCCGGCTGGTGTTGGCCGTGCTCGGGCCGGTCAGGCTCAGCGTGGACGGCTGCCGGGCCACCTCGACGGTGGCCGCCGCCTGACTCCAGCGGAAGGCCGAGTTGCCGTCCCAGAGCACCTCGTAGTGGACGGTCCCGCCGACCGGCGGCGTGTCGGTGATGCTGAAGGCGCCGTCGGTGGCGGTCGTCACTGGGGCGAGCGTGGCACTGGTGCCGTCCGGGTGCCGGCGCGTCACCACCAGCGGCCGCGCACCGGGTGCCGACCCGTCGGACAGGGTGAGCCGGCCGGTCACGGTGAGCGGTACGAGCGCCGTCCCGGTGGCCGGGGCGGTCGCGGTCACCGAGGACGCCGCGAGGGTGGCGCCCCGCAGCCGCCACAACGTGTAGCGCCCGGTCGACATCTCATACAGGACAGTGAAGGCGTCGGTGCCGGAGAAGGTGAGTGCGCCCTCCACCACCTGGCCGGCCGGGTTGTCGGCGGTGTGCCGCTTCGTGGTCGTCGCCGCGTCGTACACCGCGATGCGGGGGCCGGCGAGCTCGATGCGGTCACGGGAGGCGCGTGCGCCAATGACGTGGGCACCGTCCGGGCTGAGGGCGACGGCGTGCGGGAAGCCGACGAAGGTGGGTTCCTCGCCGTACGCGCCGACCCTGGTCAGGCTGGCGGTGTCCCAGATGTCGTAGCGGTACGGCGAGTCGAACGCCGTGATCGCTCTCGAACCGTCCGCCGTGATGGTGATGTCCTTCAGGTACATGAAGTTGTTGTCGTGGCCGTCGAGCACCCCGCGCAGGGTGGCGGGGGTGGTGCTGACGTCGTACACGTACAGGTCGGCGGGGCTGCTTCCGTTCTCACCGGCCACCACGGTGGACCCGCCGGCGGCGATCTTCGGTGGGCCGTACAGGCCGCTGGCGATGCGGACCGGCTCCGGCGTCGTCGCCGACAGGTCGAGACCCACGACACCGCCGCTCCAGCTGTTGGTGGGGCCGTGCCCGACCCAGAGGCGGTCGCCCGCCAGCGATAGGTACGTCGGGTACGGGTAGGCAGCCAGGTCGAACCGCCGGGTGACGGTGAGGGCCGTGGTGTCGATCTCGGCGATCTCGTTCGAGCCGTTGAGCGCCGCGTAGAGGCGGCTGCCGTCCGGCGTGACAGCCAGGCCGTGCGGTTCGGCGAGCCCCGTGACGGCGCCGACCGGGGTGCCGCTGTCGTCGGTGACGACGATCTGATTGCTGGCGGAGATGAACAGCCGGCCGTTGCCGGCGGCGATGTCCTTGACGAACTTCACCCCCTGCAGAACGGTGCTGCTGTCCGCGGCCTGCGCGGGTGCGACGGCGGCGACGAGTCCGGTCGCCGCGACCAGCGCCGATGCCAGGGCCGAGCGGGCCACTGTGCGGAACCGCATACGCGGTCTCCCTTCGGTTGATACCCCGTGATGCCCGGCGAGCCGGCGTGTCGTGATCGGAGGCCGGTGCCGGGTCGGCGACAAGATCGTCGCCCCATTGGTATAGGGCGATGTCGTCGCCGGAGGCGTTACACGGGGCGTAGCACGACCGCGATGGAGATTCAGGTATGGCGGCCGGCGGAACGCCGGTGCGGCGCATCGTCTGCTGCCATCGGTTGTCATTCCGTGCCTCTCAGCTCGGCCATCGCCCCGCATGTTGTCGTGGAGTGTCGCCCGCAGGCGGCACGTTCGGTGCTTCCTTGCTGCTTCCGCGAGTGGTCGAGAGAGTAGGCGCACGACCTGGCCCTGAAGCTATGGACTGCCGGAGGGCGGCTCGTATCGCTCGGGCCGGTGGTTTCCGCACGCCCAATGGAGCACGACCCCCGCTGGGGGGAGCCTGGTCGGTATGGGTCAGGCAGCGTCAATGGGGATCTGAGCCTACGTCCAGCGCCGCACCACCGACGGCCGCACCAAACGAGACATCCTCCGCTGCCTCAAGCGCTACATCGCTCGCGAAATCTTCAAAATCATCACCGCAACACCCACGACCGCTACCAGTTGACGAACATAGGGGCATCAAACACAAGCGGCACGGCGTGAACGTGCAAGTCATCGCGGACGCGGCGGGTCGGCTGATCTGGGCATCGACCGCGCTGCCCGGCGCCACCCACGACCTCAGCGCCGCCCGCGCTCACGGCATCATCGACTCGCTGACCGGCGCCGACGTGATGACCTTCGCGGACAAGGGCTACCAAGGAGACGGCGGGAGCGTGCGCACGCAGTTCAAGCGCCACCGTTACCGGCCGAAGCTGTTCCGCAGGCAGAAGACCATCCAGCGAGCTGGGCACTGGCCGCTGTCGGGTGAAAGTCGACGTCTTCCGTGCGAGGGGTCTTGGCGCGACACGATGGCCGAAAGTAGGTGCCGGTCGTCTTCACCGCGGGAGTCCGCCCGAGCCGCGGGAGGCGATGACGATCGCCGCCCTGATGCGTGAACGACGGCACATCCTAGCCCCTAACGGACCAATGAGTCCATCTCGGGGTTTGGCGGTGAACGAGTTCACCTGGGGGCATCGTGGTCCTAGCCGCCTCTCAGTGCACCTTAACACCCTGAGGGGGCGGTTTCACGAGCGCCGAGCGGTTCTAGCAACGAGTGACCGACTTGGACTATCCAGTCCACGGAGGTTAGCCTGCGGAGGTACCCGGTCATGCAGTGACACGCCCGGCCGCTGCCCCCGCTCAGACAGCGACACGGCTGCCGCTGGATCCGCGTACCTCGACCCTCACTACCAGGATCTACAGGAAGGCACGGCAGATGGAAACCGATCGGGATCGTGTCGTCGCATCCGCCCGAGCTGTCCTTCCGGCCACTGAGCGCCGGCGCACGGACATGACCACCCGCGGCTTCACGTTCGTCGCCGATGAACCGCACCACGGCGCACTCGGCGACGGCCCGACGCCGACGGAGTACCTGTTGATGGCGCTCGCGTCGTGCACCGCTCAGACCCTCAGGCAGTACGTCGACTACAAGTACGACACCGCCGGCGACATCACCGTCGAGATCGACTACCACGAACCCGAGCAGGACGGCGCAGAGCGCTACCTGCAGCGCACGATCACACTGAGCGAAGACCCTGACCCCGACGACTTGAAGGTGATGCATGACATCGCCGACAAGTCCCCGGTGACCCTGCTGATCCAGTTCGCATGGAGCGTGAGGACCGAGTTCATCGGACCGCGCTGAAATCAGGCCACTGGCCGCTCGGCGATCACGGCAATGCAGCAAGCAGTTGTCGTTCCGCCCCAGGCGGCGACAGTGAGTCCATCGACCGCGACAGCTTGAACGCGATGCGGCGCCTATAGATCGCAACGTGAGCTGTTTTGACTGCCCGCGTGACTCGCGCGGATACATCCTGGGGTGCTTACAGAGCAGAGCCCGGTCAGGAGCATGCGATGAGTGAGGAGAACGCGTGATCGAGCACGCGGAGGCGACGCCGACACACCACGCACCGCAGGTGCGCGTGGTCACGGCATCGACGTGCACCGCGGCCGTCCCGACTCAGCCTGCAGCCGCCCGCGCTGCCGCCACTGCTGGGGAGCCCGGTAGCAGGCGGGGCTGGGCGTCCGTCGGTGCGGTCGCGCTCGGCGCGTTCGTCATCGTCATGACGGAGACGCTGCCAGTGGGGCTGCTGCCGCAGATCGCCGACGGACTGCATGTCTCGCTCGGCCTCGCAGGGCTGATGGTGCTCGTGCCGGGTGTCAGCGCCGCGGTGTCGGCGCCGCTGTTCTTCCTCGGCTCCGGCCGCTTCAACCGGCGCTCGGTCATCGTCGTCCTGGGTCTGACGGTGCTGGTGTCGAACGCGGTCGTCGCGGTGGCGCCGAACTTCGTCCTGGTGCTGATCGCCCGGATGCTCTTCGGCGCCACCCTCGGAGCCTTCTGGACCGTGGTCTCACCGGTCGGACCCAAGCTGGTGGGTCCGGCGGGCGGAACTCGCGCCATCACCATCATCGCGGCGGGTATTTCGGGTGGGACGGTGGTAGGGCTGCCTGCGGGACAGTTCCTCGGCAACCTCGTCGGCTGGCGTCTCACTTTCGCCATTGCAGCGGCGGCGACATTGCTCGTCGTGGTTGTGCAGAGGGTCGTGCTGCCGGGTATTCCGCCAGACGGCCGTACGCACCTGCGTGATCTCGTAGAAGTCGTGACGCGGCGGGCCGCCCGGTTGGGGATGGCAGCCGGCGCGGTGGTGTTCATCGGACAGTTCGCCGCCTGGACCTATGTCACCCCGTTCCTGATGGACCACACGCATCTGTCCAGCGACGTGATCTCCCTGCTGTACGTCATCTACGGCTGCGGTGGCATCGTCGGCTCACTCGTCGCCGGATCGCTGTTCAAGCGCGGAGTAATCGGCAGCTTCGCCGGGTCGGCGACGGTAGTGGCCGCATTGCTCGTCGGGCTGGCGAGCGCGGGCACCTTACCCTGGGTGGCTGGCCTGTTGCTCGTGCTGTGGGGCTTGTTCTGGGGAATCGTGAACCCGGGAACGCTGGTCTGGATACTCGACGCGGCCCCGGAAATCCCGGAAGCCGCGTCGGCGGTGAATGTGACGAACCTTCAGATAGCCCTGGCGGCAGGGTCTGGCCTCGGCGCGATCCTTGTTTCGTCGACAACCTTGCAGACGGTGTTCCTCACGGCGGGGTTCATTGTCCTTGCCTCCGCCGTGCTCGCCGCGGTGGCGACGCGATTCGTGACACTCGTCCGGAGAGAATGAGGAGACCGGAGCGAGTCAGGGGTGGCCGGACGCTCAGAGTCCCGGGCGCACTCGGCGCTCTTGGGAGCCGCAGTGGCGGTGCCAGCAAGGACCGCGCGTGCGGCATTCTCCGCATCGAATAGCCACAGACTCGATCTCGTGGGCCGTGTCGGCGTTGGGCTCCCGATGGAGCGCTCCGTCGAGTGCGGCATCGACCTTATGAGCCGCGCTCTCGACCCGTGCTCTGAGCGGGACCGTGCCGGTAAGGAACGAGCGAGATCGCGACGTCGTTGGTAGGACGGCGCCGCGAACCGACACTAAACACTCGGGCCATAACGCCGTTCGTTGTGCCCACCTACAGCAAACGTCGAACCACACACAGAAGGAGCAAGAAAATGAATGACACCAAGCTGTCCACCGAAGACCTGGCGATTCTCGAGCAGCTCAACCTTGACTACAACAATGCGGACCAGGCCAGCGATGCCAAGCGCTTCAGTGAGTTTCTTGCTGAAGATTTCATCGTGCAGACACCGGGTGTCACCCGCAACCGCGACGAGTACCTCGAGTACATCGCTAAGCCGCGCCCTTTCAAGGATCTCGCGCTGCGCGAGGCCAAGATCCGCATCCTCGGCGACGTTGCTCTGATCCACGGCCGCGCCTCATACACCATGATCGTGGACGGCGCGGAGCAGGAAGCTCTGTACACGGACGTGCACCAGAAGCGTGAGGGCACCTGGGTCTGCGTCTCAGCCTGCGCGATCGCTCCGGGCGCCTGACGCCGGTCGACCGAGGCTCCTGGTCGCGAGGCATCTTTGCACTCGGGTAGGGACCACACGGGAGCCAAGGAATAGTTCAGGACAACAGAAAGGCGCAGCTCGATGCTCAACACGGCACCAGTGACCAACGTGGCCGGCCGGGGCAGAACGCTCCGGCTGACCTTCATATCTGCGGTGGTCTCCCTGGTGGCCGCGTTTGCCGCTGTGGGCTCGACGATCCCGCTGTTCAACATCTATCGGGCCGAGGACGGATTCACCAACGCCGGCATCTCGATGACCGTCGTCGCGTACTCCGCCGCCACTCTGACCACGCTGCTGGTGCTGGGGCGACTGTCCAATCATCTGGGCCGACGGCCCATTTCGATCGCCAGCCTCGCCCTGCTCCTCTTGGGCTGTGTGCTGCTGTTGAACGTGCACGACATCGGCATCCTGATCACCGGCCGGCTCCTGATGGGCCTTGGTGCCGGTCTGGCCAGTAGCAGCCTCACTGCATACATCGTCGACGCCGCACCCGCCAGGCCTGCGTGGTTGGCCTCTGTCGCCTCCAGCCAGACAGTCATGCTTGGCCTCGCCGTCGGCGCCATCGCCTCCGGCGCCCTGGTTCAGTTCGGGCCGTGGCCACGCGACCTCATCTTCCTGGTTGTCATCGGCCTTCTCCTCCTGTCTGTCGGTCTCATTGCCGTCAGCCCGGAGACCGTGACTCGAATGCCGGGTGCTTGGCGATCCCTGCGACCCCGGGTCTACGTGCCGGCCCGGGTCAGGCATCTGCTCCCCGTCGCGGCGGCGGTGTTCCTGGCCACCTGGGCGGCCGGGGCCTTCTACCAAGCGTTCGTGCCTGCGCTGGTCGAGGATCAACTCCACACCAGCAGCCCGCTCATCGTCGGATTGGTGTTCGCCGCCTACATGGGTCCCAGCGTTCTCGGCGCTCCCCTCGGCGGCCGGTTCACAACAACGGCAGCCCAACGTCTCGGCATGATCGCCTTCCTAGCCGGAATGATCGGCATCATCACAGCGATCGCCACCGGCACACTGGCGTTGTTCATTGCCGCAACGATCGTCGCCGGCGCCGCTCAAGGGATCGCCATCAGCGCCGCCACTCGCGGTCTGCTGCACGGAAGCACACTGGCCGACCGGGCACCGATTTTCAGCGTGATCTACCTACTCTGCTACAGCGGCGCTACGATCCCGGCCCTCATCGCCGGCCAGCTTTCCCACACCTTCTCGCTCCCGCAGATCGCCCTCGGCTACGGTGCACTCGCCCTCATCGCCACCCTGTTCACCGCCATCGCCGCACGCAACGCGCACACCGACACGGCCGAGAACAGCCAGCACGGTGAGTAATCATGTGACGAACCTCACCGTCATCCAGACCTCACGCGGCCGTGAGCGGGGCACCGACCGTTTTCGTCGACGCCCATCGATCGCCGGACGGATCGGCGCGATGGGACAGAACCGGATCGGCGTCCTGTTCCTTCTCGTGGGGACGCTTGCGGCGAGCGTCTGGGCCAACGGGTCCCTGACGTCGTATGACGCGTACTGGAAGACCCATCTGATGGTCGTACTCGTCCAGCCGCATGTCGTCGACAGAGGGTGAAATCCAGCTGCAGGTCGCCGACGCCGACTATCGCCGCGACCCGGGACCGATCTGATGACCATTAACGAAGGGACACCCCCATGACCGGCCCAGCCGAGCCGACCCGCTACGCCTTCGAGTACCCCGACGAGGCCGCACACCCCGACGAGAAAGGCACCCTCAGTCAGGACCAGGCCGTCATCATCGACGAGGTGCTCGATGACCCCCATGCCCCCGCATTCGACTTCGCCCTCGTCAACGACGAGAAAGCCGGCATCTACGACGCCATCGTCGACGACCGCGAGATCGCCGGGCTGACCTACAATCTCGCCGGCGACGACCGACTCGTGCTGCTGGCCGCCTTGGTGTACCCCGAGTTCCGCAAACAGGGCATCGCCACCGAACTGATCCGACGCGTCCTGGACGACGTGCGCGCGCAAGGCAAGACCGTTACCATCCTGTGCCCGATCGTGCGCACCTTCATCGAGCACAACCCCGCGTACACCGACCTCATCGACCCTGAGCACCCGGGAGTGACCAAAGGGTCACCCCGGTCCTAAACCCACCTATTAGCTCACCGACAGAAAGTGTGACGATGACGATCAAT
This sequence comes from Micromonospora cremea, assembly GCF_900143515.1. Taxonomy (NCBI): domain Bacteria; kingdom Bacillati; phylum Actinomycetota; class Actinomycetes; order Micromonosporales; family Micromonosporaceae; genus Micromonospora; species Micromonospora cremea. The sequence continues at coordinate 4,791,796 of NZ_FSQT01000002.1, read as the reverse complement.
CTCGAGGCCGAGGCGGTCGCCCGCGAAGAGAACAACGCGGCGATCATCGCCGCTTTAAACAAGTCAGGTCTTAGCGAGGTGGAGTCCAGCTGGGAGCTCGATGTCATCAACGACGCGGAGCACGGGCGATGGGTCGCCACCCTCGGTGCCGAAGCGATCGCCGAACTCCCGTACCGGTTCGTGGGCGGCCGTGTCGTTCTGCTGACGACCTGGGTCGATCCCGCCTACCGCAACCATCGGGTAGCCACGGAACTCGTCTCTCGCGTCCTAAAAGAGATCCGCGAGAGCGGGAAGAAAATCACTATCATCTGCCCGGTCGTGGGTGAATTCATTGCCCGCAACCCGGAGTACACCGACCTCATCGATAAGATCCATCCCGGCTCCGGCGCGTACCCCAAGCACGAACCCGCGGGAGGCCAGGACGACGAGCATCTCGCCGCGTTCGAACGCGACCTCGGTTGAGCTACCCTCGCCGACTCTACGCTCACATCATGCCCCTCGACGCGGACCCCGAGTTCGTCCACGAGGACGTGTACCGGCCTCGCCACGAGGTGGACCTGCGGGCGACGGTGCGGCCGCTCTTCTCCGGTAACGGCGACCCCACGTTCCTCTCAACGCCGGATGGGTTCTGGCGCGCGGTGCGCACCCCCGACGGCCCCGCGACGCTGCACGTTCAGATGGGGGCGGGTGCGGATCGGGGTGCGTTCCGGATCCGGGCGTGGGGAGACGGCGCCGAGTGGGCGCGAACGTCCGTGCCGGATTTGCTTGGCGCGCGCGACGACTGGAGCGGGCTCGACCTCTCCGGTCACGCGCGGCTCGCTGAGGTACGCCGCCGGTGTTTCGGCCTGCACCTCACTCGAACTGGACTCGTGTTCTCCGCGCTCGTCGCTGCCATCCTCGGGCAGAAGACGACCGGTCGGCAGGCGCACCATTCCTGGCGCTACCTCGTCGTCCGCTACGGCTCTGCCCCGCCGGGACCGGCACCGCACGGCCTGCGAGTCACGCCGAGCGCGCAGGAGTGGAGCCTCATCCCATCCTGGGCCTGGCACCGGGCCGGTGTACAGCCGTCACAGTCCCGCACAGCCATCGCCGCGAGCAGAGTCGCCGCCTCCGTGGATCGTCTGGCAAGTCTCGACTCCGGCGATGAGCGCGTCGGCGCCGGTCTGCGCAGCATCCCCGGCGTCGGCGTGTGGACAGCGGCCGAAACCACCCAGCGGTCCCACGGCGATCCGGATTCGGTGAGCGTCGGCGACTACAACCTCGCAAAGGAGGTCGGCTGGGCGCTCACCGGCAGCCCCGTCGACGATGACGGGATGCTCGAGCTGCTCGAGCCGTGGCGTGGGCACCGGCAGCGAATCGTGCGGCTCATCGGCGCCAGCGGATTCCGCAAACCCCGATTCGGCCCGCGTATCACGATCCAGGACCACCGCGTCCACTGACGACTCCGCGGCCGAACCGCCCACGCATCGGCACGCGCTGCGGCCGAACCGGGACCGGTGAAGCCATCAACCCTTCGTTCAACAGATCCGTTCCTGCAGCAGATCCCTGTTGTACGATAGTGCCCGGCGGGCCGCATCTCATGCGTATCTTCTATCGGGCTCGCTGGGGACATTCACCCTGGGCCGACTTGGCGCCTCGTCGGCTCACCATCCTTAGCTACACCGCCCCTCGGCGTCACACCACGCGGACCGGAGCGGGCTGCGGCGGGACGGCGTCGAGAAACGAGCGAGATCGCGACGTCGTTGCTAGGACGGCGCCGCGAACCGACACTAAACACTCGGGCCATAACGCCGTTCGTTGTGCCCACCTACAGCAAACGTCGAACCACACACAGAAGGAGCAAGAAAATGAATGACACCAAGCAGTCCACCGAAGACCTGGCGATTCTCGAGCAGCTCAACCTTGACTACAACAATGCGGACCAGGCCAGCGATGCCAAGCGCTTCAGTGAGTTTCTTGCTGAAGATTTCATCGTGCAGACACCGGGTGTCACCCGCAACCGCGACGAGTACCTCGAGTACATCGCTAACCCGCGCCCTTTCAAGGATCTCGCGCTGCGCGAGGCCAAGATCCGCATCCTCGGCGACGTTGCTCTGATCCACGGCCGCGCCTCATACACCATGATCGCGGACGGCGCGGAGCAGGAAGCTCTGTACACGGACGTGTACCAGAAGCGTGAGGGCACCTGGGTCTGCGTCTCAGCCTGCGCGATCGCTCCGGGCGCCTGACGCCGGTCGACCGAGGCTCCTGGTCGCGAGGCATCTTTGCACTCGGGTAGGGACCACCAAAATTTCGCGAGAAGGCCGGGACCTGCCTGAGTTTGAGCCGCCCGAAGCGCCCACGGGTTGGCTGGACGGTGCCCCCGCCGAACTGCGCGCACACCTTGACATGGCTTTGGGTCATCGCACGTCGGCTGTCGTCGCGACGCTGCTCGCGGCCCTGGACTCCGGCGGGCCTGGCGATGAGAAGTTCCAGGAAGATCTGCGAGGGGGCCCGGACTTCGCGCTTCCCGACGAGGATGCCGACATCGTCTTCGGCGGTCCGGTCAGCGTGATCACCGGCCGACAGGACGGGATAGTCGGCTATTTCGACCAGTTCCGCTCCATGCGCCACTATCCCCGAGGCACCTTCACCGTGATTGACACGGCCGGGCACTACCTGCCGTTCGAACAACCCGCGCTGCTGCGGTCGCTCACCCAGGACTGGCTGCGCCGAACGCGCAGCTGACGAGTGAGTTCCGCGGGGACCCGGCTGGCTGGGGGTCGACTCTTAGTCCAGATCTAGCTCCTCCTGATCGCTAGCAGTAGGCATGCCCCGGTCTCAAATGGCCCCGCGCCATCCGGTGTGCCGTCGACCCGCCCTCTTGGCGGAGCGGGCCCCGCCCGGCCCGCCAGGTCAAGACGACCTTGACGCAGGTTCGAAGGCTGGCGGGTCGGGCGGTGGTCTGCTCGGCTTGCCCTGGTCGATGGCAGGCGGGATGGCGCGGGGCCACCCAGGGACCGTGACCGGCCGACGGAGCCCCGGCCATCCTGGAGCCGGAGCGCCCCCGCCGGAGGCAGCCCTAACCGCAACCCCGCGACCGCCGCTAGCTCGCCGACGCGGCGGCGTGCGCTCCGCTACGCCGCGCGGTGCTGGCCGCGCGGCCCGGCCGGCTGGCGGCCCACCACACCACCGGTCAACGGGCTGTCGTTCTGCGGCGGCCCTCCGGGCTACCCGCTGTCCGCGCCGGCCGCCGGGCGTCCGGCGTGACGGCCGCAGAGCGACAGCGGCAGCGGCCGGCGCGCGCCCTCGCGGCGGCGCGTGCGGCCCGTTGCGGGCCGCCTTGAAGACGTACAGAAAGTTCTCACGGGGATTCTGGTGACGGTGTGTGATCCGACAACAGATCCGCGACACGTGTCCGCCAACTGAGGTGCGACAGATCCAGCGACCTAGATGAATGAGTCCGAAGTGCGGGCTGGTCAGTGGTCGTAGGCGTCAGTGTTCTGCACCTTGCCGAACCGAGGAAAGATCTTCTCGATGGTGAATTTGTGTTCCTCGGCGGCGAGGCCGGACATCGCGTCGGCGACGAACTCCAACTCGTAGCCGTAGTCGCTGGCCGCCCGCGCCGTGGACTCCACCCCCATCGTGGTGACCAGCCCAGCGAGGACCAGTGTGTTCACCCCACGACTCTGTAACTGGTCGTGCAGGTCGGTGTTGTGGAATGCCCCGATGGTGCGCTTGACCACCACAATGTCGTCGGGTTGGACCAGGCCATCGGCGAAGTCACTGCCGGGTGGCTGCTCGGACACGTTCGGCCGCTCCACCCGGACCAGAACCACCGGATGATCATTCGCGCGGAACGCCTTGGCCAGCCGACCGCACCGTTCAAGAACCTGTTGGCCGGAGTGCGGGGCAACAGGCAGAGCGATGATTCGCGGCATCAGGTCGATCAGTACGAGAGCGGTGGTCATGGAGATGATCATAGTCGGCATCGTGACCCGTCCGGCGACCCTCGACTCGCTTGACCGCACGGCGAAGGGTGTCACTGTTTGCGTGTGACAGCGAACCTTGACACCCTTCTCACGGCACTCTACGTGTTCTGCGACGATCACGTCATCGGGCGTCGCCGGATCGGACGCCCGCCGCTGCTGTCGGACGCCGAGCTGCTGTGCCTGGCAATTGCCCAGGTCCTGCTCGACTTCCCGCGCGAGCGGCACTGGATCCGCTATGCCCGCAAGCACCTGCGCCATCTGTTCCCCTACATCCCCGACCAGTCCGGGTACGGCAAACGGCTGCGCGCGGCCGGCCCACTGATCGCCGAGGCGATCCGGCGCCTAGCCGAAGTCACCACGACCGGGGTGCCGATCCTGCGGCTGATCGACTCCACCCCGGTGCCGTGCGGCACGTCCAGGGAGACCGCCAAACGCTCCGACCTGGCCGGCGACGCCGGGTACGGCTACTGCGCCAGCCACTCGCGCTACTTCTGGGGCATGCGCCTATATCTGGTCACCACCGTCGAAGGGATGCCGGTGACCTGGTGCCTGGCGAATCCGAAATTCGGCGAACGCGAGGTGATGGCCGCCCTTCTGGAAGTCGACCACCACCTGATCCACGCCGGGCAGGTCATCCTCGCCGACCGGGGCTTCGCCGGCGCCGACTTCGAGACGTTCCTCGACGACCTCGGTGCGCACCTGGTCCGCCCCGCCCGCCGCAACACCAGCGACCCGGCCAGTAGCCCAGCCGAGCAGCGCCTGCTCCGCATGCGCCAATGGATCGAAGCGATCTTCGACACGCTCAAAGGCCAGCTCAGCCTGGAACACCACGGATCTCGTACCCGCGGCGGCATCTACGCCCGTATCGGCCAGCGCCTCCTCGCGATGGCCACCTGCATCTGGCACAACACCAACATCGGCGCACCCAGCAAACGATCACTCATCGCCTACGACCACTGACCAGCCCGCACTTCGGACTCATTCATCTAGAGGCGGCAGGTTTGGCCGCCGACGAAACGTCCTGTCATCAGCGTAAGTCGTTTTGGTCAAGCTTCTGGTCGGTGCCTCGGCCGTCGTCTGTCCCTGCATAGCGGTGATGGGGTTGGTCCCCGGCAGCGTGTAATCGGGTTGATGAGACGACGGGCCGGGGCTGCCCATGATGACAGGCGAGGTCACAGTGCGTGTCTCAATGCCGCGTAGGGCTCGCCCCGGCCGTCAGCTTGAACGCCGCGACGAAGAATCAGGCGGCTAGAGCCACCTGCCTGCGGTGGTGGCTGCCGTAGGTGGCGATGTCGGCGTTCCACGCTCGTCCGGTGGTGATGACGGCGTGCAACTGGCGCAGGATCGCCGCGGCGATGACGGTCTGGGCTTGGGTCGCCGTGAGCTTGTTGGTCTCCCGGGTGGTCAAATGCTGGTAGCGGGCGGCATAGACGGCATTGCTGCGCTGGGCGCCCCAGACTGCCCGCCAGGCGGCCAGACGCAGCGCGGGTCGGCCCTGGCCGGTGAGTTTGGTGCGGCCGACGAACGTGCCGGACAGTTTCTCCCGCGGTGCGAGGCCGGCGTGCTTGACCAGGGCGCGGGCGGTGGCGAACCGGTTCGGGTCACCCGTCTCGGCGAGGATCGCCGCGGCGCCGACGGCCGATAGGCCGGGGAGGGAGGTGGCCAGATCGGTCAGCTTGAGCTCGTCGAGGACGCGGGTCATCCGGGTCTCGGTGTCGGTGAGCTTGTCGGTGGCGGTGTGCCAGTCCTGCAGCAGGAACGCGACCCGCTCCAGTGCACCGGGCCGGTGGGCGATCACCCCGGTGGGGTCGGCCAAGGCGGTGAACAGGTGCCGCAGGATGCGCAGCGAGGGTTTGCACCCGCCGCGGCGGGTGATCTCACGGCGCACGGCCTGCTCGAACCGGGCCGCACCGAGGCGTCGGGTGCGGGCGAGGTCGCCGCCGTCACGCTGGCAGATCACCGTCATCGCTGCAGCCCAGGTGCGCCGACCGAAACGGCTGCTTGGCGGTATCGAGCGCGGCGGGCCAGACACACTCGAGCAGGGCGCGAATCTGCTGGACCTGGCTGACCATCTCGATGATGAGCTGTTCGCGGCGGGCGCCCAGATGCCGCAGCCGGCCCCAGGTCTCATCGATCGGCTCCGGCACGTAGCAGCGCAGCTGCGCGGTCAGCCGAGCGATGAGCACAGCGTCCTTCTCATCGGTTTTGTCCGAGGTCAGGTCCTCGCTGCGCCGCGCCCACGAGGTCAGCATCGGCTGCACGCACACGAACGGCATCGCCCGGTCCGCAGCGAGCTGGCCGAGGACCCGCCAGCGGTGCCCGGTCGGCTCGCACGCCACCGTCACCCCCGCCCAGCCTTTCGCCGCGGCCCGCTCGGCGGCCCAGTCCAACACTGCCCCGAGATTCCAGGCGCGGCAGCGGAATGTCTTACGGGCCAACACTTTCGAGTCGTGATCGGTGACTACGACCATCTGCTTCGCGTCGGCCAAGTCGATCCCCACGATCGCGTTGGTCACCGGCACCAACGCCCGCAGCCGAGCAAGCCGCGCGTTGCGGTTGCGATCACCCCGGGACACACCGCTACCGTTACCCATGAACGTCCTCCTCCTGCGATGGGACACCAAGCCCGACAAGCGCATCAGGGGGACGTTCCTACGTCCTGCATCGACACGCAGAACGTCTTTCTATGCCGAGAGTGTGTCGAGGCGCCGATCGCGTCCCATCGACGGCCGCTGCTAGCGTCACCGGCAACCGTTGAGAAGGGAGTGCCGATGGTGGATCGGGCGAAGGTCGGTGGACGGCCGCGGTCAGTAACGATTGCAGTGACTCTGATGACCGTCGTGGCCGTCGGGTATCTCGCAGACGCGATGGCGGTCGCCGTTGGGGCAGCTGCGTACCCGGACCGTGTGCGGGAGGCACTGAACACCTCCGAAGTCGACCCACGCGCCTTTGACGTTATCAAACCACTGGCCTCGGCATTGCCCTACGTCGCGGCGTTGATCACCGCCGTGGCAGCACTGGTCCTACTGGGTATCGCGGCCTCAGTGCGTGCGGGGCACTTCGCGGGCCGCATCATCGCCTGGATCGCGATCGGTCTGTCCCTGATGTGCAGCTTCTGCGGTCTGGGTCAAGCTGGTACGCCCGCTTTCAGCGGAATCTTCTACGTGTCCGCGTTCACCCGCGACGCCTCCGGAACTAACACGTTCGTCCAGCGGTTGCCGGCCGCGTACCCGCCGGCCTATCAGTACCTCAGCGCCGGCTTTGCCCTCTTCGCGATGCTCGCCCTGATCGTCGTCGTCGTGCTGCTCGCGCGACCCTCAGCCAACCGCTTCTTCCGTCCGGTCAGACAGCTGGCACCGCCGCCAGCAACTCATTACCTGGCCGACTCGGCGCCAGCAACTCATTACCTGGCCGACTCGGCGCCAGCAACTCATTACCTGGGGGACTCGGCGCCAGCGCCGGTCGCTGGGGCAGCCCGTCCGATCATCGGCCAGATTTCCCAACTGTCGGTGCTGGTCGGGCAGCATCAACGCGGCGAGTTGACCGACGAGGAGTTCGCTGCGGCTCGCCAGCAACTGCTCGGTGGCCCCTGATACCAGCACGTCAGACATGCTGGTATCCACCCGGCGGGAGACGCAGCTGCGCGCCCTCAGGGTCACACTCGCACCTCCCGCCATCGGCCACTGCGCGGTAACGCCCGCACATGCCGCGATCAGCGTGCTGAGGTGTCGCAGATCAGTTGGCGGACACGTGTCGCACATCAGTCGACGGAGGACATTCTAGTGACGGTGTGTCCGGTCTCAGGACCTCCGTGACAGATCGGTATCAGGACCTGCGTGACACTCCGGGGGCTTGGTGGGGTCTCAGGCCGGGGTGACTTCGACCGCGTCCTGTAGCCGGATACGACCAGGCTGTTCGACTGTTGCCCACACGCCGAACGTCATGTCGTGGTGCTCGGCAACGGTCCGCAAGAGGTGTCCATGCTGTGGAGCGTCCTCCTGCGCAAGGTCGATCATGACGCACCGGGTGAGTCGCCGGCGTGGTCGCAACACCACCTCGGAACCGATGCGGACGGCTCGCCCGAGCCAGCCATCCTCTGGGAAGTCGCTGCCCGGTACGTCGACGAGCAGATTCGCCCGGAACCGCACTGGGTCGACCGACTTCCCTAACAGGTCATGGAGCCGCCGTAGGGCGGCGGTGGTGATGAGGCTTACCGGGCCCTCGTCATGGTGCATGACCTCCGCTTCGCGCTCGATCGTCACGCGACGGCCGAGCACCTCGCTGACAGTCTCATGCCCCGCGGGCTCGTCCGCAGCGAAGCGACTTCCGTCTGGCAGTTCGACGACCGGCACCGGATCACCAGAATGTCCGCGCAGCGTGAACAAGCCGCGCATCCGCCGGAAGCGACGGCTGTTCTTCCCACTGCCCAACTTCCCGTCCGCGTCACGCACGGCCCACAAGCGGTCACCAACTAGTCCTCGCTGGTCGACCTCGGCTGTAGTGAGCTGCTCACCGAGCAGTGACTTGATCGGATAACGGCGAATCTCGGCTAGCTTCATCGACCTCACCCTAGATCGCCGACCCGAGGAAGATCGTCTAGCCGGATGTGTCACGCGGGTCATGAGACTGATCTGTCACGGAGGTCCTGAGACCCGGCAATTCTGGTGACGGTGTGTCGTACTCCGTATGATGCGTTACGCGGTGACTTCGGTTGATGGGTTACACGGGCCTCGAGCATGCCGTATACGGACCGTGACGTCGACTGTCCACGACGGCTGGTGTGCCAGGCATCCGCTTCTGCCGATGAGCGAGCACGTCGTTCCGCCCGCCCCTCCGAAGAAATACATTGCAAGTGGCCGGTTCCGGATGTCTGGTTGATCGGCCACCAATCACAGGAGGGAACACGACACACATGTCGCTGCCCACCCCCACGCTGCACACCACTCGCCTTAGACTGCGTCCCTTCGACGACGCGGATGCGAACGATCTCTTCGCGCTGCACAGCAACGCCTACGTGCTGCGCTACTGGGACGCGCCACCACCGTGGAGCGAACGCGTGCGCGCCGAGCGGTTCATCACGGCTTGCCGGCAGATGGTAGAGGGAGGCACCGGGGCGCGCCTGGCCGTGGATCATGTCTCGGACGGGTCGTTCATCGGCTGGTGCAGCCTGAACCGGTGGAATCCGGACTACCGCAGCGCATCGCTGGGCTACTGCTTCGACGATGCAGCGTGGGGTCACGGCTACGCGACGGAGGCCGCGCGCGCCTTGCTGCATTGGGCATTCGACACGCTGAACCTGAATCGAGTCCAGGCCGAGACCGATACACGCAACGTGGCATCTGCCCGGGTGCTGGCAAAGCTCGGGTTCGTGCGTGAAGGGACGTTGCGGGAAGACTGCGTCGTGAACGGCGAGGTCTCCGACTCGTGGGTCTACGGGCTGATCAGGCGAGAGTGGCGGCCGTCGCCCGAACCGGTGCCCGCCCGCTGATTCCTCTCTCCCTCCCATGACGTCGCCCGGCATCCGGGTGCTTCGCTTCGCTGCGTCGAGGGGCCAGCCCCAGGCACTCTCATGGCCGCTGACCGCGCTTTGACCGGCATCGAGGATCGCATGCAACCCGGGTGTGTGATCGTCCGGCTTCGTCCAGCGTTGTTGCTACGGACGCTGCTACACGCGGTGCCCGAACCGCTTTGGTGGGTCAGATCCGTGGGGCGGGTGGCTCGGGTGCCCGGCCTCGGGCACGCCACGCATCCGAGGCGGCGATTCCGACCAGTACAACAGTGGCGGCGGCACCGGTGGCCAGCGGTGGCGCGTACCACGTGGCCGGGATCAGGAGGCCTAGGGCGAGCAGGCCGGCCAGCCGTGATCGGGAGATCCGGCCGAAGACCTGCAGTTCGAAGGGTGCCCGCCCGGCCAGGAACAGTGCGGATCCGCCGAGGATGGCGATGAGCCACTGCGGTTCCGGCCGGCCGAGCGGCTCGACGATGTACAGCTCGAAACCGACACCGGCGAGCACGACACCGGCGATCATGAGCAGGTGGCTCCCGGCGACCGCCAGGGACTCGCGGGCCGGGTTCCGGGCGCGGGTGAAGGCAATCGGCAGGGTAAGCCCCGCCCGGTAGAAATAGATCCGCCAGAGCAGCACGGTGGTGACGATCGCCAGACCGAACCCGGCCGCATGCGGGATGCCGAAGTCGCTATTGGTGAGTGCCCTGCCAGATACGAAGATCGCCTCACCCAACGTGATCAAATAGAACTGCTGGAACCGCTCGGCCAGGTGCTCGCCGGCGATTGGTCCGCCGGCTGTCCGTCGAACGCTGAGCGCGTACCCGCCGTAGTCGATGGCCAGCGCGAGGGCCCAGAGCACGCCGCGGACAAGCAGGTCGTCCACCAACGCGCCCACGATCCACAGCACCGCGCTCGCGCTAACTGAGACCAGCACCGGGATAGGGGCCCGTTGACCCAGGCGGAGGATCAGGGCGAGCAGCACCCGGCCTATCCGGGACGCGACGTAGGCGGCGGCGAAGACGAGCGCCCGCTGCTCGAACCCCTGCGCCACCGCCACGGCCATCACCACCGCCCCGGCCACCGCCAGGAACACCATGATCTGGACCGGCAGTGCATCGGGGTGCAATCGGCTGGTCAGAGTGACCGTTGTCAGCCACAACGTCCAGAGCATCAGGAACAGCAGGAAGGTCGCCGCCAGCTCGCCGAACCGAAGCTGGTGCCCGGTGCTGAAGTCCTTGATCAGCCGCAAGCTGATCTGATTGAGCGCGAACACGAAGACGAGATCGAAGAACAGCTCCAGGAAACTAGCCCGCCGCCAGCTGGCTTCCTCGCGCATCAGCCGCTCGCCGCCCGGCTCACCCATCTGTCATCAGCCCAGCGCAGGGTCCCAAAGCGGTCATGGCGTTCCCCTCGTATCAGTGATCACTTCACTCAACGAGCCAGGAACAACGGAAGCCGCTACATCACCCACCTAGGCCGTGTTTCAGAAGTGCTCGTGTTGGGCCTACTCGGAACGATGGGTAGCCTGCCGGGATGGCAAGGGTTGTCACCTACCTGGAGATGAATAACGCCAAGGACCTGCGGCCTGGGAAGGTGGTGCCGGAACTTCTCCTACGGCGCGTTGACGGTGGCCTGCCGCTCGTGCGTGCCACCAATGCTCAGGTCGGAGCCCCCTACGGGTGGCGGAGTGCGTCTCGCACGAACGAAGAGTGGCGGGAGCTGATGCGGTGTCGTCCGCTGCGCCAGTACTGGTTCATCACCCTGAAGGGCGAGACCGTGGGGGTTGCAAATTTGGAACCCCAGCCTGACGGAGATGTGGAGATCACCACCTTTGGGCTGTTGCCCGAATATGTCGGGAGGGGTCTCGGTGGCCATGCGCTGACGCTGACCATCCGGCAAGCATGGGACAGTGAGGCCGTGGAGTCTCCGGCTGTACGCAGGGTTTGGCTGCACACATGCTCGTTGGACCATCCGAATGCACTACGCAACTATCAGCGACGCGGCTTGACTGCCTATCGCACTGAGGTCGAAGCCGAGTAATAGTCGGCTCAGGCCGAATCAAGCCGGCGAGTACGCGCGTGTCGGTGCCCGAGATGTAGCGAGGTCTCCGGCAGGTGGTTCATCGACCAAGATGAAGACCATCAGTCCGGAGACGTTGTGGCCAGGGTAGCGGTGACGAGGCGTTTCGACCTGACCGACGCGCAATGGACGGCGCTGACGCCGCTGTTGCCCGTTGGAGAGAAGCCAGGTCGTCCGCCGAAGTGGAGTAAACGGCAGCTCATCGACGGGATCCGTTGGCGGGTGCGGGTGGGATCGCCCTGGCGCGACATGCCGGAATGCTACGGGCCTTGGCAGACGGTGTATGGACTGTTCCGGCGCTGGCAGCGCGCCGGGGTCTGGCAGCGGATCGTCACAGGGTTGCAGACCCGCGCCGACGCCGCTGGGTTGATCACCTGGGAGGTGAGCGTGGACTCCACCATCGCCCGTGCGCATCAACATGCTGCCGGTGCCCGTACCCGGCCCGAGGTGCAGAAGGAACCACCCGGCGGCAGCGGTGAGCCCGAGCCCGCCGACCACGCCCTGGGCCGTTCCCGCGGGGGCTGGACCGCCAAGCTTCATCTGGGCTGTGAGCAGGGTCGCAAGCCTCTGGCCATGCTGCTCAGCGGCGGGCAGCGCGGCGACAGCCCGCAGTTCACCCGGGTCCTGGCCGGTATCCGGGTTCCCCGCCCCGACGGTGGCCGACCACGAACTCGACCTGACCGTGTGCTGGCCAACAAGGCATACAGCTCGAAGGCCAACCGGGAACACCTGCGTCGACGTGACATCAAGGCCTGCATCCCGATCAAGTCCGACCAGGCGGCGAACCGCCGTAAGAAGGGGTCGAAGGGTGGCCGCCCTCCGGCCTTCGACGCCGAGGTCTACAAGCAACGCCACTCCGTGGAGTGCGGCATCAATCGGCTCAAACGTCACCGTGGTGTCGCCACCCGGTACGACAAACTGGCCGTCCGCTACCAGGCCACCCTCCACGTCGTCGCGATCAACGAATGGCTATGACCACGCCAATGAAACACGGCCTAGGGCGATCTTGGAAGACGGGCTGCGGACGACCCTCGGATTAAGAGACACAACGTAGGCGCCGTTCGGCCGGCCAGGACCCGAGGCGGGGTATTTCTTGGCTCTCGACCCGGTCGAGGGCTGACCCTTCCTGGGTGACGTCTGAAGAGCGCGACCAACGATCAGTCCCTCTCGCGATTGACCTCGAGATGCTGCGGCCGGTACTGCGCGGCGGCTGGGGAGCGGATACCTGCGACCCGCACGATGTGCAGGATTGGCACGCCGGCAACGCAGCCCGTGGTCAATGCGGGGTGACTGCCTTGATCATTCAGGACCTGCTCGGCGGAGAGCTGATCCTCGGCGAGGTCCTCGCCGGAGACGCCAAGGTCGGCTACCACTACTGGAATCGATTGGCCGACGGCCGCGAGGTCGACCTGACAGCTGACCAGTTCCAGCCACCGGAAGTCGTTGTCGGCGGTCAAGTCCAGCAACGCCCGCCGGGCCCACCTCGGCGATGCCGCCAGCAGTACGAGATCCTGCGGGACCGCGTCTTCGCAGCCCTCTACGGGCGGCGATCCAACGCAATCCACGCAACAGTGACGGCCGGCGAACAGGCCGAGCGCACGAACGGCGGCAGAACCGCATGGGTCAGGATGTGCCCATGACGATCTCGACTGACGACTCCGGTCCGGTCCGGATTGTGACGGCCGTTCTTCGCGACGGCGATCGGGTGTTGCTGTGTCATCGAAGCGCCGGACGCCGTTGGTATCCCGACGTGTGGGACCTGCCGGGCGGTCATGTTGAGGAGGGGGAGGATCCGAAAGAGAGCCTTGTCCGCGAGCTTCGGGAGGAGTTGGGAATCACGGCATCGGTGCCGCCCAGCCCGCCGATGCATGAGATCCGGACCGCGACGATCGACATGCAGATCTGGTTGATCGACACGTGGACCGGAACACCCGTCAACGCCGCGCCGGACGAGCACGACGCTGTGGCGTGGTTCGAGACATCCGACCTTGACAGCCTGCGTCTCGCCCACGAGTCGTATCTCTCGATGCTCACCGCCGTGCTCGTCACGTGACGTCGCTCCGGAAGCCAGGGGTGCGCGCTCATCGGCAAATCCGTGCGTTGAGGGCGACGTGGCCGTGTTTGCGGTGGCCGACCAGGTCGCTGGCTGTTCAACTTACCGCTTGTCGGCGTACTCGTTGATGTGGCTGGCTGAATGGAACGGTGATCCGGAACTGTTCCGTTGAGGATCATCTTAGGTTCATGATCGACGGGGGAGGTGGGATCAGCGGGTGAGGCCTCGGAGCTTGTCCGGGTTGCCCTGCATGCGTACGCCGGTGATCCGCTCGCCGTCGAAGTCGAGGCAGATCGCCCCGGCCGGTTGCCCGTCGGCCAGGCCGAGGATGCCCGGCCCGCCGTTGATCTCGGTGATCACGAGCCGTGTGTTCTGCGTCTCCGGCTTGGCGAAGACCCCGAGCAGCCAGCGGGCGACGTTGTCGGCGCCTTCCAGCGGCCGGCGGGCCGCGGTCACCTTGCCACCGCCGTCCGACCAGCAGATCACCTCGGGCGCCAGGAGTTCCATCATCGCGTTCAGGTCGCCTCCGGCACAGGCCTTTCGGAACCGGTCCACTGCTTCTCGGCGTACGCCTTGGTCGACGTCGAAGCGAGGCCGGCGGGCCGCGACGTGCGCCCGCGCCCGGACCGCGGTCTGCCGCACCGCGACCTCGGACCTGTCCAGAATGGATGCGACCTCGGCGTGGTTGTAGCCGAAAACGTCGTGGAGCAGGAAGATCGCGCGTTCGGCGGGGGTGAGCGTCTCCAGGACGACGAGCATCGCCATCGAGATCGACTCGGCCATCTCGGCCTCCTGGCCCGCGTCGGGCGCGGTGAGCACCGGCTCGGGCAGCCACGGCCCGACATACGTCTCGCGGCGGGCGCGGGCCGAGGTGAGTTGGTTGAGCGAGAGGTTGGTGACGGTCTTGACCAGGTACGCCCGGGGGTTCGCGAGCTGGCCGCCGTCGACGTCGCGGCACCGCAGCCAGGCCTCCTGCAGGATGTCCTCGGCATCGGCGACGCTCCCCGTCATCCGGTACGCGACGTCGAAGAGCAGCCGCCGATGCTGAGCGAAGACCTGGCTATCGATCATGGGAACAGGCTAGACGTGACCGAGCGCCTGCGCCCGCAGCCCGTCCAGCACCGTCGCGTACGCGGGCTGCCACCCGAGCTCGCGGCGGGCCTTCTCGCTCGAGACCCGCATGGTGACGCCGAGCATCAGGTGCATGTAGGGCGCGACCGCCATCATCCACGTGGGCACGGTGAACGGCTTGGGTGTGCCGAAGGTCTCGGCGATCGCCCGGATCATCTCCCCGAAGCCCATGTGGTCATCGACGACGTTGTACGCCTCACCGGGCCGGCCGCGATCGATCGCCGCGACGACGGCGGCGGCCGCGTCGGCCAGGTGCGTCCACGGCGAGATGTGACCGTGGTCGTTGAACGCCGGCAGTTGTCGCTTCCGCAGCATGTGCACCATCGTCTCGGTGCCCCCCGGCCCGTAGAAGAAGCCGAATCGCAGTGAGATCGCCTCCAGCCCCGACTCCCGGGGCAAGCGCTCCTTCTCCCGCATGCCCTCCAGGTGCCGGTTGATGTTCGGGTCCGTCACGGATGCCCCGAACTCGTCGGCCTCGGTCAGAACGCGGTCGCCGAAGTCGCGGTAGCCGTAGCCGACGGCGACGTTTTCGCCGATGAAGCGGCGTACGCCCGTAAGTTTGGCCGCCTCGATCAGGTTTGCGGTCCCGGTGACCCGCAGGTCGTCGGTGCCGAACATGCCCTTGTGCGTCATCGGCGGCTTGCGCAACGCGGTCGCGGCGTGCACCACGACGTCGGCCTTGATCCCCTCGAACGCCCGCAGCAGTCCGTCGCGGTCGAGCAGGTCGGCGCGGATCTCGTTGCCCTCGCCGCGGCCCACGCCTAGCACGGTGTGCCCGGCGTCGGTCAGCGCCTCGCGGATGTGCCGGCCGAAAACACCACTGGCTCCGGCCACGATCACACTCTGGTTCTTCATCTCCGTCATGGCCACGGGACAAGGCGGCCTTCCGATCCGTGACATACCCGGGCGTGACCCCGGTCACTCGAGTCCTCCACTCCGGGCCTTGAATTCCAACAGTGAGAGGACCTTGTGGCAGCTCGATAGTCGTCTCGGTGCCGAGTTGGCGATGCAGGCTTGAAAACGCCCACGGGAAAGCTGTGGCGACGCCTCAGTCGGTGCACCTCTCATCGGCTACTTATCTACTGGTGGTACGACCGCAGCCCGGCCAGGCTTGGTCGAGGTGACCAGCGGGGTTGCTCTCTCATCGGCTGCCCACCGCGTCTCGGTGTGGCTCACTCATGGCGTGCGTCCCGCCGGTCACCGTGGCGCGGAGAGGCTCAAGAGGGGTCTGCCCAGCTCGAAGTAGCGCTGCCCTCCTCGCCGGATTCAGCCCCTGTCTGATCGAGGAGGACGAGCGTGGGACAAGTCATCATCGGTATGGATCCGCATAAGCGGTCCGCGACCATCGAGATCATCAATCACCGCGAGAAGATCCTCGCACAGGGCCGGTTCGGCACCGACCGCGACGGCTACCGGACAATGCTCAAGCTCGGCCGTCAGCACAAGGACCGCTGCTCATCGTTAACCACCGGGCGCAGCCAGGCCATGCGGGTGCCGACCAGCGCGATGGAGTGGGCGTCGGTGGCGTCGGTCTTGCGGCCCTGCCCGGTGGCGAACACCCGCGCCTTGGCGGACAGCTTCGGTGGCACGTCCACGACCTGCTCGCCATCGGCCAGCAGCCGGTTGGCGATGTGCCGGCCGATGCCCTGGCAGCCCTCGATCGCCCAGACCCGGTTCGGCCACCGGCTGGCGTACTTCCTCATCGCCGCATAGCCGTCGCGGTCGGTGCCGAACCGGCCGCCGCCGCTGACGGTCTCGTTGCCGGCCATGACTTCGATCGTGGCAGAGCGCTTGTGCGGGTCCATGCCGATGACCACACGATCTGACGTGCCACTCAACGGGTCCTTCGATGCTCGATCCACCTGGGTTGTCGAGCCGGGAGGGCAACGCTATTTCGAGCCGAGCAAACCCCTCTTGAGCCTCTCCCCGCCCTGGGGCGACGCGCGGGCCGCGCAGGCCAGATAAGAGCCACACGACCATCGTGGGCAGCCGAAATGAGAGCGACAGCCCGGGCGCCTCGACCGAAGCCTGGCCGGGCCACGGTCGCAGGTCAATGAAACAAGTAGCCGATGAGCGGGTGCTGGAGGTCCGGAATCTCGAAGACTTCGTGGCAACGCTCATCAGCCTGGAGGGACATGGAGCGGGACCGGGTCTGCCCAGGGCCATGTAATCCGTAATGCTGTGCACATGAGTGGTCCTGTCATCGCCGCTGGACGCCGACACTCGTTGGGGCTACGTGCCGACGGCACCGTGGTCGCGGCCGGCAGGGGGACATCTGGCGAGTGTCGAGTCGAGGACTGGGCCCAAGTGGTCGCCGTAGCGGCGGGCAACGTGCATACGGCGTCGAACACTGGGCGGTCCCACAGCGTCGGCCTGCGCGTGGACGGCATCGTGATGGCGACCGGCTGGAACGGCGACGGACAGTGTGACGTCGCGTCATGGCGCGACGTCACACTTGTCGCCGCGGGCTGGCGCCGCACCTTGGGGCTAGTTGGTGACGGCACCGTGCTGGCTGCGGGACGGCACCGCGAGGGAGCATGTGACGTGAGGCAGTGGCGTGAGGTCGTCGCGTTGGCTTGTGGCGACTGGCATTCGGTGGGCCTCAGAGCCGATGGGACCGCCATTGCCGTGGGGAACGATCGCCGTGGTCAGTGCGCGGTCGACATGTGGCGTGACGTTGCCGCCGTCGCCGCCGGCTACCTTCACACGGTCGGTCTCGCCAACGACGGGCGTGTATTTGCGGTCGGGGATCAATCGACGGGCGCCTGTGACGTCAGTGCTTGGAGGGACGTTGTGGCAGTGGCGGCTGGGAGCTACCACACCGTCGGAGTCACCGTGGCTGGCCGAGTCGTGGCCGTGGGTAGCAACGATTTCGGCCAGTGCGACGTAGCCGACTGGCGCGAGATCGTTGCGGTGGCGGCCGGATCCACCCACACTCTCGGACTATGCGCGGACGGGACGGTTGTCGCCGCCGGAGACAACGAGGATCATCAATGCAATATCGGCGGCTGGGACGCGATCGGGTCGCCCAACTAAGTACCGCAAGCATGCACGCTCTGCCGCCGGCCCCAGGGCGACATCCTCATCTGCCGCTGACCGCGTGTCTTGACCGGCATCGGGGAATCGCATGCCCCAGCGGTCTGTGATCTACGAACAGATCCGCGCCGGCAGACTCCGCACCGTCCGACACGGCCGCACCCGGCTCATCCCCGCCGCCATCACCGCCTACGTCAACCTGCTCGAACAGGAAGCCGAGAGAGGAGGTACCCGATGACCACACGCCGCGCCCGAGGAGAAGGCGGCCTGCACTGGGACGAGTCCCGGCAACACTGGATCGCCACTGTCACCGTCGGCTACACCCCGGCCGGCAAACGCATCGTGCGCAAAGGCAGCGGTGAGACCAAGACCGAGGCCCGCACCAAACTGCGGGAGAAGATCCGTGACTACGAAGACGGCCTCGCCCCTGTCAAAGACGGGCACACCGTGGCTGGCGCTCTCATCGACCGGCTCACCTACGGCCTGAGCAACCAGTCGGAGAGCACCAAGGCGAACAACGCGACCCTCGTGCGCTCCCACATCATCAGCGACCTCGGTGCGAGGAAGCTGCGAGACCTCAGCGCCACCGACGTCGACCGCTGGCTCATGGGCAAAGCCCAACACCTGAGCACCCGCACTCTGCGCCTCCTTCACTCGCTGCTGAACCGCGCGGTCAATCGGCCGTGGCGCGGAACATGGTCAAGCGCAACGTCGTAGCACTCTGTGAGGTGCCCACCGGTCGCAGCGGCCGTCCATCGAAGTCACTGACGCTCGACCACGGCAAAGCGCTCCTGACCGCTGCCGAGGGCAGCTCACTGCACGCCTACATCGTGCTGTCACTGCTGACCGGCGCTCGCACCGAAGAACTGCGAGCCCTCACCCCGGGCACACATCGACCTCACCGGCAAGCCGGACAACGATCCCCGGGTGCCGCCATCCATTCAGGTCTGGCGCTCAGTCCGTTCCGACGGAGACACCAAGACCAAGAAGTCGCGTCGCACCCTGGCTCTGCCGGCCCGGTGCGTCACCGCGCTCAGCACCCACCGCGACCGCCAGGACCCACCTGCGGCCGACCGCCTCGTCTTCGCCTCTGCCGCAGGCACGGCCCTCGATCGGCACAACGCGCTTCGGGCCTTCCGCCCGGTCGTCGCAAAAGCGGGCCTTGACCCGCGCGACTGGACACCCCGCGAGCTGCGGCACAGCTTCGTATCCCTGCTATCCGATAGCGGCATGAGCCTCGAACAAATCGCTGACCTCTGCGACCACTCCGGTACGACTGTCACCGAAAGCGTGTACCGACACCAACTGCGGCCGGTGCTCCAAGGCGGCGCGATCGCCATGGACCGAATCTTCGACGCTGAGGCGTAGTCACTCAGTTAGTCACCCAGGTACGACAAAGGAACCGTCTCGAACTTCCGAGATGGCCCCTCACCTGTGTCGGGACGGCCGGATTCGAACCGACGACCCCTTGAGCCACATGCCAGGATAGGCTGAAACGTCCTTAGAAACGGACAGGTACGACGCCCTCATATGCCGTTCCATGCTGCGGCTCACCGCCTCATCCGCCCGTTGCGACCCCCCCGTTCCCGAGCTCGTTTCCGCGGATCGTCAAGCGCTTCCCATGCCAGGCAGTCCGGACGAACTCCTGCCTCGCGCGATCGTCAGCGGTTCCAATCACCGATCGCCAGACCGGATGGGCCCAAAGGCACAGGCAGTATGCGACGAGATGGCCGCCCAGCCCGGAGCAAACATCGAAACACTGGTCACGCGCCTGCGCGAGCAGGGCTACCGATTCCACCAGAACAACGACGACCAGACGTCGACAGAGCCATACACCACACCCGACCC
The DNA here is from genome assembly GCF_900143515.1 of Micromonospora cremea. Classification (NCBI taxonomy): domain Bacteria; kingdom Bacillati; phylum Actinomycetota; class Actinomycetes; order Micromonosporales; family Micromonosporaceae; genus Micromonospora; species Micromonospora cremea. Next base: position 4,772,172 of record NZ_FSQT01000002.1, on the reverse strand, counting down.
TGAGGCCGAAGAGCACCTTCACTGGCTGGAAAAGCGTCTCGGCCCACTCCCGATGGTGCTGGCATCGTGGATCCGCATCGTGGGCGACGTGTGGCTGGTCGGAACGCACCCGCAGATCAGATAAGGACCGGACTGTCAATAAGCGAATCAAGATTGGTTGAGGCCACAAGCGACCCGGAACTGCAAGGTATTGAGATTCCCATCTCTGCCGGCGGAGTTCCTGGCCGACGCGGGAAACCAACTCTATGCTTGCCGCCGAATGCACTGCGGCTCATCCGGGCCGAGGGGACACCAATACAAGGATTTGCGAATGCGCCGGACGTCTGCTCTGAACAACGGCACTGCTGGCGTCAGCGAAGTAACACCGGACGGCGACCCGCCGACCTCTACCGCAGAGGGCGTCGCGCGCCGATCCGCGGTCGCCGAGGAACAGGCGTTTCTCGACTTGGCCACGGCCCGGCGCGACAGGCTGGCCGACCACCTACAGGTCGAGCTTTCGTCAGAGGCCCTGGACGCGTTGGAACGGGCCCGGCAGCGCATGCTCCGCCAGCAGTACGAAGAGCTACGGCGAGCACGAGAAGGGCTGGTCTTCGGCCGCCTCGACGGTCTTGATGGCACCGTACGACACGTAGGCCGTGTCGGTCTCCGCAACGACAGCGAGGACAGTGAGCCACTGCTGCTCGATTGGCGCGCTCCCGCAGCTCGGCCGTTCTACACCGCGACGGCTGTCGACCCACAAGGTCAGGCACGGCGCCGTCACATACGTACGAGGGGATCAGCCGTCGTCGGCGTGGACGACGAGCCACTGGACGGGGCCATAACGGCGGAACTCGTCGGTGAAGGCGCTCTCCTTGCCGCCCTCGACCAGCGGCGCACCGGCCTCATGTCGACGGCGATCTCCACGCTGCAACGCGAACAGGACGACATCATCCGGGCCGAGGCGACCGGCCCGCTGATCGTTCAGGGCGGTCCCGGCACCGGCAAGACCGTGGTTGCTCTGCACCGCGTCGCCTACCTGCTGTTCGCCCACCGACAGATGGCCGACCAAGCGGTCCTGGTCCTCGGCCCCTCGCCGCGGTTCCTCCAGTACATCGCTCAGGTGCTACCCGCGCTCGGTGAGACCGGCGTCGTCTCGGCGACCTGCGACACGCTGCTGACCGAGATCCACGCGGGCCGCGACGAGAGCCGGCTTCTCGCCGAAATCAAGGGCCGCGCCCTCTGGCAGATCGCGCTCGAAAACTACGTCACGTCGCTGCTCCCCCGGCCCCGCGAGCTGAAGCTGCGCTGGGAGGGCGAATTCTACGTCATCACGGCCGCAACGGTGGCGCACGCGCTCGCCTCGGCGGTGCAGGGACGCCCGTACCACCGCGCCCGCGCGGCGTTCGCCGAGCAGTTGCACCACCTCCTTGCCGAAGTCGTCGTCGAGCAGCGCGAGGCGCTGATGAACGAGATGGAGGAGGGCTTCGAGGACATCCTCGCCCGCGTCGACAGGGGCATGCGGCATGACCACCACTCCCGCAGGACGTCCACCGGCAGTGACATCGACGGATTACTCTCCGCAGAAGAGATAGAACACCTCCGTAATCGTATCGCCGAGAACGCCACCATCGCCCGGTTCATCGAGGCATGGTGGCCAACCCTCGACGCCGAAACCCTGCTGGGTGATCTCCTGACCGACCGCACCCTGCTGGCCCGGTTCGCCCCGCAGCTGTCCCCGGAGGAGATCACCGCTGTCTCGGCCGAACCCGCCCCATGGGCATCGAGCGACATTCCCCTGCTCGACGCCTTTGCCGACCTACTCGGCGAGGTCGACGCCCCGCAACCACAGGGCGAGTTCGTCGCCGACCGCGCTCGCCGGCAGCGCGGCTGGGTGTACGGCCACGTCGTCATCGACGAGGCGCAAGAGCTGTCCGAGATGCAGTGGCACATGGTCCTACGGCGCTGTCCCAGTCGCTCCATCACCGCCGTCGGCGACATCGACCAGGCGGAGGCAGCGCACCGACACACCAGCTGGGCACAAGCGGTGCAGGCGGCTTTCGGAGACCGCTGGACCGCCGCGGAACTCACCATCTGCTACCGGACCCCGCGCGAGGTTATGGACCTCACCGAACCGGTCTTGAAGAAAGCTGGAAGCCACAACACGCCGCCACGGGCGGTACGCTCCTCCGGCATCACCCCCTGGGAGCTCACGATCACACCCGCCGAACTTGCCGACGCCGCCGCCCAAGCTGTGCGACAGCTGCAGCAACGGTGGCATGGCGGCACGGTCGGCGTCATCGCCCCCGCCGACCGCATCGCCGAACTCCTAGCCGTGCTGAGTGATGTGCCAGTGCTCACCGCAACCCAGTCCAAGGGATTGGAATGGGACGCAACGCTACTCATCGACCCCCCAGGCATCGCCGCTGAGCCGCGCGGCTGGAACGGCCTCTACGTCGCGCTCACCCGATGCACCCAGGAACTCGGACAGCTGATACTCACGCAGCAAGCGCCGCATCCTGGGACAACATCTCCGGATATTGGGCGTGTCCTAAAGGACGTCTCGTAACTCGCTGAAGGTGTTGCCCCGCCCGGGCTGGCGGTTCAGCCGGCGAGGATGATGTTGTGGAGATGGGCGATGCCGGAAGCAGCGTCGGTCAATGTGTGGGCGGCGCGGCGGTAGTCGCGCAGGATCTTGAAGCACTTCATCCTGGCCAGGGCGTGTTCCACCTGTGCTCGGACGGTGCGGTGCTGTCTGTTCAGTTCGGCCTTCCACTCGGGTAGCTCGCTGCCGTCGGCTGGCTTGCGGTACGGGATGATCACCTCTGGGTTGCCGCGGTAGGCGCCGTCGGCCATGACGGGCCGTCCGGCCAGCTTCTGGTCGATGCCGCTGGTGCGGTAGACGATGGTCGTTGCGGTTGCCGGGTTGTGGGTCGCCGAGGGCCACCACGAGGCGGGTGTGGGCGTCGATGGCGACCTGCAGGTTCGTTGAGTAGCGGTAGTTCTTGCTCGGGGCGGCCAGGCGGTGGTCCCGGGTCGGGATGAGGGTGCCGTCGACGATCGCGATCTGGTCGACCCGGCGCCGGCGAACCGGGGCCAGTGCGAGGAGCGGGCCGAGGGTGTCGATGACCCGGTGACCGGCGGAGTGCGACACCCCGAACAACGGGCCGATCTGCCGCATCGTCAGGTTCGTGCGCCAGTACGCGGCGACCAGCAGCACCCGATCAGAGAGGTCGAGAGCCCACTGCCGGCCGGCCGTCAGCGATCGCGTCACCGCCACGCTCGGCGACCAGGCGGACCAGCCGGCGGAACTGGGCGGGCTGCAGTCCAGTGAACGGGAAGATCCACTCCGGGTGCCTCGCGGTGATCACCTGCACCCAGACATCCTCGATGATCGTCCTCAGCAGACAGACGCCGGGGTTACGAGACGTCCGTGGCGCTGCTGCGGTTCCTCGCCGACTCGGGGCTGCGCGCACGGGTGACCGCGGCTACCAACAAGGCCGAGGCCTACAACGGGTTCTCCGCCTGGACCCCGGTTCGGCAACCAGGGCGTGATCGCCGAGAACGACCCGGCCGAGCAGGAAAGTCGGTCAAATGGAACTCGCTGCTGTGCAACCTGATCGTGTTCCACATCGCGATCGACATGATGGAGGTCATCCGGCAGCTGGTTGCCGAGGGGTGGCAGGTGACCGCTGAGGATCTGGCCCAGCTCTCGCCCTACCTGACCTCCCACATCCTCCGGTTCGGCGCCTACGCAACCGACGACCTCCACATCCCGCCGGACTTGTTCGACCCCGCGCTGGACGAGGTCGACTTTGGCGGCGAACAGCCCGCGGCCGCGTAGCAGGGCACGGTAACGCAGCAGAGGGTGGTTTAGCGCCTCCCCGATGCGGGGCGACGCTGGAGGGGCGAGAATCCTCCATCGCTCACGCAGCACGCGTATCCCACGCAAATGTCCGCGGCCGGGCGCTCGTCCGGGATCGGCGCCGGCTCGATGCTGGCGGCAGCGCGGCTGGACCATTTCGGCGCGCGATGCCGGCGGGGCGTCGGCGATACTGTGGGCGTGGAGTACGTGTCCAGAGTGCCGCGACCGCCGCTGGACGGGCTGATCGACGACCTTTACTACTTGGAGGGTGTGCCGCCGTACGCCCGGTTGACGCTGCCACCGATGCCGGCGGCGCTGCTCATCGTCAACCTCGGTTCGCCGTTCCTCATTCGTGCCGGCACCGACGTCGAGACGGCCGAGTACGCCGACGGCTGCGTGGTCACCACGCCCACCCGCGCGTTGGAGTTCGGCTACCCACTCCGGACCCGGTCCGTCGGCGTGCACTTCAAGCCGTGGGGGCTGGCGCCGTTCCTGCCGATGCCCGCGGCCGAGCTGTGTGACCGACCGGTGACGGTGGAGCAGGTTTGGGGCCGGCCCGCCAGTGCTGAGCTGCGAGACCGGCTGGCTACGGCCGAGGGGCCTCACGAGATGCTGACGCTGCTCGAGGAGGAGCTAAAGCGACGGCTAGGCGACGCGGCCGGCCTGGGGCTGGTCCGCCATACGAGCCGCATCATCGCTGCGACCAGCGGGGCGGTGGCTATCGACGACCTGAGGGTTTCAGCCGGTGTCAGCAGCACTCACCTGGCACAGCGGTTCAAGGAGCTCATCGGCGTCACGCCGAAGCGGTTGGCCCGCACCTACCGCTTCGCCGCCACCGTGTTCTCGATCAACCCCGCCGAACCGATCGACTGGGCCGACCTCGCCAGTAGCGCAGGCTACTTCGATCAGGCCCACTTCGGCCACGAGTTCCGGGCCTTCACCGGGCTCACACCGACACGATATGTCGAAGTCAGGCGGCGGTTCCTGCGCGAACATCCCGGCCACGTAATGGACGGCTGGCCGCTGCCGACCGATTGATTCCTTACAAGAGCGACAGCCCACGAAACTCTAACCTGAGGGCATCCCCAAGCAGAGGAGCGCCATGGGCAAAGTAGTCATGTACAGCTCGGTGTCAGTAGACGGCTTCATCGCGGACGAGAACGACCAGCCCGGACCGCTGTTCGACTGGTTGCTCAGCGGTGACGTGCCGTTGGACGAGAGCGGCGAGTTGAAGGTGTCGCAGACGTCCTACGACTACACCCGGCCGTACTGGGACCAGATCGGGGCGACAATCGTCGGCCGCGACGTCTTCGACATGACGGACGGCTGGGACGGAAAGCCTCCGGGCGGGGTCGACCACGTGGTCGTCGTGACGCACCGGCCGAAGCCCGAGGGCTGGGACCCCGAGGCGCCGTTTCACTTCGTCGACGGCGTCGAGGCAGCCGTGGCCAAGGCGCAGGAGCTTGCGGGTGACCGCATCGTCGAGGTCGCCGCTGGCGACGTCGGTGGCCAGGTGCTTGCCGCGGGCCTGGTCGACGAGGTGCGCATGGACGTCGTACCCGTCGTGTTCGGGTCCGGCAAGCGCTACTTCGGGTCGGTCCACGCGCAGCACCTGTTGGAGGATCCTGACGTGGTGATTCAAGGCAACCGGGTGCTTCGCCTGCGCTATCGGGTGCGCCGTTGACCGATCCGAGCGGGTACGCGAAGAAGTCCACTGCGAACGGTGACACAAGATCGGACCTCCGGCTGCATTTGCGCATCGCTGTCCCTGGTCAGGCAGCCGACGCCGATCCGCCCCAGCACCTCACCTGCGGCAAGTTCAACTCAAGATCACTGGTTGCCGGCTTCCGTCGTATCTTTGGCCGACCCCAAGGAAGAGCGGCTTTCACCAATGCAGGGTGTAGTCGGGGTCTGAATCCGCCTGTCTCGAGTAGGGATCGGGTGATGTAGTTGGTGAGGTTGCGGAAGCCGAGGGCGGAGCCGCGCAGGTGCTCCATGTGGCGCCACACGTGCTCATCGACCCCGATGACCTTCACACCGTTCAACCGGCCGGGATCGTTGATCAGCACCCGTCGGCCCTCGGCCAGGACCGCGTCGTTTGCGGTGTTCCACGCGACGCCAAGCCCTTGGGCGACTCGAGCGATGCTCAAGTGCTGACACACGATTGCCTCCAGCGCCCAGGCCAGTCCACGACGCGACAGCCTGCCCCTTGGCTCGGCCGCGCGGCTGGTGTCCTGGCGCCACACACGCCCACACCCGGTGCACCGGTACCGGCGGATCGTCACCAGCAGGGTGGTCGGTCGCCAGCCCAGCGGCTCGTGCGCCAGCTCCCGCGTGACGGTGTCCCGGGGTCTTCATGCACACCCGCAGCGTCGGCACCAGCCCTCGGTGCCGTCATCGGCCTCCAGGACCCGGCACGCCAGGACCGCGCGATCGGGCTCCAGACGCTGGCCGACCACGACCAGGCCGGGCTCATCCAGGCGGCAGAACGTGGTCAGGTCAGGGCAGCCGAAGGTAGCGTCAGGCACGTCGAGGTCTTCCAGATGGGCGGCGTAGGAACCTCCATCCTCGGAAGACCTCGACACCTACACCGGGACCGACGCGCCAGCCACCATCCAACCAGCGACTACACCCTCAACTGTGAAGAGCCAGCAATATGCCACGTCTGGCAATCGCCTCATAGCAGCCCAGGCTATCGAGCACGTCGGTGCTGGCCAGGACCACTCCGGTGGCCTGGTCGCAGGCGGTCGAGGACGTGCCGGGCCGCAAAGTTTGGTGGTACGGGAGCTGCGTAGCGTCTTGCCGTCCACGGCGATCGCCCGCCGCTGGGCCGCTGTCGCCACGGTCGTGATGGAGAGCCAGCTGCTGATGGCGGCGGTGAGCAGATCCAAGTCCAGAGGCTGCAACCACCGGCGGATCATCGCCTCGGAGGGGCGCCGGTCCGGGGTGATGTCCAACGCGAGAGCGGTCGCGGCCGGCACGTCAGCGATCCACTCGGCGATCGCGGCGTACGAGCGGTAGCCGGCCACCACGGCACACACGGCAATCAGCGACGACGACCGTCAGCCGGTGCCGTACCTCGCGGCGGGCGGGGGATCCGGCAGACCCGCCAACGCCGCGGGCAGCCCGGCAGCGGCCTCGGGCACGGTGACAGCCGGTGCGTCGGACAAGGACGAGATCAGCGATGATGGCAGCGCGGGCATGACTCACTTCGGACGATCAATAAGGCGTAGGAACCTCGATGATCATCTGAACCGGTCATGCCCGCTCTGCTACCGCCAGCACGGGAGCGACTACACCAACCACATCAGCCGGGCACCCTCACAACTTTGCCGGGGCCCTGCACCGCGCATGCCCTCTCGTGCGCGCGCTGAACTTCCGGATCACACTTGTCACACGATGGAGATGGACCGCACCTGGGTGTTGCCCTTGGTTTCGACGTACACCTTGTAATCGCCGACGGTGTAAGTGCCAGCAGCGTTGTTGTCGATGGTGAACGTGGCCGTCACAGGAGACTCGCTGCCGTCGATGTGGGTCTGCTTCACCGTGATGGTCAACTCGTTCTTGTTGCCCTTCAACTTCTTCACCACCGCCGACGGCTTCGCATCGATGACCGCGTTGGCGACTGTCACGTAGACCGCGTCGGGTGAAGAGAACTCCGCGTTCTTCTGCCCATCACCGAACACGAAGAAGCCCCGCTGTTCGATGGCCCCGCGCCCGGGGAACGGATCAGGGTTTGAAGCCAAGTACGTCGGATTGACCGTGTACAGGTCCGTCTTGGAATCCGCGAGGGTGGCCTGCACCCCGGTGTACGGGGCATCGGTGATCGCGAGGTTGACCGACAGGTAGATGGCGTCGGGGTTGTTGGCCGAGATGCGCGAGGAAAAGAACTTGTCCGCACTCTGCCCCGCAGGAACGGCCAGCGGCACAACCGCGTCGCCGACGAGGATATTGAACTGGAAGTCGCCGTAGCCGCCGGCGACGAACTTCGCCCAAGCCGCGTCCGACATGTGGTCGGGGCGCTCCACCTTGAACTCCAGACGCATCGGCGCCACGTACGTGTTGTTCAGGTACTCCGTGTCGGTCAGGGGCAGGTAGACCCCTCCCGGGGCGTGCCCCAGTGCGAAAGCCGACGCCGTCGGGGCCGAGTTGCCGCGCCCGTTCCACATCGGGATGTTGAACGAGGTAGCGCCGAGCAGGGCCTGGGTGCCCAACTGGCTCGTGCCGACAGCGGCCGACGCGTCCTTGTAGGTTCCGATCGTGACGTCGAGCAGGTCGAGGTCCGCCCGGTCGGCGTTCAGCCCCGGGATGCTTGCCGACATGAACTTGGCACCGGCGGGCCCGGAGTACCGGGCCATCTCCAGCATGCCATCGGCCATGATCTTGGTCATCTGCACTGCCGAGTCGACCTTCATCCGCTCGTTGGCCGTGTGCCACCAGCGCTCGTTACCCGGGATGACGGCGCCGAAGGCGGTCATCTTATTGCGGAAGCTGCTGGCCAGGGTGCCACCGGTCGTGCCCTGCGGAGAGACCACGTCCCTGAGGGAATATGGATCCGCAAACTCCTCCGGATTGCGGTTGATCGAGGCTTGGTAGCTCCCGAACTGAAGGGCCGTCAGTGGGTTGTCGTGAGTGACATACAACCCGGCGCCGACGGGCGAGCCGAGGTTGCCGATGGTGAACCCCTTCGCCTGGAAGGCGGCCGTGACCGCCGCCGTTGCCTGGCCGGAGTCAGCCGCGGTGACGTGCATGCTGCGCACATACATCGGCATGCTGAGGCTGCCGGAGGCGTCCGTGTAAAAGCTCGTCGGGGTCTCTGAGTTGATGCCTCCCATGAGGGCAAAGGTCAGGTTCGGTGTGCCGTTGCTTGGGTTGCGCAACAGGCTCGCCGGGATGCCCATGTACTTGCCGATATAGGCTTCGCCTTCGACACCGTCGCGGAAGAACAGGTCGGCGATGCCGTCGGCGGCTTTCTTCAATTGCATGTCGGCGGCCGTGGTTCCCAATGCGCCGAGTCCCTTGGAGAGGAGGAACATTCCCCACACGATGGCATTCTTGCCGTACTGCGGGGTCGGCATCTCCATCGCCACATCGGTGTTGATCTCCAGCGTGAGCGAGTCGCCGGTGATCGTGGTCTGCACCTTGGGCGTGGTGCGGGGAGCAGCCGGGAGCCAACCCTTCGTGGTCGCGGCAGCGGTGATCGCCGACACGAATCGGTCGCGCTCGGCGGAGCCGGCCCCCGCCACGTCGAGGGTGAAAATGGCCCGCGAGGCGATCTGCGTGGTGCTGCCGTAGGCGATGTCCTTGAGCGTCGGGTCGCCTTCGCGCCGGGTGACGCCGGCTGTGGCATCCGTCAGCCGGAAGGCCTTGGTGCTGTCTGCGGACAAGCTCATCGACACCGACGGGGTCACCGATCCGGAGTTGCCGACGATGACCGGGAACCGCGAGTCGGAGGTGTAGCCCGCGATCGGGGTCTCCTCCCGGTTGAGGTTCTTGTAGGCCCAGTTGTCGTAGAAGCTCGGGTTCGAGTTGTACGGGATGGACTGGAAGGTGGCGGTGTTCGTCGTCGAGGGCGTGCCGGGACCGCCGTCTTCGTAGATTCCCATGACGATGCGGATGCGTCGGTCGAGGGGCAACCCCGCCTCGAGCAGCGCCTTGGCCGCGAGCAGCGTCGCCAGCGTCGGGCCGCTGTCGTCCTGCAGGCCCGCCCCGTAGACCCAGCCGTCCTGGACATAGGGCGAGTGGTACGCACCAGGAGTGCCGAGGTTGCCATCGGCGTCCCGCCAGCGCGCCAGCTGGGCTGGCGAAACGGAAGCCGTCGGCGAATCGAGGTGGCTCAACGCCATGACCATCTCCGGGGCGTCCGGGTCACCGATCTCTGCGTAGACGTACTTGTCGGGCTGGCGTTGGACGACCACCGGGAAACCCAGGTCGGTGGCCAGCTTGACCACCCAGGCGAGCTTGGCGACCTTGCGGTCGTACTCGTTCTGGTTGGCTTCGGTGTTGCTGACCGGGAAGGGGTACGCCGTCGCGGCCGTGCCGCCTCGGGAGATGGAGTCGTAGCTCGACCCGTCCAGCATCGCCCCGATCAGACTGAGCGGGTCGTAGGTGCCGTCCCCCGCACGCGCGCTGTTGACGCGTCCAGCCAACGCCTCGACTTCCGCGTGGATCGCGTCGCGCTCGGCGTCGGTCACCGACAGATCGTAGGTGGCGCTCGGCTGGAAGCGCTCCTCGCCGACGCTGGTCGCGGACGCGTTAGCCGGTACACCCATGGACAGGAGCAATGACATGCCAAGTGTCAGTGCAAGAGGTTTCTTCCGCATCACCGTGATCTCCCTGAATGGTCAGACCAAAAACATCGGATGAATTTCGTTGTACGCGAGACCCTTTCAGGCGGTTCCCAGCTTGTCAATGAACCTTTCCGAGCAACGGTTCGTGGCGCTGCGTGACCAGGTGGTGCGGTGCGATCGTGTTCGAAGTGGAGGATGACGAGCGCGGCGAGCACGAACATCGATACTTTTCAAGGGGGTCACCTTCATGGCTCCCATCGACGTTTTCAGGGGTCACCTCATTCATCCATGGGCCTCAAAATAGAGGGTGCCCTTTTTTTTGATGGCCCACAACGAATCGAGGCGGCCCGCTCGACGGCTGCGCAGAGCAGACAGCCACGGCGCGCCCCATTGCGCGGCCCGGTAGTCAACGCTGCGGGCCGACCGTCGGCCGACCAAGCCACCGATCGGCGTACCGATTGCCTCCGATATGGAGGTGCGAGCCGGCCGGGACCGTCCCCACCGGGCGCGAGTTCGGTGGGTCGACCCGACAACCAAGCGCCGCCCGTCCAAGTCAACATCGGTGGCGACACCGGAAGAGGCGCAAGCGTGGATCGACGCAATGGTCAGCGCGGCGCAAGGAGGCGTCGACCCGGTGGCCGCGACAAACCGACTGGCCGAGTACGGCGAGAGCCTGATGACGCTGGCGCTGCGCGGCCTGGAGCGGAAGACGTTAGACCCGCACCTTGCCGGTTGGCGTAAGCGGGTGGCGCCGCCCCTCGGCCACATTCCGATCCGAATGATTACCAACGGTGCGGTACCGCGATCTGCGGCTTGGCTGCGAATCCACCTCGTTGCCGATGCCCAGAGCGCGGCAGCGTTCACGATCGTCGGTCCATGCCGCAGGCAGGTACAACCGCCGGATCGCCGAGGTGTTCGAGCGGGTAGTCCCGCACGTCATCGCGGACTGCCCCGATGTCCCAATCGGAGAGCGCAGCAACCGCTGCATGCCATCCGGTGACACCTCACCGCCCGCTCCGCGAGGGTCCAGCCGTTCTTGCGCTGCAGACCAGCGGCCAGCCCACACAGGTACTGGCGAACCCGAGGGCGCGGCTCACCCGCCGGAACCGCCCAGCGATCCACGCATGTAACCGATCCAACTCCGCCGCCGACGCATCTGCGGCTGCCGCCGCGATGACAGAGACCAGGTACTACGCGGTATCCACAGTCGCCGTTGCAGTATCAGGCGGGTTTTCGCCGCTACCGAACGTCCCAGCGGCGCGATCTCGGCGGCGAGCAGGGTCACAGGTAACCGCCAGCCTTGGCGTGCTCGACGCGGAAGGCGGGATACTGCACGGCGATCGCCTCGAACTCGGCCAGGGGTGCGTGCCGATCGACGGGAAAATGCGGCCGCGCGCCGGGCACTTTCTGTAGATACCGCTTGAGGATCGGCGCGCGCTCGCCGACGGGTACCTCGACAAGGCGGCAGGCCCGAGCCCGTCCGTGCCGAATGGTGGCCCGGCCGCCTGCCGCCCGTACGTTGCGGACCCAGTTACAGTGTTCGCCCAGCATGGACACCAGGTATCACTCGCCCTGCCAGTCGGCCATTCCCAGCGGGAACCGAGTGCGTCGTCCAGTGTGGCGTCCGACAACCTCGAGCGTCACCCAACGCCGGGAGGAAAGGCCGGCACCGAGCACGGCCACCCATACCCGAGCGAGGCGGCGAGCGGTGGCGTTGGCGCGCCCTCCCGCGTACATCCTGCGAAGGCCGTTGTCCGATAAGGGCCAGCTACCCATCGCGTCCTCCAATCGCCGTGCCATCGATCGACACGGATCGGCGTTCCCCGGCCTCATGGTTCGCGGCATCGATCGCAAGATACAGAGTCCAAGGTCCCGTCGGCACGCAGACGCGTCCGCGTTTGCCACCGCTTCCCGGGGCGCCGGCCCGCACCGGCACCTGCCGCGCCAGAACACGTGGGCGTACGGGGCCAAAGTCCTTCCGGTACGGGCATTCGGCACTGCCGTGCGCCTGGCGGCGATCTTACGATGTGAATCAATATTCGGCTGTGACCCTCTCACCCCGGCCGACCGGCTCGACGACGAGGAGAAGAAGGCCGAGTGCCTGGTCGAAAACGCGGGAAAGAAGATCACTACCGGCAAGCAGGCCGAGTGCTACGCCAACGAGTACATCGGGTTGCACCTGAAGAACATGGCCGGTGGGAAGACCTACGCCGACCTGGGTGAGCCGCAGAGTCAGCTGCGCGAACAGGTCGCCAAGGTGCAGCAGACCAACGACCCGGCGTTGGCCGACCTGCAGAAGCAGCTCGCCGAGGTCAACGCCCAGCGGGACACCGTATTCAAGGGCGAGACGCTGCGTGGTTTGCTGCTCACGTCGTACGGCTTCAGCGAGATGGGAGTCAAGGCCGGACAGGCCGCAACGGCCATGTACCTCGGTGCCGCGCTGCTCCTGTTGCTCTCTCTCGCGGGCCTGGTTCACGCCATCCGAACCCCGCCCAGCGAGGCGTTCGCCGCTCCCGCGCCGCAGCCGGCCGACACCGTCGCCTGACCGCTGTCGCCCCCTCACCCCGACCGCCCCGGTCTTCCCTACGGAGACCGGGGCGTTGTCCTGGTCGACGTCCAAGCGACGGCCTCAACGAGCGAGAAGGCGATGACGGGTGAGCGCGGCGCGTGCCGGTCCGGCGCCGACGGGCAGCGGATCCTCATCGCGACAGCACCACCTTGAGCGCGCCGGTGCGTGCCGGGTCGGCGAAGACGTCGTACGCCTCGGCGAAATCGTCCAGCCCGAACCGGTGGGTGACCAGGTGGCTGAGGTCGAGCTGGCCGGCGACGAGCATGTCGAGCAGCTGCGGCGTGGAGTACGTGTCCACCAGACCCGTGGTGATCGTGAGATTGCGTCCGGTCGGCGCCTGGATCGTGGGACCCGAAACAGTCACCTATCGCCCGGTCGTTGACGTCACGGTTGACCGGCGCGGTCCTGGCCAGCACGGCCGCCGTCGGCGTCGGCGCCGTCGCCGTGGCCGCAGCGCTCCGGCGCCGGCCGGCGATCGGAGCTGTCACGATGGGACCCGGCGGATGGGTGAGCGTCAGGAGACCGGCTAAGCCGAAGCTGCGCTCTGGCTCGCCGGGGCCGTGGTGGGCACGGCTCCTTCGCGCTCACCGGCTGGTCACCACCAGGTGAACCACGGCCCTGTCTGCGGACGATCCGAGGCTCCAGCATCCACGCTGGCGGGCCAGCGGGCCTGGGCGGTGGTGACTTCCGGCCCTGACCGCCCGGGCTGACTTCCGCGCCATGCTTCAAGACTGCCGCAAAGGCAAGCGCAAGACGCTCGTCTCCTTGGCTTGGCCACCCGCCGGGTGAGCGTCCGGGACGGGCCCGCTACCTGGTGCCGGCGTCCGCCGCGGAGGTGTCGACGACCTGCTCGGTGGGCAGGCGCGGAGTGTGCGGTGGCGCGGCGTGCGCCCGGTCGGCGATCCCCAGGCGCATCGCCAGATACGGGAAGCCGAGCCCCGCCAGCATCTGGCGCAGAGTCTGCCGGGTGCCGTCGGTCTCGACCACGCCGCTGAGCGGCACCATCGAGACGCCGAGCCGGGTGGCGGTCAGCCAGGCGGCGGATAGCCCCTCACCGGCGCGCAGCCAGCTGTCCGGCTCGTCGTCGGTGTTCCAGAGGATTCCGTAGACGGCCGCGCGGTCGTGCCCGGGGCCGATCGGCAGGGTGCCGGGATTGCCGAAGTCCCGGCCGGGCACGGTGGTCTGCGGGGGCCGCTCGGGCAGCACCTCGGGCGGCAGCCCGACGCCGGTGCCGGTCCGGCTGGTCCAGTACGCCAACTCCTCCCGCAGCTCCGGCTCCTCCGCCGCGACCACTGCGGCCTGGGCCGCCGCGGCCGCCAACTCCACCACCTGGTCGGAGCCGAGCAACTGGAGTCGGGTGCCCTGCGCGCCGGCCGCCTTGACGATTTCGTCGAGCGTGGCGTCGGGCACCGGCTCGTCGCTGACCGGCCGGCGGTCCGTCTGCCGGACCCGCATGCACTGCACGAGGCGGGTCGCGTCCGCGTCCGCCGCGGTCTGCTGGAACCGGCCGAGCCGGGCGAGCAGCTCAAGCTGGCCCGGGTCGGGTAGCCGCTCCACCTGGGCGGCCCAACCCTCGGCAGCCAGCGCCAGCCGCGCGTGGTGCAGCGCCAAGCCGCAGCTCAACGTCACCAGCCGATTCTCCGGATCGGTGGCGGCGAGTTGCGGCTCGTGCACCATCCGCAGCTCCAGCGCGTCGGGGAGGACTGTCCAGCGCCACGGCTGGCTGTTGTGCACCGACGGGGCGAGACCGGCCGTCGCGGCGGCCTGCGTGAGCGCGGTGGTCAGCGGGCGGTCCCTGGCCGGCGTCTCGTGGCTCATCGTCACGACCTTTCGTTTCCCACATCGTGCCCCACTCCGGACCTGTCACGGGCGGTGTTGCCGCCCCATCCTCCGGCACGCCGGTCAGCCGGCACACGACTTCCCCGCCTCGGGGTCGTCCGGCCCGCAACGGATCACGCCGGTTCCCGCTTGCGGGGACCGGTGCCGCTGAGACGATCCGCAGGTGGGAGCGGAACCGGACGAGTGTGTGCCGGAACGGCCGGTGCGGCGGCGCCGGGTGGACTGGCGGGAGTGGGCGCCACTGACCCTGCTCACCCTGGCCGCGCTGCTGGGCGGCGGGCTGTGGCTGGCAGGGTTGCGGACGGCGGCCCAGTTGGTCTGGACGGCGGTGACCCTGGCGGCGTTGGTGCCGGCCACGTGGGCGACGGTACGGCAGCTGTGGCGCCGGCACTTCGGGGTGGAGGTCATCGCGGTGCTGACGCTGGTCGGCACGCTGCTGGTCCGCGAGTACCTGGCCGGCGCGGTGATCGCCGTGATGGTCGGCACCGGGCAGGCGCTGGAAGGCTACGCACAGCGCCGGGCCAGCCGTGACCTGCGCGCGCTGTTGGAACGGGCCCCCGGCGGGCCCGGCGGTGTACTCCCGACGGCGCGATCGAGCTGGTGCCGCTGGACCAGGTGGCGGCGGGGGACCGGCTGGTGGCGGGTCCCGGCGACGTGGTGCCGGTGGACGGGACGGTCGAGGAGGCTGCGACGCTGGACGAGTCGGTTGTCACCGGCGAGTCGCAGCTGGTCACCCGCGACACGGGCGAGCAGGTCGCCAGCGGCGTGGTCAACGCCGGCGCCGGGTTTGAGCTGCGGGCGACGATGAACGCGGCGGAGAGCACCTACGCCGGGATCGTCGGGCTGGCCGAAGAGGCCACCGCGCACAAGGCGCCGATGGTCCGGCTCGCTGACCGGTACGCTGCCGCGTTCGTGCCGTTCACCCTGCTGCTGGCCGGAACCGCCTGGCTGCTCACCGGCGAGTTCCTGCGGGCGTGGCGGTGCTGGTGGTGGCCACCCCCTGCCCGCTGCTGCTGGCCACCCCGATCGCGATCGTCTCCGGACTGTCCCGGGTGGCCCGGCGCGGGGTGCTGGTCCGCGACGGCGGGTCGCTGGAGCTGCTGGGCCGGGCCCGCACCCTGCTGATGGACAAGACGGGCACACTCACCGCAGGCCGCCCCCGCGCGACCGAGACGGTGGTCGCACCGGGCGGCGACCGGGACGACGTGCTGCGGCTGGCCGCCTCCGTCGAGCAGCTCTCCCCGCACGTGCTGGCCGCCGCCCTCGTCCGCCAGGCCCACGAGCGGGGGCTGCGGCTGGCCGAGCCGACGGATGTCACCCAGGAGCCGGGGCGCGGGGTGACCGGACGGGTGGACGGGCGCCTGGTGCGGGTGGGCCAGCTCGCCGGTGAGCCGCCCGAATGGGCGCAGCGGGTACGCGAGCGCGCCGAGCTGGCCGGCCACTCCACCGTCTGGGTCAGCGACGACCGCGGCCCGCTCGGCGCGATTCTTCTCAAGGACCCGGTACGCCCTGACGCTCGGCGCACCGTGCGGCGGCTTCGGGAGGCCGGCATCAGCCGGCTGATCATGGTCACCGGCGACCGGTCGCGTACCGCCCGGCAAGTGGCGCAGACCGTCGGCATGGACGACGTGATCGCCCAATGCTCGCCGCAGGAGAAGATCCACCGGGTCAAGGAGGAGTCCGCTCGGGCGATAACCCTGATGGTCGGCGACGGCGTCAACGACGCCCCGGCACTGGCAGAGGCGCACGTCGGCGTGGCGATGGGCGCCACCGGGGCCACCGCCTCCGCCGACGTGGCCGACGCGGTGCTCACCGTCGACCGGCTGGACCGGCTCGCCGACGCCGTCGAGATCGCCCGGTACCCACGCCGAATCGCGGTACAGAGCGCCACCGTCGGCATGGGTCTCGCGGTGGTCGCGATGGTGGTCGCCGCCGCCGGCGGGCTGCCCCCGGTCGCCGCCGCATTCCTTCATGAGGGCATCGACGTGCTGGTCATCGTCAACGCGCTGCGAGCCCTCGGCGGCGGCCTGCGCCGCCGCGAGGTCCCGCCGGAGACCCGGAAACTGCTCGACCGGTACGCCGGCCAGCACGGCGGGGTACGGGACGTGCTGGCCCGGCTGCGGGACGCCGCCGACCTGGTAGCGACCCGCCCCGACGCTCCGGAATGCGTACCGGCGCTACGTGAGGTGCACCGCCGGCTGGTCGACGAGGCGCTGCCACACGAGGCGGCCGAGGAGCAGCAGCTCTACCCGGCGCTGGCCGGCCCGCTCGGCAGCGACGAGGCGACCTCCACCATGAGTCGGGAGCGCGTGGAAATCAGCCGGCTGGTGGACCGCATCGGCGGCCACCTGGCCCGGCACCCAGACGGCCGGCTGCGCCCCGACGAGGTGCCCGACCTGCTGGGCGCCCTGTACGGGCTGGACGCCGTGCTCCGGCTGTACCTGACCAAGGAAGAGGAGGAATACTTCTCGCTCAGCCCCGCCGACACCCCGCCCCGCTGACGTGCCCCTGGCCGGCCGCCTCGCGGCCCTGGCCGGCCGCTCCGCATATCCCCACATCGTTGTGTGCCCGGCTTTGCAGCCACAGCGGGGCAGCCAATCGCGCCCGCCGTACGGTCGACGCCCCCACCGAAGGCAGCCCCTGGTGAAGACAATTCAGGCGTACAGGTAGCTCTCTACCTGACGGGCGTTCCGCACGCCCCGGGGCTCGACCAACGCGACGCACATTGGGGCCAGTGGTGGGCGTAGATCAGGCCAGGCATCAGACGGGCTCTATAACCGCGCATTTGTCAACGCCGGCTGAACTTTGGATCTGGCCCACTTTCCGTGATCGAGACTGACCCGGATCGGGGGCGCCAAGTCCACTGTGTAGGGTTCGTCGTGCGATCGGCTGATCTTGTTGCGGTCCTGCCTCATCTGGCACCTGTCGTGGTTGAGCGAGTGGACCGGCAGTCGGCTGGCCTGCGGATATGGGCGCGAGCGCGAGCCCGTCGTGTGGCGTGTACCGGTTGTGGGCGACGGGCCCGGCGGGTTCACAGCCGCTACGAACGTCGACTTAGCGACGCCGCGGTGGCTGGCCAGCCGGTGGAGATCCGGTTACGGGTCCGCCGGTTCTTCTGTGACACGGTGCGCTGCCCGGTCCGTACGTTCGCCGAGCAGGTCACCGGGTTGACCTGCAGATATGGACGGCGTAGTCCGCTGCTTCGCCAGACGCTGGAGAAGATCGGGCTGGCTCTTGCCGGTCGCGCGGGTGCCCGGCTGGCCGACCGCCTCGGCCTGGTCACCAGCCGCAGCAGCGTCCTGCGGCTGGTCCGCGCTCTGCCCGACCCGCCGGTCGGGACGCTCACCGCGGTGGGCGTGGATGACTTCGCCCTGCGCCGGGGCCACCGCTATGCGACGGTGCTGGTCGACGTCGACACTCGCCGGCCGGTCGACCTGCTACGCGATCGGGAAGCGGCCACCCTCGCCAGCTGGCTGGGGCAGCATCCGAGCGTGCAGGTCATCTGCCGAGATCGCGCCAACGCCTACGCCGAGGGCGCCCGCACCGGTGCGCCCCAGGCTATCCAGGTGGCCGACCGGTGGCATCTGTGGCACAACCTCGCCGAACACGTCGAGAAGACCGTCGCCCGTCATCACCGCTGCCTCACCGTCGCGCCGCCGCAGCCCGCATCGACGGCCACGGCGGACCTGACCCAGGTTGCCGTCGATGCCACTGCCCAACGGGCAGAGCAGGGACTGTTGGTGCCCCGAACCCAGCGCCGTTACGAACAGGTTCAGGCGCTATGGGCTGAGGGCCACAGCATCCGGGAGATCACCCGACGACTCGACCTCGCCCGCGGCACCGTGCGCCGCTTCGCCCGCGCCGACAGCGTCGACGAACTCCTGGCCAAACCTCGCGCCGGCCGGCCCAGCATCCTCGACGACCACCTCGACTACCTGCATCAACGCCTCAACGAGGGCATCACCAACGCGAGTGAACTGTTCGCCGAGATCCGCGTCCGTGGCTACCGCGGCAGTGCCACCACCCTGCGCAGCTACCTGCAACCCCTACGAGCCGCCGCGACGCCACCACCAGCGCGGCCCCGGCCGCCGAAAGTCCGCCGGATCACCGCCTGGCTGCTGCGCCACCCCGACGCGCTGCACCCCGACGACCAGGCCGGCCTCGCCACGATCCGCGCTGCCTGCCCGCACCTGAACGCTATTGCGGGCCACGTCAACGCGTTCGCGGAGATCCTCACCGGCCGCCACGGGCACCGCCTTAATGCCTGGATCACCGCAGTGACCGCCGACGACCAGCCCGACCTGCACTCGTTCATCGCTGGTCTGCGCCGTGACCACGACGCTGTCCTCAACGGCCTGACCCTTCCCTACAGCTCCGGCGTCGTCGAAGGACACGTCAACCGGATCAAGATGATCAAACGACAGATGTATGGCCGCGCGAACCTCGACCTGCTCCGCAAGCGAGTCCTGCTGAGCTGACCGGGTCAAATCCGATCACGGAAAGTGGGCCAGATCCAGATCCAGTTTTCAGGCGGAGCCGACAGCATTATCGCCGAGAAGCAGCAGGCGCGTAAGGCATTGATCGAGGGATCACTGACCGCGCCAACCGACGGCACATAACAGCTGCGCCCAGCCGGGGAAGACGATGGCAGGGCCCGGGCGCCTTCCTGAGTCGGGCAGCGTCAACAGCACAACAGATCCCCCAGCGCCCGCCGACAGACCTTTTCGCATCCACCGAAGAGGTAAGGCGGCCGTCGGCTCGACTTCGGCGGGTGTGGCGGTACCCAGGGAGGCGGATGCCCAGCAGTTCCTGCCGACTCCGAGCCCGGTCAGGTGTTGAGGACCTCGGCGGGAGGGGACCTATGTCCCTGGCAGGAAGCCGTGCCGCGAGTGACGATGGACCGGTAGGGCCCACCGCTTCGGAGGTGACACCATGATGAACGGATACGGGCCGGGCTGGGCGTGGATGGTGCTGATGCCACTGCTGTGGATCGCGCTCATCGCCGTGGTCATCTGGGCAGTTGTCAGGCTCATCCAGCGTCCTTCCTCGCAGCATGGTGTACCCGCTCCGCAGGGCCGGGAGTCGCCGCAGGCGATCCTCGACCGCCGGTTCGCCCGGGGTGAGATCGACGCGGACGAGTACCGACAGGCACGAGCCCACCTTGCCGGGCGGGACCGGTAGCGTCATGATCTGGCTGCGCGGCAGGTGGATACCCCTCACGGTGCTCGTCGCCGCGACCACCGTCCTGGTTGTCACTCTTGCCTGGACCGCCAGCAGCGCCCCGGGGGTGGCTGGCGGCCAGGACGGCCAGCCGCCGCCGTCGGCGATGGTGCTGTACTTCTTGACGTCGACGTACAGCATCGCGCCGGGCCGGTCGTGCTCGTAGCGGCGGGTCGGCTCGCCGGTGGCGCGGTCGACGTGTGTCAGGCGGTTGATTCGGCAGCGGGTCAGCACGGCGTGCACGGTCGAGGTCGGCATCGCCAGTCGGCCGGCGATCTGCACCGGCCCGAGGCGCTGCTTCCACCGCAGATGCACAATCTTGCGCACGGTCGACTGAGGAGTCCTTGACGGGCTGTGGTGCGGGCGCGAGGACCGGTCCGTCATCCCGCCGGGCCGTGCTCGGCATACCGCACGGCCCACCGCTTCGCCGTTGGCCGGGACACGTCATACCGTTCCGCTGCCCGGGCGACCGGCCACCCCTGATCCACGATCAGACCCGCGAGGCGAAGACGTGCACGAGGAGTCAGAGCAGCGTTAGCGTGGAACACGAAGGCCTCCTGGTTGCCGGAGCGGTTCCTAGACAGCTCCACTCCACAACCGGAGGCCTTCGTCGTCACGTCTATCTACGTCGTGTCGTCACACAACTTCGACCAACGTCCCTGGACAGCACACCTAGCCAGTTATCCGTCCCGTCGTCGTCGCGCGGCGCTGTCGAACACCTGTACGCTCTCGACCGGTACCGCGACCCCGACGCGAGAGGCATGCCATGACACCGCAGGTGCAGAGCGCCCTGGACGGCCTCCGCGAGCGCGCGGACGAGCTCACCATTCCTGCGGACGACGCCGAGTGGTGGCTGGGACAGGCCCGCCCCAGTGCGTTCCTGGACCCCGATGCGGACGAGCCGGTGGTCGGCCGCATCGGCGGCAGCACGGTGATGCTGCCACCGGGGCTCCCGGACCCGGCCGGCGACCTGGTCGCCACGATCGACCTCGCTGCGCTGCCCGCGGGCGTGACCGACCTGCCCCTGCCTTCGGACGGGACCCTGCTGCTGTTCGCCAGCCTGGAGGCGATCGCCTACGGGGGCCATGACGAGGGTTACACCGACCCGATCGGATGCGCCGTGCACGTCGCGGCAGGGACCCCGGTCGAGCGCCGTCGGCTCCGGCGGCTGAACGACTGGCCCGGCGAGATCGCCGACAGCATCGTCAAAATAGGTGACCTGCACCTGTGGCAGGGCGTGTCCCTGCCGACGGCGTACCACGTCTCACCCCGAATCCACACCGCCGACGCGCCCGCTAGATACGCCAACGACGTCCCGGAGCCGTGGCGCGAGCTCATCAACACCCACCCCCGGGGGGCGCACCTGCAACTCGGCGGGTACGGCTGGGGGCACCAGAACGTGGAACCGGTCCGGGACGCGGCCCACACCGCGCCACAGCCGACCGACCCCGACAACCGCGTCCTCCTCGCCCAGTGGAACACCACCGGGGAGCCGAACTTCCACGACCGCCACGTCTATTGGACGATCGACCACGACGACCTGGCGGCCGGGCACCTCGACAGGACCCGCGTCACCACCACCTGGAACGCCTGAGCCGCCGACCCGCAGCCGTGGCGGGCCGACTTCCGAGACCACCGGCCTGCCGCGACATCCCGAACCGCGTGCCGACGAGTCAGTTCGCCTAGGGCGTGGCCTGTCGATCTTGTAGTGGTTGATCGTTGACGATGTGCTGGTGGTGCGTCGTGGTGAGTTGACCGATGAGGTCTGGGCGGTGATCGCGCCGCTGCTTCCCGATCCAGGCGCGGCTCGGGGGCGATGGCCTGGGAATGCCCCCACGCCTGTTCGGCGCGCTCTCACGTGGCCTGGATGGCCCCCGTGACACCAACTCATGGCCCGTGGACGGCCCGGCCACACCTCTGACCCGGAACGGTCGCCCAGCGGCTTCGCCCTTGACCGGAGCGTGTCAGATCGTGCAACTACGGTTCATCGCATGACCCCCGAGACAATGGAGAAGCTGGACCGGTTCCGTGAAGAGGCGCTCGCACGCGATATCCCCACCGCGGACGTGGAGCGGTGGTTGGGCACCTTACACCGGCGCGCCACGCTGGAGCCGCAGGTAAATGGGCCGGTCGTGGGCCGCCTCGGCGGTCCACTGATGCTTCCGCCCGACGTCCCCGATCCTGAGTATCCCCTCGTCGCGTCCCTTGACCTCGCGGCGCTGCCGCAGGACGCGACAGAACTCCCGCTGCCGCCCGACGGCCAGCTTCTGTTGTTCGGCTGCCCCGAAGCCTCGGCCTGGAGCAGCGCGGCACCCCTCGGTTCTGCGGTGTACATCGCTGCCGGAACGGCGGTCGAGGAACGCTGGTTGGCTTCAGCGACAACGAGGACTTCGCCAGCTACCAAGAGGTATCTGAGCTTCAGGGAGAGCTGCGACTGAGGTACGACATCTCGCTCCCCAACCATGACGACATCATCGACACGGCTGAGCACCCCTATGCCGCCCAGCTACGCGAGGTGTGGGTAGAGGCGCCAGACGAATGCGTGGAAGGCAGCAGCCATAGGCTGCACATCGGCGGGTACGCCTCTGATGACTACACCGGCATGGACCCCGTCACGTCATCTGCGAAGCAGGCAGAGTATTGGGCAGAGAGGGGCCATCTACCGAGGTTTACGGAACCGACACGCCCAGAGGACTGGGTGCTTCTCGCCGAATGGCGCCCTGACATCGGCGGGTGGGAAGACGCATTCTTTCGCTGGTCGATCAGCCGGCAGGACGTGGCGGCACGACGCTTCGATCGGGCGTACGTCTCCGTGTTCTGGCTCTGACCGTCTTGCACCATGTCCGTCCGTCACCATCGACGTCACCGACACCACCCTCACCGTTGAGTGCGAAGACGGCCCCCGCACATTCCGACGGACCAACGACCAACCGGTCCGCAGCATCAAGGCCCACCGACCACGCAAGATCAGCCGAGGCCTCGCACCGTCCTGACCGGTCCCACCACGTCTCCGACTCTCAGGAATGATCGAGTAATGGGCGTGCAGGTCTTCCTATACCAAGGAGCCACCCACATCGACCGGATCGCAGACCCGGCCGGGGGCACCTTCGACGCAGCCGGTGACTTCGATCGGCTGCTACCCACCGACGACGCCGCATACCCGATCCTCGCTCGCATCGGCCCCCACGACGACCTCGACCTCGACCCGGCCACCATGCCCGGCCTGGCACCGGCATCGCAGACGTGAACATCGGCAACGGGGCGAGCGCGACGCAGGACAGGAGGTTGATGACAGCCCCACGCGAGCTGATCAGCGCGGGAAGGAATGCCTGGGTCATAGCGTGGGAGCCGTTGAGGTTCACCGCCAGGTGACGCTCAAGCACGGCAGGGTCGAACGGCTCATCGGGCAGCATGATGCCGGCGTTGTTGATCAGAATGTCCAGCGACTCGACCTCGCTGGCGGCCACCTGGACCTGTGCGGGGTTGGTGACGTCCAGTGTCAGGGGTGTCACGCGCGTCGGGGTGTGGCAGAGGCTGTCGGGTGCCCGCATGAACCTGCTTCGCGCCCCGAGCGAGTGTTTCGTCGGCCAGCGCCTTGCCGATGCCGCGGTTCGCCCCGGTCACCAACACGGTCTTGTCTTCGATGGTCATGTTGCAGCTCCGGTCCTGGGCGAAGTTGGGGTCTGCTCAGGGCACGAGCGCGAGTTTGCCGACGGTGGCGCGCGCCTCGAGCTCCGCGAGCGCCTTCGGCCCCTCGGCCAGCTCATAGATGGCGGGTTGGCCGGGGCCGAGCACTCCGGCCGCGAGGAGCTTGAACATCTCGGTCATGACCTGGCGGAAGATCTGCGGTGCGGACTGGATGAGGATGCCGATGTTCAGGCCGATGAGATGGACCTGGTGCTTGTAGACGAGGTCCCAGTTCGTGACGGCGGCTTCGCCGCCGGCCAGGCCATAGACGGCGACCCGGCCGGTGACTCGCTTGGCCGCGGCCAGGCTGGCCTCAAGAGTGGCGCCGCCCACCGACTCCAGAACCAGGTCGACACCTGCGCCGTCCGTCAGTCGCAGCACCTCGGCTGCGATGTCGACGCCGCAGGAATCGATCACGTGGTCGGCCCCCAGCGCCCGGACCACCTCGTGCTTATCCGGCGAGGCTGTGGCGATCACCGTCGCGCCGTAGTGCTTGGCCACTTTCACCGCGGCCTGGCCCGTCCCACCGGCCGCCGCATGGATCAGCACGGTCTGTCCGGGGCAAATCCGGCCGAGTGGTTTGAGGGCCGCCAACGCGGTCGGCCAGGACACGACCATGCCAACGCCTGCTCATCGGCCCAACCCGCTGGCACCGGGACCGCACCCGCCGCGGGCAGCACCATGTACTCAGCGAAGGCGCCTCCCCGAATGCCGACGCCGATGACGTGAGCGCCGAGCTCCACCCCGGAAACCCCCTGCCCTAAGGCGACGACCTCGCCGGCGCCCTCGATGCCCGCCAGGTACGGCGGCTGTGGGCCACCTGCGAACGTGCCGCGGGACTGGGAGATGTCGACGAAGTTCACGCCGGCGGCGGCGACCCGGATCAGAACCTCGCCCGGACGGGGGCTCGGCACCGGTGCGTCGGCGACAAGGCGGAGATCCTGAGGGCCGTCCAGGGACGCCTGCTGCAGGGCGCGCATCGTTGCGGGAATGCTCATGACCATCCTTCGAGTTTGTTTATCGAACGACAAACAAACCTCGGCACGCCCACCCCCGCCGAGTCAACGTAAGCTTGATCGAACGACAAACAACTACGGAGACGCACCCCGATGGCTACTCGCGGCCGGCCGCGCACGTTCGACCCCGACACCGCCCTGCGGCAAGCACTCGACCTGTTCTGGGAACGGGGCTACGAGGCCACCTCACTCAGCGACCTGGCCCAGGCGATGGGGATCGCCTCAGCCAGCATCTACGCCTGCTTCGGCAGCAAGGCGGACCTGTTCCGCCAGGTTATGGAGCTCTACGGCGCGACCGCTGGCGCGCCACCCAGGCGCGCCCTGAACGAGCACCCGACCGCCCGAGCCGCGATCCACGCGATGCTGCGCGCCACCGCGGATCAGATCAGCCGCTCCGACGCACCGCACTACTGCATGCTGATCCTCGCCGCGCCCACCGGCGCGGTCGAGAACCACGCGGTCCGAGAGTTTCTGGCCGAAATTCGGCGCTCGCAGTTCACCGCCATCAAAGAACGACTCGTCCGCGGCCTCGCCGACGGGGACCTCACGGCGTCGGACGCCGACGTCGACGCCATCGCTCGCTACTACGCCACGGTGGTGCAAGGCCTCTCCGTACAAGCCCGCGACGGCGCGACCCGCACCGAGCTGGAAGCGGTCATCACCTGTGCGATGGCCGGGTGGGATCCCCTCACCTCCGCGCAATCAAACATCGACAGCTGAGCCACTGGTCGCTGGCAGAGCCACCCAGATGGGTGCCAACCTCGCGTGGTGTCGGCACTCACCAACATCGCGGGGGCGCCAATGTGCGGTGGTGCTGGCGTCGACTTCCAGCCGGTGTCAATCGAGACCTACACAGCCACAGCCATCAGCGGTTCTTCTGGCAGAAAGGCGTGTTCGTCCTGACGTTCGGGGTTGGCATGGGCGACCCCGGAACCCACATCCCGGTGTTCCAACCACAGCCGCAGCGATGCGTGACACTCCGCCGAGTGCGGGTGGAGGCGACCACGGTTTCCTGCTGAAAGCGGAGAAGCGACATGGATTTCGCACTACCGGACAATCGGGTTCTGGGTTGGGCGGAGTACGGCGATCCGGCCGGGGTGCCCGTGGTGTACCTGCATGGCACGCCAGGTTCTCGGCTCAGCCGCCCGGACGACGCGGCGTTGGTGGGCGTTCGCCTGATGACCGTGGACCGGCCTGGATACGGTCGGTCGACACCTGTCCGGCGGCCAACGCTGCTCGGCGTCGCCGATGCGGTCGGTGCGCTGATGGCATCTCTGGGAATCGAGCGTTTCGGAGTGGTCGGGTTCTCCGGTGGCGCACCGTACGCTGTGGCCTGTGGTGCCCGGTTCCCGCAACGCCTTACCGGCGTCGTCGCCGCCGGTTTCACCGGCCCGTACCGGGAGCTGCGGACGGTACGCGGCTGGCAGCGGCTTCAAGCGTGGACGGTTTGCAACATCCCGGGACTCGGCCGCCCCTACGTGACTCGCGCTGCCGCCTGGTACGCGGAAGACCCCCTCAAACAGCACCGAGAACTGCTTGCGAGTGGCCAGGACACCTGGATGCAGCCAAGTGAGGAGTCCAACCTCGAAGGCGCCCGCCAAGGCGCCGCCGGCCTGGTCAGCGACTGGCTGGCCACAGACATTCGTCCGTGGGGATTCCACCTTCGAGACGTGCCCTGCCGCGTCCTCATCTGGGCTGGTCGACACGACCCCGGCAGAGCTGTTGCCGACGCGCCACTGATCGCCACACAGATGCCCGACGCCGAGGTCCGCATCAGCGAGAACGCCGCTCACACACCGTCTCCTGCCCACTGGCGGGGAATGCTGACGTGGGTCAAGGGTGGCTAGGTCTCGTCCAAGACGACCCGGGAAGCCCTGCGGAAGCTCGGCGAAAGCCTCGATCAATGAGCCGTTGCTGTACTTCGCTGCTGTACAAGATCAGAAATGGCCATCTGGAAGATTCCGAATGACCTCTGACCTGCGTCCGGACGGCCGGATTCGAACGGACGACTCCTTGACCCCCAGGACGTGGCGTCAAGCACTACTGCACGTCACGTCCATTTCGCTTGTCTTGAATCGTTCAAGGGCTCGCAGTCAGTGCGCCCGCGCTGATGGCGTGTGGTCCCCGAGTGGTCCCCACACGTCAAGCCCGTACGGCAGGTTCATGTGCCAGTCGAGGTGTAGAGGCGATCGCTTGCGACCGGCAGACGATGCCGAAATCGCGACCGCTTCAACGACGTCTGCTTCGCCGGCGTCCACCTCTCCCAGACCGGCACGCGCCCGCATGCGCTCTCGACGGTGCCGTCCGGCAACCGTCGCCAATCGATGAGGTCCACCACTGAGGTGATCTCAGCAAGGCTCGGTCGCCGGCTGGGGATGACACGGGCGTAACGTCCATACCGGATGGTGCTGGATGCAGGCGTGGAGCCATCGGTAGACAGGTCTTTGCTACAAGATCCAGTCTCCGAGAGGGCTCCACGTGATTGCCTATCCTGCCATGGTCGACGTGCCCAGGGAACTCGTGCAGCACGTGGCACGGCTGTTACGCGCCGAACGCCGGGCGGTGGGCACCCGATCGGGAACACGGGCGCTGACGTGCTTCTACCAGGCGCTACTGGCGCTGGTGTGGTTCCGCAAGGGTGAGGACAAGACCGTCGTGGGGGCCGGGTTCGGGGAGTCGAGGGCGACGGCGGACCGGTATGTGGCCGAGGCGGTGCGAGTCCTGGCAGCGCAAACCCCCACCCTGCACCAGGCGCTGCGGCGGGTCGCCGCCGACGGCTGGTCGCATGTGATCCTGGACGGGAAGCTGTTCGACACCGACCGGCTTGTTGAGACCACCACCAGCGTCAAAGGCGAGACCATCGACGCCTGGTACTCCGGAAAACACTGCGACTTCGGCGCGAACATTCAAGCGGTGATGCGTCCGGACGGGTTACCTGTCTGGACCTCGGATGCGATGCCTGGGCACCTGCACGACCTGACCTGCGCCCAGCAGCTGGACGTCACCGGCGCCCTGTACTGGGCGGCATCCCACCTGCACCTGCCGACCCTCGCCGGCTCCGACTCCGGCTACGAAGGCGCTGGCCAGGGCATCCACACCCCGTACAAGCAGCCCGCCGACGGCCGGCGTCTCGCGGTCGACAACCGCACCTACAACGTCGTCCTCCGATCAATGCGATGCCTCGGAGAGCGCGGCTTCGCCATCCTCACCGGCCGCTGGCGCACTCTGCGCCACACCACCGCCAGCCCACGCCGGATCGGCGACATCGTCGCCGCCGCGCTGCACCTGACCCATTTCGAATACAAATACCTACCGCAAAGTCGCTGAGATTACTTCATTTGGATGTCCGATTTTCTCGTTGGCTCGGAGTGTTCGACCAACTCGATCTCGCCCCACTCGAATGCGTGGATTGGCCTACCGGCGACGTATCACAGGAGGTCCAACGGCGAACGTCACCCGTCGAGCATGAACTCCTCGCCACACCGAAAAACCCCAGACGGCAATTGGTGTGGCCGCTTCACGAGCGTCCGCTGCCGTGCGGCGACCCGGGCAGCTGTCACCGGTCACGGGACCGGCAACCCGGCCACCGGTCAGGGGGCCTCGTCAAACATGAAAATCCATCGGTTAAGCTTGCTCGTCAATGACCTTCCTCGACTACATCTCCGGCGTGCCCGCATATCTGGAACGAGAGTGGTCTGACCTACTCGAGCTGACCTTCGAGCATTTGCTTGTGGTGCTCGTCACAATCGTGTTGGCGACTGTAATCGCGCTCGGGTTGGGCCTGGCAACTTATCGCAATCGGAGCGGAGCCAGAGCCGTACTCACGGTGACCGGCACGTTCCTGACCGTCCCGTCGTTCGCCCTGTTCGGACTGTTCATACCGATTTTCGGTCTCGGGGCCGTGCCCACGGTCGTCGCATTGGTGCTGTACTCACTGCTTCCCATCGCGCGCAACACGATCACTGGGCTGCGTTCGGTCGATCCAGCAATTGTCGAATCGGCGCAGGGCATGGGGCTCTCCCGCCGCCAACGGCTGCTCCGCATCGAGCTACCGCTCGCCTGGCCGGTCATCATGACCGGCGTACGCGTGTCGACCCTGATGATCGTTGGGATCGCCGCCATCGCGGCCATCGTCAACGGGCCCGGCCTCGGTGGTCCGATTTTCCAGGGGCTCTCGGCGATCGGCACCCAGCGCGGCTTCAACCTTGCCTTCAGCGGAACCCTCTTCGTGGCGATGCTGGCGCTGCTGCTGGACGGCGTCCTCGGAATGATCTCCAAGTTGACGACATCGAAGGGGCTGTGATGCCTGAGCATGAACAAGGGACCGTTACGGCGGCGTCCATCCGCCTCGAGTCGTTGACCAAGCGCTATCCGGGTCAGGCCGAGCCGGCCGTGGACAACATCACCATGGACATACCGGCAGGCGAGATCGTGGTTCTGGTCGGACCCTCTGGTTGCGGCAAGACCACCAGCCTGAAGATGATCAACCGGATCATCGAGCCGACCTCCGGACGCATCTTCATCAACGGCGAGGACGTGACCCACGTCAACGCTGATCAACTACGCCGCCGGATCGGCTACGTCATCCAACAGATCGGCCTGTTCCCGCACATGACGATCGCCGAGAACATCGGCATGGTGCCCGGGCTGCTCGGGTGGAGCCGGGCCCGGATCTCCGAGCGTGTCGACGAACTGCTGGATCTGGTGGGCATGGAACCGTCGGCCTACCGTGCGCGGTACCCGAAGGAACTCTCAGGCGGCCAGAGCCAACGGGTCGGGGTCGCCCGAGCGATGAGCGCCGACCCTCCGGTGCTGCTGATGGACGAGCCGTTTGGCGCCATCGACCCGATCACCCGCGAGCGTCTCCAGAACGAGTTCCTCCGCCTGCAGAGCAACATTCGGAAGACCATCGTCTTCGTCACCCACGACATCGACGAGGCGATCAAGCTCGGCGACCGGATCGCGATCCTCAGGAAGGGGTCGAAGATCGCCCAGTACGACACTCCCGAAGCGATCCTGACGGCTCCGGCCGACGACTTCGTCGCGGACTTCATCGGCTCGGGGGCATCGCTCAAGCGCCTGAGCCTCAGCCGCGTCCGAGACGTGGAGCTCAACCAGTGGGCAGTCGGCCGGCTCGACGACGATCGGGCACACCTGCGCCAGGCGCTCACCGACAGCGATCACGGGTCGCTGCTGTTGCTCGACGAGAACCAGCGGCCGGTTCGCTGGGTCACCGGCCATGACCTGACACGGTCGGGCGAATCCCTCGATCGGGTGGGGCTTCCCGCGGCGGCCACCGTGGAGCCGCACGCCACGCTGCACGACGCGCTCAACGAGATGGTCACCTCGCGGGTCGGGTGCGCGATCGTCGTCGACGACCAGCGGCGGTACCAGGGCATCGTCGACATGCGCACAGTGATGCGCGCCATCGACGAGATGCGGGAGAGTTCCCAGGCCCGGGACCGGGACACGGCAGGCCAGCCCGCGGAGGCCGGTTAAGGTGGCCATCCCAGCATTCGGGGCCAGGACCCGCGAGGTCGCGCCCGACGCCGACGACCTACTCAGCGAGCTCGGCGGACCGTCCCGGTTCTGGCGGCGGTTGGGCACTCCGGTGCTCCTCGCCGCCGTCTGCGTAGCCCTGTACCTCTACGTACGGAACCAGGAGCTCGACAGAATCTCCCAGGCGAGCCTCAACGCCGACACGATTCGCGAGAAGCTGATCGAGCATGTGGAGCTCACCTTCGTCTCGACCCTGATCGTCGTCCTCCTGGCGGTGCCGTTGGGGGTGCTCCTGACCCGGTCAGCGGTCCGCAGGTTCTCCCCGGTAGTGCTCGCCGTCGCCAACATCGGTCAGGCAATACCGTCGATCGGGGTTCTGGTGTTGATGGCGATCACCGTCGGCATCGGCTTCGGCCAGGCTGTCTATGCGCTGGTCATCTACGCCGCGCTGCCGGTCCTCCGTAACACCATCGTCGGCCTGAACCAGGTCGATCGCATGCTCGTCGAGGCGGGCCGGGGAATGGGCCTGAGCGGCTGGCAGGTGCTTCGCCGCATCGAGCTACCGCTGAGCGTGCCGGTCCTGCTCGCCGGCATCCGTACGGCACTCATCATCAACGTCGGCACCGCCACCCTGGCGACCTTCGTCGGTGCCGGCGGCCTCGGCTTCCTTATCGACCAGGGGATCCGCTTCGATCGGATGCCCGTTCTCATCACCGGAAGTGTCCTCACCGCAGTTCTGGCGCTGCTCCTTGACTGGGTGGCCGGAATTGTCGAGGACGCTCTGCGCCCGAAGGGGCTATGACCTCCGCGGCTTCGTCCTGAGTCGCTGACTATCAGAGGAGGAACATGAGGTACACGAACAAGCGAGGCCGTTGGCCGCTGCTCACCGGCGCACTGGCGCTGGTGATGCTCGTCGCCGCGTGCGGCAGCGACGGCAACGACGATGTCGCGGGCAGCGGAAGCATCGGGGAGAAGTTCGACCTCGGCGGCACCACGGTCACCGTCGGCTCCAAGGAGTTCACCGAGCAACTCATCCTCGGAAACCTGACCAAGCTCGCACTCACTGCCGCGGGCGCCAAGGTGGAGGACCAGATCGGATTGCAGGGCAGTACGACCGTCCGCGCCGCGCTGACCTCCGGCGAGATCGACCTGTACTGGGAGTATCTCGGTACCGGCTGGGTCACCTACCTGAAGAACGAGAAGGGCATCCCCGGAGCCCAGGCGCAGTTCGAAGCGGTCCGCGACGCCGACGCCGCCAACGGTGTCACCTGGCTCGACCCGGCCCCGTTCAACGACACCTACGCGATCGCAGCGAGCAGCGAGACCGCCGAGCGGCTCGGCGTCGCCTCGATCTCCGACATCGCCGCACTGGTCGCAAGCAACCCCGCGGACGCGACCTTCTGCGTCGGCGGCGAGTTCTCCACCCGGCCCGACGGCCTGCCCGGCCTGGAGAAGGCGTACGGCTTCAAGGTCGCACCGGACAACGTCTCCAACGTGCAGGACGCCCTCGTGTACAACCAGGTCGACAAGGGCGAGTGTGCCTTCGGCTCGATCACCTCCACCGACGGCCGGGTGGGTAGTCTCGGTCTCACCGTTTTGACCGACGACAAGCAGTTCTTCCCGCCCTTCAACGGTTCCGTGAACGTCCGGAGTGAGATGCTCGACGAGCACCCCGAGATCAAGGACATCTTCGCTCCGATCGCGGCGGCCCTCGACGACGCCACGATGGTCGGGCTCAACGCGAAGGTCGACGTGGACGGTGAGGAACCGGCGGATGTCGCCAAGACCTGGTTGACGGAGAACGGCTACATCGGCTGACGACCCTGCCCCACGGCACCAACGTCGGGCCACTGTGTCACCGCGTAGGGGTTCGATTCCCTTCGGGCGCACAGACAATCAAGGCCGTGACCCGGGCAACCGCGGGTCACGGCCTTGGTCGCTTCTGCCGCTTGCTGCCCGCGCGACGCCCCTGCCCGTCAGAACTCCTCGTACACTGCCGGGTCCTGATCCTTGAGACGACCATCGGGGCGGCCCAGCGCGGTGATGGCCTCGACCTCGGCGTCGGTGAGCTTGATGCCGAAGATGTCGAGGTTCTCCTGCTGCCGCTGGGGTGAGGCTTCCTTGGGCAGCGGAACCACCTGACGGGCCACGTGCCAGGCGAGGAGGGCCTGCGCCGGGGTGATGCCGTGGGCGGCCCTGATCTCCACGATCGTCGGGTTCTCCCGCAGGTCGTTGCCCCGACAGAGCGGACTCCACGCCTGCACGAGGATCCCGTGCGCGCGGTGGTAGTCGATGGCCTCCTGCTGCGGGAAGTAGGGGTGAAGCTCGATCTGGTTGACGACCGGGGCGACGCGCAACTCTCCGCCGAGGCGCTGCGCCGCCTCGCCGCGCTGCCCGGAATGGTGGGGATCAAGCACGCCGTCGGCGGCATCGACGCGGACACCATCGCCTTCCTCGCCGACCTGCCACCCGACTTCGTAGTGCTCGGCGGCGAGGATGCGTACATCTCACCGCTGCTCGCCCTCGGCGCACACGGCGGCATCCTCGCCGCCGCGCACGTCGCCCCCGCCGAGTACGCCACGCTCCCAGAAGCTGAGGCCCAATCGGTTCCGCGCCCGAGCGCGGTTCCGCGACTACGACGGTAAGACCCGCGACATTGAGGCCACTGACACCACCGGCCCAGCTGCCGAACGGGCGCTGAAGGTCAAGCTACGTGATCGCACCACACCCAACGACGACGAGATCACCCCGGAGACCCGCGTCAGTAAGCTCGCCGACCTGTGGATCGAAGAGATCACCACCGAGGAACGGATCGCACCACAGACCATCCAGCGATACGAGACCAGCGTGCGCAACGCGATCCTGCCTGCCCTGGGCAACCTCCGGATCCGGGAAGCCAGCGTCGGCCGCCTGGATCGGTTCCTGCGCGACATCGCCAAAGACACTCCCTCGGCAGCCAAAGGCGCGAAAGTCGTCCTGAGTCAGATGTTCGCTCTGGCCGTACGCCACAGCGCGATCCCCACCAACCCCGTACGCGACACCGGCCGGCTACGCAAACCTCGCCGCACGGTCGTCGCCCTCACCGACGAGAATCTCCAAGCCGTCCGGACGGCGATCCGCGACTGGCAGAGACCCGTCCCCGGCAAGCCTGGACCACGGCACAGCGGCGATCTGGCGGACATAGTCGACCTCATGCTCGCCACCGGGGCCCGCATCGGTGAGATCCTTGCCCTGCGATGGGAGGACCTGGACCTCGCCGCCGAACGCCCGACCCTGACGATCTGCGGCACGCTCGTCTTCGTCAAGGCCAGGGCTTCTTCCGCCAACCCTGGACCAAGAGCGACGCCGGCTGGCGGATGGTCGTCCTGCCCCGGTTCGCCGTCGGCATGCTGCTGGCTCGCAAGCTCGTCGCCGCCGAGAACTCGCATGATGCGATCTTCGCCTCCTGACGCGCTACCTGGCTGTCGCCCAACAACGTGCGCCGTCAGTGGCGCGAGGCCCGCGCCGACACCGACCTCACCTGGGTCACCCCCCACACCTTCCGCAAGACAGTGGCCACCCTCATCAAGGAAGAGACCGACACGAAGAGCGCCGCCGCACAGCTTGGGCACTCCAGCGAGGAGGTGACCGACATGTACTACATCGCCAAGCCCGCTCAAGCCCCGGACGTCTCGGACGTCGTCCTAGAGCGACTCGGTGCCGACCGAGGGGGCGTCCCGCGCCCGCGGAACCCAATGATGCACATGGATGATGAACCTGGTTGCCGACCCCGGTAAATGGGGGTTCTCGGGGGGCGGTTCAAAACCCATAGACAAACTTAAAGCCCTGACCAGCGGAAACGCTGGTCAGGGCTTTTGTCTGTCGGGACGGCCGGATTCGAACCGACGACCCCTTGACCCCCAGGCAACCAACACAACCGCCGGACCTGCTCCCCCACGACAGATGAGCCGCGAGAAGCGTCCTCCGGCGTCCACGTTTGTCCGCCGACGTCGGTCCCGGTCGTCACTCAGTAGTCACCCAGTCCCACCGGGACCTCGTAGTCCTCGCGCAGGCCGAAGACTTCGTCGAACTGAGGATCGTAGATGACCAGACCGTGCCGCTCCGCCAGATCCAGGACGACGTCGACCGCCGCGTTGCCCCGTGGTGAGTAGCTGATGTTCATGCTCACGTGGTCGATGCCGACAGCGAGAGGTGCTGACATCCAGGGCGACTCCGGGTCATACGGCGGATGATCCGGGAAGCGCGCACGGAGTTCCTCATAGAAGGAGACGATCCGCTGGTCAAGTTCACCGTCCCGGTGTTCCATGCCGGTGCAGTGATCGGCCATCTGCCGCACGACATCTGCCGTCGCGGAAGGCTCGACCGCCAGGACCACAAGATCGAAACCCACCGCCACATGCTCCCTGACCAGAAGGGACTCCGTCGACCTCTATCCCACCGTCAGTTTGGAAGGTGACTTGATCCCCGAGGTGGACGAGTGTGGCCGCTCTGCTGAGCAGGCTTCTTCGTCACACAGAAAGTTCTCACCACTTCGCCGACAGCACGGCGGCTGTCCTGGTCGAGGACTCGGCTAGCTCCCTTAACCTCGTGATCGTCTGCCCTCGACGATCGATGTCCGTGATCGTCCGAGGGCTGTACCAGATTCCGGTTCAGGTGCTCTCCTGGCTGGCGCTGTTCGCCCGCTCCTCCGGGTCGAAGGACGCGGCGATCCTCCTGCTGCGTCACGAGGTGCCGGTGCTGCGCCGAGGCAACCCGAGACCACGCGCGCTTCGCGCACGCTGGGCTGCAGTGGACTGATAGGCCGTACTCGCCGCCCTGACCAGGCTCATACCCAAGCTGCTTCGCGGCCACGTGCTGCAGACCTCCATCGAGCACTACAACACCGGCCGAAGCCACCAAGACCATGGGATCGGTCTGCGAGCTCCGACCGACGACCGCAACGTCCCACTCCCCACCCCAACCGAGCGCATACATCGCCGCAGACGCCTCGGAGGACTCCCCAACGAGCACCAAGCCACCACATGAAACCCCAGCTCACACCGACCGAGTTTCGACCAGGACCGTCACTCATCCGGCCCCGCGAGGAGCCCATGGCCCGGTCCATGACAGTTACGTACACCGATTAGACGGTCGCTCAAACCGCTGGTGGATAGATGTTGCCCTCTTGACGAGGCACTTCTGTCGCAGTCTAATTGGTGATCAACATAGGGAGGCCACGCGTGGGAAAGTTCCAGTTCGCCGTTCTGACGTGGCAGGGTTTCCTTATTTTGTCTCGACCAGCGCGTGTAGATCATGGGGCTGGGACGCAACAGGCCGCCCCGGTCCTTAGAGATATCGACCCATCGAGAAGGAGTCGGAGATGAGCATGAGTTCCGCGAGTCGGCGGCAGTTCCTGCGGCGGCTGGGAGGCACCCTTGCTGCCGGAGTAGGCATCGCGTTTTTTCCGGCCGGGTTCGCCTCGGCATCGTCCAAGACCGGTCCGACATCGACCCCTGGCCATACGGGCGGCGGGCCGGCGTACCCGGGAGACCCCGGCTTTGTCGCCAGAAGTCCAGGGGAACTAGATGCCGCTAAAGCCAGTTGGGAAACGCCGGAATATGGCTATTATACCGGCCATAATCCTTCTACTCCTGGCACAGCGGTCAATTCCCCATGGCAGCTCGTCGCGGTAAACGCGTCCACCGCCTACGCCCTAGGGTACTGCGGGCAGGGCGTCACGCTGGGAATGATGGATTCGGGCTACAGGGCTACACACGAAGCATTTCAGACCGGGCTGATCGCTTCGGTGAGAGCGGAGGGTGTCTACGGCACGTCCGGCTACGGCTATCGTGGCGCGACCCCGTCGAACCCTTTTACTGCGGGCGAGCCGTTCACTGTGGCCGGTGATCAGGCGAGAACAAGTGACTACTCGCACGGGACCGGTATGCTTGGGGTTACCTCCGGCATGCGCGATGGTAAAGACCAGCACGGCATCGCCTTTGGATCGAAGATGTATGTTGCCAGGACCGGCGGTTCCGATACCCAGTCCCACGGCCCCTTCCACGATTACGTGTACTGGCATACAGCCAATAAGGCCCTGGTCGACGCAGGCGCCCAGGTCATCAACAGCAGTTGGGGCTCTTATGTCCAGACTATTGACAGAACCCGCTTTGACGGCTTAGGAAACGACCTTGGAGTCAACGGCAACCTCGCCAACGCTTACCAACTGCCTGGCAAAGACAGCGCCAGCGCCACGGCAATGGCGACTATTATCCCCAACGAGTACCTGAAGGATCTGGAGTACCAGTATTTCTTTTTCAAGAAGAGCTATTCGGAAGGCGGCATTCAATACAATCCGAACTACCCCGGACGTTCCTTTATGGACGCCATCTGGGAAGCCATCAAGGACCGCGGTACCGTCAACGTAAGGTCGGCCGGCAACAACGACTGGAGCAACCCGTATTTTCGCCCGGCGTATCCCTTCTTCAATCCCTTGGCGGAAAAGCAGTGGATAGCCGTCAGCGGGGTGCAACCGCCCACTGCGGCCAATCCCGAATACACAAAGCAGTTCGGGTATAACGAGGCGGGGCTCGCCAAATGGTGGACCGTGTCTACCCCTTCAAACAGCGTTCGGACCACGAACAGCGGTGGTGACACTAACTATTCAAACTCAAGCGGCACGTCACCGGCAACGCCCGTTGCGACAGCGGTGATGGGGGTTCTGCTCTCCCGCTATCCGAACATGGACGCCAAGCAGGTGCGTGAGCTGATGTTCACCACGGCGAACAACAAGATGTCCGACGGCGTGAGATTCCTCGGCACCGGGCAAACCTCCCCCTCCGGGGCATCCATCGCCTGGACCGCTCCCGACGGTCTTCCGGACGAACGCTGGGGCTGGGGGATTCCCGATCTGGCCAAGGGCATGTACGGCCCCGGCCAGATCCTGAGCCCCATGACCTACAACATGGATAAAGCGCCCCTGGACGTCTGGTCGAACGACATCAGCCAGATCGCGATCAAGGAAAGGGAAAGGGAAGATCTGGAGTGGCTGGCGGGCTACAAGGAGCAAGGCATTGCCTACGCCGGTGAATTCAGCCCCAACGTGCTGAACCCGGACGGCGCGCTTAACGAACAGGCCTTCATGCTTCAGGGCATTTTGGCTGATCCTTACATCCAAGCTATCACTAACGGCCATCCCGAGTTGTACGACAAGATCACCTATGGGGACGCCGTCAAGTGGCGCAAGGAATGGATGGACGAGCGCGCGGCCTACATTCAGAACAACATCGACAACAACCTCTACACGGCTTCTCTGACCAAGCAAGGCCCCGGGACGCTGATCATGACGGGCGACGACACCTACGAGGGCGGCACGACGGTTGAAGGCGGTACGCTTTCGATCACCGGCTCGCACGCAAGCTCGATCGACGTCAAGGGCGGCACGCTCGGCGGCAGCGGTTTCGTGGCAGGCAGCATCGACGTCGACAGCGGCGTGCTGCAGCCCGGTCTGTCGTCCGGGGAAGCGGCGTCCGCGGCGTCCATCACCCTCACCGACGTCGCGCCCGGCAACGTCCTGAACGTCGGCGGCGAGGTGACCGTCAGCCGAGCGGGTCGCCTCGCCATCACCATCTCCGGCGACCACGACTACACGAGCGTGCGGGCCGCGGGTGACCTGGTGCTGGACGGCGAACTCGCCCTGGACATTCGGGCGCCCCTCACTCCGGGCACGGTACTGACGATCATGAGCGGCGACTCGATCAAGGGCAACTTCCG
Organism: Micromonospora cremea; assembly: GCF_900143515.1. Taxonomy (NCBI): domain Bacteria; kingdom Bacillati; phylum Actinomycetota; class Actinomycetes; order Micromonosporales; family Micromonosporaceae; genus Micromonospora; species Micromonospora cremea. Next base: position 4,734,459 of record NZ_FSQT01000002.1, on the reverse strand, counting down.
TTCCCTGCCGGAACGGCGGATCCTGAACGCGGGCCACCACATGTTCAGGGTGTCCTACCACGACGGCGATGTGACGCTGACCGTCGTGCGGACGCTGCCCGGGGCAGGGTCCGGCGGCGTCTAGCCACACGTGGCCTGGCCAGCCAGGCTCAGGTTCGCCTGAGCCTGGCTGGCCAGGCCTTCGCCCAACGTGGCCGCGTTGACGAAGCTGCCACCACTGCGCAAGCGCAAGGGCAGCTCGTGGACGAGCGAACAGGCACGGATGTTCCTCGAGTCCTCCCGCGACGGCGACGACTACCTCTACGCCTGTCCTACTCCAATACTCGGTCGCGGCTCGTGAGCTGCGGATTCGAAGTCGGGCTGTGTCTCGCGGCGCTGACGTCGCCCGGCGTTCGGAGTCCTCGCCCTCATGATCGGGTTCGTGGCCGTGGGACTGATCTACCAGCTCCTCATCCAAGTCATCTCGTGGCTGGCCTTGCTGGCGCAGTCGTCGGCGTCAAAGGACGCGGAGATACTCGTGCTGCGTCACGAGGTCGCGATGCTTCGCCGCGGCAACCAGAAACCGCGTCTCGACTGGACCGACCGTGCCGTCCTTGCCGCTCGCGCGGATCCTGCCGAAGGTACTGCGAGCTCACCGGATCGTCGCGCCTGCGACGCTCCTGCGCTGGCACCGTCGCCTGCTCACCGCGAAATGGCGCCAGCCCAGACCACCGGGCCGCCCACCGATCAGCGATGAGCTGGCCGCGCTCATCATCCGCCTGGCAAGAGAGAACCGGACGTGGGGCGTTCTCCGCGTCCAGGGCGAACTGCGCCGCCTGGGCCACCGGGTCGGCGCATCCACGATCCTCCGGATCCTACGTTCCCACCGCAGACCGCCGCCACGACAGCACGACGACGCCTGGCGCACGTTTCTTCGCGCCCACGCCGGCACCATCTTGGCCACGGACTTCTTCCACGTGGATTGTGCGGTCACCCTCCAACGCCTCTACGTCGCCTTCGTGCTCGAGGCCAAAAACCGCCGGGTACACCTCCTCGGCATCACCGCCCACCCGACCGCGGCATGGGCCACCCAGCTCGCCCGCCAGTTCACCGCCGACCTCGAAGACTCCGGTCGGCGGCTCACCCACCTGATCCGCGACCGCGACAGCCGCTTCACCGACGCCTTCGACGCGGTGTGCACCTCTATCGGCATCGAGATCATGAAGACCGCGCCGCAAGCACCCCGCATGAACGCCTTCGCCGAACGCTGGGAAAAAATCGTCCGAGTCGAATGCACCGACCGGATGCTCATCGCTGGCGAGCGACACCTTCGAATAGTCCTCGACACGTATGTGCAGCACTACAACCGAGGCCGCAGCCATCAAGGCGACAGACTCGGCCTCCGCGCTCCCGACGACGGCAACAACGTCATCGCCTTCCCCGCTCCGACCGACCGCATCCGGCGCCGAACGATCCTCGGAGGCCTGATCAACGAATACGAGCCAGCCGCCTAAAAGCCCTAATCAGACCGTGCGGCTACGTTTTGGACCAGCACAGGCACGCTGGCCGACGCGATACGGGGCGCGCCATCGACATCGTCTCCCAGCACTGGCCACTCTGACCTGCGCCCGGACCGAAGTGGCTAGACTCCCTCGTGGCGGTTGCCCGTCTGGCGGTGCCGAGGGCGCCCGGATCGAGTAGGCACTGCCGGGAGGTGAACAACCGATGAGCAGCGGCTCGCTCGACATGGATCCCAAGGGCCTTCTTCACGTCGCACTCGACATCGACACCGTCGCGCACCACCTCCGTGCGGTCGAGCCGCTGGTCGCCGACGAGATTCCGCCAGCCCCCGTCATTCCGCCAGCCCCCGTCGTGGAATGGATCGACGAGCTACCGCGGATCACCGAAGAACTGCATCAGGTCGCCGATGTCATCCGTACGGTCGTGGGTTCGGTCTCGGTCACCGACGACGAGATGGCGAGCCGACTCGCTCGCATTGGCGACGGATGACCACTGACGGCAGGGTGGCCTTCCCGTACGCACGGCTGGTGGCCGAGCCGCCCGCCGGCGACGCCGACCGGGGCGAGCGGTGGACGCAGGCGGCGCGGGCGGTCGGCGAAGCCGCCGACGAACTGCGCCGGTTGCATCGCCTGCTCGCCGGCCACTGGCGGGCCGGCTCCGGCCAGCAGGAGACCGACGAGATCCTCCGACGGGTGGTCCGCCAGCTCGACGAGGCGCACGACGCCTACACCCGGATCGCCGGTGCGGTCGCGGGCCGGAAGCACGACCTGACACAGGCGCGTCAGCTCGCCCTGGGAGCGGTCGCCGAGGCACGCCTCGCGGGGCTCGTGGTCACCCCGGACGGGGAGGTCGTGCCGCCGTCGGATTCGGGGACTGCGCCGATGGCGGTGCGCGCGACCGCAGGCCGGCTGACCGCCCGGATCGCCGACGCGAAGGCGCAGGCGGCAGCCGCCGAGCAGCGCGCATCCGAGGAATTGGCCGGACTACCTCCGCCGCACCCCGGTGACGCCGCCAGGATCCCGACCGGTGGTCAGCCCGGTTCGACCCACGCCGTCTGGATGAGCTCCTGACCGTCGCGGCGGCGCACGAGAGTGCCGCGACCCGCCGGCTGCGGGCTCGGCCGCAGGCTGCCCAGGACGGCGCCCTCCTCCCGGTTGCCGGACATCAGCAGGCCCGGCGAGTCGAGTTCGCGCAGGCGTTGCAGGACCGGCTCGTAGAGCGCGCGGGCGATGCCGCCGACCCGGCGCGTGACGATCAGGTGCAGGCCGATGTCGCGGGCCTGGGGCAGCAGGTCGACCAGAGCGCCGAGCGGGTTGCTGCCTACCGAGGCGACCAGGTCGTAGTCGTCGATCAGGACGTAGAGTTCCGGACCCTTCCACCAACTCCGGTCGCGCAGCTGGGTGGTGGTCGCCTCCGGCCCGGGCAGGCGATTCTGCAGAGCGCCGCGAATGGACATCATGCTCTGACTGAACACCTGGTTCGACCCGGCGTAGTCGAGCAGGTGGTCCCCCTCCACCGCGCCCAACAGGCTGCGCCGGTAGTCGGCGATCACCAGTCGGGCCTGGGCCGGCGTGTACCGCTCGACGATGCCCTGCGCGATCAGCCGCAACAGGTTGCTCTTGCCGCACTCGGCGTCCCCGAAGACGGTCAGGTGCGGCTCGACGGCAAAATCCAGATGGACCGGCGCGAGCGCGGACTCGTTGACCCCGATGGGCAGTCCTGGTGTGGCTCGGTCGACGACCTTGGCCAGCTCGGCCACGGTCAGCTTCTGCGGCAGCAGACGTACCTTCGGGGCCGGAGGGCCCGGCCAGCTCGCCGCCACCTGCCGGCCCAGTGCCACCGACGCCTCGGTGAGGTCCTCGGTGTCGCGTAGGCCGTCGATGCGTGAGAGCACGGCGAGGAAGTGCAGCTTGTCACGGGTCAGACCGCGACCGGGCGAGCCGACCGGGACGTTCTGCGCGGCGCGCCGGTCGAACTCCGACTCGGAAGCGTCGCCGAGCCGCAGCTCCAGTTTGGTGCCGAGGAGATCCCGCATGGTGTTCCGGATCTCCGCCCAGCGCACGGCGGTGACGACCACGTGGATGCCGAAACCGAGCCCTCGATTGGCCAGATTAGTGATGGTCTGTTCCAGCTCCTCGTACTCCTGGCGCAGGGTGTTCCAGCCGTCGACGACCAGGAAGATGTCGCCGAACGGGTCGTCGGGAAACTCGCCGGTCGCCCGCCGACGCCGGTAGTCGGCCATCGAGTCGACGCCCTGCCGGGCGAACCGGGTCTCCCGGTCGTCGATGGCGGCGACCACCTCGGCCACCGTCCGGCGGACCCTCTCGGTGTCCCGACGAACGGCCACCCCCGCCACGTGCGGCAGCTCCTCCAAGCTGCGCAGCGCGCCACCGCCGAAGTCCAGACAGAAGAACTGCACCTCGCGTGGGGTGTGGGTGAGCGCCAGCGAGGCGATCATCGACCGCAGCAGGCTGCTCTTGCCGCTGAGCAGGCCACCCACGATCACCACGTTGCCGCCCGACCCGCCGAGGTCCACCATCATCGGGTCGCGGCGCTGCTCGTACGGGCGGTCCACCACGCCCACCGGGACGGTGAGCCGACCCCGGCCGGCCCAGTCCGCGGTGCACAGCCCGAAGCGCGGGTGCACGCGCAGGGGTGGCAGCAGCTCACCCAGGCTCGGCGGTTCGGCCAACGGCGGCAGCCAGACCTGGTGCGCCGTGCAGCCACGGCCCTTGAGCCGCTCCACCAGCAGGTCGAGCACCGTCCTGCCGGCGATGGCCTCCGCCACGGCGGAGCCCGGCTCGGCTCCGTCGTGGCCGGGCGTTCGTGACACGTACGCCGCCCGGAAGCGCACCATGGCGGAGTTGCCGGTCTTCAGGTAGCCGTGACCCGGCGCGTTCGGCAACTCGTACGCGTACGGAACGCCGAGCACGATCCGGCTCTCCACCGGCGAGAAGGTCCGCAGACCGATCCGGTACGACAGGTGGGTGTCCAGACCGCGCAGCTTGCCCTCCTCCAGCCGCTGCGAGGCCAGCAACAGGTGCACGCCGAGCGACCGGCCCAGCCGACCGATCATCACGAACAGGTCGATGAAGTCGGGCTTCGCGGCCAGCAACTCGCTGAACTCGTCACAGATGATCAGCAGACTCGGCATCGGCGCCAGCGGTTCGCCAGCCGCGCGGGCCTTCTCGTACTCGAAACGGGAGACGTAGTTGCCGGCCGCGCGCAGCAGCTCCTGCCGGCGCACCATCTCGCCCGCGAGCGCGTCGCGCATCCGGTCGACCAGCAGCAGCTCGTCGGCCAGGTTGGTGATCACCGCACTGGTGTGTGGCAGCGCGTCCAGCGAGGCGAACGCCGCGCCGCCCTTGAAGTCCACCAGGACGAAGTTCAGCTCCTCCGACGAATGGCGCGCCGCCAGCGCGGCGACGATCGTCCGCAGCAGTTCGCTCTTGCCGGAGCCGGTCGCGCCGATGACCAAGCCGTGCGGGCCCATCCCCGCCTGGGCCGACTCCTTCAGGTCGAGCAGAACCGGTTTCCCGTCCAACTCGAAACCGATGGGCACCTGAAGGTGCTGCTCCGGGCCCACGGACGCGGCGGGGCCGTCGAAGGCCACCAGTGCCGGGTAGTCGGCGAGGCCGAGGATCTCCAGCGCCTCGTCCCGGGACTCCCAGGCGCCACGACGAGCACCGTCGGGCGGGGACACCGGCGGCAGGCCCCACGCCTGGGCGATCATGGAGATCATCGATGTCGCACCGTCGGTGACGGCGACGCCGAACTCCGAGCTGAGGTCGGGGTCGACCTCGGTCACGGTCAGCTCGGGAAGGGCAATGCGGAAGGTGCGCCGCCCCTGGATGGCCCAGCCGGGCATCGACAGCGGCAGGCGGGCGGCATGGTCCGGGTCGACCATCGACTCCCGCGGCTCCGACAGACGGGTCTCGATCCGTAGCTGCGGTAACTCGATCAGCTCTTGGGGAATGGACCGCCAACTACGCTCGACCACAGCGAGGTGGAACCCGTACCCCAATCCCTTGTTAGCCAGCTCAATGACGCGCGCGGTGAAGTCGGGTTGCAGCGCGACGAAGTCCTGCCAACGGTCCACGACGAGGAAGATGTCCGGCTGCGGGCCGGCGTTCAGGCTGCCGCGCCGCGCCCGGAGGCTGGCCGGCGACTCCAGCTCGTGCTCACGGAACAGGCGCTTGCGCCGCAGCACGTCCTCCTCGAGCTGGCTCAGCAACGTGCCCAGCTCGACCACCTCGTCGTCGCCCAGGACCGTCTCGACGTGGGGTAGCCGCCGCATCGGCCCGAGCCAGTTGCCACCGGACTCAAGGCAGTGGAAAACGACCTCGTCGGCCGAGTGGGTGAGCGCGAGCCCGCCGATGATCGTGCGCAACAGGGTGGTCTTCCCCATCCCGGGACGTCCCACGATCAGCAGGTGCCCCTCCGACGAGGCGAGATCGAGCGACACAGGTTCCCCGGCCGGTTGGTCGATGCGATGGTTGAGACCGACCGGCACCTTGAGCGGCCCGCGCTGACGCCACTCGACCGCGCACAGCTTCACGTCCTCCCGCGCCTGCAACGGGCCCAGAAGATCGCCAAGACGCGGATCGCGCGGATCCCGCGGATCCCGCTGGCGGTGATGGCCGTCCCGGGACAACGCGATGTGCACCTCGCTGCTCGCTCGACCGAACTGGCACGGGGACTGTTCGGTCGTTCGTTTCGGCAGCTCCAACTGCACGTACCGCCACAGATCCTCGGGGGTGATCCGACCTCGGCCGGTCAGGTCGGCGGCACCGGTGCTCAGGCCCTCGATGACCGTCTCGGTGAAGGCGGAGCGGAGGCGCGGCGTGGCAGCGGTTGCCGGCTGGCCGTCGACGGCGCGCTCGACGGAGTTGGTCGCGGTGATGACGTAGCGGCCGTCGCCGGCCTTCAGTTCCCCGTCGAGGTTGAGATCCGCGGGTGACTTGGCATGGTCGAAGGCGCCGCTGTAGCAGCAGTCGAGCAGGATGACCGAGCTGGCGGCCTCAGACTCGTCGAGCAACTCATGGACGAAGGACGCGGAGATCGACGTCGACGACAGACAGCCGACCTCGGTGTTGGCGACCGCCAGGTAGAGCCGGCCCCGCTTGCCGCGGCGGATCCCGTGCCCCGAGAAGTAGAGCAGGATCAGGTCTTCCGGCCCGGCGCTGCGCAGCATCGTCTCCATCGTGCGCTCCACCGAGCTCTTCGACTCGTTCTCCAGCAGCACGGTGCGGTCGAAGGCCCCGATGTTGGCGTCGGCCAGCAGACTCTGCAGGTCGCGAGCCTCTTCCCGGGGCGCGTAGAGGTCGGCCAACGAGTCGTCGATGTAACGGTCGTTGGCGATGAGCAGAGCCAGGCGCTGTCCCACCGCTTACGCTCGGACATCGCCCGGGCGCTCACCCGGCGCGATCGCGGCCTGGTCAGGGTTTGGCGAGGCGAGGGCCGCGTCGGATCGGTGCGGTGCCTTGATCACCCGCGCCAACTCGGCGATGAGGAGGGGATCGTCGATCCGGGTGCTTCCCGTGATCACCAACTCGGTCTCGCCGCTGCGCACCGTGATCGACCGTGCCTTGGTCCGCTCGGTGTAGGCGATCGCGATCTGGACGATCGCGCGCATGGTGGTGGCCGAAAAGAGGCCGCCCACCACCAACATTCCCAGCTCCCACGCCTCGGGTGACTTTCCCCGGCCGGGAGTGGGCCCCGTGGCGGGGGCGACACGCACCCTGGGGAGGGCCCGCAGGTCCTCGGCGAACCCCTGGGTGAGGGTGTCGAGCCGTTCGGCGGTCATCGGAAGCTCCGGTTGTACGACCATCGTCAGCTCCACCGTCGCCACCCCTTCCGGCACCTGTTCGCTCACCCTCCACATTCAACACCAGCCGCGCACCTGGCTCGCCTCTCGAACAGCCGAATCCCTCCGGCCCGCCGACCCTGGGCGGCGCAGTCCTGTTAGCGCGCACACCCACGGGACAAGACACCGACGGCAGGTACGGCGGGACGCCCGTACGGCACACAGACAGGCACCAGCGGCAGTACAGCCGGTACGCCAGCGGGCTGCCCTTGGCAGCCGGCGGACGATCGCTTCCCTGGGTCGGCGGGTGATCTCGTCGGCGACGATCAGCCGGGTCACCCGCGAAGGGCACCACCACCACGATCTCGATCAGCCCCGTCACGGCTACGAGCAGGCAATGCCACTGCGGCCGGGCAGGCGTCGCCTTGAGGTTCCCCCGGCAGCTCGGAGGCTTTTGGCCACGCCGGGAAGCCTGACGAGGTATCCAAATCCCAGGCTCCCTGCTTTCACTCCTCCTGCCCATATCGACTACCGTGACGGCGCGGCACTTACCCAGGCAGCCCTCGTGGGGAACGAGGAGACTTGAACCCACAAGAACCTCATGTCAAGCCTTCCTCCTTCAAGGCTTGTCATTGCTTGTCAAAACCCCTTGTTACCATCCGTAACCATCTCGACCTTGTCATTGACTGTCAGAAATAGGCACTGAGCTGCACACACACGATCAAACAGTGGTCGCTTCTTGTCACTGGTTGTCAACCTCAGCGAGGGGTTTTCGGGGGGTAAACGGGGGGGTACCCACCCAGAACGCGGCCAGGTCTGACCGCACCCGCTTCCTCTGCCGCCGGAGCCCTGCGCGCCTCACAGCATGCGTACTGACCGAACCTGCGGCAGCCCATCCTCGGTCAGTTCGACCGTCACCGAAGCCTCATGCGACGGTGGCCTCTCGATGCTGTCCCGCAACGACCGGTGCACGGGGCACTCGCACGACGGCTGCAGCGGTTCCGGACACCGGACAAGAGCTGCCTTCAACCGTTGAATCCCGTCAACGGCGACCGGCCACGACCAGTCCATGTCCCACGGCTCCTCCCAGGGCTGGTGGAAGCAGTCAAGATCGAAGCGCACGAGAACCCCGCCAAGCGCCACGCGATCGGTCCTCACTGTGCATGCGGCTGCAGGTGACAGGGCAACCAGATGACGGTCCATAGTGAAAGCTCGGCCGGTGGGCGAAGACTGAGGCCGACCCCTGCCTACCCCTCCAGTCGCCGAGCGAAGGGACCGCCACGTGAGCACCGACCGGGAAGAGCTGGCACGACGATTCACTGCGGAGCTGCACCAAGGCGTCGACACCCTGGCAGCGCTGGGCTATCCGGCAAGGCGGTTCCAGCTCATGCTGCGCGAGTACCAGGGCGTGGAGACAGCCCGCAAACTGGTCCTCAGTGACAACGCTTCCGACGGGCTGTGGCGCCTCAAAGCAGATGGGCAAGCTCGACATGAGCGTCGAGATGTGGGTCTTGCTCCCCTGGTATGAAGAATTCTTCGACGAGGCCGTACGCGACCGCGCGTACCGCAAGCTCCGCGCGATGGACTTCGACGTGGATGCTGAGATACGCCGCCGCACCAACACGGCACCTTGACGCCGACACCCGCTGCCATCACCGACGAGAAGAACGAGCGCGACGCCGTGGCGAAGATGCTGTCAGGAGGCAGGGCATGAACCGCGAAGACGCTCTCAACGCCGCCAACGCACCGGTCGACTGGACCGCCGACGAGGTCGATCACCAGCCGCTACTGCAGCCGTCACGAGCTACACGCGATCATTTGGGGGACGTCGTACCCGTTCCCGGCGCCTGGCGTTTCGGCGGCCGTCCCCGCACCTTGCCGGACGGCGAGCAGCCGGCCGGACATCACCATCACCGCGTACAACACGGCCATCCGCACGCCCAAGGCTCGGTGCGGGTGCTGGTGGCCGTGCCGGGCAAGCCACGCCAGCCAGCGTCGGAGCCCCGAGATCACCGTAGAGGTGTGTACTCCCTGACCTGCTTGTTCAAGGGTTAAGTCCAGATTCTGTTTGGTGCGCATGTACCCATCAGAGGTAGAACAGCGGCTCGTTTGACCCGTGTCCGTACGCTCGCGAATGTTTCGAGCACTATCGGGAGGACGATCTATGTCGATGTCACGGGCCGCGAGTGGGGACTTCGCCCGCATGCTCGATGCCACTGTCGGTGCCCTTCGGGCGGTGAGCCCACCGCCGGAAGACGAGGAAGCCGCCCGGCAGCGGCGGATCGGCGAGGCAGCGGATGGCCGGGTCTGTGCCGAGTTCGGTGCCGACGGTCGGCTTTCGTCGCTTGCCGTGGATCCGCGCTTAATGCGCCTGGGCCTCGCCGAGCTGTGTGACCGGATCGTCGAGGCGGTCAATGCGGCGATCGACTCCATGCGTAGCGGCGCCTCCGTGCCGGGCGCTGCCGACCTTACGCAGCTCACCGAGCAGCTGCAACAGGTCCGGGATACGGCGGTGCCACGGCTGAGCACGTTTCTGCAGACATTGACCGAGGCGCAGGCCCGGATGTCCGGCGGGAGTGCTAACCGGTGAGCGGCTTCGAGGTGGAGCCCGCGGCCCTGCGGGCAGGCGGTGATCAGGTGGTCGGCGCGGCCGAGCGGTTCATCGGGCAGCTGGAGAGTTTCGAGGCGCAGATGGCCGGCTACGGCGAGCCCTGGGGCGGCGACGACATCGGCTCGCTGATCGGGGTCGTGTACACCGGGGTCTCGGCCTGGGTGCTGGACTGCATCGGTGTGGCTGCCGAGGAGATCGGCGCGGCGGGCAGCGATCTGACCGTGATGGCCGACAACTACGAGTCGGTTGAGCACGAAACCGCGAACGCGATGCGCGACATCCTCGGAATTTTGGGGTGAGGGATGGGACTTCAGCTGCCGGGTGAGCTGGTCACCGCCCTCGGTTGGATCGGCTTTTCCTGGCCGGAGGGTGACGAGGAGAAGCTGTTCGAGATGGGGCAGGCCTGGATCGACTTCGCCGGGACGGTCGCCGACGCCTCTGGGGAGGCTGGCGCGGCCGCTGCGGCGGTGATGTCGCAGCAGAGCGGCGAGGCGATGCAGGCGTTCGCCCAGTGGTGGGCGAAACCGGAGAGCGGGCCAGGCACCCTGCCGGACTACGCGCAGGCGGCAATGCTGGTCGGCACCGGCCTGATCATCTGCGCCGGGATCGTGCTCGCGTTGAAGATTCAGATGATCGTGCAGCTGGCCATCTTTGCCTTCCAGGTGGCGCAGGCCATCGCAACCGCGGTCGTCACCTTCGGCGCGTCGCTGGCTGAGATCCCGATTTTCCAAATGATCACGCGGGAGATCGTCGGTCTGCTGATCGACCAGGTGATTACGGAGCTGATAAGTGGCTAGCCGGGGCAGGGAGGGTGGCCGGAAGCGAGGTGGCGCGGCCAAGCCGAAGGAGGGCAACCTCGTCGGCGCGGCGGTGAAGAAGGCCTCCGCACCCCCGGTGAAGCGCAACAATGATCTGCCCGAGGTCACCATCCGGGTCCAGCGCAAAAGCACGCACCACCGCACCGACTTCGACCGCAAGATGGCCGCCTTGAAACGGCTAAGCGATCAGGGAAAGCTGTTCAAGCAGGCGAACCCGGTAGCGCGCGACACCAGCATTACCGGCGGGTTCAAAGACCGGATCATCCGGAAGATCCACAACAAGTACGTCAGGAACAACAAGGGCAGCGACGCGCAGAAGGCCAAAGACCGTGAAGCGGCCGAGCGGATGAAGCAACGGGTGCGCGACCAGAACCCCGATCATGTCTGGGAGCTGCAACTTGGCGGTCCTGACGAGGTCAGTAACCTGAAGCTGATGGACGCCGACACCAACCAGGACATCGGCACCCAGATCCGGGTGGAGATCATGAACCTGCCGGACGGAACGCCGATCCGAATAGAGGTAGTGGATTGAACCCCGATCTGCGGGAACTCATCGAGGAGCTGCGCGCCGACCTGGTGGCGGACGAGGACAACACCGTCAGCTGGGGAGAGATCAGCGCGGGCGTGCCGACCGACAAGATTCCGGCAGAGGTACCGCAGCCGGTACGCGAGCTGATGGAGGTCGCCGAGAGCATCGCGGCCGGCGGGTTCTACCTGCCCGGCATCTCCTCCTCAGCCCGTATGCAGAGCGGTCTGAAGATCATGCCGGAATACACCGGCGTCGCCGCCGAGCCCGACGAGTGGTTCTACCTCGGGCGCCTCAAGGAAGAGCCGCTGCTGCTACGGCGCGACTCCGGCGCGGTCTGGTACTTCCCGCAGATCAGCACCGACGAGTGGTTCATGCGCGAGGCTTTCCAGGAGATCGCCCCGGACCTGGACTCTTTCCTCGCCTATTACGTGTTCGGCGCGGGCTACGCCGAAATCGGCTATGACGATGACGACTGGTGGCGGTTCCTTGAGGAGCAGGACCTGACCGCCCCCGGCGAGCAGGAGGACGAATGAGCGTGTCGCTGGCGGAACTCACCGCGCTCTGGGGCGCGGACGGCGTGATCGAGGTCCCGGCCGACCTGCTCGGCGACGTGCTCACACCGGGAGTCCTGCCGGCCGGTGCCGCTCTCCCGGTCGAGGTGCCGATCCTGTTCACCGCGGACGTCACCGCCCCGGGCATGACGCCGTTCGGCAAGCTGAAGATCGAGATTGGCGACGAGGGCCCGCGGATGTACGTCATCCTCGGCAGCTCGCCCGATGACGCCCAGATGCTCTACATCCTTGACTCGCGGAACGGCTCGGTCATCCTGCTGGACCTCGCGACGCCGAACTTCGAGCACGTCAACGCCTCGTTTGCTGCGTTCGTCGAGTTCCTCTATAAGCTCGGGCAGCTTATCGACACCGACCCGGGCGGCAGGGCCCGCGCCGAGCTCGCCGCGGCCATCCGCGCCGAGCTGACGCGGGTCGACCCGTCCGCATTCACCGATCCAGAATCGTGGTGGAGCATCGCCTTCGACCAGCTCGAGTCCACCGCCGCCTGACGCACCGAACGCGCGACCGTCAGCGTACGAGCTCAGCGACGAACGAGCTGCGCTGAAGTACGTGCCGGACGGCGACCTCACCAATATCCCGAACGGGTAGCGCCGAGCGGGCCGGCAGGCCTCCGGTCAAACGCAGGTCTGCCGGCCCGGGCGGCGTGAGCTGCAGGAACCGCAGGCCATCGTGTACCTGGTGGTCGTGGTCGGCGGTGAAGCCGATCCGCTGGTAGAACGCTTTGGCCCGGTCGACGTCGGTCACCGGTACGGGAATGAGCTCGATCTTCCATGTCGATGTCATGCGGTAATCGTCCCCGCCATTGCGGCCACAATCTGACCGTTGACTCACGATCGGCGCGGTGGCTCACCGTACAGTTCGATCGGCCGGTCAGCTACGCCTGAACGGGGGAGCTTGCCGAAGTGCCCCGATTGACACAATCGATCCACAAGAGCCGGCGGACGGAAGGACACTGCGTGCCCCTGGTCTACGTGCACGGGATCGGCAATCGGGAGAAGCGTGGCGGCTACGACGTCGCCTCTCGTACACGGGATCGGTTCTTCCGGCAGTTTCTTCCGCCGTCCGTGGTGGGCCACGGCGAGGTCCGCTCGCCCTATTGGGGAAAGCACGGTGGCCGGCTGCGGTAGCGGCACGCGTCGCTGCCCGACGCCGGCCTGGAAGCGCTGGGCGGGGGCGACGATTTCGAAGTCGGGATCGGCCGCCAGGTGGCCGCGGGCGGCGGTTCCACCGGGGTGCTCGTCACCGAGACGGCGCGCCGCAGCATGCGCGACGCCGTGGACCTGCTCTTCGTCCTCATCGATCTGGACGGTATGGACGATGCCGAGGCCGACGCGGTAGTCGCCGAGGCCGCGCTGGCGGTGGCGTACTGCGACCGGCGGGAGCGGCTGGCGCCGGCCGGGCCGGAGAGCGTCCGATACCCGTGGCTGGCCGAGATCAAGGACGACGCCGATTTCGTCGATCGGCTCACCGCCGAGATCGCCCCGCCGGAGGACGCCGAGCCGCGGGAGGCGCTGGGTGGCCGGCTCCGTCGCGACGGGCGGCTGCGACGGCTGATGCGCGGCGGCGTGGACCGGCTGCGGCGGGTGGTCGGCGCGCCGGGCGAGGCGTCGATCTCCGCGCTCCGGGTGCTCAGCGGGCGCCCGGTCTCCCACCTGGTCGGCGACCTCCTGACCTACCTGGCGCGGCGGGGCACGCCGGCCGATCCCGGGCCGATCGTGCGTACGGTGCTGGACGATCTGCGCGCGGCGGCGGCGGAGGCCGGTCCGGGCCGGCCGCTGGTGGTGATCGCGCACAGCATGGGCGGCAATATCATGTACGACCTGCTCACCCACTTCGCGCCTGACCTGCGGGTGGACACTCTGGTGACGGTCGGCTCCCAGGTCGCGTTGTTCGAGGAGCTGAAGCTGTTCGGGGAGAGCGACCCGAGCATCTCCGGCGCCGACGGGTTCCGGGTGCGGCGGCCCGCCGCCATCGGCCGGTGGATCAACCTCGTCGACCGGTCCGATCTGCTCGGCTATCAGGCGGGGAAGGTCTTCGATGGCGTCGAGGACTACGGTTACCCGACCCATGCGGTGTGGGCGCACAGCGCCTACTTCCGGCAGCCTAACTTCTACGCCCGGCTGGGCCGCAAGCTCGCCGGGGGCGAACGGTGACGACGGTATCCGAGGACGCCGGCGACGGCCCGCGGATCCACGCGTTCGTCGTGGGGATCGGGTACTACCCGCACTGCGAGCGGTATCCGCCGGGCACGCCGGAAGGGCGGCTGGCGGCCGACCTGACGGCGGTGACGACGGCGCCGGCCTCTGCGCTCGCACGCCATCGCTGACGGCCGGCCGGGCCGGCAGTGGGCCCTTGACCTGCCCGATCGGGTGCTGCTGGTGGCCGCGTACTGGCGCACCAACCTGACCATGCGGCAGATCGGGCCGCTGTTCGGGGTGTCGCACTCCGCCGCGCACCGGGTCATCGACACCCTCGGCCCGCTGTTGGCCCTGGCACCAGTGCGCCGGCGCCCGGCCGACCAGATCGCGATCGTCGACGGCACGCTGATCCCGACCCGGGACCATCGACTGGCCGCGCCGAGCAAGAATTACCGGTACTCAACCAACCTGCAGGTCGCTATCGACGCCAGCACCCGCCTGGTCATTGCCCTCGGTGACCCGCAGCCGGGCAACCGCAACGACACGATCGTCTACCGCACCTCCGGCATCGACCAGAAACTAGCCGACCGTCCGGTCATGGCCGACGGTGGCTACCAGGGCAACCGCGAGGTGATCATGCCGTACCGCAAGCCACACGACGGCAGTCCGCTGCCGGCCTGGAAGGAAGACCTCAACGAGGACGACGACTGACCTGACCGCTTCCGTGGGCGCCCGGTTCAGCCGGGCGCGCCGCGGTGGTCGCCAGGGTGGCGAGCAAGGAGGAGACATGGGAAAGCCGACGATCCTGCGGGTGCTGGACGTGTCGACGCACCACCTGCCCGAGGACCTGGGCAGCGAGGGCCTGAGCGCCGTCGACGGCGTCACGGCGTACGAGCTGGACTACGGCTGGCTGCTGTGGGTGCCCAGCGACGAGGAGCAGATGGCCGAGGCGCGCACGCGCATCGACCGGCCGGCCCGAATGACCGCCCACGACGCCGGGTCATCGTCGACCCCGGTGAGCCGGGCCAGCGGTCCGGGCTCGGCGAGCGCGTATATGCCGAGCGCGAGACTCAGCCAGCCCAGCGCCCGGGGCAGTGCCGCGCTCGGCTCCGGCCCGTCCAGTTCCGGCAGGAGCACCCCGTCGACACGGTCCACGTGGGGTCCCTTTCGCTCTGATCGTCGGCCCGGACGTCCACGCGGAGCGCGACCACCCGGCGGCCACCGAACGGCGGCCGGGCGGTGCAGGACCGCCACGATGACCGTATGCCCTCGAATCGGAGTATGAGACCGATTTTGGCGAGGCGGATCCGCGCGGGAACAGGCCGACCGGTCAGCGGGAAACCTCATCAAACCCGGGCGATCCGACTTTCCGACCCACTACCGTCGCAAACGGCATCAGGTGAGGCGGCAGCTGAGAGGACGAGAGATGAACGACAACCACCAAGGCGGCACCGGACCCGGCGCCGCCACCCGCCGCTCGCTGCTGCGCAGCGCGGGTGCGATCGGCGCGTCCGCTGTCCTGGCTGCTTGCGGCAGCGACGATTCGACCAGCGGCGCGACGACCGGCACCGCCCCGACCGGCGGCGCCTCGCCGGGTCCGGCTGGCGCCCTCAGCAGTACCAGCGACATCCCGGTGGGCGGAGGGAAGATCTTCGACAAACAGGGCGTGGTGGTCACCCAGCCGAAGGCCGGCGAGTTCAAGGGCTTCAGCAACATCTGCACCCACCAGGGCTGCCCGGTCGCGAGCGTCCAGGGCGGCACGATCAACTGCAACTGTCACGGCAGCAGGTTCTCGATCGAAGACGGTTCGGTGAAGCACCCGCCGGCCACCCGGCCGCTGCCCCCCAAGGCGATCAAGGTCGAGGGCGACAAGATCGTCCTCGCCTGACGGTGGCATTCTGGGCCGGACGAGGTCCGGGCCCGGCCCCACTCCCCGATCACACCACGCCGGTCCACACCGCCTCGCTGCCGGAGTCTCCGGTCCGCAGCACGTACACCGCGGTGAGCACGCAGAAAACAAGCACCACGGCGCTGAGGAGCAGACGCACCCAGGAGGGCAGCCGGACCACCCGCGGATGCCCGCTGGTCACCAGCAGGAGAAGCAGCAGGGTCGACACGCCCAGCCCAAAGGTGAACGAGCGCGTCATCTCGCCGTTGTGCTGGTGCTCGGACACCTGCGCGAGGGTTTCCGGCGGATAGCCCTTGGCGGCCAACGTCGCCTTCAAGGCCTCTCCGGACTCGACGGCCAGCAGAGTCGACAGCGGCGCGGAGATGGCGAGCAGCAACACCGCCCAGCCGATCGGGCGGCGCAGCCGGGGTACCAACGCGTAGATGGCCGCGCCGATCACAAGTAGTGGGACGAAGACGATCGGCACGTGCACGAACAGCGGGTGCAGCGGCAGTCCTTGGAATTCCTCGAACACAGCCCCCTCCTCGGTGGCCGGGCAATCGCTGTCGAATCCGAGCGTAGGGCCGATCCAGCACCCATTCCGGCACATTCGTGAATCACCCTCATAAAGTGGCGGTGGCGCGCAGGTTCTGCTGGCCGTACTCGAAGACGGCATCGCCGTCGCCATCGAGCTCCCGGAGATCTTGGAAGAATTCGGCCCAGAGGGGCCACTTGCCACCAAGAACTCCTCGTACTGAGCCCCGCACCGGCCTACAGGGCCCACCGGATCACGAGAGACCGGCAGTACAGCAGCGATGTACAGCAACCGACGGAGCTACATGAGGCCGCAACGACACCGATTTGGCTGTTGTGCAGCGGTGCGAACCCCACCCGACCACCTTGCCGAGGTCTGGGGGTCAAGGGGTCGTCGGTTCGAATCCGGCCGTCCCGACCAGCACAAGAGGAGATCATTTTCTCTGGTCGGAAATTCTTTGGGGGCACGGCGGGGGCAGTGCCCCCTGTCTACCGCAGCTCAGGGATCGAAGAGAAGCTGGACGGGCGGCCCGTGATGGCCGACGGCGGCTACCGCGGCAACCCTGAGGTGATAATCCCGTACCGCAAGCCCGCCGACGGCAGCGATCTGCCGGACTGGAAGCAAGCCCTGAACGTCGAACACCGGACCGTTCGAGCAGGGGTCGAACATGCCCTGGCCAGGATGAAGTGCTTCAAGATCCTGCGCGACTACCGCCGCGCCGCCCACACATTGACCGACGCCGCTTCCGGCATCGCCAACCTCCACAACATCATCCTCGCTGGCTGACCGCCGGGCCCGTGCCGGGCAACGCCTTCACCCAGTTACGAGACGTCCCTTAGAGCGTGTTTGAGATGGTCTGATGTGGACGGCGTGGCGGCATGACATCGACGCTCGGGTCGGGCAGGGTGGCGCGGTGTCTGCTCGTCGTGGTTACCCCTCGGACCTGACCGACGCCCAGTGGGCTTTGATCGAGCCTCTGCTTCCGGAGCCGAACACGGACGGCCGGAGGGAGAAGCACCCTCGGCGGGAGATCGTCAACGCGATCTTGTATGTCGTCCGGTCGGGGTGCCCATGGCGGTATTTACCTGCGGATCTGCCGCCGTGGCAGACGGTGTACTGGTACTTCAACCGGTGGGAAGACGCCGGAGTGACCGAGAAGCTCCTGGCCGCGTTGCGGATCAAGGCCCGGGTACAGCAGGGCCGTGACCCCGAACCGTCGGCGGGGATCATCGACTCCCAGAGCGTGAAGGGCGCCGACACCGTCGGCCGGGACAGCCGCGGCTACGACGCCGGGAAGAAGATCAACGGACGCAAGCGGTTCATCGTCACCGACACCGCCGGCCTGCTGCTCACCGTGACAGTGTTGGCCGCGAGTTGGCAGGACCGCGACGGCGCCAAGACCGCCCTGCTCAGCGCCTACATGGCCACCCCGATCCGGCACGTCTTCGCCGACCAGGGCTTCGCCGGACGGCTCGTCGACTGGGCCCGCGATATTCTCCGCACCACGCTGGAGATCGTCCGCAAGCCCGCCGACCAGCGCGGGTTCAGCGTGATCTCCCGCCGCTGGGTCGTGGAACGCACTCTGGCCTGGCTCACCGCCTGCCGCCGCCTGGCCCGCGACTACGAACGCCACCCCGAGGTCTCCGAAGCCGTCATCCGCTGGGCCGCCATCGCCGGCATGACCCGCCGTATCACCCGCGGTCACCCCGCCCGCCGTCAAGCCCGCCGCACCTTCACCTAGACCTGATCAACGCCCTCTCAAACACGCTCTTAGACCGAGGCAGGCTGCAGCGGCTCGACCGCCTCCTCGCACTGACCAGCTCAGCTCACCCGTGGCGAGCCGCAATCGCTGGTCACTTCTAACCCCCAGACCCCTTTGACCCCCAGGCAACCAACACAACCGCCCGACCTGCTCCGCCGCGACAGGTGAGCTGAGAAATGGTCCTCCGACGTCCACGGCTGTCCACCGACGTCGGTACCGGTCGTCACTCAGTTAGTCACCCGGTCCCACCGGGATTTCGTAGTCCCCCCGCAAGCCGGTTACCTCGTCGCCCTGAGGATCGTAGATGACCAGGCCGTGCCGCTTCGTGGTCCTGGTCGTCCGTCAGCGTGGCCGGCCGGCACGGTCGATGCCGGCCGGAGGTCGCCAGCAGGCCGGAGCCGGGCCGGCGCGGCCCGCTTGCGGACCGCCTTGATGCTCTTGGTTTAAGTCAGAATCATCAACGTCAGCTGAATGTTCACGAATCCGTTGAGGGCCAGCGCCACCAGCATCGAGAGAATCAGGATGGCTGTACCCCTGCGGCCCTCGCCGGCCATGGGCTTGAGAACCGCACCGACCAACGACCACACCAAGAACCCGACGAAGCCAAGCAGAACCATCATGACGACGCCCACGTCCCCCAGCAGTTTCGGGTCGAAGTAGTCATGGTGGACTGCTGACCGAACCAACCACTCGCCGGCAAGTACACCAATGAGCAATACTGTCGCAACATTGGCCAGTGCAAGGCCCACCCCGCCCCACAGCGCGCCACGGATCTTGCCCGAGTGTTCCTCTCGCTTCATCAACGCCATTCGAAAATGCCAGCCAACCGGCACGAATGCACCAAACACCATCGCGATCACCTGACCAACAGACTGACCAGACGTGTAGACCAGGCCGGTAGCGAAGCGCTCCACCTCTCGTACCTGACCGGCGCCCTGTGGATCCGTGTTGACAAAATCGGCGAGTCCGGCGTTGAACCGCGCAGCAACGACCGTTATCAGGATCACGGCGGCGGCCGCGAGCCGCCAACCCGCTGTAAAGCCATGCTGCCCGCCCTCAGCGGAGTCGCAAGCCATCCGCCGATTATGGAGGACCGGCCGCAGGGGGCACAGATTCCACCGCTGACAAACCTGCTAGACCTCGGACTGCTTCAGCCAACAACCTGACGACCTGCTGCCATCCCGTGTGCCGTCGACCCGCCCTCCTGGGGAGCGGGCCGCCGCCCGGCCCGCCACGACGGGCGGACCGTGACGGCTCGTACGGGCGCTGGCGGGTCGGGCGGTGGTCTGCTCGGCTTGCCCGGGTCGATGGCAGGCGGGATGGCCAACCCGCAACCACCCACGAACCCGGCGGCTGCCAGCGATCTTCGGCCATCCTGGAGCCGGAGCGCCCCCGCCGGAGGCCCCCTAACCGCAACCCCGCGAGTGGCGGCAGCTCGCCGACGCGGACGGCGTGCGCTTCCCCACGCCGCGCGGGTCCTGGCCGCGCGGCCCGGCCGGCTGCCGGCCCACCATCTCCCCGGTCAAGCTCCTGTCGTCCTGCGGCGGCCCTCTGGGCTTCCCCTGCCTCCGCGCCAGCCGCCGGGCGTGTTGCATGGCCGGAGCGGAGCGGCAGCGGAGTGCAAGCCGCGCGCCCAGGCGGCGGCGCGTGCGGCCCGTCAAGGGCCGCCTTGAAGACGTACAGAAACTTTGAACGACTTCGCCGGCAGCCGGCTGTCTGACTCCGGGTGATGCTTGACTTGGCGGCCTCGGATGATGCTTGACATGATCGCGACAACCGCGCGACTCGCGGCATGAGTGTGCACCCGATCAAAGGGCTCCGCGGCCGTCAGGAGGCGAGCTTAACCCAGCCGTCGCATTCTCAGTCTGGGGCGCCACACGCGACACCGAGGTTCCGAAATGCTGACTGATCGCCCGCGAACAGCAGATCGCTACCCCGGGCCGGGGCGTTGGCGCCCTTACCGTGCGGCAGCGCGCTGGGCTGGGCCGGGAACGGACCGGCGCATCGATGACCTTGGCGATGTGCGCGACGTGAAGCGCGTTGCCTTGATCGCCGAGTGCCCTGGTGATCTGCATGGAGCAGCCAGGGTTGGCCGAGATCATCAGGTCAGCGCCGGCCGCGTGGACGCTGGTCGACGAACCGCGACTCGCTTACTTGAAGATCGGGTGGTCGATGGCTTTCACAGCTGCCGGACGCGCAGTACGCCGGTCAGCATCGGGAGGGTGAACTCGCCGCTGGTGGTCTCCGGTCTGCTCGCGAGGAAAGCGCGGATCCGGCCGAGCGTGGCCTCTCGTTCCTGTTCTGGCATGACTAGCACTCCCGCGCGCGTCGCGATTGTCGCGACGAGGGAGTCGGCGGTGCGACGCTACCCGTGCGGGAACTCGGCCTGCTCCGGCGCGCCGTCCTCGCGACGCGGGACGGGCGGATCTGCACGCGGCCCCGCGCCGACGGCCGGGGGCTGGACATCCCCACCCGTCGGGTCGACGGGCTGCCTGTCGAGGAGTGCCTGCGTGGACTGCTCCGGGACACCTTCGGCGGTGTCCGGCCGACGACGCTTCTCGGCTACGTCCGGAACACCGTCGCCGCACCCACCGAGGGGTGCGAGTGGCCGACGTCGGAGGCGTACTTCGCGGTCTGGCACTGCGAACTGCCGCCCGACGACGACGTGACAGCGGTGTGGCTCACCGGCGCCGAGGCGAAGGCGGAACCGGGGGGACCGGCACTGGGCCGCTCACCGCGCTCCTCGATACCGGTTCGCACCGGGCGGGGTCCGCCGTTCGACCGGACCGGCTATCGTCGGCCGCACCGACCGACCGGGGGTGATCCGTGCAGGACGAACAGATCGGTGACCTCAAGATCCGCCGCCAGCGGAACGGTATGACGTCGCTGCGCTGGAACAGCGACACCAGCGAGCCTCCCCGCCGGGCATCTTTCACGGACGAGGTGTGGCTGCCCGACGCCGCCCGATGGTTCAAGGGGATCGGCGTACTCTCGCTCGGTCTGGCGGTCGTCGCGTTCGTGGCCGGGGTTCGGCTGCTCGGCTCCGGCGACCGGCTCTGGGGCGCGCTCGCGCTCCTACCCGGACTGGTTCTGGTCTGCGTGGCGGCGCTGTTCAGCGTGATGGTCCTCGCTATCGGGATCGCACGTCGGGGAAACGTGCTGCACCTGGACGCGGAAGCGGCAGCGACCTTCGAGGAGGCCCTGACGGAGGCGCGCCGTCAGGTCGGCCCGGAGCCGACCCCGGAGCAGCGGCAGCCCGTGGCCGCCCACCTCTGGGAGCTGGCCCTGGACCTGAGTGACTCCGACGAGCGCGTGGACCGTTCCGACTCCGCCTGAACGGATCGGGTCAGAGACCGCCAGAGCCGCCGCCGGAGCCGCTGGAGAGGGTCTGGTTGCCCCCGCCACCCTCACCGCGCAGGTTGCCGCGGCCGATCAGGTGACGCCGATCCGTCAAGCGTGACCCACTCGACGCTCAACCTCGCCGCGCAGCAGCGCACCACACCCGACGACTACGTCGTGAACGCCATCGCCGGTGACTTCGCCGGCCGCGGCCCCCTGTCCTTCGAACGCTTCCTCTCCGGCTACTACGCCGAATCCATCCGCATCATCCACGAAGCACACCTCGCCGACTGCACCGCCGGCGAGGGCCAGGACTGCCCGACCTGCGACGGGATCCGCGTCGGCCTCGCCGGCCTCATCGCCGAAGAACGCCTCGTCACCGCCGGGGAGGTGACCAGCGATGACCGATGACGACTGCCGGTTCTGCACCGACTGCAACATGCCAGCCGGCAACCACGACGTCCTCGGCCTGGTCTACCGGCCCTGCCCCGAATGCCTGCCCATCTGCGGCGGCTGCGACGGCGACGGACTCTTCCCGTCCGACTTCACCTGCCTGGCCTGCTTCCGCAACCGGATGGCCGCCGTCGGTCTGATCCCCGTGCTCTGCGCCCACTGCCTGGGCGTCATCGACCTCTACCCCACCCCACACCGCCGACCCGAGGTGACCGGCCATGACCAGCACTAAACCCACCAACGGCACCCGCCTCGAAGGCGTCGTCCTGGTCCTCATCCTCCTCACCGTCGCCGGCTTCGCCGGCGCCGCCTCCTTCACCCACGTCAAAGACTGGACCCTCGCCAACTCCCCCACCGGAACCGGGGCATGGTTCGGCTGGGCCAACGCCGTCATCTCCGAACTCGTCCCCATCGCCTCGCTCCTGACCATTCGCCGACGCCGCCGGGCCGGCGCTCCCATCGGCTACCCTCTGTTCCTGCTTATCGCCGCCGCCGGCCTGTCCCTGGCCGCGCAACTCGCCGTCGCCAAACCCGGCCCATCCGGGTGGCTTCTCTCCGCCGTTCCCGCCTTGGCGTTCATGGCCCTGGTCAAGCTCGTCCTCGCCCCGGCACCCATGCCGGAACACGGCACGCCCGCCGCCGAGCCGGCCGAGCCGATCCATGTTCAGGTGGCCGAGCAGGTCACCACCGAGCCGGCACCACCGGCCGCTATCACCCCGGCCCCCGAGCCGACCCCGACCGTCGAACCGGAACCTGTCACCACGCCGGCCCCTGAGCCGGTCGACGTCCCTGCCCACCTGCTGCCCACCGCCCCGCTTCGCAGCCGTGCAGCACGAACAAGCCACCGGCCAGCCCATCACCGCTGACGAGCTCTCCGACCGGCTGAGCATCGCCCCGGCCGTCGCCGGGCAGCTCCTCGCCACCATCACCGGTGGTGGCCGATGACCATCTACCTCGTCGACATCGAACAGGTCATCCACACCTGCCCCGCCTTCATCGACCCGCACCCGTTCGACATCCGCCAGACCCTCGTGCACGTCATCCCCGGCGGGCCCTGCCGGGCACCGGTCACCGTCCGCTGCGGCGGACAGACCGTCCAGATTCCCTGCCATCGGCACGAGCCGGCCAAGCGTCAGTGCGGCGCCTGCCGGGTCATCGTCACCGAACGCACCATCACCACCCGACACCTCACCGAGGTTGCCGGCTGATGGCCTCGACGCTGGACATCACACCCCGAGCCACGGCCCGGGGTGTGGGCTCGAACGCCGACACCATCCCCGTCTACGGCTACACCGCCGCCGGCTCCGCCTTCGCACGCGCCACCCGCCCCGACTACTTCGGCTGGCTGGACCACGTCCGGGCCGCCGCCGGCTGCACCCGCCCAATCCGCCTCGCCGGCCAGCTCCTCACCGTCGACCCGTCGACGGGCCTGGTGCTGAATCAGCGGAACACCGACGCCATGCCTGATGCCACGATCTACACCGCGTGCGGCAACCGTCGGGCCACCGTCTGCCCTTCCTGCGCCCAGACCTACCAACGCGACGCCTACCAACTGCTGCGCGTCGGCCTCACCGGCGGTAAGGGTGTCCCCGAGACGGTCGCCCGACACCCGTCCGTCTTCCCCACCTTCACCGCCCCGTCCTTCGGGCCGGTTCACGTCCGTGTGGTCAAGCGACACACCTGCCGGGATCGGAAGCGTTGCGACTGCCGGCCCGAGCCGTGTCACGCCCGCCGTGGCACCGGCCTCTGCAAGCACGGCCAACCTGCCGTGTGCTGGGCTCGGCATGAGCCCGGCGACCAAGTCCTCGGTCAGCCGTTGTGCCTGGACTGCTACGACCACGACCACCAGGTCGTCTGGAACCTCTACTCAGGCGAGTTGTGGCACCGCACCAAGCAAGCCGCGGAACGGTGGCTCGCCAAACTCGCCCGCCGACGCGGCATACCTCAGGTCGAGGTCGTCACCGCCTCCGGCAACACCCGCAATGTCCCGCCGATCCGGCTTTCCCACGGCAAGGTGGCCGAGTTCCAGGCAACGGGAGCGGTCCACTTCCACGCCCTGGTCCGCCTCGACGGCATGCATCCCACCGACGCGGCGGCCGTAGTGCCGCCACCGGCCGGCTTCACGACCACTGACCTGGAAGACGCCCTCCGGCACGCCGTCGAGCAGGTCGCCTTCGCCACCCCCGGCCATCCGGACCGCCCTGAGGGCTGGCCCATGGCATGGGGCGAGCAGGTCGACATCCGTCCGATCAGCCTGACCGGTCGCGGTGAGGTCACCGACAGCATGGTTCGCCGGATACCTTGCCAAATACGCCACCAAGAGCACCGAGGTAACCGGGCACCGCTCCGTCAGGCTCGACGCCGACAGCATCGGCGACTACGCCGATCCCGACGGCGACCACACCGCCCGCCTCATCGACGCCTGCTGGCGACTCGGCCGACCCACCGGCGCACCCATCCCGGTGTCCCAACGGCCTCGGGGCAACCGGCCCCGGCCCGGATTCGTCGAGTCCTGGGAGTGTCCCGACTGCGGCACCCACACCCGCTACGCCGCCTGCCCCGTCTGCATCGCCACCCGTCAAGCCGCCCTTGACGCCGAACCGACGAAACCGGCCACGGCCAACCCGTACGTCCGGCTGCGGCGATGGGCTCACATGCTCGGCTTCGGCGGCCACTTCCTCACCAAGCCCGCCGCTACTCCGTCACCTTCCAACTCCTGCGCGACACCCGCGTCACCTACCGACGCAACGAGGACCAGGACCAGGGCGCCGGCGAGCACATCAAGGCCGTCGACCACCTCGACGACACCACCCCCATCGTCGGCACCCTCACCTTCGCCGGCGTCGGCTGGCACACCACCGGAGACGCACTCCTCGCCAACACCGCCGCCGCCCTCGCCCGCGCACGACACGCCGCCGGCCGCGAAGAACTCGCCCACGAACTCGGCACCGCCCTCACCAGCGGCACCGCAACAGCCGCTGCCTGACTGAAGACCAGAAAGGACTGATCATGCAAGCGATTCCACACCATGGCCGAGACAGCAGAGACGGATTCGTCGTATTCATACCGAGGCCGAGCCTGGACGACCCAGTGGCACCCTTGCCTTCCGGGCAGTCCAAGCTGATGACTACCGAGGACCTGGCGCGGTTACTCAAGGTCGATCCATCAACGGTGCGGCGGTGGCGCACCGCCAAGCCCGCGCAGGGCCCGCCGTTCATCAAGCTTTCGGAGCGGGTGACGATGTACAACGTCGACGATGTCGAGCGATGGCTCCTAATACTCCAACGTCACTTGGCTTCGGCATTGGGCGTGGCGCAGGCATGAGGGCGGCCACCGCGTGATCATCGATGGCTTGTGAGGACAACCGAAGATCGTGCGGTGGCCGCGGGCCACAGCGTAAACCCCACCGGGTGGCGGGCCATCCTTGACACGGCGGTAGCGCGTGTCGCTGGCCGGTTCGCCCGGGCCGAACCACGCCGGAGCATGGCGGCGTTCGTTGAGGGACTGCTGTCGATGGTGGAACGTAAGACGTGCTGGTCCCTGGCGGAACGCGCCGGTCACGAGGATCCGCAGGCGATGCAGCGGCTGCTGCGCACGGCGGTGTGGGACGTCGACGCCGTCCGCGATGACGTTCGCGCCTTTCTGATGGAGCATGTCGGTCACCCGGATGGTGTCCTGGTCACCGACGAGACCGGCTTTCTGAAGAAGGGCGTCTGCTCGGTCGGGGTGCAGCGGCAGTACACCGGCACCGCCGGCCGGGTGGAGAATGCCCAGGTCGGGGTGTTCCTTTCCTACGTCTCACCCCTGGGGCGAGCGTTGATCGACCGCCGGCTCTACCTACCCGAGGCGACCTGGTGCGAGCGGCCGGACCACCGCGCGGGCGCCGGCGTTCCCGATGAGGTCGGGTTCGCCACGAAACCGACCCTGGCCCGGCAGATGATCACCGCGGCGCTGGACGCTGGTGTCCCCGTCGGGTGGGCGACCGGCGACGAGGTCTACGGCGCCGACCCCGGCCTACGCGCAGACCTGGAGAATCGCGGCGTCGGCTACGTCCTCGCGGTCGGCTGCGACCGACGCGTCACCGTCAACGACGGGAGAACTCTAATCCGCGTCGACGACCTCGCCGACCGGATACCCACGGCCGAGTGGCAACGGCTCAGCTGCGGTCCGGGAGCGAAAGGACCCCGCGACTACCTGTGGGCCTGGATCACCACCAGCCTGCATGGCGAGCACCGCTGGCTGCTCATCCGCCGCAGCCGCAGCACCGGCGAGCTGGCCTTCTACCTGTGCTGGTCACCGCGACCGGTGCCGCTGCACACC
The DNA here is from genome assembly GCF_900143515.1 of Micromonospora cremea. NCBI lineage: Bacteria > Bacillati > Actinomycetota > Actinomycetes > Micromonosporales > Micromonosporaceae > Micromonospora > Micromonospora cremea. The sequence goes on along the minus strand of NZ_FSQT01000002.1, from coordinate 4,708,188 downwards.
CTCGTGACCGTCGCCGAGTCCCGCTGGAGCATCGAGGAGTTGTTCCAAACCGGCAAAGGCCAAGTCGGCCTGGACCACTACCAGGTCCGCGGCTGGAACGGCTGGCACCGCTTCATCACCCTGGCCATGCTCGCCCTGGCCGTGCTGACCGTCCTCGCCGCCGCCGCCGAGCAGGCCGACTCCGACCCGGAGATCATCGCGTTGACCGTGGCGGAGATCCGTCGACTCCTCAACGCCTTCGTCCTTGCCCTTCCACTACCGCCAGCTCACACCCTGCACTGGTCAACCTGGCGGCGAACATCCCAAGTTCGAGCCCGTCGATCCCACTACCAGCGCAGACTCAGCCACTACGCCAGCCGACCGGCGAAGTGACGTTGGAGTACTAATGTCCCGAGTCGTTAATTCGCCGGCAGATAGTAGGCTGTCGGCATGGCTGGTCGTCCGCGCGGTGTGGTGGAACTGACTGATGACGAGCGCGCGTGCCTGACCCGGTGGGCGCGGCGGGGCAAGTCGTCGCAGGCGTTGGCGTTGCGGTCGAAGATCGTGTTGTTGTGCGCCGATGGCCTGGTGAACACGCACGTCGCGCAGCGACTTGGGGTGTCGCGGGACATGGTGGGCAAGTGGCGTAGCCGTTTCCTGGCGCGTCGGTTGGAGGGGCTGGTCGACGAGCCGCGGCCCGGGGCGCCGCGTCGGATCACCGACGACCGGGTTGATGAGGTGATCGTCAAGACCCTCGTACGGCAGCCGGCCAATCAGGACAGTCATTGGTCGACCCGGTCGATGGCGCGCGAGACCGGGCTGTCGCAGACGGCGGTGTCGCGGATCTGGCGGGCATTCGGTCTCGAGCCGCATCTGGTGGACACCTGGAAGCTGTCAGCTGACCCGATGTTCGTGGAGAAGGTCCGTGACGTCGTGGGCCTGTACCTGGATCCGCCGGTCAAGGCGATGGTGCTGTGCGTCGATGAGAAGTCACAGATGCAGGCCCTGGAGCGGACCCGACCGATGCTGCCGATGATGCCCACCGTCCCGGCCCGGCAGGCCCACGACTACGTCCGGCACGGCGTGGCCAGCCTGTTCGCCGCGTTCGACCCGGCCACGGGCAAAGTCATCGGGCAGCTGCATCGCCGGCACCGTCACCAGGAGTTCCTCAAGTTCCTGAAGGCCATCGACGCCAACACGCCCGCCGAGGTGGATCTGCACCTGGTGCTGGACAACTACGCCACCCACAAGACCCCGGCCGTGCACCGCTGGCTGGCCGCGCATCCCCGCTTCCATCTGCACTTCACCCCGACATCAGCGTCGTGGCTCAACCTCGTGGAGCGCTGGTTCGCCGAGCTGACCAACCGCAAACTCCGCCGGTCCAGTCACCGCAGCCTCGCCGACCTCGAAGCCGACGTAGGGATCTGGATCGAGGCATGGAACACCGACCCGAGACCATTCGTCTGGACCAGGACCGCAGACGAGATCCTGAACAGCCTCGCCGCATACTGCGGCCGAATTAACGACTCAGGACACTAAGCGTCTTTATCCTCCTAGGGCTCGTGGCCGGAGCAGCCGTCAGCACGCTGCTGCTCACCCAGGTCCGACTACTGGCGCCGTTGGCTCCTTTCGCTCTGCTCGCGACCGTGGTACTCGGGCGTGCCCGCCGCTTTTCCGTTGCGCGCGAACACAGCGCGGTCAACGCATCGACCGCCAGCGGGCGTGGTGGCTGAGCCCGCGGTCAAGCGGCGACGGCGGCCACCAGCGGATACCGCATTCGTGGTATGCCGGCGGCCGCCGTCTTCCGTACCGTGAGCGGGTGACGTTCGAGGCGTTGCGGCGCTGGTGGGCGACGGTGCCGCCGTGGGTCGGCGAGTCGGCCCTGGTGGTCGTCGTGGCGGTGGCGACCGTCTTCCGGATCCGGGCCGGCGTGGTGCAGTCCGCGGACCGGCCGCCGGACCAGGCGGCGTACCTGCTCGGGCTGGCCATGTCGACGGTGCTGCCGCTGCGCCGCCGCTGGCCGGCGCTGGTGCTCGCGCTGGTCACGGTGGGCTGGCTGGCGTACCACATCCTCGACTATCCGGGCGGGGCGCCGGCCGTGCCGGTCTGGGTCGCGCTCTACACCGGTGCCGCCGCGACCGACCGGGCCGCGTCGATGCTCGTCGCCGCGTTCCTGATCGGGTCCGATCTGCAGGGGCGCGTCGCCACTCACAACCTCGACCCCCTTGATCCCACTCTGGACGGCTCGTTCGGTGTCTTCATCGCCGCGCTCCTGCTCGGCGAGGCCGCGCGCAGCCGCCGCCGATGGCAGGCCGAGACCCGGGCCCGGCTCGCGCTGCTCACCGCCGAGCGGGATCGGGCCGCCGCGGACCGGGACCGGGCCGCGGCGGAGCGCCTTGCCCGGGAACGGATCCGCATTGCCCAAGAGTTGCACGACATCACGGCGCACACGATCGCGGTGATCGGGGTACAGGCCGGGGTGGCGGCGGAGACGCTAAAGGACTCGCCCGAGCAGGCCCGGGCGGCGCTCGGCGCCGTACGCCAGGCGAGCCGGGAGGCGATGCGCGACCTGCGCGCGGCGGTGGGCGTACTGCGGGACGGCACCCCGGCCACGGCGGATCCGCCCGGCGACGCCGATCCGGCGGACACCGGTTCACCCGAGGGCGTCCCGCTCGGCGCTGCGCCGGCCCAACCGGAGCCGCCGGCGCCGAGCCTCGACCGGCTGCCGGTGATGGCCCGCGCCTGCGGGGCCGGCGACGGGCCGGCGGTGGCGCTCACCTGGCGCGGCGACCGCCGGCCACTGCCCCGGGCGGTGGAGGCGACCGCGTACCGGATCGCCCAGGAGTCGCTGACCAACGTGCTGCGGCACGCCGCCGCCAACCAGGTCGACGTCACCGTGGAGTATCTGCCGGACGGACTGCGACTGGAGATTGTCGACGATGGCACTCAGCCGGCCACGCCGGGGACCGGGTTCGGCATCCGCGGGATGGCGGAGCGGGCCGGCAGCCTCGGCGGCTGGCTGGCCGCCGGCTCGGAGCCGGCCGGCGGCTTCCGGGTGCGGGCCTGGCTGCCGGTACGGGAGGCGACGACGTGATCCGGGTGCTGGTGGCCGACGACCAGATCCTGGTCCGCGGCGGGTTGCGGGCACTGCTGGAACGGGCGGACGACATCGAGGTGGTCGGCGAGGCCGGCGACGGCGCGGAGGCGATCGCGTTGACCCGGGCGCACCGCCCCGACGTGGTGCTGATGGACATCCGGATGCCGGGGACGGACGGGCTCACCGCGACCCGGCGGATCCTCGCCGACGACCGGCTGCCGGGCGTACGGGTGCTGATGCTGACCACGTTCGAGCTGGACGAGTACGTCTACTCCGCCCTGCACGCCGGGGCGAGCGGATTCCTGCTCAAGGACATCGAGCCGGAGGAGTTGCGGCAGGCGGTACGGACGGTGGCCCGCGGCGACGCGATGCTCGCGCCCACCGTGACCCGGCGCCTGATCGCGGCGTTCGTCGGCCGGGCCGCCGGTCCTGCGGTTCCGGCGGCGTCGTTGGCCGCACTCACCCAGCGGGAGCGTGAGGTGGTCACGCTGGTCGCGGCCGGACTCTCCAATGAGGAGATTGGGGTACGCCTGACGATGAGCCCAGCGACGGCGAAGACGCACGTCAACCGGGCGATGGTGAAGCTGGGCGCCCGGGACCGGGCGCAACTGGTGGTCTTCGCCTACCAGTCCGGCCTGACGGGTCTGCCGCCGTCGCGGTAGCCGGCGCTTGGACGACTACCGCGCTTGCGGTAGTGCGGCGACCGCGTTCGCCGGACGGATCGAGCCGGATCGAACCATAGCGTCATCGGCATGACTACTTACTCGCAAGAAGCGCAGGAACTGCCCAGGTCGTACCGGTGGATCGCGGGGGTCGGGCTGCTGCTCGGCCCGGCGTTGAGCGTCGTCGGCACGTTCTACTGGCAGGACGGCGGCGTGCAGGGAGTCGACGCCGCGGTGTTCAACGTGCTCTCCTCCCTGGCCTGGCTGGTCGGCCTGGTCGGGGTGTTCCGGGCGATCGAGCCGCGGGCACCCCGGTACGCCGCCATCGCCCTGCCGCTGGCCTGCTACGGGGTGCTCGGCGGGGTGGCGTTCGGGCTGCAGGGCATGCACGAGGAGTTGTTCGGCGTCTCGCACGGCGATGCGGTACGGCTGCTCGAGCCGTACCCGGTGGCCGCGTCGCTGCTCTTCTGGTTCGCCGGCCCGCTCTTCCCGACCAGCCTCTTCTTCCTCGGCCTGGTGCTGGCCCGGATCCGGGCCGTGCCGGTGGCGATCGGCGGGCTGATCTGCCTGGGGGCCGTGGTCTTCCCGGTGAGCCGCATCCCGCGCGAGGTGCTGGTAGCGCATGCCGCGGATCTGCTGCTCCTGCTCCCGTTCCTCTACGTCGGGATACAGATGATCGCCGGGCGGCTGCGTCCCCGGGCGGCCACCCGGTCCGTGCCGACCTCGCCGGCGCTGGCCGGGGATCGTGCCGGCACCTGGTAGCACCATCCCGATTCCAGCGGCCGCTGCTCCTGACCGGCATCGTCCGGTCAGGAGCCCTCCGCTGAGGCGGTCAACCGGTCAACCTGTACCGTTCGGAAACTTCGCGGCCGTGAACTGCGGGATTGTCCGCCCCGGGATCGACGATTGGCAGCATGCTGCCGGTCATGATCCTCTCGTATGGGTACCTGCTTCTCCGCCAGGTGCTGCAGTTGGTCATCCTCGTGGCCGTGGAGAACGGGCCAACGCGGTGGAGGCGCTGGTACTGCGGCACCATGTCGTGGTGCTACGAAGGCAGCTGCGTCGACTGGACCTGGAACCGGGCGATCGGACTGTGCTGGCCGGGCTGTCACGGTTGTTGCCGTGGGCGCGGTGGGCGGCGTTCTTCGTCACCCCGGCCACGCTGTTGCGCTGGCACCGCAACCTGAACGCCCGGCAGTGGACCTACCTTAGGCGCGGTCCGGGCCGTCCACCGGTCACGGCTGGAGCGCGAGAGCTGGTGCTGCGGCTGGCGCGGGACAACCCGACCTGGGGGTGTCGACGCATGCAGGGCGAACTGGCCGGGCTCGGGTACGGGGTCGGGGCCAGCGCAAACTCGGTCACCACAGCAGTCGAAAGATCAAGTGACGTTGGAGTACTAAGCAAGCGTGTTACACCCGAGGCGGCCTGATGAGCAGCCGCGAGACGCCTCCACTTGGAGTGTCCCTGTCGTCTGACGTCGAGTTCCGTCGGGGACGCGCGAACCCTTACCGCGCACGGGTGCGGTGGATCGATCCGGTCAGCAAGACCCGAAAGTCGAAGTCGGAGTCTGTCGGCAGTCTCGAGGCAGCCAACGCGTGGATTGAGGGTATGGCCCGCGCCGCTCGGGGTGGCGTAGACCCGATGGCCGCCACGATGCGACTCTCCGACTACGGCGAGGCAGTGATGCAGTTGGCCGTCCGGGGCCTTGAGAGCAAGACCCTTGATCCCTACCTAGCTGGTTGGCGCAAGCGGGTCATTCCCTCGCTCGGCCATCTTCCGGTCCGCATGATCACCAACGGGGCAATCGACCGAGCCGTTCACGGTTGGATTGCCGATGAGTGCAGCCGGTCCACGGTAAAGAACAGCCTCGCCGTCCTCGTGCGTGTGATGGAGCAGGCCGTCCGCGACGGCATTATCGATCGGAACCCGGCCAAGGTCAGCGGCTGGCAGCGGGAGTATCAACGGGCCGCGGATGAACTGGACGATCCTCGTTCGTTGGCGCTGCCCGACTGGGATGCGTTGACGCAACTCGCCGACGCCCTCGTGCAGCGGTCAGCAGGTCATTTTCAGGGCTGGGGTGATGTCGTCGTCTTCGCTGCGTGTACGGCCGCTCGAATCGGTGAGGTGGCTGGCGTGCGCGTAGGCGACATCGACCTGACCAACTGGAGCTGGACGGTCCGACGGCAGACGACGCCGAACCCTGGCGGGTTGGCTGACAAGGGCACTAAAGGAAAGCGCGCTCGGTGGGTACCGCTGGTCCAAGAGGTGCGCGAACTCGTTACGCGCCGGGTCATCTCCTGTGGCGATCCGGGTGGCCGGCTATTTACCGGACCTCGCGGCGGTCGGATCAGCACAGCAGTACTGCGGGACGCGACAAACTGGGACGAGGTCGTGACTGCCTTGGGCTACGAACATCTGCGACGCCACGATCTGCGTCACACAGGGCTGACCTGGATGGCTGATGCCGGCGTGCCGGTGCACGTCCTGCGAAAGATCGCCGGGCACGGGTCGCTAACCACGACCCAGCAGTACTTGCACCCCGATCGCCAGTCGATCACGGACGCCGGAGTGGCACTGAGTGCTCACCTGAAGGTTCGCCGGTCCCCAGGTGGTCCCCAGCTACGGGCGGTTTAGCTTCTCCCCAGAAGGTTGCCGTAATCAGTAGAGGCCGCTGACCAGGGCAGAAGCCCCGGTTGCGGCCCATCTACATGCTGTCGGGACGGCCGGATTCGAACCGACGACCCCTTGTTACCAACCGTAGCCGCCCCGACCTTGTCATTAGCCGTCAGAAATGGGCGCTGAGCTGCGCAGACACGATCAAGTGATGATCGCGTCTTGTCACTGGTTGTCATCCGCAGACGGGGTTTTCGGGGGTAAACGGGGGCAGGCCGACAAGCCGTCGCCAGGACCCCGCCGCACCCCACTCCCCCACCATGGGACCTACCGTCACCAATAAAACGACCCATCGCGACCCGCCTACCGTAGGGAAGGGGGTTCGTGTCGGTGAGGCGACACGAACCATTGCCCACCACCGGCGATGCACTCCCAACGTCGGCAAGAGCTCGAACAGCGTAGGGTCGGCGTGCAGGGAAGACTTCGCGCACGCCGCGCGGGTCTTCCGTCACCTGCACGCCACGATTAGGCGAGTAACACGCTGCACGTTCACCGACCTGCTCCAGGAGGTTCGATCATGTCCAAGGACTCGACGACCAAGGCGAACGTCAAGAAAAAGGGTAAGACGATCAAGGAGAAGCAGACTGCGAAGCGCCTGAAGCGCGACGAGCAGAACGGGCGCTCCTCAAACATCGTGTCCACCGGGCGCTGACGCCGGCAGCATCGCTCAATTGTCCGAATGCGGCGGTGAAGGTGGGGGCTGACGATCGTCGGCCGCTGCGGCCGTAGAGCTGCAGCAGGGCCGCTCGGGTGGTGCACAGGGGACAGGGTGCCCGGCGCGGACCTGCACGGTACAGGCGTGAGCGCGAGAAGCCATGAACCGCTGCGCCGCGGGTGTGCTGATCTCGTCCTTGGTGCCGACCAGGTACCAGGACGGAATGGCCTTCCAGGCCGGTGCGCCGCGAGGGTTGGTTGCCGCCGCTCAACGCCAGCGGGCGCTGAGCGGCGTGGAGCAGTCCGGCCGCGTCGGCCGGTACTCCGGTGGCGACGAAGATCAGGAACGTGGTGCGTTTGAGGTACGTCGACGTCGCCGGCGGGCGCCCCGGAGTAAAGGCAAGAAGTCGAAGACCATCGCCGGGTCCACCACGAGAGCCGAGTCGGCGCCGCTGAGCGGGAAGACAGTCTCCCCCGCGTCGGGCGCGAAGGCGTCCATGTACACCAGGGCCTTGATATTGGTGTTGCCCGTCGCGGCGTTGGTGATATCGCCGCCGCGTAGGAGTGGCCGGCCAGGACAACGGGTCCGGTGATGGTCGACAGAAAGCCGCTGAGTGTGGCGGCGTCGCCGGGCACGGCGCAGCGGGTTGGGCGGAACTCGGACCGGCTAGCCCACCCGCTGCAGCCGCTGCACCACGGCGTTCCATGAAAAGCCGTCCACCCAAGCGCCGTGCACCAGGACGACGGCGGGTTTGGGCTGGTACGCGGTGTCGGTGAAATCGTCGTGTACGACCCGGAACGGGCTATCCGATTGTCGTGCCGGGTGTGCTCTGCGACGACATCTCGGCCGCCGCACTGTGGCTGAGCGACGTCCTCGGCGTCCGTGGATCGTGCACGCCTCCTTACCGAACGGGTGGGTGGGCCACGTCGAGTATCAGCTTGGCTGAAGCGTCATCTTGCTCGGCCGCCAGCGTGGCCAGTTCAGCGGCTGAGCGGCTCGACGATCGGCAACAACAGGCCGGACAGAGCCGAGAACGCCACCGCCCCGTAGGCGCCGAACACGGTGAACTGTTGATCGACGTCGATCCCGCCGAGGGTGGTCGAGGTCCAGCCGATCGCCCACAGTGCGGGCATCGCGGCCGGCCAGACCCAACGGCGGTGGGTTGTGTGAGGCAGGGCAAGGGCCTGGGCGGCTCCGAGCACCAGCCCGGTGATCGAGCCCATGAGTGCGAGGCCGGCCAGCGACGTGCGATAGCCGACGGTGGCGGCACCGAGGAACAGGCCCAGGCTCATACCACCCGCAGCACGATGACCGCGACCGCGATCGTGACCGAGCCCAGCAGGAACAGACTTCCGGTGAACCGGCGAAGTGCGTCGGTCGGCAGAGACCGCGCCATGTCTCGTCTCACGCTCATCGCGCGCCCGCACCCGTGGCGGGATGGGCGAGCGCCGACGGCGTGCGGCAGCCGACGATCGCCGGTGCTTCCTGAACCAGTTGATCGTTTGTCAGGGCGTCCACCATGAAAAGGGCGAAGTCCACCCGGCGCGTGAGGTTGCTCGCCAGGATCGGGTCGCCTACGTGTCGGCTCCACACCGGCAGCCCTTGGCTGTCGCCCTCCTGCAGGTCGCTGCCGCGGACCATTGTCCATCGGGTGTTGCTGGCGAAGATGCGCCGGCAGGCTTCGACCTGATCACCGAGGTCGGCGAAGCGAGCAAGTTTCGCGAGGGGGCCGGCGATCTTGACGAGCGCCTTGAGTTTCAAGGAGTACACGTCGTGGCCGTCGCGGCTGATGTGCCACCCGCATGAGAAGACGAGACGCGCCTCGGGCCGTGCGTGGTCGAGGACTGCCTGGGCGGTGCCCGACGAGTAGCCGTGCACGCCGCGCGGAACCAGGACGGTCAGCACCCCGTCGCACCCAGCGACCGCACGTGCGATGACATTGCGATCGTCGGTCGCTCCTGCCATGACCGTCATGCGTCCTTTGAACGCGTCGAGCTTGCCTACGCTCTCTTCTCGGCACACGCCTACCACCTGGTAGCCGCGATCCAGTGCATGTTTCACCATGTACTGCCCGAGTTTCCCGGACGCGCCGACGATGCAGACCTTCAGGCGTACAGGGTCAGGTCGTGCGTGTGGATCCATGTCTCTACTCCTGGCGTTGGAAGGTGGCCGGCTGTCGCCGGGCGTACCGGACCGGTCTCACCGCGCAGCCACGATGACCGGCTCAGCCGGATCGGTACCGCCGGTGTCCAGCCGGAATGGCGGGTAGGCGTCCGTCATCAACGACGTGTACGCGGCGACCCGCAGCACCCACCGATTCAGGCCGAGGATCAGGTTGAAGAGGCCGTCGGGATAGCGGCCGGTGACCGCCAGGATGATCGCGGCGATCAGGACCAGAAGTCCGATCAGGCCGTTGCTGGCCCAGCTGAAGTTCTGGGTGTCGGAGCGGGTGGCGAGCCAGGTGCCGCCGCCGGCGAAGAAGCCGACGATCAGGTAGTGCGGGATGGCGAGCAGCCACCACTTGACCAAGACCAGACCACGGGAGAGATTCGCGGGGTAGGGGACGTGCAGTTGGGCCGGGTAGTCAGGCACCTCGGCCAGGGTGAACGGCGGATATCGGTCGGTGCCCAGGGCGCTGTAGGCGTAGTAGTTGGCACGCCAGGTCCACCGCATGACGCCGAGGTTGAAGTCGAAGATCGGCCGGGGATATCGGCCGGTGAACAGGATCGCGAAGAACGCGAAGACCGACAGCGCGACGAACGCGATCCAGAGGAAGACGAGGGCGAGGTAGTGCGGGATGATCAGGACCCACTTCACCAGCCACAGCCACCGTGACAGGTGTGGATCCATGCGCGCGTTCACGCGTACCGGATAGCTCAACGGTGCGGTCATGACGGTTCGCCTTCCGCCGGCGGCTGTCGTCGCCTGGTAGGGGCGCGGCGCAGGCCCGTCACCGGGATGATGACGTCGATGACGATCGGATGACCGGACCGTCTGCCAACACTCGGCCCTCGAACGTAGAGGGGTCCCTGTGGGACTGCCGACGTTCCGGGCAGCACGCCCGGCGGGCGCTGACTCGCCGGTGACCCGGCGAACCGATCCATGGGCGACCCTACGCGCAATCGACGCAGCCGCGCGTCTCCCGGCGCGGGTTGTTACATCTCGATTGATCGCCGAGGACGGCGCCTGGACCGGCTGAACCGCCAGCCGCACTGCTTCGGACCCCAGCCGCAGCAGGACGATGCCGTGACGCCGCCACCGCGTTTGCGACCTCGGCCCACACGTATTTGATCCCGGCGTCGGTGTACCAGCCCATGCGCAGAGACAATTTGCGGGCCATGTGCAGACCGAGTCCACCGGCTCTGGCGAAACGTTCCCCGGCGGCCTGGGGGGCGAGCCACGGATTGTTGTCCGCCACTTCGACGATGTACGTCGTGGCGGTCCGGAAGAGCCGCACCGTCGTGGGAGGTCCGGTGTGCGCCATGGCGTTGGCGGCAAGCTCGGTCGCCACGATCGCCAGGCGTCGCGCGACCTCTTCACTTCCCGCGCCGGTCGACATCAGCCGGCCGGCGAGGGCGTGACGCACGGAGGCTCGCAGCGCGCGTAGTTCGGCGAACGTGATCAGCGTCCATGTCTCGATCAGTGCCTTGTCGGCGGGTGGCCACTCACTGCTGAGGAAGCCCTTGATCACTCGGGCGGTGCGATCGGCATGGTCCTCGGAGGCGCTGTGCAGGTCGGCCACGGTGACGACTTTCGGCTCGCTGTTCATGGGCGATCGGCGAGCAAGGAGATACGTCGAGGACGACTTGCAGCCACGGTCACCAAGCCGCAGTGCGTCGGCGTAGCAGCGGCCGAGGAGGCCTCACCGTACGCTGCCGAGCACGCTCCAGCGAACGGGCGTCACAATCCAGGTATGAAGGGCTGGACCACACCGCAGCTTCGCGGTCATCCTCTGGCTGTGGTGGTCTCCTCATCGAAAAGCCGAGACAGCCCGTTTACCGCGCAGACATCGCGGGGCATGACGTCGTGATGGCGCTTGTGACACTGAGCAGGACCCGCTCGGCCGCACTGGTCAAATCATCCACACGCTCGGCAAGGTCGCCCCGCTTATTGTCGATTGTCTCCTGCAAGTCCCGCAGTGCGTTCCGCCAAGGGCTGCCAGTGTCCGTCTGTGAGGTGAGGTCGCAGGCGGACGTCAGGGGACGGTCGATGGCCTGCAGGCGGTTGTGCGTGGCCAGCTTGTCCAACGCGCGCCGGTCTGCTGAAAGAGCTCCAACTCATGGGTGAGCTTTGCGATGTGGCGCTCCAACTCGGGGCGCTTCGCCTGTTCCAGCAGATGCTTCCTCAGCTCAGCGCCGTTGGCGCGCAGCCGGCGGCGCACCAGATCGACTTCGCGCTCGGCGGCCGCGACCTCGTCGCCGATCAGCCGGTCGAGCAATTGGCGACGGTAGTCGGCCTGACCGCTGACCTGGTCAATCTCCCGCTGTAGCAGGATGATCGGTTCCCGGTCGGGGCCGAAGGCGTCGCGTGGCGCGATGTCGAGCTGGCCGCTGTCAGGGTGTCGGGCGCCGTCGCGACGTTACGGGTTTGGCGAACCTGCCAAGCCGGCCGTAGATGTTAAACCAGCTGGGCGTGCAGTTGAGACGTGCTTCTGCGCCAATAGCGGGTCATGATGGGCCTGTTGCAGCCGATCGCGTACGGTCTCCGGATTGCCGCAGAACCCGCCGACAACGCACGTGTCCCACCTCGCGGTTAGCCTTCGGGACTGCGCAAACCACCGAAGGTGAAGCCACCGCTCCAGCGCAGACGCCGAGCCGGCGTCTGCCGCCACCGGCCCTGCGCTTGCCGAGAACCACATCCGACCTGGTCGCGGCGCCGCCGCAGAGAATCCGGAGACCTTGATGCCGGGTGCGATGGCCGGGTGGGGATAGCCGACGATCAGTGGACGATGATGGCTGGCCATGCTGCTACGACTGGCGTACCTCGGGGTGACGAACGTCTTCGCGATGCTCCAGCTGCTACCAACGAGCGACCGGATCAAGGACATCGAGATCCTCGCCCTGCGCCATTAGCTCATGGTGCTGCAGCGCCAGATCGGCGAACAGCGGCCGCGGTTCGACCCGAGTGACAGGGCGTTGCTGGCCGCGCTGCTTCATCAAGTGCCGAGGGACGTGTTGCGCGGGCTGCGGTTGTTGGTCCGTCCCGACACGGTCATCCGGTGGCATCGCGATCTCGTCGCCCGCAAACACGCGGCGGTCTCTCGGCCTAAACGGCCGGGTCGCCCGCGAACGGTCCGTTCAATCCGGATCCTGGTGTTGCGCCTAGCCGGAGAGAACCCGCAGTGGGGCTACCGGCGCCTACACGGTGAACTGCTCGTCCTCGGTGTGAAAGTCGCCCCATCCACAGTCTGGGAGATCCTGCGCAACGCCGGAATCGACCCGGCACCTCAACGGGCGGCCAGCACCTGGGCAGACTTCCTGCGGTCGCAGGCAGACGCCTTGCTGGCGTGCGACTTCTTCGAAGCGGTCACGCTGACAGGGGCACGACTCTACGTCCTAGCGCTGATCGAGCACACGAGCCGCCGGATCCGGATTCTGGGCGCCACCGCCCATCCAACCGCCGGCTGGGTAGCGCAGACAGCGCGGAACCTGGTGATGGACCTGGAGGATGCCGGTTACCGAGCCAAGTACTTGATCCGCGACCGAGACGGCAAGTTTCCCGCATTGTTCGACGCGATCCTCGCCGACGCGGGCATCACCGTGGTGCGCAGTGGTGTCCGGATGCCCCGCATGAACGCGGTGATGGAGCGGTGGGTGCAAACCTGCCGCCGCGAACTGCTGGACCGGACGCTGATCTGGAATCAGCACCACCTACTGCACGTCCTGCACGAGTTCGAGACCTTCTACAACACGCACCGTCCGCACCAAGGCATCGCCAACGCCCGACCGCTGCGCCCGTTGCCCACCCCGCTTGCCAATCCCGACGAGATCAACCAGCTGCGTGTCCACCGAAGCGACCGACTCGGCGGCATCCTGCACGAGTACGAACATGCCGCCTGAGCTGCGCGGATGGAATTTTCGGCAAGCACACCGTCGGCGATGGTCAGGTGCCAGACGTCGAGCCCGTCGTCGCCCACCAGCTCGAACCGGACGGTGCCGGCGGTCTTGCGCAGCAGGCGCTCGTACCCACCGCCGGCGAGCCGGTCGAAGAACGCTCCGATGGGATCCGACACCGCACCGCCTCCCGCGAGATCGCCGTCGGGGCGGGCGGCCCGAGGTGGACCGCGGCGACCCGTGCAGCGGCGACGACCGACGCGTCCGTGCTCTTCCGGCGCCGCCCCAGCCTATCGCCGTGCCCTGGCGCGGAGGCCGGATCGGGCAGCTGCCGGGGCGGTGCGGGGCGCGGGGCGCGGGGCGGGCAGGATGGCGGGATGCGCCTGGTCTCCCTGCTGCCGTCCGCCACCGAGATCGTCTACGCCCTGGGCCTCGCCGAGGACCTGGTCGGGGTGACCTTCGAGTGCGAGCTGCCGGCGGCCGACCGGGCCGGCAAGACCGTCGTCGTGGGCGGCCGGGACACCCGGGGGATGAGCCCCGGCGAGATCGACGCGTACGTCAAGGGGCAGCTCGCCGCGGGTGCCGACCTCTACATCCTGCACGCGGGCGCGCTCGCCGGGCTCGACCCCGACCTGATCCTCACCCAGGACCTGTGCCGGGTCTGCGCCCTGCCCGCCGGGCGGGTCGCCGACGCCGTGGACCACCTCGGCTGCCGGGCCGACGTGCTGTCGCTGGACCCGTACACCCTGGAGGAGGTGCTCGGCACCATCCTCGCGGTCGGGGCGGCGGCCCACGTACCGGATCGGGCGGAGGCCCTGGTGGACGGCCTGCGGGCGCGGCTGGCCGGGGTCAGCGCGGCGGTGGCCGGCCGGGCCCGGCGCCGGGTCGCGGTGGTGGAGTGGGTGGACCCGCCGTTCGGCGCCGGTCACTGGATCCCAGACCAGGTCCGGGCCGCCGGCGGCAAGCCGGTGGCCACCCACCCCGGCGCCCGCTCGACACCCACCACCTGGGCGGCGCTGCGGGCGGCGGCGCCGGAGGTCGTGCTGGTCACCCCGTGCGGCTTCCACCTCGACGGGGCGGCCGAGCAGGCCGCGGCGGTGGTCCCGCACTTCCCGGACGCGGAGGTCTGGGCCGTCGACGCGGACGGGCTGATCGTGCGGGCCGGACCCCGGCTGGTCGACGGGGTCGAGGCGATCGCGGGGATCCTGCACCCGGACGCCGTGCCGGCCCCGCCGGCGGGCAGCATCCGCCGGGTGGCCTGACGCCGCCCGGCCCGGTCCGCCGACGCGCGGTCGGGTCGCCGCCCGTCGGTGGGCCCGCTGGCACAGCTCCCGCTCGGCCCGGCCGGCGAGGTAGTCGCCGGCCGCGGGCGGGTTAGGCAGGTCGGTGCGAGGGCCGGCCCTCGGGGCCGAGTGGGGCGAGCCGACGCCAGCGCGGCAGCTCGGTGACCACGGTGGACAGCGCCACGGCGGTCACGACCAGGGCGGCCGGCCACGGCCACGCGAACCAGGCCGAGACCGCCGCAGCGACCAGTTGCAACCCCACCAGCGCGATGGTGACCGCCCCGGGCACGGGGACCAGGACGTGGTTCTTGTCGCCGGGGGTGGCGAAAACGGTCGGCAGCCCCACGAGGACGACCACCGAGGCGACCGCCAGCGGCACCGAGTGCGGGGCGAGCGCCCACGGCGTGGCCACCCAGGCGATCAGCTCGCTGAGGAACCGCAGCGCGGAGGAGAGGTCCGGTCGGCCCGGCGATCCGTTGTCGATCACCGGGCCAGTATGCCGGGACTGAGCACCGTCGTTCCGGTGCACCCGAGCCTAGTCAGGCGGCTCGACTCCCCGACGTTGGAACCGCCCGCGCGCTCATCGAGGAGACGAACGTGCCGCCCTGCGCGGGATCAACCGGCACCATGCAGACCATTTGCATGCCGGCGTAGCCCAGCGGTGAGCAGGTGATCACCTCTACCATCACCGGGCTGGCGCTGTCAGGGATACGAACTCCCCGTTCGACCTGACCTGGATCAGTGACGCTGGGCTTGTTCTCCCAGCACCAACGCGCCTGCTCGTTGCTGGCGATGACATCCCGGATGACCCGGGTGAGCGATTCATTGTCGGGTTCGCGGGCGTGAGCCATCCGTAGCTGCGCCAGCAGTGACGGCGCCCAGTCTTCCTCCCACCGGTCCGGCTGCTGTTGAGCCGCCCGGTGCCCGAACGCCCACCGCATCAGGTTGGGCTCGCTCGGCAGCGATGGGAACCAAGCTGCCGCTTGCGCGTTCCACGCCTGAATGTTGAAGGCACTGTCGATGATGTACGCCGGGCATTGCTGGGTCGCCACAAGCCGTTCCATCGTCCGGCACACCTCGCGAGCAGGGCTGGTGTCTTCGTCGGCACCCGCCCTCGGGACTGGTTGACGCCCGACGGCCAGGCGATAGAGGACCTCTCGTTCGTTGTCGGTGAGCCGCAGAGCGTCAGCGACCCGGTCAAGGAAATCGTCGGAGTATCGGCCGCCTTTACCGCGCCCTGCCCAGTCACCGGCCCGCGTCGTTGCGGGCCTCCCGGCGGCAACCGCCGGGACGTTGTCGTTGAGTGACCCTCACCGCAGCGGTGTTCCGCGCTTCTCCCACGCTCGATTCATCAGTGCGTCGATGGCGCGGTCGGCCCCCGCGTCGTCGACACGAATGACCTTGCGGTACGCCTCGCCCAGTTGACTGCTGAAGCTGTCGACCCAGGCCGCGCATTCCACGGATATGATGAAGATCATCGCGGCCAGTGCGTGGGTGCGGCCGGTGTACTGCGCTTCTTCATCCGCCTCTGCGTTGGCTTGAAGCGCGACGAGTGCACCACGGGCGACGTTCCAATTCGTCCTTGTCGACCCGTGCGCGAACTCGCCGAGGGCCCGGTTCAACAGGTTCAGGCGCTTCCAGCCAGCGCCCTCTATCCAGTCGCGAGGGGTGGACCTCGGGTTCGCTTCAATCCTGGCAGCGCGATCCGGCCTCACCCGCTAGGTCCGTGCTCGTGCCACCTGTTCGATCACACACCGCAGGCAGCCCATGCCACGATCGTCGTCTTCGAGCCACAGCCACTGTGCTGATCGCAGGCCAGATGCGCAGACCGCGAATGCGTCTGCCGCTGAGCGCTTAGCGGGGTCCTGACGCAGCCACAGGGCGAGCATCGCTGCCATCTCGCCAGCCAGCACAGCCTCGGTTGCGTGGTTTAGGATGCCCTCTTCGTCAAACCGGTCACCAAGCGCCCCCGCTCCGTCCTGTGGGCGTGCTTGGCGAGTATGAGCGCCCGGAACCGTTGAGCGCCGAAGCTCAGGACCGGCCACACTTCCGATGGCGCATCGTCGCGCTGACCGGCGCGCAGCGCGGAGACCACACGCCGGTATCCGGTGGCGGTCGCACCGAGCTCGCCCTCGATGCCCCGGAAGTGATCCGGCCCAGAGGGAACAGGAAGGCTCGAAGGTCGGGCAGCCAGCTTCTGGCTGGCGCGACGAGCCGGACCATGTTTACCGTCCGCTACCGCGACCCGCCCTCGTTGACGTGACCGAAGGTCGACCGGTACGTCGGTTCCCCGGCCGGGAGCCAAAGTACCGGCGTTTACCGGATGATCGACGGGGTAGCCGGTGTCCACGAGTCGGACTGGCTGAGGAGCCACGAGTGAGCGGACCTACCCGTCGTGGCTGAACCTGACGGCCGCGCCGGTTCGGGTGGTCGAGGCCCACGACCCGGCATCCGCCCCGTCACCGAGCGGACCCACGTCACTACGGCCGAGCTCTTCTTCGACCTGGTGTTCGTGGTCGCCTTCCTTCAGGTCACCACCCGGATGTCCGACGAGGCCAGCCCGCTCAGCGTGCTGCAGGGAATTTTGCTGCTCACCGTGCTCTGGTGGTCCTGGTCGCTGTTCGCCTGGCTGGGCAACCGGGCAAGCGCCAACTACGGCCTGTCTCGTCTGGTGCTGCTGACCGCGACGCCGATCATGTTTGTGCTCTCGGTCTCCATTCCCGAAGCCTTCACCGACCGGCCCGGCGGGGTGTACATGCCGTTCGTCTTCGTCGCCGGGTTCGTCCTGGTGCGGGCCATCTACCTGGCGCTGCGGATCTACGCTTCGCCCGGGCTGCGCCGCCGGGACCTCGCGGCGCTCACCGTGCCGATGCTCGTCGCCGTCGGGCTGCTGACCGCTGCGGCCGCACTGCCCCTGACCGGCCTCGACACCGGCCGCGTAGGGATCGGGCAGGTGACGCTCTGGGCGGTCGCGGTCGTCGTGGACTACGCCTTCGGGATGGCCCTGCCCATCGGCGACCGGCGGATCTTCTCCGTCCGGCACTGGACGGAACGGCACAACCTCATCGTCATCGTGGCGATCGGCGAGGTGTTGGTGGCGATCGGGCTGGCCGGAGCCCACCTGCCCGGCACGCTGGGGCTGCTCATTGCGTCGGCGCTCGCCGTCGTCGTCGCCGGCGCGCTCGGGTGGATCTACTTCGACCTGTCGGCTCTGGCCGGCGAGAGCGCGCTGTACGCGGCGGATCCGGCCCGGCGGGCGGGGCTCGGACGGGACGGGTACAGCTACCTCCACCTTCCGATGATCACGGGAGTCATTCTGCTGGCGCTCGGCCTGAAGCACGTGCCCTCTCTCGTCGGCGACGAGGCGGCGTACCGGCGCGGCGACCCGCTCGACGACCTCGGCCGGTACGGGATGTACGGCGGCGTAGCCCTGTTCCTGCTCGCCCACGCCGCGTTTCAGTGGCGGCTGAGCCCCCGGATCGGCACTATCATCTGGCCACGGCTCACCGCGGCGGCCGTGCTGCTGGCGACGATTCCCGTTACCACGCGGATCTCCGCCCTACGGGCCTTGATGTGGCTGGCCGTCGTCTGCCTCGTCACGGCGGTGACGGAGTTCATCGTCAGCCGCCCGCAACGGCGGCTGCTGCGGAGCACGCTCCTCGAGGAGGCGGAGGCGGCTCGGCCACCGGCGGACGACGCCGACCAGACTGGGTCGGCGCCGTCCTGAGCAACATACAGACGATCACGCGGTGGACGCGCCACGTCTACCAGCCCCCGCGACTGGGAGACCCCCATGCGCTCGGCGACCTGCTGCTTCTTGACCGTGCCCCCCCGACGAGAACGGCGTCCCGCCCGAGGTGGTCGATCGGTGCGACCCCGCCGGACCCGCCGGTCAGGGCTGGTACTGGTTGCGGGTGCGGGGCAGCCATTGGGGGTGCTGGTCGCGCAGGTAGCGGATCAGTCCCTCGCGTAGGTCGCAGCGCAGGTCCCAGGCGCTGGCGCCGTCGGCGGCCGAGGCCTGCACCTGGATGACCACGGTCTGCGGGGTGGCGTCGACCATTTGGAGCACCCATTGGCCGCGATCCCACAGCGGTGAGGACTCGACCAGTCGGCGTGCCTCCCGGCGCAGGTCGGCGCGCTGGCGGCCAGCCGGTGCGTAGGGCGGGAGTTCTTCGCCTTCTAAGCGATGGTTATTGGTTCGAGTCCAGTTGCCGGCCCAGCCGTAGCGTCGTAGGTCAGGAACACGTTGACGGCGTACTGGTGCTGGCCGCCCCGACCGACGACCAGGACGACCGCGGTCGCGGCGAGCGCCCCGAGGAGCGGGGCCCACCGCCGGCGCGGGGTGGGCAGCTCGGGCGCGGCTGGCGGTGTGCCACCGGGTGGCGGCTCATCCAGAGACGGCGGGGGAATCGGCTCCGACCCGCGTAGCCGGCCAGGCAGCAACGCAACGCCCGATCCCGGCCGGCGCGCGCCGACCGGTACGAGACGACCAACGCGACCACCGTGAGGGCGGCAAGGACAACGCCGCGAGACCGCATGCCGCCGACGGGCGGTATGGACCGCAGCACGTCATACGAAGGGCCCGCGTAGGCAACATCACCAGCGAGCAAACCGACGCTGTCCCATGCACCTTTGGCGAGTACCACGGTGACGACAGTCCGCCACGGCACGCTCGGAACGGTCGGCCAGCGCGCCAGGGCAAGCGTCACCACCCCGGTCAGCCCTGCAACCGGGTGGCCAGCTCGTCCGACACCTCACGCGCTAGATCGGCGGGCAGAGCATCAGCGACAGCGGCGGCGATCGCGGACGGCTCCAGACCAGCCAACACCAGCCGAGCAATCTCCTGCCCGGCTGCTGACGCCGTCGGTGCGGCGGGTCGCGTACGACGCCTCGGCCGACGCGCTCGCGCTGTTGCTGGTGTTGTGGATCGCGATCCCGTATTTCCGTCCGTCGGAGTCGGAGTATGAGTTACGGCCCTGCACGTAAATGATGCCTGAAGCCTTCACCGGTGTCCCCTCACGCGAGCTGGGTGTTGAGTGCGCTGATCAGCGCAGCCTCGGTGCCGGCGGATCCGGCTTTGCAGTGGGCGATCTGCCCGTACACAGTCATTGACTCCCCGGCGATTCCCGGGTGGTCCGTTTTCCAGCCGCCCTCGTACGAGCCGCCGGTCTTGATGGGCGGCAATAGCTCATTGGACGGCAGGTAGCAGGTGCAGCCGTTGGCGTACCCGCCGATGATCAGTCCGTTCGCGCCGCCATAGCGGTTGCGGAAGTACACTGCGTACCCGCTGACCAGCTCGCCGCCGACCATCGCGATCTGCAAGGTTGGGCTGCCGGACAGCTTCCACACCTGGCTGGCCACGCGGATGCTGGTCTTGTAGGTGCCCTGGTCGATCTGGTCGACCATCACTTCACCGTGCCGCGCGTACCACGGGTACAGGCCGGGCGCGGTCTGCCGGGCCACGTACAGCGACCGGACCGCCGCCATGTTGGACGGGGTGGTGGTGATGTCCAGCGGCAGAGTGATTTCCCGGTAGGAATTGCGGAATGGCCCGGAGATCCAGCGACCAGGAGTGGCCGCCGCGGCGGTGACCGCGTTGCCGAGCTGCTGGCCAAGCGTCTCGGCCTGAGACCAGCTGAACGGTCCGGGCGGGTTTTGGTCGCCGGCAGGACCTGGAATGAACAGTGCCTTCGCACCCGGGTAGGCGTCCTCGATGACGGCGGACGCGACGCCCGGGTAGTCGGCGTACCACTCGTCCTGCTGGCCGGCCGCGACGGGGTGGCAGCCGTAGGAGTACAGCACCGCGACCGGGTCGCCGTCGGTGCCGCGGGCAGTCAGTACCGGCACCGCCGTTTCCCGGTAAGACAGGCCAGCCCTGTTGCGACTCCACGACTGGCTGGCCACCCGGTAGTCCAGCGTTACCGGCGTGCGATCACCAGCCAACACGTCCCGCACCAGCTGCACGACCGTGTCCCGCTGCCACACCCCATACGCGTCGATGACGGTCGTGTCGGTCAGGTTGTAGCTGATGTACGGGTGCAAACCGTCGGGCAGCGCCGGGCCGTTATGCGTGTGGCTGGCCAGCAGCATCAGGTCGGTGTCCGGCACCTCACCGCCAAGCGCCGCCCGTACCCCGGCGTTGAGCTGGGCACCGACCCCGAGGATGTCCACACTGACGATGACGTTGGGGTAGCCGTCGTCCCACAGGCACACTGCCCGCGCCCACAGTGGGCTGGCGGTGCCGGTAGCCTCCCTCGGCCCATCCCAGGTGCCGTAACCGGCCATCGGCTGACCCGGCTGGGGGGTGATCTCGACACGGGCGGTGGATACAGCGAGAGGCATGGTGCAATCTCCTGTCAGGGGGTCCAGGGGCTGGTGGTGTAGGTGCCGTTGGCGGCGGACACCTGTAGCCGGTACTCGTAGGGGATTCCGGAGGCGGCCAGCCAATCGCTGACGGTGCCTCCGGCGGGCAGGCCGGCGGCGATCCGGACGCCGGGGTCGGTGTTGCCGGCCCGGAGTTGGAGTTCGTCGACGTAGGCGGCGTGGATTGATGTTGGGGTGCCGACGACGCCGGCGGCGACGGCAACCGACCCGTCGGCGCGGGCGGCGCCGCGGACGGCGCACAGAAGAGCACCACCACGATGACTGATGAGGTAGGTCAGGTGCCATAGCCCGAGGTGGCGGTCAGCTGGTGATGGGTCGGGCGTGTTGGTGATCGCGCAGTGGGCGGCGCTGGAGCCGCTGCTGCCCACGGGATCGGGCCCGGCTTGCAGGACCGCCCGGATGATCTAGCGCTCGCGGATGCCAGGACGTTTCGCGGGCTCGGCAGTTTCTTCATGTTTAGCGGATTTTCGCCGCTCAGCATGCATTCGCCCGACGGTGTCGGGCCCCGCCGTGGCTACGTTCGCCGACGGCGTCTTCCGCCACGACATACCGCGCGGCGCCAGCGTCATCGACCAGGTGAAGCGCTTCTGCGCCCGGGTCGGCGAGGTTGGCCATGGCACCCAGATCGCCGGCTCGATCCGGCGCACCTTCAACGGCCACGACCGGGTGTTCGTCTTCTCCGACATGCAGACGATGTCCGGCTACTACGCCCAGGGGGTCACCGACTCTGTGCCGCGGTCGGTGAAGCTGTACGGGTTCAACCTGGCCGGCTACGCGCCGGCCGCGTTCGACGCCGGCAGCCGCAACCGGATCGAGCTGGGCGGCTTGAGCGACGCGACGTTCCGCATGGTCCCGCTGATCGAGCGCGGGGCTGCTGCCAGCTGGCCCTGGGTCCGCGAACCCTGAGAGGCGCTGGCGCGATGGGGCGGCGGGCAACGATGCCCGCCGCCCCTTCTTTCGTTGAACCCGCGCTCGCGCCGCAACAACGAGCGGCAGCGGCCACCCTTGCGGGCGATACTTCTGTCTCTGCAAATTGTGCACGACAACATGCGATCCGGTTTTCCAGGGACGATCTTCTCGGCAGGCTACCCGTCAGTAGATCAACAGCGGATGAACTGGCACGGGGGTGACGGCGTGCGGAGTGTCGCAGCACACGGCGGTGCCCGCGGCGCCCACCGGCAGCACACCGATCGGCTACTGCACGGACTGGACTCTCGCTAAGGCGCCGCTCCATACCCGGACAGGCGATCCCCCACGAGAACCAGGAAGGCAGGTGACGATGAGGCAACCCTTAGCACGCTTCGCTATGCGAGGGCTGCTGCTGACAGCACTGTCCCTCGGCGTATGGGCGGCCGCGGATGCGACAGCCCCCGGCACAGCCTGGGCCGACGACCGCCAGCCAGGCGTCGTCGCGGACCTGCTGGGCGCCGCCGGCGAGACCATCGACGCGCTGATACCCGATCGCCCAGTGGTCGACCGGAAGCCCGACGCAGGACGCGAGCCGAAGCCCAAGCCACCGGCCGAGCAGGGGCGGCCGGAACAACCGAAGCTCGGCACCCGGCCCGAGCGCGCCCAGCTGAAGCCGGCGGTCCGACCCGCGTCAGGCAGGCACACGAAGCCGGCAGCCGACACGTCGACCGCCCCGCAGGCCGGGCCGCTGCGAGCGGTCACCGACACCGTCACGAGCCTCACTGACGAGGCCCTGCCGCGCGTCGACCGCCTCCTGGAGCGTGTGCTCGACAGGCCGCTCATCGACCGGCTCGACCAGGTCGTCACCCAGCCGGGTGCGAAGCTACGGGAGGAGCTGACCCCGGTGTGCCCGTCGCTGGACCCCATCCTGCGGCCGATCGTCGGAGCACCCGTCGGCTTGCCCACGCTGGGCGTCGTGCCGCAGCCCACTGATCACCTCAGTCAGAGGCCAACGGTCTTCCAGCCGCGCGCACCCCTCGCCCACGGGACCATCGGATGGGCGCGGGCGCCGGCGCCGGCGCCGGTACACCCGGCCGACGCCGACGTACGCGCGGTGGTTTTGGACGGAGACCTCGATCGAGCCCCGGGCTCTGGACCGCCGCCCCCATCGCCTACGGCGGAGGCCAGCAGTGGAAAGGTGCCGCCGTACGGCGCGGCGACAGAAGCCCCGGTGTGGACACAGCAGCAGAACGAGGCCCTGGTCCAGCAGGTGCACGCGCAGACGGAGGCGTTGCAGAAGGCGGTCGTCACCTTCCTCGCCGAGGGCGACCAGGAGGCGGAGCAGATTCTGCGCGAGAGCGAGCGCATCATCGCGGGCAACGCGGGCAACGCGGGCCAGGGTTCGCCCGGCCTCCGCCCGGTACGACGCATTCACTGACGTCATCAGCAAGCAGCCCGGGCGAGCGTCGGCTCCCCGGGCTTCTCCGTGCTCGCGACACGCCCGGTTGCTCCCCGGGCTGGGAGCGGTCGCTCCCGACCTGCTCCCAAAGATTTTCCGACCGCCGGAGATGATCTCCGTTAGTGCTGGTCGGGACGGCCGGATTCGAACCGACGACCCCTTGACCCCCAGTCAAGTGCGCTACCAAGCTGCGCCACGTCCCGCCTCCGCGCGGTTTCCCCCGCGGCAGCCGCTACAGCTTAGCGCAGCAGCCTCGCTCTTCCGCACAGGCCCCACCCGAGTCGCGGTGCCACCGAATCACCCCACAACCCCTACAGCATCCTAGGAGGGCAGGTGGGAGGAAGGCAGGAAAATGCCGGATGGGCGAAACCCCATCCGGCATTTTCTGGAGAACAGATCAGCCGTGCGCCTTGCCTCGGCCGCCGGGGCCGAGCTTCTTGCGCGGACGGACCGAGATCTCGATCGGGCTGCCCTCGTACCCGAACTCCTCGCGGAGCTTGCGCTCGACGAAGCGCTGGTAGCCAGCGTCGAGCGGGCCGGTGGTGAAGAGCACGAACCGCGGCGGCGCCACCCCGGCCTGGGTGGCGAACAGGATCCGCGGCGCGCGCCCACCGCGCACCGGGTGCGGGGTGGCCTGTACCAGGGCGGTCAGCCACTGGTTGAGCTGCGCGGTCGGCACCCGGGTCTCCCAGCTGGCCAGCGCCTTGTTCAGCGCCGGGGCCAGCTTGTCGACCGCCCGGCCGGTCATCGCCGACAGGTTCAACCGGATCGCCCAGGGGATGCGGCGCAGCTCTCGGTCGATCTCCTTGTCGAGGTAGTACCGGCGGTCGGCGTCGACCAGGTCCCACTTGTTGAACGCGATGACCAGCGCCCGGCCGCTCTCGGTCACCATCGACAGGATCCGCTGGTCCTGCTCGCTGATCGGTTCGCTGGAGTCCAGCAGCACCACGGCCACCTCGGCGGCCTCGATCGCGGCGGCGGTACGCAGGCTGGCGTAGTACTCGGTGCCACTGGCCTTACCGACCCGCTTGCGCAGCCCGGCGGTGTCCACCAGCTGCCAGGTCTGACCGCCGATCTCGACCAGGCTGTCCACCGGGTCCACGGTGGTGCCGGCGACCGCGTCGACGACCGCCCGCTCCTCACCGGAGAACCGGTTGAGCAGGCTGGACTTGCCCACGTTCGGACGCCCGACCAGCGCCACCCGACGCGGCCCGCGCGGCCGGTTCTCCACGATCGCCGGCGCCTCCGGCAGCGCGGCGAGGATGGCGTCCAGCAGGTCGCCGGAGCCCCGCCCGTGCAGCGCGGAAATCGGGAACGGCTCGCCGAGGCCGAGCGACCACAGCGAGGTGGCCTCCATCTCGATGGAGGTGTTGTCCGCCTTGTTCGCCACCAGGATCACCGGCTTGGCGCTGCGCCGCAGCATCTTCACCGCGGCCTCGTCAACGTCGGTGGAGCCCACCATCGCGTCCACCACGAAGAGCACCACGTCCGCGGTGACCACCGCCGTCTCGGCCTGCGCCGCGATGGCCGCGGCCCGGTCCTTCGCGTCCGGTTCCCAACCGCCGGTGTCCACCACGGTGAACGCCCGGCCGTTCCACTGCGCGTCGTACGGCACCCGGTCCCGGGTCACCCCGGGGACGTCCTCGACGACCGCCTGTCGGCGGCCGATGATCCGGTTGACCAGCGTGGACTTGCCCACGTTGGGGCGACCGACGACGGCCACCACCGGCTGCGGGCCGGTCGGCTCCTCGACGGCGACGTCCGGCTCACGCAGCTCGACCCACCCTGCACCCTCGGTCATGCCACGCCCCGTTCGGTGAGCAGGTCGCGCAGCCGGAGCACGACCTCGTCGATGCCCAGCTCGGTGGTGTCCAGCACCACCGCGTCCGGCGCCTGGGCCAGCGGATTGATCTTGCGAGTGGAGTCGAGCCGGTCCCGGCGGGCCAGGTCGGCGGCGGTGACCGCCACGTCGGCCGCGTCCTCGGCGCTGCGGCGGGCCGCCCGGGCCGCCTCGGAGGCGGTCAGGAAGACCTTCAAATCGGCGTCCGGCGCCACGACCGAGCCGATGTCACGGCCCTCGATCACGATCCGGCCGGCGTTGGCGATCATCTCGCGCTGCCGGGCGACCAGCAGCTCGCGGACCGCCGGCACCGCGGCGACGGCGGAAACCGCCCCGGTCACCTCGGGACCGCGGATCTCCGCGTCCACGCTCACGCCGTCGGCGGTCACGCCGTACCCCTGGGGGTCGGTGCCGATGCGCAGGTCCACCTCGCCGGCGACCTTCGCCACCGACGCGGCGTCAGCGAGGTCGACGCCGGAGCGCAGCACGGCCCAGGTGATCGCCCGGTACATCGCCCCGGTGTCCAGGTAGCGCGCACCGATGCCAACGGCGAGCCGCCGCGAGACGGTGGACTTACCCGAACCGGACGGCCCGTCCACAGCGACCACACATCGCCCGGCCCGTACGTTTTCCTCCACCGTCGTCCTCCTCAGCCCGTACCTCACGGATCGCCGGCCTTCCGGCGCCGCAAGCGGTTGTCTATCGTCATCAATCATGCCCGCAGCTCGCCGCGCACCGCGCGCGGTGCGCCTCGCACCATCGGCGGGCCGGCGTTCGGGCCGTCGGGGAGCCTACCGAAGGCCGTACCCCGAACTCGGGGTCAGTCACCCACGGCCTTGAACAGGGCGGCGACCTCGGCGTTGGTCAACCGCCGGATTCGCCCGGTACGCAGGTCACCCAGCCGGATGGGCCCGATCGAGGTACGCACCAGCCGGGTGACCGGGTGTCCGACCTCGGCCAGCAGACGCCGGACGATGTGCTTGCGCCCCTCGTGCAGGCTCAGTTCCACCTGGGCGCTCTTGCCCAGGGTGTCCACCAACTTGAACGAGTCGACCTTGACCGGCCCGTCCTCCAGCTCGACGCCGGCCATCAGCCGCTTGCTCAGGTTGCGCGGGATCGGCCCGGCCACCTCGGCGAGGTAGGTCTTCAGCACCTGGTACGAGGGGTGCATGAGCTTGTGCGCGAGGGTGCCGTCGTTGGTGAGCAGCAGCAGACCCTCGCTGTCCGCGTCGAGCCGCCCGACGTGGTAGACCCGCTGCTCCACCCGGTTGCCGATGAACTCGGCCAGCTCGTTGCGTCCCTTATCGTCCGCCATGGTGGTAACCACCCCGCGCGGCTTGTTCATCGCCACGTAGACCAGGCGGTTGTCGGCCTGGACGCGCTCGCCGTCCACCTGGATCACGGCGGTGGCGGGGTCGACCTTGTCGCCGAGCTTGGCGACCCGGCCGTCGACCGTGACCCGGCGTCGGAAGATCAGGTCCTCGCAGGCACGCCGGGAACCCACGCCGGCGGCGGCGAGCACCTTCTGCAGGCGCTCGGCCCCCTCAAAGACGGGGGCGTCGGGTTTCGGGAAACGGTCATTGCGTGGCATCAGCAAGCTCTTCTACGTCGTCGGGCAGGAAGGGTGCGAGTGGCGGCAGTTCGTCGACGGTGTTCAGCCCGAGCTTCTCCAGGAACAGCGTGGTGGTCCGGTAGAGGAACGCCCCGCTGTCCGGTTCGGTGCCGCACTCCTCGACCAGGCCGCGGGTAACCAGCGTACGGATGACCCCATCGCAGTTCACACCGCGGATGGCGGAAATACGCGAGCGGGTCACCGGCTGCTTGTAGGCGACCACGGCGAGGGTCTCCAGCGCCGCCTGGGTCAGCCGCACGGACTGCCCGTCCAATACGAACCGTTCGACATAGGTCGCGTATTCCGGCCGGGTGTACAGCCGCCAGCCGCCAGCCGCCCGGCGCAGCTCGAAACCGTGCCCGGCAGCGGTGTAACCGGCGGCGATCTCGTCGAGCATCGGCCCGACCCGCTCGGCCGGCTGCTCCAGCACCTGGGCCAGGATCAGCTCGCTGACCGGCTCGTCGACCACCAGCAGGATCGCCTCCAGCGCGCCGCGCAGCTCGGCGTCGGACAACTCCGGCGCGGGCTCCGGCGCGGCCGGCACCCTCCGCCGCCCCACAACCGACCGCGGGGGTACGTCCCCAGCGACGCCCTCCCCCGCCGCCGCGCCCGCGCCCGGCGCGCCCGCCTCCTCCGCGATCTTTGAAGATTCCGGCCCGGGTGGTTCCCCTCCAAGACCTTCCGCAGGAATCGGATCGCTGGTGACGGGCCGGGACGGAATCGGCTCGGCGGTGCCGGGCAGGGCCGGCTCGGCGGTGCCGGGCAGGGCCGGCTCGGCGGTGCCGGGCAGGGCCGGCTCGGCGGTGCCGGGCAGGGCCGGCTCGGCGGTGCCGGGCAGGGCCGGCTCGGCGGTGCCGGGCAGGGCCGGCTCGGCAGTGCCGGACGGAATCGGCTCGGCGACGCGGTCGTCAACGGCGACGGCTTCTTCGTCGGAGTCGGAGACGGTGGGTGTGGGCGGACGGGGTCGGTCCCACGGGGGGACCCAGGCGGCGGCCTGGTCGGCCAGGGAGTCCCGGCGTTCCTCGTCACTCATCGCGCTCCCCCTCCGTCGTTGCCGTCTCGTCCGCTCCCCCGGCCTCCCCCGCCGCAACGGGGTCCGGCTCTGGCTCGGCCGCATCCACCGGCTCCGGGTCGGCCGGGCCTGCCGGCACGCTCGTCGACTCCGGGTCGGCCGGGGCACCGGCGTACTCGTCGACGTGCAGCTCGGTGTCGCCGTCGGTCGGGCCGGTCCAGCGCACGGTCAGCTCCTCCAGAGCCTGCTCCTGCACGAAAGCCACCAAGCCCTCCCGGTACAACTCCAGCAGCGCGAGGAACCGGGCCACCACCTCCAGGGTGGCCTCGCAATCGGCGCAGAGCAGCGAGAAGGTGGCCGTACCGGCCCGGCGCAGCCGGGTGGCGAGGATCCCGGCGTGTTCCCGGACGCTGACCCGGACCATGTGCACGTGGGCGATGGAGACCTCCGGCACCGGCTTCGGGGTCATCGCCTTCACGGCCAGCTTCAACAGCCGCTGCGGGCCGATGCCGAGCACCAGGTCGGGCAGCGCCTCGGCGTAACGGGGCTCCAGGCTGACCGCCCGCGGATACCGCCGACCGCCGACCGCCTCCAGCTCGGCGATGTGCGCCGCCGCCTCCTTGTACGCCTTGTACTGCAACAGCCGGGCGAAGAGCAGGTCCCGCGCCTCCAGCAGGGCGAGGTCCGCCTCGTCCTCCACCTCGGCGGCGGGTAGCAGCCGGGCCGCCTTCAGGTCGAGCAGGGTCGCGGCGATCAGCAGGAACTCGCTGGCCTCGTCGAGGTCCCACTTGTCGCCCATGGCCCGGATGTAGGCGATGAACTCGTCGGTGACCTTGTGCAGGGCCACCTCGGTGACATCGAGTTTGTGCTTGCTGATCAGTTGCAGCAGCAGGTCGAACGGGCCGCTGAAGTTGGCCAGCCGCACGGTGAAGCCGGAGGTCTCCTCGGCGGGGACCGCCGGGGCGGTCGGCAGCACGCCGTCGGCCTCGACGGCCAGCTCGGCGGCGACCGCCGGGGCGGCGGCCTCGTGCGGCCCGGCCGGCGGGTCGAGGGGTGGCGCGGTCACCGGACGACCGTAGTGCACGAGGTGGGCACCGGGCGTTCCGGCTACCGCTCCGACTGGGCGGCGATCACCTCACGGGCCAGTTGACGGTAGTTGCGCGCCCCGGAGGACGCCGGGTCCAGCGTGGTGATCGGAGCACCGGCCACGGTGGACTCGGGGAACTTCACCGTCTTGGTGATGACCGTCTGGTAGACCTTGTCGCCGAACGCCTCGACAACCCGCTGCAGCACCTGCCGGCAGTGCGTGGTGCGGCTGTCGTACATGGTGGCGAGGATGCCCTCGAGCTCCAGGTCGAAGTTGAGCCGCTCGCGCACCTTGTCGATGGTGTCCAGCAGCAGCGCGACGCCGCGCAGGCTGAAGAACTCGCACTCGAGCGGGATGAGCACACCGTGCGCGACGGTCAGCGCGTTGATCGCCAGGAGACCGAGCGACGGCTGGCAGTCGATCAGGATGTAGTCGTACTCCTTGCGGACCGTCCGCAGGATCCGGGCCAGGGCCATCTCGCGGGCGACCTCGTTGACCAGCTGGATCTCGGCGGCGGAGAGGTCGATGTTGGCCGGAAGCAGGTGCAGGCCCGCGACGTCGGTCTTGATCAGGACGTCCTCGGCGAGGACGTCGTCCTGCATGAGCAGGTTGTAGACGGACAGGTCGAGGTTGTGCGGGTTGACCCCCAGCCCCACCGAGAGCGCGCCCTGCGGGTCGAAGTCGACCAGCAGCACCTTGCGGCCGTACTCGGCCAGCGCCGCGCCCAGGTTGATGGTGGTGGTGGTCTTGCCGACGCCGCCCTTCTGGTTGGCCATCGCGATGATGCGCGCCGGGCCGTGCCGATCGGTGGGCATCGGCTCGGGGATGGGCTTGCGCATCGTGTAGGCCGCCGGGTCCGCCGGACCCAGGTCCGCGCCGAGCGTGGCCTGCTGCTCGCGGAGCTCCGACGTCCAGGTCTCGGCACGGTCACCGTTGCCAGCCATGTCCTCGTTGCCCCCTCCCGACGACCCACCCGGCGTCGGAGCCGTCCGACGTCCTTCGCGGCGCCGCTGCGCACCCCGGTCGTGTCGCCCCAGGAGGTCCGCGCCGATGCCGACTGTACGCCACCGACCAGCAGGGGGTTCGGCACCGGCCCGGCGTGTCGGGACCGACCGCAAGCGGGGGCTCAGCCCCGGGCGCGCGGGTGGGCGGTGGCGTACACCTCGCGCAGCCGCTCGACGGTCACCAGGGTGTAGACCTGGGTGGTGGTCACCGATGCGTGCCCGAGCAACTCCTGGACCACCCGCACGTCGGCGCCGCCGTCGAGCAGGTGGGTGGCGTAGGAGTGGCGCAGGGTGTGCGGGGAGACCGCGGCGGGCCCGTCGACCGGCAGCCCGGCCCGGCCGGCGGCGCGCCGCAGGATGGCCCAGGCGCCCTGCCGGGTCAACGCGCCGCCGCGGGCGTTGAGGAAGACCGCCGGGGTGCCCCGGCCGGTCGAGGCCAGCCCGGGCCGGGCCCGGACCAGGTAGGCGCGCACCGCCTCGACGGCGTACCCGCCGATCGGCACCAGCCGCACCCGGCCGCCCTTGCCGCGCAGCAGCACGGTGCCCTCGTCGGCGTCGAGGTCGTCCACGGCGGCGCCGACCGCCTCGGAGATCCGCGCCCCGGTGCCGTACAGAAATTCCAGCAGCGCCCGGTCGCGCAGCGCGAGCGGCGCGCCGTCGCCGGTCGCGGTGACCGGGCCGGCGGTCTCCAGCAGCCGGACCACGTCGTGGACCGGCAGCGCGCGGGGCAGCCGGCGCGGCGGGGTGGGCGGGCGGACGTCTCGGCTGGGGTCGGCGCCGGCCAGCCCCTCGCGCAGCGCGAAGCGGTGCAGGCCGCGTACCGCGCTGGCCGCGCGGGCGGCCGAGGAGACCGCCAGCGGCGGGTGCGCGTCGTCGCCGGCGCGCAGCCGGGCCAGGTGCGATTCGACGACGCCGGCGCCGACCGACGCGAGGTCGCCGATGCCGGCGTCCACCAGGGTCGCCAGGTAGCGCTCCAGGTCCCGGCGGTACGAGGCGAGGGTGTTCGCGGACAGGCCCCGCTCGACGGTGAGGTGGTCGAGATAGCCGCGCACGGCACGGCGCAGGGCCGGTGCGGGCTGCTCGCCCGCGCCGGCCCTGTCCGCGATGCCGGTCAGCCCGCCACCGCTCAGGCCAGCACGTCGGCCAGCGGGAGCACGTCCATGCCGTGCGACTCGGCGACCGGGCCGTAGGTGACCCGGCCGTCGTGGGTGTTCAGGCCCAGCGCCAGCGCCGGGTCGCGGCGCAGCGCCTCGCGCCAGCCCTGGTTGGCCAACTCCAGGGCGTACGGCAGGGTGACGTTGGTCAGCGCGTAGGTGCTGGTGTTCGGCACCGCGCCCGGCATGTTCGCCACGCAGTAGAAGATCGACTCGTGCACCTTGTAGACCGGGTCGGCGTGCGTGGTGGGGCGCGAGTCCTCGAAGCAGCCACCCTGGTCGATGGCGATGTCGACCAGCACGCTGCCCGGCTTCATCCGGGAGACCAGCTCGTTGGAGATCAGGGTCGGCGCCTTGGCGCCGGGCACCAGCACCGCGCCGATGACCAGGTCGGCGTCGAGCACGGCCCGCTCGATCTCGTACGCGTTGGAGGCGACCGTCTGCAGGTGGCCCCGGTAGATGGCGTCGGCCTGGCGCAGCCGGGCGACGTTCTTGTCCAGCAGCAGCACCTCGGACTGCAGGCCCAGCGCGATCACGGCGGCGTTCATGCCGGAGACGCCGGCGCCGATGACCACGGTCTTGGCCGCGTACACCCCGGACACGCCGCCGGGCAGCACGCCGCGCCCACCGCCGGTGCGCATCATGTAGAAGGCGCCCACCTGCGGGGCGAGCCGGCCGGCCACCTCGGACATCGGGGCGAGCAGCGGCAACGACCGGTCGGGCAGCTCGACGGTCTCGTACGCGATGCCGGTGACCTTCCGGTCGATCAGCGCGTCGGTGCACTCCTTGGAGGCGGCCAGGTGCAGGTAGGTGAAGAGCACCTGCCCCTCGCGCATCCGGTGGTACTCCTCGGCGATCGGCTCCTTGACCTTGAGCACCAGCTCGGCGGTCTCCCACACCTCGTCGGCGGTGGCCAGGATCTTGGCGCCCGCCGTGGCGAACTCCTCATCGCTGATGCTGGAGCCGATGCCGGCGCCGGACTCGACGAAGACCTGGTGACCGCTGCGGGTGAACTCGTTGACGCCCGCCGGCGTGATCGCCACGCGGTACTCGTGGTTCTTGACCTCGCGTGGGATTCCGACCTTCACGATGCAGACACCTCTCTTCGGGGCTGCTCTCCCCCGACTGCTCGGTGCCGCGACGGCCCCGTTGCCACCGCGGTCCACCGGTCCCGCCGGCGGCAGTCTAGGCGCGCCCGGCCCCGCCGCGGGCCAGCACAGTGGCATCCGGTGCCGGGGTGACCTGACGGAGTGTCAGGGCATCGACCGGGTCGGCGGTGGGGGGCAACCTCAGCCGTCAGGACAATGTTCACCCATTATCGTCCCATCTGGTGGGTCCCGCTGCGGACAGCGGGCGAGTGGATCACTAGTGTGTCGGCCCATGACCACTCCTCCTTACCAGCCGGGGTACCCCCAGGGCGTCTCCGACAAGAGCAAGGTCGTTGCGGGCGTCCTCGGCATCCTGCTCGGCTTCTTCGGCGCCGGTCGGTTCTACATCGGCGACATCAAGATCGGTGTGCTGCAGCTCGTCGTGAGCGTGTGCACCCTCGGCTTCGGCAGCATCTGGGGCCTCATCGACGGCATCCTCATCCTGGTCAACGGCGGCACGGACGCACAGGGCCGGCCGCTGCGCGACTGATCCACCGGACCACGACAAGGGCCCCGCGGCACGCGTGCCGCGGGGCCCTTCGCGCGTACCCCTCGCCGGGGCCGCCGGGTGCGCCCCGGCGGCGACTCTCAGCGCGGCAGCGGTGCGTCCGCGCGGCGCAGCGCCGACCAGCCGGTGTCCCGGGCGCGGGCCGCGGCCAGCAGCCCGGCCACCGCGGAGGCGTTGGTGATCTCGCCGGCCAGGACCATGCCGACAGCCTCGTCCAGGTCGATCCGCACGACCTGGAGGTCGGCCTCCTCGTCGCTGCGCTCGTGGCGCTCGCCGGCCGGCACGTCGGCCAGGTCCCGGGCCAGGTAGACCCGGACCAGCTCGTCGGTGAACCCGGGCGAGCTGTGCAGGTCGACCAGGACGTCGATCCGCCCGGCGGTGAGGTCGGCCTCCTCGGCCAACTCCCGCAGCGCGGCGGCCGGCAACTCCTCGCCGGACACGTCCATGAGCCCGGCCGGCAACTCCCACAGGTGCCGGCCGACCGGATGCCGGTACTGGCGGATCAGCACCACCTGGCCGGCGTCGTCGAGCGCCACCACGGCCACCGCCCCGACATGCCGGACGAGGTCACGCACCGCGGTCCCGCCGCCCGGCATGGTCACCTCCTCGCTGACCACGGCGAAGATCCGGCCCTGGTAGCGCTCCTCGCGCGAGCGCACCTGGTAGCGGTGCTCGACGGCGCTTCGCGCCGCGCCGCTGTGCCCGTTGGCTCGCTCGCTCACGACGCGGACGACGCCTTCGTCGCGGCGCCGTTGCGGGCGGCCCGACGCGCCGTCGGGGCCTCCGTCGCCGCGTCCAGGTCGACCGGAAGCTGGTCGGCCTGCGAGTACGCCACGGCGGCCTTGACGAATGAGGCGAACAGCGGGTGCGGGCGGGTGGGGCGGCTCTTGAGCTCCGGGTGCGCCTGGGTGGCCACGAAGAACGGGTGCAGGCCCCGGTCCAGCTCGATGAACTCGACGAGCCGACCGTCCGGCGAGGTGCCGGAGATGTGCAGGCCCGCCTTGGTCAGCGCGTCCCGGTAGGCGTTGTTCACCTCGTAGCGGTGCCGGTGCCGCTCGCTGATGTCGGTGCTGCCGTACGCCTCGGCGACGATCGAGCCCTCGGTCAGCGTCGCCGGGTACGCGCCGAGCCGCATGGTGCCGCCCAGGTCGCCCTTGCCGGCGACGATGTCCTCCTGGTCGGCCATCGTGGCGATGACCGGGTGCGCGGCCTGCTCGTCGAACTCCAGCGAGTTGGCGCCGTCCAGGCCGGCCAGATGCCGGGCCACGTCGATGGTCATGCACTGCAGGCCGAGGCAGAGGCCGAGCAGCGGGATGCCGTTCTCCCGGGCGTACCGGGCGGTGCCGATCTTGCCCTCGATGCCGCGCACCCCGAAACCGCCGGGGATGAGGATGCCGTCCACGCCGGCCAGGGCCGCCGCGGCGCCGGCCGGGGTGACGCACTCGTCGCTGGGCACCCAGCGCAGCTGCACCCGGGCACGGTGGCCGAACCCGGCCGCCCGGATCGCCTCGCTCACCGACAGGTACGCGTCGGGCAGGTCGACGTACTTGCCGACCACCGCGACGGTGACGGTGTGCCGGGGCCGGTGCACCCGCTCCAGCAGGTCGTCCCAGCTGGTCCAGTCCACGTCCCGGAAGGAGAGCCCGAGCCGGCGCACCACGTACGCGTCCAGCCCCTCACGGTGCAGCACCTTCGGGATGTCGTAGATGCTCGGCGCGTCCGGCGCGGCGACGACCGCCTCGGCGTCCACGTCGCAGTAGAGCGACAGCTTCTCCTTGAGCTTCTCCGGGATCTCCCGGTCGCAGCGCAGCACGATGGCGTCCGGCTGGATACCGATGTTGCGCAGCTGCGCCACCGAGTGCTGGGTCGGCTTGGTCTTCAGCTCACCCGAGGGCGCCAGGTAGGGCACCAACGAGACGTGCAGGTAGAAGCAGTTGTCCCGGCCCAGGTCGTGGCGGACCTGGCGGATCGCCTCCAGGAACGGCAGCGACTCGATGTCGCCGACCGTGCCGCCGACCTCCGTGATCACCACGTCCGGGACGTGGCCGTCGTCGTCCGGGTCGCCCATCGCCAGGATCCGGGACTTGATCTCGTTGGTGATGTGCGGGATGACCTGGACGGTGTCGCCCAGGTACTCGCCGCGCCGCTCCTTGGCGATCACGTCGGAGTAGATCTGGCCCGTGGTGACGTTCGCCTTGCCGGACAACGCCCGGTCCAGGAACCGCTCGTAGTGCCCGACGTCGAGGTCGGTCTCGGCGCCGTCCTCGGTGACGAAGACCTCGCCGTGCTGGAACGGGTTCATCGTTCCCGGGTCGACGTTGAGGTAGGGGTCGAGCTTCTGCATCACGACGCGCAGCCCGCGCGCGGTCAACAGGTTGCCGAGGCTGGAGGCGGTGAGGCCCTTACCCAGCGAGGAGGCGACGCCCCCGGTGACGAAAATGTGCCTGGTCGTCCGTGCTGATGGGGCCAAGGCCTGCTCCCGTGTCGTCTGTCGCGGTCATGCAGACCGCCGTGCTTGATCAGCAAAGTGATCACGCGATCCACGGGATTCCACGGTAACACCTCCCGGGCGGGTACTCGCAGGCCGCACCCCGGGTGGGACCCGGCGGGGCCACCACGACGGCGCCCAGGCGCTCAGGGAGCAGCAATCTCGGTCGATGATCGGGTGACCTGCCGGGGCGGCCGCGCCACCGTCGGCGCGGTGTCCGAGGGGTCGGCCTCCGACGGGTCAGCCGGTCGTTGCGCCGGCGCCGCCGGGGCGTCCAGCATCGGCTCCGCCGGATCGTCGGGAGCCCGTTCGGCTGGCGTGGCCGGGTTCGGGGGCCGGCCGACCTTCCCGGGCGGGCCGGCGGGTGGGCCGCTGATCGGGCGGGGATGGCCGGCGCCCAGCGGCCCACCACCGCCGGTCGGGCCGTCACCCCCACCGGCCGGCCCGTCGCCGCCGAAACCGGAATCGTCGGCGGCGCCGTCGTCGCGGGTGCGCCCCCCGACCGGGCGGGTGCGGTCCGCTGCGTGCCCCAGCACCCGCAGCGAGGCCAGCGCGGCCATCGGCACCACCACCGCGGCGGCGGCGCCGGCGATGTCCAGCGCCGCGCCGTCGAGCACGCCACCGAGCACCGCGGCGACCGCGGTACCGGCCAGCGCGGCCCGCACGGCCGGGTAGATGCCGAACAGTCGCGTCAGCCCGCCCCACGGCTGCAGCAGGGCGAACCACACCAGCAGGCCGCCGGCCAGGGCCAGCACCGTCAGCGGGCTGTTGACCAGCGTCTCGAAGTTCGCGGTGCTGGACCGGTGCACGGTGAACCCGCCGGTGCCGTCACCCACGGCGGAGAGGAACCGACCCAGGCTGCCCCGCTCCGCCGCCGGACGGCGCAGGTCCACCACGGCGAAGCCGATGCCGACCGCCAGCGCGGCCATGGTGGCCCAGGCCAGCCTGCTGATCGTCAGCCAACCGCCGGCGCTGATCGCGGCGGCCACACTCAGCCCGGCGGTCAGCGCGATCGCGCCCACCGGGTCGGCGCCCAGGTACGGGCTGCCGACCACCACGACGGCGAGGCCGCCGACGGCCACCATCACCGCCGGCCGCCAGGTGCGGTGCACCCGCTGGGCGAGCCAGCCCCCGCTCAGCAGCGCGCCGGCGAGGAACACCCCCAACCCGACCGTGCCCAGGCCGGAGTACCGGCCGCCCTGCAACGCGGAGTAGCCGACCACGCCGTTGAGCTGAAGCCGGGCCCCGGTGAGCACGTCCAGCCCGACGACGAGCGTGGTGAGCCCGGCCACCGCGCCGAACGGGCCGAGGGTGCCGGCGTACCCGGGGACGAAACGGACCGCCGCGGTGCCGGCCGCCACCAGCAGCGCGGTGACCCCGGCGAAGATCCAACCCGAATGCTCGCCCCGCCACCAGGGCACCGCGTCGGCGAGCAGCGCGGCCGGCACGGTCAACGCCGCGGCCACCAGCAGCAGCTCGACCACCGCCACGACCCGCGCCGGTGCCCGCGTCGGCCCGGCCGGCCCGGCGTGCGGGCGGGCCCGACGCAGCAGCGGCAGCACCGCGATGGCCAGCAGCACCTGCAACCCGGCGAGCAGCGTGAAGAACCGCCCGGAGACGCTCCGCTGCGCGGCCGCCTCCCGGTCCGCGTCGGCCGGGGCGTTGATCGCCTCGGTCAGGTCCGCCGGGCGGCCGCCGGTGCTGACCGCCGGCCGGCCGAGGAAGAGCCGATCCGGCATCGGCCGGCCCAGCGCGGCCAGCGCGGTCGGCGCGAGGTCGACCAGTTGCAGGTACCCGTCCCGGCCGGTGCTGGCCGAGGTGAGCCAGCCCCGCTCCCAGCCCGGCCCGTCGGCGACCGCCACGTGCAGTCGGGACGGCTGGGCGGTGTCGGAGATCCCGGCGACCAGCACCAGTGACCGCGGCGGCCGAGCCGCCAGCACCCGGGCCAGTTGGGCGTCCGCCGCGCGGGCCGCCTCGGCGCGCGCCACCGGGTCGGTCCCGTCGACCATGCCCAGGTCGACGATGCTCAGCACGCACGAGCCGAGCAGGGCGCGCGGATCGGCCGGCAGCCCCGCGGCGTACCGGTCGACCCGGCCGAACGGTCGGGCGGCGGCCACGGCCGCACCCGGACCGACCGCGACCGAGCAGCGCACCGACTCCGACAGCGACCCGGGCATGGTGCCCCAGGGCAGCCGCTGCTGGTTGTACTGGACCACGCTCTCCTGGTCGGGCAGGTTCGCGCCGATGCCGTCCGGCTGCTCCACGGCCACCCCGGCCGGCGGGCAGCCACCGGCCGACCGGCTGCCGTTCCACGCGGCGAAGCTGCCCGCGCCCAGGGTCAGCCAGCCGTCCACCGGGCAGGTGGGCCGGTGCGCGGAGCGCACCGACAGCGAGCCGATCGAGCCGTCCTGGGCCATCCGCCACAGGGTCGGGGTGCTCTGCGGATCCACGTCCTCCCAGCGCAGCCCGGCGATCCCGGCGAGCACCACGAAGTCGGCGGTGCGCTGCGGGACGCCCTGCGGCGGGCGCGCGGCCAGCGCGGTGACGCCCAGCGCCACCACGAGCACGGTCAACAGGGCGGGGGCGAGTCGGCGCAGCATCACCGGTGTCCCGTCATCGGGGCGTCAGGGTCCGGGGCCGCCGGACCGGTGGGCGCCGCGGCCAGCTCGGCGTACAGGGCCGCCAACGCGGCCACGGTGTCCGCCTCGGTGGGCCACGTCGCGGCCCGCTCGGCACCGCTCCGGCCCAGCTCGGCCCGGGCTGCCGGGTCGTCGAGCAACGCGCGCACCGCCGCGTCGACGGCGTCCACGTCGCCGGCGGGGACCAGCGCGGCGGCGTCGCCGACCAGCTCCGGCAGCCCGCCGACCGCGGTGGCCACCAGCGGCACACCGGCCCGCAGCGCCTCCTGGGCGAAGAGCTGCCGGGCCTCCCAGTCGCTGGTCACCACCGCGAGGTCGGCGCCGGCGAGCAGGTCGGCCACGTCCGTACGGTGCCCCAGCAGGGTCACCGGGGCGCGGGCCGCCGAGGTCCGGGCGGCCAGCGGCAGGTAGGCCGGGCCGCTGCCGGCGATCACCACGACCGGCGGTGGAGTGCGGGTACGCCAGCGGGCCGCCGCGTCGATCAGCACGTCGTACCGCTTCTGCGGATGCAGCCGGCCGACCGAGACGATCAGCGGCTGGTCCGGGCGGACACCGAACTCGGCCCGCACGGCGGCGGGGCGTCGGCGCGGCGCGGGCAGCGTCGGCGCGGCGACCGGGGCGAGCCGGGCGTCGGTGGCGCCCAGCGCGGCGGCCCGTTCCACCAGGTCCGCGGAGGCGCCGAGGGCGACCCGGGCGCCCCGGGCCACCATCCGCTCGGCGAGCCGGGACATCCCGCCACGCAGCCCGCCGGCGAGCACCGCGTTGTGCCAGGTCACGACCAGCGGGGCGGCCGGACGGGCCAGCACGGCGACCAGCCCGGCGCGCAGGCCGTGCGCGTGCACCACGTCCACCCGGGCGGCGGCGAGCACCCGCCGCAGGGCCAGGACCGCGCGAGCGTCGGCCGGCGTCGGGCTGGCCGGGATCTCCACCGGCTGAAAGCGCGCGCCGACCCCGGCGAAGTCGAACTGCTCCTGCGTCGCCGCCGGCCCGCACACCAGCACGGTGGCGCCGGCCGCGACGAGCCCGCGCGCCACGGAGCGGACGTGCTGGCCGACCCCACCGGTGCTGGAGGCGAGCACCAGCGCGACGCTGCCCGACCATCGGATGGGCAGGACGGGCTGAACCGGCTCACTCCTCGCGCTCACCGGACCACCGTCTCCTTCCCGTCGTCCTGCTCCGGGGGAACCGCGCCCGGCGTCGGCGTACCGGCCCGGTCCCGCGACCCCCGCCGGCCCGCCCGGCCCAGGCGCCGCAGCACCCCGGCGAGCAGTGGCCGTACGTCCCGCCGGTCGACGAACCAGAGCACGGCGAGGAACACGACCCCAACCAGAATCCCGGACAGCATGCCCTGACCGAGTGCCGTCGCGATCGTCGGGGTGCCGCCGCCCGGCGTGTCGAACCACCGGGTGAGGCCGAGCCCGGCGAGCGCGGCGAGCACTCCGGCGAGCCCGCCGGCCGCGCCAGCCCGGGCCGCGCCGGCCAACGCCGCGCGGCCGGCGCCGCGCCACACCGCCGCGAGCAGCAGCGCCCCGAGCACCGACATGCCCACCGAGTTCGCGACGGTGGCCGCGAGCACCCGGTCGGCGGTGGGGAGCAGGCCCGCCAACGGCAGCGCCACGGCCGGAACCACCAACCAGCCCAGCGTGATCGCCACGGTCGCCGCCCGGGTGTCGCCCCGGGCGTACAAAGCGCGGGACAGGACCGCGAACAGCCCGTACCCGAGCAGCCCGGGCGCGAAGCCGGTGATGGCCGCCGCGGTGGACGCCGGGTTCTCCGGGTAGAAGAGGGCGGCGATCGGCTGGGCCGTCGCGACCAGCACCGCGACGCCCAGGCAGCTGAAGAGCAGCACGCCGCGCACCGACGAGGAGAGGGTGCGTCGGTAGCCATCCTCGTCACCGGCAGCTGAGGCGGCCGCGAGTGTGGGATAAGACGCCACCGCCAGCGGTACCGCGAGGACCGCCCACGGCAACAGGAAGATCGCCTGGGCCAGGTTGAACACCTGCGGGGAGCCGGTGGGGCCGCCGGAGACCCGATTGAGAATCACCAGCAGCGCGACCTGCTGAGCGGCCACCGTCACCGCACCGGCCGTCGCGAGTCCGCCGATCCGCGCGCGTGCGTCGGCCGGGAAGGCGTACCCCGGTCGCGGCCGTAGCCGGAGCCGGCGCAGCGGGATCAGCAGCGAGAGGGACAGCACGACGACGCCCAGGGTGGTGCCGGCGGACAGGACCAACTCGCCGCTGCGGCTGACCTGGGCCACGCTCGCACCACGCCCCTGAGCGGCGCCGAAGGCCAGGTAGACGACGACCACGGTGAGGCTGGACAGCAGCGGGGCGATCACCGGCCAGGCGAAGCGGCGGTGCGCCTGAAGCACGCCGGTGAGCACGATGCCGATCCCGTAGAGCGGCAACTGGGGAGCGAACACGCGCAGCATCCGGGCCCCGGCGGCGAGTTCCGGCGCGGAGCGGCCCTCGCTGATCAGCGACATGATCGGATCGGCGAACAGCGCGACGAGCACGGCGAGGGGAACCAGCAGGCTCACCGTCCAGGTGAGCAGGGCCCCGGTGGTGGCCGCCACCGCCCGCCGGTCCCCCGCCGCGATCGCGCCGGCCAGCAGCGGTACGACGAGGCTGGCCAGCGCCCCGCCGGCGACGATCTCGAAGACGATGTTCGGAACCGTGTTCGCGATGACGTACATGCCGCCGAGGTCGCTCTGCTGCACCACCCAGGTGAACACGGCGGTACGGCCGAAGCCGGCGAGCCGGCTGAGCACGGTGAGGACGGCGATGAGCGCGGCTGCCCCGGCCAGCCGGCCGGCGCCGGCGAGGGGTGCCGGTCTGGTCACGTCAGTCGGCGCGCCGGCCCAGTGCGTCAAGCTCCCGCAGCCCCGGGGTTCGCTGGATCACCGACGTGAAGCTGACCTTCTCGCTGGCGGCGGTGAGGCCGGCGAGAACGGCGAGCAGCCCGGCCCGACCGAGCGGGCCGGTCCGGGCGGCGAGCGCGACGCCGAGCACCGCGCCGAGGGCGTTCGCGCCGCTGTCGCCGAGCATCACCTCCTCGGCCAGGTCGTCGCGGAGCAGACCGGCGGCCGCGCCGGCCGCGCCCGCGGCGATCCCGCCGTGCGGGCCGCCGATCAGTGGCGCGCCGAGCAGCAACCCCGACTTGATGGCCCGCCCGGGCCGCAGGTCGAGCAGGTTGAGCAGGTTGGCGGTGCCGGCGATCACCCCGGCGCCGAGCAGCACGTCGATGCCCCGGCCGAACGCGCCGTGGCGCTGGCGGCGCGGGTGAGCGGCGACCCGGGGGTCGGCGGCGAGCAGCGCGGCAGCGCCCAGCCCGGCGGCGCCCACCCCGAGGACCTTGACCAGCCCGGCGGTGATCCGCCCCTCGCGCAGCGCGGCGAGGTGCCCGGTGAAGCCCTTCGCGGCCTTCTGCTCCGGGCGGGCGCCGACCACGTCGTCGTACAGCCCGACGCCGCCCGCGCCGAGACCGGCGACCAGGGCGGCTGCGCCGGAGGCGGCGCTGGTGGCGCCGAACGCGCCGACGGCGGCCGTGCCGGCGGCGAGCGCCGGCCCGGCGGCCAGGGTCACCGGCCGGCCGCGGAAGTTGGTGCGCTGCAGCGCGGGCCCGACCGGGGCGGTGCGCACCTCACGCAGCGCGTACCGGGCGGCGGCGGCGCCGGCTCCGGCGATCAGCAGCCGGCCGAGCGCCCTCACGCCGGTGCCTCGCTTCGCTCGGCAGCGGCGTGCGACGCCGCCCTGCTGAGGTTCGCTCGCTGCGCACGCTCACGCGCCGCCTCGTCGGTTTCGGACACGGGGGTACGTCGTTCGCTCACTGGGGCAGTCTAGGCAGCAGCGAGGCGGCGTTGTCGCCGACGCCGTACTGGCCGGCCTTCTTTTCGGTGAGCTGCTGCACCAGGGCGAGGCTGGTGACCAGCTGGCCCTGCACGGTGTTGGCGTTGTCGACCGTGGAGATGGTCTGGGACAGCACCGGGTCGCCACGGACCACGGCCACCACGTTGCCGCCGGCGGAACCGTTGCCGCCCACCACGATCGACCCGGTCCGGTCGAACTGCTCGGCGATCTTGACGACCGACTCGTCCCGCTTCTCGGAGTCCTTGTCGACGTACGGCTGGCCGCTGACCACCACGACGGCCTCCGCCGGCCCGGTGACCTTGTTGTCGTCGGTGGTCAGGTAGCCGGCGTTGTTGTACGCGGCGAGCACCGCCCGCCGGTCGGCGTCGCTGACCGGCGCGGTGCCTTGGGCGCGGTCCAGCAGGACGCTGGCCAGCAGGGCGCTGGAGGTCTCCACGCCGTGCCCGTTGCCCGGCAGGCCGGTGGTCTGCGCGGTCGGCCGCGCGGCGGTGACGGCCAGCTCCAGCAGGTTGGAGTTGTTGTCCGGGTTGACGAACTTGTCCTGCAGGTCGACGCGGCCGGTGATGGTGGCGCCGCCGAGCTGGAGCTTCTTGAGCACGCCCTCGGTGTGGTCGCGCCCGTTGGGCAGGCTGAGCACCACGACCCGGCGCCCGGTGAGGGTGCCCGGCAGGACGACCTGGGACATCTCCTCGGCGAACTCCTCCTCCAGCCCGAGCTGCTTCTCCATGTTGCTGACCGTCTGACGCCACTGCTGGTTGTCCTTGCGCAGCCCGGTGACCTGCTCCTTGAGCGAGTCGGCGACGGGGCCGTTGAGGGCGGCCGTGCCGACCACCAGGCCGATCGCCAGAGCCAGGAAGACCGCGGTGAGGGACACCACGTGGTAGCGGAAGTTGATCACGCTTGCAGCCTCTTGATCGGTCGGGAACTAGAAGAGCCGGTACAGCTGGAACACCAGATTGTCCCACCACTCGGCGGCCACGCCCAGGTACGCCTTCCCGACAGTGGAAACGGCCACCGCGGAGGCCATCGCCGCGACCGCCGAGAGCACCAGCAGCAGCAGCGACGAACCGGAGATGCTCTGCCGGTAGAGCCGGCTCACGCCCTTGGCGTCGACCAGCTTGCCGCCGACCTTCAGCCGGGTCAGGAACGTCGAGGCCATCCCGCCGCGGCCCTTGTCCAGGAACTCGACCAGCGTGGCGTGGGTGCCGACCGCGACCAGCAGCGAGGCGCCCTTCTCGTCGGCCAGCAGCATGGCCAGGTCCTCGCTGGTCGCCGCCGCCGGGAAGGTCACCGCCGGGACGCCGAGGCCGTTGACCCGGGGCAGGCCGGGCGCCCGCCCGTCCGGGTAGGCGTGCACGATCACCTCGGCGCCGCAGCGCAGCACGTCGTCGGTGACCGAATCCATGTCCCCGATGATCATGTCGGGGGTGTACCCGGCCTCGACCAGCGCGTCGGCGCCGCCGTCGACGCCGATCAACACCGGCTTGAACTCCCGGATGTACGGGCGCAGCACGTCCAGGTCGGCCTTGTAGTCGTAGCCGCGCACCACGATCAGGCAGTGCCGACCCTGCATCTGGGTCTCGATGTCCGGCACGCCCACGCCGTCGAGCAGCAGGTCGCGCTCCTGGCGCAGGTAGTCCATGGTGTTGGCGGCGAACGCCTCCAACTGCACCGAGAGCCCCTCGCGGGCGTCGGCCATCGCCTTGGCGACCGACTCGGCGTCCTGCAGGCTGCCGAGCGCCACCGGCTCATCGCCGGCGAAGACCGTGTTGCCCTCGATGCGCACCTGGTCGCCCTCGCGGATCCGCTCGAAGACGCCCTCCCCCAGGTCGTCCAGGAGCGGGATGCCGGCGGCGATCAGCACCTCCGGGCCCAGGTTCGGGTAGCGGCCGGACACCGAGGGCTTGGCGTTGAGCACCGCCGCGACCCCGACGGCGACCAACGAATCGGCCGCCACCCGGTCCAGGTCGACGTGGTCGATCACCGCGATGTCACCGGGGCGCAGCCGACCGACCAGGCGTTTCGTCCGGCGATCAAGGCGCGCGGTGCCGAGGACTGTGCCCGGCTCCGCGATCCGGTTCCGGCGCAACGTGGGTAGACGCATCGTGACCATCCTGGCATGTGGGGCAGGCTTATCTGTCGCGACATGCCTGAGCAGGGCCGCCTACCCAGGGAAGCACACGTCGGCGCAAGCCGGTGTGCTTGCGCTCACAATACGCGGCGTCACGGCCGCCTTTCCTTGGCCGCCACAGCCAGGAGCTCCTCGGCGTGGGCGATACCCAGATCCGAATCGGGCAAACCAGCGAGCATCCGAGCCAGCTCCCGGGCCCGCTCGGTGTCCTCCACCACACGCACCCCGCTGGTGGTCACCGCGCCGCCCGTGTCCTTCGCCACCACCAGGTGCCGGTCGGCGAACGCCGCCACCTGCGGCAG
This sequence comes from Micromonospora cremea, assembly GCF_900143515.1. Taxonomy (NCBI): domain Bacteria; kingdom Bacillati; phylum Actinomycetota; class Actinomycetes; order Micromonosporales; family Micromonosporaceae; genus Micromonospora; species Micromonospora cremea. Next base: position 4,664,240 of record NZ_FSQT01000002.1, on the reverse strand, counting down.
GTGGGTGACGACCAGCACCTGGTGGCTGCGGGCCAGCCGGGCCAGCCGCCGACCGATCTCCACCGCCGCCTGACCGCCGACCCCCGCGTCGACCTCGTCGAAGACCAGCGTGGGCGGGCCACCCGAACCGGCGAAGACCACCTCGATGGCGAGCATCACCCGGGACAGCTCACCGCCGGAGGCGCCGCGCTGCAACGGCAGCGACGGCGCGCCCGGGTGGGCCAGCAACCGCAACTCCACCTCGTCGCCGCCGTCCGGGGCGATGCCCACCTCGACGCCGTTGACCGACAGCGCCGGCTCGGACCGCCCGGCCGGGCGGGGCAGCACCGCCACCTCGATCCGGGCGTGCGGCATCGCCAGCCCGGCCAGCTCGACGGTGACCTGGTCGGCGAAACGGACAGCCGCCTCCTGTCGGGAGGCCGACACACGACCGGCCAGATCGGCCACCTCACCGGCCAGCCGCTGACCCTCGCGCTCCAACTCGTCGAGCAGATCGTCGGAGGTGTCCAGGTCGGACAGTCGGGTGCGGGCCCGCTCGGCCCACGCGATCACCCCGTCGACGTCGTCGGCGTACTTGCGGGTCAACGCGCGCAACGCGGCCCGACGCTCGTAGACGTGCTGCAACCGGGCCGGGTCGGCGTCGAGCGTCGCCAGGTACGCCGACAGCTCGGCGGAAACGTCGGTGACCAGCGTGGCCGCCTCCTCCAGCCGGGCCGCCAGCTCACCCAACGCCGGATCGGTGCCGGACTGCGCCTCCAGGGTGCGCCGGGAGGTGCCCAGCAGCGTCGTCGCGTCCGGTGTCTCGTCGGCCGCCTCCGCGCCGCCCGCCAGGCACTGCTGGGCCAGCTGCGCGGCCGTACGCAGCCCCTCAGCGTGCTCCAGCCGCTGCGCCTCGATCTTGAGCTCGTCATCCTCACCGGGCTGCGGATCGACCCGGGTGATCTCGTCGAGGCCGAGCCGCAGCAGGTCGGCCTCCTGGTTGCGCTCGCGGGCGTTGCGTCGCCGGTCGGCCAGGTCGTCGACGATCCGCCGCCAACCGGTGTACGCCTCACGCAGCGCGTCGAGCAGCTTCTCGTGCGCCGGGCCGGCGAACCGGTCCAGTGCGGCCCGCTGCTCGACCGGGCGCAGCAGCCGCAGCTGGTCGGACTGGCCGTGCACGGCCACCGCCTGCTCACCCACCTCACCGAGCATCGACACCGGCATGCTGCGGCCACCGAGGTGCGCGCGGGACCGGCCCTCCACCGTCACCGTGCGGCTCAGCAGCAGGGAGCCGTCCTCGTCGGGCTCGCCGCCGGCATCGGTGATCCGGGCGTACACCGCGTCGGCGACGCGACCTTGCAGACGCAGCCGCCCCTCCACCACGGCCCGCCCGGGCTGGGCACGCACCCGCCCGGCGTCGGCCCGGCCGCCGAAGAGCAGGCCGAGGCCGGTGACCACCATCGTCTTGCCCGCACCGGTCTCGCCGGTGATGACGTTCATCCCGCCGGTCAACGGCAGCGTGGTGTCCTCGATGACGCCCAGTCCGGTGATGCGCAGCTCTTCCAGCACAGCACCCGACAGTAGACGCGAGGCCCGACACTTGACCAGCCGACGGACCCGCGGGCAGGTCGCGGTACGGGCGACATCGGGCCGACGTACAGTTCTGCCCCGTGTTGGACGTGATCGGCCTGACCTCGGCTGAAGAGGAGCTCTACCGCTGCCTGCTCCAGCTCACCACCGCCCGGATCGACGAGCTGGTCGACCGGCTGCAACGCCCGCGCGCCCAGGTCGTCGCGCAGGTCGAGACCCTGCGGATCAAGGGTCTGGTGCTGCCCACCGACACCGACCCGGACGCCCCGCTGCGCCCGACCGCACCGGACGTCGCCCTCGGCGCGGCGCTGCTGCGCCGGCAGGAGGACCTCGAGGCGGCCCGACGGCGGGTCACCCAACTGGCCGAGGAGTACCGGTCCGGGCTGCGCCGCCACCACGGTGACCACCTGGTCGAGGTGATCACCGGGGCCCGGATGCTCCGGGATCGGCTCCGCGATCTGCAGAACTCGGCGCGTACCGAGGTGCTCTGGTTCTGCCGGGCGAACCCGCTGGCGATGGCCGGCCCGGAGAACGTCGAGGAGTTCGACGCGCTGGCCCGCGGGGTGAGCTACCGGGCCATCTACGAGCGGGACCTGCTGCTGGAGCCGGGCGCGCTGGCCGACCTGGCCAAGGGGGTCGCCGCCGGCGAGCAGGCCCGCGTCCTGGACCGGCTGCCGGTCCGACTGGCCATCGTGGACGCCCGCACCGCCATCTGCCCGCTGGTGCCCGACCGCGACGGCGGCGAGCCGAGCGCCGCCGTGATCGGCCGCAGTCAACTGCTCGACGCGCTGCTCGCCCTCTTCGAGAGCCACTGGCGGGTGGCCACCCGGCTGCGGCTGGACGACCCGCTGGCGGTGCCGGCGACCGAGGGCCGAAGGCCCGACCCCGACGACCATCCCGGCGACGGCTACCGGCCGGACGCCGACGAGGCGCGGCTGCTGTCGCTGTTCGTGGCCGGGGTGCCGGACAAGTCCATCGCCTCGCAGCTCGGGGTGAGCCGGCGCACCGTGCAACGCCGGCTCGCCGACCTGATGGCCGCCGCCGGCGTGGACACCCGGCCCGGACTGGCCTTCCAGGTCGCCCGGCGGGGCTGGATCTGAACGGGAGCGGGGCGGGACGGCCCACGGGCGCCCCGCCCCACGCGCGTCAGCGCAGCCCGTACGCGTCGACCACGCTCTGGTCGACGGTGTTACCGGCCCCGTCGCTGCCGTGCACCCGCAGGGACACCGCGCCCCGACCGGCCGGCACGGTGGCGGTGAACCGGGTGCCGGAGCCCTGCACCGGAACCTTGCGCCAGTTCTTCCCGCCGTCGAAGGACACCTCGACGCGCAGGCTGGTGCCGGTCGGCGCCGGTACACCCGCCGGCTGGCGCAGGGTCAACCCCAGCCGGTGCGTCCGACCGCCGGCCACCTGGCCGCGCAGGTCGGCCGGGACCTGGTAGTCGACCTGGAGCAGCGGCAACGGCCGGGCCGTGTCCCCGTCCGGGCGGGCCGAGGTGAACTGCCAGGCCGTCTCGGTGCGGGTGGCGTAGCGCCACTCGTCCGACGACCGCTGCGTGCTCAGGTCGAGCCGGTAGCGGGCCGACTCCGCGGTGGTGGGCACCGGCGCCCACCCGCCGGAGAGGTCGGCGATCTGCTTCCCGTCCCGGCTGAGCCGGGCCTCGACGGTGTCCGACTCCTCGGCTCCGCCGGCCGCGCTGTGGTTCCCGTCGGCGTCGACGAACTCGGCCACCCGCAGGTCCAGGTTGTCCCCGGTGCGGGTCGGCACCGGGGCCCCGCCGCCAGCCGGAACGGCCGGCCGGACCACCGGGGCGTGCCAGGTCTCGCTGGCGCGGTCGTCGGCGTCGTACCGCCGGGGCTGCTGAGTCAAACCGCCGAGCAGCCGTCCCCAGGACCAGGTGATCCGGTGCAGGACCCGGTGCTGCCACCAGTTGTCGCCGGCGCTGACGAACTCCTGCCGGGTGGTGCCGGTACGCACCAGCCGCTGGTCGTCGTTCCAGGAGGTGTCCTGCCACGGACGCCAGCCGAACCGCTGCTCGGTGGCCCACTCCGAACCGCCGACGTCGCCGTAGTTGGCGCTCACCTCGGCGGTGTTCTTCGCGGTGACGATGTGCTCGATCCGCTCCGGCACCCGGCCCTTCGAGACCTGCCACACGTCGTACAGGTAGGGGCTGTCCACGGTCAGCGTCAGGTCCAGCGTCGCCCGGCCCTCACGCGCCGCCGCGATCACCCGCTGCCCGTCGTCGTACGCCACCGCCATCGCGGGCACGGCAAGCCGGTCCCCCTGCGGGGTCCAGACCGTCCACGCGCTCTGGTCGGCCGGCCGGACGATGAGCACCGACTTCGCACCGGCCGCCGCAGCCGCCGCGATCTGCTCATCCTCCGAGGCGTCCGGGTTGGTGGTGAGCAGCGCCGCGGCGCCGCGCACCCGGGCCAGCTCGGCGGGGGTGCCGGTCCCGGCCCAGACCAGCGGCAGCTTCTGCCGGCCGGTCGGCGCCGGCGAGTGGCCCATCAGGTTGATGTCCAGCGGACCGGACACCCCGCTGATCCGGGCGTCCACCATCGGCGCCACCAGCTGCCAGCGCGAGGAGAACTCGAACTCGCCCTGGCGCACCTGACGGGTCGGCGTGACGTTGACCTGCTGGATGGTGCTGAAGGTCATCACGCCGTGGTCGACCTGCCGGCCGTTGCCGAAGACCCGGTGCTCGTAGAAGCTGATCGCGGCTCGCTGCTCGGCCGGCTTCGGCGTCTCGATCCGCACCGGGGTGCCCTTGCGCGGGTCGAGCACCACGGTGACGTCCCCGGTGACCATCAGCTCCGGGTCGGTGGCCAGGGTGATCTGCTCGTCCAGCGGCGCGCCGTGCTCGATCAGCGCCTCGACGAGGTACGGGCCCTCTTCGACCTGCACCTGCGTTTCGCCGCCGACCCAGCCGATGAAGTCGGACTCGGGCTGCTCGCCGAAGAGGGTGAGCACCGGCGCGAGGCCCGGCTGCCCCTGCATGTCCAGCACCTTCACCGTGACCGTGTGCACCGGGCCGCTCAGGGTGAGCCCGACGGCGGTACGCACCGCGACGCCGTCCGCGCCGGTGGCCACCAGCCACCCGCCGTGCGGACCGCGGGCCAGCTTCGCCGGGTCGGCGCGCAGTGGCACGGCCACGCTGCCGCCCGCCGGCACGGTCACCTCGCCGCCGCCGGCGGTGACACCGTCGGGCTCGGCCGCGCCGCTGTCCAGGTTGCGCAGCTCCAGGGCCAGCCGCAGGGTCTGCGGGGCCGTGGTGCCGTTGGTGTACGTGACGGTCCGCTCGACCGCCGCGCCGCCGGTGGACACCCGACCGAAGTCGGCGGTGGCCGAGCCGTACACCCGCTGGCCGAGCGCCCGGGCCACGTCGACCCGGCCGCCGCCCTGCTCGAAGACGGTCAACTCCGGGTTCGCCTTCGTGGTGCTGACCAGAGCGTCCTTGAGCTTCCCGGCGGTCCAGTCCGGGTGTTCCTGGGCGAGGATCGCGGCCGCGCCGGCGACGTGCGGGGTGGCCATCGAGGTGCCCGACGCGGTCGTGTACGCGTCCCCCACCGGCGTACCCATGGTGGTGCCGGCGGCCCGGGCGGCGATGATGCCGACGCCCGGAGCGGTGATCTCCGGCTTGAGGCCGTTGTCGCCGAGCCGCGGGCCACGGCTGGAGAAGTCCGCGAGGTTGTCGTCGCGGTCCACCGCGCCGACGGTGAGCGCCGCGGCGGCCGCGCCCGGCGAGCCGACCGAACGCGGCGTGCCCTCGTTGCCGGCGGCGATGACGAAGAGCGCCCCGGTCTCGGCGGTCAGGTCGTTGACGGCCTGGCTCATCGGGTCGGTGCCGTCGGTGGCGGAGCCACCGAGGCTCATGCTGACCACCTTCGCGCCGGAGTGGGCGGCCCACTCCATGCCCGCGATGATGGACGAGTCGTAGCCGGAGCCGGCGTCGTCGAGCACCTTGCCGACCAGCAGCTGCGCGCCGGGGGCGACGCCCTTGCGCACCCCGGCGGAAGCCGCGCCGCTGCCGGCGATGGTGGCCGCCACGTGGGTGCCGTGGCCGTGCCCGTCGCGGGCGCTACCGCTGCCGGAGAAGTCCTGCGCCTCGGCGATCCGCCCGGCCAGGTCGGGGTGGGTGGCGTCGACGCCGGTGTCGAGCACCGCCACCTTGACGCCGTTACCGTCCCGGCCAGCCGCCCAGGCCGCCGGAGCGCCGATCTGCGGCACGCTGTGCTCCAGCGCCGGACGGACCTTCCCGTCCAGCCAGATCCGGGCGACGCCGGCGCCGAGCCGGGCAGGCGCACCCGCGGTACGGGCCTGCGGCGTGCCGCGCAGCGTCGTCCACAGGCCACCGAGGTCGCCCTTGCCGACCCGCAACGCCGCGCCGTTGATGCTCTCCAACGGCCGGGCGTCGGTGACACCGGCGAGCGGCCGGACCCGGCCGCCGGCCTGCTCCTGGTAACGCACGATCAGCGGCAGCGAGCCCTGCGCGGCGTCGCCGTACCCGTCGGCGGCCAACTCCTGCACATCGAACAGGTTGGAATCGAGCACCCCTGCGGAGAGGTACGGCACGACGTCGCTGGGCAGCACCCGCAGCCCGCCGTCGGCCTCCACGGTGTGGAAGGTGATCCGCTCACGGCCGGGGCCGGGGCGCACGGTGGCGGCCAGCCGGCCGGGCGCCGCCTGAACAAGGTCGACCTGGTCGCCGGTGATGAGGGTGATGTGAACGGGCGCGGTACCCGGGACGGTCGGACCCGGGTTCGGGCCGGTGGGCCGGGCAGGCGGGTCGGCGGACGCCGGTGCGGCGAGCCCGACGACCAACGCGCCGACCGCGCCGGCGGTCAGCCAGCGTGGGGGCCTGTGCATGCGATGCGCTCCTCTACTCCAGGGGGGCCGGTCTCAGGGAGATCGACCGATCGGAGTCTGCGACGGAGCGCGTCGGGTGGTCACTAGCTGCGGCGCGCCGCACCAGCGACATGTCGCCAGGTGGACATCCGGCGGCGGGCGCGGGGCCGTCGGATGTCCAGCGGGTTTCCGCCGGCCATCCGGGATCCGGTCGCCCCGCCGAGGCGGTGCCGTGCCGGACGGCGGTCAGCGGCGAGAGCCGCGCCAGCCGTGCACGGGCAGCCCGAACTTGGCGACCAGCCGGTCGGTGAACGGGCGGTCCCGCAGCCGGACGATGCGCACCGGCAGGGCGCCGCGCCGCACCGTGACCCGGGCGCCGGGCGGCAGGTCGTAGACCCGCCGGCCGTCGCAGCTGAGCACGGCGAGGGTGGTGAACGGGTCAACGGTGATCATGAACGTGGACGTCGGGGCGGTGACCAGCGGACGACTGAACAACGCGTGCGCGCTGATCGGCACCAGCAGCAGCGCCTCCACCTCCGGCCAGACCACCGGCCCGCCGCCGGAGAACGCGTACGCGGTGGAGCCGGTGGGGGTGGCGCAGACCACGCCGTCGCAGCCGTAGCGCGACAGCGGCCGACCGTCCACGTCGACGAGGAGTTCGAGCATCTGCGCTCGCTCGCCCTTCTCGACGCTGATCTCGTTGAGCGCCCAGGACTCGATGGTCGGGCCACCGTCGAACTCGGCCGTGACGTCCAGGGTGAGCCGCTCGTCCACGGTGTAGTTGCGCCCGACGACGTCACGGACCGCGGTGTCCAGGTCGTCGATCTCGGCCTCGGCCAGGAAGCCCACCTTGCCGAGGTTGATGCCGAGCAGGGGCGCCTTCGCCGGCCGGGCCACCTCGGCCGCCCGCAGGAACGTCCCGTCCCCGCCGAGGGCGAAGACGATCTCGGCGCCCTCGGCGGCCTCCGGGCCGGCGACCGGCACCACGCCGGGCAGGTCGAGGTCGTCGGCCTCCTCGGCGATCACCCGCACCTCGAAACCCGCGGCGATCAGATCGGCGGCGACGGCGCGGGCGTGCTCGGTACTACGCCGACGACCGGTGTGGGTCACCAGCAGCGCGGTCCGGCTCATCGCAGCGGCCGCCCGTTCAACCCGGAACGACGCCCTGCCGTCGCCGTCGCCACCCCGGAGCGGCCGCGTGTCCCGCGTGCCGTACCGGAACGCTCGCTGCACGCGTTCATCCTGCGACCTCCTCCGCCGCTGCGTCCGGCACGTCGCCGGCCGTCGTCAGGCCGTCCGGCCCGGCCGCCACCACGGCCCGCACCCGCTGCGGGTCGGCCGGCAGTGCGCCCCGGCGCAACCATACGAAGAACTCCACGTTGCCGCTCGGCCCGGGCAGCGGGCTGGCCGCCACATCGGCCAACCCGAGGCCGAGCCGCGCCGCCGCAGCGGCCACATCGAGCACCGCCTCGGCGCGCAGCTCCGGCTCGCGGACCACACCACCGGCACCGACCCGATCCTTGCCCACCTCGAACTGCGGCTTGACCATCAACGCCAGGTCGCCGTCGTCCCGGGTGCAACCGGACAGCGCCGGCAACACCAACCGCAGCGAGATGAACGACAGGTCCGCCACCGTGAGGTCGACCGGCCCACCAATCGCCTCAGAGTCGAGCGTACGGACGTTCGTGCGCTCCAGGACCCGGACCCGCTCGTCAGTGCGCAACGACCAGGCCAGCTGCCCGTAGCCGACGTCCACCGCCACCACCTCGGCGGCACCGGCGCGCAGCAGCACGTCGGTGAAGCCGCCGGTCGACGCGCCGGCGTCCAGGCAACGCCGGCCGGCGACGCTCAGCCCGGCCGGGCCGAACACGGCCAACGCGCCCGCGAGCTTGTGCCCGCCCCGGGAGACGTACTCCTCGGCCGGGTCGGCGCCGGTGACCAGCAACGGGTCAGCGGGGTCGACCATCGCGGCGGCCTTGCGCGCGGGCACCCCGCGCAGCTGGACGCGGCCGGCCTCCACCAGCGCGGCGGCCTGCTCGCGGGAGCGGGCCAAACCGCGGCGGACGAGTTCGGCGTCCAGCCGGTTGCGACGTGCCATGGGTGGTTCTCCGGTCTGCTCAGGCCTGGTCGTCCCGCTCAGGTCTGGTCGATGGTGGCGAGGGTTTCCCGCAGCGTCTCGTAGGCCGCCTCGTACTGCGCGATCTGGTCCACCGGGGCGAGCGTCGCCGCGTTGGCCATGGCCCGCACGGCAGCGTCGACGGCCGGGTGCCGCGCCTCGTCGTCCCCCAGATCCGGCGGCGGGCTCGGCCGCGCGCCGAACGACCCGCCCGCGGGTGGACCCGGCCGGATGCCCGGCGGCGGGCCCGGACGCGCGCCGGGCGGCGGGCCCGGACGCATGTCGCCGCTCACCGGTGGCTCCGGTCGGTCGGCGCGGCGCTCACCGCGCGTCGTCCGGCCGCTGCTCACCGACCGCCTTCTTGGCCGGCATGTCCGACGGAGTCGGGGCCTCGTCGCTGGTCCGGCTGATCGTCGCCGGTGGCTTTCGCGCGATGGCCTTCTTGACGACCGCCTTCTTCGCCACGGCCTTCTTCGCGACCGCCTTCTTCGCCACGGCCTTCTTGGCCACCGGCGCGGAGACCGGCGCGCCCGCCGGGCCGTCCGACGGCACCAGACCGGCGTCGGGCCGCGGGGCCCGGGGCGCCTCGGGCTCCGGGGCGGGACCGGCGGGCGGCCCGCTGGCCGGCTCGGCAGCCCGCGCCTCGCGCAACTGCCGTTCCAGGTCGCGCACCCGTCGGGTCAGCTCGGCCACCTCGTCCGCGGTCGCCAGGCCGACCGCGCCCAGCGCCCGATCGACCTCGAAACGGACCAGCTTGGTCAGCGCCTCCCGGTTGGCGGCGCCGGTGGTCACCAGCTCCTCGCCGAGGGCCTGGAGTTGGGCGGCGGTCGCGCCGCCGGAGCCGACGAGGCGACGCGCCACGTCCTGGGCCTTCTTCCGGGGCGCCTCCGCCAGGCCCATGGCCAATTCGAGGTAGGCGCGCCACGCGTCCTGCATGCCTGAATCCTTCCGCGGGGCGAGGTGTGCAGGTGTCACGCTACCGGGCACCCCGGACTGTCCTGTGCGGTACGGTGCCGAGGACGGCGTGGCGATCAGCGAGGGGGAGACGTGGCCAGCGTGGACGAGTGCCGGCAGGCATTACAGGAGCTGGCCGCCCGGCTGGATCGCAACGCCGAGACGGTCCGCGAACGGATCGATCTGGACCGCACGCTGGCCTGCCGGATCACCGACCTGGACACCGCCTTCCACGGCCGGATCAGCGGCGGGCGGCTGGTCGAGCTGACCGACGGCGACGACCCCAAGGCCAAGATCGCGCTGAGCACCTCCAGCGACGACCTGCTCGCCCTGGTCCGCGGCGACCTGGACGTCACCGGCGCGGTGGCCTCCCGCCGGGTGTCGATCAAGGCCAACCCGTTCGACCTGATGAAGCTGCGCAAGCTGCTCTGACGAGCGCCGACGCCGCTCGAGACCGGGTCATCCTCCCGCTGGCAGACCGAAGCTCTCCAACACGCGGGCCGCATCCGGACCCGCCGGGCGGATCTGCGGCACCGCCGGGGCCGACCAGGCCGCCGCGCAGAGCGCGGCCAGCGCGTCCAGCGCCCGACCCGAGCCGGCCAGCTCCAGCCCGCCATCGCGGGCCGTCACCGACCAGCCGCCGGCGTCCGCCGGGCCCGGGACCCGCACCACCGCCGCCGGGTCGAAGAGCCCCGCCAGGTCCTGCGCGACGTACGTGGGACGGCGCCCCGGCTCGGCGGCGAGCAGTTCGGGTACGCGGCTGACGCCGGTGAGCACGAGCAGACTGTCCAGCCCGGCCCGGCGTGCGCCCTCGATGTCGGTGTCCAACCGGTCGCCGACGATCAGCGCCCGGCCGCCGTCGCTGCGCCGGGCAGCAGTCTCGAACAGCGCCGCCTCCGGCTTGCCGACCACCACGTCAGGGTCCCGCTCCAGCGCCGTACGCAGCACGGCGACCAGCGCGCCGTTGCCGGGCAGTGGTCCCCGGCCACTGGGCAGCGTCCGGTCGGTGTTGGTGGCGATCCAGATCGCGCCGGCCCGCACCGCGAGCGACGCCTCGGCCAGCTCGGCCCAGCCGACCTGCGGACCGTAGCCCTGCACCACCGCGGCCGGCTTCTCGTCCGCCCGGGAGACCGGGGTCAGCCCGACAGCGCGCAGCTCGGCGCGCAAAGCCTCCGCGCCGACCACCAGCACCGGCGCGCCGGCGGGCAGCCGGTCGCGCAGCAGCTCCGCCGAGGCCGCAGCGGAGGTGAGCACCTCCTCCGGCCGGGCTGGCACGCCCATCCGGGTCAGCAGGTCGGCGACCTCGCTGGACCGGCGCGAGGCGTTGTTGGTGGCGTACGCCACCCCCCGCCCCTCGGCGTGCAGCCGGGCCACCGCCTCGACGGCGCCGGGGATCGGCCGGTCGATCAGGTAGATCACCCCGTCCAGGTCGAAGACGACCAGGGTGTACCCGTCGATCAGCCGCCCCCCGGCGTCCACGCTCACCGCTGCGTCGACCCCGACTCGTCGCCCCGGCCCGGAGCGTTCCCGTCGGTGTTCACCGCGTCGCCGTCGCCAACCGCATCGGTCCGGTCGGCAGCGGTGTCCGACTCAACGTTCCCGCTCGGGTGGCGATCCTCGTCCTCGCCATCAAGGTCCTCGCCTTCGCCGGAAGGGCCGGCAACGCCGTCCTCCTCGTCGTCGTCGAAGTCCTCGTCCTCGTCGTCGCGGTCGTCGTCGTCCTCGTCGTCGTCGAGGTCGTCCTCGTCCTCGTCGTCCTCGTCGTCGAGGTCGTCCTCGTCGTCGTCCTCGTCGAGGTCGTCCTCGTCGTCGTCGTCACCGGCGGCGAGCTCGGTGTCCGGTCGAGCCGGCACCGAACCGGGAGCACCCGGGCCTGCGGCGATCTCCTCGGCGGTCTCGTCCTCCTCGTCGCCCTCGATGACCACACCGTCGAGTTCCAGCAGCCGCTCCGCGGCATCGGTCTCGCCCTCGGTGTCCACGTCAGCGGCGCGGGAGAACCACTCGCGGGCCTCCTCACGCCGACCCACCGCGAGCAGCGCGTCGGCGTACGCGTACCGCAGCCGAGCCGTCCACGGCACGGTGGCCTCACTGGTGAGGTCCGGGACCTGGAGCATCGCCACGGCGGCGTCCTTCTGCCCGAGGTCGCCCCGGGCGCCGGCGGCGACGATCAGCAGCTCGATCGCCACGGCCTGGTCCAGCTTCTCCCGGTCGGCGCCGCGGAACAGGTCGATGGCCCGCTCCGGCCGGCCCAGGGCGCGCTCACAGTCCGCGAGCACGGCCAGGTGGCTCTGCAATCCGCTCATCCGGTGGTACGTGCGCAGCTCGGCGATCGCCGTCTGCCACTCCCCGGCGTGGTACGCAGCCAGGCCCACCGCCTCACGGACGGCGGAGATGCGCGACGCGAGCCGCCGGGCGGCCAGCGCGTGCGCCAGCGCCTCGGCCGGATCCTCGTCGATCAGCTGGCCGGTGGCCACCAGGTGCCGCGCCACCGTCTCGGCGACCGGCTTGTTCAGCGAGAGCAGCTCGGCGCGAACGTCCTTGTCGAGATCGGTCGCGAGGATGTCGTCCGGCAACGCCGGGGCCAGGCTGCGCCCGCCCTCGGACGAAGCGGAGCCCGCACGGTCATCCCGGCGGAACTCGCCCTCGCGACGCGGCCGCTCGTCGGCCCGGAAGCCACCTTCACGGTCGCCACCACGGTAGCCACCTTCACGGCGCTCGCCGCCGCGGAAGCCGCCCTCACGACGGTCACCGCCGCGGAAGCCACCCTCGCGGTCACCACCACGGAAGCCGCCGCCTTCACGGCGCTCGCCGCCACGGAAGCCACCCTCACGGGGCGCACCGCCCTCACGGCGGTCACCGCCACGGAAGCCACCCTCACGGGGCGCACCGCCCTCACGGCGGTCACCGCCACGGAAGCCACCCTCACGGGGCGCACCGCCCTCACGGCGGTCACCACCACGGAAGCCACCCTCACGGGGCGCACCGCCCTCACGGCGGTCACCACCACGGAAGCCACCCTCACGGGGCGCACCGCCCTCACGGCGGTCACCACCACGGAAGCCACCCTCACGGGGCGCACCGCCCTCACGGCGGTCACCACCACGGAAGCCACCCTCACGGTCACCACCGCGGAAGCCGCCCTCACGACGCTCGCCGCCGCGGAAGCCACCCTCACGGGGCGCGCCGCTTTCACGGCGGTCACCACCACGGAAGCCACCCTCACGGTCACCACCACGGAAGCCACCCTCACGGGGCGCACCGCCCTCACGACGGTCACCACCACGGAAGCCACCCTCACGGTCACCACCACGGAAGCCACCCTCACGGGGCGCACCGCCCTCACGACGGTCACCACCACGGAAGCCACCCTCACGGTCGCCGCCACGGAAACCGCCGCCCTCACGACGCTCGCCGCCACGGAAGCCACCCTCACGGGGCGCGCCCGGACGCGAGCCGCCACGCTCGCCACCACGGAAACCGCCCTCGCGGGGCGCGCCGCCCTCACGACGGTCACCACCGCGGAAGCCGCCCTCCCGGTCACCACCGCGGAAGCCACCTTCGCGGCGCTCGCCGCCCCGGAAGCCACCCTCACGGCGCTCGCCGCCCCGGAAGCCACCCTCACGGCGCTCGCCGCCCCGGAAGCCACCCTCGCGGTCACCGCCGCGGAAACCACCCTCGCGGGACGGGCCGGAGCGGCTGCGGTCGCCGCCCTGGTAACCGCCCTCACGACGATCGCCTCCACGGAAGCCGCCGCCCTCGCGGTCGCCGCCACGGTAGCCACCCTCACGGGGTGCGCCCGAACGCGAACCGTCGCGGTCGCCGCCACGGAAACCACCCTCGCGGGGAGTGCCCGAACGCGAACCATCGCGGTCGCCACCACGGAAACCACCCTCGCGACGGTCGCCACCACGGAAACCACCCTCGCGACGGTCGCCACCTCGGAAGCCACCCTCGCGGGGAGCGCCCGAACGCGAACCGTCCCGGTCGCCGCCACGGAAACCACCCTCGCGGGGAGCGCCCGAACGCGAACCGTCCCGGTCACCACCACGGAAGCCGCCTTCACGACGGTCGCCGCCACGGAAACCGCCCTCACGGGGGCCACCCGAGCGCGAGCCGTCGCGGTCGCCACCACGGAAACCACCCTCGCGGGGAGCGCCGGACCGCGAGCCATCGCGGTCGCCGCCACGGAAGCCGCCTTCACGACGGTCGCCGCCACGGAAACCGCCCTCGCGAGGTGCACCCGAGCGCGAACCGTCCCGGTCACCACCACGGGAACCGGCGTCGCGGCCGCCGGCGTATCCGCCTCGGGCGCCGCCGGCGCTGTCACGGTCTCCCCGGTACGGGGGACGGTCGTCGCGGCGCGGGCCGCGGTCGCGGCCGCCCTGGCCGTCAGTACGGTCTTCGTAACGACGGGGACGGTCTCCGCCCTGCGGTCCTGAACTCACAGGTACATCCTTCCTCATTGCGCCACCAATGGCGCTACGCAGTCGAGGGCCGACCCGGATGGGGCGGCCCTCGACTGGAAGATTGTCCGGCGGCGTCCTACTCTCCCACACCCTCACGAGTGCAGTACCATCGGCGCTGGAGGGCTTAGCTTCCGGGTTCGGAATGTGACCGGGCGTTTCCCCTCCGCCATGACCGCCGTAACTCTATCGACATGTCAAACAACACCACACAGTGTGGTCTGTTGTTCGTTTATCGAGAGTTGCACAGTGGACGCGTAGCAGCTTAGTAGTCAAGTCCTCGGCCTATTAGTACCGGTCAACTGAACCCGTTACCGGGCTTACATTTCCGGCCTATCAACCCAGTCGTCTAGCTGGGGGCCTTACCCCACAAAGTGGGTGGGATACCTCATCTTGAAGCAGGCTTCCCGCTTAGATGCTTTCAGCGGTTATCCCTTCCGAACGTAGCTAACCAGCCGTGCCCCTGGCGGGACAACTGGCACACCAGAGGTTCGTCCGTCCCGGTCCTCTCGTACTAGGGACAGCCCTTCTCAAGTATCCTACGCGCACGGCGGATAGGGACCGAACTGTCTCACGACGTTCTAAACCCAGCTCGCGTACCGCTTTAATGGGCGAACAGCCCAACCCTTGGGACCTGCTACAGCCCCAGGATGCGACGAGCCGACATCGAGGTGCCAAACCATCCCGTCGATATGGACTCTTGGGGAAGATCAGCCTGTTATCCCCGGGGTACCTTTTATCCGTTGAGCGACACCGCTTCCACTCGCAAGTGCCGGATCACTAGTCCCGACTTTCGTCCCTGCTCGACCTGTCAGTCTCACAGTCAAGCTCCCTTGTGTACTTGCACTCAACACCTGATTGCCAACCAGGCTGAGGGAACCTTTGGGCGCCTCCGTTACCTTTTAGGAGGCAACCGCCCCAGTTAAACTACCCACCAGACACTGTCCCTGAACCGGATAACGGTCCGAAGTTAGATACCCAAATCAACCAGAGTGGTATTTCAAGATTGCCTCCACCCATACTGGCGTATGGACTTCACCGGCTCCCACCTATCCTACACAAGCTAATTCGAGTACCAATGTCAAGCTATAGTAAAGGTCCCGGGGTCTTTCCGTCCTGCCGCGCGTAACGAGCATCTTTACTCGTACTGCAATTTCGCCGGGCCTGTGGTTGAGACAGTGGGGAAGTCGTTACGCCATTCGTGCAGGTCGGAACTTACCCGACAAGGAATTTCGCTACCTTAGGATGGTTATAGTTACCACCGCCGTTTACTGGCGCTTAAGTTCTCCGCTTCGCCCCGAAGAGCTAACAGGTCCCCTTAACGTTCCAGCACCGGGCAGGCGTCAGTCCATATACATCGAATTACTTCTTCGCATGGACCTGTGTTTTTAGTAAACAGTCGCTTCCCCCTGCTCTCTGCGGCCATACAACGCTCCACCCGCATGGGGCTTCACGTCTCCGGCCCCCCTTCTCCCTAAGTTACGGGGGCAATTTGCCGAGTTCCTTAACCACAGTTCGCCCGATCGCCTCGGTATTCTCTACCTGACCACCTGTGTCGGTTTGGGGTACGGGCCGCTAAGAACTCGCTAGAGGCTTTTCTCGGCAGCATAGGATCACTGACTTCACCTGAATCGGCTCGGCATCACGTCTCAGCCTTCATGTGTTGCGGATTTGCCTACAACACGGCCTACACGCTTACCCCGGCACAACCACCGGCCGGGCTCAGCTACCTTCCTGCGTCACCCCATCGCTTGACTACTACCCATCAGGTTCCCACGCTCCCCACCATCAGCCCGAAGGCATCAGACAGTTCGGGTGGTTAGCACAACGAGGTTCGTCAGGGACGCTCTTTCGCGGGTACGGGAATATCAACCCGTTGTCCATCGACTACGCCTCTCGGCCTCGCCTTAGGTCCCGACTCACCCAGGGCGGATTAGCCTGGCCCTGGAACCCTTGGTCATCCGGCGGAAGGGTTTCTCACCCTTCTTTCGCTACTCATGCCTGCATTCTCACTCGTGCCGCGTCCACAACTGGGTCACCCCGCTGCTTCACTCGCGGCACGACGCTCCCCTACCCATCCACACACCTGCACAAGGAATCAAGTCCAAGCGAGGTTAAAATGTGAATGCCACAGCTTCGGCGGTGTGCTTGAGCCCCGCTACATTGTCGGCGCGGGACCACTTGACCAGTGAGCTATTACGCACTCTTTAAAGGGTGGCTGCTTCTAAGCCAACCTCCTGGTTGTCTATGCGACCCCACATCCTTTTCCACTTAGCACACGCTTAGGGGCCTTAGCTGGTGATCTGGGCTGTTTCCCTCTCGACTACGAAGCTTATCCCCCGCAGTCTCACTGCCGCGCTCTCACTTACCGGCATTCGGAGTTTGGCTGATTTCGGTAAGCTTGTGGGCCCCCTAGACCATCCAGTGCTCTACCTCCGGCAAGAAACACGCGACGCTGCACCTAAATGCATTTCGGGGAGAACCAGCTATCACGGAGTTTGATTGGCCTTTCACCCCTAACCACAGGTCATCCCCCAACTTTTCAACGTTGGTGGGTTCGGCCCTCCACGCGGTCTTACCCGCGCTTCAGCCTGCCCATGGCTAGATCACTCCGCTTCGGGTCTAGGACACGCGACTGAATCGCCCTATTCAGACTCGCTTTCGCTACGGCTCCCCCTCACGGGTTAACCTCGCCACATGCCACTAACTCGCAGGCTCATTCTTCAAAAGGCACGCCGTCACCCCGTAAGGCTCCGACGGATTGTAGGCGAACGGTTTCAGGTACTATTTCACTCCCCTCCCGGGGTACTTTTCACCATTCCCTCACGGTACTCGTCCGCTATCGGTCACCAGGAAGTATTTAGGCTTACCAGGTGGTCCTGGCAGATTCACGGCAGATTTCAGGGGTCCGCCGCTACTCGGGAACACCCACAGAAGGTCAGCAACTTTCACCTACCGGACTTTCACCGTCTACGGTCAGCCATTCCAGACTGTTCGACTAGCCACTGACTTTGTAACTTCTCGAACAAGTGTCAGCTTGTTCAGCAGGGTCCCACAACCCCGACCACGCAACCCCTGACAGGTATCACACGCAGCCGGTTTAGCCTCAATCCGCTTTCGCTCGCCACTACTCACGGAATCACTAAATTGTTTTCTCTTCCTACGGGTACTGAGATGTTTCACTTCCCCGCGTTCCCTCCACACACCCTATGTGTTCAGGTGTGGGTGACACCACATGACTGGTGCCAGGTTTCCCCATTCGGACACCCTGGGATCACAGCTTGGTTGACAGCTCCCCCAGGCCTATCGCGGCCTCCCACGTCCTTCATCGGCTCCTGGTGCCAAGGCATTCACCGTTCGCCCTTGACAACTTGACCACAAAGATGCTCGCGTCCACTGTGCAATTCTCAACAAACGACCAACCCACAACCCAACAGCCCCACACCAGACCCGACAACCGCCGGCGGTATGTGGAACCAGGCCATGCCTGGCAGCCCGCGAAACACTCGTTCCGCTGAAGGCTTTCCGAAAGAAACAACCCATGGTTGTTCTTTCAGGACCCAACAGGGTGCTCTACGCCATCTCCCAGCCGCACCGAAGAACCAACCGTTCCCACCACCGCAAAGGTGGCTGTACTAGGCGTCCCGGCCGTTGCCAGCAGAAAACTCACCAGTGTCTCCGCCATCTGAGCACCCCGACCCGACATCCGCGGGCCGCGGGCTCCTTGCACCCTTTCAGGTGAAGGTGCTCCTTAGAAAGGAGGTGATCCAGCCGCACCTTCCGGTACGGCTACCTTGTTACGACTTCGTCCCAATCGCCAGCCCCACCTTCGACGGCTCCCTCCCACAAGGGGTTGGGCCACCGGCTTCGGGTGTTGCCGACTTTCGTGACGTGACGGGCGGTGTGTACAAGGCCCGGGAACGTATTCACCGCAGCGTTGCTGATCTGCGATTACTAGCGACTCCGACTTCACGGGGTCGAGTTGCAGACCCCGATCCGAACTGAGACCGGCTTTTTGGGATTCGCTCCACCTCACGGTATCGCAGCCCATTGTACCGGCCATTGTAGCATGCGTGAAGCCCTGGACATAAGGGGCATGATGACTTGACGTCATCCCCACCTTCCTCCGAGTTGACCCCGGCAGTCTTCGATGAGTCCCCGCCATAACGCGCTGGCAACATCGAACGAGGGTTGCGCTCGTTGCGGGACTTAACCCAACATCTCACGACACGAGCTGACGACAGCCATGCACCACCTGTGACCGCCCCCGAAGGACCTCACATCTCTGTGAGTTTTGCGGCCATGTCAAACCCAGGTAAGGTTCTTCGCGTTGCATCGAATTAATCCGCATGCTCCGCCGCTTGTGCGGGCCCCCGTCAATTCCTTTGAGTTTTAGCCTTGCGGCCGTACTCCCCAGGCGGGGCGCTTAATGCGTTAGCTGCGGCACAGGGAACCGGAGAGGCCCCCCACACCTAGCGCCCAACGTTTACAGCGTGGACTACCAGGGTATCTAATCCTGTTCGCTCCCCACGCTTTCGCTCCTCAGCGTCAGTATCGGCCCAGAGACCTGCCTTCGCCATCGGTGTTCCTCCTGATATCTGCGCATTTCACCGCTACACCAGGAATTCCAGTCTCCCCTACCGAACTCTAGCCTGCCCGTATCGACTGCAGGCCCGCAGTTGAGCTGCGGGTTTTCACAGTCGACGCGACAAGCCGCCTACGAGCTCTTTACGCCCAATAAATCCGGACAACGCTCGCACCCTACGTCTTACCGCGGCTGCTGGCACGTAGTTGGCCGGTGCTTCTTCTGCAGGTACCGTCACTCTCGCTTCGTCCCTGCTGAAAGAGGTTTACAACCCGAAGGCCGTCATCCCTCACGCGGCGTCGCTGCATCAGGCTTCCGCCCATTGTGCAATATTCCCCACTGCTGCCTCCCGTAGGAGTCTGGGCCGTGTCTCAGTCCCAGTGTGGCCGGTCGCCCTCTCAGGCCGGCTACCCGTCGTCGCCTTGGTAGGCCATCACCCCACCAACAAGCTGATAGGCCGCGAGCCCATCCCAAGCCGAAAAACTTTCCACCAAACCTCATGCGAGGCCAGGTCCTATTCGGTATTAGCCCCGGTTTCCCGGGGTTATCCCAAAGCTTGGGGCAGGTTGCTCACGTGTTACTCACCCGTTCGCCGCTCGAGTACCCCGAAGGGCCTTTCCGCTCGACTTGCATGTGTTAAGCACGCCGCCAGCGTTCGTCCTGAGCCAGGATCAAACTCTCCAACAAAAAATTGTCGAACAGCATCCTGACAACAAACAAATGTTGCCAAAGGAATCCCAACCAGCAATCCAAACGGATTACCAGTCCGGGGTATAAATCATAATTGGCACTGGCTTTTCAAGCACCCTGTTGAGTTCTCAAAGAACAACCACACACCGATCAAAAGCCCCAACCAGTGGGACCCCATCTCGGGGCTTTCCGTCCTCGTCCCTGACGCTAACTGGCGTCAGGCACTTTTACTACGTTACCCGCCGGTTTCCGCCGTGTCAAACCGCTGTTTTCGCGGCCCGTCGTGCGTCACCCCGTCATGCGGGCACCATGTATCGACCGGCTTGCGCCGCTCTGGTCATGGATTCGGCAGGCCGGCCGCCGCGGTTTCCCGCGAACTCGCCCGGTGCCCTGCCGGTCGTCAACCTTACCCGGTCGGTTCCGCCTCACCAAATCCGCCTCACGGCGACTCTGGGGCCCCTCCCGGTACCGGGTCTGAGAGGTGCAACCCCTCCAACCCGGCGGTCATTCCCGCGCTCCGGCCTTTCAGGCTTTCGCCTGTTTCGTCCGTTCCGCGCTGGCAGAGAGAAAGTTACGCGTCCGGCGGGATGATCGTCAAATCCGCCGGACGCGTCCCCCGTCACACCGTTGACAGGTACCTATTCGCGCAGCTCAACGCCCGCGAAGGAGCGCTTGCCGCGGCGCAGCACCAGGTACCGACCGTGCAGCAGGTCGGCCGGTGACACCGTGGCGTCCACCTCGGCCACCCGGTTGTTGTTGACGTAGGCGCCGCCCTCGGCGATCACGCGACGGCCCTCCTTGTGGCTGGGCACCAGGCCGGAGTCGCGCAGCAGGCCCGCCACGTCCGGCAACTCGCCGGCGAGCTGCACCAGGCCGGCCTCGGTCAGCGCCGCGCGCAGCGTCCCCGGGGCCAGCTCATCCAGTGAGCCCCGACCGAACAACGCCTGGCTGGCGGCGATGGCCTGCCGGGTCTCCTCCGGCCCGTGCACCAGGGTCGTCAGCTCCTCGGCGAGCGCCCGCTGTGCCAGCCGGGCCGCCGGCCGTTCGGCGGTCGCCTTCGCCAGTTCCTCCAGCTCGTCACGCGACCGGAAGCTGAAGTACCGCAGGTAGCGGTCGACCTCCCGGTCCTCGACGTTCAGCCAGAACTGGTAAAACGCGTACGGGCTGGTCAACATGGGGTCGAGCCAGACGGCGCCGCCCTCGGTCTTGCCGAACTTCGTGCCGTCGGACTTCGTGACCAGTGGCGTGGTGAACGCCTCCACCGGCCCGGCCCCGCGCCGGCGTACGTAGTCGACGCCGGCGGTGATGTTGCCCCACTGGTCGGAGCCGCCGAACTGGAGCTGGCAGCCATGCCGGCGGTGCAGCTCGAAGAAGTCGTTGGCCTGCAACAGCTGGTAGCTGAACTCGGTGAAGCTGATCCCCGTTTCCAACCGGGCCCGCACCACCTCCCGCGCCAGCATCTTGTTCACCGGGAAGTGCTTGCCCACATCGCGGAGGAACTCGACCACCGACATCTCGCCGGTCCAGTCCAGGTTGTTCACCAGTCGCGCCGCGTTGTCGCCGGTGTACGACACGAACGGCGCCAACTGCTCGCGGATCCGCGCGACCCAGCCGGCGATCACCTCGGGCGGGTTGAGCGTCCGCTCGGCGCTCTCCTTCGGGTCACCGATCTGCCCGGTCGCCCCGCCAACCAGCAACAACGGGCGGTGGCCCGCGAGTTGCAGCCGGCGGGCCATGGTGACCTGCATGAGGTGGCCGACGTGCAGGCTCGGCGCGGTGGGGTCGAAGCCCACGTAGAAGGTGGCGGCGTCCGCACCGTCGAGCAGCTCGCGCAGCTCGTCGAGGCCGGTCGAGTCCTGAATCAGGCCACGCCAGAGCAGGTCGTCGGTCAGGGAGTCCCGCCCGGGCGGCGGAAGGCTGCTGTCGGTCACGGTCGCCAATTCTCCCCCATCATCGGCAGCGACCCGTACCGGGTTTGCCGCAAGCCGCCCCGGTTAGGCTTGCGCCCCGTTGATCGAGGAGGGTTTGCCGTGGAGATGCCGGACCTGACGGGTGGCTTCGTCGCCCTGCTCGGCCTGAAGTTCGAGGAGGCGACCGCCGACCGGGTCGTCATCGGCTGGCGCGTCCGGCCCGAGCTGCACCAGCCGTTCGGCATCCAGCACGGCGGGGTGTACTGCTCGGTGGTGGAGACCGCGGCCAGCGTGGGCGGCTCGCTCTGGCTGGGCGACCGGGGCACCGTCGTCGGCGTCAGCAACCAGACGGACTTCCTGCGGGCGGTCCGGGAGGGCGAGCTGACGGCGGTCGGCACGCCGGTGCACCGGGGTCGCAGCCAGCAGCTCTGGCAGGTGGAGATCACCGACGCCGACCAGCGGCTGGTCGCCCGCGGCCAGGTCAGGCTGCAGAACCTCTCCCCCGCCTGACCCGACGCACCCACGCGTCGCGGCGCGCCCGCTCAGCTGCGGGCCTCGTCCAGCACCGGCTCGGCGTCCTGGTCGACGTCCGCCTCGTCCGGGACCCGGCTCAGCCGTACCTCGGTGATCGCCCGGTGGTCGATGCCCGCCACCACCAGCACCCAGCCGTCCAGGGTGACGTCCTCCCCCACGACGGTGGGGATGTGACCGAGGCGGGCCAGCACCAGCCCGGCGACGGTGGTGTAGTCGCCGGCCGGCCGGGACGGCAGCTCGACGCCGATGTCCGGCAGGTCGTGCACCGGGAAGGTGCCGGGCAGCACCAGCGCGCCGTCGGGGTCGCGACGCACCGAGTAGCCGTCCCGGTCGGTCTCGTCGTAGATCTCCCCGACGATCTCCTCCAGGATGTCCTCCAGCGTGACGATGCCGTCGACGGCGCCGCGCTCGTCCACCACCAGAGCGATGTGCTGGCGTTCGGCCTTGAACTGGCGCAGCGCGTCCACCACCGGCAGCGAGTCGGGCAGCAGCATCGGAGGGCGGGCGATCTCGTCGACCGGCCGGTCGTCCGGCACCCCCACCAGGTCACGCAGATGGATCACGCCGAGCGTGTCGTCCAGGCCGCCGTGGCGCACCACCGGTGCCCGGGAGTGCCCGGTGGCGGCCAGCACCAGTCGCGCGGACTCCGCGGTGGTCCCGCTGTCGAGCGTGAAGACCCGCAACCGGGGTACGAGGACGGCCCGCAACCGCCGGTCGGCGATCTCCACGACGCCGGCGATGATGGTGCGCTGCTCCTTGGTGAAGCCATGGTTGCCGGCGACGATGTCGCGCAGCTCGTCCGGGCCGATCTCGTCCGGCTGGTGCTTCGGGTTGAGCCCGACCAGCCGGACCACGAGGTCGCTGGTGGCGCCGAGGGCCCAGACGGCCGGTCGGGTCACGGTGGCGAGCAGGTCGAGCGGACGGGCCACCAGCAGCGCCCACCGCTCGGCGGACTGCATGGCGATCCGCTTGGGGGCCAGCTCGCCGAAGACCAGGGTGACGAAGGTCAGCGCGAGGGTGACCACCACGATCGCCACCGTCTCGGCGGCGCCCCCGAACACCCCGAGCAGCGGTACGAGGGGCTTGGCGAGCGAGACCGCCGCAGCGGCGGAGGCCAGGAAGCCGGCCAGGGTGATGCCGATCTGGATGGTGGCCAGGAACCGGTTGGGGTCCTTGGCCAGCCGTGCCAGGGTGCGGCCGGCGCGGCTGCCGCGTTCCAGCCGCTGGAGCTGGCTGTCGCGCAGCGAGACTAGGGCCATCTCGCTGCCGGCGAAGGCCGCGTTGACGATCACCAGAACTCCGACCAGGGCCAGCTGGCTCCAGTAGCTCTGCACGCCCGGTTCTCTCCCCTCGACCCCGACCCGGCCGGCCGCGGTGGCCGGCCCGCCGCCGACCGTGGCCCGGGCGGCGTCGCCCCTCTGTGCCCCGCGGGCGGGCCGCGCAATCCTCGTTGCCGGCGGGTCAGGCGGGCGCGGGCAGTTCCAGCACGTACGCGTCGCCCTCTGGGCGGAAGCCGAGCCGGTGGTAGTAGGGGGCGACCATGCCGGGCGGGCTGACCACCCGGCGGAAGCCGCGGTCGGTGAACAGGCGGCTGCGCCGGTAGACGAACTCGCCGGGGGTGAAGTCGCGGAACGGCGGGGTCACGTAGTCCAGGTCGATCTGAGCCACCCCGCCGGCCTCGGCGTGCGAGACCACCACGCCGACCACTTCGTCGGCGCGGACCACCAGGAACGCCGACCGGTCGGCGGCGGCCGGGTCCCAGCGGAAGTCCGGGTTGAATCGGGCGATGTCGGCGGCGTGCACCCGCAGGGTGTGGGCCAGGAATGCGTCGCCGGTGCCCACCTCGACCACTTCGTAGGTCTGCGCGTCGTGCCGGGTGGCCAGCATCTTCCGCAGGTACCAGACGTTGATCACCGTGAGCACCACGTTCAGCCCGACCATGGGCCACACGTGCACGGCGGAGTTGTAGCCGATCAGGATGAGGCAGCCGAGCAGGTTGAGCGCGCGCAGCCGCAGGATGCGGGTCTGCAGCAGCGACCAGACCAGCAGCGCGGAGCCGGCCCAGCCGACGAGTTCCAGCCAGTTCACCCCGGCGAGGGTAGCCCCCCGCCGGCTCGGGCCGGTCGGCGGGACGCGTTCGACCGGGGAGGTCGACCCGGGCGCGGCCGTCAGGCCGACGGCAGTTCGGTCAGCCGCCCCTCGCACTCGCGGTACTCGGCTCGGTGCGCGGACAGATCCACCGGCCGTCGTCCTTCGCCACGAGCGGCTCGCCCGCCCGGCCCACCCAGCCCGCCCGGCGGGCGGGAACTCCGACCATGAGCGCGAAGTCGGGAACATCCCGGGTGACCACCGCGCCGGCCGCGATCAGGGCCTACAGGCCGATCGAGACCGGCGCCACGCAGACGGCCCGCGCTCCGATCGCCGCGCCCTCGCCGACCACCACGCCGGCCGCTGTCCAGTCGTCGCCGCTCTTCAGCCGCCCCTCCGGGGTGACCGAGCGCGGGTACTCGTCGTTCGTGAGCACCGCGGCCGGCCCGATGAAGACCCGTCGGCCAGTTCCGCTGGCTCGTACACCAGGGCGTGGTTCTGCAGCTTGACGTTGTCGCCCAAGCGGACGCCCGGCCCGACGTACGCGCCGCGGCCGATGACGCAGTTCCGGCCGGCCGAGGCATGCTCGCGGACCTGAGCCAGGTGCCAGACGCGCGTGCCGGGACGGATGGTGGCACGTTCGTCCACATCGGCCGACGCGGCGATCTGCGCACCGTCGTGCGATGCCCAGTGGACGTCCGTCATCTCTCGTTCCCTCCGCGGTGCGGCGATCTTCTGTGGGGTGGAAACGGTAGACGTTCGGCAACAAGGGCAATGTCAAAAAGCCGACCCAGTGGCCGCAGAACGGGCCATTCGAAGTGCGCGGGCAGACCAAACGGACCGGATGACCCCGGCGGCACCGCCGGAATTCCCGGTCGGTGCTGGCGCTGGCGAGGACGACCTCGGTAGCTTGCCGAATGGACGTCGCCACCAACTCCCCCCTCAGCGGATTTTCCTGTCCTGACTAGCGAAACGGGTATCAGTGAACTCATCGCCCGCTGCCGTCGAACCAATCGGCGTTGCCGTCATCGGTGCCGGTTACTGGGGGCCGAATCTCGTGCGTAACTTCCAGACCTCTGACGCATTCCGGTTGCGCTGGCTCTGCGACCTCGATATGACCCGGGCCCGACGCGCGCTCGGTGACTACTCGACAGTCCAGGCGACCGACGACCTGGCCACGGTGCTGGCCGACGACGACGTACACGCGGTGGCCATCGCCACCCCGGCCGGCACCCACCTCGAGGTGGCGATGGCGGCGCTACGGGCCGGCAAGCACGTGCTCGTGGAGAAGCCGCTGGCGGCCGACGTCGAACAGGGGCGCGCGCTGGTGGCGGAGGCGGAGGGCCGGGGACTGTCGCTGATGTGCGACCACACCTACTGCTACACGCCCGCTGTGCTGCGCATCCGTGAGCTGCTGCACGGCGGGGAACTGGGCGAGCTGCAGTACCTCGACTCGGTACGAATCAACCTCGGGCTGGTCCAGCGCGACATCGACGTGATGTGGGACCTGGCGCCGCACGACCTGTCGATTCTCGACTTCATCCTCCCGTCCGGGGTGGCGCCGGTCTCGGTGGCCGCGCACGGCGCGGACCGGATCGGGGCGGGGCGGGCCTGCGTCGCCTACCTGACGCTGCATCTCAACACCGGCGCGATCGCGCACATCCACGTCAATTGGCTCTCCCCGGTGAAGATCCGGACCGCGATCATCGGTGGGTCGAAGCGGACCTTGGTCTGGGACGACCTCAACCCGAGCCAGCGACTCTCGATCTTCGACCGCGGGGTCGACGTGGCGTCGGCGGAGGAGCTCGGCGACGAGCAGCGCCGGGACATGCTGGTCTCGTACCGCTCGGGCGACATGGTGGCGCCGGCCCTGACGGAGCGGGAGGCGCTGCGGACCATGGTCGAGGAGTTCGCCCGGTCGATCCGCACCGGCACGCCCGCCCTGACCGACGGCCGGTCCGGCCTGCGGGTGATGGCCATCCTGGAGGCCGCCTCGCGCAGCCTCGCCAGTGGCGGATCAGTGGTCAATCTCAAGGATTGGACAAACGTGCACGGGCAAATCGTCGAAACCAGTAGGGCAATTGCTCAGTCCGGCGCGGAGCGAAGCGGAGCAACGGCATGAGCGCGGTGGAGACCGCCGGGACACGGGCCCTGGTCACCGGTGGAGCGGGCACGATCGGTTCCCACGTCGTCGACCAGCTGGTCGCCGGCGGCGCGGCTGAGGTCGTCGTCCTGGACAACTTCGTCCGGGGCTGCCGGGAGAACCTCGCCCGGGCCCTGCCGCACGCCGGTGTCCGCCTGGTCGAGGGAGACATCCGCGACGTCGGGCTGGTGCACGAGCTGACCCGCGGCAAGGACCTGGTCTTCCACCTCGCCGCCATCCGCATCACCCAGTGCGCCGAGGAGCCGCGGCTGGCCAACGAGGTGCTGGTCGACGGCACGTTCAACGTGCTGGAGGCGGCCGCCGCCGCCCGGGTCCGCAAGGTCATCCTGTCCTCGTCGGCCTCCGTGTACGGGCTCGCCGACGAGTTCCCGACCACCGAGCGGCACCACCCGTACCACAACGACACGTTCTACGGCGCCGCCAAGGCGTTCAACGAGGGCATGCTGCGCAGCTACCACAGCATGTACGGCCTGGACTACGTCGCGCTGCGCTACTTCAACGTCTATGGCCCCCGGATGGACATCCACGGCCTCTACACCGAGGTCCTGATCCGGTGGATGGAGCGGATCGAATCGGGTGTGCCCCCGCTGATCCTCGGTGACGGCCTGCAGACGATGGACTTCGTGCACGTCGCCGACATCGCCCGGGCCAACATCCTGGCCGCCCGGGCGGACGTCACCGACGAGGTGTTCAACATCGCCAGCGGCACCGAGACCAGTCTCAAGGAGCTGGCCCAGGCGCTCAGCGACGTGATGAAGTCCGACCTCGCACCCGAGCACGGTCCGGCCCGCGCGGTCAACGGCGTCACCCGCCGACTGGCCGACACCGCCGCCGCCGCGGAGAAGCTGAGCTTCCGCGCCGAGATCGGCCTGCACGAGGGGCTTCAGGGGCTGGTCGACTGGTGGCGGGCCGAGAAGTGAGCAGCACCCGGATCCCGGTGATGATCCCCCGCCTCGGTGAGGAGGAGGCGCAGGCCGCCGCCGACGCCGTACGGTCGGGCTGGGTGGCCCAGGGGCCCCGGGTGGCCCGGTTCGAGCAGGAGTTCGCAGCCCTGGTGGGCGCCGGCCACGGCGTGGCCGTCAGCTCGTGCACGACCGCACTTCATCTGGCGCTGGTGGTGCTGGAGATCGGCCCGGGCGACGAGGTGATCGTGCCATCGTTCTCGTTCATCGCCACCGCCAACGCGGTGCGCTACGTCGGTGCCACCCCGGTCTTCGCCGACGTCGACGTCCGCACCGGCAACCTGACGGTTGCGACGATCGACGCGGTGCGCACCGCCCGGACCCGGGCGGTGATCGCGGTGCACCAGGGCGGCGTGCCGTTCGACGTCGCCGCGCTGCGGAACGCCACCGGCCGCTGGGGGCTGCCGCTGATCGAGGACGCGGCCTGCGCCGCCGGGTCGACGGCGTACGGACGGCCGGTCGGCGCCGGCGCGACGATCTCGGCCTGGTCGTTCCATCCCCGCAAGTTGCTGACGACCGGCGAGGGCGGCATGGTCACGGTGGACGATCCGGAGTGGGCGGCCCGGCTGCGCCGGTTGCGGGAACACGGCATGAACGTCTCCGCGGCCGACCGCCACGCCAGCTCCCAGCCGGTCATCGAGGCCTACCTGGAGACCGCCTTCAACTACCGGATGACCGACATCCAGGCGGCGATCGGTCTCGTGCAGCTCGGCCGCCTCGCGGATCTGGTGGCTCACCGGCGCGCGCTGGCGGCCCGCTACCACGAGCTGCTGGCGGACCTCAAGGGTCTGGCCCCGGTCCGCGACCCCGAGTACGGCGAGACCAACTTCCAGTCGTTCTGGCTGCTGATCGACCCGGAGTACGGGACCGGCCGCGACGAGGTGCTCGCCGAGCTGGCCGCCGCCGGAGTGTCGGCCCGACGCGGCATCATGGCCGCCCACCTGGAGCCGGCCTACGCCGACGTGTCGCCCGCGCCGCTGCCGGTGACCGAGCGGCTGACCCGCGACTCGCTCATCCTGCCGCTGCACCACGCGCTGACCGAGGACGACCAGGACCACATCGTCGCCGTGCTCCGCAAGCTGGCCGCCCGCTAGGTCGGGCCGTCACGGGGCGACCGAACCCGGGGCAGGCGGGCGCGTACCACCACGCCCGCCCCGGGTGGTCACCACCTATGCGGGTCTGGGGACCAGCTGCGCCGTCGGGGCGCCGTCGATCGTGCCCACGACGTTGTTCGTCCAGTCGGTGAAGGTGACGGAGCATCCGGACCCGCACCGGCTCGTGTAGCCCCAGTGCGTCGGCCCGAATACGTTGTCGCGCAGTCGCAGCCCCTCACCGTCCTGGGCGTACAGCCCGAAGGCGCCGAGCGAGATGAAACTGTCGTGGACCTGGTAGTTGCGCAGCCGGGAGCCGCCCGAACTCTGGGTGAACAGCACGGCGGTGATGGCCTGCCAGTAGTTGGGGATCTCCGCGCCGGTGTAGGCGTTGACGCCCGGCTCGAGCCGGCTGTGGCTGATCTCCAGCGGACCGGTGCCGCCATAGGGGAAGACGCCCCCGGTGTGGGCCTGGGAGGGGTCGGCCAGGTGGGCGATGTAGTTGTCGTGGAGCCAGCTGTACTCGATGGTGGTATCCGCCCCGCAGAGGCACATGCCGCCGGTGTTCGCCACGTCGACGCGGCTGAGCTGGATCGTGCAGGTGGGGCAGTCGTTGATCGCGTGATCGGTCAACGGTGCACTCTTCATGCCCAGGCCCACCGGTTCGGGCCGGATGGTCGTGTTGCTGATGTTGAGGCGAAGGCTGCCCGAGGAATTCGCGTTGACCAGGATGGCCCGATTGGCGGAACCCGGTGGCGGCGCGATGATGGAGTTCGTGATGTTGACGGTGCCGTGACAGTTCGTGCCGATGTAGATGAAGGCATGGAAGTACTTGTGGTCGAGATTCACGGTGCCGTTGCACTCGTACAGGTCCCACTCCTTGCTCCCGGTGTCGTGCGGGAACACCTCCTGGTAGCCGGCCGGCACCGGCAGGCGGGCATCGGACTGGCGGTACCTGCCGACCCCGGGTGCGCCCACCGAGAAGCGCTGGGGGTACCTGCCGCCACCGGTGCTGTCGGGGTTCCCGGTGACGGTCGGAGTCGGTGCGGGCGGGGTGGAGCTGGGCGTCGGCGCTGCGGGTGGGGTGGAGCTGGGCGTCGGCGCCGCGGTCGGGGTGGGACTCGGCGAGGTGGGGCGGGGGGATGCCGTCGTGGGTCGAGGGGTAGGACTGGACGTGGCGGGAGCGCCGGGATTGAAGACGACGTCGACCCAGTAGTTGGTGGCCCGGTAGCCCCGGTTCGGGAACCCGCCCGCGCCGTACCGGTACACGCCGTTGGCGCCCTGCGACCCGTCGGCCGGCGCGCGCAACGGGCCCCGGCTGCGATCTGCGGCGAAGTAACGGTCGTCGGCCGAGTACTGCCCCACGTTGGTGTGGTATGACACCACGTACAGCGCATTGGCCTTGACGGCCACCGAGGCCGAGAAGGCGGCGTACTGCCATCCGGACGGGCTCTCGTTGGTGAACCGCACGGTGGCGAGCCTGGTGCCGTTGATCGCCCAGAGGCTGCCCGTGTGCACGCCGGTGTTCCTCCTCGACTTGTAGAACCGGACGCCGAGGACGCTGCCGTCCTGGGTCGCGGTGAATTTCACCCCCAGTTCCACGGCCTGTCTGTCCGGGTCGGTAACCGTGCCCGGTACTGCTGAGCTGCTCCACAGCGAGTACGTTCCGGAGGGTGCCGCCGCGGGCTCCGCGCCGCCCGGGCTGGTCGCGTAGCGACCAGCCAGCGCCGTCCCAGAGATCGCCACCGCGCCGGCAACGGCTAGCACGATGACCGCTCGCGAATTCCTGACCATGTGGTTCCCTTCTCCACAAGTGGTGTCACTCGACCCGGGGCGGGCGAACGCCGGTACGGAAGATGCGGTGTCGCGGACGTCGACGGCTGGTGCGTCCGACGCGATCCAGCCACAGCCCCAGGTGAGACTCCTCGCGTCGTCTGCCCTGGCCAGCGGCGGACGCGCGCGGGGGCCCGCCGCACGGTTCACGGGGGCGGCGAAGGCGTTGGGCTCAGCACCGCGTTCGCCGGGCGACCCGGGAGGATGCTCGCCTGACCCCTGCACGGGACACACCAACACAACGATCGAAATGCCGCTAAGTCACCGGTATCGACGTTGAACCATGGGTGACCTGCGCGGACGGCGTGAGCGAGGGACTCCTTCCGGTGTCGGGAGGAGCGGGCTCCGCTGTCGGGTCACGGTGCGCCGCACGTCGGCGGGCAGGTGACCTCAGGTGACGGGCTGCGGCGCGGTGGCGACCACGAGGTTGGTCAGGAAGGCCACCGTGGCCGGGGCGCACTCCCGCCGCCCCGCCAGCAACTCGTCCAGCCATGCGTCCCGGACGATGCCGGTGGTCCGCAGCGGTGCGAGGACGTCCGGCTCGCTGCGCCAGTGCTCGACCACGAGCGCCGCCACCTCGGCCGCGCCCAGCTGCGCCCGGCCGGAATGGCGCAGCCGCTGCCGTACCTTGCCGGACAGCTTCCGCGCGGTGACCCGGGCCGCCGCCGCGCGGTCACGGATGCCGCGTTGCCCCAACCGGGCGGGAACCAGCCCGGAATCCAGCGGCACCGCGGCCAGTTCGGCATCGAGCCGGTGGATGAGCTGCCCGGTCAGCAGGCCGCTCCCCTTCTGGTCGGGCGACACGGAGTGCGCCAACTGGATGAAGCGGCGATCGAACATCGGGTTGATGAAGAAGCGGTTGACGGCCGCGACCGAGCCATGCGCTCCCGCCCATCGCTGCATGCGCTGGTAGAGATAGAAGTAGTCGGTGGCCTGCAGCCATTGCGGCGGAGCGCCGTCGAAGGATGCCGTGATCCGTTCGAGCGCGTCGCTGCGGGCGGCGGCCACGAAGCCCGGTTCGAGTGCGCGGGCGTCGACGGCCTCGTTCGCGTAGAGGCGCCAGTTCGCCAACTGGCCGATCAGGTGGGGCGAGGTGGTCGCGTCGCGGGGCTGGCCGAAGTAGTAGAACCCGCGGCAGGCTTCCCCGCCGAGGCCGGAGAGGCGATGCCCCTGCTCGAGGTGGCCCTCGGCGAGGAGCAACGGGGCCAGGGCCAGCGGGCTGGCCATGCAGTCCAGCGCCGCCGCCGCTTGTAGCGCCGCGGAGTGCGCCGCGGCCGGCGTGACCGGTGGCTGCTCGTCCAGCCAGTGGACATGCAGATCCAGCCCACCCAGCGCGCTCAGCCGCTGGGCCAGCGTGGCGTCCGAGCCGCCCCGCACATCCAGGGTGAGCGCGCGCAGCCCTCGGCGAGTCTCCGGGGACAGCGCCGCGAGCAGGACGCGCGTGTCCTGGCCACCGGTCAACTGGAGCACGGTGCTGGGATGGTCAGCGAGGTAGGCCCCGAGGAACTCCCGCAGCATCCCGGCCATCTCGTCGGCGACCTCGGGCAGGGACGGTGCCGGGCCGTCCAGGGCGAGCGACTGCTCCACGTAGCGGTGCGTCTCGACCCGACCCGCGTCCAGCACCGCCAAGCATCCGGCGGGCACCTTCTCGACCTGCGCGAAGACCGTGCCGAGCCCCACCTGCCAGCCCACCAGGCCCTGCAGGCCGAGCGCCCCGTGGTCCAGCCCCGCCCCGGCCAGCGCGCCGAGCGCGAGCGCACTCGTCGACACCGCGGCCACACCATCGCCCTGCCACCAGAAGAGCTGCCGGAAGCCGAGCCAGTCCGTGGCCGCCACGATCGGCTCGCCGGGCCCGGAGCGGTGCGCCGCGGCGAACGGCGGCACCAGCGCGGCGAGCGCGGCGCCGTCCGCCTTCGTGCCCCGGCCCAACTGCTCGGCCAACTCGGCGGTGGCGACATCGGCGGTCCGGGTACGAGCCGCCCGGCCCAGGCGCAGTGTGAAGGCGTTGCCGCTGTCGTCGACCCGATCGCCCGGGTCCGCGCCCTGAAAGGCGAGCCAGCCGTCCTCGGTGGACAGCATCTGCGCATCGGCACCGAGGCGGGTGAGAGCCTCGGCCCGGGACGCCTCCTCGGTCGCGGTCAGCCTGCCCGGGGCGTACGAGACGGCGAGGAACGACTTCATCTCGGCAGCACCGTGGGCGGCGTTGCGATCTCACCTTGGGCAGACATGGCGGCCAGCGTAATCTCCGCCAACACCCAAGGAAAGCAGTCCCAATACGGCAAAGGCCATATGGGGTAACAGATTTCCGGCATGTCGGTGTCGACTTCCCGACCAAGGAAAACAGCTACCCTGCTCCCCCGCCGTGGTTGACTTTCGCCGTGGTGGCCGGAATCCGGGCGAGGCAGACCCTCGCCGCTGCCTGTGCGTCGGCGGACAACAGCTTCGGCTTTCTCCGGCTGATGTTCGCCTTCGCCGTGCTCGTGTCCCATTCACTGCCGCTCGGCTTCGGCGCGGACGACCCGGGCGCCGGCCTCACGAACGGCCAGACGGCGCTCGGCGAGATCGGAATCCTGGGCTTCTTCGTCATCTCCGGCTTCCTCATCACCCGCAGCGGCACCCGGGTTCCGGTGCTTCGATACCTCTGGCACCGTGGCCTCCGGATCCTTCCGGGCCTGTGGGTGTGCCTCGTGGTGACGGCCTTCGTCTTCGCCCCGATCGTGTCCCTGTGGGAGCGCGGCACGCTCCACGGCCTCTT
This sequence comes from Micromonospora cremea, assembly GCF_900143515.1. Lineage (NCBI taxonomy): Bacteria > Bacillati > Actinomycetota > Actinomycetes > Micromonosporales > Micromonosporaceae > Micromonospora > Micromonospora cremea. The sequence continues at coordinate 4,631,678 of NZ_FSQT01000002.1, read as the reverse complement.
CGCCGCCTCCGACGGACCGTTCCAGTACGTCGTCAGCAACGCCTTCATCGCGATCGGGCAGTACGGCATCTCCGGCCTGCTGCTGGACACCCCGTACGGGCAGCGCACCGGCACGTCGGTCTTCGACGGCTCGCTCTGGAGCCTCATCTACGAAGTGCTCTGCTACCTCCTGGTCGCCGGGTTGGCGGCCGTCGGTGTGCTGCGCCGGGCCCGGTGGCTCGTGACGATCCTCGCGCTGGCCGGGGCCGGCGTCCTGCTGCACGACCTGCTCCGGGCACCGGAGATCCCGGGGCCGCAGGGCGTGCACGGCCCGGTCTTCGGGGTCAGCGGGCTGGACAGCTACTCCCTCGTCTACCTGACCTACGTCTTCCTCCTGGGCGCCGTGTGCCAGCTCTACCGGGAGCGGCTCGTCCTGCACGACGGCCTCGCCGTCGCCGCCGCCGCGGTCGTGCTCGCCACCACCCAGTTCGGCGCGTTCGCGGTGCTGGGCTACCCCGCCTTCGCCTACCTCGTCCTGTGGCTGGCGGTCCGCCTGCCGCGCTGGACCCGCCGGGTCGGCCGCCGGCACGACTACTCCTACGGCTGCTACATCTACGCCTTCCCGGTCCAGCAACTCCTGGCCCTGGTGGGCGTGCCGCGGCTCGGCCTGGTTCCCTACGTCGCGATCTGCACCGTCGCCACGGTCGCGCTCGCCGTTGGATCCTGGCACCTGGTGGAGCGGCCGGCGATGGCGCTGAAGGCCTGGTCGCCACGCCGTCGTGACACCACGACGGAGGTCCCCCGACGAGCGCCGGAGCCGGCGACCGGGAAGGTCCCCGCCGCGGTCGGTGCGGAGGAGGCGACTACCGCACGACCGCCGGCGACCAGGCATCGCGGATGAACAACTCGGCAATCCCACCGCCGTCCGCGCGCACGACCCAGAGGTCGCTCGTCGACGGTCCCTCCCCGCTGCGCGGCAGGCCGTAGATCACCCGGCGGTCGTCGAGCCACTCGATCTGGTCGTCCACGCTGCGCTGCTCGGACAGGATGGTCGACCTGGCGGTGGCGAGGTCGTACACCGCGATCCGCCAGTGCCCCGGCGCCTGGCCGGCCCGCGTCTTGACCGCGATCCGGGTGCCGTCCGGCGAGAGCGAGGGGCACTCCGCGTCCTTTCGAAGCGCGACGAGTCGCTGTTCGCGAAGGCTGCCCCGGACCAGCCAGGTCCGGCCGCCCGACGCCGCCGTCGCGTAGAAGGTGTCCCCGTCGGCGAACGTGACCCCCCAGAGATTGCGGTCCGCGGTCGTCACCCGCCTGCCGTCGACGATCAGCTGGAAGTGCTCGATGTTGGTGGAATGCCCGTCGGCAACCCTGGTCACGAGAGTCTCGGTGGAGAACTGGCCGGGGGTGGAGTAGCTGTGCCCCGCGACGAAGGTGGTCGTCGCCACGAGCGACCCGTCACGCGACAGCCGGGTGCGGCTCGGCACGCCGGAGAGCGGCAGCTCGCGGATGACCCTCCAGTCGGGACCGAGAACCTGGGCGCGGTACGTGGTGACCAGGCCGGGCCTGGCGTACAGGCACACCGCCTCGCCGCGCCGGGCGTAGACGCGGTCGCAGGCGGCCGGGGTGAACGTTCGGGGCCCGGCCGGGTCGCTGAGCGGGACCACCGCCACCCGGCCGTAGTCGTTACCGGCCGCGGTGCTGCGGAAAGCGACATGGTCGTCGGCGGTCACCGCCGTGAGGTCCGGACCGGTGGGCATCTGCGGCGCCGTCGCCACGACCTGGGTCTGCTCCCGACGGACGGAGTAGATGTAGCCGACCGTGCCGAGCAGGGTGACCAGGACGATGACGACCAGGGTCCAGACCCGTACCCGCCCGCTCATCGCTGATCCTCCGCCGCCGCGTCGACGCCGGGCACCGCCACGGGATCGAGGCGGTCCTGCCCCGACAGCAGCAAAGCGGCCATCACCACTCCCGTCATCAACAGGCCGGCCAACAGACAGAGAGCCGCCTGGCGGCCCAACAGCTGCCACAGACTGCCGAAGGCGAGCGCGCCGGCGAACCGTGCGATCACGACGACGGTCTGGGCGGCGGCGATACCGCTCCCCCGCGCGTCGCTGGCCACTCTGCGGCTGACCAGCGCGGCGAGCACGCCGTCGGTCGCGGCGTAGAACGTACCCAGCAGGACCAGGGCCGTAGCCGTCACCCCCAGGCCGCCCAGCGGCGCGGCGGCGACCAGGTACGCGACGAGCAGCGCCAGGTGGCCCCCGACGAAGACGCGCGAGCGCCCGACCCGGTCGGCGAGGCGGCCCAGCGGGATCGCCAAGGCGAGATAGGCGACGTTCGTGCCGACGAACAGCAGCGGGAAATAGCTCGCCGCGAACTGGTCGCGATCCTGCAGGGACAGGTAGACGAACCCGTCGCCGATCGTGAACACGCCCAGCACGCCGGCGGCGATCAGCGGACGCCGGAGCCGGGGACCGGTCAGTTCCCGGAGCACCCGCCGTACCGGCAGGGCCGCCGTCGGTCGGCGGCGCCGGTCCGGCACGAAGAGGACCATGACGGCGACGCCCAGCACGGCGAACGCGAACGACGCGACGAATACCGCCGAGTAGCCCCCTGGCAGGAACCACAGCAGCGAGAACGCCACCAATGGGCCGGCGGCCGCTCCGATGGTGTCCAGGGTCCGGTGGACGCCGAACGAGCGGCCCAGCGTGCGCGGATCCGACGCATCCGCGATGAGCGCGTCCCTTGGCGCCGTACGCAGCCCCTTGCCCAGCCGGTCCGCGGTCACCACCGCGGTGACCGCGCCGAGCCCGTGCGCGGGCAGCATGGCCAGCCGGCTCGCCGCCGAGAGGACGTAGCCGGCGGTGGCGACCCACTTCGGCCGGTCGGACCGGTCGCCGACATACCCGCCGAGGATTCTGACCAGCGCGCTGGCGCCCTGGTAGAGCCCGTCGACCAGGCCGTACGCCAGCACACCGAGCCCGAGCTCGGCGGTGAGATAGACCGGCAGCACCGCAGCGACCATCTCCGACGAGACGTCGGTGAGCAGGCTGACGACGCCGAGCAGCACCACGGTGGCGCCGACCCGGGGCAGCCTGCTGCCGCGCTCGCCGGCCGGATCCGCGCCTGGGCGGTCCCGGACCGATACGTACATGGCGGGGTCGCGTCAGGCCACCGACCGCAGCGCGGCCGCGAGCGCGCGCGCGACGGTTGCCTGCTGGTCGGCGGTGATCTGCGGGAACAGCGGCAGGGACAGGATCTCGGTGGCCGCCCGCTCGGCATGCGGGAAGCTGCCCGGACCGTACGGCAGGTCCGCGAACGCCGGCGTCAGGTGGACCGGACAGGGGTAGTGGATGCCCGCGCCCACGCCGGCCTCGTTCAGCCGCCGCAGGACCTCGTCGCGGCGCCCGGCGCCCCCGGGAATCCGCACCACGTAGAGGTGCCACACGTGCTCGTTCCCGGCGAGAACGACGGGACGCGTCACGTCAAGGGACGCGAGCAGTTCGTCGTAGCGAGCAGCCGCGGCCCGGCGGGCGTCGTTCCACGCGGCCAGGCGGGTCAGCTTGGCCCGCAGCACCACCGCCTGCAGCGCGTCGAGCCGGCTGTTGACCCCGATCAACTCGTGGACGTACTTCGCCAGGCCGCCGTGACTGCCCAGGGTGCGTACCACCGTCGCCAGGCCGGCGTCGTCCGTCAGCACGGCCCCGGCATCACCGTACGCCCCCAGATTCTTGCCCGGGTAGAAGCTGGTGGCCGCGACGCCGCCGGTGCCGGCTCCGGCGCCGGTGCGGGTGGCACCCTGGCACTGCGCGGCGTCCTCCACGATCGCGACGCCGCGGCCGGCGAGTCCGGCGCGGAGCCGCTCGACCGGGGCGAGCTGCCCGTAGAGGTGGACGGGGACCACCGCCCGGGTGGCCGGGCCGACGGCGGCCAGGGCGGCGTCGACGTCGACGAGGTAGGTCACCGGGTCGATGTCGACGAGCACGACGCGGGCCCCGATCCGGGCCACGGCCTCGGCGGTCGCGACGAACGTGTTCGCCGGCAGCACCACCTCGTCCCCGGCCCGCACGCCGGTCGCCCGCAGGGCCAGCTCGAGCGCGTCCGTGCCGTTGGCAACCCCGACGCAATGCTGGACGCCCGAGAACGTAGCGAACTCCCGCTCGAAGGCCGCGACCTCCTCGCCGCCGACGAACGCCGTGTTCTCGATGACGCGCTTGAAGCCGGTGCTGACCTCCTCGGCCACTTCGACGTGGGCGGCCCGCAGGTCGACGAGTGGAATCATCTGGCGCTACTCCATCTGCCGCGATCGCGGCGGGCAGGGGTCGATCAGCGACCGGGCGGACCCGACGGTGACCGGACGGCCCGGAGCCTCGATCGGCAACCGGTCGGTGCGGGTGACGATCGGTGCGGCTGGCGGTCGTACCGGCCGACCCGGCAGGCAAGCTACCAAGCGATGCGGGCGGCGGAAGGACCGTGACGGGTATCCGGCAGAACGGTTCTCGTCACGCCCCAGGCCGTACCGACTGGGCTAGTGTGCCAGCGACGGCGGCGCGGCGAAGCCGCCGCACGGCCACGGGCAGTTGTCCATTCAGTCGGATTCCCGAGATCCCCGTCGACACGGGATGGATAAAGGTTTCTCCTGTCGAATGGACGAAGCCCGGTAACGTGGCCGCGGCAGGCCCGGGTCATTGCGCCCCATGGCACGGAGCGTGCCGTGCGGAAAAGGAAGGCGGACAGTGTCGACGGCAACCACATGGCGCGGCGTGAATCTCGCCGAACCTGATCTCCGGCCGGCGGCTGGTGCTGATGGCATCGCCTCTCCGTACGTTCCTGGTCCTGTCGACGAACGGCTCAGCGGATTACCCGGCGAATCCGACGAGCGTCGGCTCTACCGGCGCATGCGCTTTATCCGCCGCTTCGAGGAAACCCTGCTCTCACTCTTTGAAGAGGGCGTCCTAAATGGCACGACACACGCGTGCATCGGTCAGGAGGCCGACGCGGTGGCGGTGATGGAGCACCTGGTCGAGGAGGACCACGTGTTCAGCAACCACCGGTGCCACGGTCACTACCTCGCCCGCACCGGCGACGCGCTCGGGCTGCTCGCCGAGATCATGGGCAAGGAGGCCGGGATGTGTCGGGGCATCGGCGGTAGCCAGCACATCTGCGCGCCCGGCTTCAAGTCCAACGGCGTCCAGGGCGGCATCGTCCCGGCCGCCGCCGGGATCGCCCTCGCCGGCCAGCTCGACGGCAGCCGCCGGGTGAGCGTTGTGTTCATCGGCGACGGCACCCTGGGCGAGGGGTTGCTCTACGAGACGTTGAACATCGCCGCGCTCTGGCGGCTGCCGCTCCTCGTGGTCTGCGAGGACAACCAGTGGGCGCAGAGCACGCCGATCGAGGCCAACCTGGCGGGCAGCATGCCGGGCCGGTTCGAGGCCTTCGGCATCCCGGTACGCGAGATCGACAGCACCGACGTGCTGGAGTTGCGCGCGGCCGCCGGGGCGGAGGTCGACTTGGTCCGCGGCGGAGCCGGTCCCCGGGTCCTGCTGATCCACACCTACCGGCTGTGCCACCACTCCAAGAGCGACGACGAACGTCCCGCCGAGGAGATCGCCGCCCGGTGGGCCGTCGAGCCGTTGCTGGTCCACGGTCGCCGGCTGCGCGACGACGAACGGCGGATCGTCGACGGCGAGGTGGAGACCGCGCTGGCCCAGGTGGTCGCGACCGCGAGGGCGCTGCGGTGATCTTCGCCAAGGAGTTGAACGAGACGTTGCGCGCCTGCCTCACCGCCGACCCCCGGGTGCTCGTGCTCGGTGAGGACATCGCCGACCCGTACGGCGGAGCGTTCAAGGTGACCCGCGGGCTCTCCACCGCCTTCCCGGACCGGGTCCGCACGACGCCGATCAGTGAGGGGGCAATTGCCGGGATCTCCGCCGGGCTGGCGCTGGCCGGCTACCGGCCCATCGCCGAGATCATGTTCGGGGACTTCCTCACCCTCGTCTTCGATCAGGTGGTCAACCACATCGCCAAGTACCAGGCGATGTACGCCGGCCAGGCGGCCTGCCCGGTCATCATGCGCGCCCCCTCCGGTGGCCACCGAGGATACGGTCCGACGCACAGCCAGAGCCTGGAAAAGCACTTCCTCGGCGTGCCGCATCTGCGGGTGGTCGCCGCGTCGCTGCTGCACGATCCCCGGGCGGTCTTCGACGAGTTCCTCAGCCAGGACAGCCCGGTCCTCTACGTGGAGCACAAGCTGCTCTACCCGCAGCACCTGACCGTGCCCGAGAACGGTCGGTGGGGCGACCTGCTGGCGACGCGGGACGCCAGCCCCGGCATGCTGCCGACGGTCTGCCTCTCCGCAGTGCCCCGCGAGGAGTGCGCGGTGACCGTGCTGGCCTACGGATACCAGGCCATGCTCGCCGCGAAAGTGGTCGAACGGCTCGCCGTCGAGGAAGAGATCTTCGTCGAGCTGCTGGTGCCCGCGCAGCTCGCACCGATGGACTGGGCGCCGGTCGAGCGCTCCGTCGGCGTCACCGGACGGCTGGTCACCGTGGAGGAGGGCAGCGGCGGTTGGTCGTGGGGCACCGAGGCGGCCGCGACGATCTCCCACCGGCTGTTCCGGGAGCTGCGTTCCCCCGTCGACGTCGTGGCCAGCGAGCCCACCGTCATCCCGTCAGCCAAGGCCAAGGAGAGCCGGGTCCTGGTCGGCGAGGGCCGGATCGAGGCGGCGCTGCGCGCCGCGGCCGCCTGAGTCCAGGGCCCGTTGAGGAGAGAGTGTGAAGCCGGTAATCGTTCCGACCAGCGACGTCAACAGTGAGCACGGGGTGCTCGTGGCCTGGTTCGTCGACGACGGGGCCAAGGTGGAGGCGGACACCCTGCTCGCCGAGATCGAGACCAGCAAGGCGGTGCTCGAGGTCGTCGCCCCCGAGGCCGGCATCGTCCTGCAGCTCGCCGAGCGACTGCAGGAGGTCCCCCTCGCCGAGCCGATCGCCATGCTCTTCGAGACGTCGGCCGACCTCGCCGAGTACGTGCGGGAGCGGGAGACCCGGGCGGCGGCCGCGGCGGCGGCTCCGGCGCCCGTCCGAGCGAGCGTCAAGGCCGTGCAGCGGGCCGCGGAAGTCGGCGTCGACCTGGCCACCCTCCAGCTCGGAAGGCTGATCACCGTCAAGGATGTGGAGGCGGCCGCCCGGGAGACCGGCGGGCACGACGACCTCCCGGCGCCACTGGCGGCCGAGCCCGGGGTGCAGCGCATCCTGCTCATCGGCGGGGCGCTGGGCGCCACCCAGGTCCTCGACATCCTGGCCGGGTCCGCGACGCAGCGGGCCGTCGCCATCGTGGACGACGACCGGCAGCGGTGGGGCGCCGACGTGCACGGCGTGCCGATCGTCGGCGGAACGGACCGGCTCGGCGCGCTCTTCGCCGAGGGCGCCTACGACGCCGCGATCATCGCCATCGGCACCTCAGTGGAGACTCGGCGTCGCTTCCGGGAGGTCTGCGCGGAGGCCAGAATCCCCCTGGCGAACGCCATCGATCCCACCGCCAAGATCGCCACCGACGTGGTCCTCGGGCATGGGAACATTATCTGCGCCTTCGCGCACCTCGGCACCGGGGTGCGGATGGGAGACAACAACTTCCTCTCCGCCTACAACTCGTTCGACCACCACAGCCGGATCGGCTCCGACAACGCGACCGGCCCGTCCTGTGTCTCGTCGGGCAAGGTGACGGTGGGCGACCGGGTGCGGCTCGGCACCGGCATCTTCATCGAGCCGAACGTCGTCCTGGGTGACGGGGTGGTGGTCGCCTCCGGCGCGGTCATCGTCCGATCGGTGCCGGCCGAGCACGCCGTCAAGACGAAGGTCGTCACGACGACAGTGGTGCCGCAGCGACGGTCCGGCCGGTAGCACCGCCCGGGCGAGGTGGTCCGTCAGATGCCGCGCCGCTTCCACGACTGCCACCAGAGCCACTCCCGGCCCCTGGCGGCGACCGCGGTGAGCACCAGCGGCTGAAGGTACGGCATGACGGCCGGCCCGATCCGCTTCCGCAGGCGCAGGCCGCGGTACTCCGGCAGCGCGCGGTACTCCGGCCAGCAATCCGCGGCGAACGCGATCAGCTCGCCCTCCGGCACGCTCGCGGTGCGCCCCCGGTCGTAGGCCCGCACCGCGCGCCGCAGGGCGTGGCGGGCAAGGCGCCGGCGCACCATCGCGTCGAGCCGGTGGGCGTCGGGCAGCAGATCGCCGCAGCGCCGCATCACCGCGTCGTACGCGGTCCTACGCTGTCGCAGGTCGTCCAGTTGGCCGGCGTAGTCCGTCTGCGACATGTTCGCGCCGTGCAGGCGGTAGTACGCCTGGTCCGCCCCGCGCACATAGCCGACGTCGGCGTGCGCGGCCAGCCGCATCCACATCTCGATGTCGCCGGCGTGCGGCAGTTCGGGATCGTAGCCGCCCACCTTGCGCTGCAGATCCGTACGCACCACGACTTCGGGTGAGGTGATGCAGCCGGTGGCCTCGCGAAACCGTCGCTCCAGCCACCAGTGCCCCGGCCAGACGGTGTGGCCCCGGTCCCGGGTGCGGGCAGGCGGCGGCGGACCGGGGTGGGTGAAATGCACCGGGTGCCCGTAGACGAAGCCGACGTTCGGGTTGGCGTCCAGCACGCCTGCCGCCCGAGTCAGGGCGCCCGGCGTCAGGAGGTCGTCGGCGGAGAGCAGCACGGCGTAGTCGCCGTCGGCCCACTCCAGCAAGCCCTCGTTGTAGGTGGCGATGTGGCCACGGTTGGTCTCGTGGACCCGGACCTCGACCCGTGGGTCCGCCGCCGCGATGGCACGCGCCTTCTTCGCCGAGTCGTCCGGCGAGGCGTCATCGATGATGAGCACGCGTACGTCGACGTCAGGCTGGTTGTCGAGCACACTGCTCACGCATGCCGGGAGATAGTCCCCGTACCGGTAGCACGGAATGACCACACTGACCGTACTCACTGACACCCTTCCGTTGGCCCGTCCGCGCCCGGTGCCGCGGGCCCGCACCGGTACCGGTGCGGGCCTGCGGCCGTTCACGGAGTCGTCGTGAAAACCACATCAACCCAGTAGTTCGCCGCATTCCAGCTGGAGGTCGGGAAGGCGACACCGGAACCGGCTCGGAAGAGGCCGTTCCCGCCGTTCGGTGAGTCGGCGATCGCCGTCAGCGGGTAGGACACCGTCGGTTGGGTGAACTGGTTACCCGTGTAGGCGTAGCGACCCACATCCGTGTGGTACGAGACCACGTACGGTGTGTTGGCCGTGATGGCGACCGGCTGGTTGAACAGCAGCGTCTGCCAGCCGGTGCTGCTCTCGTTCGTGAAGGTCCCGGTGGCGAGCTGCGCGCCGGTGTTCGACCAGAGGGTGCCGGTGTGCGTACCGGTGTTGGCACTGCCCTTGTAGAACCGCACGCCCGTCACGTAGCCGTCGAGTGCCGAGGTGATCCGCATGCCCAGCTCCAGGGAGTTCACCTCGGAGGCGTTGGGGATCGCCGGTACCACGGAGTCGTTCCAGACCGAGCAGGGGCAGCTGACCGACGTGCCGGTGGTAAAGGTCCAGGTGTACGGCGCCGCCATTGTGTTGCCCCAGGCGTCGGTCGCCCGCACCGAGGCGGTGTAGGTGGTCGACGGGGTCAGGGCGTGCTGCGGCTGGACGGTCAGCTTGCGCGTGGTGTTGTCGTAGCGGAAGCCCGCCGGGACGGAACCGCCACTCGAGGTGAGCGAGTACTCGATGCTCTGCGGGTCAACGTCGTGGCTGAAGGTCGCGGTCGGCGTGGCATTGAGCCCGACATCGGACGCGCCCGCCGCCGGGGTCTTCGCGGTGATCGTCGGTGGCTCGGTCTCGGCCCCCACCGTGTCGACGAGGACGTCGACCCAGTAGTTCGTGTTGTTCCAGCTCTGGTTCGGGAAGCCCCCGCCCGAGCCGTACCGGTAGACGCCGTTCGCGCCGTCCACCCCCGACTGCAGCAGCCGTACGGCCGACAGCCCCGCGCCCTGGTTGGCGAAGTAGTTGCTGGTGTACGAGTAGTGCCCGGTGGGCGTGTAGTACGACGCCACATAGGTGGTGTTGGCGGCGACCGGCACGGGATTGGCGAAGGTCAGCATCTGCCAACCGCTCGCGGTTTCGTTGGTGAACGTACCGGATGCGAGCGGTTGGCCCGACGCGGTCCACAGCTTCCCGACGTGCGTGCCGGTGTTCGTGCCGGCCTTGTAGAACTTGACACCGGTCACCAGGCTTGGCGCGCCGACCCGGAACTTCACCCCGAGCTCGTTCGGTGAGGCATCGAAGGAGTCGATTCCGGTCGGCACGGCGGTGGCCGGAAAGGCCGTGCAGGGGCACTGCTGCGGTCCGACGGTCACGCTCCGGGTGGTGACCGCCCCGATGTTCAGGCTGTCGTCGGAGGCCCGCACCTTGATCTGCGCGGGGCCCTGGACGCTCGGGGTCCAGGTGTAGGACCAGTTCCCCTGCCCGGTGGCCGCCGCCCAGGTGGTGCCGCCGTCCGTGGAGACCTCGACGCGGCCCAGCTGGCCGCCACCGACCTCCGTCGCGGTCCCGGTGACGGTCACCGGCGTGAGGACCGCCAGGGTGCTACCGGCCGCCGGCGCGGTCATGGTCACCGCCGGTCCCGTGGTGTCGGTGGATCTGGTGGCGGCGACCAGGTTGGCCTGCCGGGTCAGCGGCTGGGCGCCCATGTCGGCGAGCAGGTTGACGGTCGCCTGCTGCATGCGCTGGTCCTCGGTGCTGGGCAGCATCGTGTGCAGGCTGCTGAGCCCCCACGACCACTGCACCGTGCCGGCGCCGAAGACCAGGGCCCCGGAGGACTGGTCGCGATAGGCGACCAGGCTGTGCGTGGCCGTGCCGTTCCCGTAGTTGTTCCCCTCGTCGAGCAGCAGCGTGCCGTCGGTGATGGCCAGCGTCGTCGACGAGAAGGCCACCGCGCCCGGCGGGCGGACCGAGTTCTCGACGTCGGAGTCCCACTCGTAGCCGAGCGTGCCTACGGGGAACGTGGCCACCTGCCCGGACGCCAGGTTGTTGATCGACGGGATGTTCCGCCAGAGGCGAAGGTTCCGGTACGCGGCCGGGACGGTGATCGCGTCGTTGCGGTAGCCGTTGACGGTGAAGATGGTCCCGGTTAGCTGGTTGGGCGGGCTGGCACCGCCCGAGCCGGCACCCACCGAGTCGACCCAGGTGCCGGTCCACTGCCCGCTCGGGTCGGCGATCCCGTTCGGCGGGTTCTGCCGCATCTTGGTCATTTTGTAGCAGACGAGGGTGCGGTTGTCGCCGCCACCGCTGGCGACGGAGGGCTCCAGCCGGGTGCGCCAGAAGACCTCGTTGCCGCTGAAGAAGGCCAGGTTCACGCCCGCCTCGCGGGCGGCGACCACGTTGTTCCACTGGGCCTGGTTCCAGTACTCGTCATGCCCGGAGGACATGAAGACCTTGTGGTCGAGCAGGCTTGACGGCTTGGTGCTCACGTCGATGCTCGAGGTGTAACTGACGTCGTACCCGTTGCGCTCGAGCCAGTAAATCATCGGGTACTCGGCCGAGAGGATGCCGTTGTCGCCGGCGATCCGCATGGGACGGTTGTAGCTCACCTTGTAGGCCCGGCCGTCGTACGCTGGCCCGCCCCCACCGTAGAGGTCCTGGCCGCCCCAGTCGTTGTACGCCTGCCAGGTCTGGTCCGAGGTCTGCACCAGGATGTCGGAGTGGTTCGCCGGATCCAGGACGACGAACGGCACGTGCGCGAAGCCGGCGCCGTTGGGCTGGTCGAGCGTCGCGAGATAGACCCCGGAGACGGCGTCGGACGGCACCGTCCAGGTCACGTTGGTGGTCCAGTTGCCGCAGTCCACCAGTCCGGTGCCCGCGTCGTGCAGGCACGCCGGCTGGGTCCGGGCGGGGAAACTACTCGTCGGTGAGGTCGGCATCCTCCGCGCACCGTCACCGCCGTAGTAGCCAAGCCGGTAGATGTCGACCTCGAAGGTGGTCGGGGACTGTACCTTCAACTGGAGCGTCTCGCCCGGCTGAATACTCATCCGGGTGGAGAATCCTTCGATATCGCCCCAGGCACTTTCGCCGTACCAGTCGTCAAGCGGTGTGCCCGGTTTCGAGTTCTCACAGACGACGGGGTTGGAGCCGGTGCCACAAGGATCGGACACGGCTGAACTCGCTGACGCGGGAATCAGCACCAAGGCTGCTCCCGTGGCGGCCGCTACCGCGGCCCGAAACACCCGAGACCTCATTACAGATCGCCTGCTTCTTAAAGGAGGGCCGCCGGACGCTACTGAGCGTACTTAAGCGCCGGGGAGATACCAGATCTGCAGGTGTCGCGCCGCGACACCATTCGGTCAGTATCGCGCCGGGTATCGCCCGATGATCGTTCCCGACGCGCAGCCACTCGGCTCGCTACGCACAGCCGACCGGGCGGAGTCCGGTCAGGACGGTCGGGGCACTGCCTTACCGGTGGGCGTACCGTCAATCGAGCCCACGACATTGTTGGACCACTCCGCATAGGTGACCGAGCAGTCCGAACCGCATTGGCTGGTGTGCCCCCAATGAGTGGGGCCGAAGACATTGTCGCGCAGCCGCAGGCCGATCCCGTCCTGGGCGTACAGGCCGAATGCGCCGAGCGAGATGAAGCTATCCCGAACCAGGTAATCGCGCAAAGTGGAGGTTCCCTCACTCTGCGTAAACAACACTGCGGTAATCGCCTTCCAGTAGCCCGGCACCTCCTTTCCGGTGAAGGCGTCGACCCCCGGTTCCAGGCGGCTGTTACTGATGGTCACCGGTCCACTGCCGCCGTAGGGGAAGACGCCCCCGGTGTGCGCCTGGGACGGGTCGGTGAGGTGGGCGATGTAGTTGTCGTGGAGCCAGCTCCGCTCGATGGTGACGTTGGCTCCGCACAGGCACATGCCGCCGGTGTTCGCCACGTCCACGCCGCTGATCCGGATCGTGCAGGTGGCACAGTCGTTGATGGCGTGATCGGTCAGCGCGGCGTTCTGCTGCCCGCCAGCGACCGGCTCCGGCCGGATGGTCGTGTTCCTGATGTTCAGCGTGAGGCGGCCGGCGGAGTTGGCGTTGACCAGGATGGCCCGGTTGGCCGAGCCCGGCGGCGGGGCGATTATCGAGTTCGTGATGTTGACCGTGCCGTGGCAGTCGGTGCCGATGTAGATGAAGGCACGGAAGTAGATCCGGTCCAGGTTGACCGTGCCCTTGCAGTCGTACAGGTCCCATTCCTTGCTGGCCCGGTCGTGCGGTTCGTACACCCGGTAGCCGGGTGGCACGGGCAGCTGGGCGTCCGACTGCCGGTAGCGCCCGACGCCCGGTGCGCCGATCGAGAAGCGAGCGGGATAGCGGCCGCCACCGGTGGAGTCGGCGGCCCGCGCCGTGGCGGAGGCAGGTGCGGAGCCCGCCGCGGTGGGGGTCGGCGCGGGAGTGGCCGGCGTGGGCGTGGCCCCGGCCGTGGTGGCCGCCTGGCACCGCGCCGGGGTCGCGCAGCCGGTCGGCTCGGCCGCGCCTCGGTCCAGTGCCACCACCGTGACGGCGGCCCCGACCAGGAGCGCGCCGGCCGCCGCCAGGACCGGCCATCGCCTGCCGGTGCTACGCCTCTTCCCGGGCATCGACACCCGACCTCCTTCCGGTCCCGCCCGACCTACATCCGTTCCCAGGTCGTCCAGTAGCTATTCGGGTTGATCACGTAGTCGACCGTCGGCTCGGGGATGTGCTCCACCCGGTGGCGCCGGCTGAACCGGTAGATCAGCTCCCAGTCCTCCTTCGGCGCCACCGTGGAACTGCGGCGCAGCCGGCTGAACACCAGGTCCGACGACCGCCTCGCCACGAAGGGGTTGGAATCCAGGAAGCACCTCTCCCAGGCGAGCTTGCGGTCGAACGCCACGGAGAGGATGTCGCGCTGGAGCCCGTCCGGCGTCACCCGGCGCATCGCGGTGTAGACCCCGTCCGGCCGTGGGCGCGACGGGTCGTCGTCCTGCAGCCGGGTGAGCGCGGTCTGCAGGTGATGCGGATGCCAGGCGTTGTCGTCGTCGAGGAACGCCACGAACCGGGAATCCGCCAGGCCCATCCCGATGTTGCGGCTGATCCCCAGCACGTTGATGTTGCGGCGCAGGCTGACCACGTGCAGGCGGGGGTCGGTGGGCAGCTCGGGGATCTGGCCGCCGCCGTCGTCGATCACGATGACGACGTGGTCGGTCACGGTCTGGGCCAGCACCGACTCCACCGCCCGCCGCAATCCGTCCGGCCGTTTGTAGGTCAACACGATCGTCGCCACCAGGGCACGGGGCTTGACGCCGCCGGGCAGCGTGGCCAGCAACCGGGCGATCTCGGACCGTTCGAACCGGTAGAGCCCTACCGCGGTGTGCCCGAGCAGCACCTTGTTGCGCAGCTCCTCGAGAGGCAGCCAGCCGAAGGTCGCGCGCAAGCGCCGCTTCACCCAACTCATCTATGAGTCTCCACTCAGCTCTGTGCGGCCGTCGCCAACGGCTTATCACCGTCAGGCTCCGCCTCGTGGTCCGTTTGCGACCGGTCCGTCCGGCCGCTGCGCAGCAGCGGCCGGACGAAGGGCAGATAGACCGCCACTGCGGCCAGCCCGATGATTGCCAGCGAAAGGAAGCCGCCGCCGAGGACGAGGTGCAACCCCCAGGCCAGGACGCCCACTGCCACCCCGCCGAGCGCCGGCCGGACGCAGGCGCGCAGCATCAGCGCGGGCCGGATGCCCAACCGGGACAGCACCACGACGAAGACCGGTGCGACGAGCAGACCGGCCACCACCACCTGCCCGGCGGCCACGCCCGCGATGCCGAACCGGTGGGCGAACAACAGGAGCACCGGAGTCAGGCTGAACAGCCACCAGGCCTGCATCAGCATCAGGGTCTTGCGCACCCGGGTGGCCAGGCAGTCGTACGCCAGGTCGACGGCGACCCGGATCAGGCCCAGCCCCACCAGGAACTGCAGGGCCACCGCCGCCCCGGCCCAATGGTCGCCGTACACCAGGCGGATGACCGGGTCGGCGAGCACCCCCAGCAGCACGCAGCAGGGCACAGCGGCGGCCAGCACCACGGCCAGCGCCCGCTGGAAGCCGGCGGCGAACGCCTCCGGCGAATCCGCTAGGCGGGAGAAACCGGCGTACGACACCCGGCGCACGGTGTCCGACACGATCCGGACCGGCCAGCTCGACATGTTAAAGGCCATCGCGTACAGACCGAGCGCGGCCGGACCGAGCACCGAGCTGACGACGACCGAGTCGACGTTGACGATGCCGAGAGTGAGCAGACTCGCCGACGCCAGGGGAAGCCCGAACCGCAGCAACCGGGCGGCCTGCGTCCGGTCCCAGCCGAACCGAAGCATGTCGGGGGCACAGAGCGCGAACCCGACCAGCGCCACGATGTTGCCCGCGAGCGAGCCCCACGCGAAGGCCATCGCCCCCATCCCGGCGGCGGCCAGGGCGATCGTGACGGCGGTGTTCACGAGGAAGTTGGCGACGTCGACAACGGTGCGCCGGAACTGCTGGAACTCCCGGTTCAGCTTGCCAATCGGCACGCAGGCGATGCCGTCGATGACCACGGTGAGGCAGAGCAGCCGCAGCATTTCCGTCGCCTCTGGCGACCCCAGCAGGCGCGCCACCGCCGGCGCCGTGACGAAGAGCACGAGATAGAAGGCGCTGCTGGAGAGGGTCGACAGCGTCAGGACGGTCGGCGCGAACCGCTTGATGTCGCCGTCCCAGCGCACGAGGGCCAGGCTGACGCCCATCTCGTTCAGGGAGAGCAGCATCGCCAGGACCAGCAACCCGACGGCGTACAGCCCCCACTCGTACGGCCCGAAGAACAGCCGCGCCAGCACGACACCCGTGGCGAACGTGCCCACTCGACGTATGACGGTGTTGATCATGCTCCATCGGGCCGCCGCGGCGACCTTCTGGTTCAGGTCCGTCACAGAGCCGGATCTCCCCTCTGGAGCTCCTCGGAGCGGGCGATGCCGAGGTACGCGCCCGAAAGACCGAGAAACAGGAACGACGTCCCGGCCACCATTGGAAAGCTAAGCGTGTCGAAGGTGAAGGTCACCACCAGCATCACGAATCCGACAGCTACGAAGGCCTGGCCGGTCTCCCGGCGGGCCGGATCGGTGAACCGCCGCCGGCCGGCGCCGCCACAGTGCAGCGTGGTGACATAGACGAGGACGATGCTCACCACGCCGACGACGCCCATCTCCAACAAGGCAAGCAGATACTGGTTGTCGGTGTAGCGGTACATCAGCGGCAGGAAGGTGCCGAAGCCCCGGCCCGTCCAGAGCCGCTCGACGATGTAGGCGTTGACGCTCGCGCTCGTCGCGGTGCGGGACTGGGTGCTGTTGTCGCCGCCGTTCAACATCGCGGTGAAAAGGCCCATGATCGTCACGAAGAGGCCCGGCAGCGCCAGCCTCGCCACGGCCAGCGACGGCAGCACGGTGGCGAACGTCCACCCGATCCGCCGCGCGTTCCAGGTCGGCAGGAGCACGAGCAGCACCACGCCCAGACCCACCACGGAGGTCCGGGAGACGGTGGTGATGGCGCCCATCGCGATCAGCACGACCGGCAACCAGCGGCGCATTGCCTTGCGCTCACCGCCGTGGAACGCCTGCTGGAGGGCGAACGGCAGCGCCAGGGCCATGACGGCGGCGAGTTCCAGGGTGTTCGCGGCGGTCGCGGTGGGCCGGACGAAGGCACCCCTGGTGACCAGTTCCTGGGCGCCGCTCGACATCCCCGGGATCTGGATCCAGGCGGTCAGGCTCGTCCCCAGCACGAACTCGCCCAGGGCGACGACCGCGATGACGGTGCAGCACCGCACGAAGACCCGCAAGAGCCGGTCGAGGTGGTCGTAGTTCCGGACCGACGTGGCGAGAAGCACTATGGACGTCCACACCAGGAGCTGGATCAGCCCCCGGTCGGCCGCGCTCACCTCCAGCGGCTCCGCGTCCCGTCGGGCGGCGGCGACGTAGCTGAGCAGCACGGCCACCGCGACGCCGAAGAGAGCGAGCCGCGGCGCCCGGGTGAACGGCGCCGGCCGAGCCCGCCGCATCAGCCAACTGGCCAGAAACCACACCAGGCCGACGAGAACGAACAGACTCGCCACCGTCCCGGTTGCCCCGATGCCCGGGAAGACCAACCGGGACGGCACGAGCATCAGGAAAACGACGTAGAAGGTCAGCAGTGAATGGGGTCCGAGGCTGGCGATGCGCTGCTGGGAGAGATAGACCCGGCTGGCTCGCCGCAGCGCCGGGACCGCGGGGGGAAGGCTAGCTTCCGTTACGTCGGTCGACATTCTGGCCTCTGTGGTGGGACCTCTCAGAGGACCGGTACGTGGTGGACGGCGCCCCCGACGGCGAGGCTTTCCACGCCCCGCTCTCCTGCCGCGGAGCCGGACCCGTCCCGGGCCGCACGCTGAGGATCACCGTCTCCTCGGCTCCGCCGCGACTGCCGCGACCCTCGACGCCGTTCGTGACCACCGCGGGCTTTCCCAGGACGGCACGGTCGTCCCGCTCCGGGTTCGGCGGCGGCTGCGGGCGCCGGGCCGGGGCCGGTCGGCCGGGCACGTTGGCGGAGCCGCCGGCAGCGACCGGGGCGGGCGCGGCGGCAGCGGTGGCCAGCTCCTGACGTCGCTGGCGGGACCGCGCCAGGCTCTCCACCACGAACGTCAGCAGCAGGGCGAACGCGGCGGTGCCGCCACCGGCCGCGATCACCAACTTGAGCTTGTCCTTGAGCTGCGGCTCGGGCTTCTGCGGCGGGATGATCTCGGTCATCCGGACCATGTCCCGCTCCTTGACGTCGTTCTTCGACTGGATCTTCGCCAGCTTGGCCTCGGCGTACCGCGCGATCGTCGCGGTCGAGGCAAGCAGATGGGCCTGGTCCGTGCCGGTGACGGTGAAGGTCAGGAAGGGTCCCTGCGCGCCCTCAGCCAGCCCGACCTCGAAGTCCTCGGTCACCCCCATCTTAAGTAGCTCCGCCTGGGCATCGGTGGACTGGAGGCTGCGACCGAGGAAGTCGGCGGTGGCTACCAGGGAACCGTTGAAGTTGAGGAACGGGTTGTCGTTGTGCTCGCCCGGCGTGGCTGCATCGGTCGCGACCGGCGAGCTGAGCAGGCTGACGGTGGTGGTCGACTGGTACGAGGTCGGCACCAGCACGAAGGCGGCAATGCCGAGCCCGACCGCCAGGACCATCATTGGCAGGAGGATGTACCAGCGGGCGCGAGCCACCGAGAGGATCTCGCCTAGGTCCACGACGCCCCTCCAACTTCTCTAGGACGTCAGTCGTCGGTAATTGAAAGAGCATTCCTCGACACCGGGGACGGTTCCGCGCCGAAGGTCGAAGTCAAGCTATACAGACCGGAGGCACGACGGCTACCGCCGATCCGGTCGAGTTGCTTGCTGCATTCGTCCATGCCCCGTGGCATCCTCCACGCCTGAGTCGTCACACAGCATAAGCGGCGAGCGGACCAGAAAGGACCCGAAGGGCGTGTATATGTCTGATGTCTTGGCGACGCTGCGTCGGCGGTGGTATCTCGCCGCCACCGGCCTGGTGGTCACCGCGCTGGCCGGCCTGGGCGCGCCCCAGGTCACGCCGCGTTACCTCGCCTCCGAGGTCGTCGTGATGCAGCCGCCGGTCTCGCCCTACGCGCCCAACCCGATGACCGGGCTCTACCCGTCCATTTCGATCACCGGAGCGGCGGTGGCGGAGCGGCTGAGCACGCCCGACGCGAAGGCGCGCCTGCGGACGGCGGGAGTGACCGGTCCGTACGCCTTCCAGCCCCGCAACACCGGCACCAACCAGGAGCCCCGGTACGTGATCGGCTCGATGACCATGACGACGATCGCATCCGACGAGGAGAGTGGGCTACGCGCGCTCGCCGTCCTCAGGGACGCCTTCGAGCAGGAGCTCAAGAGCTTGCAGGACCGGTGGAAGGTGGCTCGGCAACTGCGTATCACCACCGCCGTCCTCGTCCCGCCGAGCGCGACGTTGCAGCCCCACTCGCCGTCACGGGCCCTGGTCGGCGCCGGGCTGCTCGGCGTCATCGCGACCCTGGCGGTGACCCTCTGGACCGACGAATTTTTCCGCCGCCGCGGCACGCGCCGATCGGTGAACGTGACCCGGTGACCGATCGTCCGCATCAGAGTTGCCGACGTTGCCGCAGGTCAGGGCCAGGAAACGGGCACATTCGGTGAGTCCTCTGTAAACATCCCGACACGCCGGGCGACCCAACGGTTGATTGTTTACTCAATCAGCGGCGGGGAGCGTACGCAGGGAATCAGCTCGAACGTGAACCGAGGTGACCCGGACGTGATCAATTCCCGGCCCCACATCACCATCCTCGTGGCCAACCTTCCCGCCGAACGCGATCGCCGAGTCATCAGGGAATGCCTGAGCCTCGAGGCAAATGGCTTCGACGTCACCGTCATCGCGCCACGTGGCGACAAAAGCCTGCGCACTTTGCCGGGCAGTCGGAACACTCGGCTACGCCCCTATCCAACCTTTGTCTACGGCCACGGGGTACTTTCGTACGGCGTCGAATTCGCCTGGTCGTTCCTCTGGATCGCCGTCCGCCTGCTGGCCGAGGTGCTCGGTGGACGGGCGCACGCGGTGCAGGTGTGCAACCCGCCCGATGTCTACTGGCCGCTGGCGCTGCTGCTGCGGGCCCTGGGCCGCCCTTGGGTCTTCGACCACCACGACCTATGCCCCGAGGTCTACGCGTCCCGCGTCGGCACCCCGAACAAGTGGGCCTTCCGGGTTCTCCGGGCCTTCGAGTGGCTGACCCTGCATACGGCCACCGAGGTCGTGGCCACCAACGAGTCGTTCAGGGACAACGCCGTACGGCGTGGCGTCTCGCCGGCACGGGTGACGGTGGTCCGCAACGGTCCGACCCGGGGGGAGGTCGCCGAGCCGGGCGAAACCACCGACCCGGCGGATGGCCGCCAGGCCGACCAGAAGGTGGTCTATCTCGGTGTCTTCGGACCACAGGACAATGTAGAGGGAGCCGTGCTGACCGCCGAGCAGTTGATCCGTCGCCGCGGGCGTACCGGCTGGCGCATGGTGCTCGCCGGCGACGGCGAGAGCATGCCGGCGCTGACCAGGCTCGCCACGGACCGGGGCCTGACGGACGTCGTGGAGTTCACCGGTTGGCTCGACGGCGTGGCCGTCGACGAACTGCTGCGCACCGCGACGGTCGCGATCCAGCCCGACCTGCCGACCCGGATGAACGAACTGTCCACCATGGCCAAGACCGTCGAGTACCTCGGCCGTGGTGTGCCGGTCGTGGCGGTGGACCTCCTCGAGACCCGTCGCAGCGTGGGTGAGGCCGGCGCCTACGTCCCCTCCGGTGCACCGGAGGAGTTCGCCGAGGCCATCGACGAACTGCTGGACGATCCGGCTCGCCGGGCGCAGATGCGGGCCGTCGGGCTGGCCCGCTTCCGGGAGACCCTCGCCTGGGAGCACCAGGCCGACGCCTACGTCGCGGTGTGGCGCCGGCTCCTCGCCAAGCGACTCCCCGACGGCGTTGCCACGCCCGTCTCCCCCGCCGGCGCGGTCGCCGGACCGGCCACGCGGGCGGGCGACGCGGCGCCGGCCGAGCACCACCCGTCGGCGGCGACCGAGGACCGGGTAACGGCGCGGTGACCAGCATCGTCATCGCCGCCCACAACGAGCGCGCCGTCATCGGCCGCTGCCTCGATGCCCTGCTGGCCGAGGCCGCGCCCGGCGAGTTCGAGGTCACCGTCGTCGCCAACGGCTGCACCGATGAGACCGCCGCCGTCGCCGCCGAGCGACCGGGGGTACGGGTCGTCGAACTCGCCGAGGCCGGCAAGCCGGCCGCCCTGAACGCGGGGGACGAGGCCACGCGCGGATTCCCGCGCATCTATCTCGACGCCGACATCGTGCTCTCCACACAGGGGGTACGGGCCGTCGCCGCGGCGCTTGACGGACCGCACCTGGCCGCGACGGTCCGCCGGGAGCTCGACCTGACCGGCCGGCCGATACTGGTGCGCGCCTACTTCAGCGTCCACCGCCGTCTGCCGGTCTTCCGGGACGGTCTCTTCGGGCGCGGCGTGATCGGACTGTCCGAGGCCGGTCGGCATCGCTTTGACCGGTTCCCGGCGCTCGTGGCCGACGACCTCTTCCTCGACTCCTTGTTCGGGGCGGCCGAGAAACGGCAGGTCGACACGGTGAGCTCACGGGTGGCGACCCCGCGGCGCACCGGGGACCTGGTGCGCCGGCTAAGCCGGGTCCGCAGAGGCAACTCGGCCATGCGTGCCGCCGCCGGCCAGGGCCAGGTCGGGGCGCGCGTCCACCCCGCGGCCCGCCTCTCCTGGCTCCGTGACGTGGTCCTCCCCCGGCCCTGGCTCGCCCCGGCGGCGCTCTGCTATGTGGCGATCACGGTCCTCGCCGCGCTGTCCGCCCGGAGCCACGCTGAAGGCGCGGCCGGTTGGGGGCGCGACGACTCGTCCCGACAGGAAGAGGCGCATGCCCGAGTCCGACGGTAGGCACGTGCCGACCGGCACCACCGTCAACATCTGCTTCCACGGCATCGGCGAGCCGCGCCGGGACCTCGAGCCCGGCGAGGAGCGCTACTGGATCCGGCCGGACCAGTTCCACGCCATCCTGGACGACCTGCTCAGCTGGCCGGCGGCGCGGATCAGCTTCGACGACGGCAACCTCTCCGACGTGCGGATCGGTCTGCCCGGGCTCACCACCCGCGGCCTGTCGGCCGAGTTCTTCGTCCTGGCGGGGCGCCTCGGGACGGCCGGCAGCCTGGACGCAGACGACGTACGGGAACTGCAGGGTCACGGCATGACGATCGGCACGCACGGAATGCACCACCGCTCGTGGCGCGGAATGGACGAGCAGACCACGTACGACGAGCTCGTCGCGGCCCGGTACCGTCTCGTCGAGGTGGTCCAGCAGGACGTCACGACGGCCGCCTGCCCGCTTGGGCAGTACGACCGCAGGGCGCTCGGCGAGCTCCGGCGGCTGGGCTACACCGCAGTCTTCACCAGTGACCGCCGGCCGGCCAAGCGAACGGCGTGGCTCCAGCCGAGGTTCAGCGTCCGCCGCGACGACACGCCCGCCACCCTGCGGGCTGCCGTCGAGGCCAGCCGAGGCTGGCCCCGACGAATCCGGGGCGAGCTGGTGAGTGTGGCCAAGCGCTGGCGGTAGCTGGCTCACCTGGCGGAGTGCACGGTCGCCGGCCCCGGCACCTCCCGGATCTTCGCGGGCCTGAGCAGGTCCCGCACTGCTGCCCGGCTGGTCTGCCGGCCGAGCAGGGCGCGGCTGCCCTCACGAGCCAGGAGCACGAACCAGTAGGCCGCGGTACACGCCAGGCCGTGCCGGCGGCGGTAGAGGCGTACCCGATTGAGGGTGAGCAGCGCCCACAGCTTCGGTGAGTGCCGGGAGTCACCCTCCAGGTGCACGGCGTGGGCACCGGGTACAAAGCGCGTAACGAGACCCGCGTCCCGGGCCCGCAGGGCGAAGTCGGTCTCCTCTGAGTAGAGGAAGAAGGACTCGTCCCAGGGGCCACATCGCTGCCAACACTCTCGACTGATCAGCAGCGTGGAACCCTCGGCCCAGTCGGTGACCGACTCCCGGGCGTACCGGCGATCGTCGGTCACCACCTCGCCGATCACGGCGTAACGGCCGGCTCTCCGGGCCCCGAGAATGGCGTCCCCGAGGGCACGGAGGATGGTGGGTTCGCGGCGCAGGGTCGGGATGAGCGCGCCTGCATCATCCACGATGTGCGGCACCGCGATGCCGGTGCCGTTCGTGCCGAGGGCGGCCAGCAGGGTCTCGACGCAGCCCGGCCGGAGCCGGACGTCGGGGTTGAGCACGAGCACCGCCGCGTGCGGCGGCGCTACGGCCACGGCCGCGTTGATACCGGCGGCGTAGCCCGCGTTGCGTCCCATCTCGACCACGGTCGCCTCGGGCGCCAGGCGACGCAAGGCGGCCACGGTGCCGTCGGCGGAGGCGTTGTCGGCGACCGTCAGGTGCCAGGACAACGCGCCCAGCCCCGGGCCCAGTGCCGCGAGGAGATCAGGCAGCAGCCGCTCGCTGTTGTAGGTCACCACAACGACGGCAACCCTCACCTCGGTAACGCTCATCAGGTGCTCCCAGCCATGAAATGCCGCCTGTCACCGCTCGTGCAGCCGGGCGCGAATACCGCGCAGGACTCGGCCCGTCCCGCCGCTGCGGAGTCGAGCCCCGACGGCGCCGGTGCGCACCGAGCGCGCCAGCGCGAATTGTGCCCGCCGGGCGCCGGCCACCGCCCACGATCGGCCAACGCGTCCCTCGGCCACCGGCACCTCGTCATTTGTCAGCCGGCTCTTGTAGAGCGCCTCAGACTTGCCGAGGTCGATGTGCTCGATCCCATCGGCCGCACCGGCCTCGGCCATGCGGAGGCAGAGCAGGATGCCGGCGGAGTGCCGCGCCAGGTCGACGTCGTACGCGGGGAACCAGTAGGCGAGCACCGACCGGCTCCGCAGCCCGAGATGGGCGGCGACGGGCTGGTCTCCGGCGTAGAGCGTGGAGACCACGGCCCGGCAGTCGGCTGCGGACGACTGGGACAACTCCGTAAGCACCGCCTGGATCCACGGCGTTCGGAACCGGTCGTACTGCTGCGTCCGGCGGTACTGGTCCGACTTCCAGCGCCGCAGCGCGAGCATCACGCCCTCGCTGCGGTCCTCCCACTCGAACCGCTCCTCGCCGAGCTCGCGCACCATGCGGCGCTGCTTGCGCAGCGCCTGCCGGATCAGGTTCCCGTCGGTCATCCGGTCGTCGACGTAGCTCTGGTAGCCCTTCGACAGGTCGATGATGGGAGACCCGGCCACCCGAGCCTGGTACGGCGCGAAGGGTGCCTGATCGGCCAGCAGATGGTCGAACTCCCACACGGCCAGCCCGCACGCCTTCAACAGCCGGACCGGGTCCCAGTCCAGGCCGGGACGGTGCACCAGGCCCTGGCAGTCGGAGATGCCGGAGCCGATCGGCACTCCGATGACCCGATGCCTCACCTCATACGGGAAGAAGCCGACGATCTTCGGGCCGTCCTGCAGCACCGCCACCCGGGCAGTGGGGCGGCTACGACCGACCGCGAGGGCGAATTCCGGGGCGAGGAAGGGATTCTGCAGCCTCGGCTGGGACTCCTGCATCTGCCGCCACTCGGTGACCTCGGCCGGGCCGAGGTCACTCGGACGGACAACGGAGATCTGCATCGGTCGCCTTTCCCGGGACAACGCTGTTTTCGCCGCGGTTCATCGTGCCCGCTTCCGAAGCAAAGGTGAACCGGGGCCGGTGTCGGTTAGCCGTCTGTGCATGTGGACCTGTGGTGGCCCGTCGGCACCGTTCGGACGGCCGGGCCCAGCCGTCGGTACGCTCCGGCGCTTCACGGGCGGCCAAGGGCCCGGTACTCCCAACCCGCCGCTTGCCATCGGGCCGGGTCCAGGGCGTGCCGGCCGTCGGCGATACGCGGCCTCGCCACCACCGTACGCAGCGCCGCCGGGTCGATTTCCCGGAACTGCGACCACTCGGTCAGCAGCACCACCACGTCCGCGCCGGTCGCCACATCGAAGGCGCTGTCACCGTATTCGAGCGCCGGATACGCCCGGCGCGCGTTGGCCATGGCCACCGGGTCGAAGACCCACACCCGTGCCCCCGCCCGGTGCAGGGCGCTCGCGACGTCGAGCGCGGGCGCGTCCCGGATGTCGTCAGAGTTCGGCTTGAACGCCGCGCCCAGGGCCGCCACCCGGACCCCGCGCAGGTCCCCGCCGGCAAGATCGCGTACCAGGTCCACCATGCGTTCCCGGCTGCGCTGGTTGATCCCGTCCACCTCGCCCAGGAAGGCCACCGCCCGCCCCACGCCCAACTCCTCGGCCCGGTGCATGAACGCGCGGATGTCCTTGGGCAGGCACCCGCCACCGAAGCCCAGCCCCGGCCGCAGGAACCGGCTGCCAATCCGCTCGTCGAGTCCCAGGGCCGTGGCCAGGTCGTGGACGTCCGCGCCGCTGGCCTCGCACACCTCTGCCATGGCGTTGATGTACGAGATCTTGGTGGCCAAGAAGCCGTTCGCCGCGACCTTGACCAGCTCCGCGGTCTGCGGATCCGTCACCAGCACCGGGCAGCCTTGGTCGACCACCGGAGCGAACACCTCGCGCAGGCGTCGCTCGGCCCACCGGGAGGAAACGCCGAACACCAACCGGTCGGGACGCATCGTGTCGTCGACGG
Source organism: Micromonospora cremea (assembly GCF_900143515.1). Lineage (NCBI taxonomy): Bacteria > Bacillati > Actinomycetota > Actinomycetes > Micromonosporales > Micromonosporaceae > Micromonospora > Micromonospora cremea. The sequence goes on along the minus strand of NZ_FSQT01000002.1, from coordinate 4,606,452 downwards.
CGAAGCCCTCCCGGAGGAACTCGGGGTTCCAGGCCAGCTCCACGGCGTCGCCGGCCGGCGAGACGGCGTGCATCAGGTCGGTGAGCCGGGCGGCGGTGCCGACCGGAACCGTGGACTTGCCGACGACCAGCGCACGTCGGTGCAGGCCACGGGCCAACGTGATCAGCGCTGCCTCGACATGCCGCAGGTCAGCCGCGTACGAACCGGCCCGCTGCGGGGTCCCCACGCAGAGGAAATGGACGTCGCCGAAGTCGGCCGCCTCGGCCAAGGACGTGGTGAAGCGCAACCGCCCCGAATCCAGCGCCTTCGCCAGCAACTCGGGCAGCCCGGGTTCGAAGAAGGGCACCTCGCCCGCGGCCAGCCGCTCGATCTTGTTCGCGTCGACGTCGACGCCGAGCACCTGGTAGCCGAGCGCGGCCATGCACACCGCGTGGGTGGCCCCCAGGTAGCCGGTGCCGATGACGGTGAGCCTGTGGGCAGCGCCATCCACCGGTTCGGTACACCCGGTGTTCATGGTTCCTCCAGACGGATCAGGACGCGACCGACAGCGCGTGCGCCAGTCGTGCGATGACGGGGTGCGGGCGGTCAGTAGGCTCCGGAACTGCGGACGACGGCGCTCAGCGTGCGGACCAGGATCACCAGGTCCATGGTCAGCGACCAGTTCTCCACGTACGACAGGTCGAGTCGGATGGACTCCTCCCAGGACAGGTCGGACCGGCCGGAAACCTGCCACAGCCCGGTCAGGCCGGGCTTGACGACCAGACGCCGGCGCATGTCCGACGGATAGTTGGCCACCTCGCGCGGCAGCGGCGGCCGCGGTCCGACCAGCGACATGTCGCCCCTGAGCACGTTGACGAGCTGCGGGACCTCGTCCAGCGAGAGCCGGCGCAGCCAGCGCCCGACCCGGGTCACCCGGGGGTCCTGGCGCATCTTGAACAGCTCCCCGTCGGTCTCGTTGCGGTCGAGCAGTTCCGCCAGGCGTTCCTCGGCGTTCACGTACATGGTCCGGAACTTGTAGATGCGGAACGGCCGGCCGTTCTTGCCCACCCGCACCTGACGGAAGATGGCGGGCCCACCGGCACCCGGGCTCATCCGGACCAGCACGGCGATCGCGAGCAGCACCGGGGCGGCGACGATCAGCAGCAGGAGCGCCGACACCCGGTCGAAGACCGCCTTGACGACCCGCCGGCCGCCCTTCAACCGAGGGTGCTCGACGTGCAGCATCGGCAGGCCGTCGACGGGTCGGACGGTGGTGCGGTCGCCGGCCACGTCCACGAGGTTGCTGGCGACGATCAGGTCGACCTCGTCGCGTTCGAGTTGCCATCCCAACCGGCGCAGGGCGGATCCCGCCATCTCGGGACAGGAGAGCACGACGATCGTGTCCGCGCCCGCGCCCGTGACGGCCGCCGGAACGTCCGCGAAGGTGCCGAGGATCGGCGGCAGCCCGCTGGCGCGTGGCTCCGCGGTTCCCACCGGCAGATGCGGGAGACAGGCGCCGACCACGCCGAGCCCGTGGTAGCACTCGCGGCGCAGCCTCCTGGTCATCTCCGCGACGGCGGTTTCGTGCCCGACCAGGATCACCCGGTGCAGCCGCTCACCGCGGGCCCACGACCGGTGGAGCTGCTGGCGGACCAGGTAGCGCATCGCGACGCCGGCGACGGTGACCAGTGGCATCGCGATGATCACGTAGCCTCTGGCGAGTCGGAAGTCGAACGCGAGGGAGACGACCGCCAACGTGGCGGTAACGGCGAGACCGGTTTGGAAGACCCGGACGTACTCATCATTTCCTACGAATAGATGGCGCGATTCATACGCTCGGTTGAGGGTGAGCGCCAGCACCCAGGCGAACGGCAGCGCAAGGGTGAGCCAGAGATGGCCACGGTTGTACGGCTCCGCCGTCGCCGGGCCGAATCTAAGGCTCAGCGCCACCCCGGCCGACCCGGCACTTGCCGCGAGGTCGACGAGGCAGAGTTTGGCCACGTAACGGGACTGCCAGCCAGTCCGCAGTGGATTGACCGAATGGCCTATCGGCGCCCACTCACCCTGCCGCCTAGTCGTGTCGTCAATGACTTGCGCGATTTCTACCAATGCACACCGCCCCACGTACACGGGCCGACCAGCCACACCCCTGCGGCTCGTCGTCCGGCTCGAGTTGGTGGTACCCGCGAAGACTGTGCGTCCGGGATCCCCTTCCCAGAGGCGTAAGCGGGACCGACTGAGGTGAGCATGCTGACCACGGACTCAATGCGCCAGCATCGTGTTCGGCATTTCTGAGCCAAAGTCGAATTGCCGACTACGCACGCGCTGACTGGCGGCCGGCCGCATACCGAACCGGCGTTTCACAATGGCCGTCCAGTTGCCCTGGTCAACCGAACGAGGCGGCGGTGACACTTTCGGACGTTGTCAGAATCGTTCGGTTTTCGGTCCCCAGGTGACCCTTCGCGGCCGGTAGCCTCGCGCCATGCGCGGAATACTTCTCGCCGGCGGCACCGGAACGCGGCTGTGGCCGATCACCCGTGCAGTGTCCAAGCAACTCATGCCAATCTTCGACAAGCCGATGATCTACTACCCCCTGTCCACATTGATCATGGCGGGCGTACGCGAGATCTTGATGATCACCACACCCGAGGATCAGGACCAGTTCCGCCGCGTGTTCGGTGACGGGGCCCAACTGGGGCTGCGGCTGGAGTACGCCGTACAGCCACGCCCGGAGGGAATCGCGCAGGCCTTCCTCGTCGGCGCCGACTTCATCGGCGCCGAATCCGTGGCCCTGGTGCTCGGCGACAACATCTTCCACGGCGTCGGGCTCGGCCGGCAGCTCGCCGGTCACGCAGACCTCGTCGGCGGTCGAATCTTCGCCTACCAGGTGGCTGACCCCGGGGCGTACGGAGTGGTTGACTTCGACGCCGACGGCAGAGTGCTCTCGATCGAGGAGAAGCCGGCGGGGCCGAAGTCCCGCTACGCCGTGCCCGGGCTGTACTTCTACGACAACCGGGTGGTCGACTTCGCCCGCAAGCTCACGCCCAGCGCACGTGGCGAGCTGGAGATCACAGCGGTGAACGAGATCTACCGGGAGCTGGGCGAGCTGTCCGTGACAGTGCTGGACCGGGGCACCGCCTGGCTGGACACCGGCACCTTCACGTCGATGATGCAGGCCGCCGAGTTCGTTCGGGTCGTCGAGGAGCGCCAGGGCATGAAGATCGGGTGCGTCGAGGAGGTCGTCTGGCGGGCAGGGCTGATCGACGACGACCAGCTGCGGACGTTGGCCGAGCCACTGTCCAGGAGTGGATACGGCGACTACCTGCTCGGCCTGCTGGACCAGCAGCACGGCCGGGAGGTGCGACGATGAAGATCCGGCCGTTGAGCATCGACGGGGCCTGGGAGATCAGCCCGCAGCAGCACGGCTATCCGCGCGGGTTGTTCCTGGAGTGGTACCACTTCGGCCGGCTCGCCGCCGTGGTCGGCCATCCGCTGCGGCTCGCTCAGGCCAGCCTCTCGATCTCCGCGCACGGCGTCGTCTGTGGCATCCACCTCGCCGACGTGCCCCCGGCCAGGCCAAGTACGTGACGTGCGTCCGGGGGCGGTCATCGACGTGGTGGTGGACGTCCGGTTGGGCTCTCCGACGTTCCGGCGGTGGGAGGCGGTCCATCTCGACGACGACGACCGTCGCGCGGTCTACCTGAGCGAGGGCTTGGGGTCGGCTTCTGCGCGCTGACCTACGGTGCCACCCTCAGCTGCCTCTGCTCCACCAGGTACAACCCGGCCGCCGAGCACGCCATGCACCCGCTCGACCCGGAGCTGGCGATCAGCTGGCCGACCGAGCCGCCGCTGCTGTCGGCGCGGGACACCGCGGCGCCGACCGTGGCCGAAGCTCGGGCAGCGGGCCAGATCCCGGACTACCCGACCTGCCGGTCCCAGCTGGCCGGCCGGAACCCGGTACGACCCCCGCCTCGACGGAAGGTAGTCACTGATGAGAATCCTGGTCACCGGCGGAGTCGGACTCATCGGGTCGGAGTACGTGCGCATGCGGTTGGCCGGCCCGGGCAGCACCGGTCCGAGGGGCCCGCAGGTTGAGGCGACCGCCGTCACGGTGCTGGATGAGCTGGCCTACTCCGGAAAGCCGCAGAACCTGGCGCCGGTGCGGGATGGCCGACGGCCGCGGCTCGTGCCGGGTGACATCTGCGACAGTGCCCTCGTCGACGACGATCGTCGCCGACCATGACGTGATCGTCCAATTCGCCGCCAAGTCCCATGTAGACCGGCCCATCGCGGGCGCCGCGCCGTTCGTCGTCACCAACGTGCTGGGCACCCAGACCCTGCTCGACACCGCACTGCGGCACGGCACGCAGCGGTTCGTGCACGTCTCCATCGACGAGGTGTACGGCCAAGATCAGCGCCGAGTTAGGGTACGCCCCCAGCGTCGACCTCGAGCGCGGTCTGGCGCAGACGGTGCGCTGGTACCGGGACAAAGGGGCCTGGTGGGAGCCGCTGAAGCGGCCAACGGACCGGCCGTCGCCGCGTGAGTCGCCTGCTGGTCACCGACGCCGGCGGCGTGCTGGGGCGGGATCTGCTGGCCGTGCTGCGGTCGCGGGACGACCTGTCGGTCACCGCCACCACCCGCGCCGACCTCGACATCATCGACCCGGACGCGGTGCGGGACGCCGTCGCCGGGCACGACCTCGTGATCAACACTGCGGCGTGGACCGACGTCGACGGAGCCGAGGCCCGGGAGCAGGCCGCCACCGCCGTCAACGGCGACGCGGTCGCCAACCTGGCCAGCGCCTGCGCCGCGACCGGGGCGCGGATGATCCACATCTCCACCGACTACGTCTTCCGGGCGACGCCACCGAGCCGTACCCGGAGGACGCCCCGACCTGTCCGGTCAACGCGTACGGCGCACCAAACCCGTTGGAGAGCTCGCCGTGACCTGGTTGCTCCCCGACGCCGGCTATGTCGTGCCACCGCCTGGCTCTACGGCGCGCACGGGCCTAACTTCGTCGCGACCATGCTGCGGCTCGCCGGCGAACGCGAGCGGCTCGACGTGGTGAACGACCAGCGGGGGCAGCACACCTGGTCATACCGGCTGGCAGAGTAGCTCGTCGCGCTGACCGGCGCGGCGCTGGCCGGCCACGCCGCCCCCGGCGTCTACCACGGCACCGCCTCGGGCGAGACGACCTGGTACGGCCTGGCACGCGCCGTGTTCGCCGTACGCGGCCTCGACCCGGACCGCATCGGGCCGACAGCTAGCGACGGTTACCGGCGGCCGCGCCACGTCCGGCGTACAGCGTCCTGGGCCACGGCCGCGGGGGTGCGGCGAATCTGCGGCCGCTGGCGGACTGGCGATCGGCCCTGGCTGAGGCATTGGCCACCGGTCGGACCTGTTAGGCGGGCAACTCCAGCAAATACTCCTCGACCTCGGCGCCGCGGCCGTTGGCGTACCCGTAGTCCTCGCCGACCACCACGAAGCCGCACTTGCGCAGCACGGCGAGGGATGCGGCGTTGTCCTTGGCGGCGCGGGCGTGCACCGGCCGCTGCGGCAGCTCGCGCAGCAGCGCGCCGAGCGCGGCGGTCGCGTGTCCCCGGCCCCAGCGGCGCGGGTCGATCCAGTAGCTGACCTCGGTGCGCTCTCCGACCGGGAAGGCGATCACGTGCCCGACCACCTCGCCGCCGACCGTCACAGTGCGGGGAACGATGCGCGGGTCGGCCCGGATGCGCGCCCAGTGGGCGTCGAAGGCGGCCCGGTCGGCCGGGTCCTCCGGGCCGAAGGCGGCCATCCAGTTGGCCTGCGGATCCTGCTCGTAAGCGAAGAACGCGGGCAGGTCATCGTCGCGTACCGGGCGGAGCCGCACCTCACTGGTCACCGCCGGAGGATACGCGCGCCCACCGACGTCGGGCGCGGTCGCCGGATCGCCGCGGCGGCGGTCCGGGCTTCACCCGGGCGGTGGACATGTTGCCCGGAGCGGCCCGGGCGGGCGTGCCAGGTTGGACCATCGGGAGATGACCCTTCCCCGGACCCGTCGCCGGTCCCGTCCGCCGGCACGCGCCCTGGCCGCCTCCGCCACCGGGGCGCACGCGAGCGGCACCGCCCGCCGACGGCCCGGTCGTGGTCGGGGTGGACGGTTCCACGCTCTCCACCGAGGCGATCGGCTTCGCGTTCGCCGCGGCAGCGCAGCGCGGCGCCGACCTGGTGGCGGTGCACGCCTGGCGCTACCCGGCCCCGGTCGGCACGGCGACATCGTGCCGCTGGCGTACGACCCGGAGCAGTTGCGCGCGGAGGAGGAGTGGGTGCTCGCCGAGGCGGTCGCCGGCTGGGCCGAGCGCCACCCCGAGGTCGCCGGCTGGGCCGAGCGCCACCCCGAGGTCCGGGTACGGCGGAGGCTGGTCGCCGCCGCCCCGGTGGCGGCGCTGGTCCCGGAGTCCGCCGACGCGCGGCTGGCCGTGGTTGGCGCGCACGGCCGGGGCAGCCTGGGCGGGCTGCTGCTCGGCTCGGTCAGCCACGCGGTGCTGCACCACGCACGCAGCCCGCTGGCCATCGTCCGGCACCGCCGGGGCCACTCCGCGGGCTGACCCCCACCGTCCGGGCCGGCCCCTTCCCCCCCTCGGCCGGCGCGGACGCCGTCGGAGTTCGGGCACCGCGGGCCGGGCAGCTCGTCGACAATGGGCGGAGCCGAACGGAAGGATGCCGATGTACCGACCCGTCGTGGTGGGCGTCGACGGATCGTCGACCAGCCTCACCGCCGCCGAACACGCCGCCCGGGCCGCCGTCGCGCGGTCCCGGACGCTGCTACTGGTGCACGGCTACCTGCATCCGCTCGGCTACGGCGTGCCGCTCAACCCGTACGACCTCGGGGTGCCAGCGCCCTCCGAGGAGGCGCAGAAGATGTTGGAGCGGACGGCGGCCGACCTGACCGACCGCTGGCCCGGCCTCAGCGTCGAGGTGCGGCAGATCGCGGGCGGCCCCGGCGCGACGATGGTCGAGGAGTCCCGCCGGGCCGAACTCGTCGTGGTGGGCAGTCGAGGGCTGGGCGGATTCGCCGGCCTGCTGCTGGGCTCGGTCGGCGCGCAGGTGGCCGCGCACGCGCACTGCCCGGTGCTGGTGGTGCGCCCGGATGAGCAGCCGATCCCGGTGGACGCGCCGGTGCTGGTCGGCGTGGACGGGTCCGAATCCTCCCGGCTCGCCGTGAGGTACGGCGCCGACGAGGCGGCACGCCGAAAGGTCCCGCTGGTGCTGGTGCATGTCGGCCCGTCGGACGGCGACCGGTCGGTACCCGAGGAAGTCGAGGAGTCGCAGGCCGCGTACCAGGCCGAGGCGGTGCGGCTGCTGGCCGATGCTTCCACCGCCGTACGGGCGGAGCATCCCGGCCTGGTGGTGCGGGAACATCCGGTCCGGGCGGCCGGGCCGGCCCGGGGGCTCATCGAGGCGAGCGGCACCGCGTCGCTGCTGGTCGTGGGCACCCGGGGCCGGCACGGATTCACCGGACTGCTGCTCGGCTCGGTCAGCCAGGCTGCGATCCAGCACGCGCACTGTCCGGTGCTGGTGGCGCACCCGTACGACCGGGCGGGGTGACCGGGGCGTCGTCGTCGCCCCGACCGAGCATCTGCAGGAAGTCGGTGGTCAGAGCGAACGGGTCAGCCGGGCCGGTGGCCGGCAGCCGACGTTCGACCTGGTCGGCCAACTCCACGGCCGCACGCCTGATCCGGCCCCGCAGCGCGCCGTCGACGGTGCCACCGGACCAGTCCTCCGGGGCGGCGAAGACCGCGGTGGGGACCACCACCGCGCGCAGGTAGCTGAACATCGGGCGGACGGCGTGCTCCAAGGCCAGCGAGTGCCGGGCGGTGCCGCCGGTGGCCCCGATCAACACCGGCCGGTCGACCAGCGACTCGGCGTCCAGCACGTCGAAGAAAGACTTGAACAGCCCGTTGTACGAGGCGCTGAAGATCGGGGTGACGGCGATGATCCCGTCCGCCCCGGTCACCGCGTCGATGGCCTCGCGCAGCGCGGCCGGCGGAAACCCGGTGAGCAGGTTGTTCACCACGTCGTGGGCGTACTCCCGCAGGTCGATGACGCGCAGCTCCACCTCGGCGCCGCGCCGGACCAGCTCGTCGCGGGTCGCCGCGGCGAGCTGGTCGGCGAGTAGCCGGGTCGACGACGGCTGGCTGAGGCCGGCCGAGATCACGGCGAGGGTGCGGCGGGTCATCGGGCCACCTCCGGCGCCTTGCCCGTCACGTCGTCGACGGCGTGCACGGTGCTGTCCTTGGCGCCGCCCGCCGCGGCGAGCAGCGAGGCGTGGGTCGGCGCCTCCGGCACGTGCGCCGGGCGCAGCGCGGCGAACTCCTTGCGCAGTACCGGCACGACCTCCTCGCCGAGCAGGTCGAGCTGCTCCAGCACCGTCTTCAGCGGCAGCCCCGCGTGGTCCATCAGGAACAGCTGCCGCTGGTAGTCGCCGACGTAGTCACGGAAGCTCAGGGTGCGGTCGATGACCTGCTGCGGGCTGCCCACGGTCAGCGGGGTCTCCCGGCTGAACTCCTCCAGCGACGGCCCGTGCCCGTAGACCGGGGCGTTGTCGAAGTACGGTCGGAACTCCCGGACCGCGTCCTGCGAGTTGCGCCGCATGAACACCTGCCCGCCGAGGCCGACGATGGCCTGGTCGGCGGAGCCGTGGCCGTAGTGCGCGTACCGCTCCCGGTAGAGCTCGATCATCCGCTGGGTGTGCTCCTTGGGCCAGAAGATGTGGTTGGCGAAGAAGCCGTCACCGTAGTACGCGGCCTGCTCGGCGATCTCCGGGCTGCGGATCGAGCCGTGCCAGACGAACGGGGGAACTCCGTCGAGCGGGCGCGGCGTCGAGGTGAACGACTGCAGGGGCGTGCGGTAGCGGCCCTTCCAGTCGACGACGTCCTCGCGCCACAGCCGGCGCAGCAGGTCGTAGTTCTCGATGGCCAGCGGAATGCCGGCGCGGATGTCCTTGCCGAACCACGGGTACACCGGGCCGGTGTTGCCGCGGCCCATCATCAGGTCCACCCGGCCGTCGGCGAGGTGCTGGAGCATCGCGAAGTCCTCGGCGATCTTCACCGGGTCGTTCGTGGTGATCAGCGTGGTCGCGGTGGACAGCAGCAGCCGCTCGGTGCGCGCCGCGATGTGGCCGAGCATGGTGGTCGGCGACGAGGGAACGAATGGCGGGTTGTGGTGCTCGCCCGTGGCGAAGACGTCCAGACCGACCTCTTCGGCCTTCAACGCGATGGCCACCATCGCCTTGATCCGCTCATGCTCGGTCGGCTCCCGACCGGTGGTCGGGTCGACCGTGACGTCGCCGACGGTGAAGACTCCGAACTGCATGACTAGCTCCTCGCCGTGTCCGACCGGGCCGTGCACCCGGACGTTGCGCACAACTTATTTGACGGCGCAACTATTCCGCTGGCGGACGGTCCCCCGGTGGCACCGGTCACTCGTTCCGGAGCCGGACACGCCGCCGGAAACTGACAGTGGATGCCAGTCGCCCTGGGACAGGATGACGGCATGACCGAGCGCGCCGAGGGCACCTTCACGCTGGACACCTGGGACCAGGAACCGTACGACCAGGCCGAGGGCACCACCCTGGCCGAGGCCCGGATCAGCAAGACGTTCTCCGGTGGCCTGACCGGCACCAGCCTCACCCGGATCCTGATGTGCCGCACCCTCGTGGAGACGTCGGCGGCGTACGTGGGGTTCGAGCGGTTCACCGGCTCGCTCGCCGGCCGGGTCGGCGGTTTCGTGCTGCACCACACTGCGGGCAGCGACGGCGACGGCTCGGCCCTGTCGTGGACGGTGGTGCCGGACTCGGGCACCGGCGAGCTGCGCGGCCTGCGCGGCAGCGGGCAGATCATCGGTGGCCCGGACGGTGGCCACGCCTACCTGCTCGACTACCACCTGCCCTGACCGCCGCCCGGCCAGCTCAGCCGCCCGCCACCGAGGGCAGCACCTGCACCTCGGCGTCGTCGCCGACCGGGGTGGCCAGCCCGCCGGAGTGCCGGCAATCCTCCCCGTCGACGTAGACGTTGACGTAGCGCCGCAGCTCGCCACGCTCGTCGCGAATCCGCCGGGCCAGCCGCGGATGCTCGGCGGCCACCTCGTCGAGGACGGCCCGCAGCGTCCCGGCGGCGGTGACGTTCAGCCGGCTGGCACCGCCGGCCTCGCCGCGCAGCGGGCCGGGCAGCAGCACGGTGACCACGTCACACCGCCGCGGCCCGGACGCAGAGCACGTCGGGCAGGTGCGCCGCCACCAACGACCAGGAGTCGCCCTCGTCGCGGCTGGCGTAGACCTCACCAGAGCGGGTGCCGAAGTAGACCCCGCCCGGGGAGGCGTCGTCGGCGCACATCGCGTCGCGCAGCACCGCCGGGTAGAACGGGCCCTCGGGCAGCCCCACCGACAGCGGCTCCCACTTGCCGCCGGCGTCCGCGGAGCGGAACACCCGGCAGCGGTGGTCGGTGGGGAACCGCTCGCTGTCGGCCACCAGCGGGAACGTCCACACCGTCCCGGCACGCCCGGGGTGGGACACCATCGCGAAGCCGAAGTCGCTGGGCAGCCCGTCGGCGATCGAGGACCAGGTGCGGCCGTCGTCGTCGGAGCGGTAGACGCCGTGGTGGTTCTGCGCGTACAGCCGCTCGGGGTTGCCGGCGTCCCGGGCGACCTTGTGGACGCACTGGCCGAACTCCGGCCACTCGTCGGGCATGAAGTAGGCGCGGATGCCGGTGTTGCCCGGCGCCCAGCTCGCCCCGGCGTCCTCGGAGCGGTAGACCCCGCCGGTCGACATGGCGACCAGCAGCCGAGCCGGGTCGCGCGGGTGCGGCAGCACGGTGTGCACGGCCTGGCCGCCGAACCCGGCCCCCCATTCCGGGCGGTGCGGGTGGTCCCAGAGCGAACGGACCAGCTCGAAGCTGCGGCCGCCGTCGGTGGACCGGAACAGCGCCGAGGGCTCGGTGCCGGCCCAGACCACGTCCGGCTCGTCGGGGCCGGCCGGCATCAGCTGCCAGACCCGCCCGAGGGTCGCGCCGGTGTCGGCCGGGAAGGCGACCGGGGCCGCGTCGGGCTCGTCCCAGGAGGCGCCGAGATCGTCGCTGGTGGCGACGCTGGGCCCGAAGTGTGAGCTGGTCACCCCGGCGAGCAGCCGGGGGGTGGGGCGGCGGGTGTCGACCGCGACCGCGTAGACGCCGGTCATCGGGAAGTGCGGGCCGGTGATCTCCCAGCTGCGCCGGTCGTCGGCGCTGGTGGCGAGAAACAATCCCTTGGCCGTGCCGATCGCGAGCAGCGTTGCCATGACGTCCTCCGGAACCGTCGGCGGGCAGGTGCGGTGATTATGGCCACACCCCCCGACAGATTCGCCAGGGCACACGCCGCGCCGGCGCTCAGCGTCGGGTGCGGGGCACGTGCCGGCGGTACGCGCTGACCGTCGGATCGCCGTCGAGCCAGAACCGCCACGGCAGGTCGTGCGCTCCGGTCACGCCGACCCGTGGGCCGGCAACCACCGCCTCCGCCGGCACCGGCAACACCGGAGGGCGCAACCGGACCGGCCCGTCGCCGAGCAGGTACCCGCCGTACGCGGCGCGGTCGATGCCGAGCGTGGAGCAGAGCCGAGCCGGCCCCCGGGCCAGATCCACGTCCCGACGCACGGCCGGCCGGCGGGCCCGTGCCGTGGCCAGCCCGTCGACCACCGCGCCGGCGCGCAGCAGCACCGCTGAGGCCTCCCCCTCGACCCCGGTGACCACGTTCATGCACCAGTGCATGCCGTAGGTGAAGTAGACGTAGGTGTGCCCGGCCGGCCCGAACATCACCGCGTTGCGTGGGGTTCGCCCCCGGTACGCGTGCGAGGCCGGGTCCCCGGCCGTGCCGGCGTACGCCTCGACCTCGGTGATCCGGACGGTGACCCCGCCGGCATGCAGCAGGCAGCCGAGCAGCCCGCGCGCGGCCGGCAGCAGCGGGCCGGCGAGCAGGTCCGCCAGCACCGCCAGGTCGGCGTCGGCGTGGCGGTCGCCCGGCAGCAGATCCATGACCCGACGGTACCCACCCGTCCGCCCGACCGTCGCGCGGCCGCCCGCTCATCCGTTTTCAACATCCTGTTGACAATGCAACGTTGATGGGTTGTGATCGGAGCATGACGACCGAGGACCAGTTCACCGCGCCGAACGCGGCCCGGGCGCGCGCCCACCGCACGCACGACGCGCTGCAGCGGATCAGCGAGCGGCACGCCGGCACCGAAGCCCGGCGAGGGCGCTGGGCGCATCCGTACGTACTGGACCCGTGGGAGGCGGTGGCCCTGGTCACCGCGCTGGCCGCGGGCGGGGCCGAGCGGGAGCCCACGGAGGAGCCGGTTGACGGCGCGGACCTCACCGCAGCGCTGACCCTGCTGCCGCACGTCCGCGCGGAGCTGGACGCCCTGGAGGCGGGGCTGTTGACGCTGGCCCGCGACCGGGGGCTGACCTGGCAGGCCATCGCGTACGGGCTGGGCCTGGGCAGCGCGCAGGCCGCCCGGCAGCGCTACGAGCGGGTCGCCGCCCGCTCCGCCGAGCAGACCGGCTGACCCGCCACCTGATCAGAGGTGGCGACCCGACCGGCACGGCGCGCGCCGACCAGCGGCCGGGCGGGCAGACTGTGCGCACGACGATTCCGGGAGGCACCCATGGAGCGCGCGGAGATGCTGGCGTACTGCCTGGCCAAGCCGGGGGCGTGGCTGGACCGGCCGTGGGAGGGCGACGAGGTGGTGAAGGTCGGCAGCCGGATCTTCGCCTTCCTCGGCAACGGCGACGGAAACCCGACGATCGGCGTGAAGTGCGGCCCGACCCGCGAGGCGGCCGACGAATGGCTGCACCGACACCCCGACGACGCCCGGGTGATGGCCTACATCGGCCGGTCCGGGTGGAACACGCTGCGCCTGGACGGCGGGATCGACGACGAGGAACTCTCCGAGGCCGTCGACGCGTCGTACGACATGGTGGTGGCCAAGCTCCCGAAGCGGGAGCGCCCGACGGCCTGAACCGACCGCGGCGCCGGAAGCGAGCAGCTCCGGCGCCACGGCGAAATCAGCGCGGGACGACCCGCTCGGTGGCCCACTCCCGCCAGCCGACCAGGTGGTCCGCGGCGGCGGCGAGCTGGTCGGCGACCGGCCCGGGGCCGGTCGAGCCGGGGGTGGTCCGGGCCGCGAGCGCCGAACGCACCGAGAGCACGTCGCGCACCGACGGGTCGAGGTGCTCGCTGACCGCGGCCAGGTCAGCGTCGGAGACCTCTTCCAGCTCGCAGTCCCGGGCCGCGCAGAGCGCCACCAGCCGGCCGGTGATCTCGTGCGCGTCACGGAACGGCACGCCCTTGCGGACCAGCCAGTCGGCCACCTCGGTGGCCAGCGAGAAGCCGACCGGGGCGGCGGCCACCAGACGGTCCACCCGGACCGTCATCGTGGAGATCATCCCCGCCAGGGCGGGCAGCAGCAGCTCCAGCGTGTCGACCGCGTCGAAGGCCGGCTCCTTGTCCTCCTGCATGTCCCGGTCGTAGGTCATCGGCAGACCCTTGAGCATGGTCAGCACGGTCATCAGCCCGCCGACCAGCCGACCGGACTTGCCCCGGGCCAGCTCGGCGATGTCCGCGTTCTTCTTCTGCGGCATGATCGACGAACCGGTCGCGAACGCGTCGTCCAGCTCCACCCAGCCGAACTCGTGCGAGGTCCAGAGCACCACCTCCTCGCCGAGCCGGGACAGGTGCACCCCGATCATCGCGGTGGTGAAGAGGAACTCGGCGACGAAGTCCCGGTCGGCGACGGCGTCCATCGAGTTGGCGAACGACGTGCGGAAGCCCAGCTCCTTCGCCACCGCCAGCGGGTCCAGCGGCAGCCCCGAGCCGGCCAGCGCGCCCGCACCGAGCGGGCTGATCGCCGCGCGGTGGTCCCAGTCGCGCAGCCGCTCCAGGTCGCGCAGCAGCGGCTGCACGTGCGCGAGCAGCCAGTGCCCGAAGGTGACCGGCTGGGCGTGCTGGAGATGGGTCATGCCGGGCGCGGCGGTGTCGACGTGCCGCTCGGCCTGCTCGACCAGCGCCTCGGCCAGCTCCACCAGCCGGCTGGCCACACCCCGGGCGTGGTCGCGCAGGTAGAGCCGCAGGTCCGTGGCGACCTGGTCGTTGCGGGACCGGCCGGCGCGCAGCTTGCCGCCGAGGCTGCCCAGCCGCTCCAGCAGCCCGCGTTCCAGCGCGGTGTGCACGTCCTCGTCGTCCACGGTGGGACGGAACGACCCGGAGGCGCAGGCCGCCTCCAGGTCGTCCAGGGCCGCCAGGATCCGGCCCAGTTCCTCGGGGTCGAGCAGGCCGGCGCCCGCCAGGACCCGGGCGTGCGCCCGGGAACCGGCGATGTCGTACGGGGCCAGGCGCCAGTCGAACTGCACGCTCACCGACAGCCGGGCGAGCGCCTCGGCGGGACCGCCGGCGAACCGGCCACCCCACAGGCTCGTCCGGTTGGTGGCGGCGCTGTTCTCGGTCAGGCTCTTGTCGTCCACGCCGCCCATTGTGGGGGTCACTGGCCGGAGCCGCCCAGCCGGGCGTTCCGCGCCGCGGCCATCCGGCTCGGCAGGCCCCACAGCTGCACGAAACCCTTCGCCAGGGACTGGTCGAAGGTGTCGCCGGTGTCGTAGGTGGCCATCCCGAAGTCGTAGAGGCTCGCCTCGGAGCGCCGACCGGTGACGGTGGCCCGGCCGCCGTGCAGGGTCATCCGCACCTCGCCGCTCACGTGCTGCTGCGCGTCGTCGATGAAGGCGTCCAGCGAGTCCTTCAGCGGCGAGAACCACAGGCCGTCGTAGACCAGCTCACCCCAGCGCTGGTCGACGCCCCGCTTGAACCGGGCAAGGTCCCGCTCCACGGTGACCGCCTCCAGCTCCTGGTGGGCGGTGATCAGCGCGATCGCGCCGGGAGCCTCGTACACCTCGCGGCTCTTGATGCCCACGAGGCGGTCCTCGACCATGTCGAGTCGGCCCACGCCCTGCGCGCCGGCGCGCCGGTTCAGCTCCAGGATCGCCTGGTACGGGGTGACCGTCTCACCGTCGATGGCCACCGGTACGCCGGCGTCGAAGGTGATCACGACCTCGTCGGCGTCGCGGTCCTGCGCCGGGTCGGCGGTGTACGAGTAGAGGCCCTCGATCGGGGCGTTCCAGATGTCCTCCAGGAACCCGGTCTCCACCGCGCGACCCCACAGGTTCTGGTCGATGGAGTAGGGCGACTTCGCCGAGACGTCGATCGGCAGCCCCTTCTCCTCGGCGAACGCGATCGCCTTGTCCCGCGTCCAGGCGAAGTCCCGGGCCGGCGCGATGATCTTCAAGTCGGGGGCGAGGGCGTTCAGGCCGACCTCGAACCGGACCTGGTCGTTGCCCTTGCCGGTGCAGCCGTGCGAGACGATCGTCCCGCCGTGCTTGCGCGCCGCGGCCACCAGGTGCTTGACGATCAGCGGCCGGGACAGCGCCGACACCAGCGGGTAGCGGTCCATGTAGAGGGCGTTCGCCCGGATGGCCGGCAGGCAGTAGTCGGCGGCGAACTCGTCGCGCGCGTCGACCAGCTCGGACTCGGCGGCGCCGCAGTCCAGCGCGCGCTGCCGGATGGCGTCGAGATCCTCGCCGCCCTGCCCGACGTCGACCGCCACCGCGATCACCTCGGCGCCGGTCTGCTCGGCCAGGTAAGGAATGGCGACGGAGGTGTCCAGCCCTCCGGAGTACGCCAGGACGACCCGCTCGGTCATGGTGTGGTGCTCCCTTCAACGTTGTCTTCCCGGCGGGCCCAGCCGGCGAGCTTCTCGCCGAGCGCGGCCCCACCGACGGCCTCGCGGGCCACGACGAGGATGGTGTCGTCGCCGGCGATGGTGCCGACGATCTCGGGCAGGCCCGCTCGGTCCAACGCGCTGGCCAGGTATTGGGCTGCGCCCGGCGGGGTACGCAGCACGGCGATGTTGCCGCTGGAGTCGACCCCGTTGAGCAGCTCGCGCAGCAGCCGCACCAGCCGGGCAGGGGCCGCCTCGGCGTCGCGCAGCGGCCGGTGGCCGTCCTCGGGGATCAGGTAGACCGCCGGCCCGTCGCCGCCGCGAACCTTGACCGCGCCGAGCTCCTCCAGGTCCCGGGAGAGGGTGGCCTGGGTGACTCCGACGCCGTCGGCGGCGAGCAGGTCGGCCAGTTCGGTCTGCGAGCGCACGGCCTTGTCACGGATCAGCTCCACGATCCGGGCGTGCCGGGCGGCGCGGGTCAGTGGGGCGGTCATCGGGGCTCCCCGATCGTGGCCGCGGCGTCCACCAGGAACGTCAGCAGCGCCTTCTGGGCGTGCAGCCGGTTCTCCGCCTGGTCGAAGACCGCGCTCTGCGGCCCGTCGAGCACCTCGTCGGTGATCTCCTCGCCGCGGTGCGCGGGCAGGCAGTGCAGCACGATCGCGTCCGGCGCGGCCTGGCCGAGCAACTCCTTGTTGACCTGGTACGGCAGGAACGGGGTGATCCGGTCCAGCCCGTCGTCCTCCTGCCCCATCGAGGTCCAGGCGTCGGTGGCCACCACGTCGGCGTCGCGTACCGCCTGGGCCGGATCGGTCAGGACCCGCACCGACCCGCCGGTGCCGGCGGCGATCTGCGCCGCCCGGCTCACCACGCTCGGATCCGGTGCGAAGCCGGCCGGACCGGCGATCCGCACGTGCATCCCGGCCGTCGCCCCGGCCAGCAGGTACGACTGGGCCATGTTGTTCGCGCCGTCCCCCACGTAGGTCAGGGTGCGGCCGGCCGTGCCGCCGCACCGCTCGCGGACGGTGAGCAGGTCGGCCAGCAGTTGGCAGGGGTGGAAGCCGTCGGTGAGCGCGTTGATCACCGGCACGCTCGCGCCCGCCGCCACCTCGGCGATCCGGTTGTCGCCGTGGGTGCGCAGCACGATGGCCGCGACGTAGCGGGACAGCACCCGCCCGGCGTCGGCCAGCGACTCGCCCCGGCCGAAGTGGGTGACCTGGGTGTCCACGACGAGGGGGTGCCCGCCCAGCTCGGCGATCCCGGCGTCGAACGAGATCCGGGTGCGCAGGCTCTGCTTGTCGAAGAGCACCGCCACCGAGCGCGGCCCGGACAGTGGCCGATGGCCGAAGCGGTCCGCCTTCATCCGCGCCGCCAGGTCGAGCACCGCGGCCTGCTCGGTGGGTGAGAGATCGTCGTCGCGCAGAAAGTGCCGGCTCATGCGGTCGTCCCCGTCGTGGTCGTGATCGGCGTCGAGATCTTCGAGGATTCCGACCCCTGGAGGGGCGCTTTCCCTGCAGGACTTGCGCTGCCGGCAGCTGCGGGCGCCGCGGCGGCCAGGGCGGCGGGTAGCGCGGCGAGGAAGGCGTCCGCCTGGGCGGCGGTGAGGATCAGTGGCGGGGCCAGCCGGACCACGCCCGGCTGCACCGGGTTGACCAGGAAACCGGCCTCGCGCAGCGCCTCGGTGAGCACCGACGCCACCGGCGCGGTGAGCGCCACGCCGAGCAGCAGACCGGCGCCGCGAACCCCGGCGACCAGCGGGTGATCCAGGGCCTCGATCCCGCGGCGCAGCCGCTCGCCGACCCGCTTCACGTGATCGAGCAGCCCCTCGTTGGCGATGGTCGCCACCACGGCGAGCGCGGCGGCGCAACTGACCGGGTTGCCGCCGAAGGTGGTGCCGTGCGAGCCGGGGGTGAGCAGGTCGGCGGCCCGGCCGAAGGCCAGCGTGGCGCCGAGCGGCAGCCCACCGCCCAACCCCTTGGCCAGGGTGACCACGTCCGGCTCGACGCCCTCGGCCTGGTGGGCGAACCAGTGCCCGGTACGGCCGATACCGGTCTGCACCTCGTCGAGCACCAGCAGCGCCCCGTGCCCGGCGGTGATCCGCCGGGCGGCGGCGAGGTAGCCGGCCGGCGGTACGACCACGCCGTTCTCGCCCTGGATCGGCTCCAGGATCACCATGGCGGTGGCGTCGGTGACCGCGGCCTCCAGGGCGGCGACGTCGCCGTATTCGACGTGGGTCACCTCGCCGGGCAGCGGGCGGAACGGGTCGGCCTTGGCCGGCTGGCCGGTCAGCGCGAGAGCCCCCATGGTGCGGCCGTGGAACCCGCCCCGGGTGGCCACCACGTGGCTGCGGCCGGTCCGCCGGGAGAGCTTGAACGCCGCCTCGTTCGCCTCCGCGCCGGAGTTGGCGAAGAAGACCCGGCCGGGCCGGCCGGCGAGCGCCAGCAGCAGCTCGGCCAGCGCGACCGGCGGCTCGGCCACGTAGAGGTTGGAGACGTGCCCGAGGGTGGCGACCTGCTTCGAGACGGCGGCCACCACGGCCGGGTGGGCGTGCCCGAGGGCGTTCACCGCGATCCCGCCCACCAGGTCCAGGTATTCGCGGCCGGCGTCGTCGACCACGACAGCGCCGGCGCCGGAGACCAGCGCCATCGGCGGCGTGCCGTAGTTGTCCATCATGGACTGGCTCCAGCGCTGCACCAGGGTGCTCATGACGCAACCGCGCCTTCCTCGTTCGCGACCGCGGGGCTCGCGGACGCACTCCTCGCGCTCACGACCATCGTTCCGAACCCTTCCGAGGTGAACACCTCGAGCAGCGTGGAGTGCGCCACCCGACCGTCGACGACGTGCGCGGCGGGGACTCCCCCGCGCACCGCCCGCAGGCAGGCCTCCATCTTCGGCACCATCCCCGACTCCAGGCTGGGCAGCAGCGTGGCGAGGTCGTCCGCGGCGATCTCGGAGACCAGGCTGGTGGTGTCGGGCCAGTCGGCGTACAGGCCGGCCACGTCGGTGAGCACGACCAGCTTGCGGGCGTGCAACGCGACGGCCAGCGCGGCGGCGGCGGTGTCCGCGTTGAGGTTGTGCAGCACCCCGTCGGCGTCCGGCGCGACCGTGGAGATCACCGGGATCCGGCCGGCCGTGATCAGGTCGGTCACCGCCGAGACGTCCACCGACTCGACGTCGCCGACCTGGCCGACGTCGACCGGCAGCCCGTCCACGAACGCTGGGCGGCGCACCGCGGTGAACAGCCGGGCGTCCTCGCCGGAGAGGCCGACGGCGAACGGTCCGTGCGAGTTGATCAGCCCGACCAGTTCCCGGCCGACCTGACCGACCAGCACCATCCGGACCACGTCCATCGCCTCGGCGGTGGTCACCCGCAGGCCGCCACGGAACTCACTGGTGATGCCGAGCCGGCCCAGCATGGCGGAGATCTGCGGGCCGCCGCCGTGCACCACCACCGGCTTGAGCCCGGCGTACCGCAGGAAGACCATGTCGGCGGCGAACGCCCGCTGCAACTCGGGGTCGGTCATGGCGTTGCCGCCGTACTTGACGACCACCGTGGAGCCGGAGAAGCGCGCCAGCCAGGGCAGCGCCTCGATCAGCGTCTCTGCCTTGACCTGGGCGCGGGTGAGGTCGGTGCTGAGGCTCATGTGGAGTACGCCGAGTTCTCGTGCACGTACGCGTGGGACAGGTCGTTGGTCCAGATCGTCGCGGCCGACGTGCCGGCGTGCAGATCGATGCGGATGGTCACGTCCCGACCGGTCAGGTCGACCTTCGAGCGGTCCTCGGCGGCGCCGCCGCCCCGGCACACCCACACCCCGTTGACGGCCACGTCCACCCCGTCCGGCTCGAACGCGGCGGCGGTGGTGCCGACCGCGGCGAGGATCCGGCCCCAGTTCGGGTCGTTGCCGAACAGCGCGGTCTTGACCAGGTTGTTGCGGGCCACCGTGCGGCCCACCTCGACCGCGTCGTCCTCGTCGGCGGCGCCGACCACGTCGATGGCGATCTGCTTGGTGGCGCCCTCGGCGTCGGCGACCAACTGCTGGGCCAGGTCGTGGCAGGCCGCGGTGACCGCGGCGGCCAGCTCGGCCGGCGTGGGCTCGATGCCGCTCGCGCCGCTGGCCAGCAGGAGAACCGTGTCATTGGTCGACATGCAGCCGTCGGAGTCGACCCGGTCGAAGCTGACCCGGGTGGCCGCGCGCAGCACGTCGTCCAGCATCGCCGGCCCGGCGACCGCGTCGGTGGTCAGGACGCAGAGCATGGTGGCCATCCCCGGCGCGAGCATCCCGGCGCCCTTGGCCATCCCGCCGACCGTCCAGCCGCTGCCCCGGGCCACCGTGGTCTTCGGTCGGGTGTCCGTGGTCATGATGGCCTCGGCTGCGGCCGGGCCGCCGTCGCGTGACAGCCCCCGGATCGCCGAGCGGACGCCGGGCAGCAGCTTCGGCATCGGCAGCCGCTCACCGATCAGCCCCGTCGAGCAGACCGCCACCTCCCCCGCGCCGAGTATCAGCCGCGGGCTGACCGAGGTCAGCGCGGCGGCGGTGTGCTCGGCGGTGGCGTGGGTGTCCTGGAAGCCGGCGGGGCCGGTGCAGGCGTTGGCGCCACCGGAGTTGAGCACCACCGCCCGGACCACGCCACCGTTGACGACCTGCTGGGTCCAGAGCACCGGCGCGGCCTTGATCCGGTTGCTGGTGAAGACGCCAGCGACACCGGCGTCGGGGCCGTCGTTGACCACCAGCGCGACGTCGGCGCCGCCGCTGGCCTTCAGACCGGCGGCTACCCCGGCCGCCCGGAACCCCCGTGGGGTGGTGACACTCATGGTGCGACCCCCCAGACCGACAGGCCGGTGGTCTCCGGCAGGCCGAACATCAGGTTGGCGTTCTGGACGGCCTGGCCGGCGGCGCCCTTGCCCAGGTTGTCCAGCGCGCTGAGCACGATCAGGCGGCCGGAGTCCACGTCGACGGTGGCCTGCAGGTGGCAGGAGTTCGAGCCCAGTGTGGCTGCGGTGTGCGGCCACCTGCCCTCGGGCAGCACGTGCACGAACGGCGCGTCAGCGTACGCCTGCGCCAGCACGTGCTGCGGGTCGACGCCGTGCGTCGGCACCGCGGTGACCGTGGCCAGGATGCCGCGTGGCATCGGCGCCAGGACCGGGGTGAACGACAGGCCGGTCGCCCCGGACGCCTGCTTGATCTCCGGCACGTGCTGGTGGGTGCCGACCCGGTACGGCGACAGGTCCCCCATCACCTCGCTGGCCAGCAGGTGCGCCTTGGCCGCCCGTCCGGCGCCCGAGGTGCCCGAGGCGGCGACCACCACCACGTCGGCGGGGTTGGCCGCGCCGGCCGCGATCAGCGGCGCGAGCGCCAGGGTGATGGCGGCGGCATAGCAGCCGGTGTTCGCCACGCGGGTGGAGCCGGCGATCAGCTCGCGCTGGCCGGGCAGCTCGGGCAGGCCGTAGGTCCACTGGCCGGCGTACGGGCCGCCATAGTACTGGGCCCAGTCGTACGGGTCGGCGAGCCGGTGGTCCGCCCCCAGGTCGACGACCCGCACGTGCGGCGGGATCTGGGCGGCCAGCACCGCCGACTCGCCGTGCGGCAGGGCCAGGAAGACCAGGTCGGCGTCGGTGAGCGTCGCCGGGTCGGTCCCGCCCAGCACCAGGTCGAGCCCGGTGAGCTGCGGATGCACCACGTCGACGCGGTGCCCGGCCTGACGGTGCGCGGTGGCGGCGACCAGGTCGAACTCCGGGTGTCCGGCGACCAGGCGCAGCAGCTCGCCCCCGGCGTAGCCGCTCGCCCCGGCGACCGCGACTCGGATTCCCATACCCACCTCCGCATGACTATGCAACGAAGGCTAGCAGCCATGATCGACGTCCTGCAAGTTCATGCAGCCCATTGCATGGGAATGATGCGGGTGGCGCCGGACACACGTCCGGCCCGGGTCGCGGGGCGACACGGGCCGGAACGGCGAGAACGAAACAGGACGCGACGGTCAGAGGCTGCCCTCCGCGACGGACCGGGTCACCCGGGGAACGACCTCGTCGAGCGCCACGTCCAGCGACGTCGTCGAGGCGAACCCCAGAGCAGGCCGGCGGTGGCCACCGCGAACGGCGGCCACCGCGAGCCATCCCGGCACCGGCACCCCTCAGGCGCCGCGCAGCGTGGCGCCCAGGCGCTCGGCGGCCACGGCCACCGCCGCGTCCCGGGCGGCCACCGCCTCCTCGACGGTGAGCGTCCGGTCCGGCGCCCGGAAGGTCAGCTTGTACGCCAGCGACCGGCGACCCGCACCGAGCTGCTCACCGGAGTACACGTCGAACAGCCGCACGTCCTCCAGCAACTCGCCGGCGCCCGCCTCCAGCGCCCGGCGCACCTGCTCCGCCGGCACCGACTCGTCCACCACCAGCGCCACGTCGATCAGCGCCGGCGGGAAGCCGGACACCGCCGGGGCGGGCGTCACCGGCGCGGACGGCAGCGCGTCCAGGGACAGCTCCATCGCGCAGGTCCGGCGGGGAAGCTCCAACGCCGCCACCACCGCCGGGTGCAGCTCGCCGGCGTGCCCGACGACCGCGCCGCCGACCAGCAGCTCGGCGCAGCGACCGGGGTGCCAGGGCGCGTACTCGGCGGCACGCACCTCGACCCGCTCGTCGGGGATGCCGGCGGCGGCCAGCACGTCCCGGGCCGCCTCGATGGCGTCCGCCCAGCCGGCCGACCGCCCCGGACCCCACCAGCCGGCCGGGTCGAGGTCGCCGGTCAGCACCGCCGCGACGTGCACGGGCTGCGCCGGCACCACCGCGTCGGCGGCCGCGAACTCCTCGTCGGTGGGGCGCCGGTCCACCCCCATCGCCGGCGGACTGCCGGCGCCGACGCGCGGGTGGAACACCGCCCCGATCTCGTAGAGCGCGAGGTCACGGTGACCCCGGCCGAGGTTGCGCTTGAGGATCCCGAGCAGCGGGCCGAGCAGCGTGGTGCGCAGCAGCGGCTCCTCCTCGGACAGCGGGTTGGCCAGCCGGACCGCGGGCCGGCGCGGGTCGTCGGCCGGCAGGCCGAGCTGGTCGGCCAGCTCCGGAGACACGAACGGGTGCGCGAGCACCTCCACGTACCCGCGCTCGGCCAGCGACCCGGCGACCGCCCGGCGCCGGCGCTGCCGCGGGGTCAACCCGCGACCGGGCGGCGCGGCCGGCAGCACCGAGGGCACCCGGTCGTACCCGTCGAGGCGGACGACCTCCTCGACCAGGTCCGCCGGGTCGGTCAGGTCGGGCCGCCAGCTCGGCGGGGTGACGCTGAGCGCGACCCCGGCGCCGCTGGCGACGCCCACCGCGCCCGGGTCCTCGGCCAACCGGTCCGCGCCCTGCGCGACCGTGCAGCCGACCCGCTCCAGCAGGGCGACCACCCGCGGCGGCGGGTACTCGACCCCGACCCGCCGGGTGGGCAGGTCCGCCGGCAGGCTGATCGGGGTACGCGGACGGACGTGGTCGATGTCCAGGATCTCCGCGCCCGGCGTGCCGCCACCGTGCTCGGCGAGCAGCCGGACGGCCCGCTCCAGCGCGACCAGCGGCAGGGCCGGGTCGACGCCCCGCTCCCAGCGCTTCGCGGCCTCGCTGAACAGCTTGTGCCGACGCGCGGTGCGCCCGACCATCGCCGGGTCCCAGTGCGCCGCCTCGAAGAGCACGTTGGTGGTGCCGGCGACGACCTCGCTGGTCTCGCCGCCCATCACCGCGGCGAGCGAGATCGGGCCGGTGTCGTCGCAGATCACCATGTCGTCGCCGGCGAGCACCCGCTGCACCCCGTCCAGGGTGGTCAGCTTCTCCCCCGGCTCGGCGCGCCGGACCACCAGCGGCCCGGCGATCCGGTCGGCGTCGAAGGCGTGCATCGGCTGGCCCAGCTCCAACATCACGTAGTTCGTGATGTCGACCGGCAGCGAGATGCTGCGGATGCCCGCGGTGACGAGCCGCCGCTGCATCCACGACGGCGTCACCGCGGTCGGGTCGACGCCGCGGACCAGGCGGGCG
Organism: Micromonospora cremea; assembly: GCF_900143515.1. Lineage (NCBI taxonomy): Bacteria > Bacillati > Actinomycetota > Actinomycetes > Micromonosporales > Micromonosporaceae > Micromonospora > Micromonospora cremea. Next base: position 4,582,706 of record NZ_FSQT01000002.1, on the reverse strand, counting down.
GCGAAACGGTCGCAGCCGACCGGGTCGCGCACCTCCACCGGGTACGCCGCCGCCTGCGTGCCGGCCGGCGCGGGCACCATGGCCGGGTCGTGCAGCGGCACGTCGAAGGCGTGCGACAGCTCCCGGGCCAGGCCGCGCAGGCTCAGCGCGTACCCCCGGTCGGGGGTGATCTCCAGCTCGAACACCACGTCGTCGAGGCCGACCACCGGGCGCGCGTCGTCGCCCGGCTTGGCCGCCACGTCCGGCGGCAGCACGATGATGCCGGAGTGGTCGTCGCCCAGGCCCAGCTCCTTCGCCGAGCAGATCATGCCGTTGGAGTTGTGCCCGTAGGTCTTGCGGGCGCCGATGGCGAAGCCGCCGGGCAGTACGCCGCCGGGCAGGATCACCACCACCCGGTCGCCGGGGGCGAAGTTGCGCGCCCCACAGACGATCTCCTGCGGCTCGCCGGTGCCGTTGGCGTCACCCACGTCGACCCGACAGAACCGGATCGGCTTCTTGAAGCCGGTGAGCTCCTCGATCTCCCGCACCTCGCCGACGACCAGCTGGCCGGTGACGGTCGCCCGCAGGTCCACCACGGACTCGACCTCGATGCCGAGGTCGATCAGGGCCTGCTCCAGGTCACCGGTGGGCAGGTAGGCGGGGAGATCGACGTACTCCCGCAGCCAACTGACAGAAACTCGCATGACTTCAGACCACCGTTCCCGTGTCTCGTACCCGCATCGCCTACGCCCCGGTCCCCAGCGCGCGGCTGAACCGCACGTCGCCCTCGAAGAGATGGCGGATGTCGCTGACCCCGTGCCGGACCATCAGGGTCCGGTCGATGCCCATCCCGAAGGCGAATCCGGAGTAGACCTCCGGGTCCACGCCGCAGGCGCGCAGCACCCGCGGGTTGACCATCCCGCAGCCGCCCCACTCGACCCACTGCGGGCCGTCGCGGTGCTCCGGGAACCAGACGTCGAACTCCGCCGACGGCTCGGTGAACGGGAAGTAGTGCGGCCGCCACCGGGTCTTCGCCTCCGGACCGAAGATCGCCCGGGCGAAGTGGTCGAGGGTGCCGCGCAGGTGCGCCATCGTGATGCCCTTGTCGACAACCAGCCCCTCGGCCTGGTGGAAGACCGGGCTGTGGGTGGCGTCCACCTCGTCGGTGCGGTAGACCCGGCCCGGGCAGATCACGTAGATCGGCGGGGTGCGGCTGAGCATCGTGCGGGTCTGCACGTTCGAGGTGTGCGTCCGCAGCACCAGGCCGGAGCCCTCCGGTGCGATGTGGAAGGTGTCCATCAGCCCGCGCGCCGGGTGGTCCGGGGGGATGTTCAACGCGTCGAAGTTGACCCACTCCAGGTCGACCTCGGGGCCCTCGGCCACCTCGTAGCCCATCCCGACGAAGAGATCACTGATCGACTCCATCAGGGTGCTCAGCGGGTGCCGGGCGCCACGCGGACGCCGGTCGTAGGGCAGGGTGACGTCCACCCGCTCCTCGACCAGCACCCGCTCGGCCTGCTCGCGCTCCACCACTGCGGCGCGGTCGGCGTATGCGGTCTCGATCGCCCGGCGGGCCTCGTTGACCCGCTTGCCGGCATCGGACTTCGCGGCTGGCGGCAGCGCGCCGATCTCCCGGCGGGCCAGCGAGACCGGAGACCGGTCACCGAGGTGCGCGGGGCGCAGCGCGGTCAGCGCGTCCGGGTCGGCAGCCGCCGTGAACGCCTTCGTGGCGTCGGCGACGGCCGCGGCCAGGGCGGCCGGGTCGAGCAGGGCGACCTGCTTCGGGTCGTACGGATCGTTGCGGTAGCTCATGGCGTACGGGCACTCCCTCACGGCGGCGCCAGCCCTCACCGGGGCGGCTAAGCGAGTCTACGGACGCGCGGCTGCGCCGCAGCCCGCCGGTAGGAGTCGTGCAGGGAGCAGGTCAGACCCGCCGCCCGCCGACACCGGCGGGCTGGCTAAACGAACGCCGTGGCGCGTTCATCGACGGAAGCTCTCCCCTGCGGTATGCGCGCCGGGTGGACACCTCAGCGCTGTGCTCTCGCTGAAGCGTACAGGCAGACCGCCGCGGCCGCAGCCAGGTTCAGGCTCTCCGCGCGCCCATGCAGCGGCACCCGGACCCGGGCGTCGGCCGCGGCGGCCAGCTCCTGCGGCAGCCCGTGCGCCTCGGAGCCGAACAGCCAGGCGGTGGGCTCGGCGAGCCGACCGGAGTCGGCCAGGTCGTCCAGGTCGCTGTCGCCGTAGCCGGTGGTGGCCAGCACGGTCAGCCCGGCGGTACGGAGCGCTTCGACCGTCTCGAGCGGGTCGGCGGCGCGGACCACGTCGACGTGGAAGAGGCTGCCGGCGGAGGCCCGGACGCACTTGCCGTTGTACGGGTCGACGGCCTCGCCGGCGAAGACCACCGCGCCCGCCCCGGCGGCGTCGGCGGTGCGCAGCACGGTGCCGGCGTTACCCGGGTCGCGGATCTCGGCGAGCACCGCCACCAGGCGGGGCGCGCCGGCGAGGGCCTGCTCCAGCGGCACGTCCAGGTGCCGGCAGACGGCGACCAGCCCCTGCGGGGCGACGGTCTCGGCGAGCGCGGCGAGCCCCTCGTCGGTCACCTCGGAGACCGGCACGTCGGCGCGGGCCGCGGCGGCGGCCAGTTCCGCGTACCGGTCCAGGGCGGTGGGCGTACCGAACAGCTCGGTGACCACCTCGGGCCGCGCGAGGGCCTCGCGGACCGCCTGCGGTCCCTCGGCCAGGAACCGGCCGGTGGCGTCGCGGTCCCGACGGCGCTGCAACCGGCGGGCGGCGACCACCCTGGGTGTACGCGGAGTGAAGGCCATGGTGTGCGGTCGTCCGGCACGATCGAGGCGCCCCCCGGTCGGCGGTGCCGACACGGGAGACGCCTCGCTCTTGTGCGCGGGGATCAGGCGGCCTGGGCCGCCGCGCCGCCGGTGCCCTCGGCCGCGACCGCGGCCCGGGCCAGCTCGACGATCGCCGCGAAGGCGGCGGCGTCGTTGACGGCCAGGTCGGCCAGGATCTTGCGGTCGACCTCGATGCCGGCCAGACGCAGGCCCTGGATCAGGCGGTTGTAGGTCATCCCGTTGGCCCGGGCGCCCGCGTTGATCCGCTGGATCCACAGCTGCCGGAAGTCGCCCTTGCGGTCACGACGGTCCCGGTAGGCGTACTGCATCGAGTGCAGCACCTGCTCCTTGGCCTTGCGGTACAGCCGGGAGCGCTGACCGCGGTAACCGCTCGCGGTCTCCAGCAGGGTACGACGCTTCTTCTGGGCGTTTACAGCCCGCTTGACGCGTGCCATCTCAACTCCTTCTTACGTAAAGGTGGCGCGCGTCAGCGGCCGAGCAGCTTCTTGATGCGCTTGACGTCGGCCTTGGCCAGCACGACCGTGCCGGTCAGCCGGCGGGTCTGGGTGGAGGGCTTCTTCTCCAGGTTGTGGCGGAGGCCGGCCTGCTGGGCAACGATCTTGCCCCTGCCGGTGACCTTGACCCGCTTACCCATACCCGTGTGGCTCTTCATCTTCGGCATGTGGAACGTCTTCTCCCCTGTTACTCGCCGCTGGTGTCGGCGGCGGTGCCGGTGTCACCGGCTGCTGCGGTCTCGCCGGCCGCCGCGGTCTCATCGGCTTCCGGGGCAGCGGACTCGTCCGCGCCCCGCTCCCGAGGTGCACCGCGGGACGCCGTAGCGGCGACCGCGGAGGCCTTGACGGCCCGATGCGGAGCGAGAACCATGATCATGTTTCGACCGTCCTGCTTCGGAGCGGCCTCGACGTATCCCAGTTCCGTGATCTCGGATTCGAGCCGGCGCAGGAGCCGGTAGCCCAGCTCCGGGCGGCTCTGCTCGCGACCGCGGAACATGATCGTCACCTTGACCTTGTCGCCCGCCTTGAGGAACCGCACCACGTGACCCTTCTTGGTCTCGTAGTCGTGCGGGTCGATCTTCGGTCGGAGCTTCATTTCCTTGATGACGGTCTGCTGCTGGTTACGCCGCGCTTCGCGCGCCTTGAGTGCGCTCTCGTACTTGAACTTGCCGAAGTCCATGAGCTTGCACACCGGCGGGCGCGCCATCGGCGCAACCTCGACCAGGTCCAGATCGACGTCCGCGGCCAGCTGAAGGGCGCGCTCCAGTGGGACGATGCCCACCTGCTCACCCTCGGGGCCGACCAGTCGGACCTCACGTGCCCGGATCTGCTCGTTCACGCGTGGTTCGACGCTGATGGGGCCTCCTCGAGTCGTTTCTGCTCTTTCACCGACCCCCGCGGCTCCCGGGTGGGAACCGACCCGGAAAGCAGAAGGCCCCGGCGTATGCCAGGGCCCGCTCGACCGGTCGGCACGATCACAGGATCGCGCATCCGGAACCGGAACGTGCCCGGAACCGGGGACCGGACCCGGCCACCGTAGCGGCGACTCGGGTGGGAGCAGGCGCTCCGCTTTCGTGGCTGTCTGCTCGCACGCGGAGACAGCCTGGTCGACTCGATAACACTACACCGACGTCCCGGCCGCTCCCAAACCGGACACCCCACGACCGCGCCCGGTCCCGGCTGGGTTTCGGCCGCGTCCGCCCCGTGCCACTCAAGATCCGCACAGTTTCCCGAAACTGCTGTCTCCCAGCGCGCTGAGTCAGCACTTTCGGGGAAGTTGCGCGGATCTTGAGTGGCACGGCCCACGAGCACCGCAGAGCGGGTGGGCGCAGCGTGGAGGCCCGTCAGCGGCCGGTGGCGCGCTCGGTGAGGCGGGCCAGGTGCGCCTGGTGCAGTCGCCGCAGCGCACGGACCCCTTCGACGGCCGACTCCTTGTCGGCTGCCTGCAGGGCGATCATCGGCAGCAGGTCGTCGTCGTGCAGCTCCAGGCTGGCCCAGGGCGCGCCCCGGTCGAAGCGGACGCCCCGGACGACCTCCCAGGGCAGCTCGTACGAGCTGATGACGTTGCGCACCCGGACACCACGGGCGTCAGCCTCCACCCGAGGGCGGGTGAACAGCAGAAAGCCCAGAGCGCCGAAGATGCCCAGACCGACCATGGCGATCTGGTCACCGCGCTGGAAGCTGCCGTAGCCGTCGCCGGTCGGCCCACTCAACGAGGTGGCAACCAGACCGAACACCACCACCAGCGCGACCGCCGAGGACCAGCAGACCACCCGGATGCGGCGGGGCTTCAGGCGGATCAGCTCGGTTTCACTCACCCCACCAGTCTGCCATCCACCCCCGCCCGGCGACCGCACCACCCGCCGAGCACCCGCCAGCGCGGCAGACTCACCCGGCGAGCCACCGCACCGCGCCGCCTGCGCCGCCTACGCCGACTGCGCCGCTCCCCCGCCGCGCCGCTCCCCGCCGCACCGCTCCCCCCAAGATCGCGCTCGATCAGGGATCCAGTGGCCTCGGGTGCTGGTGGAAGCCACTACTTCCATGTTCGAGCGTGATCTCCCACGGTCCGGCGTGATCGTCACCGGGTCACCTGGGTGTCACAGGCGCCACGGGCGGTAGATCCACTCGAGATCAGCGATACGGGGGTGTCCCGCACGGGCGGACACCCCCATATCGGCGATCCCGAATCGATCAAGCAGGCCTCAGGCCCACCAACCCGGCGCTCCCGACGCGGGTCGAGCGGGCCGACCAGCCCGGGCGACCACCCCAGCCACAAGCACGTGCAGCGCCCGGCAGGGTCAGAGCCGGCAGGCGTGGATATTGGTGACCAGGATGGCCCGGGCGCCCAGCTCGTACAGCTCGTCCATGATCCGGTGCACGTCGTCGCGGAGCACCATCGCCTGCACGGCCACCCAGCCCTCCCGGTGCAGCGGCGACACCGTGGGCGACTCGATGCCGGGGGTCAGCCCGCTGGCCCGGTCCAGCAGGCCGGCCGGCACGTCGTAGGCGAGCATCACGTACCGGCGGGCCACCAGCACGCCGTGCAGGCGGCGCAGCAACTGCTCGGCCTGCGCGTGCCCCGACGCGCCGGCCCGGCGGACCAGCACCGCCGAGGAGCGCAGCAGCGGCTCGCCGAAGACCACGAGGCCCGCCTGGCGCAGGGTGGCGCCGGTCTCCACCACGTCGGCCACCACGTCGGCGACGCCGAGCCGGACGGCGTTCTCCACCGCGCCGTCCAGGCGGATCACGTCGGCCTTGACGCCCAGCTCGCCGAGGTGCCGCTCGACCAGCCCCGGGTACGCGGTGGCGATGCGGTGCCCGCCCAGGTCGCGTATCGAGGCGATGTCGTCGGGGCGGGCGGCGAAGCGGAAGGTGGCCTGGCCGAAGACGAGGTCGACGACCTCCTCGGCCGGCGCGGCCGAGTCGATCAGCAGGTCCCGGCCGGTGATCCCGAGGTCGAGGTCACCGGACCCGACGTAGGTGGCGATGTCCTTGGGACGCAGGTAGAAGAATTCGACGTCGTTGGACTCGTCCCGGCAGACGAGGTCCTTGGGCTCGGTGCGCTGGCGGTAGCCCGCCTCGCGCAGCATCTGGGCGGCCGGTTCGGCCAGGGTGCCCTTGTTGGGAATGGCGACACGCAGCATGACGGAGTGCTCCTTCGATCCGGATGGCGATCAACGAGTGGGGCACTCACAGATGTCGGTAGACGTCCTTGAGTTCGAGACCGCTGGCCAGCATCAGCACCTGCACCTGGTAGAGCAGTTGGGAGATCTCCTCGGCGGTGCGCTCCGGCCCCTCATGCTCGGCGGCCATCCACGACTCGGCCGCCTCCTCGACGACCTTCTTGCCGATGAAGTGCACCCCCTTGTCCAGGGCGGCGACGGTGCCCGAGCCCGGGGTGCCGGCGGCGGCCTTGGCCTGCAGCTCGGCGAACAACTCCTCGAACGTCTTCACGGAACGCGATTCTTCCAGCCGGACGGTCAGCCGCTGAAGCCGACCCGCTGGCCGTTTCGGGCAAGAGTGCGGACAGCCAGCGCGGCGTCGAGCGCGGCGACGGTGGCCGACCAACCCTTGTCCTCCGCCGACCCGGGCAGCCCGGCCCGGTCCCGGGCCTGCTCGATGGTCTCCACGGTGAGCACCCCGTGCGCCACCGGCTTGCCCTCGTCCAGCGCCACCCGGGTCAGCCCGTCGGTGACCGAACGGCAGACGTAGTCGAAGTGCGCGGTGGCGCCGCGGACCACCACGCCGAGTGCGACCACCACGTCGCAGCGGCGCGCGAGGGCCTGGGCGACCACCGGCAGCTCGACCGAGCCGGCGACCCGGGCCACCACGGAGCGGGCGCCGCACGCCTCGGCGGCGGCCACCGCCCGCTCCAGCATGTGGTCGGTCAGCTCGCCGTGCCACCGGGCCGCCACCACCCCGACGGTCAGCCCCGCGGCGTCCACCGCGTCGACCCCCGGCTCACCGAAACCCGCCATCGTCATGCTCCGATCTCATCGTTGGCGACCGGACGCCCCAGCGGCGCCTCGCTCACCTCGTCCAACTCGTCCAGCAGGTGACCCATCCGGTCCCGCTTGGTGCGCAGGTAGCGCAGGTTCTCCGGGTGCGCGCCGGCCGGCAGCCCCTCCCGGCCGGTGATCGTCAACCCGTAGCCCTCCAGCCCGGCCCGCTTGGCCGGGTTGTTGGTCAGCAGCCGCATCGAGCGCACGCCCAGGTCGTAGAGGATCTGCGCGCCGGTGCCGTAGTCCCGGGCGTCGGCCGGCAGACCCAGGTCGAGGTTGGCGTCCACGGTGTCCCGGCCCAGGTCCTGCAACTGGTACGCCTGGAGCTTGTGCAGCAGCCCGATGCCGCGTCCCTCGTGCCCGCGCACGTAGAGCACCACGCCCCGGCCCTCGCGTGCGACGCGGGCCAGCGCGGCGTCCAGCTGCGGCCCGCAGTCGCAGCGCAGCGAGCCGAACACGTCCCCGGTGAGGCACTCGGAGTGCACCCGGACCAGCACGTCCTGGCCGTCACCGAGGTCACCCAGCACCATCGCGACGTGCTCGGCCGGGTCGTGCTCGGCGCGGTAGCCGAGCGCCCGGAACACCCCGTGGCGGGTCGGCATCCGAGCTTCGGCGACCATCTCGACCTGCTTCTCGTTTCGCCGCCGATACGCGATCAGGTCAGCGATGGTGATCAGCGTGAGGCCGTGCTCGGCGCAGAACTTCTCCAGGTCCGGCAACCGCATCATGGTGCCGTCGTCGTTGACCAGTTCGCAGAGCACGCCCGCGGGGCGCAGCCCGGCGAGCCGGGTCAGGTCCACCGCCGCCTCGGTGTGCCCGGGCCGGCGCAGCACGCCGCCCTCGCGGGCCCGCAGCGGCACCACGTGCCCGGGCCGGGCCAGGTCCGTCGGGTCGGTGCCCGCGTCGGCGAGCAGCCGGATGGTGTGCGCGCGGTCAGCGGCCGAGATGCCGGTGCTGATCCCCTCCCGGGCGTCCACGGTCACCGTGTACGCGGTGCCGCGCCGGTCCTGGTTGGTGTGGTGCATCGGCGGCAGGTCGAGCCGGTCGGCCTCGCTCTCGGTGAGCGGCACGCAGATGTAGCCGGACGTGTAGCGGACCATGAACGCGAGCAGCTCCGGCGTGGCCAGCTCTGCCGCGAAGATCAGGTCGCCCTCGTTCTCCCGGTCGGCGTCGTCGACCACGACGACCGGCCGACCGGCCGCGATCTCGGCGACCGCCTGCTCGATGCTGGCGAACGTACTCATGCGACGGCCTCCGTGTAGGTGGGCGGGAGTGCGGCAGCCGGCCGGGTGGCACGCGAGGTGCGCCACCAGGCGGCGAAGCCCCAGGCGCAGAATGCGCCGTAGACCAGGTACATGGCCGCCGACGGGTAGAACCCGCCGCGCAGCAGCAGTGGCACGCCGACGGCGTCCACCGCGATCCAGACCAGCCAGAACTCCACCCAGCCGCGCGCCATGCCGTAGGTGGCCAGCAGGCTGCCGGTGAGGATCCAGGCGTCCGGCAGCGGGCCCCAGGAGCCCAGTGCGGCGAGCACCGGGTACGCCACGGCGGTGCCGACGGCGGCGGCCAGCAGCATCGCCAGCCGTTCCCGCCCGGTGGCCCAGCGCGGCAGCACCGCGGCGTGTCCGGCGTCGCTGCGCCGGTTGCGTTGCCAGCGCCACCAGCCGTAGACGCTGACCGCGAAGAAGAACACCTGCCGGCCGGCCTGCCCGTAGAGGTCATGGTCCTGCGGGGTGGCGAACACCCCGCCGAGGAAGACGGTGAACAGCAGCGCGTTACCGATCATGCCGACCGGCCAGGCCCAGACCACCCGACGCAGGCCGAGGAGCGCGGAGACCAGCCCGAACACGTTGCCGACGATCTCCCGGACCAGCACCGGCGAGCCGGCCACCTGCACCTGGGCGTCCAGGAGCCAGCCGAGCGGGCCCATCAGACGGCCCCGCCTGTGCCGGCGGCCGTGGCGGCGTCGTCGGCCAGCCGGGCGCCGAGCAGCCGCTCGACGTACTTGGCCAGCACGTCCACCTCCAGGTTGACCGGGTCGCCGACGCCCTTCGCGCCGAGCGTGGTCAGCTTGAGCGTGGTCGGGATCAGACCGACGGAGAACTCGTCGGCACCCACCTCGGCGACGGTCAGCGAGACGCCGTCGATGGTGATCGAGCCCTTCTCCACCACGTACCGGGCCAGGGCGGCGGGCAGCCGGAACCGGACCGTCTCCCACTGCTCGGCCGGCTCGCGGGAGATCACCTCACCGACCCCGTCCACGTGGCCCTGCACCAGGTGCCCGCCGAGCCGGCTACCCAGCGCGGCGGCCCGCTCCAGGTTGACCGGATCGCCGGGGCGCAGCGCGCCCAGCGCGGAGCGGCGCAGCGTCTCCCCCATCACGTCCGCGGTGAAGACACCGTCCGCCGCCTCCACCACGGTCAGGCAGACGCCGTTGACCGCGATGGAGTCGCCATGGCGGGCGTCGGAGGTGACCAGCGGGCCGCGTACGGCGACCAGCGCCGAATCGCCCGCCGTCGACGACACCCGGACGACCTCGCCCAACTCCTCGACAATGCCGGTGAACATGTCAGCCCTCTCTCTTCCGGGGCAACGCGGTGATCCGGAGATCCGGACCGATCTGCGTAACGTCGACGAACTCCAAATCGATGGCCTCGGCGATGGTGCTCACGCCCGCGTCGACCAGGGCGGTCGGGCCGGCGCCGAGCAGCCGGGGCGCGACGTACCCGACGATCTTGTCGACCAGGCCTGCGGCGAGGAACGCTCCGGCCAGCCGGGGGCCGCCCTCCAGCAGCACCGCGCGGACCCCGCGCTGGTGCAGCGCCGCGAGCAGCGCCGGCAGGTCGACCCGGCCGTCCGGGCCCGCGCCCACCTCGGCTGCGGTCGCGATCCACGTGCGCGCGGCGCCGTCGCGGACCCGGGCGTCGGCCGGGGTACGCCCCGAGCTGTCCACCACCACCCGCAGCGGCTGCCGGATGGCCAGGCTGCCGTCGCGCAGGTTGCGGGCGGTCAGTCGGGGATCGTCGGCGAGCACGGTGCCGACCCCGACGATGACCGCGTCGACCGTGCCGCGCAGCGCGTGCACGTCGATCCGGGCCGCCTCCGAGGTGATCCACATGCTGGTTCCGTCCGCCGCCGCGGACCGGCCATCCACCGTGGCGGCGTACTTCCAGATCACGTACGGCCAGCCCCGGCGCATCGAGGTCAACCAGGCGACGTTGCCGGCCTCGGCCTCGTCGCCGCGTATTCCCAGGTCCACCCGGACCCCGGCGGAGCGCAGCGTGGCGGCGCCGCCGGTGGCCACCGGGTTCGGGTCGGGTACGGCGATGACCACCCGGCCCACGCCGGCCTGGACCAGCGCGGTACTGCAGGGACCGGTGCGGCCGGTGTGGTCACAGGGTTCCAGGGTGACCACGGCGGTGCCGCCGCGGGCGCGCTCCCCGGCCTGGGCCAGCGCGACGATCTCGGCGTGCGGCCCCCCGGCGTAGGCGTGGAAGCCCTCGCCGACGACCGTGCCGTCCGCGTCGAGCAGCACGCAGCCGACCACTGGGTTGGGGCTGGTGGTTCCCAGCCCGCGCGCCGCCAGCTCGATCGCGCGTCGCATCGCCTCATCGACGGAGACGCTGGCCATCGCCCTGTCCCTGCCCTCTCACTCGCCGGTCCGCGCGGGCGGTCAGGGAGGCGGCATGGGGCCGCAGGGCATGCGGCGGCGGAGTCCGGGTACGGCGCAGCCGCCCCGGGGGGTCGGCACGGCACGCTGAAGCCAGCGGCCGGCTCGGACCCGTCCGTCCCGCGCGCTGTCTCCCATCCGGACTGTCTGGGCGCGGACGAACCGCCCCCAACCGTCGGCCCCGGATTTTCACCAGGTCCACCGGACGGCAGAGCCGTCCGGGTCGCGGGCTGACCACGGTCGGACCGTGGATCACCGCCGGTTCGGAATTTCACCGAGTCCCGCCAGCGCGTGGTGGGTACTTGGGCAGTCTTACACGCAAACGGGGGTGTGCCGCCACCGAGGCGAGCTACTTCACAGCCGGATCACGCTCACGTGACGCCGCGCCGCCGGTCCACCGCCACGTACGACCCGGGCTGGCTCTTGGCGACCGTCTTCATCTCGGAGGCCACCGCGATGGCCTCGAGCGGGTCGGTGAACCGTTTGCCGGCGTCGGAGAGGGAGACGCCGATGGAGAGGGTGACCAGGGCGGCCCGGCGGATGGTGCCGCGCCGGTCCTTCAGCTCGACGAAGCCGCGCTCCCGGTCGGTCGGGTCGTAGAGCGTGTCGGCCGCCTTCTCGAAGTCGACCACCGCCCGGGAGGTGAGCGAGCGGACCTGGTCCGGGGCGCAGACGATGACGAAGTCGTCGCCGCCGACGTGGCCGAGGAACGCCGGTGGCAGACCCACCGCCACCACCGCCCGGTGCAGGCTGCGGGCCAGCGCGGAGATGAAGTCGTCGCCGCGGACGAAGCCGTACCGGTCGTTGACGCTCTTGAACCGGTCGATGTCGATGTAGCCGACCGCGTAGTCGACACCGTGCCGGACCCGGTCGCTGATCTCCCGGCGGATCCGGCTGTTGCCGGGCAGCCCGGTCAGCGGGGAGACCTCCCGGAACTCCTTGTTGCGGCGCAGGGTCGAGGAGACCCGGGCCACCAGCTCGGCGGTGTCGAACGGCTTGACCAGGTAGTCGTCGGCGCCGGCGCTGAGCCCGTGCACCTTGTCGACGGTCATCCCCTTGGCCGTCAGCATGATCACCGGCAGGGCGGAGGTCATCGGGTTGGCGCGCAGCCGCCGGGTCAGCTCCAGCCCGTCGATCCGGGGCATCATCAGGTCGACCACGGCCAGGTCGGGCCGCTGCCGCTCGATGACCTCGAGGGCCTCCTGGCCGTCGCTGGCGTGGATCACCTCGAAGCCGTGCAGCCGCAGGTTGAACTCGACGAAGCGGGCGATGTCCGCGTCGTCGTCCACGACGAGGATGATGTCCTTGCGGTCGCCCTCGGGGTCCACCTCAGGCCCCGGGAGCCGCGCGTTCCGCCAGCGCCCGCAGGTGGCGTACCGCCTCGGCCGGGTCGGCGGCACCGTAGACGGCGGTGCCGGCCACGAACGCGTCGGCGCCCGCGGCGGCCGCCTGCTCGATGGTGTCGGCGGCGATCCCGCCATCCACCTCGATGCGCAGCTCCAGGTGCCCGGCGTCGACGTGCCGGCGGGCGGCGCGGACCTTGTCCAGCAGCTGCGGGAGAAACCGCTGCCCGCCGAAACCGGCCTTGATCGTCATGATCAGCAGGGTGTCGAAGCTGGGCAGCAGGTCCAGGTACGGCTCGATCGGGGTGTCCCGGTCGATGGCCAGGCCGGCCTTCGCGCCGGCGGAGCGCAGGTCCTTGGCGAGCGCCACGGGGTCGTCGCACGCCTCGGCGTGGAAGGTCACGTTGTACGCCCCGGCGTCGGCGTAGCCGGGGGCCCACCGGCGCGGGTCCTCGATCATCAGGTGCACGTCGAACGGCAGCGCGGTGACGGCGCGCAGGCTCTGCACCACGGGCAGTCCGATGGTCAGGTTCGGCACGAAGTGGTTGTCCATCACGTCCACGTGCAACCAGTCCGCGGCGTCCTCGACGGCACGGACCTCTTCGGCGAGGCGGGCGAAATCGGCGGCCAGGATGCTCGGCGCGACGATTGGCGGCGGTACGGTCACGGGGCCAGTGTACGAACGCGGCGACACGCCGCCCGCATCGCGGCACCATCGGGGACGCGCTGTGATCCAGCGGTGACCAGTGGTGCAGGATTGGCCGGTCCGGACCGCCGGATCCGGACGAACAGAGATCAGCGGTTGGCCGATCGACGGAAACGCGACGACACTCCAACGGGGACGGTGCCGTAGGCTGCACGCCCGCCGGGGTCTCGCCGCGGGGCGCGGTGACCGGCCGCCAGCTCCCGGGAGGGCGGACGATGCGACGGTGGCTCGGAGCGCTGGCGCTGGCCGGCGCCACGACGATGCTGCTGGCCGGCTGCGGGCCGGCGCGGGGCGCGGACGGTGACCTCACCGACGACTGGCCGGCGCTGCGGACCCCGAAACCGTTCACACCCGCCACCGACACCTGCCTGCCCCGGATCACCTCGATCGTGCAGGCCAGCACGTACGAGACGGTGGACTGCGCTCGCAGCCACCTGGCCGAGGCGATCCACGTCGGCACCTTCACCGGTCCCGCCGCACTCGCCGACGCCCGGCCGCAGCCGGGGTCGCCGGCACTGCGAACCGCCCGCGGCGAGTGTGACCAGCGGGCCCGGGAGGTGCTCGGCGGCGACTGGCACACGGCGCGGCTCACCCTGTCCCTGTCGCTGCCCTCGGCACCGGCCTGGGCCGGTGGCGCGCGCTGGTTCCGCTGCGACCTCAGCGAGACCAACAGCATCGACAACACCCGGCCGGTGAACCGCACCGGTAGCCTGCGCGGCGCGTTGATCGGTGACACGCCGCTGACCCACCGCTGCTTCGACCCCAAGTTGATCGGCGACAACCTCAACTACATGGCGCCGGTGCTCTGCACCGAGCCGCACCGCGCCGAGTTCGTCGGCGTCTACCTGGAACGGGACATGAGCTGGGCGGACTTCAGCCGCTCCGCCGAGCAGGTGCACCGGCGCTGCATGGCGTTGATCGCCGCGTACGCCGCGGTGCCGAACAACAGCGACCTGCCGTACCGGGCCGGGTCCATCTATTACCCACCGTCGCAGCGGGAGTGGGAGGAGGGTGACCGTGGGGTGCGCTGTTTTCTGTGGAGCGATGACCGCAAACTCACCCGCTCGATGCGCAATGCGGGCCCACAGGGACTGCCCGCCATCTGAGCACCGGTGCCGTATGCTGCTGCGCCGTGGCGTTACCGACCGGCTGGTGGCCGGCCGGAGACCACCAGCGGCGGGAGGTCGGGGGATGCGACGGTGGTTGGCGGCGGTCGCCGCGGGCGCGGCGGTGGCCCTGGCGCTGGCCGGGTGTGGCGCACCCGCCGGAGTCGACCGGGACCTCATCGACGACTGGCCGGCACCCGTCGCGGCGCAGCAGTTCGTTCCCGCCGCCGAGGTCTGCCACCACGACGCCCAGCAGGTCGGCTACCTGACCGGCTACAACCCGGTGGCGTGCACCGAGTCGCACCGGGTGGAGACCATGCACGTCGGCACCCTCAGTGGTCCGGGCACGGACCGCGGGACTCCCCCACCGCCCGGCTCGGTCGGCATGCGGACCGCGCAGGCCGGCTGCGACAAGGAGGTCAGCAAGGCGGTGGGCGCCGACTGGCGCTCCGGGCGCCTCGGCCTGACCGTCGTGCTGCCCTCCGCGCCGGCCTGGGCCGGTGGGGCCCGCTGGTACCGCTGTGACGTCACCGAGATCGCTAGCATCGACGACACCTCCGTCGGCCTGCGCACCGGCAGCCTGCGGGGGGCGCTGACCGGCGCGGCGCCGCTGGCGTACCGCTGCTTCAACCCCAAGCTGGTCAAGGACGACATCGACGAGATGGTGCCGGTCTCCTGCACCAGCCGGCACCACGCCGAGTTCGTCGGGATCTGGCAGGCCCCGGACATCAGCTACGCCGAGTTCAACCGCACCACCAAGCGGACCCACCGGGCCTGCCAGACGGTGACCGCCAGGTATGCCAAGGTGCCGGACAACTCCCAGCTCGACTTCCGCACCGGGACGATCTACTACCAGCCGTACGAGCAGGAGTGGAAGAACGGCAACCGTGGGGTGCAGTGCTTCCTGTGGATCAGCGACCGGAACCTGACCCGCTCGATGAAGGGCGCCGGCACCAAGGGCCTCCCGGTCACCTGACCAACCGCGCGGTTCTGATAGGAAGGGCCCCTCGTCAACACCTGGCGTTGACGAGGGGCCCTTCCTTTCAGAACCGGGGACGCCTCAGCCTCGGCGCAGGACGGCGAGGAACATCGCGTCGGTGCCGTGCCGGTGCGGCCAGAGCTGCACGGTGGGACCGTCGCCCAGGCCCGGCATACCGGCCGGCAGCAGCGGCCGGGCGTCCACGAAGTCCACCGGCATCCCGCTGCGGCGGGCCGCCTCGGTCACCGTCACGTGGGTCTCCACTGTGTGCGGCGAGCAGGTGACGTAGGCGACCAGCCCGCCGGGACGGACCGCACGCAGCGCCGCACCGAGCAACTCCCGTTGCAGCCGGGTCAGCGGCGGCAGGTCGGAGGGCTGGCGACGCCAGCGCGACTCCGGCCGGCGGCGCAGCGACCCCAGCCCGGTGCACGGGGCGTCCACCAGCACCCGGTCGAAGTGCCCCTCCGGCAGCTGCGGGTCGGCCCCGACCTCACGACCGTCCATGGCCAGCACGGTCACCGGCAGACCCCTGGTCGCCTGGGAGACCAGCCGGGCCCGGTGCTCGGCCACCTCCACCGCGGTCACCCGGGCGCCGCGCTGCGCGGCCAGCGCGCCGAGGAGCCCGGCCTTGCCGCCCGGACCGGCGCACAGGTCCAGCCAGTGCCCGTCCGGGCCGTCCAGCGGCGCGTCGGCGAGCGCGCTGGCCACCAGCTGGGAGCCCTCGTCCTGGACGTGGGCCCGGCCGTCGACCACCGCCGGCACGTCGCCGGGCGCGCCGCCGGGCAGATAGACGGCGTACGGCGAGAATGCCCCGGGCGCCCCGCCCACCTGGTCGGCCAGCTCCATCGGGTCGATCAGGCCGGGCCGGGCACACAGGTGCACCGGCGGACGCTCATTGTCCTCGATCAGCAGCCGGGCCGTCTCGCCCAGATCGCCGTCGAGCGCCTCGGAGAAGGCCCGCACGATCCACTGCGGATGGCTGTACGCCAGCGCCAGGTGCCCGATCGGGTCGGTCTCCATCGGCGGGGCGAGCTTCGCCACCCAGCCGTCCACGTCAAGGGTGGACACCTCGCGCAGCACCGCGTTGGCGAACCCGGTGGCGCCCGGCGCGACCGCGCGGACCAGGTCCACGGTCGATGAGACCGCGGCGTGCGGGGGCACCCGGGTGTGCAGCAGCTGGTACGCCCCGAGCCGCAGCGCGTCGCGCACCGGCGGGTCGATCCGGGCCACGTCCCGGCCGGCCGCGTCGGTCAGGATCGCGTCCAGGGTGCCCAGGTGGCGCAGGGTGCCGTAGGTCAGCTCGGTGGCGAAGGCCGCGTCCCGGCCGTACAGCCCCTCCTCGCGCAGGATGGTGGGCAGCACCAGGTTGGCGAACGCGTCGTCGCGGTGCACCGCGGCGACCGCCTCGTACGCCGCACGCCGCGGGCGGTCCAGCGGCGGCCGGACCGGCCGGCGGTCCCCGCCGCGACCGGCCGACGGGCCACCACGCGTCGGGCGCGTCCCCTCCGGGGCCGTCACGCGAACTCCTCGCCGGTGCTGACCCGGACGCCGCGCGCCCAGTCGGTCGCCGCCATGGCCCGCTTGCCGGCGGCCCGGACCTCGCCCAGTCGCACCGGCACGGTGGCCGTGCCGGCCAGCACCCGGGCCTTCTCCACCAGCAACTCCCCCGGCTTCAGGTCGGGACCGTCGGCTGCCGCCACCACCGGGCCGAGCTTCACCCGCTCGCCCCGGAAGGTCGTCCAGGCGCCCGGGGCCGGGGTACAGGCCCGGATCCGCCGGTCCACCGCGAAGGCCGGGTCGGTCCAGCGCACGCGAGCATCCTCCACGGTCAGTTTCGGTGCCAGCGACACCCCGTCGGCCGGCTGCGGCTCGGCCCGGGCGGTGCCGTCGGCGATCGCGTCGAGCACCGCCACCAGCAGCCCGGCGCCGGACTCGGCGAGACGCCCCAGCAGGTCACCGGAGGTGTCGCCGGGGTGGATCTCGTCGGTCAGGGTGCCGAAGACCGGCCCGGTGTCCAGGCCCTGCTCCAGCTGGAAGACGCTGGCTCCGGTCAGCTCGTCACCGTGCAGCACCGCGTGCTGCACGGGCGCGGCGCCGCGCCAGGCGGGCAGCAGCGAGAAGTGCAGGTTGATCCAGCCGTACCGGGGGATCTCCAGCGCGGCCGGCGGCACCAGCGCGCCGTAGGCGACCACCGGCACGCAGTCCGGTGCCAGCTCGCGCAGCCGGTCGAGGAACTCCGGGTCACGGGGGCGGGCCGGGGTGAGCACCTCGATGCCGTGCTCGTCGGCCCACTCGCCGACCGGGGAACGGGACAGGCCGCGCCCGCGCCCGGCGGGCGCGTCCGGCCGGGTGACCACCGCGACCAGCTCGTGCCCGGAGGCGGCGACGGCGGCCAGGGCGGGGACGGCGACGGCCGGCGTACCGGCGAAGATCACACGCATCCGGGTCACCGACCCAGGCCGAAGGGGCTGCCCGCGGCGTGCGGGTTGACCTTGACCACCGGCGGGGCGGACGGGTCGTACCACTCGGCCTGGCGGATCGCCTTCATCGCCTCCTTGCGACCGGCGGCGTCGAGCCGGTCCAGGAAGAGCACGCCGTCGAGGTGGTCGGTCTCGTGCTGCACGCAGCGGGCCATCAGCCCGGTGCCGACGATCTGGAGCGGGTCGCCGTAGCCGTTGAAGCCCTTGGCGATCACGTTCTGCCGGCGCTTGGTGTCGAAGTAGAGCCCGGGGATGGACAGGCAGCCCTCCGGGCCGTCCTGCTCCTCCTCGTCGGGGAATTCGAGCACCGGGTTGACCAGGTGCCCCAGCACGTCGTCGACGTCGAAGGCGAACACCCGCAGGCCCACACCGAGCTGCGGCGCGGCCAGGCCGGCGCCGTTCTGCTCACGCATCGTGTCGGTCAGATCGGTGATGAGCCTACGCAGCTCGACGTCGAAGTCGACCACCGGATCGGCCGGCGTGCGCAGCACCGGATCCCCAAACAGACGGATGGGCTGGACGGTCACGCGGGACGGCTCCTTCATGGGGTGGGACGAGCGGTGCGTACCAGTCTACGGAGTGCCTGGGTGGGCGCCGGCCGGCGTACCTCGATCGGCCACCGCGGGTGTGCCCAGCGTCACCGGCAGGCTCTGGTATCCGCGCAGGGTCAGCCGGGTCCGGTGCCGGGGCGTCCCGGCCAGGGCCAGCTCGGGCAGCCGGCGCAGCAGCATCGGGAAGGCCAGCTGTGCCTCCAGCCGGGCCAGCCCGGCGCCGAGACAGTAGTGCGGGCCGGCGCCGAAGGAGAGCGGGTGCGCCTGGTCGCGGGTCGGGTCGAAGCGCTGCGGGTCGGGGAACCGGCGGGGGTCCCGGTTGGCCGCACCGAGCAGCAGCAGCGCCGTGCTGCCGGCCGGCAGGTCGAGCCCGCCGCAGCGCACCGGCGCGGTGCTGGTCCGGGTGGTCAGCTGCACCGGCGAGTCGTAGCGCAGCAGCTCCTCGACGTATGCCGGGGCGAGCCCGGGGTCGGCGCGCAGCGCGGCGGCGGCCCCGGGGTGCCGCAGCAGCACCACCAGGCCGTTGCCGAGCAGGTTGGTGGTGGTCTCGAAGCCGGCGACCAGCAGCACCACCAGGTTGGCCAGCAGCTCGTCGCCGGTGAGCCGGTCGCCGTCGGTGTCGTGCAACTGGACCAGCGCCGTGGTCAGGTCGTCGGCCGGCGTCCGGCGGCGGGCGGCGACCAGCTCGGTGAAGTACGCGCGCAGCTCGGCGGCGCCGGCGTCGGCGACGGCCAGCTCCTCGGCGGTGATCTCCGGCTCCAGCACCCCGGTCAGGTCGCCGGCCCAGCGGCGGAACAGCGGCCGGTCGGTGGCCGGCACGCCGAGCAGCGCGCAGATCACCCCCACCGGCAGCGGGTACGCGAAGTCGGCCAGCACGTCGACGGGAGCGCCGTCCGCGGCACGCTCCAGCATGTCGTCGAGCAGGGCCTCCGCCTGGGCACGCACCACCTGGCGCATCCCGGCGATCCGGCGCGGGCTGAACGCGCCAGCGGCGAGCCGGCGCATCCGGCTGTGGTCGGGCGGGTTGGTCCGCAGCATGGACCGGGCGATCGACGAGATCGCCGGGCTCTCGCGCCAGTTGGGCCACACCTGGTCCCGCAGCGCGTCGTCCAGCACGCCGAGCCGGGGGTCGCGCAGCAGCTCGTCGGCCTCCGGGTAGCCGGTCACCACGTACAGGCCGGGCAGGGCCTGCACCACCGGTCCGTGCGCCCGCAGCCGCTCGTACGTCGGGTACGGGTCGACCCGCCCCTGCGGCGACATGAGCAGTGTGAGCGCCTCGGCAGCCTCCATGGCCGGCCTCCCCGTCGATGCGTCGGAGGCTCCATCATGCCCACGTCGGCGACGCCTGGCATCCTCCGGAGCGGGGAGCGGGGTCAGGCGCTGGCGCCCGGGTCTCCCGCGAGGACCGCGTCGCCGCCGAGCAGCGCGGGCTCCGGCAGCGGCAGCTGGATCTTGTGGGCGGCCTCCCAGTCGTAGACCAGGCCGGGGCGCACCTGCGCGACGAAGTAGTCGATCGCGCTCATTCCGCCCACCACCGGCTCGTCGACCTCCGCCACGAGCTGGGCGGGGACCAGGGAGAAGCCGTTCTGCAGGGCGGCGCTGAGCCGGCGGTGACCGTCGACGACGAAGAAGTACTCACCGGTGAACCCGATCTTCAGCGGCTCCAGCGCCGCGTCGCCGGCCTCGGCAACGTCGCCGACGAACTCGGAGTCCCACAGCCCGCGCAGGGTGGCGATGTCCTCGGTCGGGTAGATCCGGGCCGGGTCCAGCAGCAGCAGCGGCGGGCCGTCGCGCAGCACCTCGCCGCCGAGCGTCCCCTCGTACGCGCCGATGATGTGCTCGACCACCTCAGGGGCCGAGGCGCGGGTGGTGTCGCAGATCAGGTCATAGTTGCGCAGTCGGGCCTTGTCCACCCCGTACCGGATGATGAACCGGTTGCGCTCGCTCTCGCTGCGCTCGCGCAGCTTGGCCTTGGCCTCCTCCAGCGTGGCGTAGCTCTCCGCCGGCCCAGAGGGCCGGGCCAGCACGCGGCGGGCCGCCTCACCCGGCTCGGTGATCATGTGCACCTTGAGCGCGTCGGTGAAGAAGTGCCACGCCAGCCGGGAGTCCATGACGAGGTGCTCGCCGGAGGCGGCGATGTCCCGTTGGAGCTGGTCGACGTAGCCGTCGACGGCCTGGTCGAGCTCGGCGTGCAGGTTGAGTTGCAGCGCGGTCATCTGTCGCTGCTGCGCCATCTCCCGGTAGAGGTCACCCACGCTGACCCTGCGCATGCCGAGCCGCTTGGCGATCTCCACCGACACGGTGCTCTTGCCGCTGCCGAGGTCGCCGTTGAAGACGATCGATTGTCGAACGGTCACGACTGGTCCACCCCTGATCACCGGCTCTTTGACATCATCGACATCGCGTCCGACCGACGCGTTCCCGCCATCGTCGCTGCCATCCTGCGACGGCTCCAGCTCGGCGCTTCTGACGCCGCGCCGCGAAGATCCGTCGTGCGCCCGGGCATGACGGGCGATGCTACCACCCCGGCGCCAGCGCTTTGCCGGACGCGGTGTGCGAGGGCCTGGGCTCCGGCGCAGGTCGGCGGCCCGCCGGCGCCCGCCGGCCGGCTCAGAACAGGCTCAGCGGATCGACCTGGAGGCGGACCGGGTCGGCGGCCTTTCGGGCCGCGCGCGCCCCCGCGGCCGAGTGCAGCGCCTCGGCCAGCGCGGCGGCCCGGGCCCGGGGCACCCGCACCAGCATCCGCTCGCGGCCCTCCTCGGCCGGCACCGGCCCGAGCACCTCGGCGTCGTCGGGCAGCCGGGCCGCGTCGAGCAGGTCGGCCACCGCCTCGGCCGCGCCGGTGACGCTGGCCATCCGTACCGCCGGCGGGAAGCCCAGCTCGCGGCGCTCGGCCAGTTCCCGGCCGGCGAACCAGCCGGCGTCCCAGCGCAGCAACGCCTGCACCGGGGCGAGCGCGCCGTCGGCGACCACCACCACCCGGCCGGCCGGGGCCGGGCGGGCCAGCGCCGCGGCGGCCAGCCAGCGGCGCAGCGCCTCCTCGCCGGCGCGCAGGTCGGCCCGGGTCAGCAGGGCCCACGAGTCGAGCAGCAGCACCGCGCCGTAGCCGCCCTCGGCGACCGGCTCGGCGCCGGGCGTGGCGACCACCAGGGCCGCGCCGCCGGGCACGTCGCTCAGCACCTCCTCGCGGCCCGAGGTGCGCACCGGCACGCCGGGGAACGCCCGGCCCAGCTCCTCGGCGGTACGCCGGGCGCCGGTCACCGCGGCCCGCAGCCGCCGGCCACCGCACTCGGGGCAGGCGTACGCGGCGGCCACCCGGGCGCACCAGCGGCAGGCCGGGGTGCCGCCGGCCGAGGGCAGCGCGAGCGGGCCGGCGCAGTGCGCGCAGCGGGCCGGGGTGCGGCAGTCCGCGCAGGCGATCGAGGGCAGGTAGCCGCGCCGGGGCACCTGCACCAGCACCGGCAGGTCCGCCCGGAGGGCGTCGCGGGCGGCCGTCCAGGCCAGGCTGGGCAGCCGGGCGGTGGCCGCCCCGGGGTCGCGGGCCAGTTGCGGGTCATCGCCGGTCGGCGCGATGGCCGGGATACGGGCCCGCACGGTCGCCCGGTCGGCGACCACCTCCCGCGCCCAGCCGGTCTCCACCAGCAGCTGCGCCTCGGCGGTGCGGGCGTATCCGCCGACCAGCGCGCCGGCCTCGGCGAGCTGGGCGCGGGTGAGCAGCACGTCCCGGGCGTGCGGATAGGGGGCCCGGGGCTCGGCGTGCAGGTCGTCGCCGTCGTCCCAGACGGCGACCAGGCCGAGCCGGTCCACCGGGGCGAACATCGCCGCCCGGGTGCCGATCACCACCGGCACCTCCCCGCGCCGGGCGGCGAGGAACGCGCGGTAGCGCCGGGCCGGACCGAGCGCGGCGGAGAGGGTGACGTGCCGTCCCGGGCCGAGCACGCCGGTGAGCGCGGCGTCCAGCCGAAGGAGGTCGCGGGCGTCGGCCACCACGACGACGGCGCCGCGGCCTCCGGCGACGGTGGCGGCGACCGCGTCGGCGTAGCGGGCGGCCCAGTCCTCGCCGGGCAGCGCCGACCAAACGGCCCGGGGCGCCCGGCCGTCGGTGAGCGCGCGCAGGAGCGCCGGACCGGTCGGGTAGTCCTCCCACCCGCGCGGGTCGATCACCAACCCCGGTCCGCCGGGCGGTCCCGCCCCGTGCTCGACGGTCGTTGTCGTCACGGACCCGGGTTCGGCGGGCGCCGAGCTGGAGGACCCGGAATCGTCGGTCCGGGGCTTCATCGTCGCCGTCGGCTCGGCGCTGGCGGGGTCGCAGGGGGCGCTCGCGGCCGGGTCAGCGGCACCGTCGGCGGCGGCCGCAGGTGCGGGCGAGCCGCCGCGGGGCTCCTTCTCGACCCGGGCGTGCCGGGGTGGCACGGCGAGCCGCAGCACGTCGGCGAGGCTGCCCGCGTACCGGTCGGCGACCGCGCGGGCCAACCGGGCGATCTCGGGCGCCAGCACCGGCTCCGGCGAGACCACCTTCTCCAGGTAGGCGAGCCGGCCGGTGTGCCCGGAGTCGTCGGCGCGGGCCAGCAGCCAGCCGTCGACGAGCTGCCCCGCGAAGCGCACCTTCACCCGGGTGCCGGGCACCGCGACGGCGTCCAGCTCGGCCGGCACCAGGTAGTCGAACGGCCGGTCCAGGTGCGCCAGCGGGACATCCACGCAGACGCGCGCGACCGGCGACCCTTCCGCGGGTCGCCGGTCGCTGCGCCTGGTGGCGGTCAGGCTCCCGCGGCCGACTTGAGGTCGGCGGCCCGGTCGGTGCTCTCCCAGGTCAGGTCCGGCAGCTCGCGGCCGAAGTGGCCGTACGCGGCGGTCTGCTGGTAGATCGGGCGGAGCAGGTTGAGGTCCCGGATGATCGCGGCCGGGCGCAGGTCGAACACCTCGGTGACGGCCTTCTCGATCGAGGAGACCGGCACGGTCTCGGTGCCGAACGTCTCGATGAACAGGCTCACCGGGTGCGCCTTGCCGATGGCGTACGCGACCTGGGCCTCGCACCGCTCGGCCAGGCCGGCGGCGACCACGTTCTTGGCCACCCAGCGCATCGCGTACGCGGCCGAGCGGTCCACCTTGGACGGGTCCTTGCCGGAGAACGCGCCGCCGCCGTGCCGGGCGTACCCGCCGTAGGTGTCGACGATGATCTTGCGACCGGTCAGCCCGGCGTCGCCCATCGGGCCACCGATCTCGAACCGGCCGGTCGGGTTGACCAGCAGCCGGTAGCCGTCGGTGTCCAGACCGAGGCTCTCCAGCTCCGGAGCGATGACGTGGTCGCGCACGTCCGGGGTGAGCAGCGACTCCAGCGAGATGTCCGCGGCGTGCTGGCTGGACACGACCACGGTGTTGAGCCGGACCGGGCGCAGCCCCTCGTACTCGATGGTCACCTGGGTCTTGCCGTCCGGGCGCAGGTACGGGATGGTGCCGTCCTTGCGCACCGCGGCGAGCCGGCGGGCCAGCCGGTGTGCCAGCGCGATCGGCAGCGGCATCAGCTCGGGCGTCTCCGAGCAGGCGAAGCCGAACATCATGCCCTGGTCCCCGGCGCCCTGTGCGTCCAGCGCGCTCTCCGAGGCCCCGGTGCGCAGCTCGAAGGCATTGTCCACGCCCTGCGCGATGTCCTCGGACTGCGCGCCGATGGAGACGCTGACCCCGCAGGAGGCGCCGTCGAAGCCCTTCTTCGAAGAGTCGTAGCCGATGTCGAGGATGGTCCGGCGGACGATCGTCGGGATGTCGGCGTACGCCTTGGTGGTGACCTCACCAGCGATGTGCACCTGCCCGGTGGTGATCATGGTTTCCACCGCCACCCGGCTGTGCGGATCCTCGGCGAGCAGGGCGTCGAGGATGCCATCGCTGATCTGGTCGGCGATCTTGTCCGGGTGGCCTTCCGTGACCGATTCGGACGTGAAGAGGCGGCGTGTCACGGCACTCCTAAGCGTGTGAAGTCGTTCCGCGGCAGTCTAGTCACCGCTGCGGCGGGTGTCGGGATCGGTCGCGCCCTGTTCCACCCGTCAGGAGCGGCCGGGCAACCGCGCCACGACGAGATCCCAGACGGAGTCGGCCACATCCTCCTTGGCCTGCTCCGGCAGCCGGCTGACCGAGCCATCCGCGCCGATGACCGTCACCGTGTTGGTGTCGGCGCCGAAGACCTTGTCCACGCCGACCTCGTTGACCACGATCAGGTCGGCCCGTTTCCGGGTGAGTTTCGCCCGGCCGTTGGCCTCCGCATCGCCGGTCTCGGCGGCGAACACCACCAGCACCTGCTCCGGTCGTTTGCGCTGGCCGAGCTCTGCCGCGATGTCCGGGTTCGTGACGAGCTCGATGGTGGGCGCGTCACCGTCGTCCGACTTCTTGATTTTGCCAGGCGCGTACGTCGCCGGCCGGAAATCAGCCGGAGCCGCCGCCATCACCACCGCATCGGCCTCGACGGCGGCCTTCAGCGTCGCCTCCCGCAGCTCGCCGGTGGTGCCCACCCGGACCAGGTCGACCCCGGCCGGGTCGGCGAGGGAGACGTTGGCCGCGATCAGGGTGACCCGGGCACCCCGGGCGACGGCCGCCCGGGCGAACGCGTAGCCCTGCTTGCCGGAGGAGCGGTTACCGAGGAAACGGACCGGGTCCAGCGGCTCGCGGGTGCCACCCGCGGTGACCACCACCCGGCGGCCGGCCAGGTCGGTGGGTGCGGGCCCGCCCCGGGCCAGGACCCGACGGGCGACCGCGAAGATCTCCGCCGGGTCGGGCAGCCGGCCCTTGCCGGTGTCGACGCCGGTGAGCCGGCCGACGGCCGGCTCGATGACCCGGACACCACGGGCGCGCAGCGTGGCGACGTTGGCCACGGTGGCCGGGTGCTCCCACATCTCGGTGTGCATGGCCGGAGCCAGCACCACCGGGCAGCGCGCGGTCAGCAGCGTGTTGGTCAGCAGGTCGTCGGCGAGCCCGTGGGCGGCCTTGGCGAGCAGGTCGGCGGTGGTCGGCGCGACCACCACCAGGTCGGCCTGCTGGCCGAGCCGCACGTGCGGCACCTCGTGCACGTC
This sequence comes from Micromonospora cremea, assembly GCF_900143515.1. NCBI lineage: Bacteria > Bacillati > Actinomycetota > Actinomycetes > Micromonosporales > Micromonosporaceae > Micromonospora > Micromonospora cremea. The sequence continues at coordinate 4,557,472 of NZ_FSQT01000002.1, read as the reverse complement.
GGACCAGACGTCGTCGGCGATCGGCTGGCCGGAGAGCGCTGCCCAGGTCGGCGCTCCGACGAAGCGGAGCGCCGACGCGGTCGGCACCACGCGAACCCGGTGACCCGATTCGGTGAAGAGCCGCAGCAGCTCGCAGGCCTTGTAGGCGGCGATGCCGCCGCCGACCCCGAGGACGATCCCGGCGGACATCGACGCCGGGGGCTTACGGCTGGTCGGTCGGCTCAGCGGTGAGCAGGCCCCCGTTGATCTCGCGCATGGCGATGGAGAGGGGCTTCTCCTGGGGGGTGGTCTCGACGAGCGGGCCGACGTACTCCAGCAGGCCCTCGCCGAGCTGGCTGTAGTAGGCGTTGACCTGGCGCGCGCGCTTGGCGGCGAAGATGACCAGCGCGTACTTCGACGTCGTCTTCTCGAGGAGCTCGTCGATCGGCGGGTTGGTGATGCCTTCGGGGTTGGCGATGGATCCCACGAATTAACCTCTGCGTCTTTCGAGCCGCGCGGACGCGGTGCTGAGTCTCAACGGCAGCCGGCTGTCAGCCGCGCACGCGCGACCAGGCCGGATCCGGATAAGAAGAACCGAGTAAGCCTACCAGCTCGGCAACCACGCGATCGGTGAGGTCGTGGGTCAGGGCGTGCTCGAAGGTCGCCGCCACGGCGGCGTCGGGTCGGTGACCGGGCGGGCTCAGCAGCACCAGCCGGGCGTCGGGTAATCGCGCCCGGACCAGCTGGGCGCCGGTCACGTCGAGCGGGAGCAGCACCGGCTGCCCCGCGTCGAGCCGGGCGCGCAGCGGCGGGTACGGGGTGCCCCGGCGGTGCGGGCCGATCCGGGACCACTCCAGCAGCTCGCCGGCGGCCACCCGGCGGTCGAACTCCGCGGGAGCGAGGAAGACCCGGTCCTCCCCGTCGATCTCCCGCTCCCGGCGCGGCCGGGTGGTCGCCGGCACCGGGATCCACACGGACGGAGAACGCGCCCGGACGAGCTCGACGACACTCTCCCTGCCGGAACCCGAAGGTCCAGCCAGGACAGTGAGCCGAGCCGCCGGGCGCGCCTCGTCATCCGTGCTCACTGCTTGTTTCTACACGCTGCCAGGTTCAGTTGGCGGCGAACTCTCCAAGCAGTGCCTTGCGCTGCTGCTCACCAAGGCCGCGCAGGCGACGGCTGTCGGCGATCTTGAGCTTTTCCATGATCTGGGTAGCCCGGATCTTGCCGATGCCCGGCATCGCCTGCAGGACGGCCGAAACCTTGAGCTTACCCACGACGTCGTCGCTCTCGGCCCGCTCAAGGACGGCACCAAGGGTGGTCTTGCCCTGCTTGAGCTGCTCCTTCAGCTCGGCACGGGCCTTGCGGATCTCCGCGGCCTTCTCGAGCGCGGCAGCGCGCTGTTCGGGGGTCAGTGACGGGAGCGGCACCAGTTCTCCTCAGGTCCCTATCGCGGCGGGCGGGGCGCACCGCCGCATCTGTGAAACGTGGTGTCGCTGTGAACCAAGGGGTCCGTGGTTCCCAGCGCGGGGAAAACTAGCGGTCAACGGAGCTTTCGGCAACGTGGACGCGCGATGATCATCGCAAAGTGACCGAGCCGTCAGTCAGTCACCGGGCTGCCAGAACGCCCCGGCACTCGGCCAGCACCCGGTCCGCGGCAGCCCGCAGGGCGGCGACGTCGGGGCCCGCGGAGAGCACCTCCCGGGAGTACGACGGGAGCACCGCGGCGAGGTTCGAACCGAAGACGGTTCGCAGATCGTCGGCCCCGGCACCCTGCGCGCCGAGCCCCGGCGCGAGCAGCGGACCACCCACCCCGGAGAGGTCGTGTCCGGTGTCGCCGATGGTCGCGCCGACCACCAGCCCGAAGCTGCCGAGAGGGGTCGCACCCCTGTTGAGCTGGGAAATCTCGTCGATCACGGTCTGCGCCACGGTGCGGCCGTCGGCCGTGCAGGCCCGCTGCACGGCGGCTCCCTCCGGGTTCGAGGTGAGGGCCAGCACGAACACCCCGCCGCCGTGCTCGGCGGCCAGCTCGAACATCGGCGCCAGGGAACCGACCCCCAGGTAGGGACTCGCGGTGACCGCGTCGACATACAGCGGACTGGATGGATCAAGATACGCGGAGGCGTACGCGCTGACCGTCGAGCCGATGTCGCCGCGCTTGACGTCCAGCAGAACGAGCGAACCGGCATCGCGTAACTGTCGGATAGTTGACTCAAGAATCGCCACACCGCGGGACCCGAAACGCTCGAAAAAGGCCGACTGAGGCTTGACCACCGCAACCCGGTCACCGAGGGCGTCCACCACGGTCCGGGTGAACCGGTCGAGCCCCTGAACGTCGTCGGTGAGGCCCCAGCGGGCCAGCAGACCGGGATGCGGGTCGATGCCCACGCAGAGCGGTCCCCGCTCGCTCACGGACCGGTGCAGTCGGGTGCCGAAGCTGTCCATCCGGTACTTCCCCTCTCCTCGCCCGGGCGGCAGCCCGCCACGGATAGCTCTGGACCGGTGCTGGGGCCGGCTCAGCCGGCCGCCACCGCCGCCGCCACCCCGGAGGCGATCCGGGCCAGGTCGGCGTCGCCGGTGACGTACGGCGGCATCGTGTAGATCAGGTCGCGGAACGGCCGCAGCCACACCCCCCGGTCGACCGCCGCGGTGGTGGCCGCGCCGAGGTCGACCTCGTGATCGAGTTGGACCACCCCGATCGCGCCGAGGACCCGCACGTCGGCCACGCCCGGCGCGCCACGCAGGGGCTCCAGCCCGGCGCGCAGGCCGGCGCCGATCCTGGCCACCTGCGCCGCCCAGTCTTCGGCTCGCAGCAGCCCGATGGAGGCGTTGGCCACCGCGCAGGCCAACGGGTTGCCCATGAAGGTGGGCCCGTGCGCCAGCACGCCGGTGGCGGAGATCGCCTGGGCGACCTGCGGGGTGCAGAGCGTCGCCGCCAGGGTCAGGTAACCGCCGGTGAGCGCCTTGCCCAGGCACATCACGTCCGGGGACACCCCGGCGTGCTCGGCGGCGAACATCGTGCCGGTACGGCCGAAGCCGGTGGCGATCTCGTCGAAGATCAGCAGGATCCCGTGCGCGCGGGTCACCTCGCGCAGCACCCGCAGGTACCCCGGATGGTGAAAGCGCATCCCGCCGGCGCCCTGCACCACCGGCTCGACGATCACCGCGGCCAGTTCGTGGGCGTGCCGCTCGACCGCGTCCACCAGCGCCGCCACGTACGCCTCGTCGGGCGGATCGGTGAAACCGCCCGGCGGGACCGGGGCGAAGACCTGCCGGGGCAGCACGTCGCCCCAGAGGTGGTGCATTCCGCCCTCCGGGTCGCAGACGCTCATCGGGTGGAACGTGTCGCCGTGGTAGCCGCCCCGCCAGGTGGCCAGCCGGCGCCGCTGCGGCCGGCCGACGGCCCGCTGGTACTGCAGGCACATCTTTACCGCCACCTCGACGCTGACCGAGCCGGAGTCGGCCAGGAAGACGTGCTCCAGGCCGTCCGGGGTCAGCTCGACCAGGGTCCGGGCGAGCTGGACCGCGGGTTCGTGGGTGAGCCCGCCGAACATCACGTGACTCATCCGGCCGAGCTGGTCGGTCACCGCCGCGTCCAACGTCGGGTGCCGGTACCCGTGGATCGCCGCCCACCAGGACGACATCCCGTCCACCAGCGCCCGGCCGTCGGCCAGCCGCAGCCGTACCCCCTCGGCGCTCTGCACCACGTACGGCGGGTTCGCGGGCGGCAGCGCGGCGTACGGATGCCAGACGTGCGCCCGGTCAACGCTCAGAATCTCCTCAGGCGTCACGCGCCCGCTCCCCTCTCCCCGTCCCTCGCCCGCCCGCTCCCGCCCTCTCCCCGTCGCCCGCCCCGCGCCGATCTAGGGCAGCTTGTCGCTACTGGACCTCCGATCACGACGATCTGCCCTAGATCGACGCGGGGCGGGGGTCGGTGGCGGGGGCGGGGGCGGGGGCGGGGGGAACGGTGGGGGTGGGGGTGGTGCGGGTTATGGCGCGGACCAGGGATGGGCCTCGGTAGATGAAGCCGGTGTAGAGCTGCACCAGGGCGGCGCCGGCGTCGAACATCCGTGCCGCGTCGTCCGGGTCCAGCACACCGCCGACCCCGATGATCGGTAGTCGGCCGCCGGTCTCCCGGTGCACGAAGGCGACCACCTCTCTCGCCCGGCCGGTGAGCGGCCGGCCGGAGAGGCCGCCGGCCTGAGCGCCGCGCTCGGCGTCCACCGGGGCGAGACCGTCCCGGGCCAGGGTGGTGTTGGTGGCGATCACCCCGGCCGCACCCCGGGCCAGGCAGACCTCCAGCAGCTCGGCGATCGCCGCCTCGGTCAGATCAGGGGCGATCTTGACCAGTACCGGCTTCTCCCCGACCAGCGCGGCGAGCAGCGCGTCCAGGTGCGCGCGGTCCTGCAACGAGCGCAGCCCCGGGGTGTTCGGTGAGGAGACGTTCACCGCGAAGTAGTCGCCGTGCCCGCGCAGCGCCCGGTACGAGGCGAGGTAGTCCTCGACCGCCTCGTCGAGCGGGGTCACCTTGGACTTGCCCAGCGAGATGCCCAGCGGTACGCCGATCGGGCGCGGCAGCGCGGCCAGCCGGGCGGCCAGCGCGGCGGCGCCGGCGTTGTTGAAGCCCATCCGGTTGACCACCGCCTCGCTGGCCGGCAGCCGGAACAGCCGCGGCCGGGGGTTGCCCGGCTGGGCGTGCGCGGTGACCGTGCCGACCTCGACGAAACCGAAGCCGAGCGCCGGCCAGGCCGGCAACGCCGCCCCGTCCTTGTCCATCCCGGCGGCCAAACCGACCGGGTTGGGGAACTCGACACCGAACACCGTGCGCGGCGCCCGGGCCGCGTACCGGGCACGCAGCGCCGCCAGTGCGGCCGGCCGCCGGGACAGCGCGGTCAACCGCCGCAACGTCCACTCGTGCGCCGCCTCCGCGTCCCCGTTCCCGATCCGGAACAGCCAGGGCCGCACCGCCCGCTCGAACAGGGTCACTGGGCGGCCCGGAGGGTGGCGTGCAGATCCTGGAGGGGACGGACCTGCATGTCGCCGCGGATCCTGGCCTCGATGCCCATCACCGCGGCGGCGGCACCGGGGACCGTGGTGATGCAGGGGATGTCCGCGGTGACCGCGGCGCTGCGGATCTCGTAGCCGTCCGAGCGGGCGCTGGCACCCGAACCCTGCGGCGTGTTGATCACCAGCGCCACGGCGCCGCCCAGGATCAGGGACACCGCGTCGTCCCCCTCGCCAGCCTGGTAGTGCTTGCGGATCTGCTCGCAGGCGATGCCGTGCCGGCGCAGCACCTCGGCCGTGCCGGTGGTCGCGACGATCTCGAAGCCGAGATCAGCCAGGCGCTTGATCGGGAAGATCATGCCGCGCTTGTCCCGGTTGGCCACCGAGACGAAGATCTTCCCGGCGGTCGGCAGCGAGCCGTACGCGGCCGACTGGCTCTTGGCGAAGGCGTGCCCGAAGTTGGTGTCGATGCCCATCACCTCGCCGGTCGACTTCATCTCCGGCCCGAGCAGCGAGTCGATCCCCTTGCCCGATCGGGTGCGGAAGCGCTTGAACGGCAGCACCGCCTCCTTCACCGCGATCGGCGCGTCGGCGGGCATCGTGCCGCCGTCCCCGTTGGCCGGGAGCAGACCCTCGGCGCGCAGCTCGGCGATGCTCGCCCCGAGCGCGATCCGGGCCGCCGCCTTGGCCAGCGGCACCGCGGTCGCCTTGGAGACGAACGGGACCGTCCGCGACGCCCGCGGGTTGGCCTCCAGCACGTAGAGCACGTCGTCCTTGAGCGCGTACTGCACGTTGAGCAGGCCGCGGACGCCGACACCGCGGGCGATCGCCTCGGTGTAACGGCGGACCTCGGCCAGGTGCGAACCGGCCAGCGTGATCGGCGGCAGCGCGCAGGACGAGTCGCCGGAGTGGATACCGGCCTCCTCGATGTGCTCCATCACCCCGCCGATGTAGACCTCGCCGTCGGCGTCGCACAGCGCGTCCACGTCGATCTCGATGGCGTCGTCGAGGAAGCGGTCCACCAGCACCGGGTGGTCCGGGGAGATGTCGGTGGCCCGTCCGATGTAGTCGCGCAGCGTCGGGTCGTCGTAGACGATCTCCATGCCCCGCCCGCCCAGCACGTACGACGGCCGGACCAGCACCGGGTAGCCGATCTCGTCGGCGATCGTCTTGGCCTCGTCGTAGGAGGTGGCCATGCCGTGCGCCGGCGCGCGCAGCCCGGCCCGGGCCAGCACCGCGCCGAACGCGCCCCGCTCCTCGGCCAGGTGGATCGACTCCGGGGAGGTGCCGACCACCGGCACCCCGGCGTTCTTGAGCCGCTGCGCCAGCCCCAGCGGGGTCTGCCCGCCCAGCTGCACGATCACACCGACCACGCCCGGCCCGCCGGCCGCCCGGCCGGAGGAGTCCTCGGCGTGCCAGACCTCCAGCACGTCCTCGAAGGTCAGCGGCTCGAAGTAGAGCCGGTCGGCGGTGTCGTAGTCGGTGGAGACCGTCTCCGGGTTGCAGTTGACCATGACCGTCTCGTAGCCGGTGCCCGCGGCACCGGGACCGGACGCGGCGGCTCCGCCGATCGGCGCGCTCCGCAGCGCCTGGACCGCGTGCACGCACGAGTAGTCGAACTCGATGCCCTGCCCGATTCGGTTCGGCCCGGAGCCCAGGATCAGCACCTTCGGCCGATCCGACGGCACGACCTCGGTCTCGGAGTCGTACGTCGAGTAGTGGTACGGGGTGGTCGCCTCGAACTCGGCCGCGCAGGTGTCCACGGTCTTGTAGACCGGGCGCACGTCGAGGCGGTGCCGCAGCGTTCGCACGCCGTCCTCGGCGGCCAGCTCCGGCCGCAGGGCGGCGAGCTGCCGGTCGGACAGGCCGGCCCGCTTGGCCCGGCGCAGCAGTTCGGCGTCGAGCACCGGTGCGTCCACGATCTCCGCGCGCAACTCGACCAGCGCGGCGATCTGGTCCAGGAACCACGGGTCGATCCCACCCGAGGCCGCGGTGACCTCGGCGATCGACGCGCCGAGGCGCAGCGCCCGCTCGACGGTGTACAGCCGGCCGTCGTGCGGGATCCGCAGCGCGGCGAGGGTGTTCTCCCTGGTGGCGCCGGCTGGGTCCGGCACCGTCCAGAAGCCGGCTTCCTTGGTCTCCATCGAGCGCATCGCCTTGTTCAGCGCCTCGCTGAAGTTGCGCCCGAGGCTCATCGCCTCGCCGACCGACTTCATCGTGGTGGTCAGCTCCGGGTCCGCGCCGGGGAACTTCTCGAACGCGAACCGGGGGATCTTCACCACCACGTAGTCCAGGGTCGGCTCGAACGCCGCCGGGGTCTTCAACGTGATGTCGTTGGGAATCTCGTCGAGGGTGTAGCCGATCGCCAGCTTGGCCGCGATTTTGGCGATCGGGAAGCCGGTCGCCTTGGACGCCAGTGCCGAGGACCGCGACACCCGGGGGTTCATCTCGATCACGACGATCCGGCCGTCGGCCGGGTTGACCGCGAACTGGATGTTGCAGCCGCCGGTGTCGACCCCGACCTCGCGCAGCACCGCGATGCCCAGGTCACGCAGGCGCTGGTACTCCCGGTCGGTGAGCGTCATGGCTGGGGCCACGGTGACGCTGTCGCCGGTGTGCACGCCCATCGGGTCGACGTTCTCGATCGAGCAGACCACCACCACGTTGTCGTGCCGGTCGCGCATCAGCTCGAGCTCGTACTCCTTCCAGCCGAGCACGCTCTCCTCGATGAGCACCTCGTGCACCGGGCTGGCGGACAGGCCGTCGCCGGCGATGCGGGCCAGGTCCTCCGGGGTGTGCGCCATACCGGAGCCCAGGCCGCCCATCGTGAACGACGGCCGGATCACCACCGGCAGGCCCAGCTCGGCGACGGTCGCCTCGACCTCGTCCATCGAGTGGCAGACCCGGGAGCGGGGCACCAGCGCGGCCGGGTCGTCGACGCCGAGGCGGACGCCGGCCTTGGCCACGATCTCCTTGAACAGTTGGCGGTCCTCGCCCCGGTTGATCGCGTCGATGTTCGCGCCGATCAGCTCCACGCCGTACTTGTCCAGCACGCCGGCCTCGTGCAGGGCGACCGCGGTGTTCAGCGCGGTCTGCCCGCCGAGGGTGGCCAGGATGGCGTCCGGGCGCTCCTTGGCGATGACCAGCTCCACGAATTCCGGGGTGATCGGCTCGACGTACGTGGCGTCGGCGAACTCCGGGTCGGTCATGATGGTCGCCGGGTTGGAGTTGACCAGGCTGACCCGGATCCCCTCGCTGCGCAGCACCCGGCAGGCCTGGGTGCCGGAGTAGTCGAACTCGCAGGCCTGCCCGATGACGATCGGACCGGAGCCGATCACCAGGATGTGCTTGAGATCGGTCCGCTTAGGCATTCGTGCGCCCCTCGCTGTGGGTCCGGCCCTCGATGAGCTCGGCGAAGCGGTCGAAGAGGTAGTCCGCGTCGTGCGGGCCGGCCGCCGCCTCCGGGTGGTACTGAACGGTGAAGGCGGGCACGTCCACGGCCCGCAGCCCCTCGACGACGTTGTCATTGAGGCAGACGTGTGACACCCGGACACCACCGAAGTCGGTGTCGATCACCTGATCGGGGACCACCGCGCCGTGCCCCGCGCCGGGCACCTCGACCGCGAAGCCGTGGTTGTGGCTGGTCACCTCGACCTTGCCGGTGACCCGGTCGAGCACCGGCTGGTTGATTCCCCGGTGGCCGTAGCCGAGCTTGTAGGTGCCGAAGCCGAGCGCCCGGCCGAGGATCTGGCTGCCGAAGCAGATGCCGAACAGCGGCACCCGCCGCTGCAGCGCCTCCCGGGCCAGCGCCACCGGCCCGTCGGCGGTGGCCGGGTCGCCGGGGCCGGGCGACAGGAAGATCGCGTCGGCGCCGGTGGCGAGCAGGTCGTCGATGTTCGACCCCGCCGGCAGCACGTGGGTGGTCACCCCGCGGGCGGCGAGCCGGCGCGGGACGTTGCGCTTGATACCGAGATCCAGCGCGGCCACGGTGAACCGGTGCTCGCCGACCGCCTCGACGACGTACGGCTCGGGGGTGGTCACCTCGGTGGAGAGGTCCGCGCCGACCATCTGCGGGGCCTGCCGGACCCGGGCCAGCAGGCTCTGCGGGTCGTTGTCCACGCTGGAGATGCCCACCCGCATGGCGCCCCGCTCGCGCAGGTGCCGGGTCAGCGCGCGGGTGTCCACCCCGCTGATGCCGACCACGCCCTCGGTGGCGAGCCGGTCCTCGAGGCTGCCGGTGGCCCGCCAGTTCGAGCCGATGCGGGCCGGGTCGCGCACCACGTACCCGGCCACCCAGATGCGACCGGACTCGTCGTCCTCGCCGTTGACGCCCGTGTTGCCGATGTGCGGCGCGGTCTGCACCACCACCTGCCGGTGGTAGGACGGGTCGGTGAGGGTCTCCTGGTAGCCGGTCATGCCGGTGGTGAAGACCGCCTCGCCGAACGTCTCCCCGACGCTGCCGTACGCCTCGCCGGGGAACGTGCGCCCGTCCTCGAGCACGAGGATCGCGGGCCTGCGCTTGGCCATTACTTGACTGCCTTTCCGTCCAGGACCGTCGGCTCGCCACGCAGGAAGGTCGCCACGATGCGACCCGGCAGCGTCATGCGGGCGTACGGGGTGTTGCGACTGCGACTGGCCAGCTCCGCCGGCTCGATGGTGCGGCGGGCGGCCGGGTCGATCAGGGTCAGGTTGGCCGGCACACCGGGCGCCGGGTCGACGCCATGCCCGGCCAGCCCGGCGATCCGGGCCGGGACGCGGGACATCCGCTCGGCGATCAGATCCCACTGCGGGCCGAGCACGTCCAGCGCGATGGAGAGCGCCGTCTCCAGGCCGAGCATCCCCGGCCGGGCGTACGCCCACTCGCACTCCTTGTCCTCCACGGCGTGCGGGGCGTGGTCGGTGGCGATCACGTCGAGCACCCCGTCGGCGAGCGCGGCACGCAGGGCGGCGACGTCCGCGGCGGTGCGCAGCGGCGGGTTGACCTTGAAGACCGGGTCGTAGGTCTCCGCCCGCTCGTCGGTGAGCAGCAGGTGGTGCGGGGTGACCTCGGCGGTGACCCGCACCCCGCGCGCCTTGGCGTGGCGCAGCACCTCGACGCTGCCGGCCGTGGAGACGTGGCAGACGTGCAGCCGGCTGCCCACGTGCTCGGCGAGCAGCACGTCCCGGGCGATGATCGCCTCCTCGGCGACGGCCGGCCACCCGATCAGCCCGAGCCGGGTGGAGACCTCACCCTCGTGCATCTGGGCGCCCTCGGTGAGCCGGGGCTCCTCGGCGTGCTGGGCGATAATCCCGTCGAACGCCTTGACGTACTCCAGGGCCCGGCGCATCAGCTTCGGGTCGGCGACGCAGTGCCCGTCGTCGGAGAAGATCCGCACCCGGGCCGCGGAGTCGGCCATCGCGCCGAGTTCGGCGAGGCGCTCGCCGGCCAGCCCGACGGTGACGGCGCCGATCGGCTGCACGTCGACCAGCCCGGCCTCTCGGCCGAGCCGCCAGACCTGCTCGACCACGCCGGCGGTGTCCGCGACCGGGGAGGTGTTGGCCATCGCGCAGACCGCGGTGTAGCCGCCCAGCGCCGCCGCCCGGGAACCGGACTCGACGGTCTCGGCGTCCTCCCGGCCGGGCTCGCGCAGGTGGGTGTGCAGGTCGACAAGGCCGGGCAGGGCGACCAGCCCGGTGCCGTCGACGACGGTGGCGTCCGGCGCGGACAGTCCCGGGCCGACCTCGGCGACCACACCGTCGCGGATCAGCAGGTCGGTCGGTGCGGCGCCGACGACGCTCACGCTGGTGATCAGGTACGCGGTCACCGGTTGTTCCCTCCGAGCAGCAGGTAAAGAACAGCCATCCGCACGGAGACCCCGTTGGTGACCTGTTCGACGATGGTGGAGCGGGGCGAGTCGGCCACCTCGGGGGTGATCTCCATCCCCCGGTTCATGGGACCGGGGTGCATGACGATCGCGTGCTCGGGCAGCCGGCGCATCCGCGGCCCGTCCAGGCCGTAGCGGCGGGCGTACTCGCGGGCCGAAGGGAAGTAGGAGTCGTTCATCCGCTCCCGCTGCACCCGCAGCATCATCACCACGTCCACGTTGGGCAGCACGGAGTCGAGGTCGTAGGAGACGTCGGTGCCGGGGGCGAGCGCCGCGGCGATGTCCACCGGGATGAGGGTGGGCGGGCCGACCAGGGTGACCTTGGCGCCGAGGGTGGAAAGCAGTAGCACGTTGGAGCGGGCCACCCGGGAGTGCAGCACGTCCCCGACCACCGCGACCGACAGGCCGGCCAGCCGGCCCAGCCGGGACCGCATGGTGTACGCGTCCAGCAACGCCTGGGTGGGGTGCTCGTGGGTGCCGTCACCGGCGTTGACCACCGACCCGTCCACCCAGTTCGCCAGCCGGTGCGGCGCGCCGGAGGCGGGGTGCCGGACGACCACCGCGTCGGCACCCATGGCCTGCAGGGTCAGCGCGGTGTCCTTCAGGCTCTCGCCCTTGGTGACGCTGGAACCCTTCGCGGAAAAGTTGATCACGTCGGCGCTGAGCCGCTTCGCGGCCGCCTCGAAGGAGATCCGGGTGCGGGTCGAGTCCTCGTAGAAGAGGTTCACCACCGTCCGGCCGCGCAGCGCGGGCAGCTTCTTGATCTCGCGGCCGGCGACCGTGGCCATCTCGGCGGCGGTGTCCAGGATCTCGGTGGCGGTGTCGGCGTCCAGGTCCGCGCCGGAGAGCAGGTGCTTGATCATGAGGTGGTCCCCCCGTACAACTTGACCTCGTCCGTCCCGTCGGTCTCGGCGAGCGTCACCTTGACGCTCTCGGCGAGCGAGGTCGGGATGTTCTTGCCGACGTAGTCGGCGCGGATCGGCAGCTCCCGGTGGCCGCGGTCGACCAGGACGGCGAGCTGCACGGACGCCGGACGGCCCAGGTCGTTGAGCGCGTCGAGCGCGGCCCGGACGGTGCGGCCGGAGAAGAGCACGTCGTCGACGAGGATGACCCGCTTGCCGTCGATGCCGCCGGGCGGCAGCTCGGTCGGGCCGACCGCGCGGGTGGCGTGCCGGCGCAGGTCGTCGCGGTACAGGGTGATGTCGAGCACACCGACCGGGACGGCGACGTCCTCGAAGGTGCTGATCCGGGCGGCGAGCCGCCGGGCGAGGGGGGCGCCCCGGGTGGGAATCCCCAGCAGCACCGTCTCGGCGGCGCCCTGGGTCTTCTCCAGGATCTGGTGGGCGATGCGGTCGACCACGCGTTGCACGTCGGCGCTGGCGAGGATCACCTTCACCGAGGGTTGTCGCGGTGGTGACGAGCGGGCAGCCGGTGGGTATGCCACGGCGGACCTCCTTCCCCGCCTCACGGGACGGGTCGTTAAAGGATGTCGGGCACCTCCGGCCGATCCGCGGGCGGACCTGGGCCGGGGCTTCACGCCACGTTACCAGTGGTCACCGGGCCGATGGACGGCGGCCGCTGACCAGCGGATCAGCCCGACGAAATGGGGATAACTCCCCCGGTGCTCCCCAACGGTAGGGTCACGACCACTTGACCAGGTGTCGCATTCCCCGTACCGTCACGCTCCGTAGCGATCGACGGGAGAACCCCGAGCAGCACTGGGAGTGTCCGAATGCCCTCTGAATACGCCAAGTCTCTGGGCGCCCGCCTGCGCTCCATCCGCCAACAGCAGGGTCTCTCCCTGCAGGGCGTGGAGGAGAAGTCGAACGGGCGGTGGAAGGCCGTGGTGGTCGGGTCGTACGAGCGCGGCGACCGTGCCGTGACGGTGTCCCGCCTGGCCGAGCTTGCCGAGTTCTACCGTGTCCCCGTCTCGGAGCTGCTGCCCGACGGCAGCGGGGTCCGTCACGAGCCCACCAGCAAGATTGTCCTGGACCTGGAGCGGCTCTACGACGAGGCCTCCGAGGACCTGGCCTACGTCGCCCGCTACGCCCGCGCCATCCAGCAGCAGCGCGGCGACTACAACGGTCGGGTGCTCTCCATCCGCGCCGACGACCTGCGGGCGCTCGCGATCGTCTACGACGCCTCGCCGTCGGGTCTGATCGAGCGGCTCACCGAGCACGGTGTGCTGGTCGCCGACCCCCGGGCGTTCTTCGCCTCCTGAACCACCGAACCACCGAAAGGGCCCGTGCCATCCGGCACGGGCCCTTTTCGTGGTACGGGCGCTGAGCGGATGCGCTCAGCGGGTGGCGTACTCGGCGATCCGGCCGAGGATGCCGTTGAGGAAGCGCGGCGAGTCGTCGGTGGACATCTGACGGGCCAGCTCCACAGCCTCGCTGATCGCCACCGCGTCGTCGATCTCGTCGACGTAGAGCAACTCGTAGACCGCGATCCGGGCCAGGTTGCGGTCCACCACCGGCATCCGCTCCAGCGTCCAGCCCTCGGCGTAGCTGGCGATCAGCTCGTCGATCCGGTTGAGGTGCTCGGCGACCCCCTCGACCAGGCCCACCGCGTAGCCCAGGTGCTCCGGTCGGGGCTGCTCGATCCGCTGCACGTAGCCGGCGAGCACCTCGACCGGGGGCCGGTCCCGAAGGTCGGCCTCGTAGAGGACGTCCAGCGCCCGCTTGCGCGCCTTGCGGCGCGCCGGCATCTGCTGCTTGGGACCCTCCGCCATCAGGAGCGGCCGAGGTAACGGCCGTCGCGCGTGTCGACCTTGATCTTCTCGCCGGTGGTGATGAACAGCGGCACCTGCACGGTCGCGCCGGTCTCGACGGTGGCCGGCTTGTTGCCGCCGGTCGACCGGTCGCCCTGCAGACCCGGCTCGGTGTAGGTGACCTCCAGCACCACGCTGGTGGGCAGCTCGATGTAGAGCGGGACGCCCTCGTGCGTGGCGACGGTCGCCTCGGCCTCGGGGAGGAGGTAGTTGGCCGCCTCGCCGACCGTGCCGCCGGGGACGGTGATCTGGTCGAAAGTCTCCAGATCCATGAAGACGTAGTCCTCGCCGTCGGCGTACAGGTACTGCATCGTGCGCTTGTCCACGGTCGCGGTCTCGACCTTGGTGCCCGCGTTGAAGGTCTTGTCGACCACCTTCCCGGACAGCACGTTCTTCAGCGTGGTGCGCACGAACGCACCACCCTTACCGGGCTTGACGTGCTGGAACTCGACGACAGCCCAGAGCTCGCCGTCGAGGTTGAGTACCAGGCCGTTTTTGAGGTCGTTGGTGGAGGCCATTTCCTGCCTTGATCATCAATTGGCGGACAGACCCTCAGAGTCTACTAGCTGCGTCGAATCGTCCGGCCCCCGCTCGGGACGCTGCCTCAGCGGGCGGCCAGGTGGTGCAGGGCGAGTCGGTAACCGTCGATGCCGAGCCCGCAGATCACCCCGGTCGCCACCGCGGAGATCACCGAGTGGTGCCGGAACTCCTCGCGGGCGTGGATGTTGGAGATGTGCACCTCGACCAACGGCCCGCGCAGCATGGCGCAGGCGTCCCGCACGGCGTACGAGTAGTGCGACCAGGCGGCCGGGTTGAGCACCACCGCGGCGCCCTCGTCGGCGGCGGCGTGCAGCCAGCCGAGCAGCTCGTGCTCGGCGTCGGTCTGCCGGACCGTCACGTCGAGCCCCAGCTCCCGGCCGGTCCGCTCGCAGAGCGCCACCAGGTCGGCGTAGCTGGTCGCGCCGTACACCGCGGGCTCGCGGGTGCCCAGCCGGCCCAGGTTCGGCCCGTTCAACACGTACACCTTCACCCGGTGGCCACCTCCCGGTAGGCGGCTTCGAGCAGCGCGTCGTCCGGGCCCTCGAGCATCGCCGGGCGGGCCAGCCCGTCCAGCACCACGAACCGCAGCCGGCTGCCCCGGGCCTTCTTGTCCACCCGCATCACGGCCAGCAACTGCGACCAGGCGTCGGCCGGGTAGCTCACCGGCAGGCCGAGCGCGGCCAGGACGACCCGGTGCCGGTCGGCGGTCGGCCCGTCCAGCCGGCCGGCGAGCCGGGCCAGCGCGGCGGCGTACACCAGGCCGACGGCGACGGCATGGCCGTGCCGCCAGCGGTAGCCCTCGACCTGCTCGATCGCGTGCGCCAGCGTGTGGCCGTAGTTGAGCACCTCCCGCAGGCCCGACTCCCGCAGGTCACCGGAGACCACGTCGGCCTTGACCCGGATCGCCCGCTCGATCAGCTCCCGGGTGACCGCACCGCGCGGGTCGGTGGCAGCCGCCGGCTCACGCTCGACCAGATCCAGGATCGCCGGATCGGCGATGAATCCGCACTTGACCACCTCGGCCAGCCCGGCCGCCAGGTCGACCGCGGGCAGGCTGTCCAGGGTGGCCAGGTCGGCCAGCATGCCGACCGGCGGGTGGAACGAGCCCACCAGGTTCTTGCCGGCGGCGGTGTTGATGCCGGTCTTGCCGCCGACCGCGGCGTCCACCATGCCCAGCAGTGAGGTGGCCACCGGCACCCAGCGCACCCCGCGCAGCCAGCAGGCCGCCACGAACCCGGCCAGGTCGGTCACCGCGCCGCCGCCGACACCGACCACCGCATCGGTACGGGTGAAGCCGGCCGCGCCGAGCCGGTCCCAGCAGGCGGCGGCCACGTCGATCTGCTTGCCCGCCTCGGCGTCGGGCACCTCGATCGGCAGCGGCTCGACGCCGGCCGCGCGCAGCCGCTCGCCGAGCGCGTCGGCGAGCCCCTTGAGCGGAGGCGCGTGCAGCACCGCCGCCCGGGTCGCGCCGGGCAGCAGCCCGGGCAGCGTGTCCAACAGGTCGCGTCCGACCAGCACGTCGTACGGCCGTTCGCCGCCGACCGGGATCCGGGTCACCTCGTCCATCGCCGGCAGCCTAGTCCAGCGGGCGGCGCGGTGACAGTGTCTGCCCACCTGCTGGCCGGGCGGCCCAGTCCGCCAGCAGGCGCGCGTGCTCGGCCACCGCGGTGCGCAAAGCGTCCGGGTGCCGCACGGTGAACGCGCAGCCCAGCCCGGCGAGCAGCGCGGCCATACCGGGCAGGCTCTCCACCCGGGCCCGCAGCAGCACCCCGTCGGTGGTGTCGGTCAGCTCGGCCACGCTGGGCGGGACGCGACGTCGGGCGGCGACCAGGTCGATCTCCAGCAGCACCTCGACCTCGTGCGTGTAGGGCACGCCGGCCAGCGACCGGGTCACCCGGGCCACCGGGTCGAAGCCGTCCGGCACGGTGAACGTCGCCACGCCGGGCGTCACGGCGTCGATCCGGTCCAGCCGGAAGGTGCGGACCTCCCCGCGCCGGTGGTCGTGGCCGGTGACGTACCAGCGGCCGGCGTGGAAGACCAGCCCGTACGGGTCGAGCTCACGGTGCGACTGCTCACCCCGCCAGGAGCGGTAGTCCAGCGCCACCCGCTGCCGGTGCCGGGCTGCCGCGGCCAGGGTGAGCAGGGTGCCGGACGCCGGGCCGCGCTCCGGCTCCGTGCGCCGCAGGGTGAAGCCGAGGTGTTCCTGCACGGCGGTCAGCCGGTCGGCGAGCGCCGCCGGCAGCACCCGGCGGATCTTCGCCAGCGCGGTGGCGGTGGCCGGCAGCTCGGTGGCCAGCCCGACCCGTTCGGCGACGACCAGGCCGAGCAGCACGGCCACCGCCTCGTCGTCGGTGAGCATCAGCGGCGGCAGCTTGTACCCGGGGTGCAGCCGGTAGCCGCCGTATCGGCCCCGGTCGGCGATGACGGGGATGCCCAGCTCGACGAGGGTGGCCGCGTACCGGCGCACGGTCCGCTCGTCGACGCCGAGCCGGCCCGCGAGCTCGACGGCCGTCGACCGGTGCCGGGTCTGCAGTAGTTCGAGCAGGGCCAGCACGCGGCCGGCGGAATGTGACACGGACCACTCCTCAAAACCGGGCGGTTTCTGTCCGGTTTCGATCGTACGGTCATCCGGTAACCGAGAGAAGGAGCTACAGATGGCGACGTTCGTGCTGGTTCCGGGGTTCTGGTTGGGTGCCTGGGCGTGGCGGGAGGTGACCTCGACGCTGCGAGCGCAGGGGCACGAGGTGTACCCGATGACGCTGACCGGGCTGGCCGAGCGGGACCACCTGGCCGGGCCGGAGGTCGGCCTGGAGACGCACACCGCCGACATCGTCCGGCTGATCGAGGTCGAGGACCTGCGCGAGGTGCTGCTGGTCGGGCACTCCGGCGGCGGAATGCCGGTCGCCCAGGCGGCGGACCGCATCCCGGACCGGATCGCCCGGGTGGTCTACGTGGAGAGCGGGCCGCTGCCGGACGGCGTCGCGCAGTTCGACACCGTGCCGCCGGAGGAGCAGGAGCACCTTCGGGCCGCGATCGGCACCGGCCACCTGCTGCCACCACCGGCCTTCGACCAGGCTGCCGACCCGACCAACCTGGCCGGGCTGGACGAACAGACGCTCGCCCTGCTGCGCGCCCGGGCCACCCCGCAGCCGCTGCGGGCCGCCACCGACCCGGTGCGACGCACCGGCGGTCGCCCGGTCCCGACCGCGCTGGTCGCCAGCACCTTCCCGCTAGCGATGGTGCGGCAGATGATCGACGAGGGGCACCCGTTCTTCACCGGGTTGGCCGGTGGCCAGCTGTTCGAGCTGCCGACCGGGCACTGGCCGATGCTCAGCGAGCCGAAGGCACTGGCCGACGTGCTCGACGCCGCCGCCCGAGGCTGAGAAAGGCCCACCGGCTTCGGCGGCCGTCCACAACGTCGTCGACGACCGCCCCGCCCGCCGCCCGGCCGGTATCTCACCGGCCGGGCCGGCGTCAGCGGGGCAGCAGCGCGACGATCTCGGCGACGATCTCCTCCGGGGCCCGACCGTCGGTGGCCACCGTCGCGGTGGCCACCTCGGCGTAGAGCGGCCGGCGCTGGTCCATCAGGTGCTTGAGGGTGGCCCGCGGGTTGATCGCCAGCAGCGGGCGGCCGGCGCCCAGCCCGACCCGCTTCACCGCGTCGGGCAGCTCGACCGAGAGGTGCACCACCCGGTGCCCGACCAGGGCGGCCCGGGTCTCCTCGGCCAGCACCGCGCCGCCGCCGAGGGCGAGCACCCCCGGGCTGGCAGCCAGCGCCGCGGCCACCGCGGCCCGTTCGAGGGTACGGAAGTGCGCCTCACCCTCGTCGATGAAGATCTCCGGGATGGGCTTGCCGGCCATCCGCTCGATGTCGGTGTCCGTGTCGCGGAACTCTACCCCGAGTGCCGTGGCGAGCGCCTCCCCCACGGTGCTCTTGCCACAGCCGGGCGCCCCGACCAGGACGACGACCGGCGCCATCAGCGGATGACCAGGGCGTCGAGGTAGCCGGCCACGTTGCGGCGGATCTCGGCGACCGAGTCCCCGCCGAACTTCTCGGTGGCCGCCTCGGCCAGCACCAGCGCGACCATCGCCTCGGCGACCACCGCGGCGGCGGGCACCGCGCAGACGTCCGAACGCTGGTTGATCGCCGTGGCTGGCTCGCCGGTCGTGACGTCCACAGTGGCCAGGGCACGGTTCAGCGACGAGATCGGCTTCATCGCGGCACGGACCCGCAGCGGCTCACCGGTGGTGATGCCACCCTCGAGCCCGCCGGCCCGGTCGGTGACCCGGCGGACGCCGGTCGCCGACGGGATGATCTCGTCGTGCGCCTCGGAGCCACGGGACCGCGCCTGCTGCCAGCCGTCACCGATCTCCACGCCCTTGATCGCCTGGATCGACATCAGCGCGGTGGCCAGCCGCGCGTCGAGTTTGCGGTCCCACTGCACGTGGCTGCCCAGCCCCGGCGGCACCCCGTACGCCAGCACCTCGACCACGCCGCCGAGGGTGTCCGCCGCCTTCTTCGCGGCGTCGACCTCGGCGACCATCAGGGCGCTGGCCTCCGGGTCGAGGCAGCGCAGCGGGTCGGCGTCGATCCGGGCGGCGTCCCGCGGGCTCGGGCGCAGACCGGACTTCGCGGCGACCGGACCCAGCTCGACGACGTGCGAGACGATCTCGATGCCGAGCGCCTGCCGGATCAGCGCCTTGGCTACCGTGCCGACGGCCACCCGGGCGGCGGTCTCCCGGGCGCTGGCCCGCTCCAGGATCGGCCGGGCGTCGGTGTGACCGTACTTCTGCATTCCGGCCAGGTCGGCGTGGCCCGGCCGGGGGCGGGTCAGCGGTGCGTTGCGGGCCTGCCGGGCGAGCTCGTCGGGGTCCACCGGGTCGGCGGCCATCACCGTGCGCCACTTCGGCCACTCGGAGTTGCCCACCCGGATCGCCACCGGGCTGCCGAGGGTGACGCCGTGCCGCAGGCCGCCGAGCACCTCGACCTCGTCCCGCTCGAACGACATCCGGGCGCCACGGCCATAGCCCAGACGCCGGCGGGCCAGCTCGTCGGCGATCTCGGTGGTGCTCACCTCGATGCCGGCCGGCACCCCCTCCAGCAGCGCGACAAGGGCGGGACCGTGCGATTCACCTGCAGTCAACCAGCGCAACACAGCGGTCAGTGTGTCACGCCGGGTCATTGCCCCGGTGCGGTGCCCGCCGCGTCCCGTCCTACGGACGCCGCCGCCGGCACGCCGACGCCCGGTCACCCGGACGTCGGCGCCTCGGCTCAGATCCCTCGGCCGCGTTTGTGCAGGGTGCGCAGCACCCGCGTCGACCCGGACCAACCGCCCTGCGACCGCCAGCGCCAGGTAGGCGCGCGGCTCCCGGGGGTTGCGACGCAGTGCCCGCCGGGCCCGGCGCAGCGCGCCCCGCCGGTCGCCGGAGGGGGCCCGGGCGAAGGCGATCTGCCCGGTGACCCGGGCCTCGCCGGCCGGCTGGGTGTCGAACTCCGGGTAGCGCTGCAGCAGCCACTGCAACGCCTCGGAGATGGTGTCCCAGCGCCGCGCGAAGTAGGACCACCGCTGGCCGGGCAGCCACTCGTCGTCGCAGAAGACGATCAGCTCGCCGCCGGCGGCTAGGGTGCCGCTGTTGCGGGCCCCGGCCAGCCCGGCGCGCGCCCGTTGCCGATCACCCGGACCGTGCGGTCCGGGCCGGCCGACTCGGCCAGCGAATCGTCAAGCGTCGATCCGGTCGTAGACCTCGATGTAGACGGTCGGTATGCGCCGCAGTCGGGCCAGCACCACGAACGGCACGGCCACCCCGGCGCCGGTGGTGACCACCGCGGTGCCCAGCCGGCCGGCGTGCTGGCCGAGGTTCCACGGCACCCAGTCGCCGTGCCAGTGCCCAAACTCCACTACGGTGACGCCGTGCCAGCGGGCCAACGCGGCGACCAGCCGGGCACCGGCCGGCCCGGTGGCGGCGGCCCGCGCGGCCCGTGCGGCCAACCGGGCCAGGAAGGTCGACCCGGCCAGCGGTCGGAGCGGCGTGGCCGGGCCACCGCGCCGGGCCACGGCGAGCAGCGCCGCGATCCGGGGCGGATCGTCGGACAGCACCCCGCGTACCGCCGGTGGCAGCGGCTCGATCACCGCGACCACCTGGTCGGCCCAGGACTAAGAGACGCCTCGGGTCAGTCGGTGCGCGCCGCTGCCAGCGCGGCGGCCATCGCCGCTCTCGGCGCGGCCACGCCGGTGAACTGCTCGAACTGCCCGACCGCTTGGGCCAGCAGCAGATCCAGCCCGGAGACGATGCGGCAGCCGGCCGCGTCGGCGGCCGCCGCCAGCGGGGTGGGCCACGGGTCGTAGAGCGCGTCGAAGAGGACGGTGCCCGGTCGCCACGCCACCGCGCCGGCGAGCGGATCGGCGACCCCCTTCGGCACGGTGGAGACCACCACGTCGGCGCCGGCGTACCGGGCGGCGTCGGACCAGTCGGCGCCGGACAGCGCCAGGTCGAGGGCGTCGGCCACCGGCCGCAGGTCGTCGACCGCGTCGGCGCGGCGGGCCACCACGATCACCCGGCCGGCCGCCAGCCGGGCCGCGGCGGCCAGCGCCGCCCGCGCGGTCGCGCCCGCGCCGAGCACGGTCAATGTCGCCCCGGGGCGTACCCCGGCGCCGGTCAGCACCTCGACCATGCCGGCGACGTCGGTGTTGTCCGCGTACCAGGAGCCGTCGGGGCGGCGTACCAGCGTGTTGGCCGCGCCGACGGCGAGGGCGACCGGCGAGGCCTCCGCGGCGACCGCGAGCGCCGCCTCCTTGCCTGGCATGGTCACCGACAGCCCGGCCCATTCCGGGCCGAGGCCGGCGACCAGGTCCGGCAGCTCCGCCGCCGCGCACTCGATGCGGGTGTACGACCACCCGGCCAGCCCGGCCGCCTCGTACCCGGCGGTGTGGATCACCGGGGAGAGGGAGTGCGCGATCGGCTTGCCCAGCACCGCGGCCCGTCGTCGGAGCGCCATCAGATGATGCCGGCCTCCCTGGCCTTGGCCTCGTTGCGCTGGTGGCCCTCGTACGTCTCGGCGAAGGCCGAGTGGCCCTCCTTGTCGATCGCCACGAAGTAGAGCCACTTGCCCGGCGGCGGGGCCATCGCCCCCTCCAGCGCCTGCTTCCCCGGGTTGTTGATCGGTGTGGGGATCAGGCCCGGCAGCTTACGGTTGTACGGGTTCTTCGGGTCGTCCAGCTCGGCCGCCGTCATCTGCGCGGAGGTCTTGGTCGGTTTGCCGATCGACTCAAGGTAGTAGTTAACCGTGACGTCCATCTCCAGGCAGTTGCAGTTGAACTCGCCGTACACCCGGTTGTAGGCCACCCGGGCGACCTTGCCCAGGTCGTCCTTGTTGCCTGCCTCGGCCTGGGCCAGCGAGGACACGATCAGCGCCTCGTACGGGCTGACCTTGCGTTCCTTCTGCACCCGGTCGGCGAACTTCATCTCCCCGGTCACGGAGAGGAAGTTGTCCACCATCAGCTTGAGGATGCTCTCCGCGGTGGCCTTGGGTGGGATCTCGTACGTGTCCGGGAAGAGGAAGCCCTCGACGGACTTGACGACCTTCTTGCCGTCGTCGCGCTTGAACCACCACTCCGGGACGCCGAGTGCCTCCGGGTCCTTCGCCGCGGCCTGGAAGTCCTTGACCGGGATCTTGGTCTTCTCGGAGAGCAGCTTGTAGATGTTGAAGCTGGTGCGACCCTCGGGGATGGTCAGCCCGTTGACGATCTTGTTCTTCAGGTCGAGCATCGCGGTGACGGCGCTCGCGCCGCTCATCTGCTTGCGCAGCTTGTACGTGCCCGGCTGGATGTTCTTGCTGCGCGAGTTCGCCTCGGCGGCCTCGATGAACGCCTTGTGGCTCTTGACCACGTCGGCGGCGACCAGCGCGTCGGCCATGTCGGCGAGCAGCGCGCCCTGCTTGATCTCGACGGTGATCTCACCGGTACCGGCGCCGTCGTAGTCCGGGGTGACGAAGTAGTTCTGGATCCGGTCGAAGCCGTAGAAGGCGCCACCACCGATGCCGCCCAGCAGGAACAGGGCCAGCAGCAGGGCCAGGAACGTCTTGCCCCGGCCCCCGGACCCGCCGCCCTTGCGCTTGCGGACGAAGCCACGCCGGTGCCGGCCCTTCTCCCCCCGCTCCGCCTCGTCGAACCCAAGATCCAGATCGTCGATCATTACGTCCGCCTCCGCTGCGCGTCCAGCCAGCTCTGCAGGATCTCCACCGCGGCCGCCTGGTCGACAACCGCACGTTGACGCTTGCCCCGAACGCCACGCTCGGCAAGCCTACGAGAAGCGACCACGGTCGACATCCTCTCGTCAGTGAGCGCTACCGGGACGGGCGCTATCACATCGACCAGTCGGTCAGCGTACGCCTTCACATGGACAGCCGCGGGTCCATGCTTCCCGGCGAGATTGACCGGAAGACCGACGACAACCTGGACGGCCTCGTGCTCCACCACCAGCGCTGCCAGCTCGGCGATGTCGCTCGGCACCGCGTCCGGCGCCGCGGTGAGGTCGCGGGCCAGGGTCACCAGCGGGACTGCCAGCACCCCGTCCGGATCCGAGCGGGACACCCCCACCCGGACCTGCCCGACATCCACTCCGATCCGCACCCCGCGCGTCAGCTCAGTCACCGACCGTCACCCCTGGGAATGGACGAACCAGGGCGGACCAATCGGCCCGCCCTGGTCGAAGATGGTGGTCCATCACGCCTCGGTGACCGCCTTCTCGACGGTCAGCAACAGGTTCGGTGCCTCAGCCGCCGGCAGGCCGCCACCCTGGGCCAGATCGGGGCTGCCCCCGCCGCGCCCGGAGAACGCCGCCTTCACCAGATCCGACGCGGCCAGGCCCCGAGCGCGGGCGGCCTGGTTGACCGCCACCACCAGAGACGCCTTGCCGTTCGCGCGAGCCGCCACCGCGACCACCGCCGGCCGCGCCGGGTCGATCTTGCCGCGGATCTCCTGAGCCAGCGTCCGCACATCGTTGCCGGCCGCGCCCTCCGGCGCCTCGGTGCCCACGTACGCGACCCCGCGCACGTCCTTGGCCTGAGCAGCGAGCGCAGCCGCCCCACCCAGTACCAGCTGGGCGCGCAGCTTCTCCAGCTCCTTCTCCGCGTCCCGGAGCTGGGTGACGGTCTGCTCCACCCGGTCGGCGACCTGGTCGTTCGGCACCCGGTACAGCTCGGCCAGCCGGGAGACCAGCAGGTGCTCGCGGGCCAGGAAGCCGAAGGCGTCCATGCCGACCAGCGCCTCGACCCGACGGACGCCGGAGCCGATCGACGACTCGGAAAGGATCTTCACCAGGCCGAGCTGGGCCGAGCGGGCCACGTGCGTGCCGCCGCACAGCTCCCGGGCGTAGTCGCCCACCTCGACGACCCGCACCTCCTCGCCGTACTTCTCGCCGAAGAGCGCCATCGCCCCGATCCGACGCGCCTCGTCCAGCGAGGTGATGAAGGCGTGCACCTCCAGGTCGGCCAGGAGCACCTCGTTGACCTGCTGCTCCACGTCGTGCAGCACGCTCGGCGACACTCCGGTCGGGGTGTTGAAGTCGAACCGCAGGCGGCCAGGCGCGTTCAGCGAACCAGCCTGGGTGGCCGAGTCGCCGAGGAAGTTGCGCATGGTCTGGTGCACCAGGTGGGTTGCCGTGTGCGACCGGGAGATCGCCCGTCGCCGGGTGGTGTCGATCTCCGCGAAGCCGGTCTCGCCGGCCCGCACCTCACCCCGGACAACCCGGGCCCGGTGCACGATCAGGCCGGGCACCGGCTGCTGCACATCGAACACCTCGACCTGACCACCACCCACGGTGATCATGCCCTGGTCGGGTTGCTGGCCACCGCCCTCGGCGTAGAACGGGGTCGTGTCGAGCACCAGCTCGATGGTGTCGCCCTCGGTCGCCGCCTGGCGCGGGCCGTCCGCGCCGAGCAGCGCCCGCACCCGCGACTCGCGAGCCACCTCGCTGTAGCCGGTGAACGTCACCGGGCCGTCCGAGTCGAGCACCGACCGGTACGCCGACACGTCGGTGTGCCCGGTCTTACGGGCCTGCGCGTCCGCCTTCGCCCGGGTCCGCTGGTCGGCCATCAGCCGGCGGAAGCCCTCGTCGTCGACGCGAAGGCCCTGCTCCGCGGCGATTTCCAGGGTCAGGTCGATCGGGAAGCCGTACGTGTCGTGCAGCTGGAACGCCTTCGCCCCGGACAGCGCCGTGCCGCCCGCGGTGCGGGTCTCGGCGATCGCCGTGTCCAGGATCGTGGTGCCGGCGCGCAGCGTGGACAGGAAGGCTTCCTCCTCGGCGTACGCGTACTGCGCGATGCGGTCGAAGTCGGTCGCCAGCTCCGGGTACGACGGCGACATGCAGTCCCGCGCCACCGGCAGCAGCTCGGGCAGCGCCCGGTCCTGCCAGCCGAGCAGCCGGATCGACCGGATCGCCCGGCGCATGATCCGGCGCAGCACGTAGCCGCGCCCCTCGTTGCTCGGGGTCACGCCGTCGCCGATCAGCATCAGCGCGGTCCGCACGTGGTCGGCGATCACCCGCAGCCGGACGTCGTCCGGGTGCGACTCGCTGGCCACGTGGCCGGAGTGCGCGCCGTAGCGCTTGCCCGTGAGCTCGGCCGCCCGGTCCAGGATCGGCCGGACCTCGTCGATCTCGTAGAGGTTGTCGACGCCCTGCAGGATCGAGGCCATCCGCTCCAGGCCCATGCCGGTGTCGATGTTCTTCGCCGGCAGGTCACCCAGGATCGGGTAGTCGTCCTTGGTGGTGCCCGGACCCCGCTCGAACTGCATGAAGACGAGGTTCCAGAACTCCATGTAGCGGTCCTCGTCCACCGCCGGGCCGCCCTCCCGGCCGTACTCCGGGCCCCGGTCGTAGAACAGCTCGGAGGACGGGCCGCACGGCCCGGGAATGCCCATCGACCAGAAGTTGTCCGCCTTGCCCCGGCGCACGATCCGCTCGGCCGGCACGCCGATCGAACGCCAGATCTCGAACGCCTCGTCGTCGTCGAGATAGATGCTCGGCCAGATCCGCTCCGGGTCGAGGCCGTACCCGCCCTGGTCCTGCGGCTTGGTGATCAGCTCCCAGGCGAGCGGGATCGCCCCCTCCTTGAAGTAGTCACCGAAGGAGAAGTTGCCGTTCATCTGGAAGAACGTGCCGTGCCGGCTGGTCTTGCCGACCTCGTCGATGTCCGGGGTGCGGATGCACTTCTGCACGCTGACCGCCCGCCGGTACGGCGCGGCCTGCTGGCCCAGGAAGTAGGGGACGAACTGCACCATACCGGCGTTGACGAACAACAGGTTCGGGTCGCTGATGGCGGGCAGCGGAGCGGACGGCACCACGGCGTGGCCTTTCGCCTCGAAGTGCGCGAGGTACCGCCGCTTGATCTCCGCCGTCTTCATCGCTGGTGTTCCTCCGGAAAGATTTCTCGATCGCCGATGCGCGGGTCCTCCCGCAACTCGGCGAACTGGTCGTCGAACGCCTCGCCCTGGGCGAACGCCTGGTGGATCTCCTGCTCGCGCTCGGCCATCCCGATCCGGACGTCCTCCACGAAGCTACGCAGCGATTCGACCAGCCCGCCAGCGGATTCCGACAACGTGCTGGCGATGCCAGCCGGGGTGTACGCCTGCGCGGTCCGGGTCGCCTTGCGGACCACCACCACGCCGACGGCCAGACCGATGCCGAGCCAGAACAAGCGCCTCATGTCTCGCTACCTCCTGGTGGGCCGGCCGGTCAGCGGTTGCCGCGCCGGGCGGCCCGCCGCTGCTGCTTGATGATGTCGCGCACCTCGCGCTCGGTCTCGGCGTGCCGGCGGCTGGCGGCGGCCCGGCGCACGCCGTAGCCGAACGCGGCCACCTTGACCAGCGGGTTAGCGGCCGCGGCGGAGACCACGGTGGCCAGGTTGGCGACGTTGGCGGTGACGTTCTGCGCGTGGCTGGTCATCGTGTCGACCTTCGCCAGCTGGAGGTTCACGCCATCGAGCGAGGTCTGCACCTGCTCCAGGGCGGTGTTGACGTTCTTCACCGTGGTGTTCACGTCACCGATCAGCGGCGCGGTCCGATCGTTGAGGTCGTTGATCATCCGGGTGGTGGCGTCCACCGTGTGCCGCAGCCGCAGGATGGGCAGCGTCAGGATCAGCACCAGCACCGCGAACGCGCACGCCGCGACCAGCGCCGCAACCTCTCCAATGTCGCCCACGCCTGTCCTCCTCAAGCAGAGTTCCGGGGACCCGACGTCCCCGGAACACACAACCGTGGTACCCGTACCGGGCCCGCCGATCGTCACCGGTCAGCGGCGGCGGGGCTCGGGCCCGCCAGCCCCAGACCCTACCGTCCGTGATGGAGCCCCGCTCACGACGGTGAGGGCGTCAACTCACCCAGCGGGTCCGCGCTGACCGTCGGGAACGGATCCTCTCCGGTCAGTGACGGATCGGTGCTCGGCTGTGGCCTGGTCCGCTCGTCGTCGATCGCGTTGCGTACCTTCACCGACACCAACGAGCCGGCGCACTCCGCCGCAGCGGCCGACGGCTCGGGAGACGGCACGATCGCCGGCTCGCCGTCGACCGGCGGCGGCACGCAGGTCGGCTCGCGTACCCACAGGTCGAGGGTCAGCTCGTCACGGCGCCAGCAGGTGTAGCTGCCCTTCGTCTCCTGCTCCGGGCAGCGGGCCACCTTCCAGGGTTGCCAGCCGTCCTGGCGCAGCGCGCTCTCATAGACCTGCGCCGTCTCCTCCGGCGACTTCTCCGAGGTGACGGTGCGCTCGCGCAGCCGACAGTCGAGCAGGCACCAGCGGCTGCCACTGACGTCGTCGACCGTCTTCGCGGCAGCCCAGCCCGGCACGTTCAGCTGGTCCAGGTTGTCGAAGACCGGGTCCCGGCTCAACGTACGGACGCCGAAGAAGAGCGGCACCGCGCCGAGCAGCACGACGCTGACCAGCGCCAGCACCGCGGCCCGCAGGCGGCGACGCTCTCGCGACTGCCGGCGTAGCTCGGACCGGGCGCCCGGGGCGGCGGCGTCGTCGTCGGACACGTCCTGGCCGGGCGCGCGCAGCGCGGGCCCGGCGGCCGGCTCGGGCGTCGGCCGGTCCATCGCTCCAGCCGGCGGGGGCACCGCGGCGGCGGCCCGCGCCACGGCGACGGGCTCGCCCGCGCGGGCGGGCGGCGGCACCGGTGCGACGCCGGTCGGTTCGGGGCGGCCGGGCTCCCGGTGCGGCGGCAGGGCACGGCCGGCGGCGCGGTCCGCTGGCGTGGGCCGAACGGCCGGCGCACCGGCGCGGGCCACCGCGGGCGCCGCGGGACCGCTGCCGGCCTCTCCACCGGCCCGCTCATCGCCAACGGGCGGCTGTGCGACGCCGGGCGGGCGGACAGCGGCACGAGCTGGGCCGTCGGGACGCGGCCGGGGCGACCCGTCCGGGCCGGCGCCCGGTGCGACGGCGGCACGGGCCGCGCCGTCCGGGCGGGCGGCACCCCGGGCGGCAGCCTCGGCACCGGGGCCAGGCCGGGGCGGCCCGTCGGGGCCACGCCGGCCGGCGCCCGAGACGGGCGCGTCGCCGGGGGCGGGTCGGGCCCGGCCGGGCGGGGTGGTGCGGGCGGCGCCGCGGGCCGGTGCGCCCGGACCGGCGGGACCGCCACCGGCGGCGGGCCGCCCACCGCCGGCCGGATCGGCGTACGGGTCGTCGCCGCGGTTGCCCGCCGCGCCGGGTCGGCCCGGGCCGGCAGGCCCGTCGTTGCCGGGCTCCGCCGCGGGGCGGCGCCGTCGACCACTGGGGTCCGAAGTGTTCCCCGGAGCGCCCCGGCGGCCGGTGGGCCGCTCGCCGACCGCTGGCGGGTAGGTCAGGCCACCGCTCGGCTGCTCCCCGGTGGACTCCGGCGTGCCGGGCAGGGCTGCCCGGCGACCGGTGGAGGCGTCCACCCCCGGGTCAGGTGGCGGACCGGCGGACCGGCGGCCGGCGGCGCGCTCCGCGGCCGGGTCCGGCACGGCGAGCGGGCCGGGCGAGCCGCCGGTGAGATCCGCACCCGCGGGCGGCGCCGAACGACGTTCCGCGGCGGGTGGGGTGCTGCCGCGCCGGTTGACCACCGGCAGGGCGGGATCGGTGTGCGGCAGGCGGCCGGCCTGGCGCAGCCAGTCGGCTGGCCGTTCCGGGCGGTCCGCCCGGGGCTCGCCGCCGGCCGGCGCGCGTCGGCCCTGCTCGTCGGGGACGGCCCGGCGGCGCCCGGTGCCGTCGGCGGGGCCGACGGTGGGCGTGCCGCCGGTGTGACCGGTGGACGCGTCGGGCAGTTGTGGCTCGTTGCCCGAACGGGGCACCACCGGCGCGGCGGGCTCGGCGGCGCGGCGGCGACCGCCGACGGCCGGGCGGGCAGGCGCCGTGGGCCCGCGCCCGGACGGCTCCGGTGCACCAGGGTCGACCGGGCCCGGGCGACGCCGGGCGGTGCGCGGGTCACGGTCGACGGCAGGGTCGGGTCGCAGGCCATCGGGGACCGGCGGTGTGGCGCCGGCCGGCGGGGCGTCGAACCGGGCAGGGCCGGAGGCGGCGGCCATCCGGGCCGGATCGGGCGCCGGGCCGGTCGCCCGCCGGCCGGCGGGCCTGCCGTCGGCGGGCAGCGGACGGCCGGGCTCGGTCGGCTCCGGGCCCGGTCGACGGCCCGGCGGCGCGGCGTCCGGGCGGCGCAGTGGCGGCATCGCGTCCGCGCGGCCGGCTGGCGCGGCGGCCGGCCGGCGGCCGGTCGGGGTGCCCGAGGTCGGTGGGCCGGCGGGTGCGCCGGGGGGGACCGCCGCCGGGCGGGACCGGGTCGGGCCGGCTGGCGCGCCGGACGTCGGGCGGGGCCCGGGTGGGCCCGCCGGGTCACCGCCGACCGGTCGGGCGGCGCCCGTGCCGGGCGCGGGCGGCGGACCGGCGGCGCGGGGGCCGGTGCCGGGCACCGGCACCGTACCGCGGCGCGGCGGCTGGCCGGGGACGGCGGCACCGGCAGCGGGCCGGGGTCGGTCGGTGGCCGGCCGCTCGTCCGATCGGCGGCCCGGCTGCGGCGGCGACTCGCCCGGCCACGGTCCGTCCACCGGTCGGCGCCCGGCCGCGCCGTCCGTGTCGCCACGGCGTGCGGGCGGCGCCGGGACGTCCGGCGACACCGGAGCGGGCCCGCGCGGCCCGGCGGGCTCGGCCGGGGCGCCGTCGGGGCCCAGCTCGCCGCGCTGCTGCTTGGCCGAGCGCAGGTCGTCGATCCAGCCGAACTCCTCGCCGGGTACCGGCGCCTCCGGCTCGGCCTCGGCCCGGCCTCGGCCCCAGCGGCGCCCCTTGGCGCGGGATTCGCGCCGCTCGTCCGGGCCCTCGTCCGGACGGTCCGCACCACGCGACTTCACTGTTGACCCTCTCCTGCGGCGTTCGTGCCGCTGTCCTGCATCGTGCCGGTACCGCGCGTGCCCGTCGGGCGACCATTCCCGTCGGCAAGCGCCGACGCGGTCTGCGCCGTTACGGGCGACCCGGCCGACGGGTCCTCCGGGCGGGCGGGCGGAGCCGGCAGCCCACGCACGATCCGGCGCAGCAACGGCAGCCGGGTCGCCACCGACCGCTCCGCCCCGTGCGGGCTGGGCCGGTAGTAGTCGGTGCCCACCAGGTCGTCCGGGACGTACTGCTGGGTGACCACGCCGCGCTGGTCGTCGTGCGGGTAGCGGTAGCCGGTCCCGTGGCCCAGCCCCCGGGCGCCGGCGTAGTGCGCGTCGCGCAGCCCGCGCGGTACCGGGCCGCCCCGGCCGGCGCGCACGTCGGCGATGGCGGCACCGATCGCGGTGGTCGCCGAGTTCGACTTGGGTGCGGTGGCCAGGTGGATCACCGCCTGGGCCAGGTTGAGCTGCGCCTCGGGCAGCCCGACGTACTCGACGGCGTGCGCGGCGGCCGTGGCCACGCTCAACGCGGCCGGATCGGCCATGCCCACGTCCTCGCTGGCGAAGATGACCAGCCGGCGGGCGATGAACCGGGCGTCCTCCCCGGCGACCAGCATCCGGGCCAGCCAGTGCACCGCGGCATCGACGTCCGAGCCGCGCATGCTCTTGATGAACGCGCTGACCACGTCGTAGTGGGCGTCGCCGTCGCGGTCGTAGCGCACCGCCGCCACGTCGACCGCCTGCTCGGCGGTGGCGAGGTCGATGCGCCCGGCGCCGAGCGCCGTGGCGGAGGCAGCCGCCGCCTCCAGCGCGGTCAGCGCCTTGCGGACGTCACCGGCGGCGAGCCGGACCAGGTGGTCCTCGGCCTCGGTGGCGAGGGTGAGCGCGCCGCCCAGGCCGCGCTCGTCGGCGACGGCGCGACGCAGCAGCCCGCGCACCGCGTCGTCGTCCAGCGGTTGCAGGGTGAGCAGCACGCACCGCGACAGCAGAGGGGAGATGACCGAGAAGTACGGGTTCTCGGTGGTCGCGGCCAGCAGCGTGACCGTACGGTCCTCGACGGCGGCGAGCAGCGAATCCTGCTGGGTCTTGCTGAACCGGTGCACCTCGTCGATGAAGAGCACGGTCTGTGGGCCGCCCGAGCGGCGCTGGCGGCGGGCGGTCTCGATCACCGCCCGGACGTCCTTGACCCCGGCGGAGAGCGCCGACATGGCGACGAACCGGCGGTCGGTGGCCCCGGCCACCAGGTGCGCGATGGTCGTCTTGCCGCTGCCCGGCGGTCCCCAGAGGATCACCGACATCGGTGCGCCACCGGAGACCAGCTGCCGCAGCGGCGCGCCGGGGGCGAGCAGGTGGTCCTGCCCGACCAGCTCGTCGAGGTTCGCCGGGCGCATCCGGACGGGCAGGGGCGAATCGTCCGCTACCGGAGTGAAGCCGTCGACACCGGCGGGACCGGCGGGCGCGCTGCGCGGCCCGGCGGGTGCACCGAGGGAGAAGAGGGCGTCGGACTCCATCACGAAGACAGTACCGGGCCGGGCCCGCGACGCCGGAATCGCGCCGCGAGCCGGGCAGCCGATGATCGGTTCCGGTCAGCCACGACCAGGGCGCCGGCCCCGGTACCAGCGACCGCCGCCACCGCCGCGCGGGCCGCTGCCCACGCCGGCCAGGTAGAGCGAGAGCAGCAGCAACCCGATGAGCACGAGGGTGTTCCAGTTGAACAGGTCCGGCGCCCCAAAGTTCGTGTTGAGCAGATCGATCAGCAGGGCGAAGCCAAAGACGATGGCCGCGAGAATGGCGAGCATGACGGTCCTCCGGTGGGGGTTCCCAGTAGGTCGGCGCGAGATGTACCCAATCGGTCGGATCGCCAATCTCCACCGTGGATCGGAGCACGCCAGCCTGACCCGACGCGGTCACCCGTCCCCCGGCTCCTAGGCTGGAAGCCATGATCACCGACGACCAGGTGCTCCAGGACCGGGCCGCCATCCTCGCCGCCGCCGGTCATCACCCGTACGCCCGGCACGCGCTCTGGCGTGGGGCGCCGGCACGCGGCTACCGGCGCGACGGCGCGGTGCTGTGGTTGTTGCCGCCCGGGCAGGGACCCGCTGGCGGCGCGATCGGCCCGGCCGGACCGGCGCTGGAAGTCTGTGCCGCGCTGGCCGCCGACGGGGCGCTGCGCCCCGAGCAGTGGCTGCACCTGCCCCGGCATGACCCGGCGCTGCTGGCGGGCCGGCTGGCGGTGAGCCGGCACGACGACTGGGACTTCCACTGGACCGACGCGCCGCCGCCGGCCCAGCCCGACGAGCAGCGGGTGGTACGCCTCGCCGAGGCCGACCACCCGGCGCTGGAGGCGCTGATCGACGAGGCGTTCCCGAGCACCACCTCCCGCCCCGGCGACCCGCGGGTGGTGGACTGGTACGGCATCCGGGCCGGCGGCCGGCTGGTGGCGTGCGGCGCGGACCGCAGCCGGGGCGACATCGGCTTCCTCGCCGGCCTGACCGTCGCCCCCGATCAGCGGGGTCGGGGGCTGGGCGCGGCGCTGACCGCCGGGATGACGCGGGCGCTGCTGACCCGCTACGACACCGTCGGGTTGGGCGTCTACCCGGACAACCTCGGGGCGGTACGGCTCTACCGCCGACTCGGCTTCACCAACACTCTCCAGCTCAGCTCGCTACGCCTCGCCTGAGGTGTAAGGAGGGGCCCCTTGGTTTCGCCTCGTCTAGAGGAAGGGGCCCCTCCTAACGCCCGGCGGCATGTGGCTCCACGGGTGCGGGGACCGCGGCCGGGTCGGTGGGCAGGTCGACGGGCCGGCGACCGGCGAACCAGGCGGGCAGGTAGAGCGGGGCGGCGACGGCCAGCACCACCGCGCCGACCACCATGGCGGTGCCGACGCTGGTGGCGGCGGCGAGCGCGGTCAGCGCCACCCCGCCGAGCGCGCCGGCCGGCTGCGACATCATCGAGTTGAGCGAGAGCACGCTGGTCCGGTACGGGCCGTCGACCTGCCGGTGCAGCAGCCCGCTGTGCAGCGGGTTGGACGCGCCGTGCACGGTGTAGCAGGCCAGATACGCCACGAGCACCCCGACGGGTCCGGCAAACAGCCCCATCCCGACCACCGTGACACCCTGCAGGATGCGCAGCAGGGCGGCGCCCGGCGCGGCGCCGGGCCAGCGCAGCAGCAGCGGGGTCAGCGCCGCGCCGGCCGCCGAGGCGAGCCAGGCGGCCGAGTTGGCCGGCCCGAGCAGCGCGGCGGCGCGCTCCGGGTTGCCGATCACCTCGGCGAGCCGGACCGGCAGCAGCGACTCGAAGGTGACCATGCCGAAGCCCCAGAACAGCTCCACGGCCACCAGGGCGAGCAGCACCCGGGAGCGGCGCAGCAGCCCGAACGCCTGGCCGATCATCCGGGGCGCCTGGATCACCGACGCGCGCAGCGCCGCCGCTCCGGTGGCCGGCCGCTGCTCCACCAGCAGGACGAACAGCGCGACCAACGCCGCCGCCTGGGCCACGATGGCGGCCAGCACGGGCACCGTGAGGGCGCTGACCGGACCGATCGGGCCCAGTGCGACCAGGCCGCCGCCGAGCAACGCGCCGGCGCCGATGGCCAACCCGGCGACGGTGCCGGCGTGGCCGAGCCCGCGCTCGTACTCCGCCTCGGGGTCGGCGGCCATGGTGGCGTCGACGTACCAGGACTCCAGTGGGCCGCTGTCCAGCGCCCGGTAGATCCCCTGCAACGCCCAGACCGCGAAGAAGAGCACGAACGAGTTGGCCACCGCGAACAGCGACAGCGAGATGAGGTTGAGCGCGCCGGCGGCGAGCAGCACCGGTCGGCGGCCGAGGGCGTCGGCGAGCCCGCCGGTGGGCAACTCCAGCGCCAGCACCAGCAGCCCCTGCGCGGTGCTGACCAGGCCGATCTGCGGCAGCGACAGGCCGCGCTCCTGCATCAGCAGGATCATCACCGGGATCATCAGGCCGGTGGGCAGCCAGCGCAGGCCGTACAGCGTGAGGTAGCGACCCCGGACCTGGCGTACGGTCAGCGCGCTCATCGGGGCCCCTCCCGCAACGGGTAGGCGGCCAGGAAGACCTGCACCGGGCGGGCCTGCGGATCGGCGGCGTCGGCGGCGTCGGCCTCGCGGTGGTACCGCTCCAGCACCTGCCACACCTCCGCCTTGAGCTCCTCCAGCCGGGCCGGCGGGATGGTCATGAAGATGTCTCCCATCCCGAGAGCGTCCCGCCAGGCGGGCGACCACTCGTGCTGGGTGGCGAACCACCGCTCAGCGTGCTCGACGAGGAGGCGCACCTGGTCGCCCTGGATCCACTCGATCGCGGCCCGGGCGTCGGGGTCGTCGTCGAAGTCGGTCGGTTCCCAGCTGGTGACGTCGTGCGCCGCCTGCCACCAGCGCTGGCGTCCGCTGCCCCGCTCGGGATCCTCGACGACCAGCCCCACCTCGGCGAGCTGGCGCAGGTGGTAGCTGGTCGCGCCGGTATTGGTGCCGAGCAACTCCGCCAGGGTGGTGGCGGTGGCCGGCCCGTTCACCCGCAGGGCCCCGACCAGTCGCATCCGGAGCGGGTGCGCCAGCACCCGGACCTGCCGTTTGTCGATCCGTACCTCGCGCGGCGCCGGCCGCGGCGCCTCTCCGTCAACTGCCATAGCTGCACACTATCTCTGCACACTTCCTGTGCACAAGAGTTATGCACAGGAAGTGTGCGTGCGCTCAGCGAGCCAGGAGTTCGCGCACCCCGCGCAGCCGGGTCCGCAGCAGGCCGGCGGCACGGGTGGAGTCCAGGCGTACGTCGCCGGGACCGGGCAGCCCCGCGGCGGCGCTGGTGGTGGTCTTCAGCCCGGCCGCGTCCAGGCCGAACCGCTCCGCGACGAGCAGGCCCAGTTCGGCGCGGCTGACCGCGTCCACGCCGGCCACGTTGAGCGGGCCGGCGTACGTGCTGTCGACCAGTTCCAGGACGGCGTCGGCCAGGTCGGTCACGTCGACCGGGCAGCGGATCATGTCGGTGAACAGGGCACCCCGCCCGGCGATCGCCTGCCGGCAGAGCTGGATCTGCTTGCTGCCCTCCCCCAGGATCAGCGAGGTACGCACCAGCGCCGCGCCCGGGTCGACCGCCCGCACCGCCGTCTCGGCCGCGGCCTTCGCGGCCCCGTACGCGTTCACCGGGGTGGGTGGCTCGTCGTCGGCGTAGGGCGACGGGCGACCGGCGTGCAGGGCGTCGCTGGACACGTGCACCAGCCGGGCGCCCACCTCGGCGGCGGCGACCGCCACGTGCGCGGCCCCGTCGGCGGTGACCGTCCAGTCGTCGTACCGGTAGGGGGTGGAGACCACGGCGTCCGGCCGCACCTGCGCGACCAGCGCGCGCACGGCGGCCCGGTCGGTCACGTCCAGCCGCCGCGCCTCGACACCCGGCGCGGTGATCGCGCCGGAGTGATACGTCCCGAACACCCGCCTCCCGGGCGCCGCCCGCCGACACACCTCGCGCCCGAGAAAACCACTGGCCCCGACGACCAGCACCCGCTCCCGCATCCCGACCCCCTTCACCTCACCATGGTTGATCATGAGGTTAGCGGGGCGACGCGCCAGAGCGCGGCCCCGCCAACCTCATGATCAACGAGGCGGGGGCGGGGAGAGCGGCGAGGTGGTCAGACCGGGTCGGCCACCGGGGCGGCCGGGCCGGCGGTGCCGGTGTGCGCGGTGGCCGGAGGCTTCGGCTTGGCGTCGATGCCGGCCTCGGTGCGCTGCTGACCGGTGATCGGCGTCGGCGCGCCGGTCAGCGGGTCGAAGCCACCGCGGGTCTTCGGGAACGCGATCACCTCGCGGATCGAGTCCGCGCCGGCGAGCAGCATGCAGACCCGGTCCCAGCCGAAGGCGATGCCGCCGTGCGGCGGAGCGCCGTACTTGAACGCCTCCAGCAGGAAGCCGAACTTGTCCTGCGCCTCCTCGGGGGTGATGCCGAGCAGGTCGAAGACCCGCTTCTGCACGTCGCCCCGGTGGATACGGATCGACCCGCCGCCGATCTCGTTGCCGTTGCAGACGATGTCGTACGCGTACGCCAGCGCCCGGTCCGGTGCCTCCTCGAACCGGTCCACCCACTCGGCGTTGGGCGAGGTGAACGGGTGGTGCACCGCCGTCCAGCCGCCCTCGTCGGTGCGCTCGAACATCGGCGCGTCGACCACCCAGCAGAACGCCCACGCGCTCTCGTCGATCAGCCCGGCCCGCTTGGCGATCTCGACCCGGGCGGCGCCGAGCAGCTCCTGCGCCTCACGGGTGGTGGCGCTGGCGGCGAAGAAGACCGCGTCGCCCGGCTTGGCGCCGACCGCGTCGGCGAGCCCGCCCAGGTGCTCGGCGGAGAGGTTCTTGGCCACCGGGCCCCGTGCCTCGCCGGTCTCGGCGTCCAGCACCACGTACGCCAGGCCACGCGCGCCACGCGCCTTGGCCCAGTCCTGCCAGCCGTCCAGCTCCTTGCGGCTCTGCGCCGCGCCGCCGGGCATCACCACCGCGCCGACGTAGCCGCCCGCGTCGATCGCCCCGGCGAAGACCCGGAACTCGGTGCCGCGCAGGTAGTCGGTCAGCTCGGTCAGCTCGACGCCGTAGCGCAGGTCCGGCTTGTCGGAGCCGTAGCGCGCCATCGCGTCGTGCCAGGTGATCCGCGGGATCGGCTGGCTGATCTCGTGCCCCGCCAGGTCCTTCCAGAGCGTCGAGACGATCGCCTCGCCGAGGTCGATCACGTCGTCCTCGGTCACGAAGGACATCTCGATGTCGAGCTGGGTGAACTCCGGCTGCCGGTCGGCGCGGAAGTCCTCGTCCCGGTAGCAGCGGGCGATCTGGTAGTACCGCTCCATGCCGCCGACCATCAGCAGCTGCTTGAACAGCTGCGGCGACTGCGGCAGCGCGTACCAGCTGCCGGGCTGGAGCCGGACCGGCACCAGGAAGTCGCGGGCGCCCTCGGGCGTCGAGCGGGTCAGCGTCGGCGTCTCGATCTCCAGGAAGTCCCGCTCGTGCAGCACGCCCCGGGCGAGCTGGCTGGCGCGCGAGCGCAGCCGCAGCGCGTTCGCCGGGCCGCTGCGGCGCAGGTCCAGGTAGCGGTACTTGAGCCGGATGTCGTCACCGGCCTCGATCTGGTCGTCCACCGGCAGCGGCAGCGGCGCCGCCTCGGAGAGCACCTCCAGCTCGGCGGCGGTCACCTCGACCTCGCCGGTGGGCAGCTCCGGGTTCTCGTTGCCGGCCGGCCGGCGGGTCACCTCGCCGGTGACCTTCACGCAGAACTCGTTGCGCAGCGCGTGCGCGTCCTCCTCGCGGAACACCACCTGGACCACGCCGGAGCCATCGCGCAGGTCGACGAAGATGACGCCGCCGTGGTCGCGCCGGCGGGCCACCCACCCGGCGAGCGTCACCGTCGAGCCGGCGTCCGCCGCGCGCAGGCTTCCGGCATTGTGGGTACGGATCACGGCTGGCAACTCCTCATCGTGGAACAGTCCTCACCGGCATTCTGTCAGGGGCGGCAGTCGTTGTTCCGGGGCACCCGGCAGGCCGGGGTGATCCGTCGGTGGGCAGCGCGGCGAACGCCGGTTCGCGGGCCGCCGGTCCGGTTAACGTGGCCGAATGCGCGCCGTACCGAACTGGGCCGTCGCCACGGCGGCGGCCGCACCCGTGCTGCTGGTGACCGGTTGGACGGTGGCGGAGACCCGGCAGCCCGCCGGGTACGACCCGATCCGGGACACCATCAGCCAGTTGGCCGGTCACGACGCCACCGACGCCTGGATCATGATCGCGTGCCTGGTGCTGCTCGGCTGCTGCTACCTGTCGGTGGCCGCCGTGTTGCACGCGGCCGGGCTGCCCAGCCGGTTTCTGCTCGCGATCGGTGGTGTGGCCACCATCGCGCTGGTCGCCTTTCCCCGGCCGCCGGTGGGCGGTTCGCTCAGCCACGGCATCGCGGCGACGGTGGCCGTCCTCGCCCTGGTGCTGTGGCCGGCCGGCTCGGCGCTGCGGCTGCCGCGCGGCCCGGACGCCGCGCACCCGGGGGCTCCGCAGCCTCCGTGGGCGTTCCGCCGAACCGTGGGGTTGAGCGCCACGCTCGCGCTGCTCGCCCTCTTCGGCTGGTGCGCGTTCGAGGTGACCAGCGGATCCCGGACCGGGTTGGCCGAGCGGGTGACGGCGGTGGCCGTGTCGCTCTGGCCGTTGCTGGCGGTCCTCTCGGCCCGGCAGGCGCACCTGGC
Organism: Micromonospora cremea; assembly: GCF_900143515.1. NCBI lineage: Bacteria > Bacillati > Actinomycetota > Actinomycetes > Micromonosporales > Micromonosporaceae > Micromonospora > Micromonospora cremea. The sequence goes on along the minus strand of NZ_FSQT01000002.1, from coordinate 4,519,734 downwards.
GTGGGCCACCGGTGGTGCCACATCCGTCGGTCCGGTCCTGCCGGCGGTTGATGTCGTACCCCCGGATCCCTTGCGACCAGCGGACGGGCCCGATCGGCTCGCATGAGGCAGGCCCCACGCGCGACGCGGGTCGCCGGAGGACTCCGGCGACCCGCGGGCGGTGGATCGATCAGAAGACGCTGACGCCGTAGCGGCTCAGTGCCTCGGTGACCGGCTGGAAGTAGGTGGTGCCGCCGGTGCGGCAGTTGCCGCTACCACCGGAGGTCAGGCCCAGGGCGGTGCCGCCGCTGAACAGCGAGCCACCGCTGTCGCCCGGCTCGGCGCAGACGTTGGTGCGGATCAGGCCGGAGACCGAGCCCTCGGCGTAGTTCACCGTGGCGTTGGTCGCGTTCACCGAGCCGGAACGCAGGCCGGTGGTGCTGCCGGAGCGCTGCACCGACTGGCCGACGGAGGCGTTGCCGGCGCCGGTGATGTCCCGGTAGCTGCCGTTGTAGAGGTAGACGTTGCCGGCGGCGTTGGCCGAGTTGCTGTGCCGCACGATGCCGTAGTCGTTGCCCGGGAAGCTGGTGCCGGTACGGGTGCCGATCAGCGAGGTCTGGGCGGAGTTCGAGTACCAACTCGACGAGATGTTGGTGCAGTGCCCGGCGGTCAGGAAGTAGTAGGTGCTGCCGCTGCGCACGTTGAAGCCGAGCGAGCAGCGCCCGCCGCCGCCGGCGTAGATGGCCTGGCCACCGGAGATGCGGGTGCTCAGCACGCCGGCCTCGACCTCAATCCGGACCGCGCCGTTGGCTCGCGCGGCGGCGGCCTTGACCCGCTCCAGCTTGGCCCCGGTGACGGTGCTGTCCACGGAGACGACGACCTGGTTGGTGACCGGGTCGCTCCACCACGCGGTGCCCGGGATCTTGGCGGAGCGCTCCAGGTCCGCGGTGGCCCGGTTGAGTTCGGCGGCGCCACGGGTGACGTACCGGACGGTGGCGCCGGCGTTGCTCGCCTTGCGGGCGGCGGCCTCGTCGGTCACGGTGACGACGGACTTGCCGCTGGCGTCGATGTACGAGCCGGCGGAGCGGTCGCCGAGCTGAGCGGAGAGGGCGGCGGCGGCGTCGGGCGAGGCGGCGGGGGCGGCCTGCGCGGGCGCGCCGGTGAGCGAGCCGACAACCAGGGTTCCGGCCACGGCGACGGTGGCCGCAACACGGAGTGAGGACCTCGTGGGTCGCATGTAACAAACCTCCTGGGCGGGGGATCGGGTCTCGCCGGGGGTGGCGAACCCGAAAGGGCAACCCAGCCGATCTGGGGAAACCGGCCAAGTGAACTGAAGTATTCACATACATAAGATCATTCGCAAGCTTTGGTTTCGCCCGGATTCGCCGATCTTCACCGGCACATGGCCGCAACACCCCAGACACGCTGGCGAACGCACACCGTCACACCGCATCACCGCAGATCCCTTCCGGACACCACCCGCCGCCGGGCGCCCGCGGCGCGGAAAGGGCGGCGGTCGGCGTCAGGGGGTACGGCGGCGGGCGCCGGGACCCGGGCGGGGCACGACGTCGCGGTGCTGGCCCACCTCGTGCCCGTCCGCGCAACGCAGCTCGACGCGCACCTGAGCACCGCAGTCGCGGTGGCCCACGCTCAGCGCCGAGCCCTCGGGGTCGGCGAGGTAGCGGTCGCCCCACCCGAGCACGGCGACCAGCACGGGCCACAGGTCCAGGCCCTTCTCCGTCAGCCGGTACTCGTGGCGCAACCGGCTGCCCGGCTCCCGGTACGGCTCGCGGCGCAGAACGCCCTGCTCCACCAGGGTGGCCAGCCGGTTGGTCAGCACCTGACGCGGAACGCCGGTGCGCACCCGCATGTCGTCGAACCGGCGTACGCCGCTGAACACCTCGCGCAGCACCACCAGGGTCCACCGCTCACCGAGGATCTCCATGGCTCGGGAGATGGTGCAGTTCTCGACCGACCAGTCCAACGCCGCGGGCCTCATCCGCCCAGGCTAGGTCTTATTGACAGACTCAGCAACGGGCTGCCAGGCTGCGTCCATGACGCAGACTCAGGAGCCGGCCCGCAGCCGTACCTTCACCTGGTCGGATCCGGCGGCCAACGCCGCGCAGGTCGGTCGGCGCAGCGGCCTCGACCTGCTCCGGGCGATGATCGCCGGGGAGTTGGCCGCGCCACCGGTGATGCACCTGATCGACATGTCCCGGATGGAGGCCGACGAGGGGCGGGTCACGGTCGATCTGGTCCCGCAGGAGTTCCACTACAACCCGCTGGGCACCGTCCACGGTGGTGTCATCTCCACCCTGCTGGACACCGCCGCCGCCTGCGCCGTGCACACCACGTTGCCCGCCGGCGTCGGCTACACCTCGCTGGACCTGAGCGTGAAGTTCCTCCGTCCGGTCACCGTCGCGAGCGGAATCCTGCGCTGCGAGGGCACCGTGCTGCAGCGTGGCCGTCGCACCGCCCTGGCCGAGGCCCGGCTCACCGACGCCGACGCCCGTCTCATCGCCCACGCCACCAGCAGCTGCCTCCTCTTCCCCCTCCCCCTCGACCCCCCAGCCTGACCTGACCCCCACCCCCGCACAGATTGATCATGAGGTTGACGGGTGATTTGAAGATCGAACAACCCGCCAACTTCATGATCAACGAGAGGTGGGCGTGGGGTGGGACGGCCGGGGCCGGTGGGGTGGGGTGGGTTCAGCGCAGGGCGAGGCGGGCGGCGCGGGCGTCGCGCTTCTCCTCGAAGCGGGCGGCGGCACGCTCCAGGGTGTCGAGCTGAGCGGCCAGTTGCTCACGGGCGGCCTCGCCGTCGGCGTTCAGGCCGGTCACGTTGAACACGTCCCACTGGCGCAGCACCGGCAGCAGCACCTCGTCGCGGTGCTGGCGCAGGTCGTAGATGCCGGCCAGGGCGATCGCCACCGACTTGCGAGCGAAGCCCTCGATGCCGTTGCCCGGCATCTGGAAGTCGGCCACCACGTCGGCGACCGCCCGCATGGCCTGACTCGGGGCCAGCTCGAACGAGGCGGCGAGCAGGTTGCGGTAGAAGACCATGTGCAGGTTCTCGTCGGCGGCCACCCGGGCCAGCAGCGCCTCGCAGGCGGGGTCGCCGGTGGCCTTGCCGGTGTTGCGGTGCGAGATCCGGGTGGCCAGCTCCTGGAACGAGACGTACGCCAGCGAATGCAGCACCTCGTCCCCGTGCGCGTTCTCGTAACCCTCGGACATGTGCGTCATCCGGGCCCGCTCCAGCGCCACCGGGTCGACCGCCCGGGTGACCGTCAGGTAGTCGCGGATCGCCGTGCCGTGCCGGCCCTCCTCCGCGGTCCACCGGTGCACCCAGGTGCCCCACGCGCCATCCCGGCCGAACAGGGTGGCGATCTCGTGGTGGTAGGAGGGCAGGTTGTCCTCGGTCAGCAGGTTGACGATCAGCGCCGTGCGGGCCACGTCGGGGATGGTGGAGTCGGTCGGCGACCACGCCTCGCCGCCGAGCGGCCCGTCGAAGGTGCGCCCTTCGCTCCACGGCACGTACTCGTGCGGGAACCACTCCTTCGCCAGCGAGAGATGGCGATCCAGGTTGCGCGCGACAACCGGCTCCAACTCGACGAGCAGTGCGGTCTGACTCAGCGTGGTGCTCACGGTCACGAGAAACTCCCTACGGTGGCGTAACTTACGCTACCGTAGGTCCCCGTGGCCGTACGCGCCAGTAGAGCGCTCAGCCAACCGCCGGTTTCAGGTCCTCGCGGGGCGGCATCCACTCCCCCGCACTGGCCGTGACCTGCTCGCCGGAGCGGATGTCCTTCACCTCGTCCGGTGCCTCGTCCGCACCCGGGAACCAGACGTACGGAATGCCGCGCCGCTCGGCGTAGCGGATCTGCTTGCCGAACTTCGCCGCGCTCGGCGACACCTCGGTCGGCACCCCGCGCCCCCGCAGCGCCTCGGCCACCCGGTTGCTGGCGCCGCGCCGCTCCTCGCTGGTCACCGCGACCAGCACGGCGGTCGGCACCTCACGGGAGATCGACAGCTCGCCCGCGCCGAGGAGCAGGCCGAGCAGCCGGGTCACGCCGATCGAGATCCCCACCCCGGGGTACGAGGTGGCGCCGGCACTTGCCAGGTTGTCGTACCGGCCGCCGGAGCAGATCGAGCCGAACCGCTCGTAGCCGCGCAGCTGGGTCTCGTAGACCGTGCCGGTGTAGTAGTCCAGGCCGCGGGCGATGCGCAGGTCCGCCACGCAGAGCCCGGGCGAGTGCTCGGCGGCGGTCTCCACCACCCGGACCAGCTCCTCGATCCCCTCGGTCAGCAGCGGGTCGTCGACCCCGAGCGCGCGGACCGCGTCGGCGAACGAGGCGTCCGGAGCGGAGATCTCGGCCAGCGCCAGGCACGCCTTGGCCTGCGCCTCGCTCGCCCCCGCGGTCTGCGCCAGCAGGTCGGCCACCTTCGCCGGACCGATCTTGTCGAGCTTGTCCACCGCGCGCAGCACCGCCTCCGGGTCGGTCAGCCCGATGCCCCGGTAGAAGCCCTCACAGATCTTGCGGTTGTTGACCTGGATCGTCACCGGCGGGATCGGCAGCGCGCGCAGCGCGTCCCCGATCACCAGCGGCATCTCCGCCTCGTGGTGCGGGGCCAGAGTGTCCCGGTCGACGATGTCGATGTCGGCCTGGACGAACTCCCGGTAGCGCCCCTCCTGCGGCCGCTCACCCCGCCACACCTTCTGGATCTGGTAGCGCCGGAACGGGAAAGCCAGTTTGCCGGCGTTCTCCAGCACGTACCGGGCGAACGGCACGGTGAGGTCGAAGTGCAGGCCGAGCTGGTCGTCGCCGCTCGCGCCCTCGGCGTCGGCGTGCAGCCGCCGGATCACGTAGACCTCCTTCGAGGTCTCGCCCTTGCGCAGCAGCTGGTCCAGCGGCTCCACCGCGCGCGTCTCCAGCGGGGCGAAACCGTACAGCTCGAAGGTGGCCCGGATCCGGTCGAGCACGAACTGCTCGACCATCCGCTGGCCGGGGGTCCACTCCGGGAAGCCGGAGATGGGCGTGGGCTTGCTCATCGGAGTACTCCTTGCGGTCCCGCGTCACGGCGCGGTGCTGTCGTGGGTCCGCGCGCGGCGCGGACAGATCTAGAGGCCCCGGGTGGGCGTCGCCGGCCGGCCGCCGCCGACCTGCGCCACCTCGATGAGGTACGGGTTGCTGGCACGCTCACGGCCGATGGTGGTGCTGGGGCCGTGGCCGGGCAGCACGACGGTGTCGTCGGCCAGCGGGAGGATCTTGTCGCGCAGGCTGGTGAGCATCGCCGGCATGCTGCCGCCGGGCAGGTCGGTGCGGCCGATCGAGCCGGCGAAGAGCACGTCGCCGGAGAGGCACAGCTCGTCGGCCTCCCAGCCCGACCCGGCGCCGGGCAGCCGGAACAGCACCGACCCGCCGGTATGGCCCGGGGCATGGTCGACCGCGATCTCCAGACCGGCCAGCGCGAGGGTGGCGCCGTCCGTCAGCTCCGCCACGTCCTCCGGCTCGGTGTAGCTCAACCGGCCGCCGAAGAGCGAGGTCAGGTCGGTCGAGAGCCCCTTGGCCGGGTCGGCCAGCATCTCCCGGTCGCCGGGATGGACGTACGCGGTGATGCCGCGGGCACCGCAGACCGGCGCGACCGAGAAGGTGTGGTCAAGGTGACCGTGGGTGAGCAGCACAGCGGCCGGGTGCAGGCGGTGCTCGGCGAGCAGGGCGTCGAGCTGGTCGAGCACCCCGATGCCGGGGTCGACCACCACGCACTGCTCCCCCGGCGCCGTGGCCACCACGTAGCAGTTGGTGCCGAAGGCGTCCGCGGGAAAGCCGGCCACGAGCACGCGCGCTGTCCTTCCGTCGAGCTGTCGTCCTGCCCAGCAGCCTAACCGGCGGGGCGAGCGGGTTTGCCGCGTCCGCCCCACCCGCCCCGCAGAGCACAGTGACATCGCCCGATAAGGGCTGCTGGCAGCGGGGTGGACCTCGTACACCACATTCCCAGTCGCTAGCCGTACACTCTGGCGGGCGTGTGGCGCGGCACACGTGACGCCCGGACGGGCCGGGACGCCCGGCCGCCGGCGACGACCAGGTAGAGGAAAGGGGAGCACGGGTGGCTTCCAGCAGGGACCGGCAGCGCAAACTGGCGCGGGCCAAGCTAGACCGGCAGTTGGCCCGCCGGGCCGCCACCGTGCGGCGCCGTCGGCAGATCCAGGCCGGCGTCGGCGCCGTTTTGGTCCTCGCGGTGATCGTGGCCGGCTCGGCGTGGGCACTGGGCGCGTTCGACTCCGACCCGAAGCAGAACACGGCCGCGGAGGACACCTGCCTCTGGACGCCGCAGGACGCGACGGCCAACACCAACCTCAAGGACGTCGGCAGGCCGGAGACCAAGGGCCTGCCCACCGACGGCACCCGGGCGATGACCGTGACCACCAACCAGGGTGCGCCGATCACCGCCGAGCTGAACCTGACCAACTCCCCGTGTGCCGCGGCGAGCATCGCCCACCTCGCGAGCCGGTCGTTCTACGACAACACCAAGTGCCACGAGATCACCGCCGACGGCGCGCTGCGCTGCGGCGACCCCAGCGGCACCGGCCTCGGCGGGCCGACCTACTCGTTCTACGACGAGGACGTGCCGACGGTGCCGTCGGCGTCGCCGTCGGCCAGCCCGGCGCCCGGCCAGCCGCCCACGTACCCGAAGGGGACCGTGGCGATGATCTCCAACCCGCCGGGCAGCAACGGCAGCCAGTTCCTGATCTTCTTCAAGGACTTCACCACCACCGACCCGAAGTACCCGGTGATCGGCCGGGTGACCGGCGGGCTGGACGTGGTGGAAAAGATCGGTGCCCTGCCGACCGTGGACAATGGGACGGGGGCCAAGGTCAAGCCCAAGACCGACGTGGTGATCCAGAGCCTCACCGTTGGTGAGCCGGTCACCGCCGCGGCACCGTCGCCGTCGGCCTCCGGCACCCCGGCCAGCAGCCCGAGCGCCGGCTGACCGATGGCCCGACCCCGCCCGAGCGGCACCCAGAAGCAGACAGCCAGGAGGATCCAGGCGTGACGTCCACCAGAGAGCGGCAGCGCGCGGCGGCACGCGCCCGGCTCGAGAAGGAGATGGCCGAGCGCGCGGCCAAGGCCCGCAAGCGCCGGCAGACCCAGGCGATCATCGGCGCGGCCGCCGCGCTGGTGCTCGTGGTCGCCGGCACCGTCTGGCTGGCGATGAGCCTCGGCGGCGACGACGACAAGACCGACACCGCCGCCCAGGCGCCCGGCGCGACCGAGTGCGTCTACAACGAGCTGCCCGCCGACCAGCGGAGCCCGCAGATCAAGGACGTCGGGCTGCCGAGCAACCAGCAGTCCGGCACCGGCGTGCAGACCATGACGATCACCACCAACCTCGGCCCGATCACGGCCAAGGTCGACCGGTCGCTGGTGCCGTGCACGGCGGGCAGCTTCACCCACCTCGCGGAGAAGAACTTCTTCGACAACACCAAGTGCCACCGCCTGGTGACCGAGGGCATCAAGGTGCTGCAGTGCGGTGACCCGAGCGCCACCGGCAAGGGCTGGCGGGACAGCGACGGCACGGGCGGCCCGACCTACAAGCTGCCCGAGGAGAACCTGCCCACCGACAAGCGCCCGCCGTACCCGGAGGGCGTCATCGCGATGGCCAACTCGGGCCAGCCGGGCAGCACCGGCAGCCAGTTCTTCATCGTCTACGGCGACTCGCCGCTGGACCCGGCGTACACCGTGCTGGGCACCGTGACTGGTGGCATGGACATCGTCAAGGACGTGGCCAAGACCGGCGACGACGGGGCGTTCGCCCAGCAGGCCGGCGGTGGCCACCCGAAGAAGGAGGTCGTCATCAACGACCTCACGATGAGCGCGCCGCAGGGCTGACACCCGAGACGACGAAGCGCCCGCCGGCTGAGCCGGCGGGCGCTTTTCGTGTGTCCGGGGACCGTTGCCGCGGGGTACGCGGCGCGGGCGGTCAGGCGCCGGAGGTGACCCGGTAGGCGTCGAAGACGCCGTCGACCTTGCGGACCGTGGCCAGCAGGTGGCCCAGGTGCTTCGGGTCGGCCATCTCGAAGCTGAACCGGCTCACCGCCACCCGGTCACGGGTGGTGGTGACGGTGGCGGACAGGATGTTGACCCGCTCGTCCGAGAGCACCCGGGTGACGTCGGCCAGCAGCTTGTGCCGGTCCAGAGCCTCCACCTGGATGGCCACCAGGAACGTCGACGCGGAGGTCAGCTTCCAGCTCACCTCGACCACCCGCTCGCTCTGCGCCCGCAGGTCCTCGGCGTTGGCGCAGTCATCGCGGTGCACGCTCACCCCGCCGGAGCGGGTGACGAAGCCGAACACCGAATCCGGCGGCACCGGGGTGCAGCAGCGGGCCAGCTTGATCCAGACGTCGCTGACGCCCCGGACCACCACGCCGGGATCGCTGCTGCTCTGCCGGCTGCGCGGCGGCCGGGTGGCGACGGCGGTCTCGGCGATGTCCTCCGCCGCGCCCTCCTCGCCGCCGTACGCGGCCATCAGCTTCTGCACCACCGACTGCGCGGAGACCTGGCTGTCGCCGACCGCCGCGTAGAGCGAGGCCACGTCGGCCAGGTGCAGGTCCCGGGCGATCGACATCAGCGCGTCCGAGGTGAGCATCCGCTGCAACGGCATGCCCTGCTTGCGCATCGCCTTGACGATCGCGTCCTTGCCGGCCTCGATCGCCTCCTCGCGCCGCTCCTTGTTGAAGTACTGGCGGATCTTCGTGCGCGCGCGTGGGCTCTTGACGAAGCCCAGCCAGTCCTGTGTCGGGCCGGCGGTCTCGGACTTCGAGGTGAAGATCTCGATCACGTCGCCGTTGGAGAGCGTCGACTCCAGCGGCACCAGCTTGCCGTTGACCCGCGCGCCGATGCACTTGTGCCCGACCTCGGTGTGCACCGCGTACGCGAAGTCCACCGGCGTCGACCCGGTCGGCAGCGGGATGACGTCACCCTTCGGGGTGAAGACGTACACCTCCTGGCTGGACAGGTCGAAGCGCAGCGCGTCCAGGAACTCGCTCGGGTCGGCCGCCTCGCGCTGCCAGTCCAGCAGTTGCCGCAACCAGGTCATCTCGTCGATGTGCGCCGGCGGGCCGACGATCTGGGTGCCCTTGTGCTCCTTGTACTTCCAGTGCGCGGCGATGCCGAACTCCGCGGTGCGGTGCATCGCGTAGGTGCGGATCTGCATCTCCACCGGCTTGCCGGTGGGCCCGATGACCGTCGTGTGCAACGACTGGTACATGTTGAACTTGGGCATCGCGATGTAGTCCTTGAACCGGCCCGGCACCGGCTGCCAGTTGGCGTGGATCACGCCCAGCGCGGCGTAGCAGTCCCGCACCGTGTCGACCAGGATCCGCACACCGACCAGGTCGTAGATGTCGTTGAAGTCGCGACCCCGCACGATCATCTTCTGGTAGATCGAGTAGAGGTGCTTCGGCCGGCCGGTGGTCTCCGCCTTGATCTTGGCGGCCTTGAGGTCGGTCTGCACCTTCTGCGTCACCTGCCGCAGCAGCGCCTCGCGCTGCGGCTGGTGCTCCCCGATCAGCCGGTTGATCTCCTCGTAGCGCTTCGGGAACAGCGTGCCGAAGGAAAGATCCTCCAGCTCCCACTTGATCGTGTTCATACCCAGCCGGTGGGCCAGCGGGGCCAGGATCTCCAGCGTCTCCTTGGCCTTCTGCTCCTGCTTGGGGCGGGGCAGGAAGGTCAGGGTGCGCATGTTGTGCAGCCGGTCGGCCAGCTTGATCACCAGCACCCGCGGATCCTTGGCCATGGCCACGACCATCTTGCGGATCGTCTCGGCCTTGGCCGCGTCGCCCAGCTTGACCTTGTCCAGCTTGGTGACGCCGTCGACCAGCAGGGCGACCTCGCCGCCGAAGTCGGCGCGCATCTGGTCGAGGGTGTACTCGGTGTCCTCGATGGTGTCGTGCAGCAGCGCGGCGACCAGCGTGGTGGTATCCATCCCCAGGTTGCCCAGGATGGTGGCCACCGCGAGCGGGTGGGTGATGTACGGGTCCCCGGACTTGCGGTACTGCCCGGAGTGCCACCGCGCGGCCGTGTCGAAGGCGCGCTGGAGCAGCCGGACGTCAGCCTTGGGGTGGTTGTCACGGTGGCTCGCAATGAGCGGCTCCAGCACCTCGCTGACCTGCGAGGTCTGCCACGGTGCGTTGAACCGCGCGAGCCGGGCCCGGACCCGCCGGCCGGTGGGCGCGTTGGACAGCCCGAAGCCACCGCTCGGCAGCGGGTCGAGGCCGGCGTCGGTCCGGAACGGGACCACGACCCCATCGGCACCGGGGGACGCCTCAGCGCCCGACGCCGCAACGGTCGGACGCACCGCGCCCTCGGCCGGAACCTTCGCGGAGCCGTTGCCGGCGCCCGTCACCCTGGTCGGCGCGTCACCGTTCCGCTCCGTCACCGAGCCGTCAGCGTCGCCTGTCGGGTGCACCGTGCCCTCCACCGGAGGGACGACATCGTGGGACACCGGCCTCCTCACCGCTCGCCGGAACACACCGGCCGTACGTCGGCCGGCCTGGTCTCGCGCCGACGGACGGCGTACCGCCGGCGTCAGCAAAGGGCAATGCTACCCGCACGGACGGTCCCCTGCCGCTCCGCCGGACGGTCGGCGCCCGGTCCGCCCGACGGGTCCGGGCAGGCTCAAACGGTCAGCAGGGCATGGACGGGACGCGGGGCCAGCCGCTTCCGGGCCCCCAGGAAGGCGAGCTCCAGCAGCACGGTGAACCCGGTGACGGTCCCCCCGGCCCGCTCGACCAGGTCCAGCGTCGCCTCGGCGGTGCCGCCGGTGGCCAGCACGTCGTCGACCACGAGCACCCGGTGCCCGGCGGTGAAGGCGTCCTCGTGCACTTCCAGCGTGGCTTCGCCGTACTCCAGGGCGTAGGAGACCGAGTGGGCCGGACGGGGCAGCTTGCCGGCCTTGCGCACCGGCACCACGCCCACCCCGGCCGCGTACGCGACGGCCGCCGCGACGACGAACCCGCGCGCCTCGATGCCGACCACGACGTCGAAGCTCTCCCGCCCGTGGTACGCGACGATCCCGTCGGTCACCTCGCGGAACGCCTTACCGTCGGCGAACAGCGGCATCAGGTCCTTGAACACGACACCGGGCTGGGGGAAGTCGGGCACGTCCAGCACCCGACTGGCCACCAGCCGGGCGACCTCCGGGCCGCTGTCTCCGCGCGCCGCGGTGCTGTGGGTCTCCGTCACGGCTGTTCCGCTTCCTTCCAACGACGACGGCGTCCGGCATGCTCGCACAGCATGCCGGACGCCGTTCGGGTGTTTCCTCCCGGGTCCGCCCCGGGGGTCGCTCAGCGCCGCTTGGCGCCGCCCGGCCGGTTGCCGCCGCCACCGGGGCGACCGCCCCGGGCGCCGGTCGGCCGCTTACCCGCCGGACGGGCGCCCACCTTGGGGGCGGCGCCGGCCAGCGCGGCGGAGTCCGCGTCGACCGGGGTGTTCGCACCGTCGGCCTGGGCCGGGCTCGGGGCGCCCTTCGGCGTGACCTCGCCACGGGACAGCGCACCCCGGCGGGCCAGCACCCGCTTGTTGTGGGCCTGGATCCGCGGGTCGTAGTTCTTCAGCAGCGCCAGCAGCGGCGTGGCCACCAGGATGGAGGTCAGGAACGCCACCGCCATACCGACGAACAGCACCAGGCCGAGGTCCTTCAGCGTGCCGGCGCCAAGAAGGCCGGCGCCGATGAAGAGCAGACCACCGACGGGCAGCAGGGCCACCACCGAGGTGTTCAGCGACCGCATCAGGCTCTGGTTGACGGCCAGGTTGGCCGCCTCGCTGTACGTCTGGTTGTTGTTGGCGGTGATGCCCCGGGTGTTCTCCTGAACCTTGTCGAAGACCACCACCACGTCGTAGAGCGCGAAGCCCAGGATCGTGAGGAAACCGATGATCGTCGACGGGGTGACCTCGAAGCCGACCAGCGAGTAGATGCCGGCGGTGAGGATCAGGTTCATGAACAGCGAGGAGACCGCGGCGACGGCCATCCGCCACTCGAAGCGCAGGATCAGGTAGACCATCACCAGCGCGATAAAGATGACCAGGCCGAGGATGGCCCGCTCGGTCACCTGGCTGCCCCACGCCTCGCTGACCTGGTTGCCGCTGATCTGGTTGGCGTCGATGCCGAGGTCCTCGGCGATCTGGGCCTTGACCGCGTTGGCCTGGTCAGCGCTCAGCTGCCCGGTGCGCAGCTCGTAGGAGTCGCCACCGGGGCCGCCGACCTTCTGTGCGGTGGCCACTTCGATGCCGGTGTTCTCGGCGGCGAGCGCCGAGTTGACCTCCTCCTCGGCCTGCTCCAGGGTGCCGACGCTGGCCGGCACCTGGAACGAGTTGCCGCCGGCGAACTCGATGCCGAGGCTGAACCCACGAATCGAGAAGCTGAGGATGGCGATCAGGACCAGGACTCCGGCGACACCGAACCAGAGCTTGCGCCGGCCGACGACGTTGAGACCGGCCTCGCCGTTGTAGAGGCGGCTCGCCAGACCGTTTTGAGCCATCTCAGGCCTCCTTGGCGCGCGGGTTGCGGGGCTGAGTCTGCTGGGTGCGGGCCGGAAGCGCCCGGCCCAGACCGCTGACCCGCGGGGACAGGAACGCCCGGGTCCGGGCGAACATCGTCATGATCGGGTGCCGGAAGAGGAAGACCACGACCAGGTCCAGCACGGTGGCCAGGCCGAGCGCGAACGCGAAGCCCTTGACCGTGCCGACCGAGACCACGTAGAGCACCACCGCGGAGAGCAGGGTGATCGCGTTGGCCGAGATGATCGTCCGGCGAGCCCGGATCCAGGCACGGGGCACGGCGCTGCGCGGGCTGCGCCCCTCCCGGATCTCGTCCTTCAACCGTTCGAAGTAGATGACGAACGAGTCCGCCGCCACACCGAGCGAGACGATCATGCCGGCGATGCCGGCGAGGGTGAGCGTGAAGCCGATCTGCCGGCCGAGCACCACCAGCGCGCCGAAGACCAGCAGCGCGGAGAGGATGAGGCTCAGGAAGATCACCGAGCCGAGCAGCCGGTAGTAGAAGAACGCGTAGATGATGACCAGCAGCATGCCGATGCCGGCCGCCAGCAGACCGGCGCGCAGGTGGCTGGCACCCAGCGTGGCGGTGACGTTCTGCTGCTCCTGCTGCTCGAAGGTCACCGGCAGCGCGCCGTAGCGCAGCTGGCTGGCGAGCGCGCTGGCGTCCTTCTGGGTGAAGTTACCGGTGATCTGGGAGTTGCCGGTCAGCACGCCCTGGATCTCCGGGGAGGAGACGATCTCGTTGTCCAGCACGACGGCCACCCGGCACTTGCCGTCCTGACCCAGCGCGGTCGCGTCGCAGGCCTGGCCCTCGTTGTTGAACGCCTCACGGGTGAGGCTGGTCCACTTGCCCTGGCCGTCGCCGGTGAAGTCCAGGCTGACCACCCAGGCGTTGGTCTGGTCCAGCACCGCGTCGGCGTCGGACACGTCGGTGCCGAGCACCTTGGCCTGATCGAGCAGGTACTTGGAAGCGCCGTCCTCGCAGGAGACGACCTGCTGCTTCGGGTCGGAGATCGACGCCGGCGGGCGCTTGTCGAGCTGCGCGCAGCCGATCGTCGGCACGTTGAACTGCATCTGCGCCGGCAGCACCGCCACCTCCTGCGGCGACAGCGTGCCGAACGGCTTGAGCTTGTCGGCCAGCGACGGGTCGGCGGCCAGGTCCGCCGGGGCCTGCAGCCCGCTGGCGGCCTGCCAGGCGGGGGCGCCGACTTTCTGCTCGACGGCCTTTCGCTGCTCCTCGATGCTGGCCGGCACCGGCTCGGCGCTGCCGCTCGGCGACGGCGCGGCGGCACTCGGCGAGGCCGAGGCCGAGGCCGAGGGGGTCGGCGTGGCGCTGGCGCTGGGCGCCGGGGCCATCCCGCCCTGCCCGCCGCTGGGCGACGTGGTCACCTTCGGAGCAGCGCTGCCCGACGGGGTCGGCAACGCGCTGCCGGACGGGACCGGGCTGGCACTGCCCGAGGGAGCCGGCGTGGCGGCCGGCGGCGGCACCGCAGCCGTTCCGCTGCCGTCGGCGGCCTTGAGCACCTTGCGGAAGCGCAGCTCGGCCGCGCTGCCCACGTCGGTGAGATCCCGGTTTTCACCGGGCAGGGAGATGACGATGTTCCGGTTGCCCTCGGTGACCACCTCGGCCTCGGCAACGCCGAACGCGTTGACCCGGCTCTCGATGATCTGGCGGGCCTCCTCGAGGTTCTCCGCCGTCGGGGGCTTGCCGTCGAGGCTGTTGGTCGCCTCCAGCGTCACCCGGGTGCCGCCGATGAGGTCCAGGCCGAGCCGGGGCTCGAGCCGGTCCTTCAAGCTGCCGCTGGCGCCGGAGAAGAACACCAAAAGATAGAGGACGACGAAGATGAACCCGAGCACGGCGAGCTGCCGCCCGGGGCGCATCTGTCCCTGAGGTGGTGCCACGGTTGTCCTGTCTCCCTGTACGGTCGCGCCGCGCGCGGCGGCGGCGGGTGTCGGACCGGGGGTCCCGGCCGACGGGTCTGACCTGGGTCGGCGAGGGGCCGACACGATGGCCGGACGCGCCGGCGCGGGACGCCGACGGTCACGGGAACGTGCCGACGCCCGGCGTCGACCCAACTATCCAGTTTTCACGTCACGTCCGCTGCCCCGTCGGGCGCGGCGGCCCCGGGGCGTGGGCCGGCCGTACGCCGAACCCGACCATCCCCGGGAGGGAGGGTCACTCCTTGACGGTGTCCGCGTCCTCGGTGACCGGCTCGCTCGGCAGCTCCGCGCGGGTGACCACCCGGGCGATGGCCGGCCGGGCGTACCGGGTCTGCACGCCCGGGGCGACCTCGATCAGGACGGTGTCGTCCTCGATGCCGGTGACCGTGCCGTAGAGCCCGCCGATGGTCACGACCTCGTCGCCGGGGCCGAGGTTGGACTGCATCGACTCCGCCTCGCGGCGGCGCTTCTGCTGGGGGCGGATCATCATGAAGTACATGACACCGAAGAGCAGGGCGATCATCAGGATCGGCGTGAAGCTGCCGGCCCCGCCACCCGCTGCTGCGTAATGCACGGTTACTGACCTTCCCATTGGCCACCTGCCCGGCACATGGGGTGCCGGAGCGGAGGCGGATTCTCACGTCCTGTACAGACCGCGGCGAAGTCTAATCCCTGCACCTGAGAACACCGAATGCGGTGCAGATCACGTTCACATCACGGCTGTTCGGCGTCCAACGAGAACAGATCGGGCGCCGGTGGGACATCCACACCAAATGTACCATTCGGCGGCGTTCTGCCCAGATGCCGCCAGGCGGCCTCGGTGGCCACCCGGCCGCGCGGGGTACGGGCCAGCAGGCCGGCGCGGACCAGGAACGGCTCGCAGACCTCCTCGACCGTGTCCGGCTGCTCCCCCACCGCCACGGCGAGGGTGGACAACCCCACCGGACCACCCCGGAACGAGTCGACCAGCGCGGTCAGCACCGCCCGGTCCAGCCGGTCCAGGCCGAGCGCGTCCACGTCGTACACGGTCAGCGCGGCGCGGGCCGTACCCAGATTGACCACACCCTCGGCCCGCACCTCCGCGTAGTCACGGACCCGGCGCAGCAGCCGGTTGGCGATCCGCGGGGTGCCCCGGGACCGGCCGGCGATCTCGGCCGCGCCCTCGGCGGTGATCGGCACGCCCAGAATCCGCGCCGAGCGGTGCAGCAGCGTCTCCAGATCCGCCGGGGCGTAGAAATCCAGGTGCGCGACGAAGCCGAACCGGTCCCGCATCGGCCCGGTCAGCAGGCCCGACCGCGTGGTCGCCCCGACCAGCGTGAACGGCTCGACGTCCAGCGGGATGGCGGTGGCGCCCGGCCCCTTGCCGACCACCACGTCGACCCGGAAGTCCTCCATCGCGCTGTAGAGCAGCTCCTCCGCTGGCCGCGCGATCCGGTGGATCTCGTCGATGAACAGCACGTCGCCCTCGGCGAGGCTGGTCAGGATGGCCGCCAGGTCACCGGAACGCTCGATCGCCGGGCCGCTGGTCACCCGGATGCCCGCGCCCAGCTCGGCGGCGACGATGTTGGCCAGGCTGGTCTTGCCCAGCCCGGGCGGGCCGGAGAGCAGGATGTGGTCCGGCGGGGAGCCCCGCCGCATGGCGCCCTGCAACAACAGGTCGAGCTGATCGCGGACCCGGTCCTGGGCGATGAACTCGGCCAGCCGCTTGGGCCGTACGGTGGCCTCCGCGTCCCGGTCGGCGTCACTGACATACGCCGAGACGAGCCCTTCGGTCTCACTCACAGCGCCCTCTTCATTCGCGACTGCGGGGCTCGCAAACCCGGCTCACTCCTCGCGCTCATCGGGTACGACCCAGCAGGCGGATGGCCTGCCTGAGCAGGACCGGCACGGGCGGGGTCTCGCCGTCGACGGTCTCCGCCACCGCGGCCACCGCCTGGTCGGCCTGCCCCGCGGTCCAGCCCAGCCCGACCAGCGCCTGGCGGACCTGCTCGGGCCAGCTGCCGCCGGTCACCCCGGTCACCCCGTCGGCGCCGATCGGCACCGGGCCGATCCGGTCGCGCAGCTCCAGCACCAGTCGCTCGGCGCCCTTCTTGCCGATCCCGGGCACCCGGGTCAGCGCGGCGGTGTCGGCGTTGGCGATCGCCTTGCGGACCGCGTCCGGGGTGTGCACGGCCAGCACCGCCTGGGCCAGCCTCGGGCCGACGCCGCTGGCGGTCTGGAGCAGCTCGAACAGCGCCTTGGCGTCGTCGTCGGCGAAGCCGTAGAGGGTCAGCGAATCCTCCCGGACGACCAGGCTGGTGGCGAGCCGGGCGATCTGGCCGACCCGCAGCTCGGCGAGCGTCCCGGGCGCGCAGTGCACGGCCAGGCCGACCCCGCCGACCTCGATCACGGCCTGGTCCGGACCGGTCGCGGTCACCGTGCCGCGCACGCTGGCGATCATCGTGCTCCTCCTCGTCGTGCCCGGTCGGCCGCCGCGGCCAGCTTGGAGCGGGTCCCGCCGCGCCACACGTGGCAGATGGCCAGGGCGAGCGCGTCGGCGGCGTCGGCTGGCTTCGGCGGCTCGGCCAGCCGCAGCAGCCGGGTCACCATGGCGGTCATCTGCGCCTTGTCGGCCTGACCGGAGCCGGTCACCGCCGCCTTGACCTCGCTCGGGGTGTACGTCTGCACCGGCAGCCCGGCGCGCGCTCCGGCCAGAACGGCGATGCCGCTGGCCTGCGCGGTGCCCATCACCGTGCGGACGTTGTGTTGGCTGAACACCCGCTCGACGGCGACGCTCTCCGGTTGGTGCTCGGCGACCAGGTCGGTCAGCGACCGGTCCAGGTGCAGCAGCCGGAGCGACAGGTCGTCGGCCGGGTCGGTGTAGACCACGTAGTAGGCGATCAGGGTGCAGGGCCGGCCGGGCACGCCCTCGACCACGCCCACCCCGCACCGGGTCAGCCCCGGGTCGACACCGAGAACCCGCACGTCGCCCCCTCCCCGACCGTCAGCAGTACGTGTGTTCGACACCCTACTGCCCCCGCTCCCACCGGCCCCACGAGACACGCCCGCCCCGGTCGATCATGGAGTTGTGGTGGGTCACAACGGCCACCAAGCCGCCCCGATCGGGGACCACGCCTCCCTGATCGACGGGAGTCGGGCGCGAGGCCCGGCGGGCGGGGCGGCTGCGGCGGGGCCACACAGCTTGGGTGGCGAGTATGTGTCGTCGGCCCATGTGCCCGGGGCCACACAGCTCGTAACTTCTTGCGCCATGACGGCAGAACCCGTGGCGGTCCCCCACGTCGTACAGGTCGACCTCGCCGGTCGGACCGCCCTGGTCACCGGGGGCGGCAGCGGCATCGGGCGGGCGTGCGCCCTGCGGCTGGGCGCGGCCGGCGCCAAGGTGCTCGTGCTGGACCGCAACCTGGAGGCGGCCAAGGCGGTGGCCGCCGAGGCCGGCGGCCGGGCCGAGGGCGTGGACCTGGCCGACGCCGCCGCGGTGGACCGCCTCGACGTGGACGTGGACATCGTGGTCAACAACGCGGGGCTCCAGCACGTGGCGCCGGTGCAGGACTTCCCCGTCGAGCGCTTCGAGTACATCCAGCGGGTGATGGTCGAGGCACCGTTCCTGATCATCCGTCGCGCGCTGCCGCACATGTACACGCGCGGCTGGGGCCGGATCGTCAACATCTCCTCGGTACACGGGCTGCGGGCGTCGCCGTACAAGGCGGCCTACGTCTCGGCGAAGCACGCGCTGGAGGGGCTGTCGAAGGTGGTGGCGCTGGAGGGCGCCGCGCACGGCGTGACCGCCAACTGCATCAACCCGGCGTACGTGCGCACCGCGCTGGTGGAGAGCCAGATCGCCGACCAGGCGGCCAGCCACGGCATCGGCGAGGCCGAGGTGATCGAGAAGATCATGCTGGCCCGGGCCGCGATCAAGCGGCTGATCGAACCGGAGGAGGTGGCGGAGCTGCTGGCGTACCTCTGTTCGCCGCCGGCGGCGTTCATCACCGGCGCGTCGATCGCGCTCGACGGGGGCTGGACGGCCAACTAGTGGGGCTGAGCACAATGTCGACCATGTCGTCGCCGGTGGAGTTCCTGGAACTGCTCGCCCGCGAGGCCGCGGCGGTCGAGTTCGAGGGACCGCTGGTGGCCGCGCGGGCCGCCGGGCTGCCCGCCGACCGCCTGGCCGAGCTGGAGCAGGCGAAGACGGTGGCGCTGCGGGTCCGCGCGCTGCTGGAGCGCCGGCGCCGCCGGGAGACCGAGCTGTCCGGCCTGTACGACACGGTCAGCGACCTGGCCGGGCTGCGCGACCTGGACGACGTGCTGCGGGCGATCGTGCACCGCGCCCGCAACCTGCTCGGCGCCGACGTGGCCTACATGACGCTCAACGACGACGAGCGCGGCGACACCTACATGCGGGTGACCGACGGGTCGGTCTCGGCCCGCTTCCAGCGGCTGCGGTTGCCGATGGGCGCCGGCCTCGGCGGCCTGGTGGCCCAGTCCGGCGCGCCGTACGTCACCGCGAACTACGGCGAGGACGAGCGCTTCCACCACACCGGGGAGATCGACGCCGGGGTCGGCGAGGAGGGCCTGGTGGCGATCCTCGGGGTGCCGCTGCGGCTCGGCTCCACCTCGATCGGGGTGCTCTACTCGGCCAACCGCTCGGCCCGGCCGTTCGCCCGGGAGGAGGTGGCGCTGCTGGTCTCCCTCGCCGCGCACGCCGCCGTGGCGATCGACACCGCCCGGCTGCTGGCCGAGACCCGCTCGGCGCTGGCCGAGCTGTCGGCGGCGAACACCACCATCCGGGCGCACAGCAGCTCGGTGGAGCGGGCGGCGGCCGCGCACGACCGGATGACCGCGCTGGTGCTGCGCGGCGGCGGGGTGGAGGACGTGGCGGCCGCGGTGACCGAGGTGCTGGACGGCGCGCTGCTGGCGCTGGACGCCGAGGGGCGGCTGCTGGCCCGCGTCGGTGAGATCGAGGAGCCGGACCGGACGGACATCGTCGAGGCGGTGGCCGCGTCCCGGACTGAGGGGCGCAGCGTGCGCCGGGGCCCGCTCTGGTACGCGGCGGTGGTGGCGGGCGCGGAGAACCTGGGCGCCCTGGTGCTGCGCCCGGACGACGAGCTGGTCGACGCCGACCAGCGGATCCTGGAGCGGGCCGCGCTGGTGACCGCTCTGCTGCTGCTGTTCCGGCGCACGGTGGCGGAGGCGGAGGGTCGGGTCCGCGGCGAGCTGCTGGACGACCTGATCGCCCGGCCGCTGCGGGACACCGACGCGCTGCGCAGCCGGGCCCGGCGCCTCGGGGTGGATCTGGACGCTCCGCACGTGCTGGTGGCGGTGGGCGACGACGCGATCGCGGCCACCGGGTCGGCCCGGCAGCGGGTGCTCTCCTGGGCCACCACGTACGCCTCGGCGCGCGGTGGGCTGGCGGCGGCGCGCGACGGTCGGGTGGTGCTGATGCTGCCCGGGCGCGACGCCGGTGGCAGCGCCCGCTCGGTGGCCCGGGACCTGTCCCGGGTGACGGGCCGACCGGTGACCGCCGGGGCGAGCGGCCCGTCGGCCGGGCCGGCGACGCTGGCCGGCGCGTTCCACGAGGCGGACCGCTGCCTCACCGCGTTGGGCGCGCTGGGCCGCTCCGGCCAGGGTTCGAGCACGGCGGAGCTGGGCTTCGTCGGGTTGCTGCTGGGCACGGTCAGTGACCGGGGCGAGAAGGACGTGGCCCAGTTCCTCACCGCCACCGTCGGGCCGGTGCTCGACTACGACGCTCGGCGGGGAACGGCGCTGGTGAAGACGCTGGAGGCGTACTTCGGGGTGGGCGGCAGCCTGGCCCGGGCGGCCGAGCAGCTGCACGTGCACGTCAACACGGTGACCCAGCGGTTGGAGCGGGTCGGGCAGCTGCTCGGCGCCGACTGGCAGAAGCCCGAGCGGGCGCTGGAGGTGCAGCTGGCGCTGCGCCTGCACCGGCTGCGCGCGCCGGCCGGCTGACCACCGGCCGGGGTGCGGGTCAGCGGGTGCGGATGCCCTCCAGCACGGTGTCGACGACCTGCCCTGGCAGGGTCCGCTCGTCCAGCTCCGGGTTCCATTGCAGCACCCGCTGGATCAGCATCGGCCCGGTGAGGAGCGCCATGGTCACCTCCAGGTCGATGTCCGGCCGGAGCAGGCCCTCGCTGATGCCGCGCCGCAACACCTCGCGCATCAGCTGCCGGCGCGGGGCGATGATGTTCTGGTAGAGCTGGAACTGGTCGGGGCTGCGGTTCACCGCGGGCACCAGGCAGGGCATGATCTTCGCCGCTCGCGGGTCGACGTTCTTGCCGATCGCGCCGACGAGCAGCACCAGGTCATCCCGCACGGAGTGCCCCTCGGGCTGCGGCAGGATGCCCTTGAGCCGGCGCAGCGCGTCCAGCAGCAGCGCGTCCTTGCCGGCCCAGCGGCGGTAGATGGTGGCCTTGCCGACCCCGGCGCGGGCGGCGATCGCCTCGATCGAGAGCGCCTCGATCGTGCTGCCCTCGGCGAGCAGGTCGAGGGTGGCCTCGATGATCGCCTCATCGGCGCGGAGGCTCCGCGGTCGCCCGGGCGACCGCGGAGCATCGGCAGTGGAGGTCATGTCGGACATTGTCCCCGAACCTAGGCCGTCCCGGCCAACTCGGGCTCGGCGACCGGTGCCGCTGGCGCATCCGCCACGGCCTCCCGGCCGGGCATCCAGCGCAGCACCACCAGGATCCCGAGCGCGGCGACCACCGCGGAGAGCGCCGCCGCCCAGTGCATGGCGGTGACGAAGGCGTCGTTGGCCGCCGAGATCAGCGCCGGCCCCGCGGGGCCGAGCTGCCCGGCCGCCGCGTACGCCCCGGAGATCGACTCGTTGGCCGCGTCGCGGGCCTGCGCGGGCAGGCCGGTCAGCGCGCCGTCCACGTCGGCCCGGTAGACCGCGGAGAGCACCGAGCCGAGGACCGCCACGCCGAGCGCACCGGCCACCTGGCGGACGGTGTTGCTCACCGCGGAGCCCACGCCGGCCTTCTCCCGGGGCAGCGCCGACATGATCGACTCGGTTGCCGGCGGCATGATGTTGGCCATTCCGACGCCCTGGAAGAAGAAGACGACCAGCACGACCCAGATCGGGGTGGACGCGTCAACGAAGGCGAACGCGGCCAGTGCCGCCGTGGTCAGCGCCAGCCCGACGGTCGCGACCGCCCGGCCGCCGTAGCGGCGGACCATGGCAGCGCTGCGCGGCGCGAAGATCAGCTGGGCGCCGGCGAAGGGCAGGAAGAGCAGGCCGGTCTGCAGCGGGCTGTAGTCGCGTACCAGTTGCAGGTAGAACGAGCTGAAGAACATCACGCCCATCGCGGCGAAGAACACCAGGCCGACGATGGCCACCGGCGCGGCGAACCGGGGCAGGCGGAACAGCCGGACGTCCAGCGACGGGTGGTCGCTGCGCCGCTCGTGCTGCACGAACCAGGCCAGCACCGCCAGGCCGACCAGGATCGAGCCCCAGGCCACCGGGCGGCCGAAGCCGTGCTCGCCGCCGTCGATGATGCCGTAGGAGAGGGCGACCAGGCCGATCACGGAGAGCAGGACGCCGAGCACGTCGACCCGGCCGGGGCGCGGGTCGCGCGACTCGGGGACCAGCAGGGCGACCAGGAGCACGCCGGCGACGACCACCGGCACGTTGATCAGGAAGACCGAGCCCCACCAGAAGTGCTCCAGCAGCGCGCCGCCGAGGATCGGGCCGATTGCCACCGCGAGCCCGACCGCCCCGGCCCAGACGCCGATGGCGCGGCCACGCTCGCGCGGGTCGAAGACGTTGGAGATGATCGACAGCGTCACCGGCATGATGGCCGCGCCGCCGACCCCCATCAGTGCGCGGGCCGCGATCAGCTGGGCGGGGCTCTGGGCGTACGCGGAGAGCAGCGACGCCAGGCCGAACAGCGCCAGCCCGATTATGAGGAAGCGCTTGCGGCCGGCGCGGTCACCGAGCACCCCGAAGGTGAACAGCAGCCCGGCGAAGACCAGCGTGTAGGAGTTGATGGCCCACTCCAGCTGGCCCTGGCTGGCGCCCAGGCCGTGCACCGGGTCGGCCAGGGTACGCAGGGCGACGTTGAGGATCGTGTTGTCGAGGACGACGACGAGGAGGCTGATCACCAGCACCCCCAGGATCGGCCACCTCCTCGGATGTCCGGTGTTGTCGTGCAGCTCCATGCCCGGTTCTCCCCCCGGTTTCACCCGCAGCGCAATACGATACGGGCCAGACTCGTAACTGCGGACAGACTACGACCGGCATTAACGATACGGAACCGATCCGTATCGTATGTGGCCGGCGTCACGCCCGTTCGGGCGCCCAATCCCCCAGTCCCGTCGGCATCCGAACCGGCCGGGGGCACCCTCCGCCGCCTTTGCTCTGCTTCAACCCGAGCAACGGTTGTGGGCCGTGAGTGTTGCGTCGGTTGAAGCAGAGCAAAGGGTGGGGGCTGACCATCGGCTCTTGACTGGCGAGCGTGAACGTCTCCGTGCCCCGCGGCGAGCGCACCGTCCCCGCCCTGCCCGCGAGCCAGCTCGGCCCGCACAGCGAGCCCCGGGAGAAGTTCGCGGGCCAACCGCTGTTGCGCGGGCGGCGAGCCGCCGAGATCAGCCTGGTCGCGGGGCGGCCAGGCAGGCGGCCACGGCGCCCGGCAGCGTCCGCAGGTGGGCCGCCGGCGCGGTGAGCGGCTCGATCCAGCCGGGCCCGGCGCCGTACACCCGCAGCAGCGGGAAGTCCCGGGCGAAGCGCACCAGGCGGTACGCGCGGCCGGTGACCGGCGTCTGCGACCAGAGCACGACGGCGCCCGGGCGGGCCCGGTGCACCGCGCTGGTCAGTGCGGCCCAGGGCAGCGCGGGGCCGAGATGCAGGCAGCCACGGCCCTGCTCGCGCAGCGCGGCGGCGAGCGCGTGCAGGCCGAGGCAGTGCGCTTCTCGCTCGGCGCCGGCCAGTAGCACCCCGCCGGTGGGCAGCGACCGCCCCGGCTCCCGCCGGTACACGTCCAGCCCGACCCGCACGCCCGCACAGAGGGCGTGCTCGACGGCGATCTCGCTGGCGGTGCGCCCCGGCAGCCGGGCCAGCAGCGGCTGGCAGACCTGCTCCCAGAGCGCCGGCACGCCCCACTCTCCGGCCAGCTCCAGCATCATCGTGGCGACACGGTTGCCGTCCAGGTCCTCGGCCGCCAGCGAGACCCGCTTGTGCACGGTCTCCACGGCCTCCGCCGGCATCGGATCGCTCAGCACCAGACGTACCCCCGGGTAGTTTCCCTACCCGGGGGTACGCCGCGAGAGCGCGCGGCGGATGCGCCGGCGCGGAGATTTACCGGCGGCGCGCCACCAGCCGGCGGGCCAGCGCGGCGGCGCTGCCCCAGATGCCGCGCCGGAACAACACCACGACGAGGACGAAGATGCCGCCGGTGACCAGGCCGATCGCCTCGAACCCGGAGAACGACAGCCAGTCCTCCAGCCGGACCACGATCCCGGCGCCGAGCACCCCGCCCCAGAGCGTGCCGATCCCGCCGAGCACCACCACGATGACCGCCTTGCCGGAGGTGGTCCAGTGCAGCACGTCCAGCGAGACGAACCGGTGGCCGACCGCGAACAGCCCGCCGCCGAGGCCGGCGATGAACCCGGAGAGCACGAACGCGGTGAGCTTGTAGCGGTGCACCGGGTAGCCCAGCGCCCGGGCCCGGGCCGGGTTGTCCCGGATGCCGACCAGCACCCGACCGAACGGCGAGTGCACGATCCGCCAGGCGGCGGCCAGCCCGAGCAGCACGATCGGCAGGATCGCGTAGTAGAAGTAGTAGTCGTCGGTGAGGTCCCAGCCGAACAGCGCGCGGGGCACCCCCTGCAGGCCGTTCTCGCCCTGCGTCACCGAGCGCCACTCGTTGGCGACGTAGTAGACCATCTGCGCGAAGGCCAGCGTCACCATGGCGAAGTAGATGCCGGTCCGCTTGACCGCCAGATAGCCGATCGGCACCGCCAGCACGGCCGCGGCCAGCGCCCCGGCCAGCACCGCGAGCGGGAACGGCAGGCCGGCGTGGATCGCCACCAACCCGGTGACGTACGCCGAGGTGCCCCAGAACGCGGCGTGCCCGAACGACATCAGCCCGGTGAAGCCCAGCAGCAGGTCCACCGCGACGGCGAACAACGCCCAGCAGAGGATGTCCACCGCAACCGCCGGATAGAGGCCGTTGGGCAGCCAGGCCGCGGCGGCCAGCCCGACGGCGAGCAGCGCGTACCGCACCCAGCCGGGGGCACGGGCCACGGCGACCAGCCCGGACGGCGGCGCCGCTCGGGGCGCGTCGGCCGGGGTGTCCACGGTGCTGGTCATGCCGGCGCCTCCTCACGGCCGAACAGGCCGGCCGGGCGCCAGAGCAGCACGACGGCCATCACGATGAAGACGATCGTCTGCGACACGATCGGGAAGTTGGACAGATACGCCTCGCCCCACGCCTGGACCAGGCCGATGCCGAAGCCGGCGGCGACCGAGCCGAAGATCGAGCCCAGCCCACCGATCACCACCACCGCGAAGACCACGATGATCAGGTCGGCGCCCATCAGCGGGTTGACCGCGCGCATCGGCGCGGCCAGCACGCCGGCCAGCCCGGCCAGCCCGATGCCGAAGCCGAAGACCGGGGTCACCCAGCGTCCGACGTCGATACCGAACGCCCGGGTCAGGTCCGGCCGCTCGGTCGAGGCGCGGACCACCATGCCGATCCGGGTCCGGGTGAGCACCCACCACACCGCGACGCAGAGCAGCACCGCGAAGCCGAGGATGAACACCCGGTAGGTCGGGAAGTCGAAGAGCCCGAAGTTCACCGTCCCGCTCAACAGCGACGGGGTGGCGTACGGGCTGGACTGCACGCCGTACCGCAGCTTCACCAGGTCCTGCAGGATCAGCGTCAGGCCGAAGGTGAGCAGGAAGTTGTAGAGCGGGTCGAGCCGGGTCAACCGGTGGATCACCGCCCGCTCCAGCGCCATGCCCAGCAGAGCCAGCCCCACCGGCATGATCACCAGGGCCGCCCAGAACGGCACGCCCGCCTCGGTGAGCAGCACGTACGCGCCGAACGCGCCGAGCATGTAGAACGCGCCGTGGGCGAAGTTGACCACCCGCAGCATGCCGAAGATGACCGCGAGCCCGAGGGCGAGCAGGGCGTAGAACGCCCCGCTCACCAACCCGTTGAACGTGTTCTGTGCGAATCCGCTCACAGCGTCACACGCTCACAGCTTGCAGTCCGCCGACGGCGCGCGGAACGCCTCCGCGGCGGGGATTGTCTTGAGCACCTTGACGTAGTCCCACGGCTCGGTCACCTCGGACTGCGGCTTCACCTGGGCCAGGTACGCGTCGTGCACCACCCGGTGGTCCTCGGCGCGGATCTTGCCGTTGCGCAGGAAGACGTCCTCGACCGTCTTGCCCTCCAGCCCCTTGACGACGGCGTCCGCGTCGTCGGTGCCGGCCGCCTGCACCGCCTCCAGGTACTGCAGCGCGGCGGAGTAGTTGGCCGCGTGCGCGAAGGTCGGCCGGGTGCCGGCCTTCTGCTGGAACCGGTCTGCGAACTCCCGGTTCTTCGCGTCGAAGTTCCAGTACCAGGCGTCGGTGTACGTGGTGCCGGCCAGCGCGGCCGGGGTGAGCGAGTGGATGTCGGTGAGGAACATCAGCCCCACCGCCAGGCCGACGCCCTTGTCGCGCAGCTTGAACTCGTTGTACTGCTTCACCACGTTGACCAGCTCTGCGCCGGCCTGCATCGTGCCGAGCACGTCCGGCTTCGGGTTCAGCGTCGGCGCCTTGAGCAGGAAGGTGGAGAAGTCGCCGCTGGTGTTCGGGAACGGCGCGCCGTCCTTGCCGACGACCTTCCCGCCGGCCGCGGTGATCGCGGTGGAGAAGCTCTTCTCCATGTCCTGACCGAAGGCGTAGTTCGGGTACAGGATGTACCAGTTCTTGCCGACCTGCTCGGTCGTGGTCTTCCCGGTGCCGTTGGCCAGCATGTACGTGTCGTAGGCGTAGTGGAAGGTGTACTTGTTGCAGCTCTTGCCGGTCAGGTCGGTGGTCGCCGCCCCGATGTTGAAGTAGAGCTTCTTCTTCTCCTTCGCCACGTCGGCGACCTTCAACGCCGCCGACGAGGTGGGCACGTCCAGGATCAGGTCGACGCCCTTGCGGTCGTACATCTCCTGGGCCTTGGAGTTGGCCACGTCCGGCTTGTTCTGGTGGTCGGCGGTCTCCACGGTGATGTCCTTGGTCACCGCCTTGTCGCCGTACTTGGCGGTGAAGTCGGCGATGGCCATCTCCACCGCCGTGACCGAGTTCTTTCCGGACAACTCCGAGTACGCCCCGGACTGGTCGTTGAGCACGCCCAGCACGATCTTGTCGCCGGTCAGCTTCTGGTCGCCGCCCGACTGGGGTCCACCGCCGCCGCAACCGGCGACCAGCACCACCGCGGCCGACGCCGCAGCCACACCCACCGTCCTCCGCATGCCCACTCCATCCATTCCGCGCCTCATCGCACGGGTCGTCGTTGAGAAATCAGATTCCGAGGTACGCCAGCAGCTCGCGTTCCCGCGAGCGCACCTCGGAGTTGTCCATCGCCTCGGCGACGCGTCCTTCGGCCAGCAGGTAGTGCCGGTCGGCGACGCCGGTGGCGAAGTGCAGGTTCTGTTCGACCAGCAGCACGGTCACCCCGTGCCGCTTGGCTTCCCGCAGCAGGTCACCGACCTGCTGCACCAACAGTGGAGAGAGCCCCTCGGTGGGCTCGTCGCAGAGCAGCAGCCGGGCGCCCATCCGGAGCACCCGGGCCAGCGCGAGCATCTGCTGCTCACCGCCGGAGAGCATGGTGGCCGCGGAGTCGCGCCGGCTGTAGAGGGCGGGGAACGCCTCGTACACCCGCTCCAGCGACCACGGGTCGGGGCCGACCCGTGGCGGCAGGGTGAGGTTCTCGGTCACGGTCAGCGTGGCGTAGCTGCCCCGGTCGTCGGGCACCCAGCCCAGCCCGAGCCGGGCCCGCCGGTGCGCCGGCAGCTTCCCGACGTCCCGCCCGTCCAGCTCGACCGTGCCGCGCTGGCCAGAGTGCAGCCCCATCACGCAGCGC
Organism: Micromonospora cremea; assembly: GCF_900143515.1. Classification (NCBI taxonomy): domain Bacteria; kingdom Bacillati; phylum Actinomycetota; class Actinomycetes; order Micromonosporales; family Micromonosporaceae; genus Micromonospora; species Micromonospora cremea. Next base: position 4,492,184 of record NZ_FSQT01000002.1, on the reverse strand, counting down.
AGCAGGGTGGACTTGCCGGCGCCGTTGCGCCCCACCAGGGTCACCACCTCACCGGCGGCGACCTCCAGGCTGACGTCCCGCAGCACCTGCGCCTCGCCGTACCAGGCGGACAGGTTCTCAATGCGCAGCATCAGCGGCTCCCAGGTAGGCGGTGATCACACGCTCGTCCGCGCGGACCTGCTCGTACGGGCCCTCGACGAGGACCTTGCCGGCCTGGAGCACGGTGACGGTGTCGGCGAGCCGGCCGACAACGCTCATGTTGTGCTCGACCATCACCACGGTCCGGCCCTGGCGGACCCGGCTGATCAGCTCGACGGTGCGGTCGACGTCCTCCAGCCCCATTCCGGCGGTCGGCTCGTCGAGCAGCAGCACCTTCGGGTCCAACGCCAGGGCGATGGCCAGCTCCAGGGCACGCTTGCGGCCGTACGCCAGCGCCTCGGAGGGGGCGTCGGCCAGCTCGGACAGCCCCACCATGGCCAGCAGCTCGTCGGCCCGCTCGGTGTAACGGCCCATCAGCTTCGCTGAGCGCCAGAACCGCCAGCCCAGCCCGCTGGACGACTGCAGGGCCAGCGCGACGTGCTCACGGGCGGACAGCTGCGGGAAGAGGCTGGTGATCTGGAACGAGCGGGCCACGCCGAGCCGGGCGACCTGCTCCGGTGGCAGTCCGGTGACGTCCCGCCCGGCCAGCTCGATCCGCCCGCCGCTGGGCCGCAGAAAGCCGGTGAGCAGGTTGAACAGGGTGGTCTTGCCGGCGCCGTTGGGGCCGACCAGCGCGTGCACACTCTCCGGCGCGACGTCGAGGTCGACGTCGTCGACCGCCCGGAAGCCCCGGAAGTCTCGGGTCAGCCCACGGGCCGACAGGAGCGCTTGCCCGGTCATCGCCTCATCCTCCGCAGGGTCGCGGCGACGTCCGATCGGTGACCGTGGTCACAGGGCCGTCGCGTGGAGGAAACCTACGGCCGGTGCTGCGAGTCGAGCCATGTCGATGGCATCCATATTCAGCCGGCAGGAGACGTGCGCGGACCCCACTCCCCGCCGTCGCCGACTTGACCGAGCCCCCTAGTTTGATGATCCACACAGCCCATCGAAAGGCCCCCACCCCATGCCTGTCGGCTTCACCATGGCGATCGTCTTCGCCGTCGCCCTGGCGGTCTGCGCCGTCCTGGCGCTCGTCGCCCCGAGAAGCGCGGTGAAGCGGACGGCCGCCCTCGCGGCGCTCGGCTGCCTCGCCGTCACGCTGCTGATCGGCGTCGCCTCCAGCGCCCACTCCGTGCCGATCCGCTCGGTCGGCATCGTCACCAGCTTCGGCAAGCCCACCGGTGAGGTGACCGGCTCGGGCCTGAAGTGGGTGGCGCCCTGGCAGAAGGTCGGCGAGTGGGACGCGGGCCGGCAGAAGTACGACCACATCGGCGGCAACAACTGCGTGCGGGTCCGCACCGGCACACTCGCCGACGCCTGCGTCGAGGTGCTCATCGAGTGGCAGGTTAAACCGGAGAACGCGCCGAAGCAGTTCATGGACTACAAGGGAGACTTCACCAGCTTCCGGGGCCAGCGGGTGGGCGTGCAGCTCGACAGCGCGGTCAACGACGCGTTCGCCGCGTACAACCCGCTGGAGAAGATCGACGCCCAGACCGGCGACCTCAACGTCGATTTGAAGCCGTTCGCAACGAACATCAAGACCAGCGCGGACAGCCGGCTCGGCGCCGACGTCGACATCCTCTCGGTGACCATCACCCGGGTGAACCACGACGAGAAGACTGAGGGCAACATCCGGGCCTTCCAGGACAAGCTCGCCCAGACCCGCAACCTGGAGCAGGACCGAAAGAACGCCGAGATCTCCAAGCAGATCACCGAGACCAACGCGAAGGTCGACAAGGTGACCCGCTGCCTGGAGATCGCCGAGAAGAACGGCGCCAACCCGGGGTTGTGCATCAACCCGGGCATCGTCACCGGCAAGTGACCGTCACCGGCCCCACCCGCTCCGGGTGGGGCCGGGTCACCCGACGACCGTCACGCGGCGACGGCGTACTCCGGCAGGGTCAACCCGTCGGCCTGGCTGAAGACGAGCTTTGCGGTGAGCCCCCGCAACGGGCGGGAGGTCATCGCGCGCATGGCCGCGTCGCGCAGGCGGATCGCGGTCCGGGTCGCCGGCAGGAAGCCGGAGATGCCTCCGCCCGGTATCTCCTGGCCGCGCTCCACGTGCGCCCGCAGCGTCTCCTCGTAGCGCCGGTACGCGACGACGTGGTCACCCGGGGCCGCCGCCAGCTCACCGGCGAGCACGTACGCCCCGACCAGGGACAGGCTGGTTCCCTGCCCGGTCAGGGGGGACGGGCACCAGGCGGCGTCGCCGAGCAGCGCCACCCGCCCGGCGCTCCAGGCGTCCATCTTCACCTGCCCGTACCGGTCGAAGTAGAAGTCCGGGGCGTCGGGCATCGCGGCCAGCAGCTCCCCGGCCCGCCAGCCGACGTCGGCGAAACGCTCGGCGAGGAGCCGCTGCTGGGCGTCCCGGTCCCGGCGGTCCAGGTCGAGCGGCGGGGAGACGAAGCTGAACAGGGCGCTGGTTGCGCCGTGCCGGGTCGGGCGGGTGCCCACCACCCGACCACCCGGGGCGTTGTGCAGCTCGAACCAGCCGGTCTCGTTCCGGTACGGGGTCGTGAAGTAGGCCAGGTACGCCCCGAGCGGCCGGACGTACGCCGACTCGGGGCCGAAGGCCAGCGCCCGGGTCCGCGAGTGCGAGCCGTCGGCCCCCACCACCAGATCCACCGTGCGCGGGGCGGACCGCGCGAAGGTGACCCGCACCCCGTCCCCGGTCTGGGTGAGCGTCTCGATCGAGTCGTCGAAGACGTACTCCACGTCGGCGCGGGTCTCCTCGTACAGCAGGCGGGCCAGGTCGCCGCGCTCGATCTCGATGTCGGCGACGATGCCCTCGCCGTCGAAGGCGTGCACCGGCATCCGGCAGCGCGTCCGACCCCGGGCATCGACGTACGCCATGCCCTGCTCCCGGACGCACTCGGCCCGGATCCGGGCGGTGAGCCCCATCCGGTCGACGATCGCCCGGGCGGTCCCCCGCACGTCCACCGCCTGCCCGCCGGGGCGGAGCCCGGTCGCCCGCTCCACGACGGTGACGGCGAAGCCGTGCCGGCGCAGCCAGAAGGCCAGCGCGGGGCCGGCCACACCGGCGCCGGAGATGAGTACGGTCCTGTTGTCCATCGCACCGCTCCTGAGATCAGGCTTTACACCGTCAACCCGGCCGTCACCGGGGTCCGGGCGGGAGGTCGTCCCGCGCGCTGAACGGTAGTTACACAGGGATCCACGCGCTCGGCCCGACCTAGTACGCTGCGCCCGGGAGGGCCACCGGGGGCGTCCCGTACTAGTACGCTGCACCGGAGGTGCGTCATGACCGGTTCCGAACCGCCGTACCGGCGGATCGCCGCGGAGATCCGCCGCCGGGTCGACCTCGGGGAGCTGCGTCCCGGTGATGCGGTGCCGTCGGCCCGGCAGCTCACCCGCGAGCACGGGGTGGCCATCGCCACCGCCACCAAGGTCCTCGCGCTGCTGCGCGACGAGGGGTTGGTGCTGACCCGACCCGGGGCGGGCACCGTGGTGGCCCCGGCCCGCGCGGCGGTGCCGCAGGCGCCCCGAAGCGCCGACGGCGCGGAGCCGGAGCTGACCCGGGAGCGGCTGCTCCGGACGGCGATCGCCCGGGCCGACGAGGGCGGCCTGGCAGCCGTGTCGATGCGGCAGATCGCCGCCGAGCTGGGAGTGTCCACGATGTCGCTCTACCGGCACGTGCGCGGCCGGGACGAGCTGATCCTGGCCATGGCGGACACGGTCCTGGCCAACGCGCCACTGCCGGCCGTTCCACCGGCCGGTTGGCGGGCCCGGCTGGAGCTGCTCGCCCGAGCGCAGTGGGCAACCTACCGGCGGCACCGCTGGCTGCCGCATGTCATCTCGATCGCCCGTCCGCAGGTGCTGCCCCATGCCATGGCGCACACCGAGTGGGGCCTGCGGGCCACCGCCGGCGTGGGCCTCGACCGGCACGTGCGCTGGCACGTCGCCATCGCTCTGATGGCGTACGTGCGTGGCATCGCGACGAACCTGGAGATGCGGGCGCAGTCGGAGCAGGACACCGGCCTCACCGACGACGAGTGGGTGGACCGGCAGGTGACCACGTTCCAGCACGTGATCGCGAGCGGCGGCTACTCCACCATGGCCGCGCTCACCGACGAGGGTGACCTGGACCTCGACCTGGAGAGCGTCTTCGAGTTCGGCCTGCGGCGGCTCCTCGACGGCTACGCCGCGCTGATCGAGCAGCGGCCGCCGGCCGACCCTCAACTCAGTCCGGGAAGCTGACCACCCAGCGGGCGCCCTCGCCTCGGGCCAGCCGGTCGAACGCGGCCGGCGCCTCGTCGAGGGTGACCACCCCGCTGACCAGCGGTGACAGGTCGAGCGTGCCGTCGAGCGCGGCCCGGGCCAGCTCGGGCACCTCGCGGTCCGGGTCGGACGAGCCGTACACCGAGGAGCGCAGCGTACGGGCGGAGTGGAAGATGTCCAGCGCGGCGAGGCTGACCATGTCGTCCCTGCTGCCCATGCCGACCACGGTCACCGCTCCCCCGCGCCGGGTGAGCCGCCAGGCTGCCCGGATGGTGGTGGCGCGACCGACGCACTCGAAGGCGTTGTCGACGCCCCGGCCCTCGGTGCGCGCCCGTACCTCCTTGGAGAGCCGGTCGTCGGAGAGCAGGAATTCGGTGGCGCCGGCGGCGAGCGCCAGATCCCGCTTCGCCTCGGCGACGTCGACGGCGAGGATCGGCGTGGCGCCGGCCCGGCGGGCCGCGGTGAGCACGGCGAGCCCGACCCCGCCGAGCCCGATCACCGCCACGGACTCGCCGGCGGCCACCCGGGCGGTGTTGCGGACCGCGCCGGCGCCGGTGAGCACCGCGCAGCCGAGCAGGGCGGCCCGCTCGGGGGGCAGCCCGGCGGGGATCGGGATGACGGCGCTCTCGGGCACCACCACCGCCTCGGCGAGCGCGCCGAGGCCGAGGGTGAGGTGCAGCGAGGTGCCGTCGTCGGTCTCGCCGCGTGCGACGGTCGGTGCGGTGTTGGCGGCGCAGAGCCAGGGCTCGTCGTGCTGGCACCACCAGCAGGTCCGGCAGGCCGGCGCCCAGTTGAGCACCACCGGGGTGCCTACTGTCAGCCGGCAGCCGACCCCCGCCTCGGCCACCACGCCGGTCGCCTCGTGCCCGAGCACCAGCGGGAACCTCGCGGCGAGGGTGCCGTTCACCATGGACAGGTCGGAGTGGCAGATGCCGGCGGCCCGGATCGTCACCCGCAGATCGCCGGGGCCGGGCGCGGGCAGGCGTACCTGTTCCACCCGCAGGTCGGCGCCGACCCCGCGCGCGACCAGCGCGCGGACGGTGACCGGCGCGGCCACGGCCGGATCGGGGCCGCTCATCGCTGGATCGCCTTCAGCTCGCAGAACTCGGCCAGCCCGTGCACGCCCAGCTCCCGGCCGAGGCCGGACTGCTTGTAGCCGCCGAACGGGGCGAGTGGGTTGAACGGGGCGCCGTTGATGTCGACGGCGCCGGTACGCAGCCGCCGGGCCACCGCGAGCGCCGCGTCGGTGTCGGCGGACCACACCGCGCCGGCCAGCCCGTACTTCGAGTTGTTGGCGATGGCCACCGCCTCGTCGGTGTCGGCGAACGGGATGACGGCGAGCACCGGACCGAAGACCTCCTGCTGGGCGAGCGCGCTGTCGGGGTGCACGTCGGCGAAGACGGTCGGGGCGACGAAGTGGCCCTGGGCCGGCACCGGGGCGTCCGGGCCACCGGCGACCAGCCGGGCGCCGTCGGCGAGAGCCCGGTCGACGTGGCCGCGGACCCGCTCGGCCTGGACGGCGGAGACCAGGGGGCCGAGCCGGGTGGCCGGGTCGAACGGGTCGCCGAGGCGGTAGCCGGCCACCGCCGTGGCGATCAGGTCGAGCGCCTCCGCGTACCGGTCGCGGTGCACCAGCATCCGGGTCCACGCGGTGCAGGTCTGGCCGGAGTTGAGCAGGGCGTTTCCGACGCCGACCTTGACCGCGGTGGCCAGGTCGGCGTCGGGGAGGATCACGTTGGCGGACTTGCCGCCCAGCTCCAGCGCGACGCGGGCGATCCGGTCGGCAGCGAGCCGCATGATCCGCGCGCCGGTGGCGGTGGAGCCGGTGAACGAGACCAGGTCGACGTCGGGGTGCCCGGCGAGCGCCTCGCCGACCACCGGGCCGGTGCCGGGGACCAGGTTGAGCACACCCGGCGGCAGCCCGGCCTCGGTGACCGCGTCGAAGAGCAGGTACGCGGTCAGCGGGGTCAGCTCGCTGGGCTTGAGCACCACCGTGCAGCCGGCGGCCAGCGCGGGCGCCAGCTTCGCCATCACCTGGTGCAGCGGGTAGTTCCACGGGGTGATGGCCCCGACGACGCCGATCGGCTCGCGGACGACGAGGGAGTTGCCGATGCTCTCCTCGACCGGTGGTCGGGCGGCGAGCGCGACGTGGTCGCGCAGCACGGTCAGCGGCAACCCGACCTGCACCCGGGTGGCGAGCTTGAGCGGGGCGCCCAACTCCACGGCGATGGTGCGGGCGAGGTCGTCGGCACGCGCGGCGAGCGCGATGTGTAGCCGGTCGAGGCACACGGAGCGTTCGGCGGGGGTCGCGGCCGACCAACCGGGGAGGGCGGCGCGGGCCGCGGCCACGGCCCGGTCCACATCGGCTGGAGCGCCGGCCGGCACCTGCCCGATCAGCTCGCCGGTGCTCGGGGTCTCCACTCCGATCACCTCGCTGGCGGTGGACTCGGTCCACTCGCCGGCGATGTGCAGGTGGCGCCGGAGGCGCAGGGCGTCGGGCAGCAGCTGCGACGGCGCGGCGGCGAGGTCCATGTCGTCCCTTCGGGGGTGGGCGATGGGCGATGAAACTAGCGCTGGGAGTTTCGACGCTACCCGCTGGGCCGGGCGGACTCCACCGGGCCGACGGTGCGGGCGTACTCGGCGGCCAGGCCGTGCAGCAGGGCGTCCAGGCCGAGGGCGAACGCGCCCTCGTCCACGCTCTGCTGGTGCTCGGCGAGCCGGTGCGCCTGGCGCAGGTGCGGGTAGTGCGCGGCGTACAGCTCGGGATCCTCGACGAAGCCGCGGGCGAACGACCCGAGCGCCGACCCGGCCACGAAGTAGCGCAGCGCCGCGCCGATGTGGGTGGCCCGGGCCGGCGGCCAACCGGCGCGCACCAGCCCGCCGTAGACCGCGTCGGCCATGGCCAGCGCGGCCGGCCGCCGCCCGGGTCCCTGGGCCAGGTACGGCACGATGTTCGGGTGCGCGGTGAGCGCCCGCCGGTACGACCAGGCCCAGTCGCGCAGCGCGGCGGCCCAGTCCCGGCTGGCGAAGCCACTGGTGTCGACGGCGGCGGTGACCGTGTCGGCGACCGCGTCCAGGATCTCGTCCTTGGTGGCGAAGTGGTTGTAGAGCGAGGGACCGCGCACGCCCAGCTCGGCGGCGAGCCGGCGGGTGGAGAACGCCGGCAGGCCCTCGGCGTCGATCACCGCGGTGGCGGTCTCGACGATGAGCTGCCGGGTGAGCCGGGGCTGGCGTGGTCGGGGCACTGCGCTCCTCGCGGGTCTCGGCCGTGGGGTCTGGACGCGGCAAAACTTACACCGCTAGTTTAAGGGTGACCGGCAGCACCGACGCCAGGAGGACCACCGTGGACTTTTCGCTGACCGACGAGGAACGGGCGGTGCGGGACACCGTCCGGTCGTTCATCCGCCGCGAGGTGATGCCGCTGGAGGCGGAGGTGCTCCGCCGGGAGCGGGCGCACCAGCCGGGCCTGGACCACTCCGAGCTACGCGAGCTGCAACTCAAGGCACGCAAGTTCGGCTTCTGGGGCCTGGCCACCCCGGAGGAGTACGGCGGAATGGACCTGCCGGCCGTGCTCCAGTCGCTGATCTGGACCGAACTGGGCCACACGTTCGTGCCGTTCCGCTTCGGCGGCGAGGCGGACAACATCCTGTTCCACGCCACCGAGGAGCAGAAGCGGGAGTTCCTCATCCCGACCATCGAGGGCGAGCGCCGCTCCTGCTTCGCGATCACCGAGCCGGGGGCCGGCTCGGACGCGGCGAACATCCGGCTGTCCGCCCGCCGCGACGGCGACGACTGGATCCTCGACGGCGAGAAGACGTTCATCACCGGCGGCAACGACGCCGACTTCGCCATCGTGGTGGCGGTGACCGACCGGGAGAAGGGCGCCCGAAACGGCGGCGCCACCGCGTTCCTGGTCGACCGGGCGATGGGCTGGCGCTCCGAGTTCATCCAGACCATGGGCGAGGGCGGGCCTGCCTCGCTGATCTTCGATGGCGTACGCGTGCCGCACCGCAACATCCTCGGCGAGATCGGGCAGGGCTTCACGCTGGGCATGGAGTGGATCGGCAAGGGCCGATACACCATCCCGTCGCACGCCATCGGCATCGCCGAGCGGGTCCTGCAGATGGCGATCGACCACGCCAACACCCGGGAGACCTTCGGCACGAAGATCGGCACCAACCAGGCCATCCAGTGGATGATCGCCGACTCGGAGACCGAGCTGGAGGCGGCCCGCTGGCTCGTGTTGAAGTCGGCATGGACGGTCGACCAGGGCATGGACCCCCGACACGCCTCGTCGATGGGCAAGCTCTACGGCGCCGGAATGGTCAACCGGGTGGTCGACCGGGTGCTCCAGATCCACGGCGGCATGGGCTACACCCGGGAGCTGCCCATCGAGCGCTGGTACCGGCAAGTCCGGCTCTACCGGATCTTCGAGGGCACCGACGAGATGCAGCGCCTGATCATCTCGCGGGACCTGCTGCGCGGGTACACGAAGATCGGCGGCCACCTGGCCTGAGTCGATCTGTCCGCCTCCTGACTGACGTGCAGCGGAACCGGGTCGCCGAACGTGTATTCGGCACAACCCGCCCGACAGCCAGAGGGGGATGCGCATGTTCCTACGAATCAAGGCCGTTGCGATGGCGATGGTGGTCGCCACGTTCGGCACTCTCACCATCTCGGCCGTGCCAGCGTCGGCCTCCGTCAACCAGGGGTACGTCGCGGGCTCGGGCACCTGGACGGACGACTGGGGAGACGAGGGCGCCATCTCCGCGTCCACACGCTCGCACAGCAATGTGGTCGCCATGTGGCAGATGATCCTGTGGGCCGACGGCTACCTTGCCCGCTCCGGCGTCGACTGCCGGTTCGGGCCGGTGACGACGGCCGCCACCAAAAAATGGCAGAGCGCCCGAGGCCTCGTCAGCGACGGTGTCGTCGGCCCCAGGACCCTGGCCAGGGCAGCGACCCGCCTCAGCGTGTACGAGGGCGAGGGTTGGTACTACTACGACGGAGCCGGCACCAAGTTCATCTACTTCGGTCGCCTCGATGACGGCAGGTGGGACATGAGCCTCGGTCCCGACCTGGAGTGGCGACCCCTCTCGTACACCTCCGCGACCTTCAGCATCTGCTCCTGACCGCGCGGGCGACGGCCGGCCGGGACCCTGCGGTCACGGCCGGCCCAACCTTGCGCAACCTCAGGCGGTCAGCGCCGTCAGCGCGGCGTCCACATCGGCCTCGGTGGAGTAGACATGGAAGGAGGCCCGGACCCGGCCGGCGCGCACCGCCGCCCGGATGCCGGCCGCCGCCAGGCGCCGCTCCGCGTCGGGCACGTCGACGGTGACGATGGCGCTCTGCCCCGGCGGCCGGCCCAGCCCGGTCAGGAACCGGTTGGCCAGCGCCACGTCGTGCGCCTGGATCGCCGGCACGCCGATCTCGGCGATCAGCTCCAGGGCGGGCGCCGCGCCGACCCAGCTGAACCAGGCCGGTGAGATGTCGAACCGGCGCGCGTCGTCGGCCAACCGCAGCGGCGGGCCGTAGTAGGAGGCGTACGGGTCGCGGCCCGCGTACCAGCCGGCGGCGTCCGGCCGGAGCCGGTCGCGCAACGCCGGGGCCAGGTAGGCGTACGCGCAGCCACGCGGCCCCATCACCCACTTGTAGCCGCTCACCACCACCACGTCGGCCAGGCTCCCGTCGAACGGCAACCAGCCGCACGCCTGGCTCGCGTCCACCACCACCAGCGCGCCGTGCGCGCGGGCCGCGGCCACGATCTCGTCGTACGCCGCGACGGCGCCGTCGGCCGACTGCACCAGGCTGAAGGCGACCAGGTCGGTGTCGGCGTCGATCGCGTCGGCCAGCCCGTCCGCCGGCACGGTGCGCACCGTGACGCCCCGCTCGGTCTGCACCAGCCAGGGGAAGAGGTTCGAGGTGAACTCGACCTCCGGGACCACCACCGTCGACCCGGCCGGCAGCGCCGCCGCGACCGGCGCCAGCATCTGCGAGGCGGTAGCGCCGATCGCCACGTCCTCGCCCGGCACGTTGATCAGGCCGGCGAACGCTGTCCTGGCCCGCTGCACCGAGTCTCCCCAGCCCTCCCACGACGTCCGGCCGACCCGCCAGTCGGCCAGGGCCTCCTGCATCGCCGTCCAGGCCGGCTCGGGCGGCAGCCCGTAGGAGGCGGTGTTCAACCAGCCGGGCTCCGGCTTCCACAACTGCTGCGCCTGCTCGATGTCCACGCGACCGACGCTAGGCGGGGCGGACCGGGTTGGGCACGGCCAATCGGCGACCGGCGGCCTGCAGGCGGGGCGTGATGACTCTGAGGTATAGATTTGACATCCTCCACCGCCCTGAAGGGCGGGGATTCCCTCGGTCGCCCGAGGGGGTTCCTGTTTCACCGGGCCGCGCCTTCACCGCTTTCGCGGGTCGGGTCTTACCGTCCCTCCACAGGCGTTTCACCTCTCCGCCAGCCCGGCGGCGAGAATGTTCCTGGCGGCGTTGACGTCCCGGTCGTGCACGGCATCACAGCCGGGACACGTCCAGGCGCGAACGCCGAGGGTCATCGCGGTGTTGATCCGACCGCACGCCGAGCAGGTCTTCGTGCTCGGGTGCCATTGGTCGACGGCGATCACGGTCCGCCCGTACCAGGCGGCCTTGTACTCGATCATGTTGCGCAGGTGTGTCCACGCCGCGTCGGAGATGGCGCGGGCCAGCGAGTGGTTGCGCAGCATGTTGCGCACGCTGAGGTCTTCGATCACGACCGTTTGGTTCTCGCGGACGAGTCGAGTCGACAGCTTGTGCAGGTGATCCCGCCGCCGGTCGGCGATGCGGGAGTGGATGCGGGCTACCGCGAGGCGGGCCTTGGCCCGGTTGGCGGAGTCCTTGGCCTTACGCGACAGGTGGCGTTGCGCCTTGGCCAGCTTGCGCCGGTCGGCACGCTCGTGCCGCGGGTTGGTGATCTTCTCCCCGGTGGACAGGGTGAGCAGACTGGTGATGCCCGCATCCACCCCTACCGCCGTGTCGACCGGCGGGAGCGGCGTCACGGTGGGATCCTCGACCAGCAGGGACACGAACCACCGACCGGCCGGGTCGCGGGACACCGTGACCGTGGACGGCTCGACGCCGTCGGGCAGGGGCCGCGACCACACAATGGTCAGCGGGGCGTCCATCTTGGCCAGGGTGAGTTGCCCGTCGCGCCAGCGGAACGCCGAGCGGGTGTACTCCGCCGACGCCCGAGACTTGCGCTTGGACTTGAACCGCGGATAACGCGACCGCTTGCCCCAGAACGCGGCGAACCCGGCTTGCAGGTGCCGCAGCGCCTGCTGCAACGGCACGGAACTGACCTCATTGAGGAACGCCAGATCCTCGGTGCGCTTCCACTCAGTCAGCCACGCCGACGACTGCACGTAGGTGCTGCGCTGCCGGTCGACCGCCCACGCGCGGGTGCGCGCATCCAGCGCCAGGTTGTACACCTTGCGCACGCATCCGAAGGTGCGGTTCAACTGCTCAGCCTGCTGTCGGGTCGGATAGAAGCGGTACTTGTACGCACGCTTCACCACCTCACCCATGCCTCACATTCTACCAGTAGTTCACGTAAGCCTATCCCTGAGGGGAGCGGCGTTTCCTCCCCCGCCTGAAGGCAGGGGTATCCACGCCGCGACACCGATGACCCTGAGGTATCACGCTCATCGACACGCTGCCGGCTCTCCGGGCTGTTGAGCCACTCAGACAGGCGGGACGGCCCGGGTTGGGCACAACCAATCGGCGCAGCCTGCAAGCGCGCGGCGGCGCGGCGACGTGAAGCCCCGAACCACCAAACACGGGTGTTCGGGGCCCCATCGCGTTCAGCCTTGCTTGGTGCAGGTCAACACCACCAGCTCATCAGGGGCCACCTTGGCGCCCTTCTTGTGGGACTGCTTCGTCACCGTCCAGTTCTCCGGCAGGATCACGAAAGTGTCGTTTTCGTCGGCGCTACCGAGCTTGATGGCGGTGATGCCGAGCCTCTTCAACTTGTCCTGAGCCACGGCAGCGTTCAGACCAACCAGGTCCGGCATGACAACCGTTACCGGGGCGGGCGGGGGCGCCGGCTTCGTCGTCGGGGCCACGGACGGCGGTGCAGCGGCAGTAGTCACCGGCGCGGCCGGAGTCGCAGCGGCGGCCGTTGGCGTCGGCACGGCGCCTTCGGCCACGGCCCGCGCCGACGCCGAGGGCGTTACCTGAGGGCTGTCGTCACCGACGATCGCCCCGACGGCACCAATGCCGCAGCAGAGCAGCACGACAACGCCCACGACGATGCCGACGATCGCCCAGGTGCCCAGCTTGCGCCGGCCCGGGACGGACGGGGGCTGGAGACCGGGGTACCCGTTGGTGGCGGTTGCGGGCCGGGGTAAGGCTGTTCGGGTGGTTGGTAGGTCACGCGGCGGAGTCTGGTGATCTTCACCAGGTTTCGACAGTGGCCACTCGGCCACTGAAGATCGACTACGGGTCGCGTGAGCTGCACAACAGGGTTTCGTGCCCCGCTAGACGGGCCGTCAGCGCGGGTCCCAAGGGCAGCTCTCGCACGCGGGGCTACGGCAAGGGATGAGAGCTTGTACTGCTGGGACTACGTCCGGTCTCGACTGACCGGTTCGCCATCGGCGGGCGGGCGGATCCGGGCGAGGCTGTCGGCGAGACTGGCGAGCCACCGATCGACCTCCACCAGATGCCGGACCGAGGACTGAGAGCCGACCTCGCCGAGCACCGGGCGGATCCGGTCGAGTTCGTCGACGCAGTCAGCCGGGACGGGCACCGGGCCCGACGGCCGGCCGTGCGCGACCTCGTCGGCGAGGTCGCCGTACGCCGACCGCAGCTCGCCGGCGGAGTCCCGCAGCAACGCCGCCGCCGCGGGCCAGCCGGCGAGACAGCCGGGCGGGTTGCGCCGCAGCAGCGACTCGGCGCCGAGTACCGCGTGGTGCCCGGCACCCAGGACGTCGTCCCAGTCCACCCGCCGGCTCGGCGCATCGTGCCGCTCTGAGTGGTACTGGCAGTAGGACGAGTCGACGAGGATCGTCCGCTGGCGGACACGGTCGAGAGCATGGTCAGGCGGAGGTCCGCCGAGCACCGCCTCGACAGTCTGCTCGACCGCGTCCGCGCTGGCACCCAGGTAGCGGGCGGCGGTGCGCCGGAGGTCGCGGCTCGCGCCACGCGGCCACATCGCCACACCGGCGAGTACGCCGATCACCGCACCGAGCACGACGTCGACCAGGCGGGCCTCGGCGAGTCGCCATCCTTCGGGGGCGAGCTGGGCGAAGACGAACGTCAGCAGCACGGTGAACAACGCCTGCTGCCAGACCGGCCCCAGCAGGCGGCCGACGCCGAAGGCCAGCATCAGAGTGAACGGCAACGCGATGGCGTAGACGATCGGCTCCTGGATGACGAGCATCAGCCCGCCGCTGACGACTGCGCCAGCGATCGTGCCCAGCACGGCGGGCCGCAGCGCGGTGCGGGTCTCCGCCGCCGAGGTGCGCAGGACGGTGAGGGTCGCCAGGAGCACCCAGAAGCCGTGGATCAGCTGCAACACCCCGGCGGCCACCCGGGCGACGGCCAGCGCTACGGCCAGCCGCAGCGAGCTGTGCAGGTGGGCGGAGCGGGGCGCCAGGTGGGAGTGGAACTGCCGCCAGTACAGCGTCCATGGACCATGCCGCGCGTACTCGAACAGCCCCGAGTAGGCGTCCTCGTCGTCGAGCCGCGACCCGTTGGCCACCCGGGTACCGACGGCGAGGACCCGCACCTGGTCAGCGAGGGCCAGCGCGGTGGCGTCCCGGCACAACCGGGGTACGTCCGGCGCGTCGCGGCCGCCCTCTCCAACGGGGTACACCGCCTCGGCCCGCCCGATCGCGGCGTCCACCTCGCCGAGGTCGACCGGCGGCGCACCCGCCGACAGGCTCCGGCCAGCGGCACGCGTCGTGTCGGCGCACGAGCGCAGCAGCCGCGCCGCCGCCAGGTCCGGGATCGGCTCCGGCGGCGCGTCCGCCGCCAACCGGTCCGCCTCGGCGAGCACATCCCGTAAGGCGGCCGCGCAGATTCGCAGCGCCCGGTCCCGAGCGCCCGCCGCGGTGGGTGCCCACGCCGGAGGGTTGCGGGCCAACGCCAGCTCGGCCACCGCTTCGTACGCCCGCTCACGCCGCGTGTCCGGACCGCCGTTCGGGTGGGTCAGCGCGTTCGCCGTGGCGTCGAGGAACGCCGCGACGCCGTCTGCAGCCTCGGCGAGGCGCTGCCGGTAGGTGACCGGCACCGGGTCGGGCCAGAGGACCACCTCCGCCACGGCGAGCAGCACGACGGCGAGCGTGACCCCGCCCAGCCGCTCCGGCAGCGTGTCCGGCTGGTACGGCGGGAAGGACGCCAGGATGTAGAAGAGCTGGAACGCGCTGGCCAGCCCCACCAGGCGCGGGTTGCCGACCCCGGCGAACGCCACGACGAACCCGATGATCAACATTCCGCCGGCGGCCGCCCAGGTGCTCCACGCCAGCAGCGAGCCCGCGGCGATCAGGGCCCAGACCGCCGGCAGCGACGTGACGAGGATCCGCGCCCGCTGGGGCGCCGGGCCGGGCAACTGCGCGAACGACCCGGCGGCGACCACGCCGAACAGACCGTACGTAGCGAGCATCGGACTGTCCGCGCCGTAGCGGCAGGCGTAGAAGACGGCGGACGCGACGAGGGTCAGCCGTGCCGCACGGCGCAGGACGACATCCCCGGGGTCACGGCGGCGAAGCCGGCCCAGGAGGCTGGTTCCGAGCACGCCTGCTCCCCCGGGTTCGTTGCAGCACCCTCCCCGGCCCACCATTCTTCACCGAGGCTCTCGGTGGTGGCGGGTTTCGCGACGATTCGCAGGACACCCGGGTCCAGGGAGAACGGGCACACTCTTCGCATGCCGGCCGGCGGCGCTCGGCACTGGCAACTGCTGTGGATCGCGCCGCCGAGGGGGTTGCAGATGCGGAAGGCCAACAGCAGGGTGTGGGCGCCGCTGGGCGTGGGCCTGGCGATGATGGGGTCGGCCTGTACTTCTCCGGGCACCTCCAGCCCGCCGGCACCGACCTCAACGGCGCCTCATGGAGCTGACGACGCAGCTCCCTCGACAAGCGGGAGCACGGGAGAGGCACCGTGCACCACCTCGGTCGCTTCGATGCCAGAACCGCCGGCGGGTTATCGGCTCGTGGGAGAGGACGTGGCGGTACCGGACCGCGCGGTGCTGCCGGCGGAGGAATCAGGGGAGGCCGATCCAGCGGCCCGGCTGTTCGCCAAGTGGGGCCTGGTCGTACGCGCCGGCACGATCGTTGACCTTCGGGTGGCACCCGGCTGGGAAGACGACGCCCGTATCGGCTGGGGTGCGCCAGCCGCCCCAGCGGCGAGCGTACGGGTGCGGGCCTGCGCGCCTAACGTGGGACAACGCCAATGGCTGGCCTTCGTCGGTGGAACCTGGGTAGCTCGAGCGACCTGCGTGCCGCTGATGGTTCGGTCGAGCGGGCGGCAGGACCGGGTCAACCTCGGCATCGGTCTTGCCTGCGGCGGGACCACCGCCCCGTAGCTCGCCCACGCGGCCGGCGTGCCCTCTCCTACGCCGCGCGGTGCTGGCCGCGCGGCCGGCCGGCTGCCGGCCCATCGCCCCTACTGGTCACTGCCCTGTCGTTCTGCGGCGGCCCCTTGGGCTTCCGCTTTCCACGCCAGCCGCCGGGCATTCTGCGTGGCCGGAGTCGGAGCGCCAGCGGAGCGACGGACGGGCGTCCAGGCGGCGGCGCGTGCGGCCCGTCTCAGGCCGCCTTGAAGACGTACAGAAACCAGATGGGCGGTCATCAACAACTTCCTCGATCGAATCGATGCATTCTCATCGAGTCGTCGAGCCCATTGCGCTGACCGGTTGAACCCGCCCACGGCGGCCTCGGTTGACGGTTGAGATGATCGCTGTGGGTCGCGTCAAGCCCGCGACTCGTCGCATGATGAGTCGTTCCGACCTGGCAGAGTGCGATTTTCGGCAGGTTCCCATTGGTCGACGACCTCACCGGCTCGTACCTGGGCCTGCGGATTGTCTTGCCGCCCACGGCGAATCGCCCGCTTCGCGCTGGGCGCGAGTGCAGCGATATGCGCCGCGAGCCACGCCCCCGACGGTCGCGGCGAGTGGATCAGGGTCGAGTGCCTGCCGATGAACTGAGGTCGGTGCGTTTCGTCAACGGTACGAGTAAAAGCTGAAAAACTTGAGCGCGTCCACGTGGCTACGTTATCCCAGGCTTGCCTCACTCGTCCGCGCTGGCGTTGCGTCACCACCTCGTGGGCGGGAAGGAGATAGCTATGCAACAAATGTTGCTGGTGTTGCTCTCGTGGATTTCACTCGGTGCGGGGGTTGTTAGCTCAGCCTTAATCGTCGTAGACACCCGCGTTCGCGGGTACCGCCAGCCGATCAAGAGCGAGGAGTTTGTCTGGCCCGTAACCGGGCTTTACCTCGGCCCAGCCGCCATCGTGGCGTACCGGCGTTGGGTCAGGCCCCATTCCCGCAGGTGGCAGCAGCGAAACGGCAGGCCGCCAAAAAGGCCACGCCAAATAGTCATCCTAACCGGGGTTTGTCAGTGCGGCGCCCACTGCGCTCTCGGCGTCGTCCTCGGTGAGCTGGTCGTTTTTGCAAGTGGCATCAGCTTAGCGGGCGACATGCTGTGGGCCTCTTACATCAGCGATTATCTAGGGGCGGTCGTCGTAGGGGTGACGTTCCGATACTTCACCTCGGTTCGCAGGGGCCGGCTAAGGATGTGGGATGCATTAGTTACCGTCGCCAAGGCTGACCTGCTCGCCGTGACCGCCTTCGAGATAGCTCTGTTTGTCTGGTTGGCGTTCTCACACCATGTCATTGCCCCGGAGCCCCCATTGAACCCGACCACCCCGGCCTTCTGGTTCGTCATCCAGATCGGGCTGGCCAGTGGCTTCATCGCCGCATGGCCAGCAACCTTTTGGCTGGTCCGTCGTGGAATCAAAGTAATGCCATGGCCCGGGCCCGACGTAGATAAGTAGCGACGTCGCAGCCAACCTCAGTCGTGATCGTGTAAAGGCTCAGGTCCGCGGCAGCTCCCACACCCACCGGTCGAACACGAACCGGTGCCGCCGCATCAGCAGCAGGCGCTCGCGATCGTCGAGGACCGCGACGATGGCCGAGCGGGGCGCTCGGATCACGTACTGCTCGAACCGCACCCCGTCTGGCAACTCCACCTCGGCGATGCTCAGCCGCGCTCGGCGGGTGTCGTCGACGATCCGCTCACCGTGGATGGTCCACCGGGTCAGCTCCGTCGGCTGCTCGTCCCTCATCGGCTCAGTATCGACTCACCGTGCCAGCCTCGATCAACCGCTCACTGGATCCGCAACCTCATCTGGGGTAGCCCGGGGGCGGCTGCCCCGGTGGCCCAAATGGGTATGAACCCGGGGTCCCGCTGCCGTGAGCCGGCGGGACCCCGGGGGCGTCTCTTGAACGGGGTCAGGCGGGCACCCCGGCCGGCGTGGCCGTCTCGTCGGACCGCCGCGCCGCCGACCCGTCCTCGTCGTCGTGCTCGTCGAGCATGGTGGCCTCGTCGAACGGGTCGTCGCCGCGCAGCACTCCGACCGCCCGATCCCGGTCGAACTCCCCGGTCCACGTCCCCACCAGCACCGTCGCCACCGCGTTACCGGCGAAGTTCGTCAACGCCCGAGCCTCCGACATGAACCGGTCGATGCCCACGATCAGCCCAACCCCGTCAACGAGATCCGGCCGGTGCGACTGAAGCCCACCAGCCAGCGTGGCCAGCCCAGCGCCGGTAACCCCAGCGGCACCCTTGGAAGCAATGATCATGAAGAGCAGCAGCGACACCTGCTCGCCGATCGACAGCGGCTTGCCCAGCGCATCGGCGATGAACAGCGACGCCATCGTCAGGTAGATCGCCGTGCCGTCCAGGTTGAACGAGTACCCGGTCGGCACCGTGATGCCCACGACCGGCTTGCTCACCCCGAAGTGCTCCATCTTGGCGATGAGGCGCGGCAGCGCCGACTCCGACGACGAGGTCGACAGGATCAGCAGGAACTCCCGGCCGAGGTACCGCAGCAGCGAGAAGATCGAGATCCGGGCGATGAACCAGAGCAGGGCGCCGAGGATCACCAGCACGAAGATCAGGCAGGTCGCGTAGAAGCCGACCATGATCTGCGCGAGGCTCTTGAGCGCGTCCACGCCGGTCGCGCCGACCACGGCGGCCATGGCGCCGAACGCGCCGATCGGCGCCAACCACATGATCATGGCGAGCACCTTGAAGACCACCCGCTGGATGACGGCGATGGCGCTCAGCACCGGCTCACCGCGGCGGCCCATGGCCTGCACGGCGAAGCCGACCAGCAGCGCGACCAGCAGCGTCTGGAGCACCTCCCCCTCGGTGAGGGCGGAGAGCAGCGAGGTCGGGATGATCCCGAGCAGGAAGTCCGCCGTTCCGCCGGCTTCGTCACCCGCGGCGGCCTTGCCCGCGCCGGCCAGGTCCTGACCCAGGTTCAGGCCGGAGCCGGGTTGGATGAGGTTGCCGACCACCAGGCCGATGGCGAGCGCGACGGTCGACATGGTCAGGAAGTAGCCGAGGGCGAGCCCGCCGACCTTGCCGACCTTCGCGGCCTGCCGGACGGAGCCGACGCCCAGCACGATGGTGCAGAAGATGACCGGGCTGATCATCATCTTGATCAGGTTGACGAAGCCCGTGCCGATCGGCTTCAGTTCCTTGCCGAAATCGGGGGCGACCAGGCCGACCACGATGCCGGCCAGCACGGCCACGATGACGGCCAGGTAGAGGTAACGGGTACGGTCCCGACGGGTCGGCGGCGCCGGTGTGGTGGTGGATGTGGTGGATTCCATCCCGACAATGTGAAGCGCGTCTCACCCGTTGACAGCCTTGCGGTCATTCTGTTCACCGCGTAAGCACCAACGACAGCGGCACGGAGGAGGTGGTGGAGGTGGCCGGGCGTCAGTGGAGCATCGCGGGGCAGCTGTTCGCCCTCCAGGCGGTGGTGGTGACGCTGCTCGTGCTGGCCGGCGCGGCGGGCGCCGCCTGGCTGGCCCGCAGCGACGCCCGGCAGGCGGCACAGGAGGAGGTGCTCGCGGTGGCGCAGACCGTCGCTCGCTCCCCCGACGTCCGCGCGGCCCTCGCGACCGGCGACCCGGCCAGCACCCTCCAGCCGTACGCCGAGTCGACCCGGCAGGCGACGGGCACCGACTTCGTGGTGGTGATGGCCCCGGACCGCACCCGCTTCTCGCACCCGACCCGGGAGCTGATCGGCCAGCCGTTCGTCGGGGAGATCGAGCCGGCGCTTGCCGGCCAACCGTTCACCATCACCAACGTCGGCACGCTCGGCGAGTCGGTGCGCGCGGTGGTGCCGGTGTACGACGACCAGCGTCGGATCGTCGGCCTGGTCTCGGTGGGCATCACCACCTCGGCGATCAACCGTAAGCTGCTCGGCCAGCTGCCGGTGCTGTTGGGCGTCGCCGCGCCGGCGCTCGCCCTCGCCGCGACCGGCTCCTGGCTGCTCAGTCGCCGGCTGCGCCGGCAGACGCACGGCCTCGGGCCGGCCCAGATGACTCGGATGTACGAGTACTACGACGCGGTCCTGCACTCGGTGCGTGAGGGCCTCGTCGTGCTGACCACCGACCGCCGGGTGGCACTGATCAACGACGAGGGCCGCCGGCTGCTGGGGCTCGACGCGGACGCGCCGGTGATCGACCAGCCGGTGGCCGGGATCGACCTGCCGCCGGCGGTGGCCGAGCTGCTCGGCTCCGGGCGGGACGCCCTCGACGAGCCGGTCCTGGCCGGTGACCGGGTGCTGGTGGCCAACCAGCGGATCACCCGATTCGAGGGCGCCGAGCTCGGCACGGTGCTGACCCTGCGCGACCAGACCGAGCTGCGCACCCTGGCCAGCGAGCTGGACTCGGTACGCGCGCTGACCGAGGCGTTGCAGGCGCAGACCCACGAGTCGGCCAACCGGCTGCACACCGTGCTGACCCTGGTGGAGCTGGGCCGCGCCGACGAGGCGGTCCGGCTCGGCACCCGGGACCTGGCGCTGGCTCAGCAGCTGACCGACCGGGTGGTCGGCGCGGTGACCGAGCCGGCGCTGGCCGCGTTGCTGCTGGGCAAGTCGGCGCAGGCCAGCGAGCGCGGGGTGGACCTGGTGATCGAGCCGGACTGCCGGCTCGACGACAGCCCGCTGCCGACCAACGACCTGCTCACCGTGGTCGGCAACCTGGTCGACAACGCCCTCGAAGCGGTGGCCGGTACGCCGGCGCCCCGCCGGGTGCGGGTCTTCGTCGGCGCGGTCGACGACGAGTTGGTGGTGCGGGTCGCCGACAGCGGCCCCGGGCTGGCCCCGGACCGGGTGGCGGACGCGTTCCGGCGCGGCTGGTCCACCAAGAGCACCGGCCGTGGGCTCGGTCTGGCCCTGATCGGGCAGGTGATCCACCGGCACGGTGGCCGGTCCGAGGTGGGCCGCTCGGACGACGGCGGCAGCCTGTTCACCGTCCGGCTGCCAATCGGAGTGCGCCGATGACCGACATCCGGGTGCTGGTCGTCGAGGACGAGCCGCTGCTGGCGGAGGCGCACGCGGCGTACACCGAGCGGGTTCCCGGTTTTGTGGTGGTCGGGGTGGCGCACACGGCGCGGGCGGCGATGGCGGCGCTGCGCGCCAACGACGGCGGCGACGTCGACCTGGTGCTGCTCGACTTCCGGCTGCCCGACCTGCACGGCCTGGACGTCTGCCGGGCGCTGCGCGCGGCCGGCAGCAGCGTCGACGTGCTGGCGGTGACCTCGGCGCGGGACCTGGCGGTGGTGCGCACCGCGGTGTCCCTCGGGGTGACCCACTACCTGCTCAAGCCGTTCACCTTCGCCGCGTTCCGCGACAAGCTGGAACGTTACGCCGACTACCGCGCGCAGGCGCTCGCCGATGGTGAGGTGGCCGCCCAGCACGAGGTGGACCGGATGTTCGCCACCCTGCGCGGCACGGCCGGGCATAGCCTGCCCAAGGGCCTCGACGCCGAGACCCTAAACCGGGTACGCGCCGCCCTCACGGACGGGAGCCGCGCGGAGGTGGGGCTCTCCGCGACCGAGGTGAGCGCGCGTACCGGCATCTCGCGGGTGACCGCCCGCCGCTACCTGGAGTACCTGGTGACCGTCGACCGGGCCGCGCGCCGACCCCGCTACGGCACCCCCGGCCGCCCCGAGGTCGAGTACCGGCCTCGCTGAGCGCACCGCCGCGGGGCATGTCTGTCTTTCGCGGCCGACCAACCACTCGGGGAACCCGGTGGCGGGCGGAAGATCCGTTGTTAGACTTTGCGGAGTTGGGTGTCAGCGGTTGACGAGGGAGACCAGACATGGCGGGTGACGACGACATCTCCGGGTGATACCGGATGTCTCAGGCCACCGTTCGGCGCGCGTCTGCGCGGCCGCCGTGGCCATGTCGTCGTTCCACCGGTCCCCGTTTCGTCGGGCGGCTCCGGCGCGCCCACCCCACCCTTGAGGTCACTCGCATGTCTGATGCATTCATTGTCTGCTCGAACCTGTCCTTCTCCTGGCCGGACGACACCCCGGTCTTCTCGGAGCTGTCCTTCACCGTCCCCGGCGGCCGCACCGGTCTGGTCGCGCCCAACGGCGCCGGCAAGAGCACGCTGCTGCGGCTGATCGCCGGGGAGCTGACGCCCAGTGGCGGCAGCGTCACCGTCGACGGGGTGCTCGGTTACCTCCCGCAGACCCTGCCGCTGGCCGGCGACCTGACCGTGGCCGAGGTGCTGGGCGTCGCCGAGCGGATCGCGGCGCTGCACGCCATCGAGGCCGGCGACGCCAGCGAGGAGCACTTCGCCACGATCGGCGACGACTGGGACATCGAGGAGCGCACCCGCGCCGAGTTGGACCGCCTCGGCCTGGGCGAGCTGACGCTCGACCGGCGGCTGCACACCCTCAGCGGAGGCCAGGTGGTCTCCCTCGGCCTGGCGGCGCAGCTGCTCCGACGCCCCGACGTGCTGCTGCTCGACGAGCCGACCAACAACCTGGACCTGGAGGCCCGGCACAAGCTCTACGACGTGCTGTCCGAGTGGACCGGCTGCCTGCTGCTGGTCAGCCACGACCGGGAACTGCTGGACCGGATGGACCGCATCGCCGAGCTGGACCGCGGCGAGATCCGCTGGTACGGCGGCAACTTCACCGCGTACATCGAGGCGGTGCAGGCGGCGCGGGAGGTGGCCGAGAGCAACATCCGCAACGCCGAGCAGGAGGTCAAGCGGGAGAAGCGGGAGATGCAGCAGGCCCGCGAGCGAGCGGACCGGCGGGCCAGCAACGCCAGCCGCAACCTGAAGAACGCCGGCCTGCCGAAGATCTTCGCCGGCACCATGAAGCGGGGCGCGCAGGAGGCCGCCGGGAAGGCCCGCGAGACACACTCGGCCCGGGTCGGCCAGGCCCAGGCCCGGCTCGACGAGGCCGGACGGGCGTTGCGCGAGGAGGACCGGATCGTCGTGGACCTGCCGGACACCACCGTCCCGGCCGGCCGCACGGTCTTCACCGGACAGGGGATGCGGGCCCGCTTCGACGACCGGGAGGTGTTCGCCGGCGACGGCGCCGACCTGGTGATCCGGGGGCCGGAGCGGATCGCGCTCACCGGGCCCAACGGCGCCGGCAAGTCGACCCTGCTGCGCCTCATCGACGGCGACCTGGAACCGGCCGGCGGCGAGATCCGGCGGGCCGACGGCCGGATCGCGTACCTGTCGCAGCGGCTGGACCTGCTGGACCTCGACCGTACGGTGGCGGAGAACTTCGCCGCGTACGCGCCGAGCCTGCCGGACGCGCAGCGGATGAACCTGCTCGCCCGGTTCCTGTTCCGGGGCGCCCGGGTGCAGCTGCCGGTCGGGGTGCTCTCCGGCGGTGAGCGGCTGCGCGCCACGCTGGCCTGCGTGCTCTGCGCCGAACCGGCGCCGCAACTGCTGCTGCTCGACGAGCCGACCAACAACCTGGACCTGGTCAGCGTCGCGCAGCTGGAGAGCGCGCTGAGCGCGTACCAGGGTGCGTTCGTGGTGGTCAGCCACGACGAACGGTTCCTGGCCGAGATCGGCGTGCAGCGCTGGCTGCGGCTGGCCGACGGCCAGCTGCGGGAGATCGCGGCCCCCGACCGGGGCTGAGCCCGGCGGCGTCCCGCGGCCCGGTCAGCTCACGTTGGCCGGGCCGAGGACGCTCTTCAGGTCACCCATCAGCGCGGTCGTGGCCGCCACCCGGAACGGACCCAGCCGCAGGGTGGTGGTCCGGCCGCCGTTGAGCAGCTTGACGTGCACCTCGGTGTCGCCGGGGTGCAGCACCAGGGTCTCCTTGAGCCGCTCCACCAGCGGCGGCGTGCACCGGTGCACGGGGATGGTGAGGGTGACCGGCTTGTTGGTGGCGCTGGTGCTGACGTCCGGCATGGACATGTCCATCGCCATGATGCGTGGGGTGTCGTCGCGGCGGTCCACCCGCCCCTTGACCACCACGATGGCGTCCTCGGCGATGTACTGCCCGATCACCTCGTAGGTGTTGGGGAAGAACAGCGTCTCCACCCCGCCGGCCAGGTCCTCCAGGGTCGCCGAGGCCCAGGCCCGGCCCTGCTTGGTGACCCGGCGCTGCACCCCGGAGAGGATGCCGGCGAGGGTGACCACCGCGCCGTCGGGGACCGCGCCCTCCTCGGCCAGCGCGGCGATGGTGGTGTCGGCCGCCGCGCCGAGGATGTGCTCCAGGCCGAACAGCGGGTGGTCGGAGACGTACAGGCCGAGCATCTCGCGCTCGAAGGCCAGCTTGTCCCGCTTCTCCCACTCACTGTCGCCGATGACCGGCATCACCGTCGTGCTGCCGGTGTCGGCGTCACCGAAGCCCGCGCCGAAGAGGTCGTACTGGCCGACCGCCTCCTTGCGCTTGACGTCGGCGTACGCGTCGATGGCGTCGGCGTGCACCGCGAGCAGGCCCTTGCGCGGGTGCCCGAGCGAGTCGAAGGCACCGGCCTTGATCAGCGATTCGATCGTCTTCTTGTTGCAGACCACCGCGTCCACCTTGGACAGGAAGTCGTAGAAGTCGGTGTAGTCGCCCTTCTCCGCCCGGCAGCGCATGATCGAGGCGACCACGTTCGCGCCGACGTTACGCACCGCGGCCAGGCCGAAGCGGATGTCCGTGCCGACCGGGGTGAAGGGCCCGGCCGAGGTGTTCACGTCCGGCGGCAGCACCTGGATGCGCATCCGGCGACACTCGGACAGATAGAGGGCCATCTTGTCCTTGTCGTCGCCGACGCTGGTCAGCAGCCCCGCCATGTACTCGGCCGGGTAGTGCGCCTTGAGGTACGCGGTCCAGTAGGAGACCAGGCCGTACGCGGCGGAGTGCGCCTTGTTGAAGGCGTACCCGGCGAACGGCACCAGGACGTCCCACACCGCCTGGATCGCCTCGTCGGAGTAGCCGCGCTCGCGGCAGCCGTCCCGGAACGGGATGAACTCCTTGTCGAGGATCTCCTTCTTCTTCTTGCCCATCGCCCGGCGCAGCAGGTCTGCCTGACCGAGGGTGTAGCCGGCGAGGATCTGCGCCGCGCGCTGCACCTGCTCCTGGTAGACGATCAGGCCGTGGGTGGGCGCCAGGATCTCCCGTAGCGGCTCCTCCAGCTCCGGGTGGATCGGCGTGATCTCCTGGAGGCCGTTCTTGCGCAGCGCGTAGTTGGTGTGCGAGTCGACGCCCATCGGGCCGGGCCGGTACAGCGCCAGGACGGCGGAGATGTCCTCGAAGTTGTCCGGCTTCATCAGTCGCAGCAGCGAGCGCATCGGCCCGCCGTCGAGCTGGAACACGCCGAGGGTGTCGCCGCGGGCCAGCAGCTCGTAGGCGGCCTTGTCGTCCAACGGCAGGGCCAGCAGGTCGAGCTTCCTGTCGTGGTTGAGCTCGATGTTCTTGACCGCGTCGTCGATGATCGTCAGGTTGCGCAGGCCGAGGAAGTCCATCTTCAGCAGCCCGAGCGACTCGCAGGTCGGGTAGTCGAACTGCGTGATGATCGCCCCGTCGGCGTCGCGGCGCATCAACGGGATGTGTTCGATGATCGGCTCGGCGGACATGATGACGCCGGCGGCGTGCACACCGGTCTGCCGGATCAGCCCCTCGATGCCCTTGGCCGTGTCGATCACCTTGCGCACGTCCGGGTCGGACTCGTACAGGCCACGGATCTCGCCGGCCTCCGCGTAGCGGGAGTGCTTCGGGTCGAAGATGCCGGTGAGCGGGATGTCCTTGCCCATCACGGCCGGCGGCATGGCCTTGGTGATCCGGTCGCCGACCGCGTACGGGAAACCGAGCACCCGGGCCGAGTCCTTGATCGCGGCCTTCGCCTTGATCGTGCCGAAGGTGGCGATCTGGGCAACCTTGTCCTCGCCCCACTTGTCGGTGACGTACTTGATCACCTCACCGCGCCGGCGCTCGTCGAAGTCGATGTCGACATCCGGCATCGAGACCCGCTCGGGGTTGAGGAACCGCTCGAAGATCAGGCCGTGCTGGATCGGGTCAAGGTCGGTGATGCCCAGCGCGTACGCGACGAGCGAGCCGGCGGCCGACCCACGGCCCGGGCCCACCGCGATGCCCTGGTTCTTCGCCCACTGGATGAAATCGGCGACCACGAGGAAGTACGACGGGAAGCCCATCTGGTTGATGACGCCCAGCTCGTACTCGGCCTGGACGACGTGCCCCTCCGGAATGCCGCCCGGGTAGCGGCGGGCCAGCCCGGCGAAGGTCTCCTTGCGGAACCAGGACTCCTCGGTCTCCCCCTCCGGGACCGGGAAGCGCGGCATCAGGTTGTGGAACTCGAACATCCCGGTCGGGTCGACCTTCTCGGCGACCAGCAGGGTGTTGCGGCAGCCCTGCTGCCACAGCTCGGAGGAGTCGACCGCGCGCATCTGGTCGGCGCTCTTGATGAAGTAGCCGCCGCCCTCGAACCGGAACCGGTTCGGGTCGTCGATGTTGCTGCCGGTCTGCACGCACAGCAGCACGTCGTGCGCGGTGGCCTGCGCCTCGTGCGTGTAGTGCGAGTCGTTGGTGACCACCGGCGGGATGTCGAGCTTGCGGGCGATCTCGGTGAGCCCGTCGCGGACCCGGCGCTCGATGGAGAGGCCGTGATCCATGATCTCCAGGAAGTAGTTGTCCTTGCCGAAGATGTCCTGGTAGCTGGCGGCGACCTTGAGCGCCTCGTCGAACTGACCCAGCCGCAGCCGGGTCTGCACCGCGCCGGAGGGGCAGCCGGTGGTCGCCATGATGCCCTCGGCGTGCTCGGCGATCAGCTCCATGTCCATCCGGGGCCACTTGACGTAGTGCCCCTCCATGGACGCGCGGGAGTTGAGGGTGAACAGGTTCTTCAGGCCCTGCGCGTTCTTCGCCCACATGGTCTTGTGGGTGATCGCGCCGTTACCGGAGATGTCGTCGCTCTTCTGCTCCGGCCGACCCCACTTGACCCGCGCCTTGTGATAGCGCGACTCGGGCGCCACGTACGCCTCGACGCCCAGGATCGGGGTGATCCCGGCGGCCATCGCCTGGTTGTAGAAGTCGTTCGCCCCGTGCATGTTGCCGTGGTCGGTGATCGCCACCGCCGGCATGCCCAGCCGGTTGGCCTCGGCGAACAGGTCCTTGAGCCGGGCCGCTCCGTCGAGCATCGAGTACTCGGTGTGCACGTGCAGATGCGCGAACGAATCGGCCATGCGTGGCGCCCCCCGGCGATATGGATCTTGGTGGTCGGAGCCGACCGGGACCTACCCTACCGAGGTGATCTCGGCGGCTCCACCGTCCGCGCCGAGGGTGGCCCTCGTCTCCCCCGCGCACGAGGATGCGCCTACTCTCGGAGGATGGCGAGGTACTACGACGTACACCCGGAGAACCCGCAGCCGCGGGTCATCCGCCAGGTCGCTGACCTGATCCGCGACGGCGGCCTGGTCGCCTACCCGACGGACTCGTGCTACGCGCTCGGCTGCCGTCTGGGCGACCGGGAGGGCCTGGACCGGATCCGCGAGATCCGCCGGCTCGACGATCGGCACCATTTCACCCTGGTGTGTCGCGACTTCGCCCAGCTCGGCCAGTTCGTCCACGTCAGCAACTCGGTCTTCCGCCTGGTGAAGGCGTCCACCCCGGGCAGCTACACCTTCATCCTGCCGGCCACCCGTGAGGTGCCCCGCCGGATGCTGCACCCCAAGAAGCGCACCGTCGGCGTCCGTGTGCCCCGGCACACCGTCACCCAGGCGCTCCTGGCCGAGCTGGGCGAGCCGCTGGTGTCGAGCACCCTGGCCCTGCCCGGCGAGGACGAGCCGATGACCCAGGGGTGGGAGATCAAGGAACGGCTCGACCACCTGCTCGACGCGGTGGTCGACGCGGGCGACTGCGGAAAGGAACCGACGACGGTGGTCGACCTGTCCGGGCCCGAGCCGGAGATCCTGCGCCGGGGCGCCGGCGACCCGTCCCGCTTCGAGTAACGCACGGCCGAGGCCCCTGGCTCCGTGGCGTCACCGGGACGGACGGTCGGAGTCGGCTGGCAGACTCGACCGGGGCCGACCGGCGACATCGGCCGTACGCTCGGAGAACGGCACGGCGGAGCATTGGACATCCCGGCATGCCCCTCGGAGACGACGTCGACACCCTGGCCCGGTCCGCCGCGCACGGCGACCGGGTGGCGTTGGACGCCCTGCTGGTCGCGGTGCGGCCGGAGGTGCTCCGACTGTGCGCCCGGTTCCTGCCCAACCGGGAGGACGCCGAGGAAGCCTGCCAGGACACGCTGCTGGCCGTGGCCCGCGGCATCACCCGGTTCGAGGCGCGCTCCTCGTTCCACACCTGGCTGCACCGGCTGAGCGCCAACCGGGCACGGTCGACCTACCGGGCCCTGCGCCGGCGCTGGCTGTTGGAGGCGGGGAACGTGCCGCTGCCCGACCGGGCCGATCCCCGGCGGACCAGCGTCGTCGCCGGCACCCGCCTGGACCTGCTCGACGCGCTCGACGCGGTGCGACCCGACCTCGCCGAGGTGGTGACGTTACGGGACGTCCTCGGGCTCAGCTACCAGGAGATCGCCACCCTGCTGGAGGTGCCGGAGGGCACGGTGAAGTCCCGGCTGCACCTCGCCCGGCGGGAGGTCCGGCAGCGGCTCGGCGACGCGGCGAGCTGAGCACTTGGACGACGAACGGATCCGGCGGCGATGGCGACCAACAGGGTGAACCGACCACCCGACGAAGGAGCCCGGCCATGAATCCCGCCGCGATCCGCCGATCCACCAGCACCATCGCTGCCGCGCTCACCCTGACCATCGCGGTCGCCGCCTGCGGCGCCGAGCCGGTGGCGCCGCTGCCCGTCCAGCCACCCCCTGGCACGTCCGGCTCGGCGCCGACGCCGAGCGCGACCCAAACCGCCACCGTGTCGCCGTCGCGGGTGCCGCCGAGCACCGGGCGCCCGGTTCCGGCACCGCCCGCACCGACCAGGACCCGGGGTACGCCGCCCCGACCGGCCCCGTCGTCGAACGAGCCGACCACGAGTTGCCAGGGCACGGTTCGCTACGACCTGCCGCTGGCCGAGACCGAGCTTGAGCTGCTGCGCTCGCTCTGCTTCGCCACCGGAGCGGTGCTGCGGATCCAGGGGATCGGTCCCGGTCTGGTCACCGTGGACCGCCCGGAACTGGTCTCGCAGCAGTACGAGGCCGGGGTGGTGGACATCCGGTTCGTCCGCCGTGGCACGGTCGCCGTCACGATCCCGCAGGAGGACCGGGCGCACACCATCACGGTGGTGGTCCGGTAGGCCGCCGGTTCGCGGGTGGGCGCGGCCGGGGCTGGTGTCACGGTGTCGCCGGAGCCGGGGCGGGACGGTGCCGGGCCCGGACGAACTCGGCGGCCGCGACCGCCAGCAGCACCAGAGCGACGGCGACGCCCAGCGCCAGACCGGCCAGGTGCGCCGCGGGCGGCGCCAGGGCGATCGCCGCGACGACACCGATGACGTGGGACAGCGGGACCCGCCCGTAGACCTCGTGTTCCAGGACCGCCCGACCGAAGAGGAAGAGCCCGGCGCCACCCAGGATGAGCGCGGTCATCGGGGCGCCGGGCCGCTCGCCCGGCTGCGCGATGATCCGTTCGATGCCGGCGGCCGTGCTCACCACCCCGACCACCATCAACCAGTGGGCGTACGGGTTGGTCTGCACCAGCCGGGACCGGTGCGGTGACGCCTCGATGGCGTCGCGGAGTGTCGCCCCCGCTCCCTGGGCGTAGCTCCACCAGAGCACCACGGCCGTCAGGAACGCGATGCCGAAGGCGCCGATCCGACCGGGCGTGAAGGGCTGGTGGCTCAGGCTGAGGACGCTGACCAGGACGAGTTCGCCCAGAGTGAGGATGTAGATCTGCTGGTACCGCTCGGCAAGGTGCTCCGGCGCCACCTGATACTGCGGCAGGGGCGCCCGACCGGGAATGGGGAAGCGGAACCCGAACGCGATGTAGTCCACGGCCAGCGCGGCGAGCCACACGACGAGCCGCCACCCGGGGTCGGCCACGAGGCCGCCGACCACCCAGAGGGTCCCCGAGACGAGGTTCCAGACCAGGGCGCGGAGGGAGCGTTCCTGCCCCTGCCGACGGCGCAGGGAGCGGATGAGCACCAGCCCCCGGCCCAGGTTGATCGCGGCCCAGGTCCCACCGAAGATCAGTCCGTGGTCACGGAACGCCGTCGGCAGCGCGGCGGACATCAGCATGACGCCGAACATGATGCCCAGGATCAGGTAGGGGATCGGTCGATTCCGCGGACTGTAGGTGTCGGTGATCAACGTCGTGGTCACCCACACCGCCCACAGCGTCGACAGGGCGAGCAACGCCTGGCCGATGCCGGTCCAGGTCTGCTCGGCCGCCATCTTCTGCGACGTCAGGGTCAGGCTGGCGATGAAGGCAAGGTCGAAGAACAGCTCCAGCAGGTCCGCACGCTGCGGCCCCTGCGCCATGCGGGTCAGCGGCCGGCGCGGACCGCCCGTCACCGGCATCCGCCCGGCCTCCCGACGCCACGGCCACCGGCAGGCGGCGCCGCGAGCACGTCCTGATACCCCTCCGCCGCCACGGTGACAGCTTCACACCCGAGGGACCGCCATCGGGCGCGTTCGCCCGCACCGCGACCGCCCGCTACCGCACCCGCACCCCCGCGAGCAGGGTGTCCACGAACTCGGGTCCACCGTCGACCGGCGGAACGATCTGCACGTACACCAGAGCGTTGCGGCCGCGATGCAGCCCGGCCGACTCGACGATCTGCGGCCGGGCCCGGTCGCAGCGGTACCCCACCACGGTCCACTCGACGCCCGCCTGCCGCGTGGCGCGGGCCGGCGCAGACGTGCAGTCCCCGTGCGTACGCTCGGCCAGGAACCCGGCCGGCGTGGTGCGGGCCGCCGTGGCGGCGGAGAGGCCGACGAAGGCGCCGGGCAGCCGGGGGTCGGCGGCCCAGCGGCGGGGTTGCGGCGACATCACCAGCGCCGGTTCCGCGTCGCCGTCGGCACCGTACTGACCGGCCCAGCTCGCCCCCGTGGCCGACCAGCCGGCCGGCAACGCCACGGTCAGCGGCCCGGTGGTGTACGTCCCGCCGGCCGGCCGCCCGGAGCCGTTGCCACCGGCCTCGGCGCCCGCCCCACCCACTGCGGCGACGGCCACGGCGGCCGCCCCGGCCAGCCGCAACCGGTACGGGCGGCGGGCCGCCGATCGGGGTGATGGCGGCTGCCGCGCGGGGCGGGCCGCTCCGGCCAGCGCGGCGTGCAGGGCCGCCGCGTCCGGGTAGCGGCCGGCCGGGTGGTGCGCGGTGGCCCGGGTGAGCACCGCGGCGACCGCCGACGGCACGCCTTCCCGCAACCGGATCGGGGCGGCCCGGCGTGCCGGGTCGGGGCCGGCGGCGCTCAGCGGGGTCGGCGGACAGCAGGCGGATCCCGAGCCGGCCGAGCCCGTACACGTCGGCGCGGGTGTCGATCACCGCGCCCGGGTCGTCCTGCTCCGGCGCCATGTAGCCGGGTGTGCCCGCGCGGGCGGTCAGCCCGGAGGCGGCGGCGAGCGCCTTGGCGAGGCCGAGGTCGGCGATCAGCACCTGTTCGGCGCCGGTGCCAGCCACGTCGGTGGAGCGGAACAGGATGTTGCCCGGGGTGAGGTCGCGGTGCACGACGCCGTGCCGGTGCAGCACGGCGACGCCGGCGCAGATCTCGCCGAGCAGCCGCAGCGCCGTCGGCCCGGGGATCGGTCCGGCGGCCAGGCGGTCCCGCAAACTTCCCCCGTCCGCCCAGGCCAGCACCGCGTACGGCCGGCCGTCGGGCAACTCACCGACGGCGTGCACCCGGACCAGCCGCTCGTGCTCCAGCCGGCGCAGCAATCGGGCCTCGTCGCGGAAGCGTTCCCGGACCCGCAGGTCGTGGCTCCAGTTCTCGGCCAGCACCTTGATCGCCACGTGCGCGTCGAGCGCCCGGTCGTAGCCCAGCCAGACCGTCGCGAACGACCCGACGCCCAGCAGCCGCTCGATGGTGTAGGGCCCGATCCGCAGTGGAGCCGTCACCGCGTCACCCCCGGCCAGCGCCGTCGGTTGGCGTCTCACTTCACAGTAGACCGGGCCGGTCGGAAACCCGACGAACCGCCGGCCCCGACGCGGTGACTAACAGGGCAGGAGACCCACCACCCAAGGAGCGAACCATGAACCATCCCTCGATCCTCATCGCCACCGGCGCGCTGGCGCTCAGCACGCTGGTTCCGGTGACCGTCGCCGGCCCGGCAGCGGCGGCACCCCTGGCCGGCGGCACCGTGTCCGGCCCGGCGCACGGCACGTCACTCGTCACCTCCGCAACCGTCGGGCCGGACGGTGGGCACAGCCACCCGCGGCTGCTCAGCGTCCGCGGCGCCGGTGCGTACCGGATCGGGGCCAGCCTGGCGACGCTCACCGCGGCCGGGCGCATCGACTGGGTCGCGCCGGGATGCGCCGGGGTGGTGCACGCCGGCGCCACCGGTTCCTGGGCCGGCGTGATCCTGCTGGCCTTCCGCGACGGGCGGCTGGTGGAGGTCGGTACGGCCACCGCGCCGCCCCGGTCCCCCGCGGGGGCCACGGTCGGCATGTCGTTCGCCGAACTGGAGGAGATCTACGGCCGGCGGGGCTCGCTGATCCGCAACGACGCGGGGGACGCCGAGGCGTACCTGGTGCGCGTCGGATCGCGGGTAGAGCTGTTCAGCGGGCACCCGATCCGCCCCGGCGTGGGCTACTTCCAGGTCGGGCCGGCCACCTTCGTCGAGCGGAACTTCCGCCAGGGCGGATCCTGCTGATTCGCGTCCGTACCGCGGGGCGTCCGGTGCTCGCCGGGCGTCCCGCAACCACGTGTCGGCCCGCCGCGAACCGGCATAGGCAGGCACAATGATATTGAACTCGACAACAGTGTGTGCCACACAGTATGGTGTGACACATGGTTAGCGAGGACGTTCTACGGACGCACCTACAGGAGCTGCGTCGAGGCACCGTCGTGGTGGCCAGCCTGGTCGCGTTGCGCCGACCGGACTACGGCTACGCACTGCTGCAACGGCTCACCGACCACGGCTTCCCGGTGGACGCCAACACGCTCTACCCACTGCTGCGCCGGCTGGAGGACCAGGGCCTGCTGACCAGCGAGTGGAACACCGAGGAGAGCCGGCCGCGCAAGTTCTACCGGACCAGCGACGAGGGCGAGTCGATGCTGAACCGGCTCCTCGACGACCTCGCCGCCGTGCAGACCTCCATCACCGGGCTGATCCAAGGAGTGGACCGATGAACACCCTGACCGACCGCTACCTCGCCGCCACCCTGCGCTCGGTGCCCACCCAGCGCCGGGACGAGATCGCCACCGAGCTGCGCGCCTCCATCGAGGACATGATCGAGGACCGGACCGGCAGCGGCCAGGACACGACCACCGCCGAGCGCGAGGTGCTCACCGAGCTGGGCAACCCTGACCTGCTGGCCGCCCGGTACGCCGACCGCCGGCTGCAGCTCATCGGCCCGGCCTACTACCTGGTCTGGCTGCGGCTGCTGAAGCTGCTGCTCAGCTTCATCCCGGCGATCGTCGGCACGGTGGTCGCGGTCATCGACGCGGCGGACGGCAAGGGTTTCGGGGCGATCGGGACCGGCATCGCCACCGCCATCCAGGTGGCCGTGCAGGTCGCGTTCTGGCTCACCCTGACCTTCGCCCTCATCGAGCGGTTCCAACCCACCATGGACCTGCCCGACTGGACCGTCGACCAGCTGCCCGACGCGCCGGTGCACCGAGACATCTCCCTCGCCGACACCATCGCGTCGGTGGCCATGCTGGTGCTGACCATCGGCTACCTGCCCTTCCAGCACTACAAGTCCTGGGTCGAGGACGACGCCGGTGACAACCTCCCGATCCTCGACCCGGCGCTCTGGTCGTTCTGGCTGCCGGCGCTGATCGCGGTGCTGCTGGGCAGCGTGGTGTTCGAGATCGTCAAGTACCGGATCGGGCGCTGGAGCTGGCCGCTCTTCGCGGTGAAGGCCCTGCTCAACGTGGCGTTCGCGGTGCCGGTGGTGTGGTTGGCGCTCACCGACCGGCTGCTCAACCCGGCCCTCGGCGAGCGGCTGAGCTGGCTGGCGGACGGGGACAACCGGAACACCCTCGGCGCCCTCATCGCACTGGGCGCGGCCGTGGTCCTGGTCTGGGACCTGATCGACACCGCCATGAAGACCCGCCGCCAGACCGCATGAACAGCAGTCGACCAGGCGGCCCGGCGCGGACCCCGCGCCGGGCCGCCGCCCGTCCGCCACACCAGGTCACCGCCGTACGGCCCGGCGAAAGGCCGTGGCGGCCGACGTGGCCGACGTGGCATCGTTCCGGGATGACCGTGGCACAGCGTGACGAATGGCGCCGCCCGGGTCCGACACCGGAGCAACGCCGAATCGACCTGTGGATCGGGCTGGGGGTGACCCTGCTGGCGCTGGTCAGCCTCACCCTGGCCCGCAGCGCCGGGGCG
Source organism: Micromonospora cremea (assembly GCF_900143515.1). Classification (NCBI taxonomy): domain Bacteria; kingdom Bacillati; phylum Actinomycetota; class Actinomycetes; order Micromonosporales; family Micromonosporaceae; genus Micromonospora; species Micromonospora cremea. The sequence goes on along the minus strand of NZ_FSQT01000002.1, from coordinate 4,457,818 downwards.
TTCCTGCTGGGCCCGCCGCCGTCCGGGCCGGAGCAGCTGTTCTGGACCGTCGCGGTGACCCTGCCGCTGGTCTGGCGGCGGCGCTGGCCGGCCACCACCCTCCTGATCGTCGCGGTGGCGTTCATCGCCGCGCAGGCCCGGTCGGCCCCGGAGACCCAGCTCTCCGCGTGGGCACTGTTCGGCGCCCTCTACGCCGTCGGCGCGTGGGGGCCGGACCGGCGGCTGGCCCGGAGGCTGCGGATCGGCGTCATCGCCACGATGTTCGCCTGGCTGGGCGTCTACTACACGGTGAGCGTGGACCACATCCCGCCCGGCGCCTTCGCCGACGCGGTGGGGCCGGTCCCGCCGGTGCTCGCCGCGATGGTCAGCGGGGTGCTGGTCAACGGGCTGTTCTTCGGCTTCGCGTACTTCTTCGGGGAGACCTCCTGGGTGGCCGCGCGGCGCGAGCACGAGCTGCGCGCCCAGGCCGAGGAGCTGCGCCGGTCGCAGGCCGAGGCCCGGGAACGGGCGGTGCTCGGCGAACGGGTGCGGATCGCCCGGGAGCTGCACGACGTGGTCGCCCACCACGTGTCGGTGATGGGGGTGCAGGCGTCCGCCTGCCGTCGGGTGTGGGACCGGGACCCGGGCAAGGCCCGCGCGGCGCTAACCGCCATCGAGCAGACCGCCCGCACCGCCGTCGACGAGCTGCGCCGGATGCTGGGTGTGCTGCGCGCCCCGGGCAGCGACGCCGAGGCCCCACCGGCGGCGACCGGTACCGTCGACCGGATCGATGAACTGGTCGAGCGGGCCCGCTCCGCCGGGCTCGCGGCCACCGTCGGGGTGTACGGCGCCCCCGTCCCGCTACCCGCGTCGGTGTCCCAGACGGCGTACCGGGTGGTGCAGGAGGCGGTGACCAACACACTGAAGCACGCCGAGGCCGATCTGCTGGACGTGCGGATCCGCTACCTGGCACGGGAGGTGGAGTTGGACGTGAGCGACAACGGACGGACCGGCGGTCGGCCCGGCGCCGAAGGGCTCGGCCTGATCGGCATGCGGGAGCGGGTCGCCGCCCAGGACGGCGTCCTGGAGGCCGGCCCCCGCCCCGGTGGCGGCTGGCGGGTCCGCGCCCGACTGCCGCTGCCACCGGTGACCGCGACGGCGACGGCGACGGCGGGCGAGACCGCGTCGGCCGGCGTGGGGGTGCCGGCGTGACCGCCTCGCCGACCAACGGCACGCCAGGCGCCCAGGAGCGGGTCCGGGTGCTGCTCGCCGATGACCAGCACCTCGTCCGCACCGGCTTCCGGGTCATCCTCGAGGTGGAGGACGACATCGAGGTGGTGGGCGAGGCCGCGGACGGCGCACGCGCCGTCACCATGGCACGGGTCACCCAGCCCGACGTGGTGCTGATGGATGTGGAAATGCCCGGAATGGACGGGCTGGAGGCCACCCGGCTGATCACCGGCGAGGGGCCCGGGGCGCCCGCGGTGCTGATCCTCACCACCTTCGACCGCGACGACTACCTGTTCGCCGCGCTGCGGGCCGGTGCCAGCGGCTTCCTGCTCAAGAACGGCACCCCGGAGGAGCTGGTCGAGGCGATCCGGGTGCTGGCCCGGGGCGACGGCCTGCTCGCTCCGGAGATCACCCGCCGGGTGATCTCCACCTTCGCCCGCCCGGGCGATCCGACGGGCGCCGCCCGCAGTGGGCCGGACGCCGACGCCGCCCTGGGCGAGCTGACCCCGCGCGAACGGGAGGCGCTCGTGCTGCTCGCCGCCGGTGCGAGCAACGCGGAAATCGCGGCGGCGATGCACCTGGGCGAGGCGACGGTGAAGACACACGTGAGCCGGGTGCTGGCCAAACTCGGTCTGCGCGACCGGGTGCAGGCGGTCGTCTTCGCGTACGAGAACGGGGTGGTCCGCCCCGGCGGCTGAACCGGCCTCCGTCGCGCGGTGGACCCGCCGGCTCAGCCGCCGGGCGGACGGCGGACCGACGTATTCGATCTAGCGTGGGTCCGTGACCAGAACGCTCCGCCTGGACGGCGTCGACCGCAGCTTCGGCGACCGGCAAGTGCTCAAGAACGTGTCCTTCGAGGTGACCGCCGGCCGGATGACCGGCTTCGTGGGCGCCAACGGCGCCGGCAAGACCACCACCATGCGGATCATCCTGGGCGTGCTCGCCCCGGACGCCGGCGAGGTGAGCTGGGGCGGCGCGACGCTGACCCGGCAGGACCGGCAGCGGTTCGGCTACATGCCCGAGGAACGCGGCCTCTACCCCAAGATGACCGTACGGGAGCAGGTGACCTACCTGGGCCGGTTGCACGGCCTGGGCGCCGCCGCCGCCGGACGCGCCACCGACACGCTGCTGGAGCGGGTCGGGCTGGGCGAGCGCGGCGGCGACCTGCTGGAGACGCTGTCACTGGGCAACCAGCAGCGCGCACAGATCGCGGCCGCGCTGGTGCACGACCCGGAGGTGCTGGTGCTCGACGAGCCGTTCTCCGGCCTCGACCCGCTGGCCGTGGACACCGTCGTCGCCGTGCTGCGGGAACGCGCCGCCGCCGGGGTGCCGGTGCTCTTCTCCAGCCACCAGCTGGACGTGGTGGAGCGGCTCTGCGACGACCTGGTGATCATCGGCGACGGGGTGATCCGGGCCGCCGGCAGCCGGCAGCAACTGCGCGACTCGTACACCGTGCCCCGCTTTGAGCTGGTGGTGGCGACCGACGCCGGCTGGGTGCGCGACGAGCCGGGGGTGTCCCTGGTCGAGCTCGACGGCGCGCGAGCGGTGTTCGACCTACCGGCCGGCGCCGACGAACAGCCCGTGCTGCACGCGGCCCTCGCCCGGGGCCCGGTCCGCGCCTTCCGCCCGGTCAGCCCCTCGCTCACCGAGATCTTCCGAGAGGTCACCCAGTGAACGTCACCCAGGCCACCCGGCTGGTCGCCGAACGCGAGATCCGGGTCAAGCTCCGCGACCGCACCTTCCTGTTCGGCACGCTCTTCTTCCTGCTGATCGCCGCGGCGGGCACCATCCTGCCGCCGTTGCTCTCCGGCGGGCCGAAGAGCGTCGCGGTCACCCAGGAGGCGGCCAGTCCGCTGCGAGCCGCCGGACTCGAGGTCCACGTGGTGCCTGACGACCGCGCCGCCGAACAGGCCGTCCGCGACGGCGACGTGGACGCCGCGGTGGTCTCCGGTCCGGCGGTGCTCGCCATGGACGAGGCCCCCGACGACGTGGTCCGGGCGCTGAGCACGGCCCCGCCCGTGCGACTGCTGGACCCGGACGCGGTCGACCCGGTGGTGGCGTTCCTCGTGCCGTTCGTCTTCGCGTTCGTCTTCTTCCTCACCTCGCAGACCTTCGGCCTGCAGATCGCGCAGAGCGTCACCGAGGAGAAGCAGACCCGGATCGTGGAGATCCTGGTCGCCGCCGTACCGGTACGGGCGCTGTTGGCCGGCAAGGTGATCGCCGGCGGCATACTGGCGCTCGGGCAGATCGCGTTGATCGCCGTCGTGGCCGTCGCCGGTATGCGGATCGGCGACAGCGGCGGCCTGCTCACCCTGCTCGCCCCGGCGATCGGCTGGTTCGTGCCGTTCTTCCTGCTCGGCTTCGTGCTGCTGGCCGCGATGTGGGCGGCGGCCGGCGCCCTGGTCAACCGGCAGGAGGACATCGCGGCTGTGTCGACGCCGGTCCAGCTCGCCGTCATGCTGCCGTTCTTCGCGGTGATCTTCCTCAACGACAACGCCGCGGCCATGCGGCTGATGTCCTACCTGCCGTTCTCCTCGCCCACGGCGATGCCGCTGCGGCTGTTCAACGGCGACGCCGCCGGCTGGGAGCCGTTCGTCTCGCTGGCCATCCTGCTGGTCACCGCCGGCGCCTTCGTGGTCGCCGGGGCACGGATCTACGAGGGGTCGCTGCTGCGGACCAACGGGCGCACCTCGGTGCGTGCCGCCTGGCGGGAGCGGGAGACCATCGGCTGACCGCTGACGGCCCGCGCGGGTGCCGTTCGTCCTCAGTGGACGGGCGGCACCTCGTCCCAACCGACGGGCAACCGGGGTGCCGACCAGGACCGGTCGGGCCGCCACGCCGCCCAGGCCGGGTCCCACCAGCGCTGCCCCACGTCGAGCAGGGCGGCGATCCGGTCACCCTCGCCCCGGATGGCGTCCGCCATGCCCGGGTAGCGCCCCTCGACGAGGCGCTGCGCGAACATCTCCACGTCCTTCCAGACGTACCGGTCGGCGTCCGCGCCCCACCACAGGTCCAGCTCGTGGTCCAGGGTGTCCACCCCGATCGGGGTACGCCGCACCGGGTCCTGGAGGTTGAAGTACCAGCCGGCGAAGTCGCGCTCCGGCCCCGTCCAGAACACGTCGACCGAGTGCGCCTCGCCGGGACGGTGCAGCATCAGCTTGCCGTGCCCCTGCTAGGCGCGATGCCCAGCGACCTCCCACGGGTGCCGCCCGCACGGGAAGGCGCCCTTTGTTGGGAAGCCGAACTCGGCCCCCGGCGGGAGGTAGAGGGCGAGCAGGTCGGGCGAGTCCTCGACGCAGATCGTCGGGCGGCCGAACCAGACCTCACCGAGAAGGATCTCGCGCCGGACGACCACGTCGCCCGGCGCGAACCGGCGCCCCGTCACCCCCACAGAGCGGTCCTACCGCGTCAGGCGTCCACCGCGGCCATCACGTCGTCGCTGACGTCGAAGTTCGCGTAGACGTTCTGCACGTCGTCGCAGTCCTCCAGGACGTCGATCAGCTTGAAGATCTTGCGCGCGCCATCCTCGTCCAGCGGAATGTTCATGCTGGGGATGAGGGACGACTCCGCCGACTCGTACTCGATGCCGGCGTCCTGCAGCGCCGTGCGGACCGCGATCAGGTCGGTCGGCTCGGAGACCACCTCGTACGCCTCGCCGAGGTCGTTGACCTCTTCGGCGCCGACGTCGAGGACGGCCATCATCACGTCGTCCTCGCTGGTGCCCTCCTTGGGGACGATCACCACGCCCTTGCGGGAGAACATGTACGACACCGAGCCGGCGTCGGCGAGCGAGCCGCCGTTGCGGGTCAGCGCGGTGCGCACCTCGGTCGCCGCACGGTTGCGGTTGTCGGTGAGGCACTCGATCAGCATCGCCACGCCGTTCGGGCCGTACCCCTCGTACATGATCGTCTGCCAGTCGGCGCCGCCGGCCTCCAGGCCGGAGCCGCGCTTGACCGCGCGGTCGATGTTGTCGTTCGGCACCGAGCTCTTCTTGGCCTTCTGGATGGCGTCGTAGAGCGTCGGGTTACCGGAGGGGTCGCCGCCGCCGGTCCGTGCGGCCACCTCGACGTTCTTGATCAGCTTGGCGAACATCTTGCCGCGCTTGGCGTCGATGACGGCCTTCTTGTGCTTGGTCGTCGCCCACTTTGAGTGGCCGGACATCTCCTACCTCCGTCTGTCATTCCACGCCTGCGTCGACTGCCGCACCGATTCCGCGCCGCATCCGGCGATCCGGCGGCCGGTCGGCTCCGCGGGAGATGCCGCGCCGGGCGACGGCCCTGCCGAACCGCGGCAATCTTACCGAGGTCACACCCGGGCGTGTCACACCCGGCACCCGCTCGGGGCGCCGCCGGGGCACCCGGGCCACCCAGAAGATAACGACCGGGGGCCGGGAAACATGCCCCGCCGCGTCGTGCGGGGCATCGTGTCCACCGCTCAGGCGGCCCGCACCAGGTCCACGAAGTACGCGTGCACCCGCAGGTCACCGGTCAACTCGGGGTGGAACGAGGTGGCCAGCAGGTTGCCCTGCCGGACCGCCACGATCCGGTCGGCGGCCGGGCCACCGGTCACCTTCCCGATCACCTCGACACCGTCGCCGACCCGCTCCACCCACGGGGCGCGGATGAACACCGCGTGGAACGGCTCGCCCGGAATCCCGCTGATCTCCACGGGCGCCTCGAACGAGTCGACCTGTCGGCCGAACGCGTTGCGCCGCACCGTCATGTCGATGCCGGCGAAGCCACGCTGGTCGGGGCGCCCGTCCAGCACCTCGGTGGCCAGCATGATCATGCCGGCGCAGGACCCGTAGACCGGCATGCCGCCGGCGATCCGCTTGTCGATCGGCTCGCGCATCTCGAAGATGTCGGCGAGCTTGCTGATCGTGGTCGACTCGCCTCCGGGAATGACCAGCCCGTCGACCGCGTCCAGCTCCGCTGGGCGGCGGACCGGGCGGGCGTCCGCGCCCGCCGCGGCAAGCGCCGCCACGTGCTCCCGGACGTCCCCCTGGAGCGCGAGCACACCGATCACCGGCGCCATGCCCTCCCCCAGTTCCTCTCGTTGTCAGGAAGGGTCGCTTCCTTCGTCACCAGCCGCGCTCGGCCAGGCGGTGCGGCTGCGGGATCTCGTCGACGTTGATGCCGACCATCGCCTCGCCGAGACCACGGGAGACCTTGGCCAGCACGTCCGGGTCGTCGTGGAAGGTGGTGGCCTTGACGATCGCGGCGGCCCGCTGAGCCGGGTTGCCCGCCTTGAAGATGCCGGAGCCGACGAAGACGCCCTCCGCGCCGAGCTGCATCATCATCGCGGCGTCGGCCGGGGTGGCGATCCCACCGGCGGTGAACAGGACCACCGGCAGCTTGCCGCTCTCGGCGACCTCCTTGACCAGCTCGTACGGGGCCTGGAGCTCCTTGGCTGCGACGTACAGCTCGTCGACCGGCAGCGAGGAGAGCCGGCGGATCTCCTGGCGGATCTTGCGCATGTGGGTGGTGGCGTTGGAGACGTCACCGGTGCCGGCCTCACCCTTGGAGCGGATCATGGCCGCGCCCTCGGTGATCCGGCGCAGCGCCTCACCGAGGTTGGTCGCACCGCAGACGAAGGGGACCGTGAAGGCCCACTTGTCGATGTGGTTGGCGTAGTCGGCCGGCGTCAGCACCTCGGACTCGTCGACGTAGTCCACGCCCAGCGACTGGAGGATCTGCGCCTCCACGAAGTGGCCGATGCGGGCCTTTGCCATCACCGGGATGGAGACCGCCTCGATGATCCCGTCGATCATGTCGGGGTCGCTCATCCGGGACACGCCGCCCTGCGCGCGGATGTCGGCGGGCACCCGCTCCAGCGCCATCACCGCGACCGCACCGGCGTCCTCGGCGATCTTGGCCTGCTCGGCGTTGACCACATCCATGATCACGCCACCCTTGAGCATCTCGGCCATGCCGCGCTTGACGCGGGCGGTGCCGACGACGGGGGTGGTAGCGGTGTTCGGGGCGGTGGTTTCGGGCACGGGTCAGCGCTCCTTGGACGTGCTCCGGGGGTGGCAGCGAAAATGCTACGCCGGAGCCAACGCCGTACCGACAGCCAATCAGACCCCCGGTGGCCTGCACTGTGGCCCCCGTCACCGGCCGGACGGGGTGGCCGGTCGACGGCGTCGGTCAGCTCGCGGGCACGTCTGCGGGGACCGTCAGGGTCGGATCGTCGATGTCGAAGTACCGCGGCCACTCGTGGCCCCGCCCCATCCGCAACAACCGCACCAGTGGACGGCTGCGCGCCGACCGGGCGTCACGGACGAGGTCGGTGTGCACCTGCCGGGACAGCGCGAGCCGGCGACTGGCGGCGATGACCGCCGCGCAGTCCGGATCGGTCGGGTCCAGCTGCACCCCGCGCAGCTGCCGGGTCAGGTCGTTCTCCGCCGCCTCCCGCTCGTCCGGCGGGGCGTCCAGGGCGATCCGGGCCGCCGCGTACAGCTCGACGCCGAAGTGCCGCTCGGCCAGCACGGCGGCGGCCGCCGCCCGGCGCAGCAGGTGGGCGTCGAGGGCCCGCGCCGCCAGCTCCGCGCGGCCCTGGAGCCGCTCGACCCGGCCCGCGGTCCAGATGAGGTACGCCGCAACCAGCCCCACGACCAGGCTCGCGGCCACCACCCACCACATGTGCGGCATCGTAGTGCTGCTCCGTTTCCGTCCGTCCGGGCACGGCCACGCCGGTCACCCGGTCACCGCCCGCACCATCCGTCACACCGGCTCAGCCCAGCCCCACCCATTCCTGGTCGATGACCCGCCCGTCGGTCGCCTCGATCGCCGCTGCGTATACCTCCAGAACACGGCGAGCAACCACCGGCCAGTCGAAATTCGCCACCACCTGATCGCCGCAGGCGCTCAGCTCGGCCCGACCGGCCGGGTCGTCCAGCAGGTCGGCCAGCGCGTCGCGCAGCCCCGCCGGGTCGCCGGTGGGGAAGAGCCGCCCGGCCCGGCCGCCGTCGAGCACCCGCCGGAACGCGTCCAGGTCGCTCGCCACCACCGTGGTGCCGGCGGCCAGCGCCTCGGTGAGGATCATGCCGAACGACTCGCCGCCGGTGTTCGGCGCCACGTACAGGTGCACACTGCGCAGCATCCGCGCCTTGTCCGGTTCGGAGACCAGGCCGAGGAAGGTCACCCGCTCGCGCAACGTGGCCGGGAACCGGTCGTACAGGTCGTCGCGGTCGCCCGGGCCGGCGACCAGCAGCCGCAGGTCGGGGCGGGTGGCGGCCAGCTCCACGAAGGCGTCGCGCAATACCGGGAAGCCCTTGCGCGCCTCGGTGAACCGGCCCAGGAAACCCAGGGTGCCGCCCGTACCCGGGGTGCACTCCCCCGGCCAGCCGGGCAACGGCTCGGCGTCGGCGAACTTGGCCACCGCCACCCCGTTGGGGATCTCCACCGCGCCGCCGTCCATGTGCTCGACCTGCACCTTGCGGGCCAGGGCACTGACCGCGATCCGGGCGGTGATCCGCTCCAGCACGATCTGGAGCACGCCCTGCGCGGCGGCCAGCACCCGGGAGCGGGTCATCGCGGTGTGGAAGGTGGCCACCACCGGACCGCGAGCGGACAGCACCGCCAGCAACGACAGGCTCAGCGTCAGCGGCTCGTGCACGTGCAGCACGTCGAAGTCGCCGTTGGTGAGCCACCGCCGGACCCGGGCCGTGGAGACCGGCCCGAACGCGATCCGGGCCACCGAACCGTTGTACGGCAGCGGCACGGCACGGCCGGCGGAAACCACGTACTCCGGCAGCGGAGAGTCCTCGTCCGCCGGGGCGAGCACGCTGACCTCGTGGCCGAGCGCGATCAGCGCCTCGGCGAGGTCCATCACGTGGTTCTGCACCCCGCCCGGGACGTCGAAGGAGTACGGGCACACGATGCCGATCCGCATGCGTCAGCGCCCCTCGTCCGAGACTGTGGCGCTCCGCCTCACCGTGCACCCACCCCCTCAGGCCTGACCGGCGGCCGACGAAGGCAGCGCCGTGCCGCCCCCTGTCCCACGCTGGTCCAGCCACATCCGCTGCAACATGTGCCAGTCTTCCGGATGCCGGGCGATACCCGTCGCCAGACGGTCGGCGATCAGCTGGGTCAGCGACCGGACCCGCTGGTCCAGCGGCCCCGTCTCAGGCCCGGGCACCGGCAGCGGCCCGGCGAGCGAGGCGCACGCGGCGTCCGACTCGTACCACAGTGACGCCACGTAGAGCGGCGCGCCGGTGTGCAACGCGAGCAGCGCCGGCCCGGCCGGCATCCGAGTTTTGGCACCGAAGAAGTCCACCTCCACCCCGCGGGCGGAGAGGTCCCGGTCGGCCAGCAGCGGCACCACCGCGCCGGCGCGTAACCGGTCCAGCAGCACGTCGAACGCCGGTCGCGGCCCACCGTGGGTGGGCAGGATCTCCATGCCCAGGCCCTCCCGGAAGGCCACGAACCGCTCGTAGACGACCTCCGACTTGAGCCGCTCGGCCACCGTGGTGATCGGCCAGCCGGTGGCCGCCACCCAGGCGCCCGCAGCGTCCCAGTTGCCGGCGTGCGGCAGCGCCACCACCGCGCCCCGACCGGCGGCGACGTCGGCGGCGAGCAGTTCGGCGCCGTCGAGCCGGAAGCCGGAGAGGATCTGCGCCCGGCTCAGCGCGGGCAGCCGGAACGCCTCCATCCAGTACCGGGCGTACGAGCGCAACCCACGCTTCACCAGCTCGTCCAGCTCCGCCTCGGGCAGATCCGGGCCGACCACCCGGCGCAGGTTCGCGCGCAGTCGGGCCGTACCCCCGCCACCGTGGCGGTGGGCGCGATCCGCGCCCGCCTGAAACGCCGCGGCCACCAGCGGCCGGGGCAGCGCGCGCAGCACCCGCCAGCCGGCGACGTAGCCCAGTTCGGTGAGGTTCACGCGACCCGGCCGCCGGTCATTCCGCGCCGGGTCGCCGGGGTGCCACCCGCGCTCACGCCGACACGGTGCTGCGCCGCGTGGTCCGCTGCGCTCACGCCTGGCCGTCCGGCCGGAGCTGTTGGGCCTGGCGGTAGACGTGCGCCATCCGCTGCCCCACCGTGAAGATCGACACTGCGGCGAGCAGCCAGAGTGCGATCTCCAGCGCCGGGTCGACGCCGACGCCGGTGAGTATCCCGCCGACCCCGACGATCAGCAGCCGCTCGGTACGCTCGGCGATGCCCACGTTGCAGGTCATGCCCAGCCCCTCGGCGCGGGCCTTGACGTACGAGACCAGTGCGCCAGCGGCCAGGCAGAGCAGCGCGGCGGCCACCCCGGAATGGTTGTTCTGGGTGGCCAACCAGTACGCGACCGCGCCGAAGACGGCGCTGTCCGCGACCCGGTCCATGCTCGAGTCGAGGAACGCCCCGAACCGGGTGGAACCACCGCTCATCCGGGCCATCGTCCCGTCGAGCAGGTCCGTGAGCGCGAACACGGTCACGATCAACGCGCCAGCGACCAGATGGCCGCGGGCACCGAAGCCGAGCGCACCGATGAGCACACCGACGGTGCCCGTAACGGTGACGGCATTGGGGGTGACGCCCGCGCGGAGCAGGGCGCGTGCGATCGGCTCGACGACGCGGGTCATCCCCGCGCGGGCCGACACTTGGAAGATCTTCGCCATGGCGGTCCCCACGATAACGGTCCGCCCAGCTCCGGCGATACGGCCGGTCCCATCGACCCGCCCGGGGGAGGCTTGTGCCTACCCGGCAACGGGTGTGAGATCGAGCCAGGAGGTGAGCCAGCTCACCCGCCCGCCCGTCCCGTTCCCGCTGTGCTGCAGACCACCGGAGGATATCGCCGCGCACTCGCCCCGGGCCGCTTCCCGTCGCGCGGCGGTCGCCACCAATCACCGGCTGAGGGAGGTGCGCCCGATGGCGCAGAAGAGTCAGGAGAAGGGTCCCGCCGGCGGCACGCCGGTGGTGACCGAACCCGACAGGGTTCGCAACGTGGTGCTCGTCGGGCACTCCGGAGCGGGCAAGACGACCCTGGTCGAGGCGTTGCTCGCGGCCACCGGCACCATCGGCCGGGCCGGCAACGTGGTCGACGGCACCACGGTCAGCGATCACGACCCGGCGGCCGTGCGCCAGCAGCGCTCGGTGAGCCTGTCCTGCGCGCCCCTGCTGCACAACGGCATCAAGGTCAACCTCCTGGACACCCCCGGGTACGCCGACTTCGTCGGCGAGCTGCGCGCCGGGCTGCGGGCCGCCGACGCCGCGCTCTTCGTCGTCTCCGCCGCGGGCGGGATGGACGCGGCCACCGTGGCGCTGTGGGAGGAGTGCGCGGCGGTCGACATGCCGCGTGCAGTCGCGGTGGCGCGGCTGGACCAGCCGCGCGCCGACTTCGACGAGGCGGTGGCGCTCTGCCAGCGGGTCTTCGGCGACAACGTGATGCCGCTGTACCTGCCGATGCTCGGTGACGACGGGGTCTCCACCGTCGGCCTGCTCGGCCTGATCACCCGCCGGGTCTTCGACTACACCGCCGGCCTGCCCGCCGACGTGCGCGAGCCGGACCCGGAGCACCTGCCGGCCATCGTCGAGTCCCGCAACGAGCTGATCGAGGGGGTCATCGCCGAGAGCGAGGACGAGACGCTGATGGACCGCTACCTCGGCGGCGAGGAGATCGGCACCGAGGTGCTTATCGACGACCTGGAGAAGGCGGTCGCCCGAGGTCACTTCTACCCGGTCGTGCCGGTCTGCGCGGAGACCGGGGTCGGGTTGGACGCATTGCTGGAGGTGCTGACCGCCGCGTTCCCGTCGCCGCTGGAGCACGAGGTGCCGCCGGTGGCCGGGGTGGACGGCTCGCCGCGACCGCCGCTGACCTGCGACCCGGCCGGGCCACTGGTCGCCGAGGTGGTCAAGACCACCGTCGACCGGCACGTCGGGCGGGTGTCGCTGGTCCGGGTCTTCTCCGGCACGCTGCGCCCCGACCAGACCGTGCACGTCTCCGGGCACGGCATGGCCGAGCGCGGCCACCCCGACCACGACGCCGACGAGCGGGTCGGGCACATCTACACGCCGCTGGGCGCCACCCTGCGCGAGGTGTCACTCTGCGTGGCCGGCGACATCTGCGCGATCACCAAGTCGGGCAGCGCGGAGACCGGCGACACCATCTCGGCCAAGGACGACCCGCTGCTGATCGCGCCGTGGGAGATGCCGGAGCCGCTGCTGCCGGTGGCGATCGTCGCGCGGAGCCGGGCCGACGAGGACGCCCTGGCCCGCAACCTGGCCCGGCTGGTCGCCGGCGACCCCACGCTGCGGCTGGAGCGCAACCCGGAGACCCACCAGCTGGTGCTCTGGTGCATGGGCGAGGCGCACGCGGACGTGGTGCTCGACCGGCTGCGCGCCGGTGGCGTGGAGCTGGACACCGAGCCGGTCCGGGTGTCGCTGCGCGAGACGCTGACCGTGCCCGCGAAGGGGCACGGCCGGCACGTCAAGCAGTCCGGCGGCCACGGCCAGTACGCGGTCTGCGACATCGAGGTGGAGCCGCTGCCCCGGGGCAGCGGCTTCGAGTTCGTCGACCGGGTGGTCGGCGGCGCGGTGCCGCACAACTACATCCCGTCGGTGGAGAAGGGCGTCCGCGCCCAGTTGGAACGCGGCCTGGTCGCCGGCCACCCGGTGGTGGACCTGCGGGTGACCCTGGTCGACGGAAAGGCGCACAGCGTCGACTCCTCCGACGCGGCCTTCCAGACCGCGGGCGCGCTGGCGCTGCGCGACGCGGCCGAACGCGGCCAGCCGGCGCTGCTGGAGCCGATCGACGAGGTGACCGTCCGGGTGCCGGACGGCTCGGTGGGCGCGGTGATGGGCGACCTGTCCGGCCGGCGCGGCCGGGTGCTCGGCACCGAGCCGGACCCGGACGCCGAGGGCCGCACCCTGGTTCGCGCCGAGGTGCCGGCCACCGAGCTGCTCCGCTACGCCGTCGAGCTGCGCTCGATGACCGCCGGCACGGGCACGTTCCGCCGCCACTTCGTCCGCCATGACCCCATGCCCACCCACCTGGCTGACCAGGCGCGCAAAGAACACACCCCGTAACCTCACGCCCCTGCCCCTCCCGCGCCACGCCGCCCCGCCCGCCCCACGGGCCCAGGCCGCCCTGCCCGCCCCACCCGCCCCGTCGATCTAGGGGAAATCACCGTGAGTTGATCTCCGCGGGCAACGATTCGCCCTAGATCGACGAGGCGGGGGGCGGGGCGGGCGGGCGGGTGGGGGCGGAGGGGTGGGTCAGGGGTGGGTTACCGGGTGGGTGGGGCGGGGCCAGTGGGGGCGGTCGGCGTCGCGCAGGGCGGCGGTGCGCAGGGCGGCCAGCTGGCGCTCGACCTCGGCGAACTGGTCCGGCGGCAGTGGGCCCCGGTGCAGCGCGGCGGCGTTCTCCTCGACCTGTTCGACGGTACGGCAGCCCGGGATCGGGATGGTGCGCCCGCTGCGGGCCCAGATCCACCCCAGCGCGCCCTGCGCGAGGGTGCGCCCGTCGGCGGTGAGCGCGGCGCGGACGGCGCCCACCCGGCGCAGCCACTCCGGTGCCGGCCGGCCGCCACGGAACCACTCCAGCCAGCCCGGGGTCAGCCCACGCACGTCGTCGCGGGGCAGCGTCGAAGCGGCGGAGTACTTGCCGGTGAGCAGCCCCATCCCCAGTGGCCCGCGGTTGACGCTGGCCAGGTCGTACTTGTCGCAGACGGCGAGCAGCTCGGGGGCGTCGCGCAGCACCGACAGGGTGTGCTGCACGGCGGTGGCGCCGGCGGCCGCGTGCCCGAACGCGGTCGCCCGGTCGGGGCGGTCGGTGCTCCACCCGTACGCCCGTATCAGGCCCTCGGTGACCAGGTCCTCGCAGGTGCCGATCAGCGCCTCGGCCCGGGGCACCGGCAGGTCGGCCAGGTGCAGCTGGTACAGGTCGATCCGGTCGGTGCCCAGGCGGCGCAGCGAGTCGACAACCGCCCGCCGCAGGTACGCCGGCGACGCGTCCTCGCCGGTCGCCTGCCGGCTCGCCTCGTCGAAGGTGTAGCCCCACTTGGTGGCGATCACGGCCTCGTCCCGGCGGCCGGCGAGCGCACGCCCGAGCACCCGCTCACCGTGCCCGGCGCCGTAGGTGTCGGCGGTGTCGAAGAGGGTGACGCCCAGGTCGAGCGCGCGGCGCACCGCCCGCACGGACTCGTCGTCGTCGACCGCGCCCCAGCCCAGCGGCTGGGTCCCCTCCGCCCAGGGGCCGCCGATCGCCCAGCACCCCATGCCGAGGGCGCTGACCTCGATGCCGCTGCGCCCCAACATCCGTGTCGTGACTGCCATCGAACGATCGTGCCACCTTCGTCGGGTCCAGGCGTAGCGGTTCCCGGACGCGGACGCCGGAGCGCGGCGGCGGGTGCCGTGCGGCATGATCGGGCCCATGCGACGGCTGGGTGTGGACATCGGCGGCGTGCTCATCGAGCCGGCTGACGAGGACGCCGACACCTCGTTCTTCGGCGCGCACTACCTGCGCACCCCCGCCGTCGACGGGGCGTTCGAGGCGCTCGCCGCGCTCGGCCCGGCGTTCGACGAGGTGCACCTGGTCTCCAAGTGCGGCGAGGCCACCGAGCGGCGGACCCGGGAGTGGCTCGCCCACCACGACTTTGCGACCCGCACCGGCATCCCGGTGGAGCGGCTGCACTTCTGCCGGACCCGGCCGGACAAGGCGCCGATCGCCCGGCGGCTCGGGCTGACCCACTTCGTGGACGATCGGCTGGAGGTGCTCGGCTACCTCGACTCGGTGCCGCACCGCTACCTGTTCCGCCCCCGCCCGGCGGAGGTCGCCGCGCACGCCGGGCTGCTGCCCCGCGTACACCGGGTGGAGAGCTGGCCGGAGCTGGCCGCCCTGCTGCGCGCCGGCTAGCCGGGCCGGCGCGCACCTCGCGCGCCGGCGCGACGGGTCAGGAGGGCCAGGCGCGGGCGAGCAGGTCGCGGGTGTCGCCGAGCAGCTGCGGCAGGACCTTGGTGCGGCCGATCACCGGCATGAAGTTCGCGTCGCCGCCCCAGCGCGGCACCACGTGCTGGTGCAGGTGCGCGGCGATGCCGGCGCCGGCCACCCCGCCCTGGTTCATCCCCAGGTTGAAGCCGTGCGCGTTGCTGACCTTGCGGATCACCCGCATCGCGGCCTGGGTGAACGACGCCAGCTCGCTGGTCTCCGGCCCGTCCAGGTCGGTGTAGTCGGCGACGTGCCGGTACGGGCAGACCAGCAGGTGCCCCGGGTTGTACGGGTAGAGGTTGAGCACCACGAAGACGTGCTCGCCGCGGGCCACGACCAGGCTCTCCTCGGGCGGCAGCTTGGGAGCCCGGCAGAACGGGCACCCGGTGGGCTTCTCGTAGCCCTCGGCCGGACGGTCCTCGCCGGAGATGTACGTCATCCGGTGCGGCGTCCAGAGCCGCTCCAGGCCGTCGGTCATCCCGCCGCTGTCCGTGTGCCGTTCCGCCCCAGTCACAGAGGCGATCCTACGGACCGTGCCGGGCGGCGGCGACGGCTGCCACCCGCTCGCGCGGGCCGGCCGGATTGTCGGCTGTTCAGAATCGCGTCGAATGGAAGTTGTTGACGAACGAAGTCCCATCCCTGAAACTTTCGTATATCCACGTACTTCCATGTATCGATGGAAGGTTTCAGTGATCCGACGAATCGGCACCTTTCTCGCGGCCATCGCGCTGACCGCCGTCAGCACCGTGGCCGGGGTCACCCTGACCGCCGGGGCCGCGCACGCGGACGGCTGCTACACCTGGGGACGCATGCTGTCCCAGGGGATGTCCGGCGAGGACGTCCGGCAACTCCAGGTCCGGGTCGCCGGCTATCCCGGCTACGGCGCCGTGCTCACCATCGACGGCGCGTACGGGCCGGCCACCCGGTCCGCCGTGCTGCGCTTCCAGCAGGCGTACGGGCTCCCCGCGGACGGCATCGCCGGCCCGCAGACCTTCAACCGGATCTACGCCCTCCAGGACGACGACTGCACGCCGGTCAACTTCGACTACGCCGAGTTCAACGACTGCAACAGCGACTGGTCCGGCGGGGCGGTGTCGGCCAGCACCGCCCGGTTCAACGCCCGGGTCTCGATGTGGAAGCTCCAGGCCATGCGGCACGCGCTCGGCGACCAGCAGATCAGGGTGACCAGCGCGTTCCGCAGCTACGCCTGCAACAGCGCGGTCGGCGGGTCGTCGACCAGCCGGCACCTCTACGGGGACGCCGCCGACCTCGGCGCCACCCCGCACTCACTGTGCCGCCTGGCCCAGCAGGCCCGCAACCACGGCTTCAACGAGATCCTCGGCCCCGGCTACCCGGGCCACGACGACCACACCCACGTCGCGCACAAGTCCACCCGGACCTGGTCGGCGCCGACCTGCGGGATCTGACGCCGGGTCGTCCACCCGAGATCGTGCTGGAACACGGAAGCAGTGGCCTCCCCGCGTCAGGGAGGCCACTACTTCATCGATCGAGCACGATCATGGCGATCGCGACGGGCCCGCTACTCCGCGGCGGCGGACGGGCCGATGTTGGTCCGCGTGCTGACCACGTCCAGGACGTGGGTCACCGCCTCGGCGACCGGCACGCCGTTGCGCTGCGAGCCGTCCCGGTAGCGGAAGGAGACCGTGCTGGCGGCCACGTCGTCATCGCCGGCGATCACCATGAACGGGATCTTCTGCTGCTGGGCGGTGCGGATCTTCTTCTGCATCCGGTCGTCGCCCGCGTCCACCTGCGCCCGGATCCCCTCGGTGCGCAGCGCCGCGACGAACCCGTGCAGGTAGTCGGTGTGGTCCTCGCGGATCGGGATGCCGACCACCTGGACCGGAGCCAGCCAGGCCGGGAACGCCCCCGCGTAGTGCTCGGTGAGCACCCCGAAGAACCGCTCGATCGAGCCGAACAGCGCCCGGTGGATCATCACCGGTCGCTGTCGGCTGCCGTCGGCCGCCTGGTACTCCAACCCGAACCGCTCCGGCTGGTTGAAGTCGACCTGGATGGTGGACATCTGCCACGTCCGGCCGATCGCGTCCCGGGCCTGTACCGAGATCTTCGGCCCGTAGAACGCCGCGCCACCCGGGTCGGGGACGAGGTCCAGCCCGGAGGTCGCGGCCGCGGTCCGCAGCGCCTCGGTCGCCTCCGCCCAGTCCTCCTCGTCGCCGATGAACTTGGGCGAGTCGTCCCGGGTGGACAACTCCAGGTAGAAGTCGTCCAGGCCGTAGTCGCGCAGCAGGTCCAACACGAAGCTGAGCAGCGTGGACAGCTCGCCGGCCATCTGCTCCCGGGTGCAGTAGATGTGCGAGTCGTCCTGGGTCAGGCCGCGCACCCGGGTCAGGCCGTGCACCACGCCGGACTTCTCGTACCGGTAGACCGTGCCGAACTCGAACAGCCGCAGCGGCAGCTCCCGGTACGACCGCCCGCGCGCCCTGAAGATCAGGTTGTGCATCGGGCAGTTCATCGCCTTGAGGTAGTAGTCCGCGCCCTCCAACTGCATGGGCGGGAACATGGTGTCCGCGTAGTAGGGCAGGTGCCCGGAGGTCTGGAACAGCTGCGCCTTGGTGATGTGCGGGGTGTTGACGAACTCGTACCCCGCCTCCTCGTGCCGGCGCCGCGAGTAGTGCTCCATCTCCCGGCGGATGATGCCGCCCTTGGGGTGGAAGACCGCCAGACCGGAGCCGATCTCGTCGGGGAAGCTGAACAGGTCCAGGTCCGCGCCGAGCTTGCGGTGGTCGCGCCGGGCGGCCTCCTCCAGCAGCTTCAGGTACGCCTTCAGCTCGTCGCGGGTCGGCCACGCGGTGCCGTACACCCGCTGCAACTGCGGGTTCTTCTCCGACCCGCGCCAGTACGCGGCGGCCGAGCGCATCAGCTTGAACGCGCCGATCAGCCGGGTGGTCGGCAGGTGTGGGCCCCGGCACAGGTCCGACCAGCAGACCTTGTCCTCCTTGGCGTCGAGGTTGTCGTAGATGGTCAGCTCGCCGCCGCCCACCTCCATCACCTGCGAGGAGTCCAGCCCGTCACCCTTGAGGTCGATCAACTCCAACTTGAACGGCTCGTCGGCCAGCTCGGTGCGCGCCTCGTCCAGGTTGCGGAAGCGGCGCCGGCGGAACCGCTGGCCGGACTTGATGATCTCCTGCATCCGCTTCTCGACCTTGCTGAGGTCGTCGGGCTGGAACGGCTTGTCGACGTCGAAGTCGTAGTAGAAGCCGTTCTCGATCGGCGGGCCGATGCCCAGCTTGGCCTCGGGGAAGATGTCCTGCACGGCCTGGGCCAGGACGTGCGCGGTGGAGTGGCGCAGCACGTTCAGCCCGTCGGGCGAGTCCAGGCTGACCGGCTCGACGACGGTCTCCTCGGCCGGCGACCAGTCCAGGTCGCGCAGCTGACCCTCCGGGTCGCGGACCGCGACGATCGCCTTGGGGCCGTTCGCGGGCAGTCCGGCCGCGGCCACCGCGTCGGCCGCCGTGGTCCCGGCGGCGACGACGACAGGGTCGGCCACGGCGGGGGTACGGGGTGCGGACACGGTGACTCCTTCATGCGGTACGAAACGGATGCCGATCCTCGGCTCCTGCCGATGCTATCGGTCCACCCACCTTGGGTAAGGAAGGGCACCTTCTTAACGCCTCCGGTATAGGAAGGGCCCCTTGTTAACGGTCGGCGTTGAACCTTTTGCGCCTCGGAGCCGAACTAGGAGGTGTGGCCGGAACCGGTGCCGGTCGCGTCGACACGGATGGGGGCACGAGATGGCGAGCACGCACGGCGGTGGCCGCCGGCAGCGGATCGCGGCGGTGACCGCGCTGACCGCCGCCGGGCCGCTGCTCTGGCCCGGTACGGCGCACGCGGCGGACGTGACGACCACCCCGACCCAGGCCCGGCAGGGCGACGCGGTGCGGCTGGAGTTCACCGTGCCGGAGGAGCGGGCCGGCACGACGACCCGCCAGATCGAGGTTCGGTTGCCCGCCGACGCGCCGGTGGCCGAGGTGTACCCCATGTCGGTGACCGGTTGGGCGCCCCGGATCAGTTTCCGCACCCTGGACCGGCCGGTGACCGGCATCCACTCCTCCGGGGTGAGCACGGTGACCACCGCGGTGACCTGGATCCGGGTCGGCCAGGGCGAACCGGGCCCCGCCCGGCTGGCGCTGTCCATGGGCCCGCTGCCACAGGCCGAACGGCTCACCTTCGAGGTGGTCCAGACGTACGCCGACGGCACGATGGTCCGCTGGGCGGACGCCACCGGCGCGCACCGGGCCCCGGTGCTCACCCTGCTGCCGGCGGCGCCGGGCGCGGCCGGCCCGGCCGGGCACGGCGGGCACGGCGCCCCGGCGGCCGGGGCGGCGACCGACCCCGACGCCGGTGGCGACGCCGCGCCGGCGAACCGCGCGGACGGCTCCGGCGAGGAGTCCGGCAGCGCCGACGCCATGCTGGCCGCCGGACTGCTGGCCGGGCTTGGCGGTGGCGCGGCGATCGGCTGGCTGGTCAGCCGGTGGCGCCGGCGCGACCCGGCCGAGCGCACGGCGCTGGCCGAGGTGACCGGCGGAGACGACGACGACCCCGCGCCCACCGATCCGACGCCCGGTGAGTTGGCGCCGGGTGAGTCGGTGCCGGCGGCGGTCGCCACCCCGGTCCGCGCCGGCTGAGCCCCGCCCGCACCGTCGGCGGCCCACGGTCCACGGCCGCAGCTACGACGGCCCGCATCCAGCGCGGCCGGCGGTCACCGCGCGACCTTTGCTCTGCTTCAACCCGCGCAACGGTTCAGGGCCGTGGCTGTTGCGTCGGTTGAAGCAGAGCAAAGGCGTCGGAGAGGGTGGGCGGCAGGCCGCGGTCGGCTCGGTGGTCCGACACGGCGCGACGTCGTCAGGGCGCCCAGGTGGGCAGCGGCTCGCGGGCGGCCAGCCACGGCTCGGGCACGCCGCCGGGCGTGCCGACACCGGTGTACGCCGCCACCACCGCGCCGGCGATGGCGGCCGTGGTGTCCACGTCCCCGCCGGCCTGCACGCAGACCCGGATCGCCGCCGGGTAGTCGTCCAGGTGGGTGGCGGCCACCCAGAGGGTGAAGCCGACGGTGTCCTGGGCGGTCACCCGGGAGCCGTTGCCGAGCGCCGCCACCACCCGGGACAGCGGCCGGCCGAGCAGCCCGGCCGCCCGGTGCACGCTGCGGTGCACCTCGGTGCCCGGATCGACCGCGCCGGCGATCCCGGCGAGCAGCCGCTCCGGTGCCGGCCGGTGCCCGTCGAGGCGGGCCCGGGCGGCCAACGCGGCGGCGACCGCCACCGCGACCGCACCGGCGATCCCCTCCGGGTGCGCGTGGGTCACCTCGGCCGAGGCGCGGGCCTGGGCCGCGGCGCGGACGGTCGAATCGGCGAAGTACGCGCCCAGCGGGCCCACCCGCATCGCCGCGCCGTTGCCGCAGGAGCCCTGGCCGTCGAAGGCGGACGCGGCGGCCACCGGCCACGGCGTGCCGGTGCGGATCAGCCGCAGGATCAGCATCGCGCCCGCGCCGTAGCCGCGGCGCGGATCGCAGCGCTCCGCGAACGCCAGGGCCAGCCGATCCCGGTCGACGTCGCCGGACTCGGCCAGCCCGGCGAGGACCGAGCAGGCCATCTCGGTGTCGTCGGTCCACTCCCAGGGCGCCGGCGGCAGGACGCCCGCGGCAAGATCCTCCGGGCGTGCGCCGGGTGCGAAGTACCGCGCGCCGAGCGCGTCGCCGGTGGAGAGACCGGCGAGGCTGTCCCGGGCGAGCGCCAGGCGGGCATCGGCGAACAGGGTGAAGGACATCGTCGTACCAGCTTGCCCGCTCGTCAGGTACGCCGCAACGCGATCAACTTGCCAGGCCAAGTACGGTCTTGGGGTGGCCTCCGTGCTCCTGGTCGAAGACGATCACGTCGTACGCGGCGCGATGCTGCGGTCCCTCGCCGACCGGGGGCATGCCGTGCACGCCGTGGGCACCGCGCTGGACGCCCTGCGCCGGGTCGCCGCGGAGACGCCCGACCTGGTGGTGCTGGACCTGGGCCTGCCCGACCTGGACGGCTCGGACGCGCTACGGATGCTGCGCGGCATCACCGACATCCCGATCATCATCGCCACCGCGCGTGACGACGAGCAGTCGGTGGTCAAGCTGCTGCGCGCCGGCGCCGACGACTACATGGTCAAGCCGTTCACCGGTGCGCACCTGGACGCGCGGATCACCACCGTGCTGCGCCGGGCCGGTCGGGCCAGCCGGACGGTGCAGCCCGCGGTGCACACCGTCGGCGGCCTGCGGGTGGATGTCGGCGAGCGCAGCGCCCACCTCGACGGGGAGCCGCTGGCGCTGACCCGCAAGGAATTCGACCTGCTGGCGTATCTCGCCGCACGACCCGGGCGGGTAGTGTCCCGCCGGGAGCTCTTGGAGGAGGTATGGCGGCAGCCATCGGTCGGCGAGGATCAGACCATCGACGTTCACCTCTACTGGCTTCGCCGAAAGATGGGCGAGTCCGCGGCGAAGCCGCGCTACCTGCGCACCGTGCGGGGGGTCGGATTCCGGCTGGTGGCACCGGACTGAGGACGGCGCTGGCCCTGCTCACGGCCGGCATGTGCAGCCTCGTCGCGCTCGCCTTCCTGATCCCGCTCGGCCTGAGTCTGCGTGAGCAGACCCGGGCGGAGGCGATCGGTGACGCCGCCCGACGCAGCGCGCTGGTGACCGGGGCGCTGGCGGTCAGCACCGAGCCCGCGGTGGTCGAGCGGGCCGTGGTGGCCAGCGGCGAGGGCGCACCGGCCCGACCGGTGGTCCACGGGCTGGGTCTCGACGAGTCCGCCGGCCGGGCCGGCGACGCCGACCTGGACCGGGCACGTGCCGACCGGCGCTCGCTGATTGCCGACGTCGACGGCGGGGTGGTCCGGCTCGACCCGGTGGTCCTCGGTGACCGGACGGCCGTGGTCGAGGTGTTCGTGCCGGACTCGGCGCTGGGCGAGGGTGCCGGCGGCACCTGGCTGCTGCTGCTCGCGGTCGGCGCGGCGATGGCCGGCGCGGCGGTGCTGGTGGTCGACCGGGTCGCCGCCCGCGCGGTGGACTCGACCCGGGGGCTGGTCAAGGCCGCTCTCTCGATCGGCGACGGCGACCTGGGGGTACGCGTCGAGCCGACCGGCCCACGCGAGCTGGCCGAGGCCGGGTACGCCTTCAACCGGATGGCCGACCGGCTGGACGCGGCCCGCACCGACGAACGGGAGTTGGTGGCCGACCTGTCGCACCGGTTGCGTACCCCGCTGACCGTGCTGCGGCTGGACGCGGAGGCGTTGGAGTCCGACGACACCAGCGTGGGTTCGTTCTCCGAGGCGGAGCTGGACCGGCGGCGGGGCATCCGGCGGATACGGCAGGCGATCGTCACCCTGGAGGGTGAGATCGACGTGCTGATCAAGACCACCCGCAAGGCGGTGGCACTAGAGGCCGGGCCGGCGATGTGTGACGTCAGCGAGGTGGTCCGGGATCGGATGGTGTTCTGGGCGGCGCTGGCCGGCGACCAGAACCGGCCGCACCGGGTCATCGGCGCGCAGCTGCGCATCCCCGCGCCGGTGCCGCGTGCCGAGCTGGCCGCCGCGCTGGACGCGGTGATCGGCAACGTCTTCCGCTACACGCCGCAGGGCACCGCGTTCGAGGTGGCCGTGTCCCGCCGGGACGGCTACGTGGCGATCCGGATCGACGACGCCGGCCCCGGCATCGTCAACCCGGACCGGGCGCTGCGGCGGGGCACCAGCGACCAGGGCTCGACCGGGCTCGGCCTGGACATCGCCAAGCGGGTGTCGTTGCAGGCCAACGGGTCGGTGAGCATCGACCGTGCCCGGCTGGGCGGTGCCAGCGTGGTGATGCTGCTCGCCGATCCCGAGGCGACGCCCCGGCAGGTCAACCGGTTCGGCCTGGTCGGCCGGATGGCGCGGGACGCCCGGGACCAGAAGGCCACCGGCCGACGCTGGCCCCGCCAGCGCCCCACCGACGGCTGACCGGCCCGGGACTGTGCGCCGGCGCAAGTCTTCCTTAGATCGCGGTTAACGACGGCCGCGAAACGGCCGCGGGCTGTCAGGATGAGGGCACGAACCCACCAGTTCCACCGGCCAGCGCACCACGCGCCCACCGGCCGGTGGAGCCGCGCGCGCGGCGGGAGTCCAGGTCCCCCCACACCCACGCTCCCGCCGCGCGCCCTGCTCCCCGGTAACGGCTCAGCCGGCGGCGGCGAGGTGGGCGTCGATCTCCGCGGTGATCCGCTGCTTGCCGGCCGTGTCGAGGAACGACGCGGTCACCGCGTTGCGGGCCAGCCCGGCCAGCCCCTGCGGGCCCATCCCGAGCAGCCGGGCCGCCACCGCGTACTCGTCGTTGAGGGTGGTGCCGAACATCGGCGGGTCGTCGGAGTTGATGGTGACCAGCAGCCCGGCCTCGACCAGCCGGGGCAGCGGGTGCTCGTCGAGGCTGGCCACCGCACGGGTCCGCACGTTGGACGTCGGGCAGATCTCCATTCCGATCTGCCGCTCGGCCAGGTACGCGAGCAGCTGCGGGTCCTGTGCGGCGGAGATGCCGTGCCCGATCCGCTCGGCGCCCAGTTCGTTCAGCGCGTCCCAGACGGTCTGCGGGCCGGTGGTCTCGCCCGCGTGCGGCACCGACCGCAGCCCGGCGGCACGGGCCTGGTCGAAGTAGGGCCGGAACTGCGGCCGGGGTACGCCGATCTCCGGGCCGCCCAGGCCGAAGCTGATCAACCCGTCCGGCCGCTCCTCCAGCGCGATGCGCAGCGTCTCCTCGGCCGCCGGCAGGCCCGCCTCGCCGGGGATGTCGAAGCACCAGCGCAGGTCGAGGCCGAAGTCGACCGAGGCGCGCTTGCGGGCGTCCTCGATCGCCTCGCAGAACGCCGGCGCGGGGATCCCCCGGTGCACGTGCGAGTACGGGGTGATGGTCAGCTCCGCGTACCGGACGTGCTGGCGGGCCAGCTCCCGGGCCACCTCGTGGGTGAGGATCCAGACGTCCTCGGGGTCGCGGATGAGGTCCACCACGCTCAGGTAGACCTCGACGAAGTGCGCGAAGTCGCGGAACTCGAAGTAGTTCGCGAGCGCCTCCGGGTCGGCCGGCACGGGGGTGCGTCCCTCGTGCCGGGCGGCCAGCTCGGCGACGATGCGGGGCGAGGCGGAGCCGACGTGGTGCACGTGCAGCTCCACCTTGGGCAGTCCGGCGATGAAGGCGGGCAGGTCGGTCACAGGTTCTCCTCGGCACGGTCGCCGGTGCGGGCGACGACGAAGACGCGACGGAACGGGAAGTACACCTGACCCTGCCGCACCGGGTACGCGGCGGCGAGTCGTAGCCCCAGCTCGGCCCGGAAGGCGGACCAGCCGGCGGCGTCCAGGGCCGCGCGGACCGGGCGCAACGCGGTGCCCTCCATCCAGGCCAGCACCGGATGGTCGGCGGTGGGCCGGGCCGGCAGCAGGTGCACGTAGGTAGTCTCCCAGGCGTCCACCGCGCAGCCGGCACCGGTCAGCAGCTCGGCGTAGTCGGCGGGGTCGTCGACCGGGTCGGAGCGCAGCAGCGGGGCCAGCTCGGCACGCCAGGCCGGCCGGTCGGCGACCTCGCGCAGCGCCCGGTGCGAGGGAGCGGTGAAGTTACCCGGGACCTGCATGGCGAGCCAGGCGCCGGCGGGCAGCTCGACGGCCCAGCGGCGCAGCAGTGCCTGGTGGCCCGGGACCCACTGGAGCGCGGCGTTGGTGACCACCACGTCCTCGTCGCCGTCCGGCCGCCAGTCACGCAGGTCAGCGACGGCGAAGTCGACCGGGGCGTCCAGGGCGGCGGCCCGGTCGATCATCTCCGGCGAGGAGTCGAGGCCGATCACCCGGCTCGCGGGCCAGCGCTCGGTGAGGGTGGCGGTGAGCTGGCCGGGGCCGCAGCCGAGGTCGACCACCGTGCGGGGCCGTTCGGCCGGAATGCGGGCGACCAGGTCGTGGAACGGTCGGGACCGCTCGTCGCCGTAGCGCAGGTACGTCGTCGGATCCCACATCGTCGCCTCCCAAACCGTACGTCCGTCTTGTTTACCGTACGGCTCGCGTGGCAGGCCGGCAACCCGATCACTAGGCTCGGGGCATGGAACAGCGCAGCTTCAACCGGCTCGGCCGGACCGTCGGAATGGTCGGCCTGGGCGCCTGGCAGCTCGGCGCGGACTGGGGCACCGTCAGCGAGGACGACGCGATGGCCGTGCTGGCCGCCGCCGTGGACGCCGGGGTCACCTTCCTGGACACCGCCGACGTGTACGGCGACGGCCGCAGCGAGCAGTTGATCGGCCGCTTCCTGCGCTCCCGGCCCGACGCCGGGCTGACCGTCGCGACCAAGATGGGTCGCCGGGTCGAGCAGCGGCCGGAGGCGTACACCCTGACCAACTTCCGGCAGTGGACCGACCGGTCCCGGGCCAACCTGGGGATGGACACCCTGGACCTGGTCCAGCTGCACTGCCCGCCCACGGCCGTCTTCGCCGACGACGGGGTCTTCGACGCCCTGGACACCCTCGTCGCGGAGAAAGCCATCGCCGGGTACGGGGTCAGCGTGGAGACCTGCGACCAGGCGCTCACCGCGATCGCCCGGCCCGGGGTGGCCAGCGTCCAGATCATCCTCAACGCGGTACGACACAAGCCACTGGAGCAGGTGCTGCCGGCCGCGGCGGCGGCCGGGGTCGGCATCATCGCCCGGGTGCCGCTGGCCAGCGGGCTGCTCTCCGGCCGCTACGACGAGCACACCGAGTTCCCGGCCGACGACCACCGCAACTACAACCGGCACGGCGAGGCGTTCGACGTCGGCGAGACGTTCTCCGGCGTCGACTTCGAGCGGGGGTTGGCCGCCGTACGCCGGCTGGCGCCGCTGGTCGACGCGGACCGCACGATGGCGCAGTTCGCGCTGCGGTGGGTGCTGGACCAGCCGGGCGTCACCGTCGTCATTCCCGGCGCCCGCGACGCCGATCAGGCCCGGCGCAACGCGGCCGCGGCCGACCTGCCGCCGCTCTCTACCGGGCAGCTGGCCGGCGTGCGCGAGGTCTACGACGAGCTGATCCGCCCGCAGGTGCACGACCGGTGGTGACCCGCGCGCCCTGGGTGCTCGCACGGCGTCGCCCGGGCGGCGATGCTGGGAGCGCGCGGCGGGGCGCCGCCCGATCCGGCGGAGAGGGGACGCGATGAGAGGCTGGCTTTCGCTCACCCTCGGTTTGCTGGCGGTCGTGATCGGTGCGGTGTGGACGGTGCAGGGCCTGGGCTACGTCAGCGGCAGTGTGATGACCGACCAGCCGGTCTGGGCGGTGCTCGGCCCGATCGTGGCCCTGGCGGGGCTGGTGCTGCTCTGGCTCGGCCTGCACTCCCGCCGTCGACGCTGACGCGGCGGGACGCCGGTCTCCACAGTGGCGTCGGGGCGGACCAACCGCGCCTGGGACGTGGAAAGCCCCGTATCCCGGATGGGATACGGGGCTACACAACGACCCCTGGCCGGATCGTCCCACTGGCCGGCGGGGGCCGGCCACACTACTCAGATGGGACGGACCTGCTCAGCCTGCGGGCCCTTCTGACCCTGAGCGATCTCGAACTCCACCCGCTGGTTCTCCTCCAGCGTGCGGTAGCCGCTGGTCTGGATGGCCGAGAAGTGGACGAACACGTCAGCACCCCCGCCGTCGACGGTGATGAAGCCGAAGCCCTTGTCAGCGTTGAACCACTTCACGGTTCCCTGCGCCATGTGTATCTCCTTCTAAAACTGGCGGCCGTGCACGCCGTGCGGCCGAATTGGCCGTTCTCGAGCAGCGGCGTTTGAGGCGGCCCCCACGAAGGAGACTTCTCTCAACCCACGCCATCTCGCAACAGCGGCAACAGCAAATCACGTACGCAAAAACTCTGCACGACCTCTCCGACGAATTTCTCCGACATGTGACCTGACGGATGCCTGAGATCGCTGGGCGGCGTGCGACGCCATGCGAAAGGCCCCCTGCCCGTCGATGCGGGAAGGGGGCCGATGTCGCTGCGCTGGTCAGTCCGGCCAGTGGCCGGTCATCCGGCGGACGCCGACCGCGCCGCCCCGGTCCACGGCGGCCCGGACCACCGCGAAGATGGCCCCCTGCAACGCCGCGGCGGCCAGGATCTCGCCCCAGCCGCGGTCCTCGTCGGTGGCGCTGGGCGCCTCGCCGTCGCCCGCGGTGACCTTCCAGACCTGCCGGAAGATCGCGCCGGCCATCGCACCGGCGGCTATACCCAGCAGCACGCCGGCCGGTCGGTACGCGGCCCTGCCGATGCCCTTGCTCACCTACGCCTCCCCCGCACGATCATCAGCACCACCACGGTGGCCACCGCACCGGCGGCGATGGCCGCCCATGGCACCGGGTTGCGTCGAACCAACTCGCCCTTCTCGTGGGCCTGCGCCCGCACCAGCCCGCCCTTCTCGTGCGCCTGCGTCCGCGCCACCTCGGCGCGGCGCGCGGCCTGCCCGCGAACCCGGGCCACGTTCTGTGCCGCCTGCCCGCGCACCCGGGCCACGGTCTGCGCCGCCTGCTCGCGCACCCGCTCCCGCGCCTGCCCGGCGGATTCCTTCAGGCGCGCCTTGACGTCCGCCTTGGCGGCCAGCGCCTCCATCGTCTCGCCCAGCTCGACCCGGGTGCGACGAATCTCCTCGCGGAGCGCCTCGGTGTCGCCCGTCCCGTTGCCCGTCATGCGCGTCCCCTGTCCTTCACTGCGGCGGTGACGGTGTCCACGTCAGCGCGGAGGCTGCGGACCGTGGCCGCTGGAACCGGCGGGACCGCACGGCTGACCTGCTTCTTTCCCACCAGGGCGAGGATGCCGGCCAGCAGGAAGAGGGCCACCGCCACGATCAGCGCGGCGGCCCAGGCGGGCAGCACCAGGTCGAGCAGCAGGATCGCCGTGGCGACCAGGGCGCCCAGGCCGAAGAACGCGAGCGCGCCGCCTGCGCCGAACAGACCGATCCCGATGCCGGCGTGCTTGCCCTTCTGGGTCAACTCCGCCCGGGCCAGCGCCAGTTCGTCCCGCACCAGACGGGAGACCTGCTCGGCGGCCCGCTGCACCAACTCGGCGGTGGAGGGCTCGCTCCCGTTCTGGGATGTGCGGGCGTTCGCCACGTCAGCCATGCTGTCCTCCTTTCCTCATCACCGCGCTGTATGCCCGGAGTCGACCCCCGTCAATCCTAAAGCGCGTCAACCCGCTCGCCGTTCCCGTCGTCCGGTTGCGCGCCCCTCGGCGCGCCGTCTGGCCGCCCCGATCACGGTAGAGACGTCCGGCAGCAGGTCCCCCGCCTAAGCCCGGTCAAACCTCCCGGAACGGACCGGACCGCACTCCCCCGCCCCACCAACGCCCCGCCCCGCCCCCTGGACACGCCCGGGCCGCACCCTCAGCCTCGTTGATCATGGAGTTGGCGGCGCGAGACGCCATCACCGGCGTCGCCACCCTCGTGATCAGCGGGGGGACAGGGGCCAGGGGTTCAGGGGCGGGGTGCTGGGGCTTCTTCGGGGCCGACGAAGGCTTCGCTGCGGGCGTCGCCGTCGTCGCTGCCGCCGAACACGCGCGCGTCGTCGGGCACCTCGGTGTCGGTCAACCGGCGCACCGGCCGCCGCGGCTGCACCCACTGCCAGGGCAGGTCGCTGCTGGCGTCACCCAGCTCGGTGCGCAACCGGGGCATCGCGGTGGGGCGGTTGTCCCGGATCCACGCCACCAGGTGCTCGCGGACCAGGCAGCGCAGATCCCACAGGCTGCCGGCGTCGGCGGCGCTGACCAGCGCGCGCACCCGGACCGTCCCGCCGGTCGCGTCGGTCACCTGCAGCACGCAGACCCGGCCGTCCCACAGCTCGGTGCCCTCCACCAGGCGGCGCAGCTCCTCCCGCATCGTCTGCACCGGCACCGCCCAGTCCACGTCGAACTCGGCGGTGCCGAGCACCGCCGCCTCGGTCCGCGTCCAGTTCTGGAACGGTTTGCTGGTGAAGTACGAGGTGGGCAGGATCAGCCGCCGGTCGTCCCAGATCTGCACCACCACGTAGCTGAGGGTCAACTCCTCGATCCGGCCCCACTCCCCCTCGACGACCACCACGTCGTCGAGCCGGACCGCATCGCTGAAGGCGAGTTGGAGGCCGGCGAACACGTTGCCGAGCAGGCTCTGCGCGGCCAGCGCGGCCACCACACCGACCACACCGGCGGAGGTCAGCACGCCGGCGCCGATGCCGCGCACACTCGGGAACGTCATCAGCATCACGCCGACGGCCAGGATCACGATCACCGCGATGGTCAGCCGGCGCAGCATCACCACCTGGGTCCGTACGCGCCGGGCGTGCCGGTTGTCCGGCACGTCGACCCGGAACCGGGCCAGCGCGGTGTCCTCCACGACGACCAGCAGCGAGGCCACCAGCCAGGCCACGGTGGCGATGACGCCGAGGATGAGCAGGTGCAGCAGCAGCCGGCGCCAGCCTTCGCCGACCGCGTACCCGGTGCTGAACCGGGCGGCGAACTGCACCGCGAGCACCGTCGCGGCGACCTGGAACGGCCGGTGCGCGTGGTCGGTCAGCTCGGTCATCAGCAGTGACCGGCGGCCGAACCGCCGGGTGATCCGGTGGACGACCTCAACCAGGAACAGAGCGACCGCCGCCGCGGCGAGCGCGGCGACGGCCGTTTCGAGATACCTCTCCACGTGCGTGTTGCTCCCCTCCGGCCGGGCGACGGTGCTTCGGGCAAAAGCCCAATAGTGCCCGGCGTCTCCGGAATCGACCAGGTCAGACCTTGCGGTACCGGGACTGGAGGAAGCAGAAGAGGCCGAAGGCGGCGATGCCGAGGGCGACCAGGCTCAGCAGGATCGTGCCGTACGACTGCTCGCGCAGCGTGTGCAGCGCGGCGTCCAGCCCGCGGGCCTTCTCCGGGTCGTAGTTGACCGCCGCCACGATGATCAGCAGGCCGGCGATGCCGTACGCGATGCCCTTGGCGACGTACCCGGCGATGCCCAGCCGGCGGGCCAGCTTGCGGGCCCTGGGGCTCATCTCGCCGGTCTTCAGGTGCTTCTCGAACCGCTTGACCAGGCCGTAGATCACCAGACCCACACCGATCGCGGCGAGCACCAGCCCGGCCAGGCCGACCAGCC
Organism: Micromonospora cremea; assembly: GCF_900143515.1. Taxonomy (NCBI): domain Bacteria; kingdom Bacillati; phylum Actinomycetota; class Actinomycetes; order Micromonosporales; family Micromonosporaceae; genus Micromonospora; species Micromonospora cremea. The sequence goes on along the minus strand of NZ_FSQT01000002.1, from coordinate 4,427,574 downwards.
AGCGACCACCGCTGGAGGTCATCAGCTTGCCGGTCAACGCCTCCTGCTGGTCGGCGCTGTTGGACGAGGCGTCCTTGAAGACCTTGAACGCGGTCCACGCGAAGTAGAGGTACACGATGGTCCGGCCGGCCGAGGCGAGCCGCTCCACGACCCGCTCCCTGCCCCGCTCGGCGCGGTGCCCCACCGCCGCCTCCAGCGCCTGCCAGATCGCCATGGCGAGCAGGCCCACCGCGGTGGCGATGACCAGGAACTTGCCCAGCGGCTGGGCGGAGAGGGTCCGCAGGGCGCCGGACTGGTCGCCGTCGTCGGACGACGTACCGAATGCGATCTGCAACGCCAACCAGGCGAAGAGCAGGTGCACGATGCCGTAGCCGATGAAGCCGGCCCGGGCGAGGAGTTCCAGCCACCGGCTGTCCGCCGTACGGGAGGCGGTGGCTTCGGCGCTACGGGTGAGTGACATGCCGCCACAATCTCCGATTTCGGAGATCCCCAAACGTCGGCCACCGCCGCCCGACGGGTCAGTTGCCCGGGTTGCGCGAAACGCGAATCTTGACCTGTTGGTCGGTGACGCTGTCCAGGGTGACCGCGAAGCCTCCGGCCTCGGTGGCCTGCTGCCCGGTGGTGAGGGTGAGCTGCTCCCCGGCGACCTCGACGGTCACCTGGTCGCCCTCGGCGCCGACCAGCTTGGCCTCGACGCCCAGGATGGTGGCGCTCGCGTCGACACCCCGCTCGAAGGTGACCGTGCAGGCGTCCAGCCCACAGTCGGTGGAGGCGCCCTGGGAACTGCAGCCGGCGAGCACGGCGAGGCCGAGCGCCAGACCGGCGAACAGGCCGGCGGCGCGGCGGACGGGGGTCAATGGGATGGTGGCGGGTGGGTTCGTCACCTCGCCAAGAGTACGAGACGACCGCGAGAAGGCCGCCGGCCGGTGATCATCGGACGGGCCGCCCGGGCGCGCGGGCCCGGCCCGGGCACCGGCTATGGTCCGGGACATGCCCTTCGACATCGCCCGCACCCGGGCCGCCTACCCCGCCCTGACCGAGGGATTCGTCCACTTCGACGGGGCCGGGGGCACCCAGACCGCGGGCGGTGTGATCGACGCGGTCGCCGACGCCATGCGCAGCGCGGTCGGTAACCGCAGCGCCGCCTTCGTACCGGGTCGCCGGTCCCTGGAACTGGTCGCCGCGGCCCGCTCGGCGGTGGCCGACCTGCTCGACGCCGACCCGGCCGGGGTGGTGCTGGGCCCGAGCGCCACCGCGCTGACGTACACCCTGGCCCGCACGCTCGGCGCGGGCTGGCGTCCCGGCGACGAGGTGGTGGTGTCCCGGCTCGACCACGACGCCAACGTGCGGCCGTGGGTGCAGGCCGCCGAGGCGGCCGGCGCGACGGTGCGTTGGGCCGAGGTCGACCGGCACACCGGCGAGCTGCCCGCCGGCCAGTACGCCGAGCTGGTCGGCGAGCGCACCCGGCTGGTCGCGGTGACCGCCGGCAGCAACGCCATCGGGACCGTGCCGGACGTGCCGGCGATCGCGAAGATCGCGCACGCGGTCGGCGCGCTGGTCTGCGTCGACGGGGTGCACTCGGTGCCGCACGGGCCGACCGACCTGGCCTCGCTCGGCGCCGACGTGCTGGTCACCAGCGCCTACAAGTGGTCCGGACCGCACCTGGCGGCGATGGTCGCCGACCCCACCCGGTGGGCGGCGCTGCACCCGGCGAAGCTGGTGCCGTCCTCCGACGCGGTGCCGGACCGGTTCGAGTACGGCACTCCCAGCTTCCCGCTGCTGGCCGGCATGGCCGCCGCGGTGGACCACCTGGCCGGGCTGGACCCGGACGCGGTGGGCGACCGGCGGGCGCGGCTGCGGGCCGGGCTGGCCGCGGCCCAGGCGCACGAGGAGGCACTGCTGGACCGGCTGCTCGCCGGGCTGGCCGAGCGGCCCGAGATCACCGTCTACGGATCCCCGGCCCGGCGCTGCCCGACGGTCTCCTTCCGGGTCGCCGGGATGTCGCCGGGGGACACCCAGGAGGCGCTGGGTGCCGCGGGGTTCTGCCTCTCCGCCGGCGACTACTACGCCTACGAGTACTTCCAGATGATGGGCCTGCGCGACAGCGGCGGCGCGGTCCGGGCCAGCATCTACCACTACAACACCGCCGACGAGGTGGACCGGTTGCTCACCGAACTGGATGTGCTGGTCGACGGCGCGGGGAGAATGGACCGGTGAGCAACCTGGTCGAGGACAACCCCGCCAAGAACCGTTTCGAGATCCTGGTCGACGACGCGCTGGCCGGCTTCAGCGCGTACCTGCTCCGTGGTGACGTGGTGGTCTTCACCCACACCGAGGTGGACCAGCGCTTCCAGAACATGGGCGTGGGCGGGGCGCTGATCCGGGGCGCCCTGGACCAGGTGCGGGCCCGTGGCGGCAGGGTGGTGCCGCAGTGCCCGTTCGTGGCGGCGTACATCGACAAGCACCCCGAGTACGCCGACCTGGTCGCCGTGCTCCCGTAACGACGGGCGGGCCCAGCCCGCCCCGGGTCAGCGGGCGCCGGTCAGCACCTCGACGGCGGCCTGCCCGCTGGCCCGGGTGGCGCCATGGGTGGCCAGGTGCACCGCGCCGGTGACCAGCTCGGGCACACCCAGCTCGACCACGACCGCGTCCGGCCGGACGGCCAGAGCCCGCTGCACCGCGGCGCGCATCCAGTCGTGCCGGTGCAGGTCGCGGACCACCAGCACCAGGGGGCGGCCCTCGGCCCCGGCGCCCGGATCACCCGGCACGTCGGGCTCGGCGTAGCGGACGGTGCTCGTGCCGGGCAGCAGCTCGCCCAGCGGCGCCCCGATTCCCCACGGCGTCTCCGCGCCGATGGCGATGTTGCGCGGCGGCTCGAACTCGACCACGTGCGCGGCGCGGGTCAGCGGCAGCGCGGCCCTCCCGGCCTCTCCGGCGGTGACCCGGATGGCGCGGCGGGCGGCGATCAGCCCGATATCGGCGGCGTCGCGCGCCGCGGCCGACCGGGCGGTGCGGGCGGCCACGGTCCAGGCGGCGAGCTGACCGACCCGCTTGGCCGCCTCGGCGAGGCGTTCCTCGGGCAGCTCGCCCGAAACGACGGCGGCCACGATGGCGTCGCGCAGCTCCCGGGCCGCCTGCTCGTCGGCCCGTTCGCCGCCGATGCAGATCGCGTCGGCCCCGGCGGCGAGCGCGCGGACCGTCGCGCCGGCGAAGCCGTACCGGTCGGCGACCGCGCGCATCTCCACCGCGTCGGTCACCACCACGCCGGAGAAGCCCAGCTCGTCGCGGAGCAGGCCGCCCAGGATGCGCGGGCTCAGCGTGGCCGGCAGCTGCGGGTCCAGCGCGGGCACCAGCAGGTGGCCGGTCATCACGGCCTGCACCCCGGCCGCCACGGCGGCCCGGAACGGGGCCAGCTCGCAGGCGTCCAGCCGGTCCCGGTCGGCAGTGATCCGCGGCAGGTCGTGATGCGAGTCGACCCGGGTGTCGCCGTGCCCGGGGAAGTGCTTGGCGCAGGCGGCGACGCCGCCGGCTTGGAGCCCGCGTACCCAGGCGGCGGTGTGCCGCGCGACCAGAGCCGGGTCGGCCCCGAACGAGCGGACCCCGATCACCGGGTTGGCCGGGTTGGAGTTGACGTCGGCGTCCGGGGCGTAGTTGAGGGTGACTCCGGCGGCCGCCAGCTCGACGCCGAGGTCCCGGGCGACCGCCTCGGTCAGGTCCGGGTCGTCGACCGCGCCGAGGGCGAAGTTGCCGGGCCGGGAGCTGCCGTGGACCGACTCGATCCGGGTGACGTCGCCGGCCTCCTCGTCGATCGCCACGATGACGTCGGGTCGCTCGGCGCGTAGGGTCGCGGTGAGCGCCGCCACCTGGGCGGAATCGACGACGTTGCGGGCGAAGAGCACCACCGAGCCGAGCCCCTCGCCGAGCCAGCGGCACACCCACGGTGGCGCGGTGGTGCCGACGAACCCCGGTTGCAGGACGGCGGCGGCCAGCGCCGGGAGGTGCCCGCTGGGCGCGGTCACGCCGCCCCCTCGTGGCGGTCGGCGTCGGTCCCCGGCGCCGGCGCGCCCACGCCGACCCGCTGGTTGCGCTCGCTCATGCGGCCCCCGTACCCCGTCTCTCGCGCGCCCTCGGCGCACCGCCACGGCAGGCGGTGCTGCCATGGTCACACCGGGCGATTCAATAGTCAATAAACCTTACAGTTGCCGGACGGCACGGTCCCCGGGGAGAGTGCGGGGATGGACCCCGCCCTGCTGGCCGACGCGACGAGCCCGGCCGACATCCCCGGCGTACGCCTGCTCGGCCTGGTGGTCGGCGCCCTGCTGCTGCTCGCCGCGATCCGGGCGATGTTCGGCCGGCGCTGAAACCCGACCACCCGCTCGAGCGCCCGGCCCCGGGTGTGGCCGACGGTCACCGGGGTACGGCTCCCCCATCAGCAGACACGCGTGCCGAGGGGGAACGATGAGGATCGGATACATTCTGTCCAGTGAGGAGTTCACGCCGGCCGAACTGCTGGAGCAGGCGCGCGGCGCCGAACAGGCCGGCTTCGGGGCGCTGTGGATCTCCGACCACTACCACCCGTGGACGGACGCGCAGGGGCAGAGCCCGTTCGTCTGGTCCATGATCGGCGCGCTGAGCCAGGTCTGTTCGCTGCCGGTGACCAGCGCGGTGACGTGCCCGACCGTGCGGATCCACCCGGCCGTGATCGCCCAAGCGGCGGCGACCAGCGCCGTGCTGCACGGCGGCCGGTTCGTGCTCGGCGTCGGCAGCGGCGAGGCACTCAACGAGCACATCTTCGGCGACGCCTGGCCGCAGACCGACGTCCGGCTGGAGATGCTGGAGGAGGCCGTCGAGGTGCTGCGCAAACTGTGGGCGGGCGACTTCGTCAACCATCACGGGAAGCACTACACCGTCGAGCACGCCCGGATCTACACGCTGCCCGACACTCCCCCGCCGATCTACATCTCCGGCTTCGGCCCGAAGTCCATCGACCTGGCCGCCCGGATCGGCGACGGCTACGTGAACACCAAGCCCGACGCCGAGATGATCCGGCGCTTCCGGGAGAACGGCGGCGGCGACAAGCCATGTCAGGCCGGCTTCAAGGCGGCGTACGCGGCCAGCGAGGACGAGGGTATGCGGATCGCGTACGAGCGCTGGCCCAACGCCGGGGTGCCGGGTGAGCTGTCCCAGATGCTCCCCTCGCCGCGCCACTTCGAGCAGGTCGCCGAGCTGGTCAAGCCGGAGATGATGAAGGAGGCGTTCGTCTGCGGCAACAACGCCGACGCGCACCTGGAGATGATCGACAAGTACGCCAAGGCCGGCTTCGACGAGGTGTACGTGGCGAACATCGGTCCGCACCACCAGGGTCTGTTCGACCTCTACCAGCGCGAGGTCCTGCCCCGCCTGCGCTGAGCCGGGGTGGGGTTGACGACCGCCAAGGACAGGGACGGTTTCGGCGGTGATCGGCTCGGGTACCTCCGGCCCTCGATGAAACTGTCCACGCACTCGATGACGTTGCGCCGCGCGGCGCGGAGCCTCTTCGGCTGGACCGCGCTGCGGCCCAACCAGCTGGCCGCCATGCGCGCGGTGATGAAGCGACGGGACGCCCTGGTGGTGCTGCCCACCGGCGCCGGCAAGTCAGCCATCTACCAGATCCCGGCCAGCCTGATCCCCGGCCCCACCGTGGTGATCTCGCCGCTGCTGGCCCTCCAGCAGGACCAGATCGCGGCCCTCAACGAACGCCAACGCCCGGAGCTGCGGGCGGTGCGGATCAGCTCGAACGAGACGCCCGCCCAGCAGGCCGAGGCGATCACCGAGATTCGCGAGGGTCGGGCGGAGTTCCTGTTCATCACCCCGGAGCAGCTGAGCAACCCCGACCGGATGGCCGAGGTCGCCTCGCTCAAGCCGGCGCTGGTGGCGATCGACGAGGCGCACTGCATCTCGGCCTGGGGGCACGACTTCCGCCCCGACTACCTGGCGCTCGGGCACCTGATCGAGGGCATCGGCCGGCCGCCGGTGGTCGCGCTGACCGCCACCGCGTCCCCACCGGTACGCGACGACATCATCGCCCGGCTGCGGCTGCGCAAGCCGGAGGTGGTGGTCTCCGGGCTGGACCGGCCCAACCTGTTCCTAGAGGTGGCGCACTGCCCCACCGAGGACTACCGGTGGCGGCGGCTGGTCGCGCTGCTGCGCGACGACGAGCGGCCGGGAATCATCTACGTGCCGACCCGCCGCTCCGCCGAGGAGCTGGCCACCCGGTTGACCGACGCCGGTTTGCCGGCGCAGTGCTACCACGGCGGGATGTCGGCCGGTGCGCGTGCCGAGCTGCACGAGGCGTTCCTCGCCGACCAGGTGCCGATCATGGTGGCCACGTCGGCGTTCGGGATGGGCATCGACAAGCCGAACATCGCCTGGGTGGTGCACATGGCGCTGCCCGACTCGCCGGACAGCTACTTCCAGGAGATCGGCCGGGCCGGCCGCGACGGGCAGCCGGCCCGGGTGCTGCTGCTGTGGCAGGCCGAGGACGTGGGCCTGCAACGCTTTTTCAGCGGTGGCCTGCCGGACGAGAACGAGCTGCGCGACCTGGCGGCGCTGCTGCGCCGCAAGCCGGCCACCAAGACCGAGCTGCGCGAGGCCACCGGCCTCGGGCCACGCAAGCTGGGCCAGTACCTCTCCCTGCTGGAGCAGGTCGGGGCCGCCGAGCCGCGCGCCAGGCAGCGCATCGGCGCTTCCCGCTACGCCCCGACCCCGGTGGACGCCGCCGCGGCGGCGCTGGCCGAGGCGGAGCGACAGCAGACCGTGACCCGGTCGCGGACCGACATGATGCGGGCCTTCGCCGAGACCACCGCCTGCCGCGGGCAGACTCTGCTGGCCTACTTCGGCGAGCAGATGACCGAGGTCTGCGGGCACTGCGACAATTGCCACGCCGGCACCAGCATCGCCGACGACGGCGCGGTCGGGCCGTTCCCGGTGCACAGCCAGGTGCGTCACCCGGAGTGGGGGCACGGCCTGGTGCTCGGGTACGAGGAGGACAAGATGACGGTTCTGTTCGACGAGGTGGGGTACAAGACGCTGTCCGTGCGCGTGGTGTCCGAACAGGGCCTGCTGACGCTGGACTAGCCTGAGCCGGGCACCGGCGCGGGGCCCACCGATTGACCAAGCAGAGCAGGGCGGAAGGGGCGTTGCCGTGATCGAGCAGCCGGCGTACACCGGTTTCGGTTTCTCCGACGAGGAGTGGGGGCTGCTGGTCGGCCTGCCACAGTCGGTGCTGACCGCCGCGAGCGCCGCCGAGTCCGACGGCACCCGCCGGACCATGGCGGAGAACGCGGCGGGGTTGGAGACCATCGCCGCCGGCCGGGAGTCGGCCAGCCCGCTGGTCGCCGCCGTGGCCGGCGAGATCGTGACCCGGGTCGGCGACCCGGAGACCGGCGAGGAACTGCCGGTCATCGCGCCGGCCGACCCCCGCGCGATGATCGACGACGTGCTGGTGCGGGCCGCCGAGGCCGCCGCGCTGCTGGCGACCCGGGTCAACGAGGGTGCGGCGGGCGCGTACAAGCACTGGCTGGTGAAGATCGCCGAGCAGGTGGTCGGCGCCGCCTCCAGCGGCGGGCTGCTGGGGGTGGGCGGCGAGTCGGTCAGTGACTCCGAGCGGCGCTTCCGCGACCGCCTCGCGCACGTGCTCAACGACTGACCGACGAGTCGTCGGACGACGACGCGTCAACAAGGGCCCCCTGCTCTGCCTCAGGCGTTGACAGGGGGCCCTTGCTCGCGGTGCCGCGCAGCGTGGCCAGCGCGGTCACCGCGCCCAGCAGCATCGCCACCGTGGCGGCGATCGCGGCGAGGTGCAGCCCGTCGGCGAACGCGAGCCGGGCGGCGTGCAGCACGGCGTCGCCCAGATCGGCCGGCAGCCCCTCGGCCACCGCCAGCGCACCGCCCAACGTCTCCCGGGCCGCGTCGCGGGCGTCCGCCGGCATTCCGGCGGGCAGGCCGTCGAGGACCTCGCGGCGGTAGACCGTCGCGCCCACGCTGCCCAGGATCGCCATCCCCAGCGCGCCGCCCAGCTCACTGCTGGACTCGGTCAGCGCCGAGGCGACACCGGCCTGCTCCGGCGGCGCCGCACCGAGGACCAGTTCGGTGACCAGCGACATCACCATCACCAACCCGGCGGCGTAGATGCTGGCGCCGAGCAGCAGCAGCCAGAGCGGCGACTCCGGTGTGACCCGGGTCAGCACCACGAAGCCGAGCACGGCGATCCCGAAACCCGTCCCGATCAGGTACGCCCGTTCGACGCGTTGGGCGAGCGCGGCGGCGGCCGGGGCGATCCCGCCCACCGCCAGTGACGGCACCAGGCTCCACAGTGCCGCCCGCAGCGGGCTCAGGCCGAGCACCAGCTGGAGGTACTGGGTGGTGAAGATGGCGAAGCCGACCAGGGCGAACATCGCCAGCAGGTTGACCGCGAGCGACCCCGCGAAGCCGCGGCGGCGAAACAGCGCCAGATCGATCATCGGGTACGCCCGGGTCCGTTGCCGGTGCAGGAACAGCGCCCCGACCAGCAGGCCGGCGACGATGGCCAGCACCCGCGGGAGGCTGACGCCGGCACGGGCCATCTCCTTGATGCCGTAGATCACCGGCAGCAGCGCGCCGAGCGAGAGCAGCGCGCTGACCAGGTCGAACCGGCCGGCGCCCGGGTTGCGGAACTCGGGCACCAGGATCGGGGCGAGCAGGAGCAGCAGCACCATCGCTGGAATGTTGATCAGGAAGATCGAGCCCCACCAGAAGTGCTCCAGCAGGACGCCGCTGAGCACCGGACCGATCGCGATGCCACCGGTGAGCGTGGCGGTCCAGATGCCGATCGCGGTGCCGCGCTGCTTGGCGTCGTGGAACATGTTGCGCACCAGGGCGAGCGTCGAGGGCATCAGGGTGGCCCCGCCGACGCCGAGCACGGCGCGCGCGGCGATCAACGTCGCGGCGCTGTCGGCGTACGCGGCCAGCAGGGACGCCGCGCCGAACGCGGCCGCGCCGAACAGCAGCAGCCGACGCCGGCCGATGCGGTCACCCAGGGCGCCCATGGTGATCAGCAGCCCGGCCAGCACGAAACCGTAGATGTCGAAGATCCAGAGCTGCTGGGTGCCGGTGGGGCGCAGCTCCTCGCTGATGAACGGGACGGCGAAGTAGAGCACCGACACGTCCATCGAGACCAGGAGCAGCGGCAGCATCAGCACCGTGAACCCGATCCACTCCCGCCGGCCCGCGCGGGGTGCCGGTGCGGTCGTCACTGTCATGGGAGAACTCCTTCTGCGTATGACGTACGCTGTTATGCGTAGACCATACGCAGAACTAGGATGGCGAGGCAAGGAGGACATGTGGCGGCGAAGAAAGACGACAGCGGTCCGGCGATCCCGCCGGCCATCGAGAGCGCCTGGGGGCTGCGTGAGCGAGCGCCCAAGGGGCCCCGGCCGGGCTTGACCGTGAGCGGCATCGTGGACGCCGCCGTGCGGGTGGCCGACGTCGACGGGCTGGCCGCCGTCTCGATGAGCCGGGTGGCCAAGGAGTTGAGCGCCGCCACCATGGCCCTCTACCGGTACGTCGGCTCGAAGGATGAGCTGCTGATGCTCATGGTGGACGCCGGGTACGGCCCGCCGCCCGGCCCCGCCGCACCCGACGCCGACTGGCGCGCCGGCCTCACCCGCTGGGCCTGGGCCGAACACGACGTGCTGCGGCAGCGGCCCTGGCTGCTGCACGTGCCGATCACCGGCCCGCCGATCACCCCCAACCAGCTCGGCTGGCTGGAGGACGGGCTGCGCTGCCTCGACGGCACCACGCTGGCCGAGGGCGAGAGGATGTCTGCACTCCTGCTGATCACCGGTTACGTCCGCAACGACGCCACGCTCACCACACAGATCACCGAGGGCAGCCGCGCCGCCGGCATCGAGCCGGGCGAGTTGATGCCGGCGTACGCCCGGATGGTGGGCCGGCTCATCGACCCGGCCCGCTTCCCGGCGCTGCACCGGGTGCTCGCCTCCGGTGTGCTCAACCAGGACGACGACCCGGACGAGGAGTTCACCTTCGGCCTCGACCGGATCCTCGACGGCATCGAAGCCCTGATCCGGCGGCGAGCGGTCTGAGGCTCCGGTCCCGTCGCTCTCCCCCAGGATCGTCGGCGGGGCCGGTCAGGCCTTCTCCAGCAGCTCCAACACGACCCGTTCGGCCTCCTCGCGCGGCGCCTCCGGGTCCACCGGCGCCACCACCCCGTCGTGATAGAGGTCCACCACCCGGGGGTCCACGTAGGACGTCCGGGCCACGGTGGGGGTGTTGCCCAGCAGCTCGGCGACCTCGCGCATCACCGCGACCACCGCCTTGCGCCGAGCGGTCATCGAGCGCCCCGGGCCGACGGTGGCCAACTCGGTCGCGGCGAGCACCGTGGCGTGCCAGGTGCGGAAGTCCTTGGCGGTCATCTCCCCGCCGCTGGCGTCGCGCAGGTAACCATTGACCTCGTCACTGCGCACGTCACGCCACTCCCGGCCGTCCCAGTAGCCGAACAGCCGGTCCGCCCGCCGCCGGCGGCGGCGCAGGTTGGTCAGCACCTGGCACAACTCCGGGTCCTGGATCCGGCGCACCTGCTCGATGCCGCCCTTCGCCGGAAACTCGAAGACCACGCAGCCGCCCCGGGTCCGGGCGTGCTCGGGACGCAGGGTGGACACCCCGAACGTGGGCTCGTCGCCGGCCGCGTACTGGTCGCTGCCGACCCGGAACATCCCCATGTCCAGCAACCGGGCCACCGTGGCCAGCACCCGGTCCCGGCCCAGGCCCCGGCCGCCGAGGTCGCGCCCCACCCGCTCCCGCAGCACCGGCAGCCGCCGGGCCACCTCCAGCATGTGGTCGAACTTCGCCTCGTCCTGCTTCTCCCGCCACAGTGGGTGGTAGAGGTACTGCTTGCGCCCGGCCGCGTCGATGCCGGTCGCCTGGATGTGCCCGTTCGGGTACGGCGAGATCCAGACGTTCTGCCACGCCGGCGGGATGACCAGCTCCCGCAGTCGGGCCAGCTGATCGGGATCGCGGACCGGGGCGCCGCTCGGATCGACGAAGTGCCAGCCCCTACCGCGCCGGCGGCGCCCGTACCCTGGCCGGCCCGGATCACTACGCCGCAATCGCACTGGAGATCCGCACCACCCGTTCCACCTCGTCCACGGCGGCCAGCACCTCGTCGAGCCGCAGGGCCGCCAACGTCGGGTGGCTTCCCACCCCGTCCCACCGGGGCCAATCACCCGCGCCGGCCCAGAGCACGCGGTGCCGGGGACGGTCCGACGGCGGCCCCCAGTGGTCCGGCGGCACGGGCCCGAAGAGCACCACCGAGGCGGTGCCGTACCCGGTGGCCAGGTGCGCCACGCCGGTGTCCCCGCTGACCACCAACCGGGCGTTGGCGACCAGCGCGGCGAGCGCCCCGAGGTCGGTCCGGCCGGCCAGCACGGCGGTCGGCGGCAGGCCGGACGCGGCGGCCACCCGGGCGGCCAGCGCGCGTTCGTCGGCCGAGCCGGTGAGCAGCACCCGGTGCCCCCGGTCGGTGAGCGCCCGGGCCAGCGCGGCGAACCGCTCGGCCGGCCAGCGCTTGGCGGGGATCTTGCCGCCGGGATGCAGCACGGTCGCCCCGGTGGGCTGCCCAGCCGGGCCGGGGCGGCGCAGAGCGAGGTCGGTGCGGTCGGCCGGGATGCCGTACCACGTCAGCAGGCGGCACCACCGGTCCACCTCGTGCTCGTCGGCCCACGGCGGGCCGTCGGCGAAATCGGCGTCCGTGTTGGCGAAGGCGAGCAGGCGTCCGGGGCGGGCCGCGGCGAGCAGCCGGTGCGACTGCGGGCCACGCCCGTGCAGGTTGACCGCGACCTCCGGGGGGGGCGGGCCCGACCAGGCCGGGCCATCCAGCCCGGCGGTGTCCACCAGCCGGTCGACGCCGCCGACCAGGTCGACCAGCGGGGCCAGCCAGGCGGGTGCGGCGAGCGTCAGCTCCCGACCGGGGTACGCGGTCCGCAGCGCCCGCAGCGCGGGCACCGCGGTGACCAGGTCGCCGACGCCGAGGGCGCGCAGGACGAGGATCACGGGTACGAGGTCTCCTGCTCGGCGCAGACCACCATCTCGCGTATGGCGCAGCCGGGCGGCTGGTTGAGCGCGTACATGACGGCGGCGGCGGTGTCGGCGGGATCGTTGAGGTTGGCGTCCGGCCCCGGCTTGTACTGGGGGTCCCGCTCGTCGAAGAACGCGGTGCGCATCCCGCCCGGGATGAGCAGGGTGACGCCGACCTGACCGGCGAGTTCGGCGGCGAGGGCGCGGGTGAAGCCGACCACGCCGAACTTCGCCGCGCAGTACGCGGTGGCGTCGCTGACCGCCTTGACTCCCAGGGTCGAGGCGACGGTGACGATGCGACCCCGGGACTCCTGCAGGAACGGTAGGGCGGCCCGGATCACCGCGGCGGTGGCCAGCAGGTCGACGGCGACGATCCGGTCCCAGGTCTCCCCCGGCACGTCGGCGAGTCGACCCGGCACGTCCATGCCGGCGGCGGTGACCACCGCGTCCAGGCCGCCCGCCTGCTCGGCGAGGTGGTGGGTGGCCACCTCGGCGGCCCGGGTGTCGGCCAGGTCGCACTCGGTCCAGGACACCCCGTCGACCGGCGGCTGGCGGTCCAGCACGAGCGGCCGGCCACCGGAGGAGACCACCGCGGCGACCACCGCCGCGCCGAGGCCGCTGGACCCGCCGGTGACCAGGATGGTGGGCCCGGCGCCGGGCGACGCGGCGCTCATCGGGTCCACTCCCCGCCGCGCGTCACCGGCGACGGGGCTGCGGCGCGGGCCGGCTCCGCCGGGTGGCCGGTCGCGCAGCACGCGCCGGTGGCGTGCCCTCCGCCGGAGCGGGCGATCATGTCGGTGGTGGACCGGCCGTCCAGGTAGGGCACCACCACCGTGTGCCCGCCCCAGCGGCGCAGGACCTCCGCCTCGGGCAGCGTCCCGGCGTCACCGCCGCCGGTGGCGTAGTCCCCGCCCTTGACCCAGATGTCCGGGCGCAGCCAGGACAGCGCCGCGTGCGGGGTCGGCTCGTCGAAGATCATGACCGCGTCAACGCAGCTCAGCGCGGCCAGCAATCGGCCGCGGTCGCCCTCGGACATCACCGGCCGGTCCGGCCCCTTCAACCCGGCCACGCTGGCGTCGGAGTTGAGGCAGACGATCAGGCAGTCGCCGAGCTGCCGGGCGGTCTGGAGGGTGGCCACGTGCCCGGCGTGCAGCAGGTCGAAGCAACCTCCGGTCGCCACCACCGTGCCACCGGCGGCACGTACGTCGGCGAGCAGCGCGGCGACCGCCGCCACGCCCACCCGGTCACCGCCCAGGCCGACCACGCCGGTGGGCACCCATCCGCCGTTCATTCGCGACTGCGGGGCTCGCAACCCCGGCTCACTCCGCCCGCTCACCGGACGAACCGGCGGCGGCAGGACCGCGGCCACTCCCCCGCCCGCCACGTACGCGGACGCCTCGGCGACCGCCGCCTGAACCGCCTCGGAGACCAGCGCGCCCTGGGCCAGCGCGAGACTGGCGGCGGCCGCGAACCGGTCGCCGGCGCCGCAGGTGTCCCCCTCGGCGCTGCCCGCGGTGGGCACCACCAGCGGCGTCGACCCGGCGTGGCAGAGCAGCGCGCCGTCCCCGCCCAGCGTCACCGCGACGGCGCCGGCCCGCCAGCGCCGGCGCAGGCCCTGCGCTCCCCGGGAGGCGGTCGCCAGGCGGGACGCCCCGGGCAGCGCGGGGACCAGCTCGCGCACCTCCGACTCGTTCGGGGTGGCCAGGTGCACGCCGGGCACCGCCGCTGGTCCGCGCGGATGCGGGTCCCACACCACCGGGGCGCGGGTGGCGGCCAGCGCGGCGCGCAGCGCGGGCTGGCGGGCCACCCCCCGGCCGTAGTCGCTGACCAGCACCGCCGACGCCGCGCCGATCACCCGTAGCACCTCGTCGGAGGGCTGGCCCGGTTCGCCGGGTGCGCCACCGCGGTCGTGGCGCAGCAGCACCCGGCCGCGGGCCCGCAGCCGGATCTTCTCCGGGGTCGCGCCGGACAGGGCCAGCGGGTACACCTGCACGCCGGCGGCGGCGAGCAACGCGCTGAGCCGGGCGCCACCGGCGTCGTCGGCGAGCGCGGTCACCAGCACCACCTCGGCGCCCTGCGCGGCGGCGAAGACCGCCGCCAGGCCGGCGCCACCGGGCCGGTCGGTGGCCGCCGTCTCGTCGAGCACGGGCACCGGGGAGTCCGGGCAGAGCCGGTTCACGGCCCCTTCCACGTCCCGGTCGAGCAGGGTGTCCCCGACCACCACCACGGGTCCCCTCACGCTTTCCTCCTCATCCTCACGCGTCGACCTGCTGTCCGGTCCCGCCGTCGAGCACCACCTCGACGCCGGTACGCACCGGCCCGGACGGGAGCCGACCGGCCGGTGCGGGCTCGGCCGGCGCGTGCCGGGTGGAAGCGGCCAGCGCGGCCGGCAACTCCTGCTCGAGGTATTCGCAGAGCAGGTGGCTGGTGACGAGGTGCAGTTCCTGGACGACCTGGGAATCGGCGGACGCGACGGCGAGAGCGTCGGCGCAGGCGTCGGCGAGCGGGTTGGGGGCGGGCCCGGTGAGCGCCCAGGTGGTGAGGCCGCCGTCCCGGGCGGCGTGCGCGGCGGTGAGCAGGTTGGCGCTGGTGCCGCTGGTGCTGAGCAGCAGCAGGATGTCGCCGGGCCGGCCGTGGGCACGGACCTGGCGGGCGTAGACGTCGGCGTAGCCGTAGTCGTTGGCGATGGCGGTCACCGCGCTGGTCTCGGCGTGCAGGGCGATGGCGGACAGCGGCTGACGGTCGTCGTGGAGCTTGCCGACGAGTTCGGCGGTGAGGTGTTGGGCTTCGGCTGCGCTGCCGCCGTTGCCGGCGACCAGCAACCGCCCGCCGGCCGCCAGCCGGTGCGCCAGCTCCGCACCCCAGCGCGCCAGCTGCGACTCGCACCGCCGGTAGGGCACCAGCGCCGCGGCGAGGTTCGTCAGGTGGGTGTCGAGCAGGCTGCCCGCCGGCATCAGGCCACCACCCGGGTCGGCCGGCGCACGGCGGTCACCTCGCCGTAGAGCTCCGCCAGCCGCTCGGCCGTGGCCGCCCACGAGTACCGCGACCGGGCCCGCTCATGCGCGGCGGTGGCGTACCGGAAGCGCCGGATGCGATCGTCGAGCAGCCGCTGGATCGCCGTGGCCAGGGCACGCGGGTCGCGGGCCGGCACGAGATCACCCGTCGTCCCGTCGACCACGGTGTCCCGGATGCCGCCCACGGCGGTGCCGACCACCGGCACCCCGCAGGCCATCGCCTCCAGCGGAGTCAACCCGAACGGCTCGTACCAGGGGGCGGCGACCAGCAGGTCCGCCGAGCGGTACCAGCGGCCCATCTCCTCCCGGGGCACCGCGCCGACCAGGCGTACCCGGTCGGCCACCCCACAAGACTCGGCCAGCGCCCGCAGCCGCCGGGCGTACGGGTCGGTCTCCAGCAGCCCCTCGGGCGGCCCGCCCACCACCACGCACTCGGCGTCCGGCACCAGCGCCATCGCGCGGACCACCGTCTGGAAGCCCTTGCGCTCGACCAACCGGCCCACGGTCAGGATCCGGGGCCGGCCCGGCTCGCGGTCCGCGGTCGGCCCGAGCGGGGCGAACGAGGCGAGGTTGACCCCGGAGGGCACGACGGTCATCCGGGACCGGGGCACCCCCATCCGGACCAGCTCACCGACCTCGTCGCGGCACTGCGCGATGACCCGGTCCACCGAGCGGCCCAACTCCCGCTCGTAGGAGATCCGCCGGGCCGGGCTGGTGTCCTGCACGCCCTGGTAGCGGCGCTTCACGGTGCCCAGCGCGTGGTACGTCTGCACCACCGGAACGCCGGTCTGCCGGCCGGCGTTCAACGCGGCCAGGCCACTCATCCAGAAGTGCGCGTGGATCACCTCGGGCATCCAGTCCCCGCCCCGCCACCGCTCCACCAGCCACCGGCCGAACTCCCGCATGTGTGGCAGCAGCGCGTCCTTGGCCACCGGCTCGGCCGGACCGGCCGGCACGTGCACCACGTCGTACCCGTCCGGGCTGCGGACGGTCACCGGCAGGTCGAGAGCGTCCCGGCGGGTGTAGACCCGCACCTCGTGCCCGGCGTCGGCGAGCGCGGCGGACAGCTCCGCAACGTGCGTGTTCTGGCCGCCGGCGTCCTCCCCTCCGAGGATGGCGAGCGGGCTGGCGTGCTCCGAGATCATCGCGATCCGCATATTTCCTCCTCCAGCAGCCGGTCCCAGTCAGCGAGGAAACGGTCGAGGCCGTACCTGTCACGCGCGGCCGTCCGTGCCGCCGCGCCGGCCTGACGCGCGGCCGCCGGCTCGGCGATGAAATGACGGGCGGCGTCGAGCAGGGTGTCCATCCGGGTGGCGAGAGCCCCCGCCGCCGGGGGCAACGCCGTCACCGCCTCGGTGGTGGCGAGCGCGACGACCGGCATGCCGATCGCCATCGCCTCGATGAGGCTGAGCCCGAGCGAGGTCCACCGGCACAGGTGCAGGTACGCGCGCCGCCGGGCCAGTTCGGCGTGCATCCGGTCCTGGGGCACGTCGTCGTGGCTGGTGAGCCGGTCGGCGGGCAGGCCGAGGTGGTCGGCCAGACCGGCGACGCCCATGCCGAACACGTCCAGCGGTGCGATCTCGGCGAATCGGGGCAGCAGGTCCGTGCCGGTGACCCGGCCCCGCCGGACCGGCTCGTTGATCACCACGGCGAGCCGGTCCAGCTCACCGGTGTACGACACGGCGGGGGCGACGATCCCGTGGTCGACCACCGTGGTGCGGGTGGCGCCGGTGTCCCAGAAGATCTGGTTGAACCCGGTGACGTGGGCGATGAGCAGGTCGTCGCGTCCGGCCATCGGGTGCCGGGTGTTGGGCACGTCGCCCTTGGGCGTGTTGTGTTCAACGTAGATGGCCGGCACGTCCCGGCCGGGGCGGCGGCCCAGCCACTCCTCGGCGAGGTCGACCTCCTCGGGGCGTTGCAGGATCACCAGGTCGACGTCGGTGCCGGGCAGGTCGGCGGGCGCGACCTCGACGGCGCTGTCGGGCCAGGGGTAGGTGCGGGCACGGCCGAGGCCGTAGGGGCCGCGGTCGGGTGTGGTGGGGATCAGGTAGCGGTGGCTGCCGTGCACGAACGACGTGGTCCAGGAGCCGTGCACGTGCCAGAGCAGGACGTTCATCGGCCGTCACCACCGCTGCCGGCCAGCACCCGCACCGCCTCGACCACCTCGGCCGGGTCGATGCCGCTCAGGCAGGGATGACCGGGCACCGGGCAACTGGCCGCCCGGGTGTCCCGGCAGGGCGCGCCGGCGTCGCCGAGCCG
Organism: Micromonospora cremea; assembly: GCF_900143515.1. NCBI lineage: Bacteria > Bacillati > Actinomycetota > Actinomycetes > Micromonosporales > Micromonosporaceae > Micromonospora > Micromonospora cremea. The sequence goes on along the minus strand of NZ_FSQT01000002.1, from coordinate 4,410,190 downwards.
GACGGTGGGCACCCGGTAGGGCGCCCACTGCCCGAAAGGGACGGTCGGCGCGAAGAGACTCACCACCGGCACCCCGGCCGCGGCGGCCAGGTGCGCCGGCCCGGTGTTGCCGACCACCACCGCGCCGGCGTCGGCGACGATCGCGGCCAACCCGGGCAGGTCCGTCCGGCCACCCAGGTCGGTGCCGCCGGCCGCCGCGACCCGGGCCGTGACGTCACGCTCGTCGGGGCCGCCGGTGACCAGCACCCGGTGCCCGGCGGCGGTCAGCGCCTCGGCGATCCGGGCCGCCAGTTCGGGCGGGCAGGCCCGGCTCGACGCGTCCGAGCCGGGATGCAGCACCACGTAGCCGGGGTCACCGATGTCGGCCGGGCGGGGCGGCAGGGCGTCCTGCCGCAGCCGGAGCACGGGTTCGTCGCCGACGGGCAGCCGGTGGCCGGCGGCGGCGGCGAGGGAGAGGGCACGTTCCGGCTCGGGGACGCCGACGGGTACCCGGTGGCGGACGTCGAGCAGGGCACCCGGGTAGTCGTCGCTGATCGCGGCGATCCGGCGGATCCCCGCCATCCGCAGCAGCAGCGCCAGCGGCAGGGCGGACTGGTGGAACGAGGTGAACACCACCGCCTCGTCCGCGCCGACCGCGGCGAGGCGCGCGGTCAGGGTCCGCATGGCGTCCGGGTCGACCGGCGCCGGAGTGGGGTCGATCCACGGCAGCGGATGCTCGATGATCTCGTCGACGCCGGGCAGCAGGTCGGCGGCGGCGCGTCCGCGTGGCCCGCAGAGCAGCACCACCCGCTGCGCGCCGGCCGCGACGGCGCGGACCGCCGGCCCGGTGACCAGCATGTCCCCGGCCGAGTCCGACCGCACCACCAGCGTTGTTCCCACCCGCTCGCCGGTCGGACCCGGCACGGCGTGCACCGCCTGCTGGCGGCGCAGGATCTCGTCCACCGTCGCCGGTAGATCGCTGGCCAGCCACCCGGCGGCGGCGATCTCCTCCGGTCGGGTCATCGGGGTGGGCACCAGCACCCCCGCCGCCCCCGCCGCCATCGCGGCGGCCACGTCCCGGCCGATGTCGCCCACCAGCACGCAGCGCGACGCGCTCGTGCCGAGCTCCCGTGCGGCGGCGTGCACCAGGCCGGGGGCGGGCTTTCGGCAGTCACACCCGTCCGTGTCGTCGTGCGGGCAGACCAGCCACGCGTCGAAGCGCCCTAGCAGCTCCTCGATCCGGGCGTGCACCGCCCGCATCTGCTCCTCGCTGAAGTACCCCCGGGCCAGGCCGGACTGGTTCGTCACCACCGCCAGCCGCAGCCCGGCGGCCCGCAGCCGGTCCAGCGCGGCTCGCGCCCCCGGCACCGGCCGCACCTTCTCCGGGTCACCGTTGTACGGCACGTCCTCGATCAGGGTGCCGTCCCGGTCCAGCAGCACCGCGTCGTACAGGACGGGGCGGGTGCCCTTGACAGGCCCCGAACCGGCCCGGCCAGCACCGGCGTACACCCGGGCTGACCTGCGCTGATCCGGATCCTCCTGGTCCTGTCGCACAGGCGGCGGGTTCCCTGCGCCCCGAGGAGTAAACGTGGCGTCGGCGCGGTGGGCCAGCGCCGCCGGCGGCGCCCCGCGTCGGCCTTACCCGCCGCCCCGGAGAAGCTAACCCGCTGGCCCGTTAGCCGCCGTGCCGTCGGGGTATGGGAGTCCAGTGGCGATTGTGGAGAAAGTGATCGACGCTTCCCCGCAGCAGGTGTTCGACGTGCTGGCCGACGGGTGGACGTACAGCGACTGGGTGGTCGGCACCGCGCACGTCCGGGACGTGGACGAGGCCTGGCCCCGGGTGGGCAGTCAGCTGCACCACCGGGCCGGGCCGTGGCCGTTCTCGTTGCAGGACGCCTCGACCGTGCTGGTCTGCGAGCCACCGCACCGGCTGGTGCTCCGGGCCGGTCTCTGGCCGGCCGGCGAGGCGATCGTGGCCTTCACCCTGGAACCGGTCGGCGAGGGCGCCACCCGGGTCCGCATCGGGGAGGACTTCGCCGCCGGTCCGCTGCGCTGGGTCCGCACCAAGATAAATGATCTCGTGCTGCACCTGCGTAACCGGGAGACGCTGAACCGGCTCGCCGACATCGCCACCCGGCAGAAGGGTGCGCCGTGACGCAGACCGTGGTGGTGACCGGCGCGAGCGCCGGCGTCGGCCGGGCGGTCGCACACGCGTACGCGGCCCGGGGCGCCCGGCTGGCGCTGTTGGCCCGGGGCGAGGCGGGCCTGGCCGCCGCCGAGCGGGAGTGCCGGCGGTGTGGCGCCACCGACGTACGCGTGTACCGGGTCGACGTCGCCGACGCGGGTGCGGTGCAGCAGGCCGGCGACGACGTGGTGCACCGGTGGGGCCGCATCGACGTGTGGATCAACAACGCGATGGTGTCGGTGTTCGCGCCGGCGTGGGAGATCCCGGCACGCGAGTTCCGCCGGGTCACCGAGGTCACCTACCTGGGCACGGTGCACGGCACCCTGGCGGCGCTGCGGCACATGCGCGCGCACGGCCGCGGCGCGATCGTGCAGGTGGGCTCGGCGCTGGCCTACCGGGGGATTCCGCTGCAGTCGGCGTACTGCGCGAGCAAGCACGCCATCCAGGGTTTCAACGACTCGCTGCGGGCCGAGCTGCTGCACGACTGCCCGGGGGTGAAGCTGTCGATGGTGCAGCTGCCCGCGGTGAACACGCCGCAGTTCTCCTGGGTGCGCACCCGGCTGCCCCGCCATCCGCAGCCGGTGCCGCCGATCTTCGCGCCGGAGGTGGCCGCGCGGGCCATCGTCTGGGCCGCCGACCATGGCACCCGGGAGCTGAACGTGGGCGGCCCGACCTGGCGTGCCCGACTGGGCGACATCCTGATCCCCGGCCTGCTGGACCGCAAGCTGGCCCGGGACGGGTACGACAGCCAGCAGACCGGCGCGGAGATCGACCGGGCCACCTGGCGGGACAATCTCGACCACCCCTGCGACGCGGACCGGGACCGGGGCGCGGCGGGCGTCTTCACCGACCGGGCGCGCAGTCGCTCGGCGGCGCTCTGGGTCGGCACCCACAAGCCGGCGCTGTCCGGTGTCGCGCTCGCCGGCGTGGCGCTGGCCCTCGCCGCCGCCGCTCGGCGCCCGCGCTGACCTGCGCCTCCGCACCAGCGGGGCAGGGCTCGCACGCGGCGGAGGGGCACCGTCCGCAACGCCCGGAAGGGGAGTCTTTTCAACCCGGATGTGGCAACTGGCTACCCTCTCAGGTAGCCCTGTCCGCAAACCGAGGATGTCCGACATGATCGAGCCCGTGCAGCTGCCGTCGCCGTGGCGGGACGCGCGCCTGACCGTCGTGGTGCCCACCTACAACGAGGCGGGCAACCTCCCGGCGCTGGTCGAGCGGCTGCTCGCACTGCCGCTGCCGGGGCTGCGCATCCTCGTTGCCGACGACAACTCCCCCGACGGCACGGGCGAGGTGGCCGACAAGTTGGCCATCGAGCACCCGGACCGGATCGAGGTGGTGCACCGGGCCGGCAAGGAGGGCCTGGGCCGGGCCTACGTGGACGGGATGAGCCGGGCGCTCGACAGCGGCGCCGAGTACGTGGCGCAGATGGACGCCGACCTGTCCCACCCGCCGGCGGCGCTGCCGGGGATGCTGGGCGCGCTGCTCTCCACCCAGGCCGGCGTGGTGATCGGTTCCCGGTACGTGCCCGGTGGCGAGCTGGACGAGAACTGGCCGCTGTACCGCCGGGCGCTGAGCGGTTGGGCGAACCTCTACGTGCACACGCTGCTGCGGGTGCGGATCCGGGACCTGACCGCCGGCTTCAAGATCTGGCGGGCGGACGCGCTGCGGGACATCGGCCTGGACCGGGTGCAGTCCAACGGCTACAGCTTCCAGGTGGAGATGCACTACCTGGCCACCAAGCTGGGGCACACGATCCTGGAGGTGCCGATCCGCTTCGAGGAGCGGCGCGACGGGGAGTCCAAGATGACCACCGCCACCAAGATCGAGAGTGCGCTGATGCCGTTCCGCCTGCGCAGCAAGCACCGCAACATCACCAGCTGACCCGTCCCTCGGCACGCCCCGTTGGGGCGGGCCGGCCGGGGCGCGGCGGATCAGTCGGGGTAGACGGCGCGGTGTGCGGTGGCGATGGCGGCGGCGTACGCGCGACCGGTGAGCGCGCGGTCGCGCGCGAGCGCCGCGCGGGCCGCGTTCGCGCCGGGTGCGCCGTGCACCCCGCCGCCGGGATGCGCCGACGCGCTGGCCAGGAAGAGCCGGTCCACCGGGGTGTCCGCCCGGCCCAGGCCGGGGATCGGGCGCAGGAACAGCTGCTGGTACGCGGCCGCGGTGCCACCGCCGAGCGTGCCGCCGACCAGGCTCGGATTGCCCTTCTCCAGGTCGGCCGGACCGGCCACGTGCCGGCCGACGATGAGCTGCCGGAAACCCGGTGCGGCCGCCTCCAGCACGTCCTCCATCCGCTGGACGTGCCCGGCGACGTCCTCGGCCCGCCAGTGCCGGCGGAACGGCAGGTGCGTGTACGACCAGAGCGACTCGGTGCCCGGCGGGGAGTGGCTCGGGTCGGCCACCGACATCTGCCCGAGCAGCAGGAACGGGTCGCGCGGCAGCTCGCCGCGGGCCAGCTCACCGGAGTAGCGGGTGAGCCCGTCCAGGTCCGCGCCGAGGTGCACGGTGCCGGCGCCGGTCACCTCCCGGTTCGTCCACGGCAGCGGCGCGGAGAGCGCCCAGTCGACCTTCAGCGTCGAGCCGTCCCACCGGAAGTGCGCCAGGTCCTCCACCAGCCGCGTCGGCAGCGCCGCCGCGCCGACCAGGTCGAGGTAGAGCGCCGGCGCCGGCACGTCGGCGAGCACCGCCCGCCGGGCCCGCCAGAGCGTGCCGCCGTCCGTGCGCACCCCCATCGCCCGGCCCCGGGCGGTGAGCACCCGGTCGACCCGGGCGCCGTAGACGATCCGGCCGCCGCGCTCCTGGAGCCGGGCCACCAGCGCGTTGGTGATCTGCTGCGCGCCGCCGTCGGGCACCGGCCAGCCGACCTGCTGACCGAGCATGGCCAGCAGCCAGCCGTACACCCCGGAGCCGGCCTCCTCCGGGGACAGGTCGGTGTGCAGGGCGCAGCCGGCCAGCAGCGCCTGCCCGCCGTCCCCGGCGAAGAGTTCGTCGCCGAGCTTGCGGACCGGCACCACCAGCCGCCGGGCCAGTCGCAGCGCTCCGGCGACCCGCATCCGCCGCAGCAGAGCCAGCCCGCCCCGCAGCGGTGGGAACGGCGTGGTGATCGTCGTCAGCATCGGCTCGGCCACCTCGAGCCAGTCGGTGTACGCGTTCAGCCAGCGCTTGCCGTCACCGGGGGCGAACCGCTCCAGCGAGGCGGCGGTGACGTCCGGGTCCCGGTTGATCACCGCGGCGCGGCCGTCCGGCAGCAGGTGCGCCAGCACGTCCGGCGAGTGCCGCCAGGACAGCCCGTACCGGTCCAGGTCGAGGCCCGCCAGCACGGGCGAGGCGTACCCGAGGGGGTAGAAGGAGCTGTAGAGGTCGCTGAGGTAGCCGGGCGCGGTCACCTCGGCGGAGCGGACCGCGCCGCCGGGCACGGCGGTCGCCTCCAGCACCACCACGTCCCAACCGGCGTCCGCCAGCAGGTTGGCCGCTACCAGGCCGTTGTGGCCGGCGCCGACGACGACGGCGTCCGCGCTCTCCGCGCCGGTGGTAGTCATCCGATCCGCCTACCCGGCGCACAACCGGGCGAAACGCGTTTGCCTCGCCGGGGCCGGGGCATCCAGCGTCGCATGTACACGGTTGCGCAGTTGATGGGCGGGGTGTGGGGCGCGGGCGGTGGAGGCGGCGAGCTGGTCGTCAATGACCCGGCGGACGGTTCGCCGGTCAGTTCGGTGCCGGTGGCCACGGCCGACGAGGTCGGCAAGGCGGTGGCGGCGGCACGCGAAGCGGCGGCGGAGTGGGCGTCGACCGCGCCGGCCACGCGGGCGGCGGCGGTGCACCGGGCCGCGGACGCGGTCGAGGCGGTTGCTGAGGAACTGGCCGCGGCGGTCACCGCGGAGATGGGCAAGCCGCTGGCGGACGCCCGCGGTGGTGTCGAGGCGGGCATTGGCACCCTGCGACAGTACGCCGAGCTGGCCCCGCTGCGCGGCGGGCGGACGCTGCACGGCGAACCGGACGCGCTGGACTTCATAACCCCGCAGCCGCGTGGCGTGGTCGCCGCGATCACGCCATGGAACGACCCGGTGGCGGTCTCCTGCGGGTTGCTGGGCGCGGCCCTGGTCACCGGCAACGTGGTGCTCTACAAGCCCAGCGAACGGACCCCGGCGACGGGCTGGTTGCTGGCCCGGGCCCTGGACCAGGCGCTGCCGGCCGGCGTGCTGTCGCTGCTCACCGGTGGCCCGGAGGTCGGTGCCGCGCTGGCCGGACAGGAGGTGGACGTGGTCGCGCACGTCGGCTCCACCGCGACCGGGCGCGCGATCGCCGCCGCCGCGGCCCGCACCGGCGCGAAGGTGCTGTTGGAGAACGGCGGCAGTGATCCCCTGGTCGTCGACGCGGGTGTCGACGCCAGCTGGGCGGCCGGTCAGGCCGCACTCGGCGCGTTCGCCAACGCCGGGCAGATCTGCGTCGCGGTGGAGCGGATCTACGTGCACCGGGAGGTGGCCGAGGACTTCGTGGCGGCGCTCGTGCAGCGGGCCGACGCACTGCGGGCCGGCCCGGGCCGCGACCCGGGCACCGAGCTGGGCCCACTGGTCGACCGGCGGCACCGCGACCACGTGCACGGGCAGGTGACCGCGGCGGTGGCGGACGGCGCGCAGGTGCGTACCGGCGGGGAGCTGCCGGACGGGCCGGGAGCGTTCTACCCGGCCACGGTGGTGACCGACTGCCGGCACGACATGCCACTGGTACGGGAGGAGACGTTCGGGCCGGTCGCGCCGGTGGTGGTAGTCGACTCGTTCGACGAGGCCCTGCGCTGCGCCGCCGACTCCCCGTACGGGCTGGCCGCCACGGTGCTGACCGCGTCGATGAGCCACGCGCAGCGGGCCTGGCGGGAGCTGCCGGTGGGAACCGTGAAGATCAACTCAGTGTTCGGCGGCGCACCGGGCGGCGCCGCGCACCCGCGCCGGGCCAGTGGTCAGGGCTTCGGGTACGGCCCGGAGCTGCTGGACGAGTTCACCGCCACGAAGGCCGTGCACATCGAGGCGCCGGGCGGCGGGCACTGGTGAGCGGTACGGGCGGGCGCGGGGTCGCCGCGTCCGCCCGTACCGCATCCGTGTGCCTCCGGTGCGGGCCACGCACCGGCGTCGCGACGGTCAGTCGCCGCGGGCCTTGCGGGTGGCCCGATCGTTGGCCTTCTCGATCGCCTTGACCAGCTCCGGCTTGGTCATGCTGGACCGGCCGGTCACGTCCAGCTCGCGGGCCACCGACATCAGGTGGTCCTTGCTGGCGTTGGCGTCCACCCCACCCGCGGTGGGGGCCCGCCGTTCCGGCCCGCCGCCGGCCGCCTGGCGATCGCTCGGGCCCTTGCGGCCCTTCGGCTCCCAGTGGTCGCCCACCTTCTCGAACTGGTGCTTCACCGCGGCGAAGGCGGTGCGGTGCGACCGCTCCCCCTCGCCGTAGGTGTCCACCGCCGAGTCGTGCGTCTTCTCCCAGGTCCGCTGCGCCTTGTCCGGGGAGCGTCGCAGCGTGCTGGGCAGGTCCTCGCGCCCGGGCATCTCGTCCTCCTCCGTCTCGACAGGATCACTGTGACCGTTCCCCGGTGACGGGGCGGCAAACCCTACGCGGCGGTCAGCCGCCGGCGGGTGGGTTTGTCGATTTCCCGGCGCGGGTACCGGCCGTGCCAGGCCCGACCGGATGACCGGTCATCCGGCGGCCGGGGCACAGGGAGCGGGCATGACGACCACGGAGCCCGGTACGACGCTCGGCGGCACCCTCGGCACCCGGGTACCCCGGCGGATACGGCAGCTGAGCTGGCGAACCTGGCGTGGGGTGGGGGTCCGCAGCGCGCGCAACTTCGTCACCGACAACTGCTCCGACTGGGCCGCCGCTCTGACCTACTACGGGGTGCTCGCGCTCTTTCCGTCCGCCATCGTGGTGGTGGCCCTCGTCGGCTTGGTCTCCAACGGCGAACAGACGGTGGCCACGGTCGTCGACCTGGCCAAGCAGATGGGCGCCGGGTCGGTGGTGGCCGACGACGGCATCGTCAAGGTGATCGGTGAGGTGGTGGACCAGGAGAGCTCCGCGAAGGCGCTGCTCAGCTTCGGTCTGCTCGGAGCGCTCTGGTCCGCGTCCGGGTTCATCGGGGCGTTCACCCGCGCGTCCAACGCCATCTACGGAGTGACCGAGGGCCGGCCGGTGTGGAAGCTGCGCCCGTTGCAGATCGGCCTGGCCGCGATCACGCTGGTGCTGCTGGCGATCGTCGCCCTCGGGCTGATCGTCAGCGGTCCGGTGACCGACGCGGTCGGCGACCTGATCAACGCCGGTGGCTTGGCCCGGACGGTGTGGAGCGTGGCGAAGTGGCCGGTGCTCGCCCTGATCATGATGGTGCTGCTGTCACTGCTGTTCTGGATCGCCCCGAACGTGCAGCAGCCCCGGTTCCGCTGGCTCACCCCGGGCGGCGCGGTGGCCCTGTTCGCCTGGGCGGTGGCCTCCTTCGGCTTCGGCCTCTACGTCGCCAACTTCGGCTCGTACGACGCCACCTACGGCAGCCTGGGAGCGGCCATCGCGTTCCTGGTCTGGCTCTACCTGTCCAACTCGGCGCTGATGCTGGGGGTGCAGATCAACGCCGAGGTGCAGCGCGGTCGGCGGTTGCAGGCCGGCGATCCGGACCCGGACGAGCCGGTGCTGCCGCCGCGGAGGCCGGCCGAGTCCTGAGCGCCGGTACCGGGCCGGTTGTCCGATCCGGGGCCTGACCGAGGGCCGGTTCATGACCCGGTGCCGGTTTACCGGCCGGGGTGCCGGGTAGCGCAGAAGGCATGGAGCGTGGCAACAGCAAGCACGGACCGAGGATCGATGAGCAGATGAGCCAGGAGGTCAGCGGCCTTGTCCAGGGGCCGGGGACCGGTGGCTCTCGGGTCGACGAGTCCCGTGTGCCGGAACCGGCCGGCGAGGACCAGCCCGAGGCGACCACCGCCCCGGCGGGTGAACTGCGCACCGGCGCCCCCAAGGGGATGAGCTCCCAGGACGTCGAGCAGCGCAGCCGGCTGGGTCGTTTCATCACGATGAGCGCCCTGCCCGGCGACCGGGAAACGCTGGTCGCCAACGCGCGCGACAACGACGCGCCGGACGACATCGTGAGGGCGCTGGAGCGGCTGCCCGAGGGCACCCGCTACCAGACGGTCTCCGAGGTGTGGGCCGCGCTCGGCAACAAGAACGAGACAACCCGCTGGTGACCGGATCGTCCCCCGATCCGAACGACCGGCGACCAAAGGAGGTTTCCTGATGAGTGGTGTTACCGAACATGTCGACGTCTCCGTACCGATTCGCACCGCGTACGACCAGTGGACGCAGTTCGAGGAGTTCCCCGAGTTCATGGAGGGCGTGCAGGAGGTTCGGCAGCTCACCGACACGATGACCCACTGGACGGTGGACATCGCCGGGGTCAAGCGCGAGTTCGACGCGGAGATCACCGAGCAGCTCCCCGACGAGCGGGTCGCCTGGCGTTCCACGGGCGGCACGCAGCAGGCCGGCGTGGTGACCTTCCACCGGTTGGACGAGGACAAGACCCGCGTCACCCTCCAGCTCGAGTTCGAGCCGCACGGGGTGCTCGAGCAGGCCGGTGACAAGCTCGGCATCGTCGACCGGCGGGCCAAGGGTGACCTGGAGCGGTTCAAGACCTACATCGAGCGACGCGGTCAGGAGACCGGCGCCTGGCGTGGCAAGGTGGACCGCCCGCAGCCGTGATCCTGAGCACCGAAGTCCGATGGCCGCCGGAGTTCCCGGCGGCCATCGCCGTGTCCCGGGCCGGCCACCACCCGTTTGCGATCATCGCGCCCGGGTACCGCTGAAGACATGACCGACGACAACAGGGTGTGGCGCGACGAGGAACGGACTCCGCTGGAGGAACTGGAACGCGCCGTGGCGGGCTCCAGCATCGACGGGCAGGCCGACGACGTGACCGGCAACGACGCCGGCGAGGAGGCCGCGTTCGGGCACGGACCGGCGGCAGCGGACCGGGGCGGTCAGGCCAGGGGCGCCGGCCGGGAGCCGACCGACCCGGACCGCGCCTACCGCCCGTCCACCACCGGCAGGACCGGGCCGGACACCGGCTGACCCGCCGTACCGGTCTGACCGGTCCCGACCTGAACGGGCGACCTGGGCTGATCCGGGCCGGGCCGGCGGGCGCCCAACTCGTACAGCACGACCAGCGCCAGCGCGAGCACCACCAGGGCCGGGCCGAGCACCTGCACCGACAGGTTGCCGATCAGTACGCCGAGCCCGGCAGGAACGAGCGCCGCCCCCACGCCGGCGGCGCCGATCTGGAGCCCGATGGCCCGGTCCGCGTGCGCCACCCCGACCCGGTCGGCGGTGGTGAGGGTGAGCAGCGGGAACACCGGCGCGGCGGCGAAACCGACCACGACCAGACCGAGCACGGCCAGCGCGGCCGACCCGGGTACGGCGATCAGCGCCGCACCGACGGCCATCCCGGCCAGGCTGCCGCGCAGCACCAACCGGGCCCCCAGCCGCTCGGCCACCACGCCCTGCACCACCCGGCCGACGAAGAGGCTGCCCCAGTAGGCGGAGACGCAGCCACCGGCCACCGCGGGGCCCAGCCCGCGCCCCTCGGTCAGCAGCAGGAACGCCCACAGCCCGGCGGACACCTCGATGGCCACGTACAGCGCGAAGGCGAGCGCCCCGGACCAGACCGCGGGCAGCCTCAGCGTGGCCCGGATCGGGAGCTGTGCCGCCGGCGGGGCGGGGGACGTCGCGACCGCGGCGCCCGGCTCGGTGGAGGCGGGGACGCGGTGCCGCCAGGCCCGTACGGTGAGCGCGAACGCGGTGGCGAGGGCGAGCTGGGCGGCGGCCACGATGCCGTACCCCCACCGCCAGGCCAGCCCCGCGCTCAGCGCCGCGGTCATGATCAGCGGGCCGATCGCCACGCCCAGCCCGAAGAAGGCGTGCATCCAGTTCATGTGGCGCGGGCCGAAGGCGCCGGCGACGTACGCGTTGAGCCCGGAGTCGATCGCGCCGGAGCCAAGCCCGAGCAGCAGCGCGCAGCCCACCAGCACGGCCAGCCCGGTGCTCGCGGCGTACCCGGTCAGCGCCAGGCTGGCCAGCAGGGTGCTGCCGGCGAGCAGCGCGCCCACCCCGACCCGGGCCAGTGTGAACCCGGCCAGCACGCTGGAGGTGAGGTAGCCGACGGTGCCCGCGGTGAGTAGCAGGCCGACCGCCTCGGTCGGTACGCCGAAGTCGGCCCTGATCGAGGGCCAACCGACACCGAGCAGGCCGTCGGGCAGGCCGAGGCTCACGAAGGCGAGGTACGCCAGCAGGAGCAGCGAGGCGCGGGGCGGCGTGGGCGTGGTGGACACGGGGCACCATCCTGCCGCAGCGGCACCCTACCGCCAGCTCCGGGCTGTCGCTCGCGGCGGCAAGAAGTGGTGTCCGGACGGTCGAGAAAACGGACAGCTCATCCAGAATCGACCGATCGGAGGACGGCAGACCGACCAGTTCGCGTAAGAATTTCGGGATGCATCAAGGCTCCGGAATCCTCTCCCCGCGACAGCGCCGGCTCGCCTGGCTCGGCTTCCTGCTCGCCGCGCTGCAGGCGCCCGTCTCCGCCTGGCTCGTCTCCGACGAGTCGTGGCTGTTCAGCCTCTGCGTCGCGCTGATGGTGGCCACCGTGATCATCGCCGACGACGCGGCCCGGCGACGGCCGGCGGACGCGACCGGCGACTAGCCTTCGCCGCCCGGTCGGGCCTCGTGCCCCGGCTCGCCCCGGCTGCGGCGTCGCTCCTTCATCTCCGCCTCGTAGAGGTGGCGTCGCCCGCCCACCAACTCCTCGCGGGCCTGCCGGTCCAGCTCCCGGAACAGCGCGTGGTAGCCGTCGTCGAAGTCCTCGACGATCTGGAACGTCCACCGTCCGGCGATGACGTTACGGCCCAGCAGCTCGGTGTCGATCCGGTCGGCGAGCTGCGGATGCCCGGCGGCGCGGAACTGCTCCACCGCGTCGTCGAGCATCAGGTCCGCGTGCCCGATCAGCTGGTGCAGCGAGTACAGGTGCCCCCGGGCCCGCTCGACGCACTCCAGCGCCTCGCTGAGCTTGCCGAGCGCGGCGACCGTCGCGTCGCTCACCCCGGCCGGCCGGCGGTGCTGCTCGTCCGGCCCATCCGCCTGCTGTCCCATCCGTTCCTCCGTGCTCTGTGCCGCCCTGTGCCGTGGTTCTCCTGCTGCCCCGTCTGTGCCGGATCAACCCTCGCGGTCAGCCCGGGTCGGCCGGTGGCGCAGCCGACACCCGCCGAGCGGCCGAGGTCGACCGGGTCAGCGGTCGGTTAGCCTCGGTCACCATGCGTGTGCCGTTCAACCGGGTCGCCCCCCGTACCGCCGTCGACTCGGCGCGGTCCACCCTGGCAGCTCTCACCGTCTCCGTGGGCACCGCCGGGCTCGCCGCCGCCGCGGCGCGACCCGGCCTGCTGGCCCTGGTCGACCAGCACGCGGCCGCCGTGCGGGACAGCCTCGACGGGGACCGCCGCCCGCTGACCGCCGCGACGCTCGCCGGCTACGCCGAGGGGGTCCGCGCGGCCGCCGTCGAGCACGGGTGGGTGCCGCCGAGCGGCCCGGTGGACTGGAGCGAGCCGGAGTGGCTGCTCACCCGGCTGGTCGCGGTCTGCGCGCTGGCTCGCGCGCTGGACCGGACCTGACCATCCGCCGCAGGGTCGGACGCCGCCGCAGGGGGCGACCGGCCGCAGCGCCGGCCAGCGACCGGTAGCGCGTGGGGAGGGCGTCCGCGCCACACGCGGAACACCCTCCCCCTCGTCGCTGTGCCGTTCCGCCCCGCTACGGGCGGTACTGCGTCGCCTGCTCTTCGACCTGCGGCATGGCCTGGGTGCGGTCGCCCCCACGGTCGGCCATCTGCCGCTCCACGTCACCGCGTCCGGCCGTGGTCGCCCGCCGGCTCTCCTGCACCGCCCGAGCCTCCTCGGCCGCCCGGTCCAGCCAGCGGTCCCACCGGTTCTGCATGGGCTTCACCAGACCACCACCGACACCGATGATCAGGATGCCGGCCACCGTGGCGAGCACCGCGATCAGCACCGGCGTGGTCACCGTGGTGGCGATACCCACCTGGTTCAGCGCCGCGATCACGCCGAGCGCGATGATGAAGATGGCCGTCAGGTCGGCCAGGACCTTGCCGTACGAGAGACCGCCCAGCGCCCCGGTGACCAGATCACGGACGGCGTTCGCGATCGCGGCCGCCACCACCACGATGATGATCGCCACGAACGCGCGCGGCAGCCAGGCCACCACGCCGCTGATCAGGTCACTGATCGCGTTGGGCCCCCAGACGCCGAACGCGAACTGCAGCGTGAACAGCAGTACCGCGTAGTACGCCAGTCTGGCCAGGATGTCGCTGGCGTCGTACTTCGTTCTCTCCAGCGCACGTTTGATGCCTCCGCGTTCGACCGCCCGGTCGAAGTGCACCCGTTCCAGTACCGTGTCCACGATCTTCAGGACCGCTCTGGCGATGAGCCAGCCGACCACGAGGATCACGATGAAGGCCACGGCCTTCGGGATGAAGAGCAGCACCGACCTCCAGGTGTCGGCGATGGCATCACCGATGTCGGCCTGCCCGACCGCGAGGGTTTTCAGCATGATGTCCCTCCTGTCGCATGGACTGCGCCGGGCGCATACCCGGCCACCGGTGCGGCAGTCCGCGCGGCTCGCCACGTTTTTTCCGACAAGTCGCCGAACAGGGGCCGTGAACTGCCCGAACAGCCACCGCGACGGGGCTCGCGACACCCCGCGGCCATGATCGGATGCGCCTGTCCGGCAGCCGGCTAGGCTGCGAACATGCCAGGAACGGTCGGGCGAGTCCCCACGCCAGCAACCCCGGTCCCGGGCGCATCCACCGGACCGGGCGCTGCCGCCGTGCTCGCCCACGACTGGGCCGGCACCTCGCTCGGGCCGCCCGAGGGGTGGGACCCCGCAGTCCGGGCCGTGGTCGATCTGATCCTCGCCTCCCCGATGCCGATGGCGCTGGCGTACGGCGACGACCTCGTCCTGCTCTACAACGACGGCTACGCCGACCTGCTGGGCAGCAAGCACCCCGCGGCCCTCGGCCGCCCGTCCGCCGAGGTGTACGCCGAGATCTGGACGCTGCCCGGCGTCGGCGAGGTGATCGAGCGCGCCTACCGGCAAGGCGTGCCGTTCCTGGAGAAGGAGAGCACGCTCCCGATGGTCCGCGGCCGCTCCGGCGTCGCCGAGCAGGCCGTCTTCACCCGGAGCCACTCCCCCGTTCGCGACAGCACCGGGCAGATCGTCGGGATGCTGACGATCGCCGCCGAAACCACCCACGTCACCGAGCAGTTGCAGGGCCTCAGCGAGGTCGCCGCCGCGCTCGCCGGCACCCTCACCCTCGACGACGTGGCCCGGGTGGCGCTGCGGTACGCGATCAGAACGTTCGACGCCGACCGGGTCGCGTTCGCGGTCGACGAGGGCGGTGGCGGATGGCGGATGGTGCGCCGGGTGCGCGGTGAGTTGATGGACGAGGCCGACGAGCGCCTGCCGCCGCTCTGGCGGCGCATCCCGGCGGACTGGTCGGCCCCGGTGGTGGACGCGGCCCGCTCCGGCGGGCCATCGTTCACCCGGGACGGGCAGCCGCTGCGGGAGATTGCGGTGGACCGCCACGACCAGAAGATCCGCTCGCTGGCCGCGCTGCCGCTGGGCACCTCGGTGGTCCGTGGCGGGCTGGCGGTCGGCTACCAGGTGCCGCACACCTGGTCGGCCGCCGAACGGGCGCTGCTGGCCGCCTCGGCCGAGCTGATCGGCCAGGCGGCGGAGCGGGCCCGCCGGTTCGAGACCCAGCACGGCACCGCCCAGCTGCTGCAACGCAGCATGCTGCCGGAGAACCTGCCGGACCTGCCGCGGCTGCGGATCGCGGCCCGCTACGACCCGGGCGTGGACGGCAACGCGGCCGGCGGGGACTTCTACGACGCGTTCCTGCTGCCCACCGGCGGCCTCGGCGTCGTGCTGGGCGACGTCGCTGGGCACGACGTACAGGCCGCCGCGCGGATGGGCCAGGTCCGCGCGGCGCTGCGCGCGCTGGCCCTGGCCGACCCTGCCCCGGACGCGGTGCTGGCCGGGCTCGACCGGCTGGTGACCAGCCTGGGCGCGGAGGCAGGCACGCACGAACTGTTCGTCACCGTGGTGTTCGGGGTGATCGACGCCGATCGGCGCGAGTTCACCCTGGCCAGCGCCGGGCACCCCGCGCCGTTGATCCGTCGCTGCACCCCGGACGGTCGCTCACACTCCGAATACCTGACGATGCCGGTCGGCCCCCCGCTGGGGCTCGGCGGCCGGCCGGCCACCACCACCGTCGCGTTCCGCCCCGGCGACACCCTGCTGCTGTTCAGCGACGGCGTGGTGGAGCGCCGCAGGCAGAGCCTCACCGTCGGGCTGGACGCGCTCGGCGACGCGGTCGCCAAGGCCGGCAGCAGTGACCCCCGCGCGCTCTGCGCGGTGGCCACCGCCGCGGTGCCCGGCGGCACCGAGGACGACGTGGCCGTGCTGGCGGTCGAGCACGCGCTCATGCCCAGCCGCTCGGCGAGCATGGAGGTGCCGGCGGAGCCGACCGCCCCCAGCCGGGTCCGGCACTGGATGAGCGGCCAGCTCACCGAGTGGCAGGTGCCCGAGGCGGTGATCGGTGCGGCGGTGCTGTGCACCAGCGAGCTGACCACCAACGCGTTGCTGCACGCCGGCACCGCCGCCCGGGTGGAGATCGACCTCAGCCCCGAGCGGCTGCTGGTCTCGGTCGCCGATTCCGGCACCCGCGGGACCGTGACCCGGGCCCGCACCGACACGTTGAGCAGTCGCGGGCGGGGGCTCGGCCTGATCGAGCAGCTCAGTGACGCCTGGGGCACCGACCCGACGGTCCGCGGCTCCACGGTCTGGTTCGAGATCCTGATTCCGCCGGCCGAGCGCCGCTGAAACCGGCCGTGCACGCCGAGCCTGGATGGGTCAGCCGGCGGCTCATCGGGTAGGAGGACCCCATGCGCACCGACCGACCCACCGGGGTCCTCTTCGACGTCGACGGCACCCTCGTCGACACCACCTACCTGCACACCGTGAGCTGGTGGGAGGCGCTGCGCCAGTCCGACCAACCGGTGCCGATGGCGACCGTGCACCGGTCGATCGGGATGGGCTCGGACAAGCTCCTGGAGCACCTGCTCGGCCCGGAACGGGACCGTGACGCCGACGCGAAGCTGCGCGACGCGCACGACACCCTGTACGCCGAGTACTGGGAACGGCTCACGCCGCTGCCCGGGGCGGCGGCCCTGTTGCGCGCCTGCGCCGAGCGGGGGCTGCGGGTGGTGCTCGCCACCTCCGCCTCCGAACCTGAGGTCGGCGCACTGCGCCACGCGCTGAACGCCGACGACGTGGTCGACACGGTCACCTCGTCGGCGGACGCCCAGCAGAGCAAGCCCGCTCCGGACATTCTGGTCGCCGCGCTCGATCAGTCCGGGTTGGCCGCCGAGCGGGTGGTCTTCGTCGGCGACTCCATCTGGGACGTCGCGGCCGCCGGCAAGCTGGACATCCCGTGCGTCGGGCTGACCTGCGGCGGCACCAGCCGGGGCGAGCTGGCCGGCGCCGGCGCGGTGGCGGTGTACGACGACCCGGCCGCGCTGCTGGCCACACTGGACGATTCGCCGGTCACCCGCCCACGCTGAGGAATCCTCCCCTTCGCCGTAGCACCGAGGCTTACACGTCCGGCTCGCGGGGCATGGTCTGTGACCACCTGCCCGCACCGCGTGGGCACGGTCGGAGGGTGGCACGGTGGAACCGGTAGACGTGGCGTTCGCGCTGGTGGGCCTGGGCGCCCTGCTCGCAGGCATCCTGCCCCGGGTGCTGGAGCGGCGGCCGCTGTCCATGCCGATCGCCTTCCTCGCCCTGGGGATGGTGGTCTTCCTGCTGCCGGTCGGGCTGCCCACACCAGACCCGCTGGCCCACCCGGAGCTGACCACCCACCTGACCGAGATCGGGGTGATCGTCGCCCTGATGGGCGCCGGGCTCAAGATCGACCGACCGTTGAGCTGGGCGAAGTGGTCGTCCACGTGGCGCCTGCTGGTCATCGCGATGCCGCTGTGCATCGCGTCGGTGGCGCTGCTCGGCTGGTGGTGGGCCGGGCTGGTGCCGGCCGCCGCGCTGCTGCTGGGCGCCGCCCTGGCCCCGACCGATCCGGTGCTCGCCGCCGACGTGCAGGTCGGCGAGCCGACCGACGTGGAGGACTCCGAGGACGAGGTCCGCTTCGCGTTGACCTCCGAGGCGGGCCTCAACGACGGGCTGGCGTTCCCGTTCGTCTACGCGGCCATCGCCATCGCCTCGACCAGCCTCGCGCCGCGGGACTGGCTGGCCGACTGGTTCACCGTCGACGTGCTCTGGAAGGTCGGCGCCGGGGCCGGCGGCGGCCTGCTCATCGGCTGGCTGCTCGGCAAGCTGTTCTTCCGGGCGCCCAGCCAGTTGCGGCTGGCCCGGCACGCCGAGGGTTTCCTGGCGCTGGCCGCCACCTTCCTGGCGTACGGGCTGATGGAGGTGATCGGCGGGTACGGGTTCCTGGCGGTGTTCGTGGCCGCCCGCGCGATCCGGGCCGCCGAGCGGACCCACGAGTTCCACTCGGTGCTGCACGATTTCGCCGAGCAGATCGAACGGCTGCTCACCCTGGTGCTGTTGCTGCTGCTCGGCGGCGCGATCGTCGGCGGCCTGCTCGCTCCGCTGACCTGGCCGGCGGCGGCCGTCGGGGTGGCGCTGGTGTTCCTGGTCCGGCCGCTGGTCGGCTGGTTGTCGCTGCGGGGCGCGCCGGGCCGGCCGGCCGAGCACTGGGTGATCTCGTTGTTCGGCATCCGCGGCGTGGGCTCGTTCTACTACCTGGCGTACGCCACCACGAAGGCGGACTTCCCGCAGGCGGAGCTGCTCTGGGCCACGGTCGGGCTGGTGGTGCTCGTCTCCGTGGTGGTGCACGGCATCGCGGCGACCCCGGTCATGCAGTTGCTGGACCAAAAGGGCGAGCGGACCAGCGACCCGGCCGAAGCGGACGTGCCCGGCCAGCGGGTCGCCGGGAGGGCCTGAGCCCCGGCTCGCCGGTAGATCCGAGAACCGGCGGCCAGCCGAGGGCCGGCGGACGTCAGGTGAGGCGGGCGGCCAGGGCGCGGCCGAGGTCCCGACCGGAACGCCAGGCGCTCTGCACGCGGGGCTTGCCGAACGCGTCGCCGGCCAGGCCGATCTTGTCGGCGTCCAGGTGGTGGGTGCCGCCCCCGGGCCTGGTGGTGGGCTTCGCGTACGTCCAGCGGTGCACGTGCACGTCGGCCGCCACCTCGGGCAACCCGAGCAGGTCCCGGACCGCCTGCTCGATCACCGGGCCGGCTCCGGTGGGCTGGGCGAGGTGGCCGGCGGCGAACTCCGGCACGGTGTGCGCGACCAGCACCGGTGCACCGTCGCCCCGCCGGTCGCCGTCGTCGCAGACCAGGCTGAGCACCGGGTGGTCGTTGACGAACGCGCCCCGGAAGTCCGGCCAGCGCCGGGTCGGGAAGCGCAGCACCGCGGCCAGCGACGGCGACCAGCGCTGCGCCTGCACGACCCGGGTGGCGTCGGCCAGGGCCGGGTCGAGCAGCAGGGCGGCCTGCGGGCCCGGCATGGCCAGGGCGACCGCCGCGCACGGCTGGCCGTCCACGGCCGGCCCGGGTTCCACGCTGAGCACCAAGCGGTCGACAGTCACCGGGACCGCGCCGGCCAGATGTTCGACCAGTGAGCGCAGCCCGTGCGGCGCGGCGAAGCGCATCGGTCCGGGCACGTCGTGGCGCCCGTCCCGGTCGTACGCCTGGAAGGTGTCGGTCCATTCGCGGACCAGGCCGGCGGCGCGCCACTGCTCGACCAGCGCGGCGAAGTCGGGGTCGCTGGCGGTGAAGTAGGCGGCGCCGATGTCGGTGGGGCGGCCGTCGAAGCGTTTGCTGGCCATCCGGCCACCGCGCACGTGCCCCCGCTCGCGGACCTGCACCGGCACCCCGGCCGCGGCCAGCTCCACCGCGCAGGCCACCCCGGCGATGCCCGCCCCGACCACCACCACACCCGACCGGTCCACGCTCATCCGGTGATCGTAGGTGCCGGCTGACGCGCCGAGCAGCCATGAACCGGCGACGGTCCGGGTACTGGCACACCTGTTCGAAGAAAGGGTGATGACGATGACGGACCGCAACAACGAGCAGGCCGACCCGCGCGGCGCGATCAAGGACCCGGACGAGTGGGTCACCGGCGACGAGCCACCCACCGCGGCACAGGAGTCGTACCTGGCCACCCTCGCCCGAGAGGCGGACGCGGAGCTGCCGGACGACCTGACCAAG
Organism: Micromonospora cremea; assembly: GCF_900143515.1. Lineage (NCBI taxonomy): Bacteria > Bacillati > Actinomycetota > Actinomycetes > Micromonosporales > Micromonosporaceae > Micromonospora > Micromonospora cremea. The sequence goes on along the minus strand of NZ_FSQT01000002.1, from coordinate 4,390,663 downwards.
GCCGAGGCGTCCAAGCGGATCGACGAGCTCCAGGCCGAAACGGGCCGGGGCCAGTGACACCGCCCGAGGGGCGGGTCAGCGACGGGGCAGCCGGTGCAGCTCGACCTGGCTCAGGCGGCCGGCGTTCACCTCGGCCGTGAGGTAGGTGGCGTGGGGCTGGGAGCGGCGGTCGGTGGGTGAGCCGGGGTTGAGCAGGCGCAGCCCACCGGGGGCTTCGGTGTCCCAGGGGATGTGCGAATGCCCAAAGACCAGCAGGTCGACGTCGGGAAAGCGGGCTGCGCACCGCTGCTCGCGACCGGTCCGGGGGCCGGTCTCGTGCACCACGGCGACCCGCAGGCCGTCGAGGTCGGCCCGGGCCACCTCCGGCAGCCGGGCGCGCAGCGCCGGGCCGTCGTTGTTGCCGTACACGCCGATCAGCCGGCGGGAGCGCGCGGTCATGGCGTCGAGCAGCGACTCGTCCACCCAGTCGCCGGCGTGCAGCACCACGTCCGCCGCCTCGATCGCCGTCCAGAGCGGCCCGGGCAGGTCCCGGGCTCGCTTCGGTAGGTGGGTGTCCGCCGTGAGCACGAGCCGCATCCCGGCATTGTCCCCCGAGCCCCGGCCGCCCACCCGGGGACGCGGGTGGACGGCCGGGATCGGGTACGGCGGCGATCAGCCGCCGGTCACGGCAGCGTCCAGCGCTGCGCCCCGGAGCCGTTGCAGGTCCAGATCTGCAGCTGCCGGCCGTCGGTGAGGTTGGAGGCGATGTCCGCGCACTTGCCGAGCGCCTTGATCTCCCCGGTGCGCGCCCCGCCGACTGGAGTAGCACCGCAGGGTGTCCCGGACATTAACGTCTTCCACTTCATCGCGACAGAACTTCGATCCAATGAATCGATAGTCATCAAGATTCTTGCAAAAGGACCGGGGGTCAGGCCCGCGTCGGGGTGAAGTGCGGCGGTGGCATACCGCGATGCCGCAGCGCCGGGTCCCGCTCGACGTCGGTGAGCTGACCGGCGGCGTTGATCAGGCCGATGTGCGAGAACGCCTGGGGGAAGTTGCCCATCTGCTCACCGGTCAGCGGGTCGATCTGCTCGGCGAACAGGCCGAGGTCGTTGACCCGACCGGCAAGCCTGAGGAACAACTCGTGCGCCCGGTCCCGCTCACCACCCAACGCCAGGCAACCCACCAGCCAGAACGAGCAGATGACGAAGCCCGCAGGGTCGCCGTCCCAGCGCCGCAGCAGGCCGTCGTGGGACAGCTGCCGCTCCACCGCCCCGATCGTCGAGCGCATCCGCGGGTCGTCCGCCCTTAGGAAACCCACCAGCGGCATCACCAGCACCGAGGCGTCCAGGTCGTCGGAATCAAAACTCCCGGTGTACGCACCGAGCCGGTCGCTCCACCCCCGCTCCAGCACCGTCGCCCGCACCTCGTCGCGGGCTTCCGCCCAGCGGGCCACGTCCTCCGGTCCACCGAGCTTGTCGCCGAAGCGGACCGCCCGGTCCAGCGCGACCCAGCACTGCACCTTCGAGGACACGTGATGGTGTTCGATCCCGCGTTCCTCCCACATGCCCGCGTCCGGTCGCCGCCAGTCCACCACGGCCTGGTCGGCGAGCACCCGCAGCACGTTGTGCACCTCCGGCTCCATCGGCTCCAACTTGTCGCGCATCAGCCAGGCGGCGTCCAGCGCCTCGCCGAAGATGTCGGTCTGCCGCTGCCGCCACGCGTCGTTGCCGATCAGCACCGGCGGGCTCTCGCGGTACCCGGCGAGCTGCTCCAAGCGGTGCTCGGTGAGGTCCCGTTCCCCCTGCACCCCGTACATGATCGGCACCGGCTCGTCGCCGATCCGGCCCATCGCCCGGCTCACCCAGGAGAACTGCCTCTGCACCTCGTGGAAGCAGGCCGACCGCCACAGCGCCCGCAGGGTGAGACTGAAGTCGCGCACCCAGACGTAGCGGTAGTCGTAGTTCCGGTCTCCGCCGAGCTTCTCCGGCAGCGAGGTGGTCGCCGCGGCCACCACCGCCCCGCTGGGCCGGTACGTCATGCCCTGCACCACCAGCGCGCTGCGCCGCACCTGTTCGGGGTAGCACCCCCGGTATTCGTGCCGTTCGACCCAGGACCGCCACCCGGCGACCGTGTCGGCGATCGTCCGGTCGGCGTCCGGCACCTCCGGCGGCGGCGCGTCGTAGGTCGGGGCGTACCCGAGGGTGAAGTTGTGGACCGAACCGGAGCGGGCGGTGAACGTCGCGGTGGCCTCGCCCTCGCCACAGCACAAGGGGACACTGCCGCGCAGGGTGAGCCGCGCGGCCCCGGCGATGGCCTCCAGCGTGCCGTCCCGCTCGACGAGGAACGCGGTGGTCCGCCCGTACTCGAAGCGGGGCCGGTAGTGCACCCGCATCGGCACCTCACCGGAGAGGCCCTGCACGCTGCGGACCAGCACCTGCGGCGAGCGGAGCCCGATGTCGTGGTTGCGCGCCCCGGGCTCGAAGGCGAGCGCGTCGGTCAGCGCCACCTCCCCGTGCCCGGTGCGAAAGACGGTCCGCAGCACCAGGGTGTCGTCGAGGTAGCAGCGCTCGACGCTGAACTCGCCCTCCGGCTGGATCGACCAGTGCCCGGCGTTCTCGTCGAGCAGCCGCCCGAACACCGACGGTGCGTCGAACCGGCCCGGGCACCACCAGTTCACCGAGCCGGAGCGGTCCACCAGCGCCGCGCTGCGGCCGTCGGCGAGGAAGCCGTAGTCGCTGATCTGTCCGCTCTGCACCCGGTTACCTACCCGGGGCGTCCGGGCGCATTCCTGCCGACCGGCACGGCATCCACCGTGGTTGCTGGCGTTACCGGACGGCGCGGGCGGGAACCCGGACGGCTTGACGAGGGAGGATGCTCATGACGTCAGCTTCGGGGCCGGCCGCCGCGTGGCGGCCCGGCACACAGGGTGGCGATCTGCTGCCGTCCGGCCCGGCCGGCCGCCCGTCGGCACCGTCCGGTGACGGGCACGGGCCGGAGATCGGCCCGCCCACCGTGACGATCGGTTCGTATCCGGACTATCCGGCCGCACAGCGCGTGGTCGACTATCTTGCCGACAACCGCTTCCCGGTGGAGCACACCGCGATCGTCGGCACCAACCTCACGCTGGTGGAGACGGTGCTCGGGCGGATGACCACCGGCCGCGCCGCGCTGCTCGGCGCCGGCACCGGCGCCTGGTTCGGGCTCTTCATCGGCCTGCTGTTCGGCATCTTCACGGTCGGCAACTGGCTGGCGGTGATCCTGGTCGGGCTGGTCATCGGCGCGATCTGGGGTGCCGTGTTCGGCGCCGTCGCGCACGCGATGACCGGCGGCCAGCGGGACTTCACCTCGGCCAGCTCGCTACGCGCCGGCCAGTACGCGGTGATCGTCGACGCGCAGCTCGCCGACCAGGCCCGGCAGCTGCTGGGTCGGATGCAGATGTCCGGCTCGGCCACGAACGCCGGCTGAGAGCGGTTCGACCGGCCGTCCCGGCAGCACGCCGGGGCGGCCGTTCAGTCGTGGTACGCCAGCTCGCCGGCCCGCAGCGGCACGTCGACCCGGTTCTCGGGCGGTGCCAGTGGGCACGCCCAGCGGTCATCGTACGCGCAGGACGGATTGTAAAGATAATTGGCGTCCAGCCGGACCCGGTCGCCGGGCAGCAGCTCGACGCCCCGGCCGAAGGTGCCCTTCACCGTGTCGGTGAGGTACCGGCCTCCGCCGTAGGTGTCCTGCCCGCAGGTGCCGTCGCGCAGCGGCACGAACAGCCCGCCCCCGTACGCCTCGATCCACCACAGGGTCAGCGGACCCCACGACGTCTCGGCCACCGCGACCCGCCGGTACGCGACCACCCCGTCCGGGCCGCCGGTGTCGATCCGCAGCTCACCGCTGGCCGGGCGCAGGGGTGCTTCCACCACGGCGGCCGGGTTGGGTGGGAAGTAGCGCACTCCGGAGAAGCCGGGTCGCTCCGCCGGCGGGATCGGGCTCTGCGGGTGGGTGGCGAAGAGCTGATCGCGGCCGGCGCGGAACCCGGCCAGGTCGACGTCGGACAGGTACAGCCGGGCTACCCGCTCCCGCCAGTCGGCCAGCTCCAGATCATCCACGCCGTCGAGCCTAGGCGGTCGCCGTCCGTCACCGAGCGGTCTCCGCATTGCTACCCGCGGCGGGCGGCCAGTTGCTGAGGACCGCGTCGAGGGCATCCAGCGTTCGGGGCCAGGAGGCGTCCGTCGTACGGGGGGTGTGCCGGAAGCCACCGGTCTTCTCCAGGCTGACGAACCCGTGGAACGTGCTGTGCATCATCCGTACCGCGTCGGTCTGGTCCGGCTCGGAGAGCCGGTAACCGCGCAGGATCGCCCGGGTCATCTCGGCATGCCGGACGCCGGCGCTCGCGGCGGCCGTCTCCGGGTCGAGGTCGATCTGCATCGCGGCGTACCGGCCCGGGTGCTGCGTCGCGTAGTCCCGGTACGCGTTGGCGAAGGCCACCAGTGCGTCCTTGCCCGCGCGGCCGGCGAGCGCGGCGGCGACCCGGTCGGCAAGCTCCGCGAGTGCCAGCAGCGCCACCCGGACCCGCAGGTCCTGAGCGTTCCTGATGTGGAAGTACAGGCTCGCGTCCTTGACGCCGAAACGCCGGGCGAGCGCGGCGACGGTCACGTTCTCCATGCCGATCTCGTCGGCCAGCTCGGCCGCAGCCAGGGTCAGGCGTTCGGCGGTCACCCCCGCACGTGCCATTCCGCACACCCCAAACCTAGTCGTCTTAATAGTTTGCCTAGGAGAGCTAGGCTACTACCTATGCTAGCGATAACCGAGGGCGCCATCCGCGCGTCGTTCGTCAACTGCACGCAGGGCGAGGCGAAGCGGCTGGCCGTACCGAACGATCTTGAAATGCGACCATGGGACGACCTCGACTTCCTCGGGTGGCGGGACCCCGCTGCGACGCAGCGGGCCTACCTGGTCGCCGAGTCCGACAGCGGGTTGGTCGGGGTGGCGTTGCGGGTGGCCCCGCAGACCGGGCGTGCCCGGCGCAGCATGTGCTCGCTGTGCCTGACCACGCACACCGGGGACGGCGTCTCGCTGATGACCGCCCGCAAGGCCGGCCGGGACGGGCGGCAGGGCAACTCCGTCGGCGTCTACATCTGCTCCGACCTGGCCTGCTCGTTCTACCTACGGGGCAAGAAGGACGCCGGGCGACGCTTGGACGAGACCATCACCCTGGAAGAAAAGATCGACCGCACGACGACCACCCTCGGCGCCTTCCTGCGCAGGGTGGTCGAGTGACGGGTGATCGACTCGACATCGGCGATGTGGGGGCATTCGCAGCAGTGGGACACCTCCACATCGCCGACCTTGTGTTGATCAGCCTCGCGCAACCACCGCGAGTCGTTCAGCGGTCGGTGGACAGCCGGGCGTGCAGGTGCTCGTCGTGGCGGCGGCCGTCGCCGTACCGGTACGACTCGCGCAGCGTCCCCTCCGCAAGGTAGCCAGACCGGTGGGCGACCCGGCAGGACGCCTGGTTGGCCACCGCGTGGCACAGCTCCACCCGGTGCAGCCCGAGGTCGGCGAACGCCCAGTCGGTGAGCCGGACGACGGCGCGCACCGCCACCCCGCGCCCGCGCGCCGCCGGCACCGTCCAGTAGCCGATGGACGCGTCGCCGTGATGGATGTCGTACAGGGACACCGAGCCCAGCAACTCCCCGCCGGCCGCGGCGGTCACCGCCATCGAGGCGTGGTCGCCGCCGGACCAGTCGGCCCGGCGGCGCACCCACAGCAGGGCGGCCTCGTCGTCGATCAAGCCACCGCCGTGCGGGTTCCACTGGGCGATGGCCGGGTCGCGCAGGGCGTCACGCACCGCGGGGGCGTCGGCGTCCCGCCAGGGGCGCAGCAACAGGTCGGCGGCGGTGAGCTCCACGTGTTCCACGAGGGCGGAGTCTGGCACATCGCGCCCCGCCTCCCCCGCCGGCTTCCTTCAAAGCTGCACGAACCCCGGACATCGACCGCTCGGATGTGACCCACACGACGCCCAGAGCCACTAGTTAAATTTTTAAAGAGTGCTATCGTCATGGACGTGACAGAGAGCCTGGACAGCACCCGAGAGGCCGCCTGGCGCGCCTACATCGAGGCCAGCCAGCGCCTCTACACCCAGCTGGAGGAGGACCTTCGGTCCGACAGCGACCTCAGCTTCGCCGACTACCACGTGCTGGTCCTGCTCTCCGAGGCACCGGGGCAGCGGCTGCGGATGGGCGAGCTGGCCGGCCGACTGGTCTTCTCGCCCAGCCGGTTGACGTACCAGATCTCCTCGATGCAACGCCGCGGCCTGGTCAGCAAGGAGGCCTGCCCGGACGACCGACGGGGCAGCGAGGCAGTGCTCACCGCCGCCGGGCTGCTCGGTCTGCGGGAAGCCGCGCCGCACCATCTGGCGTCGGTGCGTACCCACCTGATGGACGACCTCGACGACGCCGAGGTCGCCTGCCTCACCCGGGTCTTCGGCCGGCTCGGTGACCGCCTGCGCGCGGCCCGGGCCACGTCGACCACCCACGCCACGAACTAGGAGCCTTCGATGCCCGCGATCACCGTTGAGAACGTCCTCGTCCTTCCCCGCCTGCCCCAGCTCGACGAGTCCGCCAAGATCCGCCCCGTCCGCACGGTGACCACCGCGCCCAGCGGCTTCGAGGGCGAGGGCTTCCCGGTCCGCCGGGCCTTCGCCGGGGTGCCGACGACCGACCTGGACCCGTTCATCCACCTCGACCAGATGGGTGAGGTGGACTACGCGCCGGGCGAGCCGAAGGGCACCCCCTGGCACCCGCACCGTGGCTTCGAGACCGTCACGTACATCATCGACGGCGTCTTCGACCACCAGGACTCGCACGGTGGCGGCGGCACCATCACCGACGGCGACACCCAGTGGATGACCGCCGGGAGCGGCCTGCTGCACATCGAAGCCCCGCCGGAGCACCTCGTGATGAGCGGTGGGCTCTTCCACGGCACCCAGCTCTGGGTCAACCTGCCCCGCGCGGCCAAGATGAACCCGCCCCGCTACCAGGACATCCGGGGCCGGGAGTCGGCGCTGCTCACGACGCCCGACGGCGGTGCGCTGATCCGGGTCATCGCCGGTGAGGTGGCCGGGCACCGCGGCCCGGGTTCCACCTTCACCCCGATCACCATCACGCACGTCACCGTGCAGCCGGGAGCGCAGGTCGACCTGCCCTGGCAGCCGGAGTTCAACGCCCTGGTGTACGTGCTCGGCGGGCGCGGCACCGTCGGCGCCGACCGGCGGCCGGTCCGCACCGGCCAGCTCGCGGTGCACGGCCCGGGCGACGCGCTGCGCTTCAGCGCGGACACCACGCAGGACAGCAACACCCCTGCCCTGGACCTCTACATCATGGGCGGTCAGCCGATCCGGGAGCCGGTGGCACAGTACGGCCCGTTCGTGATGAACACCCGGGACGAACTGATCCAGGCGTTCGAGGACTACCAGGCAGGTCGGCTCGGCGTGATTCCCTCCGAGCGGCTGCCGCACACCGGCGGCCAGGGCACCAGGCCCTGACCATGGTCAACCGCTGAGATCGGCGCCGGCGCCCCCGTACCCGGGGGCGCCGGCGCCGCCTCAGGAGACGGCGAAAATCCCCGCCACCCCGAGAATCACCATCACCAACACCGCTACCAACGCCCCCCGTTCGCTCTCGACCGCCGGCTCGCGGTACTCGGTCACGGGGTTCGTCGTCTCGCGGGGCATGGTGTGGCCTCCTCGGTTGTTGTCGCGTCGTTCTGGTGGCGTCGGCCAGGTCGTCGGTCTGCCGGCCCTGGCGTGCGAACCCGCGTCGGGGGTCCTACCGTGAGGACGTTGTCGACCTCGGGGGGCTGGACGTTGCCGTTGCAGGACTGGTTCCTCACCGCACAGGAACGGGCCAACCCGGTCTCTGTGTTACCCGTCTGGACCACCGGAAACCTCGCCGAGCCACTGATTCACGGTGCGGCGTACTTCGACCGGCTGGTCGACGAGGTGGAGGCGCTGACGGCCGGCGACCACCTCTTCTTCACCGACTGGCGGGGTGATCCGGACCAGCGGCTGCGCCCGGACGGCCCGACCGTGGCCCAGCTCTTCGCCCAGGCCGCCCAGCGTGGAGTGGTGGTCAAGGGGCTGATCTGGCGCTCCCACCTCGACGCGCTGGCCTACAGCGAGGCGGAGAACCGCGACCTCAGCGAGGTGATCTCCGCGGCCGGCGGGGAGGTGCTGCTCGACCAGCGGGTCCGCCGTGGCGGCTCGCACCACCAGAAACTGGTGGTGCTGCGGCATCCGAGTGCCCCGGAACGGGACATCGCGTTCGCCGGGGGGATCGACCTGTGCCACAGCCGGCGGGACGACGCCGCGCACCGCGGCGACCCGCAGGCGGTGCGGATGTCTCCCCGGTACGGCCCCAACCCGCCCTGGCACGACGTGCAGCTCGCGGTACGCGGACCGGTGGTCGGCGCGCTGGACACCGTGTTCCGGGAGCGCTGGACCGACCCGATGCCGCTGGACTCGGAGAACCCGATGGCCTACCTGCGGGACCGGCTACGGGGCGCGGACCTGCGCCCCGACCCGCTGCCCGAGCAGCCGGCCGACCCGCCGCCCTGCGGTCCGCACCAGATCCAGGTGCTGCGCACCTACCCCGCGGTCCGCCCGCGCTACTCCTTCGCACCGCACGGCGAGCGGTCGGTGGCAAGGGGCTACAGCAAAGCGGTACACCGTGCCCGCCGGCTCATCTACCTGGAGGACCAGTACCTCTGGTCGAGCGAGGTGGCGGACCTGTTCGCGCACGCCCTGCGCGACAACCCGGAGCTGCACCTGATCGCGGTGGTGCCCCGACACCCGGACGTGGACGGCAGGCTCGCGCTGCCGCCGAACATGGTCGGCCGCGAGCAGGCGTTGTCGCTGTGCGAGCGGGCCGCGCCGGACCGGGTGCACGTGTTCGACGTGGAGAACCACGCCGGCGACCCGGTCTACGTGCACGCGAAGGTCTGCGTGGTCGACGACGTGTGGGCCAGCGTGGGCAGCGACAATTTCAACCGCCGCTCGTGGACGCACGACAGCGAGTTGTCCTGTGCGGTGCTCGACGACATCCGTGACCAGCGGAAGCCCACCGATCCGGCCGGGCAGGGCGACGGGGCGCGGGTCTTCGCCCGGGAGTTACGGCTGCGGCTCTGGCGCGAGCATCTGGACCGCGACCCGGCCGGCGCGGACGACGCCGACCTGCTCGATCCCACGGACGCCGTCGCGGCCGTCACGGCGGCTGCCGACGCGCTGCAACAGTGGTACGACGACGGCCAGGTGGGCGACCGTCCGCCCGGCCGGCTGCGCCCGCACCGCCCCGATCGGCTGCCCTGGTACACCCGCACCTGGGCGTTGCCGGTGTACCGGCTGGTCTACGACCCGGACGGTCGGCCGCTGCGGACCAGGTTGGCCGGCACCTGGTGAACCGACCGGGCCGGCGCCGGTGGCGGGCCGCTTTCGCCCGGGTGCACGCTCAGCCCGCCGGGGTAGGCGAACGAGGAGCGTGGCGAGTAGTAGCCGAAGCAGATGGTCAGCGGGTTGGCTGGCCGTAGCGCGTACATCGGGTGGCCGGGCTCCATGAACTCGACCGACTCGATCTCGAACGGGGCGACCGGCTCCGCCACGAACGGGTAGACGGCGCTGAGCAGTTGACCGTCGCGGCGGGTGAAGTAGCGGTGGTGCCCGCTGCTGATCACGTGGCCGGTCTCTCCGACCCGGCAGCGGGCCCGGATCAGCGGTGCGCCGTCGGCATGGGTCACCGAGACCAGGTCGCCGCCGCGCACCTCGATGCTGGTGCGGCCGGTGATCGCCGGGGCGCCGCGGGCGGCGGCGTAGTCCCGGACGGTGCGACTGGACGCCACGTAGTGGGTCCACCAGCCGCCCGGGTTGAGGCCGCCGGGGGCGTCCACGCCGGTCAGCGAGACGCCGAGGTAGGTCAACGAGTACGCGCCGAAGCCGGACGTCTGCGTCTCGTCGTCGACGATGTACTGGTTGAGGAACACCTGCCGGTCCGGGCGGGGACGCAGGCCGGCCGGGACCAGAGCCTCCACCGCGTCCGGATCCGCCGGCAACCAGCTGAAGTGGAGCGTGCGGCTGTTCACGACGAGCTGGGGAGCGGCTGGATCGAGCACGGTGCCTCCGAACCGGGTGTGTACAGGCGACGCTACGGCCAGTCCCACCGGCGGGACAACGACGGATAGTAGACACCTGGGTCCAGATGTCGGGTTTCATGTTGACCGCTCGGCCGGGGGCGGTGGGCCGACCGGTCAAGCCACGGTGGGACGGCCGGTCGGCCGGACGTGGACGGTGGAATCAGTAAGAGACCTCACAACCGCCTGGACCGCCACCCGATTTGCGCCTTTTGCTGGCCTAAAGGGCTTAAGTACATCAGCCTTTCGGCTAGATTTCCGGGAGACGATCAGGTTAAGGTGAGTCCCGAACGGCCCATACGAAGCTAAACCAAAGCGTCACGTCTTTTTGTCCGCGGACGAGGTGCAGGGAGGACCACCCAATGACCGCGCCAACGATCAGCGAGCAGCCGGGCACCGCCGTCAAGAGCGCGAAGCTCGACCCGCGTGCGCTCACCGACAGCGCCACTGACCTGCTCAACGCCATGGCCGCGCTGCCGACCACCCACCCGTCGCGCGCCGCTCTGCGGGACCGGGCGATCGAGGCCTGGCTGCCGCTGGCCAACCACCTCGCCCACCGCTACAGCGGGCGGGGCGAGCCCACCGACGACCTGGCGCAGACCGCCGCGGTCGGCCTCATCAAGGCCATCGACAAGTTCGACCCGTCGCGCGGCGTCGACTTCGCCGGGTACGCCATCCCCACCATCATCGGCGAGCTCAAGCGGCACTTCCGCGACCGCACCTGGGACATCCGGGTGCCCCGCCGGCTCCAGGAGCTGCGGCTGTCCATCTCCGACGCCAACAGCTCCCTCCTGCAGACCCTCGGGCGCTCGCCGACGGTCGCCGACATCGCCGCCCACCTCAAGCTCACCGAGGAGGAGGTGCTGGAGGGCCTGGAAGGCGCCCGCGCGTACAACGCGGTGTCGCTGTCCACCCCGACCGGCGACGGCGAGCGTGCCACCGAGCTGGGTGACATGCTCGGCGGCGAGGACGCCGAGTTCGAGCTGGCTGAGCTGCGGGTCGCCCTCGGCCCGGCGCTGGCCACGCTCGACGAGCGGGAGCAGAAGATCCTCACCCTGCGGTTCTACGGCAACCTGACGCAGTCGCAGATCGCCGAGCAGATCGGCGTCTCGCAGATGCACGTCTCCCGGCTGCTGGCCCGGGCGCTGACCAAGCTGCGCGGCCAGCTCGACGGCACGTACTAGGTGTGCTGTCCAGGGAGGTTGGTCGAGGTTGTGTGACGACACGGTCTGATGTCGTAGGTAGGTGAAGGCCTCCGGTTGTGGAGTGGAGCTGTCGAGGAACCGCTCCGGCAACCAGGAGGCCTTCATGCTCCACCGTAATGCTGCTCTGACCCCACGCGCGCGTCTGCGGCTGGCGCGTCTGATCGTGGACGAGGGCTGGCCGGTCGCCCAGGCAGCACGCCGTTATGACGTCTCTTGGCGCACCGCGAAACGCTGGACAGATCGTTACCGCGAGCAGGGCGCTGACGGTATGCAGGATCGCTCGTCGCGCCCGCACCGCAGCCCGGCACGCACACCGCAGCCCATGGTCCGCAAGGTCGTGCACCTGCGCTGCAAGCAGCGCCTGGGCCCGGTCCAGATCGGCGGGCGCCTCGACATGCCGGCCTCGACCGTGCACGCCGTGCTGGTGCGCTGCCGCCTCAACCGGCTGCGCCATATCGACCGGACAACCGCTGAACCCGTGCGCCGCTACGAACACCCGCATCCGGGCGCGATGCTGCATGTCGACGTCACCAAATACGGCAACATCCCCGACGGCGGCGGCTGGCGCTACGTCGGCCGTTTCCAGGGCCGCCGCCACCGCAACGCCACCGCCGTGCGGACCGGAAACCGCGGCAGGAACTGGGCACCGAAAGTCGGGACGGCGTTCGTGCACACCGTCATCGACGATCATTCCCGCGTCGCCTACGCCGAGATCCGTGACGACGAGAAAGCCGCCACCGCCATCGACGTGCTCCGCAACGCCGTCGCGTGGTTCACCGCACGTGGTGTCACCATCGAGCGGGTCCTGTCCGACAACGGCTCGGCCTACAAGTCCTTCGCCTGGCGCGACGCCTGCCACGAGTTGGGCATCACCGTGAAGAAGACCCGCCCCTACCGGCCCCAGACGAACGGCAAGGTCGAGCGTTTCCACCGCACCCTGAACGATGGCTGGGCCCTGGCCCGGTTCTACAACTCCGAACAAGCCCGCAGGAAGGCCTTACCGGCCTTCCTGCATCACTACAATCACCACCGACCCCACACCGCCACCGGCGGCCTACCACCCATCACCAGGTTGACCAACGTCCCTGGACAGCACAACTAGGCGGTTCACGATGCAGGGCCGGGTCCGCGGACCCGGCCCTGCATCGTTCGTACGAATTGTCACGCGGACGTTACAGCGCGTTCCGCTGCGTACCGGCCGGTTGGCGGTGGCCCGGCCGGTTCCGTCAGCGGCCCACCGGCTCCCGCCACATCGGCCAGAACGGCGTGCCGTCCGGCAACCGGAACGGCTCGCCGGCCCGGTAGCCGTGCTGCACGTACAGGTCCCGGCTGCGCGTGCTGCTCGCCTCCAAGTAACCGGGCATCCCGTTGGCGTCCAGCCAGGCGTGGTGGTGCACCAGCAGCGCGGTGCCCAGCCCCTGCCCCTGCCGCTCCGGTTCGACCGCCAGGAAGGCCAGATGGTGGTGGTCCGGATGCGGGTGGTTCGCCGCGAACAACTCGTCGAGATGCTCGAACCGGTCGGTCCACTCACCGCAGGCAGCGGCGAGCCGGGCGTCGTAGTCGGGTGGCGGCGGGGCAGGCTCGCCGACCGAGTGGAACCAGACCGCGACCGCTGCCCGATCCGCGCTGGCGTACACCAGGCCGTGCCGCATCGCGTGCTCGACCAGGATCTCGACGTTTCCAGCCAGCACGGCCTCCCGCTTGCTCGCGTCGGGCACCAGCCAGCGAGTCACCTCCAGGGCGGCGAACGCCTGGGCGATCCGGCCGGCCACCAGCGCGGTGTCCTCCGGCCCGAGCCGGTCGACGGCCACGCTCATCGGTGCACCTCCGCGCCGGCCGACGCCGGCGGCTGCTCCACCGGCCGCGCGGCGGCCGCGGCGCTCTCCGCGCCCAGGCCGATCCGGGCGTACGTGTCCGGGCGGCTGCTGCGCAGCACCAGCGCCCAGCCGACGCCCAACGCGGCCGCCACCGGGTAGACCGCGGGCAGCGCCCAGCGCAGGGTGGAGTCCGGCGCGACGCCGAGCAGGTTGGCGAAGTTCGACACGGCCAGCCAGATGATCACAAAGAGCGCGATGGTGGCCAGGCCGGGTGCGATGGCCCGCCGCCAGAGCGTCTCGCCGCCACCGGAACGGACGAAGTAGGCGATCACCGCCACCGAGGTGGTGGCGATCAGCAGCAGCACGCCGAACCCGCCGGTGGTGCCGCCCCAGAAGAACAGCTTGACCACCGGGTCCCAGCCGTTGACCGCGTACAGCAGGATGACCAGCAGGCCGAGGACGCTCTGCGCCAGCGAGGCGGCCCGCGGCGCGCCGCTGCGCGGCGAGGTCTGCCCGAACACCGCCGGCAGCACCCGCTCCCGGCCGAGCGCGAACGCGTAGCGGGCCGTGGTGTTGTGGAACGAGATCATCGCGGCCAGCACCGAGGTCAGGAAGAGCGCCTGGCCGATGGTGACCGCCGTGTCGCCGAGCTGCGCACCGGCCAGGTTGAAGATCAGCCCGACGCTCTGCTCACCGGCCTCGGCGACGATCCGGTCCGGTCCGACGGCGACCGTCATGGTCCAGGAGGAGAGCGCGTACAGCCCGGCGATGATCGCGACCGAGAGGTACGTGGCCAGCGGCACCGTGCGCTTCGGGTCCTTGCTCTCCTCGCTGAAGACCACCGCGGACTCGAAGCCGACGAAGCCGAGGATGGCCAGCACCAGCACCGCGCCCACTCCCGGCACGAAGAGGTTGTCCGGCGACAGCGCGGCGAGGCTGACCTGGCCGTCGGCCGGGTTGCCCAGCTGTCCCAGGTCGAAGATCAGGATCACCACGATCTCGGCGACCAGCAGCGCCGCCAGCACCATGCCGTTGATGTCCACCCGGAGCAGGCCGAGCAGGCCGACCAGCGCCCACGCCACCAGGGCGACGATGGACCAGTGCGGGTGCCCACCGAAGATCCGGTCGAGCACCGGCTCGGCGGCGACGCCGATGGTGCCGTAGAGCCCGACCTGGAGCGCGTTGTACGCGATCAGCGCCACCCAGGCGGCGCCCACGCCGGCCGGCCGGCCCAGGCCACGGGAGATGTAGGCGTAGAAGGCGCCGGCGTTCTCCACCCGGCGGGACATCGCCACGTAGCCCACCGAGAACAGGGCGAGCACCGCGGCGACCACCAGGAAGGCCAGCGGGATGCCGGTCACCCCGATGACGCCGTAGCCAGTGGTGACGACACCGGCCACCACGGTCAGTGGCGCGGCGGCGGAGAGCACGAAGAAGATCACCGAGGGGACGCCGAGGCGGCCTCGGGCAAGGGCTTCGGAGACGTTGCTGGGTCGGTCGACTGTCGATGTCGGGGGCATACGACTACTCCGGTTGTCGAGGGGAGGGTGGGGGGTTACCGGGGGATCATGGGACGCCACGGAGCACGGCGGCGCCGACGGCGGCCTCGGTGTGCCCGACGAGTTCCTTCAGGGGCGCCGGCAGCGCGGGGATGAGGACGTTCAGCCGGTGGTGGGCACGCGGGCCGGCGCTCCACAGCACCTCGCGGGTCAGCCCGGCGGCCACCACCAGACCGAGCAGCAGGGCGTCCGGCACGCTCGGCGGGTCCGGCCGGTCCAGCAGGGCCCGCAGCCGGGTGGCCGGCCAGGCCACCGCGTTGAGATCGATCGGCAGGTAGCTGACCGAGGTGCGCAGCAGCCGGCGGCTCTCCTGGCGGCGCAGCATGCCGGCCCGGGCCAGCCGCTCCCCCACCGACGTCGTCGCGCTCTGCGCCAGGAAGCTGAGCCAGGTGCGGACCGCCTGGTGCTGGGACTCGCCGATCAACTGGTCGAGCACGGTGTGCGCCAGCGCGTCACCCGGCGGGCGCCGGTCGATGACGGTGACGTGCCCGTTGGAGACGGTGATGTGTCCATACAGGATCAGCTCGCCGAGCAGCCCGCCGGCCAGGCCGAGCCCGGTCGCGGCCGGATGGAGTTTGGCCTTGCCGCGGCTGTCGTTGTGAGCGATGAGGAAGAACTCGTCGGCGATGAGCAACGGTCCTCCCGCACGGTGTGTCCACTGTGATCGCGACCGGCAAAGGATGCACCGACAGCTACCGCAATGCAACTCCCAGATTTGAAAGTTGCACTCCGTGCAGGCCCGACCTGCGGATCTTGTCGTGACAGACTCGGACGGTGACCGCCACTCCCGCCATCCCACCCGCCGCCAGCCCGACCGTGCGCCGTCGACGCATCGCCCGGGAGCTGCGCCAGCTCCGGGAACGCGCGGGCATGACCCTCGATGTGGCGGCCCGTCAGCTCGACATGTCCAAGAGCAACCTCTCCCGGATCGAGACCGCGCAGATCGGCATCAAGCCGCGCGACGTCCGGGCCGCGCTGGCCCTCTACCAGGTGACCGGGGCGGACGCCGAGGCGCTGATCGAGATCGCCCGGAGCGCACAGCAGCGGGGCTGGTGGCAGAACTACAGCGACGTGCTGCCCGAGTGGTTCGAGTTCTACGTCGGGCTGGAGGCCGAGGCGGTGGCGCTGCGCACGTACGAGGCCGAGTCCGTGCCGGGGCTGTTGCAGACCGAGGCGTACGCCCGGGAGATCTACCGGCGCACCGCGGGCGAGGACGGCGTGGAGCGCAAGGTGGCGGCCCGGCTGCACCGGCAGGAGGTGCTGCGCCGCGACGACCCGGTCCAGTTGTCGGTGGTGCTCAACGAGGCGGTGCTCCTGCGCCCGGTCGGCGGCAACGCCGTGATGGCCGAACAGCTGATCCACATGAGTCGAATCGCGCAACTACCGAACGTGACAATCCAGGTACTTCCATTCGCGGCCGGTGGACATCCCGCGATGAGCACCCCGTACGTGATCCTCAACTTCGCCGACGCCGCCGACGCGTCCGTTGTTTACCTGGATAACCTCACGATGGGCCTGGCGCTGGAGGATGCCGATCAGGTGCTCGGGTATAGCCTTCTGCACGAGGAGCTGTGCCGGATGGCGCTCGATCCGGCGGCGTCGTTGACCCGCCTTGAGCAGGCTTCTCGTAACTTTGCGTGACCGCGTCTGCGGCACGCCGACGCAGACGAGAGGTACCGCGGATGACGGCGCACGACCTGACCCGGGCGGACTGGCGGACCAGCACGCGCAGCAGCGGCAACGGCAACTGCGTGGAGGTCGCGACAGCCGACGGTCAGGTCGCCGTCCGGGACAGCAAGGACCGGTCGGGTCCGGTGCTCGCCTTCGACGCGTCGGCCTGGCGCACGTTCCTGCACGGCGTCGGCGAGGTCCGCCGCAGCTGAGCCCCCGGGGCCGGTGCGAGACTGGGCCGTGCTCTCCGACGTAACCCTGGACCTGCCGGTACGCACGGTGCTGCCGGCGCTGGTCGCGGCGCTCGACGCGGCCGGCGCGGGTGTCCTGGTGGCCCCGCCGGGCACCGGTAAGACGACCCTCGCGCCGTTGGCCGTGGCCGACCGGGTCACCGGCCGGGTGGTGATCGCGCAACCCCGCCGGGTGGCCGCGCGCGCCGCCGCCCGGCGGATGGCCGAGCTGCTCGGCGAGCGGGTGGGCGACCGGGTCGGCTACGCGGTACGCGGCGAGCGCCAGGTCAGCCGCGCCACCCGGGTGGAGGTGGTCACCACCGGCCTGCTGGTTCGCCGGCTGCACAACGACCCGGAGCTGCCCGGCACCGGCGCGGTACTGCTCGACGAGTGCCACGAGCGACAACTCGACGCCGACCTCGCGCTGGCCTTCGCGGTGGAGGCACGGGCCACCCTCCGGCCGGACCTGTGGCTGCTGGCGATGTCCGCCACTCCGGACACGGACCGGTTCGCCGCCCTGCTCGGCGGGCCCACCCCGGCCCCGGTCGTCCGCGCCGAGTCGGCGCTGCACCCGGTGCAGCGGGTCTGGGCGCCGCCGGCACGGCCGATCGCCCCACCCGGGGGCGGACCGGTGGACCGGGCCCTGCTCGACCACGTGGCGGCCACCGTCCGACGGGCGCTGCGCGAGCGCGACGGCGACGTGCTCGTCTTTCTGCCCGGGGCCGGTGAGATCGCGGCGGTCACCGGCCGGCTGGCCGACCTGCGCGACGCCGTCGCGCTGCTGCCGCTGCACGGCCGGCAGCGCGGCAGCGAGCAGGACGCGGCCCTGCGTCCAGCGGATCGACGCCGGGTGGTGCTGGCCACCGCGCTGGCCGAGACGAGCCTGACCGTGCCGGGTGTGCGGGTGGTGGTGGACGCCGGGCTGTCCCGGGTGCCCCGCACCGACCTGGCCCGTGGGCTCGGCGCGTTGATCACCGTGCCGGTCTCCCGGGCCGCCGCCACGCAGCGGGCCGGCCGGGCCGGCCGGGAGGCCCCCGGGGCCGTCTACCGCTGCTGGTCCGCGGCGACGCACGAGCGGCTGCCCGCCCGGCCGGAGCCGGAGATCGCCACCGCCGACCTGACCGGCTTCGCGCTGGAGCTGGCCGCCTGGGGGCGGCCGGACGGCGTCGGGCTCGCGCTGCCCGACCCGCCGCCGGCGGCGGCGATGGCGGTGGCCCGGGACACGCTGGCCACCCTCGGCGCGGTCGACGCGGACGGCCGGATCACCGGGCGGGGGCGGGCCATCGCCGCCGCCGGGGCGCACCCACGGCTGGCCCGGGCACTGCTCGACGGCGCCGGTCTGGTCGGCGCCGAGCGGGCGGCCGAGGTGGTGGCCCTGCTCGCCGAGGAGAGCGCGGCCGGCCCGGGCGACGACCTGGTCGCCGGCTGGCGTCGGCTGCGCGCCGGGGCGGACGCGGGCGCGACCGCCCGCTGGCGGGCCGAGGTGCGCCGGCTGCGAGGTGCCCTGCCCGCCGGTTCCCCGCCGCGGGGCCGCGCCGCCGCCGATGCGACCGGCCGGACCGGCGGTCCGGAAGCGAGCGGGCGCGCTGGCGCCGGTGGACTCAGTGACGACCTGGCCGCCGGGCTGCTGGTCGGGCTGGCGTACCCGGAGCGGTTGGCCCGGGTCCGGCGCCCGGGCGGTTCGGCGTACCTGATGACCGGCGGGACCGCCGCGGACCTGGCGGCGGGGTCGGGTCTGACCGGGTCGGACTGGCTGGCGGTGGCCGTCGCGGACCGTACCCCCGGCGCGCCCTCGGCGCGCATCCGCCGAGCCACGCCGCTGGACGAGGCGACGGCCCGGGAGGCGGCCGGTCCGCTGCTGTCCACACGCCGGGAGGTCGGCTGGTCCGACGGGGACGTGGTGGCCCGGGAGGTGACTCGACTGGGGGCGATCGTGCTGCAGGAGCGCCGGCTGGATCGTCCGGACCGGGCGGACGTGGCGGCGGCGCTGCTGACCGGCCTGCGCCAGGAAGGGCTGGGGCTGCTGTCCTGGACGCCGGCGGCCCGGGCGCTGCGCGAGCGGCTGGCGTTCGCCCGGCACCACCTCGGCGCACCGTGGCCGGAGGTCAGCGACGAGGCGTTGCTCGACGCCGCGCCGACCTGGCTGGGCCCGGAGCTCTCCGGCGCCCGGCGCCGCGCCGACCTGGCCCGGGTGGACGTGGCCGCGGCGCTGCGCCGGCTGCTGCCGTGGGCGCAGGCCGCCCAGCTGGACGAGCTGGCCCCGGAGCGGATCGCCGTACCGAGTGGTTCCCGGGTCCGGCTCGACTACAGCGACCCGGCGGCGCCGGTGCTGGCGGTGAAGCTCCAGGAGACGTTCGGCTGGCCGGCGGCCCCGCGCATCGGCGGCGGCCGGGTGCCGGTGCTGCTGCACCTGCTCTCCCCCGCCGGCCGGCCGGTGGCGGTCACCGCCGACCTGGCGTCCTTCTGGCGCACCGGCTATCCGCAGGTCCGCGGCGAGCTGCGCGGTCGCTATCCCCGGCACCCGTGGCCGGAGGACCCGACGACCGCGACGCCCACCCGGCGCGCCGCACCGCGCCGGCGCTGAGGCCGGTTACTCCTTGACGACGTCGGCCACCACGACGGTGACGTTGTCCGGCCCGCCGGCGTGCAGCGCCAGATCGATCAGCTTGCCGGAGCAGGCGGCCCGGTCCGGGTAGCCGGCGAGCACCTCGGCGAGGGTGTCCGAGCGGACCACGTTGGAGAGCCCGTCGCTGCACAACAGCCACCGGTCGCCGGCCCGGGGCACCATCGTCGCGTACGACGGGGAGACGTCGTCGCCCTGCAACGCCTGGGTGACCACCGCCCGGCGCGGGTGGCTACTGGCCTGGTCGGCGGTGATCACGCCCTGATCCACCAGCATCTGGACGAAGGTGTCGTCCCGGGTGACCTGTTTGAGCACTCCCTCGCGGAACAGGTAGGCCCGCGAGTCACCGACGTGCGCGAGGGCGAGGCAGCTGCCGGTACGGGCGAAGAGCAGGGCGGTCAGCGTGGTGCCCATGCCCTGGCGCTCCGGATCCTCGGCGACCGCCTGCCGGATCCGGGTGGTGGCCAGCGCGATGCCGCCCTGGAGCGCGGCCACCAGGGCGTCCTCGGGGGTCTCCACGTCCAGAGGAGCGACCGCGTCGATGGTGAGCGCGCTGGCCAGGTCACCGGCCGCCATCCCGCCCATGCCGTCGGCGACGGCGACGAGCCAGGTCCCGGCGTGCAGGGCGTCCTGGTTTCCGCTGCGGATCAGCCCACGGTCGCTCGTTCCCACGGAACGCAGCTTCAGGGTCATGGGAGGCAGCCTGCCAGGCGAAGGGCGCAGTTGTCTCTAGGAGATCAGGACGACGACGCATGGCGCGGCCAATCTCACGTGTCCGCACCGGCGCGTCGCGGCGCCCGGCCCGGCGTGGTGCTGAGCCTACCGCCCTCGTCGGACGGCGAAAGCCATCCAGTCGGATCGATTGACACGGCGTACCGCCGCTGGAAACATCGAGCCGATACCTGGGAGCGCTCCCAGCTTCCGCCACCCGCCCCCTAATCCGTCCCGGAAGGACTCCCCGTGATGCCATCCCGACCCCGCCTCCCGCTGGCCGCGGCGACCACCCTGGCCCTCACCGGCGCGGGCGCCGGCGCCGCCCACGCCGACCCACCACCGGACGCCCCCGAGCAGATCGACAACGGCGACTTCAGCGCCGGCGTGAGCCCCTGGTTCTCCTACGGCACCGGAGCGCTCGAGGTGACCGACGGCCGGCTCTGCACCACCGTCCCCGGCGGCCTGGCCAACCCGTGGGACGCCGGCATCGGCCAGGACGGCGTGCCGCTGGTCGCCGGCGCCCAGTACACCCTCGGCTTCGCCGTATCCGCCACTCCCGGCGCCGCGATCAAGGCCGTCCTCCAGCTCGGCAGCGCTCCGTACACCACGTACGCCGCCGTGGACGCCACCGCCACGGGCACCGCCCAGCGGGTCGAGCAGACCTTCACCGTCCCGGACGACAACCCCGGCGCCCAGCTGATCATCCAGGTCGGCGGCGCCGCCGAGACGCAGACCGTCTGCCTGGACGACGTCTCGCGGCGCGGCGGCGAACCACCCGAGCCGTACGAGCCGGACACCGGGCCGCGGGTGCGGGTCAACCAGGTCGGCTACCTACCCGGCGGGCCGAAGAACGCCACCGTGGTCACCGAGGCCACCGAGCCGCTGCCCTGGCAGCTGCGCTCGGCCGGCGGCACGGTCCTGGTCAGCGGCACCACCACCGCGCGCGGCGTGGACGCCGCCTCCGGGCAGAACTTGCACACCGTCGACTTCTCCAGCTACCGCACACCCGGCAGCCGGCTTACGCTCACCGTGGGCGGTGAGACCAGCCACCCGTTCGACATCTCCGGCGCCCTCTACGACCGGCTGCGCGCCGACTCGCTGCAGTTCTTCTACGCCCAGCGCAGCGGCATCGCCATCGACGGGGACCTGATCGGCGACGAGTACGCCCGGCCCGCCGGTCACCTCGGGGTGGCGCCCAACCAGGGCGACACCAACGTGCCCTGCCAGCCGGGCGTGTGCGACTACTCCCTGGACGTGCGCGGCGGGTGATACGACGCGGGCGACCACGGCAAGTACGTGGTCAACGGCGGAATCGCGACCTACCAGCTGCTGAACACCTTCGAGCGGACCAGGACCGCGGTCACGGCGGGCGGCGGCGCCGGTCTCGCCGACGGCACGCTGCGGGTGCCCGAGCGCGACAACGGCGTGCCGGCGGCGCCGTGCAGGCGATGGACTACATCTTCGGTCGCAACGCGCTGAACATCTCGTACGTCACCGGGTGGGGCGAGCACGCGGCGGAGAACCAGCACAGCCGCATCTTCGGCCACCAGCTCGACCCGAACCTGCCCCGCCCGCCCGCCGGCTCCCTCGCCGGTGGTGCGAACGCCGCCCTCCAGGACCCGTTCGCGGCGCAACTGCTCGCCGGTTGCAAGCCGATGTTCTGCTACTTCGACGACATCAACTCGTACGCGACCAACGAGGTGGCGATCAACTGGAACTCGGCGCTGGCCTGGATCGCCTCGTTCCTGGCCGACCAGCGTGACGCCGGCGCGGTGCCGGCCACCACCTGCGCGGTCCGCTACACCAACTACGGCGCCTGGCACGGCGGCACCGGGTTCACCGCCCAGCTGACCGTCCGCAATACCGGCGCCACGGCCGTCAACGGCTGGGCCGTGCGGTTCGCGTTCACCGGTGACCAGCGGGTGCGCGAGGCGTGGCTGGCGAAGCTCACCCAGGCCGGCGCGACGGTGACGGCGCGCAACGAGTCGCACAACGCCCGGATCGCGCCCGGCGGCACGGTGACGTTCGGCTTCAACGCGACCACGGCGGGCGGGGCCAACCCCGACCCGGGCCTGGTCACCGTGAACGGCGCGGCCTGCTCGGTGACCTGATCCCACTCCCCTCATGATCACTTGATGATGAGGGGACGAGAGAAACCGGCATGTCGACCACTGAGCATCGAGTGATTGAGGGACAGCGCCTGTGATGGGCGCCGCACAGCGCGCGGCTTCGGTACGCACGCTTCGACCCTAGGGTCGAGGCGTGCGCACCAAGGCGAGGATTCGCGGCCACTGGCGGGCGCTGTCGCCGCTCCCGCCGCCCGGCCGGCTGCGCACCCTGTCGCTGGCCACCCTCGCAAACACCGTCGGCGCCGGGCTGTGGGTGGCCGGTGCGGCGCTCTACCTCACCCGCGCCGTCGGGCTGAGCCCGACCGAGGTCGGGCTGGGGCTCACCGTCGCCGGCCTGGTCGGGCTCACCGCCAGCGTGCCGCTCGGCGGGCTGGCCGACCGCCGCGACCCACGGACCCTGCGGGCGGTCCTCCAGGTGGCCCAGGCCGTCGTCGCCGCGGCGTACCTGCTGGTCGGCTCGTTCCCGGTCTTCCTGCTGGTGGCCACACTGGACGCGCTGCTGATCTCCGGCAACCTGGCGGTCCGCGCTGCGCTGATCGCCGCGGTCGGCGGCCCCGAGGGCCGGGTGCACGCCTTCGCCACCCTGCGCGCGGTCGCCAACCTGGGCGTGGCGCTCGGCGCGGGGCTGGCCGGGTTCGCGCTGGTGGCGGACACCGCATGGGCGTACCGGCTGCTGGTGCTCGGCAATGTCGCGACCTACCTGGTCTCGGCGGCGCTGATCATGCGACTGCCGTCCTATCCGCCCGCCCGGCGGCCGGTCCGGCCGCGACCTGGTCGCGCGCTGCGCGACGGGGCATTCCTCGCGGTCGCCGGGGCCTCGGCGGTGCTCTCCCTGCACTGGGTGGCGCTCACGCTGGTGCTGCCACTGTGGGTGGTGACCCGCACCGACGCGCCGCCGGTGACGGTGTCCGCCGTGCTGCTGGTCAACACGCTGCTCACCGTGCTGCTCGCGGTACGGCTGAGTCGGGGTGCCCGGCACGCGCTACCGGGCGCGGCCACGATGCGCCGGGCCGGGCTGGTGCTCGCGGCCGGGATGCTGCTCTGGGCCGCGACCGCCGCCGTGCCCACCACGGTGGCGGTCGGCCTGCTGCTGGTCGCGACCGTGGTCTACACCCTCGGCGACCTGTGGCACGCCGGCGCCGGCGCGGCGCTGGCCTACGACCTCGCCGCCCCGGACGCCATCGGCGCCTACCAGGGGGTGGACGCTCTGCTCGCCGGGTTGGCCCGCGCGGCGGGGCCGGCGCTGCTGACCTGGCTGATCCTCGACGGCGGCCCGCTCGGTTGGCTGGCCCTGGCCGGGCTGCTCGCCGTCACCGGCCTGGCCGTGCCACCGCTCACCCGACGTGCCCTGGCGAACCGCGCCGACCCGCCCCTTCGCCCGGCCAGCGATCAGCCGATCTCCTCGTCCACGTAGCACCAGCGCCACGCCTCGCCGGGCTGCGCCGAGCGGATCACCGGGTGGCCGCTGGACTCGAAGTGCTTCGTCGCGTGCTGGTTCGGCGACGAGTCGCAGCAGCCGACGTGCCCGCAGGTCAGACAAACCCGCAGGTGCACCCAGTTGGCGTCGCCGATGGCGACGCAGTCCGGGCACTCCTCGGTGCTGCCCACCTCCACGACACCGGCCTCGGTCAGGTGCTGACAGCTCACTTCTCAACCTCCTGCCGCAGCAACGACTCCTCCAGGTCCAGGTCACGATAGGCCCGCACCAGCACCTCCTCCGGGATCCGACCGGCGTCCCGGGCATCCCGGAAGACGGTCCGCTCGGCGTCGATCATTTCTTGTCGCAGTCGACCGTACGCCTGGGACGGGGTTTCCCGCTCGGTGCCGCCGAGCCGTTCCCAGGCCAGGTTGGTGCGGTCCTCCAACAGCCGGCGCAGCCGGTCCACCACCGCCGCCGGGGCGTCTTCGGCCAGCTCGTCCAGGCGGTCCCGGGCGGCCCGGCTGGCCTGCTGCTGCACCCCGGCGGCCGACAACGCGTCCTGCACCGGGTCGTCCTGCGGCAGCTTCAGCCGGCGGGCGACGATCGGCAGCGTGGCCCCCTGGCCGACCAGGGTGACCACGATCACCGCGAAGGCCAGCCAGATGAACAGCGCCCTCGGGTACGGCGCGTCGTCGGCCAGGGTTAGCGGCAGGGCCAGCGCGGCGGCCAGGGTCACCACGCCACGCATCCCGGCCCAGCCGATGACGATGGGGAACTTCGCCGACGGGGCCGCGTCCCGGCGGCGGATCCGGGGGACCAGCCGGGCCAGGTAGGTGGCGGGGAAGACCCAGACGAACCGGGTGAGGAAGACCGTGGCGAGCACGGCGAGCGTGATGGTGGTGAGCGAGCCGAGCGGCTCGTCGAGGTCCCGCAGCACCTCTGGCAGCTGGAGCCCGACCAGCAGGAAGACCAGTCCTTCCAGCAGGAAGCGGGCCAGCCGCCAGAACGCGCCGACTTGCAACCGGGAGGCGGCCGAGAGCAGCCGGGGCAGCTTGTGACCGAGCACCAGCCCGGTGACCACCACCGCGACGACGCCGGAGGCGTGCGCCTCCTCGGCGGCGAACACCACCGCGAACGGGATGATCAACGACAGCGCGTTGTCCAGCAGCGGATCGTTGATCCGCCGGTGCAGGAAGCCGAAGACCAGCGCGCCGAGCGCACCGATCAGGATTCCGCCGCCGGCGGACCGCAGCACCTCGATGGCGACGTCGGCGGTGCCGACCGCCGAGCCGGCGACGGCCAGCGTCGCGACCCGCAGCAGCACCAGCGCCGTCGCGTCGTTGATCAGGCTCTCGCCCTCCAGGATCGTGACCACCCGGCGGGGAAGCCCGACCCGCCGGGCGACCGCGGTGGCGGCCACCGCGTCCGGCGGCGCGACCACCGCGCCGAGGGCCAGGCAGATCGCGAACGGCACCTGCGGCAGCAGCAGGTGCAGCACCAGGCCGACCACGAACGCGGTGAACAGCACCAGGCCGACGGCGAGCAGCAGGATCGGCCGGATGTTGTTCTTGAACGCCGGCACCGAGGTCTCCAGCGCGGCGACGTAGAGCAGCGGCGGGAGGATGCCGACCAGCACCAGCTCCGGGTCGAGGTGGACCTGCGGGAAGCCCGGCACGAAGGAGAGCGCCAGACCGAGTACGACCAGCAGGATCGGCGCCAGCAGGCCGAGCCGGCGGGCCAGCGCCGCGCCCAGGGTGGCGATCGCCAGGAAGACGACGACCGGAAACAGGCTTTCCATGGGATAGGAGCCTAGGGGTCCCGCGTAGTGGACCTGGCTCAGCCGCCCGGGCGCAGCTTCGGCAGCACCTCGGCGCCGAACGCGTCGACGAACCCGCGCTGCTCCTGCCCGACGTGGTGCAGGGCGATCTGGTCGAACCCGAGCTCCACGTACTCCTCCAGCCAGCCGACGTGCCGGCCCAGGTCGGCCGAGACGTTCACGACCTGCGCGACCCGTTCCGGCGACACGTCGGCCGAGACCGCGTCGAAGTGCTCGACGGTCTCCAGGTCCCAGCAGACCGGCGGGGCGAAGACGTTGCTGCGCCACTGGTCGTACGCGAGCGCCTCGGCCTGCGCCTGCTCCGGTGCCCAGCTGACGTGCACCTGCAGGTGCAGCGGCCCGCGCCCGCCGGCGTCCCGGTACGCGTCGATCATCTCGCGCAGGTGCGCCGCCGGCGCGTTCACGGTGATCAGCCCGTCCGCCCACTCGGCGCACCAGCGAGCGGTGGCCACGCTGACCGCCGCGCCCACCAGCGCCGGTGGCTGCTCGGGCCGGGTCCATAGCCGGGCCCGGTCCACCCGGACCAGGCCGTCGTGGCTGACCTCCTCGCCGGCCAGCAGCGCCCGGATCACGTCCACGCACTCGCGCAGCCGGGCCGCGCGCACGTCCTTGCGCGGCCATGGGTCGCCGGTGATGTGCTCGTTGCTGGCCTCACCGGTGCCCAGCGCGGCCCAGAACCGGGCCGGGTACATCGCGCCGAGGGTGCCGATCGCCTGCGCGATGATCGCCGGGTGGTAGCGCTGGCCGGGGGCGTTGACCACGCCGAACGACATGCCGGTGGCCTGCAACGCGGCCCCCAGCCAGGACCAGGCGAAGCCGGATTCGCCCTGCCGGGCGCTCCACGGGGAGAAGTGGTCGGAGCACATGGCGGCGTCGAAGCCGGCCCGCTCGGCGTGCAGCACCGCCTCCAGCAGGGCGCGAGGATGGATCTGCTCATGGGACGCGTGAAATCCGAACACCGTCATGGGCGCACTTCCTACCCACAACACCACCCGCTGATGCGTGCAAAGGAAGGGCCCCTGTCAACGCCTCGCGTTGTACAGGGGGCCCTTATTGACAACCACGGCGCCCGCTACTCGGCGTGCGCGCCGGCGCCAGCCGAGGCGACGCCCTCCCCCACCCAGACCGTTTTGGTGTTGCAGAACTCCCGCATGCCCAGCTCGGACAGCTCCCGGCCGTAGCCGGAGTTCTTCACGCCACCGAACGGCAGCTCGGGGAACGAGGTGGTCATGCCGTTGATGAAGACGTTTCCGGCGTCCAGGTCGACGGCGAAGCGCTCCTGCTCGGCCTCGTCCCGGGTCCAGGCGTTCGAGCCGAGCCCGAACGAGGTCCCGTTGGCCACCTCGATCGCCTCCTCGTACGACGACACCCGGTACAGCCCGGCGACTGGGCCGAAGACCTCCTCGCGCCACATCCGCATCTCCGGGGTGAGGTCGGTGACCACGGTCGGCGGGTAGTACCAGCCGTCACCGGTTGGCAGCTCGCCGCCGCAGAGCACGGTCGCGCCGTTGTCCACCGCGTCGCGTACCTGGGCGTGCACCTCGTCGCGACCGCGCTGGCTGGCCAACGGCCCCACGTCGGTGCCCGGGTCCATCGGGTCGCCGACCCGCAGCGCGGCCATGTTCGCGGCGAACTTCTCGGCGAAGGCGTCGAAGACGTCGGTGTGCACGATGAACCGCTTGGCGGCGATGCAGGACTGGCCGTTGTTCTGGCAGCGGGCGGTGGTGGCCACCTCGGCGGCCCGGTCCACGTCGGCCGAGGGCATCACCACGAACGGGTCACTGCCGCCCAGCTCGAGCACGGTCTTCTTCAGCTCCCGGCCGGCGATCTGGGCGATGGAGCGGCCGGCGGGCTCGCTGCCGGTGAGCGTGGCGGCGCGCACCCGGGGGTCGCTGAGGATCCGGTCGACGGCCTCCGAGCCGACCAGCACGGTGGTGAACGCCCCCTCCGGGAAGCCGGCCCGGCGGAACACGTCCTCCAGCAGCAGCGCGGTCTGCGGCACGTTCGAGGCATGCTTGAGCAGGCCGGTGTTGCCCGCCATCAGCGCCGGTGCGGCGAAGCGCAGCACCTGCCACAGCGGAAAGTTCCACGGCATCACCGCGAGCACCACGCCGATCGGCTGGTAGCGGATGAACGCCCGGGTCGCCTTGACCGCGCTCGCGTCCGCCGGCTGGTCGGCGAGGAACGACGGCGCCCGGTCGGCGTAGAACCGGCAGGCCGAGGCGCACTTGGTCACCTCGGCCTGCGCGGCGACGTACGTCTTGCCCATCTCCTGGGTCATGATCCGGGCGATCTCGTCCCGGTCCTCCTCCAGCAGGTCGGCCACGGTGTTCATCCACTGGGCGCGCTGGTCGACGGTGGTCTCGCGCAGCTGGTGGTACGCGAGGTCCGCGCGTTCGATGGCGGCGTCGATCTGCTCGGTGGACATCGCCTCGAAGGTCTTGAGCACCTGTTCGGTGGCGGGGTTGGTGGTGGCGATGGACATCTCGTCCTCCTGTCACTCGAACAGTGAGTGCCGGACGCCCGGCTCCTCGCGGCGGCGGGCGGCGCGGCGGCGCTGGATCACGACCAGGTCGACCACGGCGACCACGGCGAAGATCGCGCAGAGGACGCCGAGCCAGGCGAGGTCGGCCCAGAACGCCAGGACCGCGAAGAGCACCATGATCACCAGCCCGAAGCCGGCGAGGATGAGCCGGAGGTTCAGCGCGCTGTACGCGTGCCCGACCGTGCCACGGGCACGCCGGGGCTGCGATCTCGTCATACCTCCCGACCTACCCCAGATCGCCAGCGTTAACCGGCCCGGCGCATCCTGGTCAGTGGGCCCGGAGCCGTCGGCGACCCGCCGCCCTGTCGTGCCGGTCGCCCCGAGCACAAGGATCTCGCTGTCGTCCATGGCCCGACCAGACCACCGGCCCCGACAGCGTCCGTCGGTCGCCAGGGCGACCGGGCAGGACCGGGGCGCCGGTGTGCTCGGTTACATCCGTTCGCCCCACAGGCCCGCCGACCGCAGGATGGACGGATGTCCATGACCCAGATCGTGCCGGTGACCGTCGCCATCGCCCGGCGCGCCGACCCGGCCCGGGCCAGCGAGATGGTGGCCTGGATGCGGGCCGGCACGGCGCTGGCCGAGGCGTTCCCCGGATTCCTCGGTGCGGGCTGGGTGCAGAGCGGTCCGGGCTCGCCGGAGTGGCACATGCTCTACCGCTTCGCGGACGCGGAGACGCTGCACCGGTGGGAGGAGTCGCCGCAGCGGCACTGGTGGCTCAGCTCGGCACAGGGCATCGTCGAGCACACCCGGGTCGAGAGGCGCACCGGGATCGAGGGCTGGTTCGACCCGCCGCTGGAGCACTGGGTCGACCCGGTCGAGCCGATCCCGCCGGCGTCACCGGCGCGGTGGAAGCAGGCGGTGACGATCTGGCTGGCTTTCTTCCCGCTGAGTCTCACCGCCACTCTGCTGACCAGCCGGTTCCTCGCCCACGTGCCGCTGGCGGCCCGGGTGCTGCTGATGACGCTCTGCCTGACCCCGCTGATGACCTATTTGGTGCTGCCCCGGATAACCCGGGCGTTGCACTGGTGGCTGCACGGCCACCCGGCCCCCTGGCGTAGCCAGCGCTCATAGCACGTCACGGCGGCCACACCGACACTCTGCCGCATACCCGACAGCAACTTCGCGACCGACCGATCCCCACGCATAGAGTTACCGCGCTGTCGCTCTGTGCTGCGGAGACGGGGGGTGTCATGCCTCGGCGCTGGGTCGCCGCGCTGGCCTGTCTCGCGGCGCTGGTCGCGCTGGCCTGCGAGGGCGGCACCTCCGCGACACCCCGCCCCACCAAGAGCACTCCGCAGCCCGGCGGCCCGGGCAGCATCGCCGCGCTCGGCGACTCGATCAGCACCGGCTTCGCCTCCTGCCTGGTGCTCACCTCCTGCGAGCGCAACTCCTGGTCGACAGGGGACGGCCTGCGGGTGCGCAGCCTCTACCGGCGGCTGCTCGACCAGGACTCCGCGATCCGCGACCGGGCGTACAACCACGCCCGGCCGGGTGCCCGCGCCGACGCCCTCGAGGGCCAGGCGAAGGCTGCGGTACGCGACCGCGCCGACTACGTCACCGTGCTGATCGGTGCCAACGACGTCTGCCGGGGCGGCGTGGACGCGATGACGCCGGTGGCGCAGTTCCGGGCCGACGTCGACCGGGGCCTGCGGGTCGTGCGGACGGGCCGGCCGAAGGCCCGGGTGCTGGTGGTGAGCATTCCCGACCTGTACCGGCTCTGGGAGGTCGGGCACGGCGACTCGCGGGCGGTGCGCGCCTGGCGGCGGGGCGTCTGCCCGGCCCTGCTGGCTGAGGCGACCTCGACGGCGCCCGCCGACCGGGCCCGCCGGGCCGCCGTCCGGGAGCGGATCGACGCGTACAACGCCCAGTTGGTGGCCGCCTGCCGGGCCTACGGCTCGCGTTGCCGGCACGACGGCGGCGCGGTGCACAAGGTCCGGTTCACCCTGGACCTGCTGAACCCGCTCGACTGGTTCCACCCCGACGCCGAGGGGCAGGGCCGGCTTGCCGAGGTGACCTGGCGCGCCTCGGGCCTGGCCGACTGACCGGCCCCACGCCCCCGCGTGCGGCCACGGGTCAGGGGTGGCGGGGCTCCGGCACGGTGCTGCCGCGCGGACGATAGAGGGCGCGGGAGCGCTCCGCCAGATCCTTGGTGGCCGACGAGTTGGCCCAGGTGCCGAGCACGATCGCCGCGCCGGGCACGATCTTGGCCACCATCCGCTTGGCCGCCCGGACGCCGGCCATCTGGGCCAGCCGCACGCCGAGCCGCAGCATGACGTGGCCGAGTGGACGCTGGCCGCCCAGGCCGAAGAGCGCGTCGGCGCGTTCCCGGCCGGCGGCCACCCCGAGCGCCAGCCGGGCGCTCTCGGCGACCTTGTGCACCCGCTGCAGCACCAGCAGGTCGGTGGCCCGGTCGGTGTGCAACGGGTTGACGTCGTACGCGGCGGCGATGTGCAGCACCATCCGCGCCTGGGTCCAGGCCAGCACACCCACGTCGAGCACAGCGCCAGGCAGCCCGGCCGCGCCGGAGACGGCCCCGGAGAGGCGGGCCAGGTTGAGGAACTTGCGGGTCGCCTGGTCGGCCAGGATGTCGGCTGAGACGCCGGGCTGATCGGCCCGGGCCCGGGCGGCCCACTGGGCGGCCTCCGGCCCGAGCCGGCGCACCGCCTCCAGGGCGAGGTGCTCCGGTGCGTACTGCGGATCCGCGCGCATCCGATCCCAGAGCCGGGCCGGTGGACCCTCGGGGGCGTCCACCGGCGGGGTCGGCAGGTTGGCGGACGGTTGGGGGGTGGGCGCAGCGGGCTGGCCGCCGACGGGCGGGGTGTCGGTCACCGGGTCTCCCCAGGGGTCGGTACGGCGGGCGGGACGGCCGGTGGAACGGTCAGCGGCGGCGGTTGGACAGCCGGGCTGCCAACCCCTTGAGCTTCTGCTGGTTGCCGGGCTTGGCAAGCTCGCGCCGACCCCGGTCGACCAACTGCTGCCCCTTGGGTGATCTCAGGAACATGCTGATCCGCTGCATCAGTGACATAACGTCCTCCTGTCGGTGATCCCTCTGTCATGTGTACCCCGTACCCGCAACGGATGTACCCGGGACCCGACAGGCTCAACCCCAACCGTCCATAGTGGCCGGTAGGTTACCGCCCGGACGGCACGATGGCGTCGACGACCCTGTTGGCCCGCCATTCGTGCTGCTGGTAATGCTCGGGATACGCGGAGACCTGCACCGCCTGTGCGGCGTCGGTGAGCCGCATGTGCTGCCAGCCGGGCACCTGCTCGAGCGCGCTGAGGAACTGCCGGGTGGCGAACTCGGGGTCCATCAGCCGTCCCACCGGGCCCCAGCCGCTGCTGGAGCGCTGCTGGAACAGCCCGACGGAGTCGTGGTCCCACCCGACGCCCTGGTGCGGATAGTCCTGCGACTCGGGCAGCACGCCGCTGGCCACGTTGTACAGGTTGCTCTCCTGCATGGCGGTGGCCACCGCGATCACCAGGCCGCGGCGGGGCACCCCCATCTCGCGGCCGGTCCGGACGATCGCCTCGGCGTTCTCCATCTGGACCTCGTCGAGCCCGGCGACGGGGGCCGGGTCCGTCGGCCGCGCCGGGGCGGGCTTGCGCGCCGACCGGGTGGTGTCCGGGTCGGCGGGGGTCGCGACGGCGGACGGGGTGGCGGCGGGTGCGGCCGGGACGGCGGCCCGGTCGAGGCCACGGGAGGCACGCTGCTGCTCGGCGCGCTGCATCAGCTCCGAGCTCCCGGCGAGCTGATCGCGGGCCACCGCGCCGGCGCTGTCGTCGCTGACCTGCGCGACAGCGGCCAGGCCGAGGCAGCAGATCACGCCGGTGGCGAGCGCCACCTGCGCCCGGCGTCGACCCGTCAGGTCCCGGGCGTACGCCCGGAGCCGGCTCGCGGCGGTTGTCCGTTCGGCTGAGGTGCCATCCTCCATATCGGCAGTGGGCCTGCTCGGGGCGTACGGGTCGTCGAGGGTGCCGTCGTCACGCATCAACCGAGGCTAGGCAGGCGCAAACGCCGATCACGCACGGTGATCACGTGGCGCTCGCCACAGATCGGGGTCGTCCTGGTGGACGACCGGGGCGGGTCGACCCGCTCGGGGAATGGACCTCACGTACCGGATGAAGCCGGCGCGGCACGCAGGCCGGAACGCCCGCGACAGGGATGGACATTGCACCCGGGGCACCGACATGATCGACAAACTCGGCCTTTGGGCCGAACCGCCCTCGGCCGATCAGCCGACCGGGCCAACCTGGCGGGGTAATCGGGCGATTCGTCCGGTCGCGCCCATCCACCGGGCGACGGATCGCCCGACGCAGGAATGCACCAGGATGGCGGGTACGTTGCCCGAACCGGGTGCCGTCCATCGCGTCGGCATCCCGTAGGCACATTCCAGGGAGGTCCGCACCGGTGCTCGACCCACACGAGCTCTACCAGCTCACCGACGATCTGCCCGACCTCGGGCAACCGGTCATGATCCAGGCCCTCACCGGGTTCGTGGACGCCGGCAACGCAAGCCGGCTGGCCCGCGAGCAGCTGCTCACCTCGCTGGAGAGCCGGCCGATCGCCACCTTCGACGTGGACCAGCTCTTCGACTACCGCTCGCGGCGCCCCGTGATGACCTTCGTCGAGGACCACTGGGAGAGCGTCGACGCGCCCGAGCTCGAGCTGCACCTGCTGCACGACGACGACGAGACCCCGTTCCTGCTGCTCACCGGCCCCGAGCCGGACCTGCAGTGGGAGCGGTTCGTGGCCGCGGTCGCCGGGCTCGCCGCCCGCCTGGACGTCCGGCTCACCGTCGGGCTCAACTCGATCCCGATGGCGGTGCCGCACACCCGGCCGACCGGAGTGACCGCGCACGCCACCCGGCCCGAGCTGATCGCCGGGTACGAGCCCTGGCTGCAACGGGTCCAGGTGCCCGGCAGCGTCGGGCACCTGCTGGAGTTCCGCCTCGGCGAGCAGGGCCGTGACGCGCTCGGCTTCGCCGCCCACGTGCCGCACTACGTGGCGCAGACCGAGTACCCGGCCGCCGCCGAGGTGCTGCTCACCTCGGTGTCCCGCAGCACGGGGCTGCTGCTGCCCGGCGACGGGCTGCGCTCGGCCGCCGAGGTGGTCCGCGTGGAGATCGACCGGCAGGTCGCCCAGACCGAGGACGCCGCCGCCCTGGTCCAGGCCCTGGAGGAGCAGTACGACGCGTTCGCCCGGGGCCGCGGCGAGAAGAGCCTGCTCGCCGCGGAGGCCGGCCCGCTGCCCACCGCCGACGAACTCGGCGCGGAGCTGGAACGGTTCCTCGCCGAACAGACCCGTCCCGGCGACACCCCGGGCAGCTGACCGGGCATCGCGGGGGCGGATGCGGCAGGCTGGAGACATGCGCCTGGCGACCTGGAACGTGAATTCGGTGAAGGCTCGGCTGCCCCGGCTGCTGGAGTGGCTGGCCGGCACCGGGCCGGACGTGGTCTGCCTGCAGGAGACCAAGTGCCCGGACGGCGCCTTCCCGGTGGCGGAGGTGGGCGAGCTGGGCTATACCGTGGCCAGCCACAGCGACGGCCGGTGGAACGGGGTGGCCATCCTGTCCCGGGTCGGCCTGGCCGACGTCCGGGTCGGGTTCGCCGGTGAGCCCGGCTTCCCCGAGCCGGAGGCCCGGACCATCTCCGCCACCTGCGACGGGGTGCGGGTCTGGTCGGTGTACGTGCCCAACGGCCGGACGCCGGACGACCCGCACTACGCGTACAAGCTGGCCTGGTTCGCGGCGCTGCGCGACGCGCTGGACGCGGAGCTGGCCGGCGGGCTGCCGCTGGCCGTCTGCGGCGACTTCAACGTCGCCCCGACCGACGCCGACGTCTGGGACCCGGCCGTCTTCACCCACTCCACGCACGTGACGCCGGCCGAGCGGGCGGCTCTCGCGGCGCTGCGCGACCTGGGGCTCAGCGACGTGGTGCCGACCCCCATGAAGGGGCCGCACCCGTTCACCTACTGGGACTACCGCGCCGGGATGTTCCACCAGAACAAGGGCATGCGGATCGACCTGGTGTACGCCTCCGCGCCGTTCACCCGGGCGGTCCGCTCGGCGTACGTGGACCGGGAGGCCCGCAAGGGCAAGGGCCCCTCCGATCACGCCCCGATCGTGGTCGACGCCGACCTGGTACCCGTGGTCGAGGCGTTCTGAGCCGACCGGCGTGGCTAGGGTGGGCAGATGGCAGTCGTGAAGATCAACGCAATCGAGGTTCCCCCGGG
The DNA here is from genome assembly GCF_900143515.1 of Micromonospora cremea. Taxonomy (NCBI): domain Bacteria; kingdom Bacillati; phylum Actinomycetota; class Actinomycetes; order Micromonosporales; family Micromonosporaceae; genus Micromonospora; species Micromonospora cremea. The sequence continues at coordinate 4,356,523 of NZ_FSQT01000002.1, read as the reverse complement.
CGCCGGCGCGGAGCTGGAGAAGCGGTTCGCCGCCCGAGCCGGCGCCGTGGAGAAGTCCCCCGGCTTCCTCGGCTTCGAGCTGCTCCGGCCGGTGGCCGGCGAGACCCGCTACTTCGTCTACACCCGCTGGGAGAGCGAGGAGGCGTACCAGGCGTGGGCCGCCGGCCCGTCCCGCGCCGCACACGCCGCCGCCCCCGGCGAGCAGCAGCGCCCCCCGGTAGCCACCGGCGCCAACCTGCTGGAGTTCGAGGTAGCCCTCCACGTCCCCCAGCCCTGACCCCTCCCCTCCCTCCCACCCTTCGGCGGTGATCATGAGGTTGGCGGGGCTGTCGATCTCCGTTTGACCCGCCAACCTCATGATCGGCGGCCTGGCAGCGCCAGTCGCCTCGATCGTGGTTGGGCGGGGCTTGGAAGATCGACTTCGGATCAGCGTTATCGCGGTATCCGGGTTGGTGGGATGCCCCGACATCGCCGACACCGTGTCGACCACGCGGGTCGGCGGTCCGGCGGGGTGGGTTCAGGGCTTCCGGGAGGAGTGGAGGGTGGCGAAGGCGATGACGTTGTCGGCGTAGCCGGTGCGGCCGCCGATGAACTGGCCGCCGCAGGTGATCAGGCGCAACCCGGGGGGCCCGTCGTGGCCATAGATCCGCTCGGCGGGCAACTGGTCCTTCGGGAAGTGCTCAACCGTGTCGACCTTGAACACCACCACCGACCTGTCCGCCCGAGCCACCTCGATGAGGTCACCGGGATGCAGCTTGCCCAGGTCGTAGAAGACCGACGGCCCGCTCTTGGTGTCCACGTGCCCCACGATCACCGCCGGGCCGGCCTCCCCGGGCGTGGGGCCGCGGTCGTACCAGCCGGTCTCGTTGTGCCGCTCCAACGGGGGTACGGCGATCGAGCCGTCCCGCGCCTGCCCGACCGGCGCCACCGGCGCGGCCACCTTGATCGCCGGCACCGAGAGGCGCACCGGGCGGCTGGCCGACAATCCGACCGTCTCGCTGCGGGCCGGCCGGTCACCGCCGGCCGGCGCCCAGTCGAACGGGCCGACCGAGCGGCCGAGCCCCGCCCCGGTGGCGAACACGCCGGCCAGCACCAGCACCACGGCCAGTGGCAGGGACCAGGGGCTGCGGCCGGGTGGACGGCTGCGCCGGGGCGCGACGGCGGTCGGCGGGCGGGCGGCCACCGACGGTCGGTCGGCGGGCGGCTGCGAGGGGCGGAAGATCTCCATGGCGGCCTCAGCGGCGGGAGACGCCACGCGGCCGGCGCAGGGCCATCACGGCGACGATCAACCCGGTGATGGTCAGCGCCGCGCCACCGGGCAGCAGCAGGTTGTCGGTCATGCCGCCGGCGCTGCCGCCGAAGCCGGTGGCCGGGCCCCGACTGGGCTGGATCTTCTTGACCACCTGAAGCATGGTCGAGGCGGTCTCGCCGTCGCGGCACTCCAGCTTGACCCGGTAGTTGCCGGGGCGGGTGCGCTCGCGCACCATCGGCGCGGCCGTGAGCACCCCGCGCTGCGGCTGCACGCCGACCGCGCCGAAGGCGTCCGAGACCACCGTGGCGCCCACCGAGTTGTCCCGGCAACTGGCCCGGATGCCGACCAGGTAGCCGGGCTGCACCGTGCTCGGGCTCACCTCGACGAAGACGTCCACCACCGGGCTGGGCTGGGGTGCGCCACCGGGTGGGCCGGGCTGCGGCGCCTCGGGCGCGGGCGCGGCGAGCGGACGGGCGGCGGGTGCGAGGACGGCGGCGGCTGGCGCAGCGGGCGCGGCGTGTGCGGGGGCGGCGGCCAGCAGAGGGCCGGCGAGCATGGTCACCACCGACAGGGTCACGCCGCCGCGGGTCACTGTCACGATGCCCCCTCTCGACGCCGTGCGGCCGTGCCGGGCAGTGGACCACCCGGCCTGCCGTACCAGTTGGATCCTCTCATTCCCGGGCGCACATCACATCCGATCCGCCGACAGGGTCGCGTACGCTCGGGTCGCTGTGACCGCCACTGACCATGACCCCGCCGCCGCGCCCACGAGCCGGGCGATCCGCACCTTCCACCCTCGCAGGGGCCGGATGAGCGGCCGGCAGACCGATGCGCTGGATCGGCTCTGGCCCGCGTACGGCCTGGACGTGCCGGACGGGTCCGTCCGGCCGGTCGACCTCGCCGGCCTGTTCGGGCGCCGGGCGCCGGTGGTGCTGGAGATCGGCTCCGGCATGGGCGACAGCACCGCCGCGATGGCCGCCGCTGACCCGGACCGAGATTATCTGGCGGTGGAGGTGCACACGCCGGGGATCGCGAACCTGCTCGACCTGGTGGACCAGGGCGGCCTGGGCAACGTGCGGGTGGCCCAGGGCGACGCGTTGGACCTGGTCCGCGGCCTGTCCGAGGGCGTCCTGGACGCCGTGCACGTCTTCTTCCCGGACCCGTGGCCGAAGGCCCGCCACTACAAGCGGCGGATCATCCAGCCGGCGCACGTGGCGCTGCTGCGCTCCCGCCTGACCCCGGGCGGCACGCTGCACTGCGCGACCGACTGGGCCGAGTACGCCGATGCGATGCGGCAGACCCTGGACGCGGACCCGGGGCTGGTGGACGCGTACGGCGGGTTCGCGCCGCGTCCGGCGCACCGCCCGGTGACGAAGTTCGAGCGACGGGCGCTCACGGCCGGCCGGCCGGTCGCCGACCTGATCTACCGCCGACGGTGACCCGGGCGTCCGTGGCGCCCGGACGGGGGTCCGGCGGACGGCGGGTTGGCGCCCGGGGGCATGATCCAGGCACCATGGATGGGATATGACGCTCACCGCCGCGCTGCCGACTAGCGCCGACCCCGACACCCTCTTCGACGCGTTCGCCGGCTGGGCGAAGGAGCGCGGCCTCGACCTCTACCCCCATCAGGAGGAGGCGGTCATCGAGATCGTCTCCGGCGCCAACCTGATCATGAACACGCCCACCGGCTCGGGCAAGAGCCTGGTGGCGGTCGCCGCGCACTTCGCGGCGCTCGCGGACAGCCGGACCACGTTCTACACCGCGCCGATCAAGGCACTGGTGTCGGAGAAGTTCTTCGCCCTCTGCGAGGTGTTCGGCGCCGAGAACGTCGGCATGCTGACCGGCGACGCCAGCGTCAACGCCGACGCCCCGATCATCTGCTGCACCGCGGAGATCCTGGCCAATCTCGCGCTGCGCGAGGGCGACCGGGCCGACGTCGGCCAGGTGATCATGGATGAGTTCCACTTCTACGCCGAGCCCGACCGGGGCTGGGCCTGGCAGGTGCCGATCATCGAGCTGCCGCAGGCCCAGTTCATCCTGATGTCCGCCACCCTGGGGGACACCACCCGGTTCGTCGACGACCTGACCCGGCGCACCGGGCGGCCGACCGCCGTCGTCCGCTCGGCCGAGCGGCCCGTCCCGCTGATCTTCTCGTACGCCATGACGCCGCTGCACGAGACGCTCGAGGAGCTGCTGGAGACCAAGCAGGCCCCGGTGTACGTGGTGCACTTCACCCAGGCCGCCGCGCTGGAGCGCGCCCAGGCGCTGATGAGCGTCAACGTCTGCACCCGCGCCGAGAAGGACATGATCGCCGAGGCGATCGGCGGCTTCCGCTTCACCTCCGGCTTCGGCAAGACGCTGTCCCGGCTGGTCCGACACGGGATCGGCGTCCACCACGCCGGCATGCTGCCCAAGTACCGCCGGCTGGTCGAGACCCTCGCGCAGGCCGGCCTGCTCAAGGTCATCTGCGGCACCGACACCCTCGGCGTCGGCATCAACGTGCCGATCCGCACCGTGCTGTTCACCGGCCTGTCCAAGTACGACGGGGTCCGCACCCGGCTGCTCAAGAACCGCGAGTTCCACCAGATCGCCGGGCGGGCCGGTCGCGCCGGCTTCGACACCATCGGCCGGGTGGTCGTGCAGGCCCCCGAGCACGTGATCGACAACGAGAAGGCCCTCGCCAAGGCCGGCGACGACCCGAAGAAGCGCCGCAAGGTGGTCCGCAAGAAGCCACCGGAGGGCTCGATCGGCTGGGGCCAGCCCACCTTCGACCGGCTGGTCGACGCCGAGCCGGAGCCGCTGACCTCCAGCTTCCAGGTCAGCCACTCGATGCTGCTGAACGTCATCGGCCGGCCCGGCGACGCGTTCACCGCGATGCGGCACCTGCTCACCGACAACCATGAGGACGCCGCCGCGCGGCGCCGTCACATCCGCCGGGCGATCGCCATCTACCGCGCGCTGCGGGCCGGCGGGGTGGTCGAGGAGCTGCCCGAGCCGGACGAGACCGGCCGGCGGATCCGGCTCACCGTCGACCTCCAGCTCGACTTCGCGCTCAACCAGCCGCTCTCCCCCCTCGCCCTGGCCACCATCGAACTGCTCGACGCCGAGTCCCCGTCGTACGCCCTGGACGTCCTCTCGGTGATCGAGTCGATCCTCGACGACCCCCGGCAGATCCTCTCCGCGCAGCAGTTCAAGGCGCGCGGCGAGGCGGTCGCCGCCATGAAGGCCGAGGGCATCGAGTACGAGGCCCGCCTCGAACTGCTCGACGAGGTGACCCACCCGAAGCCCCTCGCGGAGCTGCTCGAGGCCGCGTACGAGATGTACCGGCAGGGGCACCCTTGGGTCGCCGACCACCAGCTCTCCCCCAAGGCCGTGGTCCGCGACATGTACGAGCGGGCGATGACCTTCACCGAGTACGTGCAGTTCTACGGGCTGACCCGCTCGGAAGGCCTCGTGCTGCGCTACCTGGCCGACGCGTACAAGACGCTGCGCCAGACGGTGCCCGAGGACGCCAAGACCGAGGAGCTCATCGACCTCATCGAGTGGCTGGGCGAGCTGGTCCGCCAGGTCGACTCCAGCCTGATCGACGAGTGGGAGCGGCTGCGCAACCCGTCCGACGTGGCGGAGGTGGCCCAGGCGCACGCCGCGCTGACCGACCGGCCACCGGCGGTGACCCGCAACACGCGCGCGTTCCGGGTGCTGGTGCGCAACGCGCTGTTCCGCCGCGTCGAGCTGGCCGCGCTGCGCCGCTGGGACCTGCTCGCCGAACTGGACGCCGCCGACGGCTGGGACTACGACGCGTGGGCCGACGCGCTGCGGCCGTACTTCGAGGCGTACGACTCGCTCGGCGTCGGGCCGGACGCGCGCGGGCCGGCGCTGCTGATGATCGAGCAGGGCCGGGAGCGGTGGACCGTCCGGCAGATCTTCGACGACCCCGACGGCGACCACGACTGGGGCATCAGCGCCGAAGTCGACCTGGCCGCCTCGGACGAGATCGGCGCCGCCGTCATCCGGATCACCGACGTCGGCCAGCTCTGACTCGTTGCCCGAGCGGGGACTCCGCACACCACCGGCGATGCGCGGCTCCCCTCACCGGGCCTCCGCCACCGCCTTGATCTGCCGCACCGCCTCGCGGACGCCACCGTTCCACGGGGCGCCGTGGCCGGGCAGGATCCACGTCGCCTGCAGGTCCTCGATGCGGGCGAGCGAGGCGAGCGCCAGCGCCGGGTCGTCGGTGAACGGCGCCGGCTGCGGACCCTGCCGGCCGGTCAGCACGTTCCGGGTGGTGAGCGCGTCCCCGACGAACACCGCGTCGGCGACCGGCACGTGCACGGCGATGCTGCCCGGCGAGTGGCCGGGCATCCCGATCACGCGCGGGGCACCGGGCAGGCCGAGCACCTGACCATCCTCGACGTCGGTCACCTCGGTGAGGTAGGTGGTGCGCAACCCGCCCTTGCGGCTCGCGTACCAGAGGAAGCGCGCCGTCGCACCCACCTTGAACTTCCCGAAGGACGCCTGGGGCTTGACCTCGCCGCGGGCGCGGGCGGCGTCCGCGCGGTGCACGTGGACCGGCACGCCGTGATCGCGCCGGAGCCGCTCGGCGAACCCGATGTGGTCGGTATCGCCGTGGGTGAGGATCAGGCCGCGGACGTCGGCGAGCGAACGGCCCATGCCGGACAGCTCCGCCACCAGCTCCGACCAGTGGCCGGAGAGCCCGGCGTCCACGACGGTCACGCCCTCCTCGGTGTCGATCAGGTAGACGGCGACGATGTCGTTGCCGATGCGGTGCAGGTGTGGGCCGAGCCTCATGAGTGCCTCCCGAAGTGCCGTCACGTCCGTGATGGCTACGGTACATAGCTATCATGGCTAAAAGCTATAGCTATCATGGTGACGGCCGTCGCCCCACCCGGAAGGAGCAGCCGCATGCCGACCCCCGATCGGACGTCGCTCGCCGACATCGTCGAGGCCGCCCGCGACATCCTGGAGTCGGATGGACTCCCGCGCCTGACGATGCAGGCGGTCGCCGAGCGGGTCGGTGTGCGCGCCCCGTCGCTCTACAAGCGGGTCCGCAACCGCGACGCCCTGATCCGGCTCGTCGCCGAGACCACCGTCCAGGACCTGGGCGAACAGCTCAGCGCCGTCGCCAGCAGCGGCGACCCGGGCCGGGACCTCGGTGAGCTGGCCCGCGCCTTCCGCGCATTCGCCCACGCACACCCGGCCGGCTATCAGCTGATCTTCGCCGACGGCCGCGAGGAGACCCGACCCAGCCTCGACGCCCTCACCAAGGCCAGCGCCCCCGCCCTGCGCGTCGCCGCCGACCTCGCCGGGCCCGAGCACGCCCTGGAGGCCGCCCGCATGTTCACCGCCTGGGCCAACGGCTTCGTCAGCATGGAGTTGGCGGGTGCCTTCAACCTCGGCGGCGACCTCGACGAGGCCTTCGAGTTCGGCATCATCCGCCTGACCGCCGCCTTCACGGCCCCGGAACCGCCCCGGGCCGACTGACCACCGCGGGCCGCGATCAGTTCGTCGGATGCGCCGCGGTGCGCGGCCCGGTGCGGGGTGCCTCCATCCCACCCCTGGCTTCGCTGGGCAATGTCAGACCCGTCGATTAGAATGTATGTACTAATCGAGATCCTGACCTGGGAGGACGCCCGTGACCGCGCCCGCCTCCACGCCCCTCACCCCCTACGCCACCCTGCTCGGCTTCACCCGCTACGTCGACCGCAACGGCCCCACCAAGGCGACCTTCGTGGGCGGCCTGCGCAAGCAGCGGGCCAGCCGCTCCGGCTTCAACCCGCACGGCCAGTTCGTCAAGGCACTCAAGGCCGACATCGCCTTCCACACCGGCGGCACACACCTCACCGGCGTGGTCGACGTGGTCAAGCCGCGCTGGCGCCCGCTCTACCAGGCGCTGGTGCCCGGCGCCACGGCCTGGCTGCACTCCCTGGGCGAGCCGTCCGCCGTCGACCTGGCCCAGACCCGCGACGCCCTGGCCATGCTGGGTGATCTACCAGTCAAGATCAACCCCCACTTCGGGGTACGCCACGCCGACGGCCGGGCCGAGGCGATCCGGCTGCACTTCGACGAGACCCCGCCGAGCGAGGAGGCGGTGCTCGCCACCCTGCACCTGATGGCCCGGCACATGGACGCGGTGCTCCCGCACGCCGAGCCGGTCCTGGTCGACGTCCGGCGCGGCCAGGCCCACCACATGCCCACCGACGCCAAGCCCGACCAGATCGAACGCTGGCTGGCCGGCGAGGCCGCCGCCTTCCGCGCCATCTGGTCCACCGCCGCCTGACAACCCACCCGCCTCCTCACAAGATCCGCACAGCTCCGCTGTTCTCGCTTCCTCCCGACGGCGGGAGGCAGCAGCTGCCGCGACGTTGTGCGGATCTTGGCGTTGGCGGGCCGCGCTGAGAGTTATCCACAGGAGCTGCCGGCAGGCAGGTGTGCCAGTCAGGGTGTCGTCATGCCTGTTCCCCCACGTCGACCAGCGCGGTTGCAGCGACGCGTCTTCCGCGGCTCCCACGCTGTCGCCCACGTCCTGCTGACCAGGACGGAGCTGCGCAGCGCCGCTTGGCGCCCTCTGTTCCGGGATGTCTACGCGGACGCGCAGCTGGTGGTCACCCACCGCACTCGCTGTGCGGCCGCGGCGCGGTGGGTGCTGCCGCCGGGGGTGGTGATCGCGGGGCGCAGCGCCGCGGCTCTCTACGGCGCGGCGTCGGTCGCCGACGATGAACCCATCGACGTGCTCGTGCCCGCCGGGCAGCGGTTCGGGCCGGTCACAGGGCTCGTCGTGCACACGGTGCAGTCACCCAGACCGATGTTGCGGTGCGCGCCGGCATTCCGCTGACCACGCCGGTCCGCACCTGCGGGGATTTGGCCCAGTGGCTCGCGACTGAGGAGGCTGTCGCCATCGTGGACCGACTGGCCGGCCAACGGCTGGTGGCGCTCCCTCAGCTACGCACCGAGGCCCGGGCACGGGTCGGCAGCCGAGGCTGGAAGCGAATGGCGCGGGTAGCCGAGCTGGCCGACGCGGGGGCGGAGTCGGCACCGGAGTCCCGGCTCAGGGTACGGATCGTGCTCGCAGGGCTGCCAACGCGCGTGACCCAGTTCGTGGTCGAGCGCGACGGCAGGTTCGTCGCACGCCTCGACCTGGCCTGGCCGCACCTCAAGGTCACCGTCGAGTACGACGGTCTGTGGCATCACGATCCGGAGCAGTTCCACCGGGACCGGCGCCGACTCAACCGCCTGCTCGGCGAGGACTGGATCGTCCTGCATGTCACGGCGAAACGACTCCGCGAGGACTTCGACGCCTTCCTGGGCGAACTCCGCCAAGCCCTCCACACCCGCTCCCGCTAACGCAGACAATGCAAGATCCGCGCAACTTCAGGGATCCTGCCGTCTCATCAGCTCGTGAGGCAGCAGGATCCCTGAAGTTGCGCGGATCTTGGGGCGTGGCGCGCGGCGCGCGGGGGTTAGGCGGCGGGGAGGTACTTCGCCAGGTCGTCGAGGATCTTGTTGGCGGCGCCGACGCCGATGCCGGTCATCCACACCTCGTCGGCGACCGGGTACGCCTTGCCGGCCTTGACCGCGCCGAGGCCCTTCCAGAGGGTGCCGGCGGTCATCTTGGCCTGCTCGGCGGCGGCCTTGTCGCCGTACGCGGTCACGAAGATGACGTCACCATCGACCTCGTTGATCCGCTCGGGGCTGACCAGGTCGAAACGCTTGTCCTCCTTGTTGGCGAGCTGCTGCCGCTCGGGGCGGCCCAGGCCGGTGTCGCCGATGACGATGCCGGAGAACGAGTCCGGGCCGTAAACCCGGATGTTGCCGGGGAGGAACCGCACGATCGACACCTTGCGGGCGGCGGCGTCGCCGAGCGTGGTTCCGAAGTCCTTGGCGCGCTTCTCGTACGCGGCGAGCAGATCCTTGGCCTGCTGCTCGTGGCCGAGCGCCTTGCCGTCGAGGAGGAAGTTCTCCTTCCAGGTGATGCCGACCTTGTCGGTGAACACCGTCGGCGCGATGGCGGCCAGCTCGTCGTAGAACTTCTCCTGGCGGAACTTGCTGCCCAGGATGAGGTCCGGCTTCAGCGCGTTGATCGCCTCCAGGTCGGGCTCGGTGAGCACCCCGACCTCCTTGATGCTGGCGAGCTTGTCCGCGCCGAAGTAGGTCGGCCAGCTCTTGGCCTCACCGGCGGTGGCGGCGCCGACCGGCGTGACGCCCAGCGAGAGCGCCGTGTCGATCTTGTCGGTGTCGAGCACGACGACGCGCTTGGGCTCCGCCGGGACCTTGGTTGTGCCCATGGCGTGGGTGATCTCCCGGGTCTCCCCGGTGGTGGAGCCGGCGACCGGGTCGCTCTCACCGCAGGCGGTGAGTCCGACGCCGAGGGCGACGGCCGCGGCGAGGGCGGCGACGAGACGACGCATCAGAGTCCTTTCGAAGGGTACGAGCCGGCGAGCGGGTTGCTCCCGTCGTCGGCGGGTTGGGCGGAGGGGGTGACCGGGCGGGCGGTGGTGCCGCCGGTGTGCGCGGGCACCACCAGGGGCGCACCGGTCACCGGGCAGGGCACGACCACGCAGGCCAGCCCGAAGACGTCACGGACCAGGTCTGCGGTGAGGATCTCCCGGGGCGGCCCCGCGGCCACCACCGTGCCGGCGCGCATCGCGACCAGGTGGTCGGCGTAGCGGGCGGCCTGGTTCAGGTCGTGCAGCACGGCGACCACGGTGCGGCCCCGCTCGACGCGCAGCCGGTGCAGCAGGTCCAGCACCTCCACCTGATGGGCCAGGTCGAGGAAGGTGGTCGGCTCGTCCAGCAGCAGGGCGTCGGTGTCCTGCGCGAGGGTCATGGCGATCCACACCCGTTGCCGCTGGCCGCCGGAGAGGCTGTCGACCGGCCGGTCGGCCAGGCCGGCCACGTCGGCCAGGGCCATCGCCCGGTCCACCGCCGCGCCGTCCTCCGGCGACCACTGCCGCCACCACCGCTGGTACGGCTGCCGGCCGCGCCCCACCAGGTCGGCCACGGTGACGCCCTCGGGCACCAGCGGGCTCTGCGGCAGCACGCCGAGCCGGCGGGCCACCTCCCGGGTCGGCAGGTCGCGGATGGCGCTGCCGTCCAGCAGCACCGTGCCACGGCGGGGGGTGAGCAGCCGGGCCATGGTCCGCAGCAGGGTGGACTTGCCGCACGCGTTCGGCCCGACGATCACGGTGAACGCGTCGGTCGGCAGGTCCAGGTCGAGCCCGTCGAGCACGGTCCGCTCGTCGTAGCCAGCGACCAGGTCGCGGGTGGAGAGCATCGCACCACTCCTTAGAGGCGTCACGAGGACCGCCGCCGTCCGCGCAGCAGCAGGAAGATCAGGTACGGCCCGCCGATCGCCGCGGTCAGCACGCCGGCCGGCAGTTGGGTGGGTGCGAACAGCCGTCGCCCGGCCAGATCGGCCAGCACCAGCAGCAGCGCGCCGAGCAGTGCCGCGCAGACCAGCGGCGGCCGTTCGGCCCGCACCAGCCGCCGGGCCACCTGGGGCGCGACCAGGGCCACGAAGTCGACGGCGCCGACCTGGGCGGTGACCATCGCGGCGACGAGTACGCCGGTGCCGGCGAGCCCGATGCGGCGGGCAACCGGGCGCAGCCCGACCCCACGCGCGGTGTCGTCGTCCAGCGCGGTGCTGTTCAACGCCCAACCGGCCCAGGCCAGCACCGGCAGCAGCACCAGCAGCGTGCCGGCGATCCAGGCGGCCTCGGTCCAGCCCTTGCCGGCCAGGGTGCCGATCAGCCAGATCTGCGCGCGCAGCCCGTCGATCGGGTCGGCGGTGAGCATGACCACCTCGGTCAGCGCCCGGAAGGCGAAGGCGACCGCCACCCCGGCGAGCACGAACCGCTGCGCGGCCAGCCCGTGCCGAGCACCGAGGGCGAACAGCAGCACCGCGGCGAGCAGCCCGCCCACCAGCGCGGTGGGGGCCACCAGCACCGCGGCGGCCCCGCTGGTCAGTGCGACGGTCGCGGCGAGCCCGGCGCCCTGGGTGATGCCGATGACGTCCGGGCTCGCCAGCGGATTGCGGGCCACGCTCTGGATCAATGTCCCGGCCACGCCGAAGGCCGCGCCGGCCACCGCGGCCAGCACGATCCGCGGCAGCCGAAGATCAAAGACGACCAGGTCGTACGGGGTGCCCGCCCCGGAGAGCGCGCGCAGCACGTCGGCCGGGGCGACGTACGGGGTGCCCAGGGAGAGGCTGAGCACCACGGCCAGCAGGAGCAGCACGGTCAGCGCGGCGGCCACCAGCACCGCGCGGCGGCGGACCTGCAGGCTGACCGGGCCGATCCGCAGCAGCGACCGCCCGGGCAGCCGTGCGCCGGCGGTACCGGGCGACGCGTCGGCGTCAGACGCCGGGGTCGTGGAGTCGGGGCGGCGGTCGACGGTGGTCACGCGGTCACCACCCGGGCACGGCGGACCAGCACGGCCAGCAGCGGCGCGCCGATCAGGGCGGTGACGATCCCGGCCGGTATCTCGCCGGGCGGGGCGACGAGCCGGCCGACGACGTCGGCGCCGAGCAGCAGCGCCGGCCCGAGCAGGGCGGAGACGGCGAGGGTCCAGCGGTGGTCCGCGCCGACCAGGGCGCGCGCCAGGTGCGGCACGGCCAACCCGACGAAGGCGACCGGGCCGGCCGCCGCCACCGCGGCCCCGGTCAGCAGCACCGCGGCGAGGCCACCGCCGAGGCGGACCAGGCCGACCCGGTTGCCGAGGCCGCGGGCCACGTCGTCGCCGAGGGCCAACGCGTCCAGACCCCGGGCCACCAGGGCGGCCAGCACCAGCCCGGCGAGGACGAAGGGCAGCACCTGAGCGGTGACCGACAGGTCCCGCCCGGCCAGCCCGCCGACCACCCAGAACCGGTACTCCTCGAAGGTGCGGGCGTCGATGCTGAGCAGCGCGTACACCCCAGAGGCGAGGCTGGCGTCGAGCGCCGCGCCGACCAGCGCGAGGGTGACCGGGCTGGCGCCCTCGCGGGCCCGGGTGGCGATGGCGAAGACCAGCAGCCCGGCGAGCAGCGCACCGGCGATGCCGAACCAGACGTACCCGGCGAGCGTGCCGATACCGAAGACGGAGATGGCCAGCACCACGCCGAACGACGCGCCGGCGCTGATGCCGAGGATGCGCGGCTCGGCGAGTGGGTTGCGGGTGAGCGCCTGGAACAGCACGCCGGCCACGGCGAGCGCGAGCCCGACGGCGAGGCCGAGCGCGGTGCGCGGCACCCGCAGCTCGCGGACGATGGTGCTGGCGTCGCCGCCGTCCGGCGCGACGAGTGCGTGCCAGACCTGGTCGACGCCGAGTTGCCGGCTGCCGAGCGCGAAGCTGGCCAGCACGGTGAGCAGCAGCACCAGCGCGGCGGCGACGGTGACGGCCACCCGGCGGCCGGTGCGGGTGCCGGACCGGCTGCGGGCCGGGGCCGGGCGGGTCGCGAGGGTGGTCACGGGTCTCCTGCACGTTCGCGCTTAGGTTCGCCTTACCTTAGCCGACGTGCTGAGGGTGGCCTAACTGGCGCCCGTCGATCCCGGGCGGACCAGGACGGACGCCCGCGCCGAGGGGGCGGCGCGCCTAGGGTGGGAGCATGCGATTCGACCAGCACACGGTCGTGCTTCTGGTCCGGCCGGCGGACGCCCCGGAGCTGCCGCTGGACGCGGTCGACCGGTTGCAGAACGCCCACCTGGCCCATCAGGCGGGTCTGGTGGAGCAGGGCCTCGTGCTCGCGGCCGGTCCGTTCCTGGCCGGCGACGACGAGCGGCTGCGCGGCTTCGTCGTGCTCTCGGTGGACCCGGACACCGCCCGCGAGCTGTATCACAACGATCCGGCGGTGCGGGCCGGGCGGCTGGCCGTGCAGGTCATGAGCTGGCTGGTGCCGGAGGGCAACGTGCGGTTCGAGAGCGTGCCGGTGCCCCGGTCGATGCTGGAGGCGGCGGCCGGCGACTGAACGCGCCAGGGGCCGGTCCGGTCAGCCGGCTGCGGCGCTGCGGGCCGCCGGAGGAGCCGGCGCGCTGGCCGGCGAAGTCGTGTTCTGCTGCCCATCCTCGACGTGGTGCTCCGGTGGCAGCTCACCGATCGGGAGCAACCGCAGGGCCTCCACCGAGCCGATGATCACTCGCAGCGCCGGGAAGTGGTCCCGCAGCACCTGGCGGCACCGGTCGCACGGCGCGACGATCTCGCGTCCCCGGTCGGCCACCGTCACGATCGTCTCCAGCCCGGTCACGCCCTGCGTCGCGGCGGTGCCGACGACGATCAGCTCGGCGCACGTTCCGCCGGTGACGTGGTGGACGTTCACCCCGGTGAAGACCCGCCCGTCGGCGGTCCGGGCGGCGGCCGCGACGGTGTGGTTCTGGCTGCGGCAGCGCAGCTTGGCGACCGCCGTGGCGGCCTGCACCAGCGCCCGGTCGGTGTCCCGCAGCTCCATTCCGGCCCCTCGCGCTCGACGTCGGCCGCCAACTGTAGACCGCCGCGCGAGCGTCCAACCGGCGGTGGCGCGGTAACCCGGGGGCGGTACGCGGCCGGGCTGCCTATCCTTGGGCACGACATGCAGAATCCAGCCGCCTCCGCCGCGACCGATCCCGTCCGCGAGCTGCACCGCCGCCTCACCCCCCTGATGTTCCGCGACCAACGCCGGCTCCAGCGACGGCTGGACGGCGCCCGCAAGCTGCGTGACCCGCAGCGCCGGGAGGCGGCGCTGGCCGAGATCACCACCGACCTGGCCCGCGCCGAGCAGCGGATCGCCGCCCGGCGGGCCGCCGTACCCGTGATCACGTACCCCGCGGGGTTACCAGTCAGCGAGCGCAAGGACGACATCGCCGCCGCCATCCGCGACCACCAAGTGGTGATCGTGGCTGGCGAGACCGGCTCCGGCAAGACCACCCAGATACCCAAGATCTGCCTGGAGCTGGGGCGCGGAGTGCACGGGCTGATCGGGCACACCCAGCCCCGGCGGCTGGCCGCCCGGACGGTCGCCGACCGGATCGCCGACGAGCTGGGCACCGAACTGGGTGACGTGGTCGGCTACAAGGTGCGCTTCACCGACCAGGTCAGCGAGCGCAGCCTGGTCAAGCTGATGACCGACGGCATCCTGCTGGCCGAGTTGCAGACCGACCGGATGCTGCGCCAGTACGACACGTTGATCATCGACGAGGCGCACGAGCGCAGCCTCAACATCGACTTCATCCTCGGGTACCTGCGGGAGCTGCTGCCCCGGCGACCGGACCTCAAGGTGATCATCACCTCGGCGACCATCGAGACTGACCGCTTCGCCCGGCACTTCGCCGGACGACCCACCGCCGACGAGCCGCAGGGCGTACCGGCGCCGGTGGTGGAGGTCTCGGGGCGGACCTATCCGGTGGAGGTGCGCTACCGGCCGCTGGTCGAGGTCGCCGAGGGTGAGGAGGACGGCGACGGCGACGAGGAGACCGTCCGCGACCAGATCCAGGCGATCGGCGACGCCGTCGAGGAGCTGGCCGCCGAGGGCCCCGGTGACATCCTGGTCTTCCTCAGCGGGGAACGGGAGATCCGGGACACCGCCGACGCGCTGAGCAAGCTGGTGCAGAAGAAGCGCTCGCTGCTCGGCACCGAGATCCTGCCGCTGTACGCCCGGCTCTCCTCCGCCGAACAGCACCGGGTCTTCGCCGCGCACACCGCACGTCGGGTGGTGCTTGCCACCAACGTCGCGGAGACCTCGTTGACCGTGCCCGGCATCAAGTACGTCGTGGACCCGGGCACCGCCCGGATCTCCCGCTACTCCAGCCGCCTCAAGGTGCAGCGGCTGCCAATCGAGCCGATCTCCCAGGCGTCGGCCAACCAGCGCAAGGGGCGCTGCGGCCGGACCTCGGACGGCATCTGCATCCGCCTCTACGACGAGCAGGACTTCCTCTCCCGGCCGGAGTTCACCGACCCGGAGATCCTGCGCACCAACCTGGCGTCGGTCATCCTCCAGATGACCGCGATCGGGCTCGGCGACCTCGCCGCGTTCCCGTTCATCGACCCGCCGGACCGGCGCAACATCACCGACGGGATCAACCTGCTGCACGAGCTGGGCGCGCTCGACCCGGCCGAGGCCGACCCGGCGAAGCGGCTCACCGCGCTGGGCCGGCGGCTGGCCCAACTGCCGGTCGACCCGCGACTGGCCCGCATGGTCGTCGAGGGCGAGCGCAACGGTTGCGCCACCGAGGTGCTGGTGATCGCCGCCGCGCTCTCCATTCAGGACCCGCGGGAGCGGCCGGCGGAGAAGCAGGCCCAGGCCGACCAGGCACACGCCCGGTTCGCCGACAAGGAGTCGGACTTCGTCGCCTTCCTCAACCTCTGGCGCTACCTGCGGGAGCAGCAGCGGGCGCTGTCGTCCAGCGCGTTCCGCCGGATGTGCAAGGCGGAGTACCTGAACTACCTGCGGGTCCGCGAGTGGCAGGACATCGTCGGCCAACTGCGCCAGGTGCTGCGTACCCCGGAGGACGGCGACCGGCGCGGGAAGCGACCGGCGCGCGACACGGCGAACGGCGCGGACGCCGGCCGGGGTGAGAGCCGTCGCGGCGCCGACCTGCCGGAGGAGATCGACACCCCGAAGGTGCACCAGTCGCTGCTGCCCGGCCTGCTGTCGCACATCGGCCTGAAGGACGCCCAGAAGCATGAGTACCTGGGCGCCCGGGGGGCGAAGTTCGCGCTCTTCCCCGGCTCGGCGCTGTTCAAGAAGCCGCCGCGCTGGGTGATGGCCGCCGAGCTGGTGGAGACGTCCCGGCTGTGGGGCCGGATCGCCGGCCGGGTCGAGCCGGAGTGGGTCGAACCGCTCGCGCAGCACCTGGTCAAGCGCAGCTACAGCGAGCCGCACTGGGAGAAGAAGCAGGCCGCGGTCATGGCCTTCGAGAAGGTCACCCTGTACGGCGTCCCGCTGGTGACCTCGCGCAAGGTGAATTTCGGCCGGATCGACCCGGCGCTGAGCCGTGAGCTGTTCATCCGGCACGCCCTCGTCGAGGGCGACTGGCAGACCCACCACCAGTTCTGGGGCGACAACCAGCGGCTGCTGGGTGAGATCGAGGAGCTGGAGAGCCGGGCCCGACGGCGGGACATCCTGGTCGACGACGAGACGATCTTCAGCTTCTACGACCAGCGGATCCCGGCCGACGTGGTCTCCGGCCGGCACTTCGACGCTTGGTGGAAGAAGACCCGCCGGGAGCAGCCCGACCTGCTCACCTTCACCCGCGACCTGCTGGTCAACGACGGCCGGCCCGGGGTGGACGAGGGCGACTACCCGGACGAGTGGCGGGCCGACGGGGTGACCCTGCCGCTGACGTACCGGTTCGAGCCGGGCACGCCGACCGACGGCGTCACCGTGGACATCCCGCTGCCGCTGCTCAACCAGGTGCCGGCGGAGAGCTTCGACTGGCAGGTGCCCGGGCTGCGCGAGGAGCTGGTGATCGCGCTGATCCGCTCGCTGCCCAAGGCGTTGCGCCGCAACTTCGTCCCGGTGCCGGACTTCGCGCGGGCCGCCCTGGCGTCGATCACTCCTGGCGAGGAGCCGCTGCTGGACGCGCTCACCCGGCAGCTGCGCCGGATGACCGGTGTCACCGTGCCCCGCGACGCCTGGGAACCGGGCAAGCTCCCGGCCCACCTGCGGGTCACCTTCCGGGTGCTGGGCGACGACGACAAGCCGGTCGCCGAGGGCAAGGACCTACCGGCCCTGCAACGCCAGCTCCGCCAGGAGGTACGCCAGGTGGTGGCGGCCGCCGCGCCGGAGGTGGCCCGTACCGGGCTGCGCGAGTGGAGCATCGGCACGCTGCCGCGCACCATCGAGCAGGTCCGCGCCGGCTACGCGGTGACCGCGTACCCGGCGCTGGTCGACGAGGGCGCCACGGTCGGGGTGAAGGTCTTCGACTCCCCCGCCGAAGCGGAGGCGGCGCACTGGGCCGGCACCCGCCGGCTGCTGCGGCTCACCGTGCCGTCCCCGGCGCGGTTCCTGCAGGGCCGGCTGAGCAACGAGGCGAAGCTGGCGCTGAGCCGCAACCCGCACGGCGGCGTGCAGGAGCTGATCGAGGACGCGGCGGGCGCGGCCATCGACCGGCTGATCGGTGCCGCCGGCGGGCCGGCCTGGGACGCCGAGGGGTTCGCGGCGCTCCGCGAGAAGGTCCGCGCCGACCTGGTCGACACCGTGGTCGAGGTGATGGACCGGGTCCGCAAGGTGCTCGCCGCGGCGTACGCCGTCGAGCAGCGGCTCGGCGCCACCCGGAACCTCGCCGTGGTGGCCGCGCTGGCCGACATCCGCAACCAGCTCGCCGGGCTGGTGCACGCCGGTTTCATCACCGAGACGGGGTACGCGCGCCTGCCCGACCTGCTGCGCTACCTCACCGCCATCGAGCGCCGGCTGGACCGGCTGGCGAGCAACCCGCAGCGGGACCGTCAGCAGCAGGACCGGGTCGCGGCGGTGCAGAAGGAGTACGCCGACCTGCTCGCCGCGCTGCCGCCGGCGCGCCGGCAGGAGACCGCCGTCCGGCAGATCCGCTGGATGATCGAGGAGTTGCGGGTGAACGTCTTCGCCCAGGCGCTGGGCACTCCGTACCCCGTCTCGGAGCAGCGGATCTACCGGGCGATGGACGAGGCCGAAGGCCGCTGACGACGATCAGCGGGGGTCCACGCCCGGCGGGAGGTCGTCGCGGTCGATCGCGGTCTGTACGTAGTCGAGCAGGATCCGCCGGAGCTCCCGACCGGCGTGGGTCGGCACGACGTCCCGCCGGCGGGCCACCGCGATGGTCCGCCGGACCCCGGGCGGCGCCAGGGGGGTGATCCGCACTCCCGGCCGGCGAGCCAGCACGATGCCGGGCACCAGCGCGATGCCAAGCCCTGCCTCGACGAAGCTGAGGACCGCGTCCATCTCACCGCCGTCCACCGCGAAGGTCGGCTCGAAGCCCGCCGCGCGGCATGCCTCAATGGTGGCGTCGCGCAGGTCGTAGCCCTCCCGGAACATCACCATCGGCTGGTCGCGCAGGTCGGTGATGCGCAGTTCCCCGTTCGCCGAGGCGGTCGGCACCTCCCCCACCGAGGCCACCACCAGGCTCTCCTGCAGGATCGGGTCGACGCGCAGCCCCGGGTCCGCGCCCTGGGCCGGCATGATGATCAGCGCCAGGTCGAGGTCGCCGCGGAGCAGGTCGCGCACGAGGTCCTGGGACCCACCCTCCTGGACCTTGAGGTCGACGGTGGGGTGCGCGTCGCGGAACCGGCGCAGCACCGGCGGTGCGAGCGACGTGGCGAGGCTGGGGGTGGCGCCGAGCCGGACCCGGCCCCGGCGCAGCCCGACCAGTTCCTGGACCTCCCGGGTCGCGGTCTCCACGTCGGCGAGGATCCGGGTGGCCAACGGCAGCAGCACCTCGCCCGCCGCGGTGAGGGCGATGTTGCCCCGTACCCGTTCGAACAGGGGCGCCCCGAGGTCGGTCTCCAGAGCGTGAATTTGCTTACTGAGAGAAGGCTGAGTGATGCCTACGAGGTCGGCGGCTTGGGTGAAATGTCGTACTTCGGCCACCGCGACGAAGTAGCGGAGCTGATGGAGTTGCATCTACATAGCTTATGGCTATCGACACTACGAGTTTGATGCATTGGACGACTGATCGAAGTGCTCCTAGCGTCGGTTGCGTGGTAATGACGAAAACTCGGTCGCCCATCCGCTCCAACGTCGGCCTCAAGGCCGTCATGGCGGTGACGGGCATCCTGCTGGCGCTGTTCCTGATCGCGCACATGCTCGGGAACCTGAAGGTGTTCACGGGGGAGACCTCGTTCGACCACTACGCGCACTGGCTGCGCGACATCGGCAAGCCGCTGCTGCCCGGCGTGTGGTTCCTGTGGATCCTGCGCACCGGGCTGGTGGTGGCGGTCGTCGCCCACATCGTGGCCGCGACCGTGCTGGCCCGGCGAGCCCGCGCGGCCCGCCCGGTGAAGTACGCCCACCGCAAGAAGGTCAACGGCAGCTACGCCGCCCGCACCATGCGCTGGGGCGGGGTGATCATCCTGCTCTTCGTCATCTACCACCTCCTGGACCTGACCACCGGCACGCTGAACCCGGTCGGTGACGCCAGCAAGCCGTACGGCAACGTCGTCGCCGACTTCGCGCCGGAGCGCTGGTACGTCACGCTCTTCTACACCCTCGCCATCGTCGCGGTGGGCTTCCACCTGCGGCACGGCGCCTTCAGCGCGTTCCGCAGCCTCGGCCAGCAGACGCCGCGGGGCGAGCGCCGGGCGCGCAACGCCGCGCTGGTCTTCGCCGTGCTGCTGTGCGCCGGATACCTGGTGGTCCCGTTCGCCGTTCTCACCGGATTGGTGTCCTGACATGGAACTCTTCACCGAGGGCGACCCGATCGCCGACACCAAGGCTCCCACCGGCCCGATCGAGAAGCGCTGGGACACCCGGCGCTTCGAGGCCAAGCTGGTCAACCCCGCCAACCGCCGCAAGATGACGGTGATCGTGGTCGGCACCGGCCTGGCCGGGGGCTCGGCCGCGGCGACCCTCGCCGAGCAGGGCTACCACGTCAAGTCCTACTGCTACCAGGACAGCCCGCGCCGGGCGCACTCGATCGCGGCGCAGGGCGGCATCAACGCCGCGAAGAACTACCGCAACGACGGCGACTCGGTGCACCGGCTGTTCTACGACACCGTCAAGGGCGGCGACTTCCGCTCCCGGGAGTCGAACGTGCACCGGCTGGCCGAGGTCTCGGTCAACATCATCGACCAGTGCGTCGCCCAGGGCGTGCCGTTCGCCCGCGAGTACGGCGGCCTGCTGGACACCCGCTCCTTCGGCGGCGCCCAGGTACAGCGCACCTTCTACGCCCGGGGGCAGACGGGCCAGCAGCTGCTGCTCGGCGCGTACCAGGCGCTGGAGCGGCAGATCGGCCTCGGCAACGTGGAGATGAACGCCCGGCACGAGATGCTGGAGCTGGTCATCGTGGACGGCAAGGCCCGGGGCATCGTGGTCCGGGACCTAGTCACCGGCGAGATCAGCACCGAGATGGCCGACGCCGTCGTGCTCGCCTCGGGTGGCTACGGCAACGTCTTCTACCTCTCCACCAACGCCAAGGGCTGCAACGTCACCGCCACCTGGCGGGCACACCGCAAGGGCGCCTACTTCGCGAACCCCTGCTACACGCAGATCCACCCGACCTGCATCCCCGTCTCCGGCGACCACCAGTCGAAGCTGACCCTGATGAGCGAGTCGCTGCGCAACGACGGCCGGGTCTGGGTGCCGAAGACCAAGGGCGACGACCGCAACCCCCGGGACATCCCGGAGGACGAGCGGGACTACTACCTGGAGCGGATCTACCCCTCGTTCGGCAACCTGGTCCCCCGCGACATCGCCTCCCGCGCCGCGAAGAACGTCTGCGACGAGGGACGGGGCGTCGGGCCGACCAAGCTCGGCGTCTACCTCGACTTCGCCGACGCGATCGGCCGGCTGGGCCGCAAGGCCATCGAGGCCAAGTACGGCAACCTCTTCGAGATGTACGAGCGGATCACCGGCGAGGACCCGTACGAGGTGCCGATGCGGATCTACCCCGCCGTGCACTACACGATGGGTGGTCTCTGGGTCGACTACGACCTCCAGTCGAGCATCCCCGGCCTGTTCGTGATCGGCGAGGCGAACTTCTCCGACCATGGCGCGAACCGGCTCGGCGCCTCGGCGCTGATGCAGGGCCTGGCCGACGGCTACTTCGTGCTGCCGACCACGATCGCCAACTACCTGGCCTCGGGTCCGCTGGAGAAGGTCGACGCCAGCCACCCGGCGGCGGTCGAGGCGCGCGCCGACGTCGAGGACCGGATCCAGCGGCTGCTGGCGGTCAACGGCGACCGGACGGTGGACTCGTTCCACCGGGAGCTGGGTCAGATCATGTGGGAGCACTGCGGCATGGAGCGCAGCGAGGCCGGGCTGCTCAAGGCGATCGGCGAGATCCGCGCCCTGCGCGACCAGTTCTGGCAGCGGGTCCGGGTGTCCGGCACCGGCGAGGAGCTCAACCAGTCGCTGGAGAAGGCCGGCCGGGTGGCCGACTTCTTCGAGCTGGCCGAGCTGATGTGCATCGACGCCCTGCACCGCGAGGAGTCCTGCGGCGGCCACTTCCGGGCCGAGCACCAGACCCCGGACGGCGAGGCGCAGCGCGACGACGACCGGTTCGCGTACGTGGCGGCCTGGGAGTTCACCGCCACCGGTGAGCCGTCGGTGCTGCACAAGGAAGACCTGAAGTTCGAATACGTCCACCCAACGCAGCGGAGCTACAAGTGAACCTGACCCTGCGCATCTGGCGCCAGAAGGGCCCTGAGGACAAGGGTCGGATGGTGACCTACCAGGTCGACGACGTGTCCCCGGACATGTCGTTCCTCGAGATGCTCGACGTGCTCAACGAGCGGCTGATCCTGGCCGGCGAGGACCCGGTGGCGTTCGACCACGACTGCCGCGAGGGCATCTGCGGCATGTGCGGCCTGATGATCAACGGTGACGCGCACGGGCCGCAGCGCGGCACCACCGCGTGCCAGCTGCACATGCGGCAGTTCACCGATGGCGAGACGATCGACATCGAGCCGTGGCGGGCCAGTGCCTTCCCGGTGATCAAGGACCTGGTGGTCAACCGGGGCGCCTTCGACAAGATCATCGCCGCCGGTGGCTACATCACCGCGCCGACCGGCAGCGCGCCCGAGGCGCACTCCACCCCGGTGGCCAAGGCCAACGCGGACGCCGCCTTCGAGTCGGCGGCCTGCATCGGCTGCGGCGCGTGTGTCGCCGCCTGCCCGAACGGCTCCGGCATGCTCTTCACCGCCGCCAAGCTCACCCAGCTCTCGCTGCTGCCGCAGGGCCAGCCGGAGCGGTACACCCGGGTGATCGGCATGGTCGACGCGCACGACGAGGCCGGGTTCGGCGGCTGCACCAACGCCGGTGAGTGCACCCCGGCCTGCCCGAAGGGCATTCCGCTGAACACCATCGGCCGGCTCAACCGCGACTACCTCATGGCCACCTCGAAGCGGGGCGACAACACCCCGGGCTCTTGAGCCTGGTCGGGCTTTCCGTGGTCGAGCTTCGGGCTGGGGGCGACCGTCCCCGACTCCGGGCGGTCAGGCTTGATCCCTCCGCCGGGGACGGTCGCCCCCAGCCCTGACCTGGTCACCGTCCCGCGCCCCGGTCCGGGTTCTTCCCGAGTACGCACATAAGCCGCTGGCCGGCACCCCGCGCGGGTGCCGGCCAGCGGCTCGTTCCCACTGCACTTGGCGCTGAGATGGGTCAGTTGTTCCAGCGCCGGCGACGAGGAACCCGGCCGACTTAGACCGCGGATGCTGAGGCCGGCCCTCCGGGGCCAGAGATCAGCTCCGGTCCCTGGAAATTCGGCATATCCCCGCGCCCGGCACACCCCGACACCACGCAAACCGAGTTGATCACTAGACGCCTCGACAAGGCCACCCAGAGGCGACCACGGCACACGAAAATCCGCAGGCGGGCGACCGGCGCACGGGCGGGCGGTCCGGCAGACCCGGACGGACCCGGACCGGCTCGGGGCTGGGGGCGAGCGTCCCCGGCGCAGGGATCAAGCCTGACCGCCCGGAGCCGGGGACGGTCGCCCCCAGCCCCACCGCAACCACCGACGAACCGGAACCGAGCCGACCGAACCGGAACCGAGCCGACCGGACCGGACGATCCCCCCAGCCACGCCCGAGGTAGCCGCCCGGGACCGGTTCAAGTGCCGGCGCGCGGGTAGCAGTCCGAGGGACGGCACCGGAGAGGGGACCAGCGGCATGAAGGCACTCACCTGGCACGGCAAGCGGGACGTACGGGTCGAGGACGTCCCGGACCCCCGGATCGAGGAGCCGACCGACGCGATCATCAAGGTCACCTCGACCGCGATCTGCGGCTCGGACCTGCACCTGTACGAGGTACTGGGGCCGTACCTGAAGCCCGGCGACATCCTCGGCCACGAGCCGATGGGCATCGTCGAGGAGGTCGGGCCGGACGTGACCCGGCTCAAGCCCGGCGACCGGGTGGTGGTGCCGTTCAACATCTCCTGCGGCAGTTGCTGGATGTGCCAGCGCCAGCTGTACGCCCAGTGCGAGACCACCCAGGTCGGCAGCGAGGGCAAGGGCGCGGCGCTGTTCGGCTACACCTCGCTCTACGGCTCGGTCCCCGGCGGGCAGGCCGAGTACCTGCGCGTCCCGCAGGCTCACTTCGGACCGATCACCGTCCCGCAGACCGGCGCCGACGAGCGCTACCTCTACCTCTCCGACATCCTGCCCACCGCCTGGCAGGCGGTGAAGTACGCGGACACCCCGCCCGGCGGCACCCTGGCCGTGTTCGGGCTGGGCCCGGTCGGCCAGTTCTGCGCCCGGATCGACCGCCACCTCGGCGCCGGCCGGGTGATCGGGCTGGACCTGGTGCCCGAGCGGCTGGAGCTGGCCCGCCGGCACGGCATCGAGGTGCTCGACGTCCGGGAACTCGACGACGTGCCGGGTGCGCTGATCGACCTGGTCGACGGACGCGGCCCGGACGCGGTGATCGACGCCGTCGGCATGGAGGCGCACGGCTCACCGGTCGGCAAGCTGGCCCACGCCGCGGTCGGACTGCTGCCGGACAAGGTGGCCCAGACGATGACCGACCGCGTCGGCATGGACCGACTCTCGGTCCTGCACGCCGCGATCAAGGGGGTCCGCCGCGGCGGCACCGTCTCGCTTTCCGGCGTCTACGGCGGCGAGGCGGACCCGATGCCGCTGATGGAGATGTTCGACCGGGGCATCCAGCTGCGGATGGGGCAGTGCCACGTGCGCCGGTGGACCGACGAGATCCTGCCGCTGCTCGCCGGTGACGACGATCCGCTGGACGTGGAGGACCTGCGGACCCACCGGGTGCCGCTGGCCAGGGCGCCGCACGCGTACGAGATGTTCCAGAAGAAGGAGGACGGCTGCATCAAGGTCGTGCTCGCTCCGTGAGCCGGGTCGTGGTGATCGCCGGCGCGACCAGCGGGATCGGCCGGGCGACGGCCCGGGCGTTCGCCGAGCGCGAAGACCGCCTCGTCCTCGCCGCCCGCGCCACACAGACCCTCGCCGAGGTACGCGAGGAGTGCGCCGACGTAGAGGTGCTGACCGTGCCCACCGACGTCACCGAGCCGGGCGCGTTGGACGCGCTCGCGGGCGCCGCGATCGACCGGTTCGGCCGCACCGCCGTCTGGGTGCACACGGCCGCCGTCATGGCCTATGGGCGCTTCGACGAGCTGCCGGAGCGGGTCTTCGACCAGGTGGTGCGAACCGATCTGCTGGCCGCGGCCGGCTCGGCGCGGGTGGCCTTGCGGCATTTCCGGGCCACCGGAGCCGGCACCCTGATCCTCACCGGCTCGGTGCTCGCGCACATCACCGCGCCGTACATGAGCGCGTACGTGGCCAGCAAGTGGGGGTTGCAGGGGCTGGTCCGGACGCTGCAGCAGGAGCTGCGCGACAGCCCGCAGATCCGGCTGTGCCTGATCAACCCGGGCAGCGTGGACACGCCGGTGTACCAGCAGGCGGCGAACTACCTGGGCCGGTTCGGCCGACCTCCGCCGCCGGTCACCAGCCCACAACGGGTGGCGCGGGCCATCGTGGACTGCGTGGACCGGCCCCGCCGGGAGGTGTCCGTGGGCCGGCTGAACGTGGTGCTGCGAACCGGCTTCACCGTGCTGCCGGGGGTGTACGACGTCCTGGTCGGACCGTTGATGCGGTTGGCCGGCCTGAGCGGGCGGCCGGTCGCCGCGCACGACGGCACGGTCTTCGCCCCGAACCCGGCCGGCGAGGCGGTGCGCGGCGGTCACCTGCCTGACCTGCGGCAGCTCGCCCGCAGCGTCCCCGGGCCGGCTGGCGCCGCGCTGCGCCGGTGGCTCGGGTGAGCGGTCGGGGGGCACCTTGTATCGATCAACTCCCCTAGGGTGGTGGTCCGGCACGCGCTCCGGCGCACCACGATGGGGGAGACGATTGACCATCCGACTGAACCGCAGGACCGCGCTCGGGCTGGGCACGGTGGCCACCGCCGGTACGGTGCTCGCCGCCGCCGGCCCGGCGAGCGCCGCCGGGACGACCGAACCGAGCCCGACCACGCCGGCCCAGGCCGCCCGCCGGGTCGCCGCCAGCTACGCCCGGAGCAGCACCCAGGCCGGCGGCAACTGGCAGGCGTACGTCAGCGTGGCCGACCCGGCCGGCGCGCCCGTGGTCGCGGTGGCGGCCGAGGCGGACCGGCGGATCGAGGCGTACAGCGTCAACAAGATCGCGGTCGCCACGGCGGTGCTGGACAAGGTCGACCGGGGCCTGCTCACCCTGGACCAGCGGGTCGAGGTGACCGCGGCAATCGTCGTACCGGGCGGCGACGGCATCTTCAGCCTGGACGGCGCGTACCCGAGCAGCGTGACCCTCGGGCACGTGCTGGCCACGCTGCTGACCGTGTCCGACGACACGGCGGTGCGGTTGTGCGGGTCGGTCTGCCCGGCCGCCGAGCTGAACGCCATCCTGGTCGCCAAGGGCTTCCCGAACACGCAGGTCGAGCCGGTGGCCAACCCGAACCGGTTCTTCCTCGGCACCAGCACCCCCCGCGAGACGCACGACCTGCTGCGCGCCCTGGTCGCCGGCACCCTGCTCTCCCCCGCCTCGACGGCGTTCCTGCTCGGGCTGCTGCGCGCCCCGGTGGCGTTCACCGACGGGATCCGGCGCACCATGTCCTCCGACGAGCGGGCCCGGATCGCCACCAAGGCGGGCTGGTTCGCCGACGCGCGGCACGAGGCCGGGATCATCTTCGACCGGTCCGGCGCCGCGGTGCTCACGTACGCGCTCTTCGCCGACGGGCAGGCCGACCCGGACGACTTCGGCGCCACCCACCCGGCCGTCCAGGCCCGGGCCGCCATGGGCCCCCGGTTCCTGGCCGCGGTGGACCGGCTCGCCGGTGCCGGCACGGCGTACCGGGCCACGGCCCGGCGGCCCAGCAACGGCGGCTGAGCACGCGCCCGGGCCGGCCGCCGTGGCGGCGGCCGGCCCGGTGCGGCGACCGCCGAGGCGCGAGCCGGTCCGGGTGACTACCGTGTAGTACGGGACACGGCGGAGGGACGGCGATGGCACCAGCGGAACGCACGGACGTCGAACGGTCGCTCGGGCGACGGATGGGCGGCGCGGCAGGGCTGGCAGCGCTGGCCGGCCTGGCCTGGGTGGCCCGGGACGTGCCGGCGGCACTGGGCGGCCGGCTCGCCGGCGCCCGGGCCGAACGAGCGGGCCGCTCGCCCCAGTTTCGCGACGGCACGTTCCACAACCAGGCCGGCACCCGCACGATGGTCGCCGACCCGGGCCGCAACCTGCTCCGCGAGCTGATCTTCGGCAAGCAGAAGCGCCGCCCGAGCACCGCCGTGCCGCTGCTGCGTCCGGCGAAGGAACCGGCCACCATCGACACCGACCGGGAACTTGGCATCATTTGGTACGGCCACGCCTCCGCACTGGTGGAGATCGAGGGGTACCGGGTGCTCATCGACCCGGTGTGGAGCGAGCGCTGCTCACCGTCGGCCGTGGTCGGGCCCCGCCGGTTGCACGAACCCCCGGTACGCCTCGAGGAGCTGCCCCGACTCGACGCGATCCTCATCTCCCACGACCACTACGACCACCTCGACATGGCCACCGTCCAGGAGTTGGTCGCCCGGCAGTCCGCGCCGTTCCTGGTGCCGCTCGGGGTGGGGGCGCACCTGGACCGGTGGGGCGTACCGGCGGAACGGATCATCGAGCTGGACTGGTCGGAGAGTCACCAGATCGGCGGGCTGACGGTCATCGCCACTCCGGCCCAGCACTTCTCCGGTCGGGGGCTGCGCCGTGATGGCACGCTCTGGAGTTCCTGGGTGATCGAGGGAACGGCCCGCAAGGTCTTCTACACCGGCGACTCCGGCTACTTCGACGGGTACGCGGCGATCGGCGCGGAACACGGGCCGTTCGACGTGACGCTAATGCAGATTGGCGCGTACGACCGGGCCTGGCCGAGCATCCACATGTTCCCGGAGGAGGCGGTCGACGCTCACCTCGACCTGCGCGGCGGGCTGTTCATCCCGGTGCACTGGGCGACGTTCAACCTGGCCCTGCACGACTGGTCCGAGCCGGTGAACCGGCTCTGGGCCGAGGCGAAGGCCCGCGACGTCCGGCTGGCCGTCCCCCGCCCCGGCGAGCGCGTGGTGGTCGACGACCCACCCGCCGTCGACGGCTGGTGGCAGGCCGTCGCCTAGAGCACGAAGGCGTCGGTCCAGAGCGCGCCGGAGCGGCCGGAGAGCGCGTCCAGCATGGCCACCGCCTGGCCGTCGGTGAGCTGCGCGACGAAGTCCACGATGGCCCGCCCCCGGGCACGCCCGATCCGGTCCAGAGTGCGCGGGTGCAGCTCCGCCTCGGCCAGCTCGACCAGGTCGTGCAGCCGCCGGGGCAGCCGGGACTCCTCCTCCGGGTCGAGCAGCCACTCCCAGAGCGCCTCGACCAGGGTGCCCAGCAGGCTGGCCTGGCCGCGCTGGTGCAGCGCGAGGTCGGGGCGGGCCAGCACGAACCGGTGGTGGACGAACTTGAGCACCTGCACCTCGTGCCACTGGGCGCAGCCGAGCAGCACGTACCCGGAGCGCACCGACGGCTGGTCGGTCACCGTGATCGCCTCGACGAAGCGGGTGGACCAGCGGGCGGAGAACCGGGCCACGTACTGCTCGGCCTCGATCGAGCCGTCGAACGGCATCGCCAGCAGCCCGTCGACCAACTCCTCCCGGACGTGCTCGACGGCGGCGGCAAACGCGTCGTCGTCGGCGATCCAGGCGTCCTTGCGGTGCAGTTGCCGGCGCAGCCGCTCGATCGCCGCACCGGGCCGCCGGGCCGCGGTGGTCAGCGCCGCGTCGGTGATCGCCCGGAAGTGCCCGCTCTCCCGCTGCCAGGCCATCAGCTCAGCGGAGACCGCGCCCTGCTGGAGCACCCCGACCCGGTAGAAGTCCTCGACGTCATGGATGGCGTACGCGATGTCGTCGGCGGTGTCCATCACGGACGCCTCCACGGTCTGCTGCCAGTCCGGGATGCGGCCGGCGAACGGCTCCCGGGCCTGGCGCAGGTCGTCGAGCTCGGTCCGGTAGGCGCCGAACTTCGATGAACCGCTCTCCGGGTCGTCCGGCGGCGGGGTGGCCCCCCGCGGCCGCGGGTCCAGCAGGCGGGGGTGCGGGTCGGGGTGGTCCAGCCGGGTCCAGGGGTACTTCAGCATCGCCGCGCGGACCGCGGCGGTCAGGTCCAGCCCGGTGGTAGCCGCGCCCCGGATCTCGGTGCTGGTGACGATCCGGTACGACTGGGCGTTGCCCTCGAAGCCGTCGCTGAGGCCGAGGCGCTGCCGGGCCAGCCGGTCCAGCACCCGCTCCCCCAGGTGCCCGAACGGCGGGTGGCCCAGGTCGTGGGCCAGCGCCGCGGCCTCCACCACGTCGGGATCGCAGCCGCCGAGCTTGTCCAGCAGGTCACGCCACCGATCATCGGCCGTCAGCCGCTCGGCGATCGCCCGGGCCACCTGGGCGACCTTCAGGCTGTGGGTGAGCCGGTTGTGCACCAGCAGGCCGGAGCCGACCGGGCTGATCACCTGGGTGACGCCTCCGAGGCGGGCGAAGAACGGCGAGCCGACGATCCGGTCCCGGTCGGCGCGGAACGGGTTGGCCGTGAGGTCGCCGAGGGCCCGGGCGCTGCCGCCGAAGAGCCGCCGGGCGCGCGGCTCCGCAGCTGTTTCCATGATCGCCACGCTAGCGCAGGCGCGGAGTAGCCGCCGCCGGGTCGCCCCGGCCGGGCGCGGCGACAACGCCCGGCACCGCCCGGCACAATGCAGGCGGTACCCACTTCCGAAGGCGGATCGAGATCGTGACCCAGTCTGTTCATCAGCGGATCGCCGGCGAGCTCGGCGTGGCCGAGCGTCAGGTGCGGGCGGCCGTGGAGCTGCTCGACGGCGGCGCCACCGTGCCGTTCATCGCCCGCTACCGCAAGGAGGCCACCGGCCTGCTCGACGACACCCAGTTGCGCACCCTGGAGGAGCGGCTGCGCTACCTGCGCGAGCTGGACGAGCGGCGGGCCGCCGTCCTGGAGTCGATCCGCGGCCAGGGCAAGCTGGACGAGGCCCTGGAGGCACAGATCATGGCCGCCGACTCGAAGTCCCGGCTGGAGGACATCTACCTGCCGTACAAGCCGAAGCGGCGGACCCGGGCGCAGATCGCCCGCGAGGCCGGGCTGGCGCC
The DNA here is from genome assembly GCF_900143515.1 of Micromonospora cremea. Taxonomy (NCBI): domain Bacteria; kingdom Bacillati; phylum Actinomycetota; class Actinomycetes; order Micromonosporales; family Micromonosporaceae; genus Micromonospora; species Micromonospora cremea. The sequence continues at coordinate 4,327,036 of NZ_FSQT01000002.1, read as the reverse complement.
GCTGGCCGAGACGCTGCTGGCCGACCCCGCCCAGGACCCGCGGGCCACCGCCGCCGGGTTCGTCGACCCGGAGAAGGGCGTCGCCGACGCCGCCGCCGCGCTGGAGGGCGCCCGGGCGATCCTGATCGAGACCTTCGCCGAGGACGCGGACCTGATCGGCACGCTGCGCGAGCAGATGTGGTCGCGGGGCCGGCTGGTGTCCCGGGTACGCGAGGGTCAGGAAGCGGCCGGTTCCAAGTTCGCCGACTACTTCGACTTCTCCGAGCCGTACCCGAAGCTGCCCTCGCACCGGATCCTGGCCATGTTCCGGGGCGAGAAGGAGGGCGTGCTCGACCTGACCATGGAGCCGGAGGAGGCCGGCGCGGCGGACGCCGCGCCGACCGGCCCGAGTCGGTACGAGGCGGTGATCGCCGGCCGGTTCGGCGTGTCCGACGTGGGCCGCCCGGCCGACCGTTGGCTGGCCGACACGGTTCGCTGGGCATGGCGCACCCGGATCCTCATTCACCTCGGCGCGGACCTGCGGATGCGGCTGTGGCAGGCGGCCGAGGAGGAGGCGGTACGCGTCTTCGCCATGAACCTGCGGGACCTGCTGCTCGCCGCGCCGGCCGGCACCCGGCCCACGATGGGGCTGGACCCGGGTCTGCGTACCGGGGTCAAGGTGGCCGTGGTGGACGCCACCGGCAAGGTGGTCGCCACCGACACCATCTATCCGCACGAGCCGCGCCGGCAGTGGGACGCGTCGATCGAGACGCTGGCCCGGCTGGCCGGCGCGCACGGCGTCGAGCTGGTGGCGATCGGCAACGGCACCGCCTCCCGGGAGACCGACAAGCTGGCCGGTGACCTGATCAAGAGGCACCCGCAGCTCAACCTGACGAAGGTGGTGGTCTCCGAGGCCGGCGCGTCGGTCTACTCGGCCTCCGCGTACGCCTCCCAGGAGCTGCCCGGGATGGACGTCTCGCTGCGCGGCGCGGTGTCCATCGCCCGCCGGCTCCAGGACCCGCTCGCCGAGCTGGTCAAGATCGATCCGCGGTCGATCGGGGTGGGGCAGTACCAGCACGACCTGTCCGAGGTGAAGCTGTCCCGGTCGCTGGACGCGGTGGTGGAGGACTGCGTCAACGCGGTCGGGGTGGACGTCAACACCGCCTCCGCGCCGCTGCTGACCCGGGTCTCCGGGATCGGCGCCGGGCTGGCCGAGAACATCGTGCTGCACCGCGACGCCAACGGGCCGTTCCGGTCGCGTACCGAGCTGAAGAAGGTGGCCCGGCTCGGGCCCAAGGCGTTCGAGCAGTGCGCCGGCTTCCTGCGCATCCCCGACGGTGACGATCCGCTGGACTCGTCCAGCGTGCACCCCGAGGCGTACCCGGTGGTGCGGAGGATCCTCTCCAGAACCGGCCAGGACCTGCGCTCGGTGATCGGTAAGAGCGGGATCCTGCGCGGGCTGCGCGCGACGGACTTCGTCGACGACCGGTTCGGCCTGCCCACCGTCACCGACATCCTCGCCGAGCTGGAGAAGCCGGGCCGCGACCCTCGGCCGGAGTTCCGCACCGCCACCTTCGTCGAGGGTGTGGAGAAGATCGGTGACCTTACGCCGGGCATGGTGCTGGAGGGCGTGGTCACCAACGTGGCCGCGTTCGGCGCGTTCGTGGACGTCGGGGTGCACCAGGACGGTCTGGTGCACGTCTCGGCGATGTCCCGAACCTTCGTGAAGGACCCCCGCGAGGTGGTCAAGTCCGGCGACGTGGTCAAGGTCCGGGTGCTCGACGTGGACGTACCCCGCAAGCGGATCTCGCTCACCCTGCGCCTGGAGGACGAGCCGGGCGCGGCACCCGACGGCACCCGCGACAAGCAGGGTGCCCGCAGCGGCCGGGCCAGCCAGGACGGACGCGGCGGGCCGGCTCAGCGCGGTTCACAGAGCGGACGCGGCGGCCCCGACCAGCGCGGCGGTCAGGGCGGACGCGGCGGTCAGGGTGCGGGTGGCGGGCAGAGCGAACGCGGCGGGCAGCAGCGACAGGGCCGGGGTAACGGCGCGGCGGCACCGGCCAACGACGCGATGGCGGAGGCCCTGCGCCGCGCCGGCCTGGCCTGACCGACCGCGCGCCGCGACGCGCCCACACCGTCCGGGATGCCCGCCAGATCGGCGGCCATCCCGGGCGGCCGGCGCCCTGCCCGCCTCAGTGACCGACCCATCCATTCCCTAACCCGGACGCTGTCGAGCTGCCCCACTTCTGGGGCATGCCCACCGGGGAGCAACGGCCGGCGACGCACTAGCAGGTCGTCGGAGCGGACCCCACCAGGACTGAGTAACAGCCGGCAACGCACTCGCAGGGTCATCGGCACAGACCCCACCCGATCTAGCAGCCGCCGGCGACGCACCCGTAGGTCATCGGCTCGCCCCCAGCCGGGGCTGAGCAACGGTCGGCGAGGCTTCCGCGGGGTCACCGGAGCAATCCCCACGCCGTCGGAGCAACCCTTGCCCAGATCACCAACCCCTGCCGACGGCCTTCCCCGTGCAGATCTTGGACAGTTTCCGTCAGGTGGGAACGGAAACTGTCCAAGATCTGCGGTCCCTTGCAGCGCGCTCCAGATCTGGGGCGGGTTGACAGGGACTTCGGGGCGTGGGCGGCCGCGGAGACGAGGTCACGTGGGGGGTGGGCCGCGTGGAGGTGAGGCTGGCCGAGGGTGAGCACTCATGGAGGAGCCCGCGTAGAGGAGCCCGCGTAGAGGAGCCCCGCGTAGAGGAGCCCGCGTGGAGGGGCCACATGGAGGAGAGGCCGCATGGAGATGAGGCCGCATGGACTTGAGGGGTTAGGCCGCCGTCTGGGGTCAGGCGGCTGAGGGTAGGGCCGCCACAAGCGCGATCGCCTGGAAGAGGCCAGCCCCGGGGGCGGAGGCGCGGGGGCGCGAGCGTTTGGGGCGGGAGCGTCGGGGCGCCGGGCGGGAGCGCGGGAAATCGGATCGCGTGGCGGTGGGGTCCGGGGTGATGATCTCGCAGTGAGGATGCACACCGACCAGGTTGACGTCACCGCGGATGTGGTCGCCGCGCTGGTGGCCGAACAGTTTCCCGAGTGGCGGGCCCTCCCGGTCCGCCCGCTTCCGTCGTCCGGCACGGTGAACGCCCTCTTCCGACTCGGCCCGGAGATCGTCCTACGGTTCCCGCTGCGACCCACCGCCGACCCAGAGCCGCGCACCGAGCTGCGGCGGGAGCAGGAGCACCCGGCTGCTCGCCGCGCACCTGCCGATCGCGGTGCCCGAACCGCTCGGCCTCGGCGAGGCGGGCGCGGGATATCCCGGGCCGTGGACGGCGTACCGCTGGATTCCCGGCGAGCCGGCCCGGCCCGACCGGATTGACGATCCGGACGTCTTCGCCCGCGACCTGGCTGGCGTCGTCGCCGCTCTGCGCGGCATCGACACCGGCGGTCGGGCGTGGCCCGGGTTCGGCCGGGGCGGGCCGCTGGCCGCCGAGGACGCCGGCGTGCGGTCGGCCCTCGCCGACAGCGGTCAGCTCACCGACACCGCCCGGCTCGCCGGCGTGTGGGACCGGTGCCGGGAGGCTCCCCGGCACGACGACGGTGACATGTGGATCCACGCCGACCTGATGCCCGGCAACCTGCTGGTCCGCGACGGCCGGCTGGCCGCGGTCATCGACCTCGGCACGGTCGGCGTGGGTGATCCGGCGGTGGACCTGATGCCGGCGTGGAACCTGCTCGACGCCGGATCGCGGGAGACGTACCGGCGGGCGCTCGGCGTGGACGACGCCACCTGGGATCGTGGGCGCGGCTGGGCCCTGGAGCAGGCGATCAACGCGCTGCCGTACTACGTCGAGACCAACCCGGTGATGGCCGACATCGCGAGGCACACGCTGCGGGCCGTACTCGACTGAGCCGTGCCGCACTCGCGGGCGTACCGTCGGCGTCGTGAGTGAGCGGGACGGCCGGGAGTGGCGCGAGCGCCAGCGGCAGGCGGTGCGGGCGCACGCCGACGCGGACGCGCGGCGGCGGGCCGCCGAGCAGGCCGAGGCGGCGGAGCTGGTGGCCTGGTTCGTGGCCGAGGCGACGCGGCGAGGGCTGCCCACCACCCGGCTGGTCGCCCGGGGCTACGACGGGCGCGGGCGGTACCGGACCCGGCTGACCGGCTGGTACGTCGACCGGGCCGGGACCCGGGCGGTGGACGTGGCCGGCCGGTTCCACCTGCTGACCGTGCCGGGCGGCCTGCGGGCCCGGCTGTTCGGCGTCAACCCGGAGCCCAGCCCGGCACCGCTGATCGTCGGGGCTGGTGGTCGCGACGGCGAGTCGATCCCGTTGCGAACCCTCCTCAGCCGGCTGCTGAACGACGGGACCGACGGGCCAGGCCCCACCACCACAGCTGCTGCACCACGAGGGTGAGCAGCCCGGCCAGGACGATCGCGCACAGGTTGATCACCAGCTGGAGTGCCGACCCGGCCGCCTCGTCCCACACCCCGTAGGCGCTGGCGACCGCCACGTTCGCAGCGGCCGGCACCGTGGTCACCGAGATCAGCACCCCGACCAGGCTGCCCGACTTCTTCGACGTCAGCGAGAGCATGCCGGCCACACCGGCGAGCAGGCCGACCACCCAGGACAGCGCGTCCGGCCGCCAGATGAAGTCGGTGAGCGGGCGGTCCGCGAGCAGCATCTCCCGACTGACCAGACCGGCGGCGTTCAATGCCCAGGTGCTCAGCGCGGTCGCGACCATGGCCGCCAGGAAGCCGACTGTGAGGGCCTGCACCGACCGGACGATCACTCGGAGCCGGCGGCGCAGCAGCGCGACGCAGAGTGCGGCGAGGGGACCGAACTCCGGACCGACCACCATCGCCCCGACGATGAGGATCGGCTGGTCCAGCAGCACACCGATACCGGCGATCATGGTGGCGATGGTGATCAGCGCGAGGTAGGTGCCGGACAGTTCGGTCTGCTCGCCGGTCTTCGCCGCGATCTCGTCCCAGACCACCGCGTCGGCGCCGCTGCCGGGCGCCCGGCGGGCGGCCCGGTCGGCCGCGGTCGAGATGGTCAGCTCCACGTCGTCAGCGGCGATGCCGCCGCTCGTGTCCACGCCGATCCGCCGCAGCCCCTGGAGCACCCGGTCGGCGCTCTCCCGCACCACGTCGCAGAGGATGAGATCGCCCTGCGGCTGCCGGGCCGCGCCGGGCAGCACGGCCAGGTGGGTCACCCCCGCCTCAGCCGACAGCAGGTCGACGACCTGCGGCGACCGGTCCGGCGGAGCGATCACCCTCAGGTGCAGCACGGCCCTCCCTCACCCGACCGGGTTGAATTTTCGCCCCACCGGGCGGTCGCGACTCTACCGCTCGACCTGTGATGACACGGACCGGGTTGGTGCTGCACCCCACGCGGACGTCACCCAAACCGTCGGGATCATCGCCGACTGTGCCGCCCGCACCGCAGTCGGATCGCCGTGCACACGGAGGACCGGCACCGGGTGCCGGCGTCGAGGCGCTGTCCGAAGACGAGCTACCCCGAACGGTCGGCTCGCTGACCCGCCTCCCCGGCCGGCCCCACCGCTGACCGCAGCACCTTCTGTGTACGCCGGGCGCGGTTGCCACCGATGTGGTGAGCTGTACGGGTGTCGGGGCTGGGTCTGGTACTGCACCCCACCCGGGATGTCACCGAGGTGGTCGGGATCATCGAACGGTGGGCGACGCGCCACCACAAGTCGCTGATGGTGCGCGCGGAGGACAAGCACCGCGTGCCGGCCAGCGTCGAGCCCGTCCCGGAGGACGAGGTGGCCGTCCGCGCCGACGCGTTAATCAGCATCGGCGGTGACGGCACAATGCTGGGCGCGCTGCGCTCCGCCGTCCTCGACCCGAAGCCGGTGCTCGGCGTGCACCTGGGCCGTCTCGGCTTCCTGGTCGAGATCGAGCCGCCGGAGCTGCCGGAGGCGTTGAGCCGACTGCTGTCGAAGGACTTCACCATCGAGTCGCACGCCTGCCTGGCCTGCGACGTGTGCGGCGACGACGTGGTGGCGTTCAACGACATCGCGCTGGTCCGCCAGCCGGGCTCCGGCTTCGTCACCGCCACTCTCGCGGTGGACGGCCAGCAGTACGGCTACTACCGCTGCGACGCCCTGGTGGTCAGCACGCCGACCGGCTCCACGGCGTACAGCTACGCCGCGGGCGGCCCGCTGATCTCCCCGGCGGCGGACGCGGTGGTGGTGACGCCGTCGGCGCCGATGGCCGGCATCTCCCGGTCGGTGGTGCTTTCACCGGACGAGAAGATCCGGCTGGAGCTGGAGCCCAACTCGTCTGCGGTCGTGGTGGAGATGGACGGGTTGGTGTTCCGGGACGCGGCGACCGAGGGCACCGTGGACATCAGCTACCGCCGCGACGCCGGCCTGGTGGTCCGCTTCGACCCGTTGCGCTACCAGGAACGCAACCAGTTGAAGATGACCCTGCTCGACCTGCCGTTCCTGCCGGAGCAGCTCAGCGAGCTGCTCCCCGATGAGTTGCGGCGGCGCCAGCGGGAGCTGCCGCCGCCCTGCTGACCGGGCCCGGGCACAGCCCGCTCCCCCGTCGCCCGCCCGCAATTGACCATGAAGTTATTGCCGCCCGGCGCGGCGTGTCGCGGCAACAACTTCATGATCAACTGCGGAGGGGTGGGGCCGGGGGCTGCGGGGCGCGCTCAGGCCTGCCCGAGCACCCCGTCGACCAAGGCCTTGGCCTCCTGCTGGATGCGCGCCAGGTGGTCCGGGCCCTGGAACGACTCGGCGTAGACCTTGTAGACGTCCTCGGTGCCGGAGGGCCGGGCGGCGAACCAGCCGGACTTCGTGCTGACCTTGAGGCCGCCGATCGCCGCACCGTTGCCGGGCGCGGTGGTCAGCGTCGCGGTGATCGGCTCGCCGGCCAGTTCGGTGGCGGTGACCTGCTCCGGGGAGAGCTTGCCGAGCACGGCCTTCTGTTCCCGGGTGGCGGGGGCGTCGATCCGGGCGTACGCGGGCGCGCCGAACCGCTCCGCCAGCTCCGCCCAGTGCTCGCTCGGGCTGCGCCCGGTGCTGGCCAGGATCTCGGCGGCGAGCAGGCAGAGCAGGAGGCCGTCCTTGTCGGTGGTCCAGGTGGAGCCGTCACGGCGCAGGAACGACGCGCCGGCGCTCTCCTCGCCACCGAAGCCGACCGCGCCGTCCAGCAGCCCGGGCACGAACCACTTGAAGCCGACCGGCACCTCCAGCAGCGGCCGGCCCAGGTCGGCGGCGACGCGGTCGATCATCGACGAGGAGACCAGGGTCTTGCCCACCGCGGCGGCCGGGCCCCAGTCGCTGCGGGTGCGGAACAGGTGGTTGATCGCCACCGCGAGGTAGTGGTTGGGGTTCATCAGGCCGGCGTCCGGGGTGACGATGCCGTGCCGGTCGGCGTCGGCGTCGTTGCCGGTGGAGATCTGGTAGTCGGCGCGGGCGGCGATCAGCGACGCCATCGCGTTCGGCGAGGAGCAGTCCATCCGGATCTTGCCGTCGCCGTCCAGCGTCATGAACCGCCAGGTCGGGTCGACCGTCGGGTTGACCACGGTCAGGGCAAGCCGGTGCCGATCGGCGATCTCGCCCCAGTACGCAACGCTCGCCCCGCCGAGCGGATCCGCGCCGATGCGGACCCCGGCGTCGCGGATGGCGTCGATGTCGATCGCGGCCGGCAGGTCGTCGACGTAGCTGGCGAGGAAGTCGTACTCCCCGGTGGTGTCTGCGGCCCGGGCCCGCGCGTAGGTGATCCGGCAGACCTCCTTGAGCCCGGCGGCGAGGATCGCGTTGGCCCGGTCCTGGATCCACCGGGTGACGTCGGTGTCGGCCGGCCCGCCGTTGGTGGGGTTGTACTTGAAGCCGCCGTCGTCGGGCGGGTTGTGCGACGGGGTGATGACGATGCCGTCGGCGAGCCCGCTGGTGCGCCCCCGGTTGTGGGTGAGGATCGCGTGCGACAGCGCCGGGGTGGGGGTGTAGCCGTCGCGGCTGTCCACCAGCACGGTGACCCCGTTGGCGGCGAGCACCTCCAGGGCGTCCACCGCGGCCGGCGCGGAGAGCGCGTGGGTGTCCCGGGCGAGGAAGAGCGGGCCGTCCAGGCCCTGCTCCCGCCGGTAGTCGCAGAGCGCCTGGGTGACCGCGAGGATGTGGTCGGAGTTGAACGCGTTGCGCAGGCTGGAGCCCCGGTGGCCGGAGGTGCCGAAGGAGACCTGCTGCGCCGGGTCCGCGGGGTCCGGATGCTCGGCGTAGTAGGCGGTCACCAGGCGCGGCACGTCGACCAGGTCGGCGGGCTCGGCGGGCTGGCCGGCACGGGGATGGGTCACGGGGCTCTACCTCCTCGGTACTGCGACGGACGACGGGCGAACCCGGGTCACAACTCGACCTTCTGGCCCTTGCCGATCACCACGATGCCGTTGTCGGAAACGGTGTAGCGCTGCCGGTCCTTCTCCAGGTCGACACCGATCTCGGCGCCCTCCGGGACGAACACGTTCTTGTCCAGGATGGCGCGCCGGACCACCGCGTGCCGGCCAATCTCCACACCCTCCATCAGCACCGAGCCCTCGACGTGCGCCCAGGAGTGCACCCGCACCTTGGGCGAGACGATCGAATTTTCCACCAGCGAGCCGGAGATCACCACGCCCGGGGAGACCATCGAGCCGACCGCCCGGCCGACCCGCTCCCCCCACTGGTGCACGAACTTCGCCGGCGGCCACGGCGGCTGCTCGGTGTAGATCGGCCAGTCGAAGTTGTACATGTTGAACACCGGGTGCACGTTGATCAGATCCATGTGCGCGTCGTAGAACGAGTCGAGCGTTCCGACGTCGCGCCAGTAGCCGCGGTCCCGGTCGGTGCTGCCCGGCACCTCGTTGTCGCGGAAGTCGTAAACGTTCGCCTCGCCCCGCTCGACGAGCATCGGAATGATGCTGCCGCCCATGTCGTGCTTGCTGGTCTTGTCCTCCGCGTCGCGCTCGACGGCCTCGCAGAGCGCGCGGGTGGTGAAGACGTAGTTGCCCATCGAGGCGTAGATCTCGTCCGGCGCGTCGGGCAGGCCGACCGCGTCGGTGGGCTTCTCCCGGAACGCCCGGATGCGTCGGCCGTCCTCGCCGACCTCGATGACGCCGAACTGGTCGGCCATCGACAGCGGTTGGCGGATGCCGGCGACGGTCACGGCGGCGCCAGAGGCGATGTGGTCCTCCACCATCTGCCGCGGGTCCATCCGGTAGATATGGTCGGCGCCGAAGACGATCACGTAGTCGGGCTGCTCGTCGTTGATCAGGTTGAAGCTCTGGTAGATCGCGTCGGCGGAGCCGGCGAACCACCAGGGGCCGCGACGCTGCTGCGCCGGCACCGGGGTGACGTAGTTGCCGAGCAGCGTGGACATCCGCCAGGTCTTGGTGATGTGCCGGTCGAGGGAGTGGGACTTGTACTGGGTCAGCACGACGATCTTGAGATAGCCGGCGTTGGCCAGGTTGGAGAGGACGAAGTCGACCATGCGGTACATCCCGCCGAACGGGACGGCCGGCTTGGCCCGGTCCGTGGTGAGTGGCATCAGGCGCTTGCCCTCCCCACCCGCCAGGACGATCGCGAGCACCTTGGCAGCCATGCCCAGACGCTATCCACCCTCGTCCCACTTCACCACTCGTACGGGGACACTTCTGCACTAGGGTGCGCACATGACCGACTCCTCCCCGGCCACCGGATCCCTGCGCGTCGATCTGCTGACCCGTGAGTACCCGCCGGAGGTCTACGGCGGCGCCGGAGTGCACGTCGAGTACCTGGCCCGGGAGTTGCGCCGCCTGGCCGACGTGCGGGTGCACTGCTTCGGTCTGCCGCGCACCGAGCCCGGCGTCACCGCGTACGCCGAACCGCCGGGCCTGACCGGCGCGAACGCCGCGCTGCGCACGATGGGCGTGGACCTGGAGATGGCCGCCGGCACGGCCGGCACCGACGTGGTGCACAGCCACACCTGGTACGCCAACCTGGCCGGGCACACCGCGAAGCTGCTGCACGGGGTGCCGCACGTGATGACCGCGCACAGTCTGGAGCCGCTGCGGCCGTGGAAGGCCGAGCAGCTCGGCGGCGGCTATGCGCTCTCCTCGTGGTGCGAGCGCACGGCGGTGGAGGCGGCGGACGCGGTGATCGCGGTCAGCGGCGGGATGCGTAACGACGTGCTCACCGCCTACCCGCAGGTCGACCCGGACCGGGTCCGGGTCGTCTACAACGGCATCGACACCGTCCAGTACGCCCCGGACACCGGCACCGACGTGCTGGACCGGCTCGGCATCGACCCGGCCCGGCCCAGCGTGGCGTACGTGGGAAGGATCACCCGGCAGAAGGGGCTGCCCTACCTGCTGCGGGCCGCCCGGGAGTTGCCGGCGGACACCCAGCTCGTGCTGCTCGCCGGTGCGCCGGACACCGCGGAAATCGCCGCCGAGGTGGCGGAGCTGGCCGCCGAGCTGCGGGCCAACCGCTCCGGGGTGGTGTGGGTGGCCGAGATGCTGCCCAAGCCCGAGGTGATCCAGGTGCTCACCCATGCCACCGTCTTCGTCTGCCCGTCGGTGTACGAGCCGATGGGCATCGTCAACCTGGAGGCGATGGCCTGCGAGACGGCGGTGGTGGCGACCGCCACCGGCGGCATTCCCGAGGTGGTGGCCGACGGCGAGACGGGCCTGCTGGTGCCGATCGAGCAGGCCACCGACGGGTCCGGGACCCCGTTGGAGCCGGAGAAGTTCGTCGCCGACCTGGCCGCCTCGATCAACGCTCTCCTTGCCGATCCGGCGCGCACGGCCGAGTTCGGACTGGCTGGTCGACGGCGTGCGGTCGAGCACTTCTCCTGGGACGCCGTCGCCCAACAGACGTTGGAGGTCTACCGGTCGGTGATGTGAGGAGGGGCCCCGTGTTAACGCCTCCGGTAGAGGAGGGGCCCTTCCTGACGCACAGCTCGCCAACGTCGGTTGCTTGGCGCGCGCGAGGGGATCTCGCACAGTAGGTTGGCGGGGTGACTGGACGGTTCCCGATCGAAGACGTCTCCCCCGTCGTCTCGTGCGGGCGGTACCCGGCCAAGGCGGTGGTCGACGAGCCGGTTCCGGTGTCGGCCCGCGCCTACCGGGAGGGGCACGACGCGCTCGGCTGCAACGTGGTGTGGACCGGCCCGGACGGCGCCACCAGGCCGTTCACCAGGATGCGTCCCGGTGAGCCCGGCCAGGACCGCTGGCACGCCACCATCCGCCCGGACGCCGTCGGCACCTGGACCTTCGCCGTCGAGGCGTTCCAGGACCCTTATCTGACCTGGCAGAACGCGGTGACCAAGAAGATCGCCGCCGGGCAGGGGCCAGCTGATCTGGCCAACGACCTGGCCGAGGGCGCGCGGGTGCTCGCCGCCGCCCGGGAGCTGGTGCCGACCGCCGACCGGCCCCGGGTCGCCGACGCCCTCACCGCGCTGGTCGACACCGACCTGCCGCTGCCGCAGCGGGTCGACCCGGCGCTGGCCCTGGCCGACCTGCTCTGGGCGCACCCGGTGCGAGAGCTGGTCACCGTCGGTGACACGTACTCCCTCTGGGTTGACCGCAAGCGGGCCCTCTATTCGGCCTGGTACGAGTTCTTCCCCCGCTCCGAGGGGGCAGCGGGCGGCCGATCCGGCACCTTCGCCACCGCCACCGAGCGACTGCCCGGTGTCGCCGCGATGGGCTTCGACGTGCTCTACCTGCCGCCGATCCACCCGATCGGCCGGGTCAACCGCAAGGGCCCCAACAACGCGCTCACCGCCGGGCCCGACGATGTGGGCTCGCCGTGGGCGATCGGCGCCGCCGAGGGCGGCCACGACACCATCCACCCCGATCTGGGTACGCCGGCAGACTTCCGGGCCTTCATCGACGCCGCGGTCACGCAGGGCCTGGAGGTGGCCATGGACCTGGCGTTGCAGTGCGCGCCGGACCACCCGTGGGTCACCGAGCAGCCGGAGTGGTTCACCACCCGGGCCGACGGCAGCATCGCCTACGCGGAGAACCCGCCGAAGAAGTACCAGGACATCTACCCGGTGAACTTCGACAACGACCCGGAGGGCATCCGGGCCGAGGTGCTGCGGGTGGTGCTGCACTGGGTCGGCGAGGGCATCCGGATCTTCCGGGTGGACAACCCGCACACCAAGCCCTTCGACTTCTGGCACTGGCTGATCGCCGAGGTGAAGAAGGTCGACCCGGACGTGCTGTTCCTCGCCGAGGCGTTCACCCGGCCGGCCATCATGCACGGCCTCGGCAAGATCGGCTTCACCCAGTCGTACACCTACTTCACCTGGCGCACGTCGGCGGCGGAGATGCGGGAGTACTGCGAGGAACTGCTCGCCGCGGCCGACTACATGCGACCCAACTTCTGGCCGAACACCCCGGACATCCTGCACGAGTCGTTGCAGCACGGCGGCCCGCCGATGTTCAAGATCCGGGCGGTGCTGGCCGCGCTGCTCTCCCCCTCCTGGGGCACGTACGCCGGCTACGAGCTGTTCGAGCACGTGGCCCGCCCCGGCGCCGAGGAGTACCTGGACAACGAGAAGTACGAGCTGCGCCCCCGGGACTGGGCCGGCGCCGAGGCGCAGGGCCGCTCACTGGCCCCGTTCATCGCCACCCTCAACCGGGTACGCCGCGACAATCCGGCCCTGCACCAGCTGCGCAACCTGCGCTTCCACGAGATCGACAACCCGGCGCTGCTCTGCTGGTCCAAACACGACCCGGAGACCGGCAACACGGTCATCGTGATCTGCTCGTTCGACCCGCGCGCGGTGCAGTGGGGCAACACCACGCTGGACATGCCGGCGCTCGGCTTTGACTGGCACGAGCGGTTCACCGTGCACGACGAGCTCACCGGCACCAGCTACGACTGGGGTCAGCGCAACGCGGTCCGGCTCGACCCGTACCTGCAACCGGCGCACGTGCTGACCGTGCGCCGCCCGATCCCGCCCGCCGCGCCGGCGCCCGTCGCAACGGTCCCGGCCACCCTCACGGTCGCGGACGTCCCCGCCGAGCTCTCCGGCGGCACCGCGCCGACCGCTCCCGCCCCGAAGGATCCTCGATGGACCAGCTGATCACCGGCGCGACGCACGACCCGCACGCGCTGCTCGGCGCGCACCCCGCCGACGGGCGGACCACCATCCGCACGCTGCGCCGAGGGGCCGGCGACGCGGCCGTCCTGATGAACGGCGACCGGCACCCGATGAAGCGGGTGCACGACGCGGGCGTGTTCGAGGCGGTGCTGCCCGGCGAGGTCCTCGACTACCGGGTGGAGGTCGACGGGGCGACCCACGACGACCCGTACCGCTACCCGCCAACCCTCGGCGAGCTGGACCTGCACCTGATCGGCGAGGGCCGGCACGAGCGCCTGTGGGAGGCGCTCGGCGCCCGGCTCTTCGACGAGGGGGTCGCGTTCACCGTGTGGGCACCCAACGCCCGCGGGGTGCGGGTGGTCGGCGACTTCACCGGCTGGTCGCCGGACGACGGCTGGCCGATGCGCTCGCTCGGCTCCAGCGGGGTGTGGGAGCTGTTCGTCCCCAACGCCCGGGTCGGGGCCCGCTACAAGTACCGCGTCCTCGGCGCCGACGGGCAATGGCGGGACAAGGCCGACCCCCTCGCCGGGTACGCCGAGGTGCCGCCGGCCACCGCCTCGGTGGTGCACCACTCGACGTACCGGTGGTCCGACGCCGACTGGCTGGCCCGGCGGGCCGAGCGACAACCGCACCAGGAGCCGATGAGCGTCTACGAGGTGCACCTCGGCTCATGGCGGCCCGGGCTCGGCTACCGCGAGCTGGCCGAGCAGCTCACCGCGTACGTCACCGAGCTGGGCTTCACCCACGTGGAGTTCCTGCCGGTGATGGAGCACCCGTTCGGCGGTTCCTGGGGCTACCAGGTGACCGGCTACTACGCACCGACCTCCCGGTTCGGCGACCCCGACGAGTTCCGGCACCTCGTCGACCAGCTGCACGCCGCCGGCATCGGCGTGATCCTGGACTGGGTGCCCGCGCACTTCCCCAAGGACGAGTGGGCCCTCGCGCGCTTCGACGGCACCCCGCTCTACGAGCACCCCGACCCGCGGCGCGGCGAGCACCCCGACTGGGGCACCTACGTCTTCGACTTCGGCCGCCGCGAGGTCCGCAACTTCCTGGTCGCCAACGCGCTCTACTGGTGCGACCAGTTCCACGTCGACGGACTCCGGGTGGACGCCGTCGCCTCGATGCTCTACCTGGACTACTCGCGCAAGGACGGCGAGTGGGCCCCCAACCAGTACGGCGGCCGGGAGAACCTGGAGGCCATCGCGTTCATGCAGGAGGTGAACGCGACCGTCTACAAGCACCACGCCGGGGTGGTGCTGATCGCCGAGGAGTCCACCGCCTGGCCCGGAGTGACCCGGTCCACGGCCGAGGGCGGGCTGGGCTTCGGCTTCAAGTGGAACATGGGCTGGATGCACGACACCCTGCTCTACACCTCGAAGGACCCGATCTACCGCCAGCATCACCACCACCAGCTCACCTTCTCCCTGGCGTACGCCTGGAGCGAGAACTATGTCCTGCCGATCAGCCACGACGAGGTCGTGCACGGCAAGGGCTCACTCGCCGGCAAGATGCCCGGCGACACCTGGCAACGGCTGGCCAACGTCCGGGCGCTGCTGGCGTACATGTGGGCGCACCCGGGCAAGCAGCTGCTCTTCATGGGCTCCGAGCTGGCCGACGACCGGGAGTGGAGCGAGGAGCGCGGCCTCGACTGGTACCTGCTGCACGACCCGGCCCGGGCCGGGGTGCAGCGCCTCGTCGGCGACCTCAACCGGATCTACCGGGCCACCCCGGCGCTCTGGGCGCAGGACACCGAGCCGGCCGGCTTCCGCTGGATCGCCGGCGACGACGTCGCCAACAACACCGTGTCGTTCATCCGGATCGCTCCGGACGGCTCGACGCTGGTCTGCGTGGCGAACTTCTCCGCCCTGCCGCTGCACGACTACCGGATCGGCCTACCGGCCGGTGGCACCTGGACGGAGGTGCTCAACACCGACGCCCACCACTATGGCGGCTCGGGGGTGGGCAACCTGGGCGCGGTGCACGCCGAGGACGTGCCGTGGCACGGGATGGTCGCCTCCGCCGCCCTCCAGGTCCCCCCACTCGGCGTCATCTGGCTCCGCCAGGACTAGCCGTCGGGGCCAGCCGACGGGTCAGACCAGACCGGCGTCGCGCAGCAGCGTCCACAGGCCGGCGCCGTCCGGCGCGGAGAGCCACTTCTGCCCCACCCGCCCCGCCGACTCGCGCTCCCCGGCCGGGGCGGGCAGGCTGCCGGCCAGCACCGACTGGGTCGGGGACAGCCGACGGATCGCCACCGCGGCCACGTTCTCCGGGTGGGCGGCGGCGAACTCCCGGTAGATCTCCTGGTCGTGCTGCCCGTCGTCGCCGACCAGCAGCCAACGCACCTCGGGGAACTCCCGGGCCAGCCGGGCCAGGGTGGCCCGCTTGTGCTCGCGGCCGCTGCGGAACCACCGGTCGGCGGTCGGGCCCCAGTCGGTGAGCAGCAGCGGCCCGGCCGGGTAGAGGTGCCGGGACAGGAACCGGGTCAGCGTCGGCGCCACGTTCCACGCGCCGGTGGAAAGGTAGAAGACCGGGGCGCCAGGGTGCGCGGTGACCAGCCGCTCGTAGAGCACCGCCATGCCGGGCACGGCGGCGCGGGCGTGCTCGTCGAGCACGAAGGTGTTCCACGCGGCGAGCAGCGGCCGGGGCAGCGCGGTCACCATCACCGTGTCGTCGATGTCGGAGAGGATGCCGAACCGGACCTCCGGGTCGAGGATGCGCACCGGCGCGTCCACCGGCTCGGCGTCCGGCACGGTCAACCGAACCGTCCCCCAGCCGGGCGGCAGGTCGGCCTCGACCAGGGTGTCGACGAAGCCACTGCGGTCGGCCCGCGCCTCGCAGCGCACACCGCCGGCCTCGATCGTCACCGTGACGTGCTTGGCCGGCAGCGTCGTGAAGCTACGCCAGCCGCGGACCTTGTCCAGCCGGCCCCGCTGGCGGGTATCCGGTCGGCCCAGCAGCACCCGGCACATCACCCGCACCCAACCCGGGGAGCCGTAGCCGGTGTACGCGATGATGTTCATTCGCCAGCCGGTGCGCCGCAGCCGACGCTCCACGAGCTGGTGCACGGCGTCCTCGATCCGCGCGGCCCGGTGCAGGTTCGGAACGGCCAGCTGGCCGGCGGGAGTGGGTGGCACCCGCCAACCCTGCCACACGTCGACGGCCACGGCCACGCGAGCGACGCCGGCTCCTCCGAACCACCCCGGCCGGCCCGCCGTCCGTGAAACACTCCGGTCGGGACGACGACGGGGGCGTGGTCGTGTCGCATCCAGAGCAGCACCGTGGGCGATGGCGTCCGCGACTCGACCGGCCGGCGCTCGTCGCGCTGCTGTTCGGGCTGGCCGGCGTCGGATATCGGCTGATCCTGACGCTGTACACCGTGCCGGTGTCGAACAGCGACGAGGCCACGTTCGGTCTCGCCGCGCTGCACATCGCGCAGGGCCGGGAACGACCGGTCTTCCTGTACGGCCAGCACTACATGGGAATGCTGGAGTCGTACCTGGCCGCGCCGCTGGTCGCGGTGGCCGGGCCGAGCTGGCCGGCGCTGCGGCTGCCGATGCTCGCGCTGTACGCGGTCTTCCTCTACCTGATCCATCGGCTGACCCGTCGGCTCTGCGCGCCGTGGTTCGCCGCCTTCGTCGTCGGCCTGCTGGCACTGGGACCGGAACGGGTGGTGCGTGACCAGCTCACCGTCGTTGGCGGACGGCCCGAGGTGAAGCCGGCGGTGCTGCTGATGCTGCTGATCACGGTGGGTCTGGCGGCCGGCACGGTCCACCGCCGGCGGCTCGCCATCGCCCTATTCGGCCTGCTCGTCGGGCTGGCCGCCTGGTCGGACTGGCTGATCCTGCCGTACCTGGCGGTGGCCGGGCTGGCCCTGCTGTGGGCGGTACGGCGGGAACTCCTCGGCTGGTCCGGCCTGCTGCTGGTGGCGGGCTTCGTGGTCGGGGCGGCGCCGATGATCTACGACAACCTACGGGCGCCGCCGGGTGCGGACTCGCTGTCGGTGTTCCGCGCCGTCAGCACCAAGGCGGGCCCGTTGCCGCCGTGGTCCGAGCGGATCCGGGGTGGTCTGCTGGAAGGGGTGCCGCTGGCGCACGGGCTCTGCCCGGTGGACGGCTGCGGTCGCTGGCAGCAGTGGTTCGGGCTGCTCTATCCGGTGCTGCTGGTGGTCGCCGCGGTGCTCGCGGTGGTCGCCTACCGCCGGGCCGCCGGGGCGTCACGCGGGGAGCGGGCCCGGCCGGTGGTGCAGCTCGCGCTGGTCGCCGGCGCCGCGTTGACCCTGCTGTCGTACGTGCGCACCCCGCTCGCCGCGACCAGCCCGCTGGACAACGCCCGCTACCTGTCGGTGCTGCAACTGTCGCTGCCGGCGGTGCTCTGGCCGCTCTGGGTGGCCGCCGTCGCCTGCTGGCGGGGCACGGTCGGCGCGCTCGGCCGGCTCACCGGCGCGCTGGCCACCGCCGTGCTGGCCGCGCTGACCGCGACCACGCTGGTGATCACCGTGCTCTTCGCGACCACCGGCGTCAGGGCGTCGCGGACCGAGGAGCGCCAGGCCCGGGAGCTGGCCGGCGCGCTGCGCGCCAACGGCCCCCACGAGGTGTACGGGGACTACTGGACCTGCAACCGGCTGATCTTCAACGCCGACGAGACGGTGGTCTGCGGTGTGCTCGACGGCGACCTGTCCCCCGGGCGGAACCGCTACCTGCCGTACTGGCGACAGGTTGGCCGGGCCGAGCGGCCGGGCTACGTGGTGGAGGTCGACTCGCCGATGGAGCGGCGGCTGCGCCGGCTGCTCGCCGACCGGCCCGACGCCGCACCGGTCCGCGAGGTCGGCGGCTATCGCGTGTACCACCCCGACACCCCGGTCCGGCCCTGGCGGTAGCGGCGGGTCGTACGCTGGCCGGGCCGCCGCCGTCCGCCCGTCGAGGAGTCCCCGATGCTCATCTTGCTGCCGCCCTCGGAGGGGAAGGCCGACGCCGGCACCGGTCGACGGTGGTCCCCGGACCGGCTCGCGCTGCCCGAGCTGAACCCGGCCCGGGAGCGGGTGCTCGACGCGCTCGTGGCATTGAGCGCCGGGCCGGACGAGGAGGCGGCGAGGGTCGCGCTCGGGCTCAGCGAGGGCCAGCGCGGCGAGCTGCGCCGCAACGCCCGGCTGCGGGTGGCGGCCACCGCGCCGGCCGCGCAGGTCTACACGGGGGTGCTCTACGAGGCGCTGGACCTGGCCTCGTTGCCGGCGGCGGCGCAGCGGGCGGCCCGGCGGTCGATCCTGATCAGCTCCGGTCTGTGGGGCGCGGTGCGGCTCGCCGACCGGATCCCGCCGTACCGCTGCCCGATCGGCGCCCGGCTGCCCGGTGTGGGGGCGCTCTCGGCGTACTGGCGGCCGGTGCTGGCGCCGGTGCTGTCCGCGGCGGCGGGCTCCGGGCCGGTGCTCGACCTGCGCTCCGGCGCGTACGCGGCCACCTGGACGCCGCGCGGGGAGCTGGCCGAGCGGACGGTGACGCTCCGGGTGCTGCACGAGCGGGAGGTGGACGGAGTGCCGGTCCGCTCGGTGGTGAGCCACTTCAACAAGGCGACCAAGGGGTGGTTGGTCCGTGACCTGCTGGTCGCCGGGGTCCGGCCGCGTACCGCCGGGGAGCTGATCGGCACGCTGCGCGACCTCAAGCACACCGTCGTGGAGCAAGCAGCCGTCCCCGGCCGGCCGCGGCAGGTGGATCTGGTGGTCACTGAGCTTTAGGGGCGTGCAGCCGCAAGATTTCCTCAAGGCTGGGCGGGACCGGTTCCGCAACGGCGGCGCAGGGGCCACGGTAGGGGAACCCAGACTCCGACAAGGGAGCACCCCCGTTGGTCCGCGAACCCGCCCTGCTCGACCGGCCCCCCTCCCCGGCGACGCCACCTCCGCTGGACTGGCTGACCCTGGGTGATGCGTTCGAGGCAGCCTGCCTGCTGCGCTGCACGCCACGGCCGACCGCCGCACGGCCGGCGGTGGCGCTGTCGTCGCACTCGCCGGGAGTGGAGTTCAACCGGGAGGACGCCGCCGAGCGGATGCGGCAGTTGCTCGCCCGGCTGGACATCCCGGTGACCCACGAGGTGGCCGTCGGCGGCCTGCGCCGTCGCTACGAACTGCACCGGCTCTGGGTGCCCCGGGAGCACCGTGGGGCGTACGCCCGGATGCTGGATGCCGGGTGGTGGCAGGGGCGCCGGGAGTTGCTCGGGGGTCCGCTGCCCGGCGCCTCGCCGGCCCGCCGCCGGTGGGTGTCTCGGCTCGCCGCGGCGGCGTGGCGTTCGGCGCTGCTGGCCGGCGGGCGGCACGTTCGTCGGCACATCCTCGGCGTGCGGCTCACGGACCGGGAACTGGCTGCGGTGCTGATCCGTGGCGCGGCCGTGCTCAACGTGCCGGCCCTGCTCCGTCCCGGCACCGGCTGCTTCCTGGTCAGCGTCGCCGACGGCCCGGACCGGGAGCGGATTTTGCGCAGCGCGGCGATGGAGCCGGGTCGCACCGCGGCCATGGAGCCGCCAACCCGCACAGCGGCCATGGAGCCGGCCCGCACCGCGGTCATGGAGCCGGCCCGCACCGCGGCGTCGCAGCCGGAGCGCCGCCCCGCCTGCTGACCCGTGCCCGGTCGGCAGCCGCGGCCGGCCCGGTCGAACGGGCTTGCGCGCACCGGTCCGACGGCGCACAGTGCACCGCGTGAGTCGTACCTCGCCCAGCCGGCCCGGTCACCGCCGTCCCGGGGCGGTGGCGCTGCTGACGCTGCTGCTGACCGCGACCCTGACCGGGGTCGCCAGCTGCCGGGACGCCCCGGCCGAGCCGCTGCCGATCCGGATCGCCACGGGCAGCCCCACCGCCGTCTACTACGCCTTCGGGCAGTCCCTGGCGACCATCCTCAACCGGGAGCTGCCCGGCGTGCGGGCCAGCGTGGTCATCACCGCCGCCTCGGCGGAGAACGTCCGGTTGGTCGGCTCCGGCGCGGCCGAGCTGGGCTTCACCCAGGCCGACGTGCTGCCGACCACCACGACGGACAGTCCGACGGTCGAGGCCGTCGCCCGGGTGTACGACGACCAGCTGCACCTGGTGACCACCGGCGGCGGGTCGGTTCGCACGGTCGCCGACCTGCGCGGCCGGCGGGTTTCCGTCGGCGCGCCCGGATCGGGCACCGAGATCACCGCGACCCGGCTGTTGGAGGTGGCCGGGCTCGGCGGTGTCGGGGTGCGCCAGGAGCGGCTCGGGCTGGACGATTCGGTGACGGCGCTGCGCGCCGGGCGGATCGACGCCTTCTTCTTCTCGGGCGGGCTGCCGGTGCGGGGCATCAAGGAGCTGGCCGGGCGCAGCGCCACCCGGGTCGTGGACCTCGGTGAGTGGACGGAGCCGCTGCGCGCCCGCTACGGCCAGGTCTACGTCTCCCGGGACATCCCCCGCTCCGTGTATGGCGTGGACCCGGTGACGACGGTGGCCAACCCGAACTACCTGATCGTCCAGGCCGACCTTCCGGAGCGGCTGGTGCGGGAGGTGACCCGGCTGCTGATGGAGCGCCGGGCCGAGCTGGGCGCCGCGCATCCGGCGGCGGGGCGGATGAGCCCCCGCTCGGCCATCGCCACCGCGCCGCTGGCGCTGCACCCGGGTGCCGCAGCCTGGTACCGCGCGGCCAAGCCATGACGCCTGGCCCGCTACCGGGCGAGGGTGGAGCGTAGGTCGACGAGCGGTTGGTCGGCCGCCGGCTCCGCTGCGGGACGGGGCTCAGGCGCCGGGAACCACAGGCCGGCGACCAGTCCGCGCGGCTCCCCAGCGCGCATGGTGAGTCGCCCGTCGGAGGCGTCCACCAGCACCGCGGCGATGGTCAGGCCGAGCCCGGCACCGTCCACGTTCTGGGCGTCCGGCGCCCGCCAGAACCGTTCGGTGGCCTGGCCGAGCTGGCTCTCGGTCATGCCCGGGCCGGTGTCGCGTACCTCCAGGGCCACCCCGTCGTCGCGGCTGGTCACCGTCACCGTCACCGCCCCGGCGGCGCCGCTGAACTTCACCGCGTTGTCGATCAGCGCGTCCAGCGCCTGGTCGACGGCGGTCGGCACGGTCCGGGCGTACGCCGGGCCGTCGGTCGTGGCGAGCCGCAGCGCGACCGACCGGTGCCGGGCCAGCGGCGCCCACGCGGCCACCCGGGACGCGGCCACGGCGGCGGCGTCGACGGTGACCCGCTCGTTCTCCTCGCGTTCGGCCCGGGCCAGGGTGAGCAGCGCGTCGAGCACCAGGGCCAGCCGGTCGGTCTCCTCCAGCGCCAGCCGGTGCTCGGAGCGCCCGTCGGGGTCGGTGAGGCTGGGGCCCAGCTCCTCCACCCGCAGCCGCAGCGCGGTGAGCGGATTGCGCAGCTGGTGGCTGGCGTGCGCGACGAACGCCCGCTGCCGGTCCATCACGTCGGAGACCACGTCGGCCATGTGGTTGAAGCTCGCCGCGAGCCGGCGCAGCTCCGGCGGGCCGAGCCGGTGCAGCACCCGGGCCCTCCGGTCACCCTCGGCGATCTCGTGGGTGACCGCGTCCAGCTCGGTGACCGGGCGCAGCACCCAGCCGGCCAGGCCGAACGCGGTGAGCACGCAGGCGAGCACGGCGAGCAGGCCGGCCAGGGCGAGCAGCAGCCACCACATGGTGACGGCCCGGCGGATCGGGCCGGCCGGGCTCACGATCACCACCGCTCCGAGGACCTCGCCGCCGTCGTTGATCGGCACCGCCACCACCACCGCGGCGGCCGTCCACGGCAGGACCGACTCGGGGGCGCTGGTCTGCTGCCCGGACAACGCGATGTCCAGCGCCGTGGTGGTCCCCGCAGCCGGCCGCCAGCTCGCCGAGGCGACCAGGGTGCCCCGTTCCCGGTCGACGACCACGGCGCCGATCGCGTACAGCTCGTCGTAGCTGCGCAGCTCCGCCTCGAGCGGGCCCGATCCGCCGCCGCGCAGCGCCGGCCCGGCCAACGAGGCGAACCGGGTGGCGTCGGCGAGCCGGTCGGCGCGGACCCGTTCGGTCTCGCGGCTGGCCAGCGTGGCGGCCAGCGGGGTCTCCAAAGCGATGAGGACGAGCACCATCAGCAGCAGATAGCTGATCACCAGTCGACGGCGCACGGCAACCCCTCACGCATCGCGCAGCCGGTAACCGACCCCGCGTACGGTCTCGACCAGGCGGGCGTCACCCAACTTGCCGCGCAGCGACCCGACGTGCACCTCGACGGTGTGCCGGTCGGTCCAGGTGGTGCCCCAGGCGTCGAGCAGGATGCGGTCGCGTGGCACCGCCACCCCGGGCTGGCGGGCCAGCGAGAGCAGCACGTCGAATTCCTTGCGGGTGAGCGTGACCGCCCGGCCGTCCACCGTCACCGTCCGGGCGGCGACGTCGATGCGCACCGCGCCGGCCTCGATCAGGTGCCGCTCCGGTGCGGCGTTCGCGGCCCGGCGCAGCACCGCCTCGATGCGGGCCTGCAACTCCACCATCGAGAACGGCTTGACGACGTAGTCGTCCGCGCCGAGGCGAAGGCCGAGCACCCGGTCGCGTTCCTCCCCCCGGGCGGTCACCGCGATGATGCCGAGCTGGCTGCTGCGCCGGCGTAGCTCCCGGCAGAGGTCGGTGCCGTCCCCGTCGGGCAGGGTCAGGTCGAGCAGCACCAGGTCGCACGGGGCGGCGGCGAGCGCGGCGGCGACGGTGGCAGCGTGCTCGACCTGGTACCCGCGGCGGGTGAGGGCGGAGGAGAGCGCGGCGGCCACCCGGCGGTCGTCCTCCACCAGCAGGATCCGCACCCGTGCCCCCGTCCATCGCAGTGCCGTCCTGCGAATGGTGGCAGAAGGGTGGCGCGAGCGGGAGGGCCGCCTCCCCCGGCGGCGTCCTAGAGGCCGAAGACGTCGTCGTTGACGGCGTCCCGGACGCCGTCCACGAAGCCCCGGAAGCCCGGATCGTCGTGGCGCGCCGGCACGCTGGTGACGTTGACCCCGCTGGCCTGGGTAACCGCGTCGACCAGGGGCGGGTAGTCGATCTCGGCGTCGGTGAAGGCGTCGTCGTCCGCCTCGGCCAGGTTGATCACGTGCTGTACGTCATCGGACGGGGTGTCCGGGTCCTCGGCCCACTCGCCGCCAGCCCGGTAGCACTCGTCGTACAGCCCGCGCTGGCTGTCGGTCCAGTCGTCGTCGTAACTCGCCATCGCCCATCCCTCCGCGGCCGCTCCACCTGAGCATGCCCGCTGGGGGGCGGCGACCGCGGCGGTACCGGCGAAAACCGGGCGGCGCCGGAGCCCCCGTAGGCTGCCGCTGTGATCTACAAACTGCTGTCGAGCGCGGAGTGGAACGACGCCCTGGCCGCCGGCACCTTCGCCGGCACGGCGATGGACCACGAATCCGGGTTCATCCACCTCTCCGGTCCGGACCAGGTGGTGGAGACCGCTCGGCGGCACTTCGCCGGGGCGACCGGGCTGACCCTGCTCAGCGTCGAGGAGGAGCGGCTGGGCGACGCGCTGCGGTGGGAGCCGTCGCGTGGCGGGCAGCTCTTCCCCCACCTGTACGGCCCGCTGCCGGTGGTGGCGGTGGTGGCGGCGCGGGCGCTGCCGGCGGACGCCCCGGTCGCCGACGCGGTCGCCGCCCTGCTGAGCTGACGCGACCGCGCCCGGTCCGACGGGTGTCGGGCCGGGCGCGGATCGGCGATAGGCGGCTCAGCGGCAGAGGCGGGCGATCTCCTCCTGGAACCGGTCCATCGGGTTGGCTTCGGCCGGGCCGAGCAGGTAGGTCTTCAGCTCCCGGCGCGCCTCGGTCATCGGGTCGTCGCCGGCCCGGGTCACCGCCACGATCTTCTCCAGCTCACCGCAGTCGGTGGAGAGCAGGTACGCGGCCCGCGCGGTCGGGTACTCCCGGCGGAACTCGTCCTCGGACAGGCCCGCCGGGTTGGCCACCACGTACGGCCGCTGGCTCTGCACGAAGTCGGAGACCACACTGGACACGTCGCTGATCAGCAGGTCGGTCTGGTTGAAGCAGTCGAACAGCGCCGGCGTGCGACCGGTGACCACCAGGTGCGCGGTGCCGTCCAGAGAGGCCGCGTCCGGGTTGCCGCCGGCGACGCGGATGGCCTGCACCACCCGCTCGTGCACGGCCTTGGCCGCCTTGGACCGCGACCCGGCGAGCGGGTGCGGCTTGTAGATCAGGCGCACGCGGGGGTTCGTGGCCAGCAGCCCCTTGACGATCCGCTCGCCCATCAGCACGAGCGAGGTGTGGTACGGGTCGTCGTCGAGCCAACCCTCCCAGGTGGGCGCGTAGAGCACGGTGAAGGGCCGCTCCACCGACTCGGCGCCGAAGGTGTGCACGCCGGCGAGCTGCGGCCGGCCGATCTCGACGATGTCCGAGTCGAGCACGCCCACCCCGGCCCGGGCGTACCGCTCCCGACCGGCCAGGCCGGCGACCCAGACCTCGTCGTACACCTTGCTGTAGGGGTTGACGCTGGCCTGCTTGTCGCTGTCGCCGTGCCCGACGAAGACGTGCTTCGTGCCGGGCTCGCGGAGCATGTGGATGTTCGCGCCGACGTTCGCGGCGTAGAGCGCCGCGCGGACACTGCCGAGCTCGAGGTTCATGAAGTCCACCCCGGCCGGTACGCAGATGACCGGCAGCCGCGTGTCGGCCAGCTCGGTGAACGCCTCGCGGCTACGCATCAGCACCACCGCGCGCTGCTCGAGCGCCTCGGTCGGAGCGAGCCACATGTTCGCCTGGTAGACGTCCTTGGCCGGGCCGGCGAAGTAAAGCGCCACCTCGGGCTGGTAGGTGTCGAGCCAGCGCTGGACGGCGGGCAGCAGTGGGCTCTGCCCGGTGCCCCGGCCGCGCAGCCAGGTCAGCGCGATGATCGCGCCCACCACGCCGGTGGCCGCCACCGCCACCGCCGCGGCGACGAAGAACGGCGTCGGGTCGTGCTGCACCGCGGCGGCCACGGCGGCCGGCACCAGCAGCAGGTTGAGCAGGGGCATCCGGTCACCGGCGACCGCCGCCGCCCAGGCCGGCGGTCGGGGGGCCGAGCGCAGCGGGCCGAGGTCGATGTTGCGCACCATGGCGGAGAGCGGGTTACGACGGTCGATCATCGTGGAGAGCGCGCCGGCGAAGACCGAGACGACCCACACCGCGGCCGGCAGGACCAGCAACCAGGTCAGCTCGACGCCGCTGAGCGCGACCTGCGCGGTGACCAGCAGCACAGCCGCGAGGTCGCGGGTCAACTGCCGGTACGACCAGTGCAGGCCGACCTTCTCCAGCAGCACCTGCGACGGCGGTGACCAGCGGGCGACGGCGAACTCGCCGATCACCGCGGCCAGCCCGGCGACGGCGAACAGACCGACCCAGCCGAGTGCGCCGGCGACGAGCATGACCAGGTAGGACAGCACCAGCAGTGCACTGCGGGCGGCCACTCCGATGCGTCCTGTCAACGTGCCGAACAACGAGTTGGCTCCCTATGAGTTCCATGACGGGCTGGGCCCGTGGTGGGTCGACGTCACTCCCCGTCGCGCATGGTCAACCGCGCCCCAGGAGTGCGTCGGGTCACGGCGGCTGCGGCCCGGATGTCGCGTGGCGGGCCGGCAGCGCGTGACTGCGACCTTAACGCGAAGGGACAGGGTGGTGCCGCTCGGGTATCCGGCACCATTTCGGTCAAAGCTCCGTACCCCCGCGTGCCGGGCGCCACACCGAACCGGCCTGCTCGACAGAGACGGGCCTCAGTCGACCCGCCGGAAACACGTCATCGCCCCCGGTGCCCGACGCTTGGCGAACTCCTGGTAGCCGAGCTGTGGCGCCAGGTCGCGGGCGTACCGGTTGCCGTTGTAGACGCAGATGGTGCCGACGTCCAGGCGGTCGAGCGCCGGTGCCAGCTCGGCCGCCCCAGGGGTGTCGGTGCCGTCGGCGAAACCGGCGAGCAGCAGCCGGTCCTTGGCGAACTGGGAGTTGAGGTCGTACTCGACGAGGTAGAAGTCGCGGGGCAGGACGACCCGGACCTGGCTGGTGACCACCAGGGAGGTCCGCATGATCGTCTTTGGAGCGAGCACGAGGCCCGGCGACCGGTCCAGCCCCTTGATCCAGAAGGCGATCGCCTGGCGTTGCTGCGGCAGCTTCCAGGTGGGCCGGTCGTGCACCTCGACCCAGCTCTTCGCCGACCACATCGGGGTGGCGAAGAGCGCGAACGACGCGACCAGCAGCACGGCGATCCCGCCGGCGGTCGCGCGGCGCAGCACCGGCGTGGCGGCCGGCACGGACACGGTGCAGAGCAGCCCGATCAGCGTCGGCAGGGCGAGCAGCCACGGCACCCGCCAGAGCACCACCGAGATGCCGCTCACCGCGCCCAGCGTCTCCAGCACACCGGGGACGAACAGCACGCTCAACGCCAGCGTCGCGCCGGCGGTGAGCAGCGCGGGCGTGCGCCGACGGGCCAGCAGCGGGCCGCACCAGAGCGCCAGGCCGGAGATCACCCCGACCACGCCGAACAGCAGGGTCCGTCGGTAGGTGTGCGCCGCGTCGAAGAAGGCGTCGTCCGCGCCGGACGCGGTCATGCCGCCGAGCACCAGGCGCGAGACCACCAGCGAGCCGATCGGGTACGCGACGGCGGCGATCCCGGCCACGACCGCGTCCTTCCACCGCCCGACCAGCAGCATCGCGAAGCCGGCGGCGCCGACCAGCATCGGCAGGATGATCGCGGCGGTGGTGGTGAGGCCGATCGCGGTGATCGACAGCGCCACGATGAGCACCAGGCTGCGCCGGGACCGGGTGTCGAACCACTCGGTCAGGTAGAGCCACATCAGCGGGATGACCGCCGAGACGAACATGCCCTTGCCCTCATAGAGCCGGGGCAGGTGGAACGTGCCCAGTGCGGCGTCCCCGCCGGCGACCAGGTAGAGGTACGCGACGGCCACGGTGAACGCGAGCACCGGGCGGCGCGGAGCCCACCGGTGGGTCAACCGCCAGAGCGCCAGCACCGCGAGCACCGCCATGATCGGCAGCAGCACGTACCAGAGGGCCGAGGCGGCGTGGACGCCCAGCAGGCGGGCGAACGCGCCGTCGAAGACCTCGATCGAGGGGATCGGCGGTTGTGAGCCCATCGACGGCAGTACGTTCTCGCTGAACAGGAAGTCGTTGAGCGGGATGAGGTCCCGCTCGGCGATCCAGACCGACTTGCCGACGTAGTAGACGTCGTCCGGGGTGTTGCGGGCCAGGAAGAACGAGGAGATCCCGACCAGCACCGAGATGACCAGCGCGTACGCCGACTGCGCCGCGGTGGCCGCCGGCGCGGCCGGCGCGGACGCCGGGCCGCTCAGCCAGGCCCGGCGCACCAGCAGGATCGCGCCGACCGCCGCCAGCAGACCGGCCACCGCCGGAATCCACCAGACGATGCCAGCGCTGGTCCCGGCCACTCCGGCGGTGACCGCGGCCACCCCGGCGGCGACCAGCACCCCGATCAGCAGACGGCGGTCGACGGGCGGCCGCGCCTCGGTCGACTCGGACGGCTCCGGCCGCTCGCTGTCGCCGTGGCTGCCGGCGGATCGGCGGCGGGCGCGCAGCAGGGCCACAACGGCGAGCAGCACGCAGGCGACCAACCAGACCCGGAAGGTCACCGACGGGCGAAGATCCCCCAGGAACGCCGCGTGGTAGAGCACGGTCCAGAGCGCGAACGCGACTACGGCGCCATCGGTGAGCAGTGCCGGGGCGGCGGCCACCAGCGCGCGTACCCGGGCCGCCGGACCCCGGTCGGGACCGGTCGCGTGCGGGGGTGCCTGCTCGGACCGCGGCGCCGGGTCCGAATCGGTGGGCGCGACGGCGATGCTGTCGACGTTGGCCACGGGCGTCCTTCTCGTCGGGCGGGTCACGGGTCTCGGCACGGTGACGGCCGGGTGTCAAGGGGGCAGCCTAGCGGAGGCGGACAGTCGGCCCCGTCCTCCGAGCGGCGGGGTGTCGCGTGCCCGGTCAGCCGACGATCGGCGCCGCCCGCGGGCGGGGCAGGGCGCTGTCCGCGCCGAGCCCGACGGCCACGGACTCGACCAGGTTTTCCAGGTAGCTGTCGGTGAGCGGGAGGCGGGCGATGGCGAGCCGCCAGTAGAGCGGGCCGACGATGAGGTCGGTCGCTGCGTCCGGGTCGGTGTCGGCCGGCAGCTCGCCGCGCTGCACCGCGCGGGTGACCAGGCGGCCGCCGATCTCCTGCTGGCGGGCGTGCAGCACCTGGCGCAGGGTCTGGTCGATGCTGGGATTGCGGGCGGCCTCGGCCAGCAGGTCCGGAATGATCTGCGAGGCGAGCGGGTGGCGCAGCGCGTGCGCGACCGCCTGGAAGAGCAGCGCGAGGTCGCCGCGCAGGGTGCCGGTGTCCAGCACCGGCAACTTGCCGTGCGCCGCGGCGGCGACGATCTCCAGCACCAGGTCGACCTTCGAACTCCACCGTCGGTAGACGGCCGTCTTGCTGACGCCGGCCCGCCGGGCAACCGCCTCGATGGAGAGCCGGCCGTAGCCGACCGCGGCGAGCTCCTGCATCAGCGCGCGCCGGATGGCCGTGGTGATTTCACCACGCAGCACCGCCGCGCCGGCCGGGGCTCGCCTCTTTTCGGCCGTCACCAGGGACTCTTCTCGCAGGTCACGACGACCAGAGTAGCGCAACGACGGTACGGTTGCGTCCCGACGTGTTTCGGACTACTGTCCACGCAGCGACGAGGCGGCGCTCCGCGCACAGCTCCCACTAGGATTCCATCGTCGCGAGCAACCCGTCTGCACGAAAGATCGGAGCGCCATTTCCATGGCCACCACCGCGCTGGTCGACCCCGACACGGGCCTGACCCAGGCGCAGCTGGCCGCTCGACACGGGCTCCGGGTCGCTGGTGAGCGGCCCACCCTCGTCGAGTACAGCCGCCGACTGTGGGCCTACCGGCACTTCATCGCCGCGTACGCCAACGCCAAGCTGGTCGCCTCGTACAGCAACGCCAAGCTGGGCCAGCTCTGGCAGGTGCTCACCCCGCTGACCAACGCCGCCGTCTACTACCTGATCTTCGGGGTGGTGCTGGCGCAGGACAAGATCCCGAACTTCATCGGGTACCTGACCACCGGCCTGTTCATCTTCAACTTCACCCAGAGCGCGGTGCTGGCCGGCACGCAGTCGATCAGCGGCAACCTGGGGCTGATCCGGGCGCTGCACTTCCCCCGGGCCAGCCTGCCGCTGTCCACCACGGTGACCCAGTTCCAGCAGCTCCTGGCCTCGATGGTGGTGCTGATCGGCATCGTGCTGGCCACCGGGGAGCCGATCACCCTGACCTGGCTGATGCTGGTGCCCGCCCTGCTGCTCCAGGCGGTGTTCAACGCCGGCGTGGTGCTGCTGGTCGCCCGGATGGGCGCCAAGGCCAGCGACCTGAAGCAGGTCATGCCCTTCATCATGCGCACCTGGATGTACGGCTCCGGCGTCCTCTACAGCGTCAGCCTCTTCGAGCGGCTGCCGGGCTGGGCGACGACGCTGGTCCAGTTCAACCCACTGCTGGTCTACATCGAGCTGGCCCGGTACGCGCTGCTGGAGCAGCCGCCACTGCTCAACGAGTCGCTCACCCAGCTCTGGCTGGTGGCGGCGGCGTGGGCGGTCGTGGGCGGGATCGGTGGCTTCATCTACTTCTGGCGCGGCGAACAGGAGTACGGCCGTGGTTGATCACATGCACGCCGCCGACGAGGCGACCGTCTCCCTGCCCGTGCTGCCGGAGCGGATCCCGACCGTGGTGGTGGATGACGCGCACATCATCTACCGGGTGCACAAGGGTGCCGCCGGCGGCACCACGCCGGTGGCCGCGCTGCGCCGGCTGGTCAAGCGCACATCCGCGCCGAACGTGCGGGAGGTGCACGCGGTGAAGGGTGTCTCGTTCACCGCGTACCGGGGCGAGGCGATCGGGCTGATCGGCAGCAACGGCTCCGGCAAGTCCACCCTGCTGCGGGCCATCGCCGGCCTGCTGCCGGTCAACCGGGGCGCGATCCACACCCAGGGGCAGCCCTCGCTGCTGGGCGTGAACGCGGCCCTGCTCAACGACCTCTCGGGCGAGCGCAACGTCACCCTCGGTTGCCTGGCCATGGGGATGCATCCCGACGAGGTGGCCCAGCAGGCCGCGGGGATCATCGACTTCTCCGGGATCAACGAGCGGGGCGACTTCGCCAGCCTGCCGATGCGCACCTACTCCTCCGGCATGGCGGCCCGGCTGCGGTTCTCCATCGCCGCCGCCAAGAAGCACGACGTGCTGCTCATCGACGAGGCGCTCGCCACCGGCGACAAGGGCTTCCGCAAGCGCAGCGAGCAGCGGGTGCGGGAGTTGCGGGAGGGCGCCGGCACGGTGTTCCTGGTCAGCCACCAGCTCTCCTCGGTACGAGACACCTGTGAACGGACCATCTGGCTGGAATCCGGCGTCCTGCGGATGGACGGGCCCACCAACGAGGTCATCCGGGCATACGAGGCGTACGCGAACAGCAAGTAGAGTGCCGGCGAACCTCCGGCATCGACACGGCGCCATGAACCGCGTCGCCCGCGTTGGGGCGACGCGGTTCGCGCGTTAAGGTTCATTCCGTCGCCGCTCGGGCGGAACCTTCCGCTAACGCATCCCTGAGAGTGAGGATCCGGCAATGACGCAGGACCAGACCACTGGCCCGGACGCCACACCGGAGACCCCGGCACCGTGGCGGCCCTCGCGGACGGTGGCCGTGGTGCTGGCCGGCGGCACCGGGACCCGACTGGGCCTCGGCATCCCGAAGCAGCTGCTGAAGATCGCCGGTAAGCCGATCATCGAGCACACCCTGGCCGTCTTCGAGGCCGCACCGGAGATCGACGAGATCATCGTGCTGATGGCCACCGGGCACGTCGAGGACGCCCGGCAGATCGTCGAGAAGGCCGGCCTGCGCAAGGTCACCAAGGTGATCGAGGGCGGCGACACCCGTAACGCGACCACCCGGATCGCGCTGGACGCGGTCGGCCCGGCGGACTGCAACATCCTCTTCCACGACGCGGTGCGTCCGCTGCTCAGCGGCCGGATCGTGCGCGAGTGCGTCAACGCTCTCTGGACCTACGCCGCCGTGGACGTGGCCATCCCGTCCGCCGACACGATCATCCAGGTGGACGAGAACGACTGCATCACCGACATCCCGGTTCGCTCCCGGCTGCGCCGCGGGCAGACCCCGCAGGCGTTCCGCTCCCCCACCATCCGCGAGGCGTACCGGATCGCCGAGGGCGACCCGGACTTCGCCGCCACCGACGACTGCGGCGTGGTGCTGCGCTACCTGCCGGGCACCCCGATCAAGGTGATCGACGGCTCGGACGAGAACATCAAGGTCACCCACCCGGTCGACGTGCACCTGGCGGACAAACTCTTCCAGCTCGCCGCCGCGCAGGCCCCCCGGCTGACCGACCACCGCAGCTACACCGAGGAGCTGACCGGCCGCACCATCGTGGTGTTCGGCGGCAGCTACGGCATCGGCCACGAGCTGACCGAGCTGGCCCGGCGCCTCGGCGCCCAGGTCTTCCCGTTCAGCCGCTCCACCACCGGCACCCACGTGGAGCGGACCGAGGACGTCGAGGCCGCGCTGAAGACCGCCTTCGAGGCCACCGGCCGGATCGACCACGTGGTGGTCACCGCCGGGATCCTGGAGAAGGGCGCCCTCGCCGAGATGGACGAGGAGACGATGGACCGGCTCCTCCAGGTCAACTTCGTCGGCCCGGTGACCATCGCCCGGCAGTCCCTGCCGTACCTCCAGCAGACCAAGGGCCAGCTGCTGCTCTACACCTCCAGCTCCTACACCCGGGGGCGGGCCCGTTACGCGCTCTACTCCGCCACCAAGGCCGCCCTGGTCAACCTCACGCAGGCGCTGGCCGACGAGTGGGCCGACGTCGGCGTACGGGTCAACTGCATCAACCCGGAGCGGACCGCCACCCCGATGCGGACGCGGGCCTTCGGCGAGGAGCCGGAGCACACCCTGCTCGCCGCGGAGGCCGTCGCCCAGTCCTCGCTGGACGTGCTGATCTCCGACCTGACCGGCCAGGTGATCGACGTACGCCGCGCGCCCGGCGACGGGCCCTCCACGACCGTGCCGGCCCAGGCCCCGCCGAGCCGGGTCGGTGCGCCGGCCGGTGCGGCCTCCGCGAGCTGACGTCGACGACGGCGGAACCCGGACGGCGGCGAACGGAGCGACATGCGCGGTGACCTGGTCCGAAAGCTGGCCGCCCGGTGCCTGAGCACCGGCCTGGCCGTGCTGGCCTTCGTCGTGGTGGCGCTGACCGGCGCCACCGGATGGGGGCTGGCGTTGGCCGTCGCCGCGCTGGCCGCGGCGGCCGCCGAGCAGCGGATCCGGCCCGGCGCTGACCTCGTCGCCGAGACGGCGCTGATCGCCGCCGCCGTCCTGGTCGGATACGCCCGGCGCCTGGACGACGGGCTCGACCCGGCGCTGGTCGCCACCGCGCTGGTGCTGCTGGGGCTGGTGCTGCTGGTGGGGCCGCTGCGGACCGCCGGCAACCTGGAGATCCGGGTGGCCAACCTGCCGGTGCGGGGCTGGACGCCGCTGATCGCCGACCAGCTGGGCACCGCCCTGCTCTGGCTGCTCACCGCGGTGACCCTGGCCGCCGCGTTGGCCCTGCCCGCCGCCGTGGCGCTGATCGCCAGCCTGCTGGTCGGCGTCGGCGCAGGTGCGGTCGCCCTGGACCTGGCCCGGCGCCGGTTCCGGCCGACCGCCCGTGGTGGGGCGGTGGCCCGGGCGCTGCGCCGGCACCAGCCGGAGTTCCTGCTCTACTTCTCCGCGCCACCCGGCTCGGAGTACCAGGTCACCATGTGGCTGCCGTACCTGGAGCGGATCGGCCGGCCGTTCATGGTCGTGCTGCGCGAGCCGGAGTTCCTGGCGCCGATCGCCGCGGCCACCGACGCACCGGTGGTCTACTGCCCCACCCTGCGGGCGATGGACGAGGCGCTGGTGCCGAGCCTGCGAGCGGCGTTCTACGTCAACCACGGGGCGAAGAACAGCCACTGCATCCGGTTCACCGAGCTCACCCACGTACAGCTGCACCACGGCGACAGCGACAAGGCGCCGAGCGCCAACCCGGTGTCGGGGATCTTCGACCGGATCTTCGTGGCCGGCCCGGCGGCGATCGACCGGTACACCCGCGCCGGGGTGCAGATCCCGGCCGAGAAGTTCGTGGTGGTGGGCCGCCCGCAGGTCGAGTCGATCGAGGTACGCCCGGAGCCGGTGCGCGGCCTGGCACACCCGACCGTGCTCTACACCCCGACCTGGACCGGACACCACGCCGACGCCGACTACTGTTCGCTGCCCGTCGCCGACGACCTGCTGCGCCGGCTGCTGGAACGCGGCGCGACGGTGATCCTGCGCGCCCACCCGTACACCGCGCAGAACCCGGCCTCGGCCCGGCAGCTCGGCCGGTTGACCGAGCTGCTGGCCGCCGACCGGGCCCGCTCCGGGCGGCAGCACGTGGTCGGCGCGGCGGCCCGGGAGCTGAGCCTCACCGAGTGCGTCAACCGGTCGGACGCGCTGATCTCCGACGTGTCCGGGGTGATCTCGGACTACCTCTACTCCGGCAAGCCGTACGCGGTCACCGACATGGGCGACGAGGGCGAGCGGTTCGTGGAGCACTTCCCACTGGCCGGGGCGGGCTACGTACTGCGCCGGGACATGTCCAATGTGGACGAGGTGCTGACCGCGCTGCTGGACACCGACCCGGCGGCCGAGAAGCGCTGGGTCACCCGGCGTCACTACCTGGGTGACTTCCCGGTCGAGTCGTACGCCGAGGCGTTCCTGGCCGCCGCCCGCCGGGAGTTGGCGCCGGCGCCGGACCGCGCGGCGAGCGTGCCGGCGCAGCTCTCCCCCCTGGCCTGATCCGGACCACCGGGTCAGCCAAGGGAGTTGCCGCGTCACGCAACGCCTCCGCGATCGTGCCGATCAACTCGGCCTCGTCCGGCCCGCCCTCCAGGGCACGCACCGCGGGCCCGACGAGGGCTTGCGGTGACAACCCGGTTGGACGCAGCACCAGGAGCATGGACAAACCCCAGACAGCGCCACCCTCGGCCGCCAGCGGCCGGAGGTCAAAGGACCACGCGTCCGCACGCCCGAACACGAGCACCACCGGGATCGGTGCGGGCCGCTGTCAGGCCTCCCGCCCCGAGCGAGGCGACGAGCGGTCGACATCGACGCATCGCCTCGTCGAGGCGGTCATCGACGACATTCAGGCTCACGCTGACGATCAGGGCCGACTCGGGACTGCGCATCAGTCCGTGGCCCCACCTTCCGGGGTTCAGCGGTACGCGTCCAGCAACGCCAGCACCGCCGCGGGGTCCTCCACGTGCGCGTTGTGCCCGAGCCCGGGCAGCGTGGCGACCGGTACGCCGAACTCCTTGAGCTGCGCGTCGGTGACCATCGGGTCGTGCTCGCCGCGGGCCAGCACCACCGGCACGTCGGCCGCCGCCAGCAGAGCGGCGAGGTCCGGCTCGCCAACAGCGAACGCGGCCGGGTCCATCGCGAGGCGCCACCGGCCGTCGACCTGGCGCAGCCCGGCGTCGACCACGGGATGGTCCGGCAGGATCAGGCCGGACAGCCCGGAGACCCGCAGGTAGCGGCGAGCCGCCTCGGTGCGGCTGGCGAACCAGGCGATCGGTCGGGCGGCGAGTTCGGCGGCGCGGGTCAGCTCGTCGGGCGACCAGACCGCCTTGATGCCCAGCCCGACCACCGCGTCCACCGGCAGGCCGGCGGCGCGGGCGGCCAGCGCGAGGCCGACCACCCCGCCCAGCGAGTGTCCGAGCACGACGATCCGGTCGTCGGGGGCCAGGCCGTGGGCGATCCGCTCGGCGAAGCCAGCGAACGAGTACGACGGCAGCGGCGCCGACCAGCCGTGACCGGCGAGGTCCGGTGCGAGCCACCGCCCCGGCCAGTGCTGCTCCAGCAGCGGCGCCCAGGGCAGCCAGACGTCGCCGGTCGCCCCCATTCCGTGCAGCAGCAGCAGGACCGGCCCGCGGCCGGCTTGACCACCCGATTCATCCACCACGGCCGCAGTCTCCCACGGTTCGGCGACGGGTACGAGAGTCCCGGTCGGCGGCACGCGGGGGGACACCGATCGATGGAGATCCACTGTAGAGTTCGCCGCCTGGAAGGGCAGAGTCATCTGTCGATCCCTTGGGGAGAGGAGTCCACCGAGCTCACGAGGCAACGATCAGCACTGGTGGCGGCCCTGGCGGCCGTCGCACTCGGCTCGGCGCCCAGTGCCCCCGCGCTCGCCACCACCCCGAGCGTCCCCGCATCGGGTGCCGACGTGGTGGCGGCGGCCGATCGCGTCCTGCGGGTCTACAACAACAACATCGAGAACCTGGTGGTGAACAACTCCGACGGGACCTGCACCCGGATCTCCGGGCCGGACCACCTGACCTCGATCCTGGTCGACGACGCCGGCCGCACCGGCACCAGTGGCGTGGTGGCACCGGACATCCTGATCGTCCAGCAGGTGCGCGGCACCGGCCAGGCCGAGGCGTACGCCGATCAACTGTCGGCCAAGTTCGGCTACCCGGCGGGCACCTACCGGGCGATCGTGGCCTGGAGTGACCCGGAGCCGTGGGGCAGCACGCACAAGTGCAGCTCGCAGTCGCTGGGCGACCTCAAGAAGAAGCAGACCAACGGGATCATCTGGAACACCAGGACCCTCAGCCTCGCCGCCGGCGACATCTCGAAGTACTGGAGCGCGGGCTGGCTCAAGCCGGGCACGGCGTACTCCAACGGCGCCGGGTGCACGCTGTACAAGCCGCCGAACAGCGACCCGGACAGCACCGACTACTACAAGTGGAAGCGCAGCAGCGCCATCGCGGCCCGGTTCACCATCAAGGCGACCGGCACCAGCGTGTTCGCCGCGACCATGCACCTGCCCGAGGAGAACCGGCAGAACGCCTGCGCCGGCGACGGCGACCGGGGCATCGCCAACACCGGCATCCACCTCGGTGCGGACGCGACCAGCCTGTTGAACGCCTCCACGATCCGCATCGTGGGGATCGACGCGAACCGCACCGGCATCGCGCCGAGCACGTTGAGCGGGTACGGCATGACCGGCTACGGATCGAAGGCCACCAGCGGCTCCAGCAAGATCGACTACCTCTTCGTGGAGGGCAGCGTGCAACCGTCCAGCATCGACCACACGGTCAGCGGGACGAAGTCGAACCACCTCGCGCTGTACGGCTTCATCGGCTACTGACCGCACGGAGAAACGCCGCGGGCGCCGGCCCCTTGTGGGGGACGGCGCCCGCGGCGGCTGCGCCCGGGTCAGGCGGAGTAGCCCCGAGTGGCGATCCAGTTCGCCAGGTCGATCGTGGTGATCCAGTACGACGGGTCGGCGGCGTTCGCCGAGTCGGCGATCCGCACGGTCCGGCCGTTGTCCTTGTAGCCCACCACGGCGATGTAGTGCCCGCCGCCGTAGGAGTGCCAGCCACCATCGGTGTCGGTGGCGTCGCCGACGACGTTGGCCACCACGCCGCGGCCGGCGGTGATCGCCGCGACCACGTCGGCCTGGAGCTGGTCCATCTGGGCCGGGCTGGGCGTGCCGGCGAACATCCGGGTCCGGTACGGGGAGCCCTTCACCTCGGCGTTGAGCACCCGGGTGGTGTCCAGGGCCGAGTTGGTGCCCATCTCGGTGGTGCCCAGCTCGCCGCCGAGCTCGTCCTGGGTGCGGTCGATACCGGTGGCGCTGAGCGCGTTGCGGGTAGCCGCGGGTCCACAGTTGTAGTACGTGTTCTGCGCCTGGTAGTCGTAGTCGAGCACCTTGGTCGCGGGCGGCTTCGGCGGGGCCGGCTTACGGGTCAGATCCGGGTTGCCGCTGGCCTTGGCGGCGGGCGACGCGGCGCTGGCCGTCGGGGCGGCGGTGCTCGGCGAGGTGCTGGCCGAGGGGTCCGCGACGCGCGCCTCGCCGCGGGACGCGATGGTGTCGCTACGCATCTCGGCGACCGTGGTCGCGGTGTGCTGGCTGGCCGGGGCGTCGTCGGCGCCGGCGATCAGGGCGCCGGTGGTGGTCGCGAGCGCCAAGGCCGCGGCGGAGGCGGCGACGATCTGGTAGGGGCGCTCGGTGGCGAGACGACGGAGCTGACGCTTCAGGGTGTGCTTCACGGGGTCCTCCACGGATGGGGGGGAGAGCGGCACACCGGGCCGGACCGATATCCGGGCAGGCGCCAGCGCGCGGACCGTGGTCCGCGGGTGGTGAACCGCTCAGGGGATTGCCCGGCGTGGCCGGGTGGGAGAGGCGGTGACCCGGGGGTCAGCTCACCGGACGGATGAGCGGGGGCACCGCGGCGCCGTGGAGGCAGGGGAACAACCGAGGAGTGGAGAGGTGCTGCACGAGGATGGAACTCCTTCCGACACCGCCTACCGGGTTAGCTGACGGATTCGGGCGGGAAGATCGCCCTACCGCGGGCCGTGGCTCGCGGATTCACCCCGGACTTACTGATGGGTCCCCGGTTCGTTGATCACGATTGAGCGGGTCGGCGCGGCGTCGCCTCTTGCGATCGGTTACCGCACCGGACGGGACGACACTACTGGCCTGTTCAATCCCTGCCAAGCCAGGTTCACCTGCGTAAACCTGAAATCGAGCGCTAATTTCTGCGCGTATTGCCACTGACGTGACTCGATGGGACAACCGGTTACGGCGGCGATGCTGGGCGACAAGCGGACAGGCCGTCGACAACGGCACGGCATTCGCGGGGAAAATTCGTCCGAACGCGACGTGCGCCCGATTTCCCGCCGGTGTGACCGGGCTCACCCGCCAATTCGGAAGGTCAGCCCACGCGGGCCGGACGCCAGCGCGTCGCGGCTGCCGGACGGAACGCCGCCGTCACCGTCCGGCGGGCCGGCGCCAGGTTCGGCCGCAGCCGGGCCGCCGCCGCGTACGCCTCCTCGGCGAGGACGCGGGCCGACTCGGCGGCCAGCTCCGCGTCGCGCCAGGCCGACCGTTCCCGCCCGGCGGCCGCCCGGTAGTCGGCGAGCCTCGCGTCCCGCACCGCCCGACTGAGCAGCACCTCCTGCTCGACCGGGTGCCGGCGGGGATCCCAACCGTGCCGATGCGTGAACACGTCACCGAGCTGCCGCATGGACAGGTCCCCGCGCCAGTGCGCCGCCATCGCCGCGCGGTGCAGGTAGCGCTCCCGGCCGGCGTACTCGGCGGGGGTGCGCGGGGTACGCGGGGTGGGCAGCGCCCCGGCGCCGGCGAACCGACGGGCGGCGGTGTCCGCCTCGTCGTACGCGGCCCACGCCCGCTCCACCTGCTCCTGAGCGGCCAGCCAGTCGGCGCGCCGTCGACGGGCGGTCTGCGCCGCGCCCGCCGCGGCGACGGCCACCTCCTCGGCGTACCGCCGCAGGTCGGCGGCCTCGGCCGCGGCGGCCTCCCGGGCGGTGGGCGCCGCGGGGGTCGGGTCGACGGCCGGCTGGTCCCGCTCCGGGCGGGCGACCAGCACGGTGAGCACGGTCAGCGCCAGCAGGAACAGTGCCGACCAGATGGCGGCGGCCTGGGGCACTTCGGTCAGGAACTGGTAGAAGACGACGGTCTCCATGGTCGGCACCTCGGGGTGAGAGCTGTGCGATGGGAACCGCACGGTCGTGGCGGAGCCACGGATCGGCGGCGTGCGGAGCTGACGGCTCGACAGGCGCGGCGGGAGGGACGCTCGTCCCGGTGGCTCAGCGCGCGGGTGGGGCCCGGGGCGCTCGGCTGGCGCGGCCGTCGGTGCGGGGCAGCGGGTCGGCCCCGGCGTCGCGCACCCGGGTCGCGCCGGTCGGAGCAGCGGGGACGACGGTCAGCACGCCGGGCGGCACCGGCTGCGGGTCGGCCGACCATTCCGTGGACGCCGTCTCGGCGGCCCACTCAGCGGTCGCGTGCTCCGCGTCATCCACCGCGGCGGACCGGCACGACGGCGCGAGCGGACCGGGGGTGAACGCCGACGGCGCGGCGGCCGGCGCCACCGACGACGCGGCCGAGGCCGGGGCCTGACCGGCGCCGAGCGCCAGGGCGGCGACGACGGCGAAGCTGGCCAGCACGCGTGCCGCCCAGCGCGCCACCCACCACAGCGGACAGGTGAGCGCGGCCGGAAGCACGTTCCCACGCTACCGCCGCGGCCGATCGAGCGCATCGGTGCCGGGCGTGTCGACCCACGCCGCGCCGATCGCGCCAAGCCCGCTGACCAGGGTGGACGGTGTCAGCGCGAGTCGGCGTACGTCGATCGCTCGCCCGCCCGCCCGGCCGTGCGGGCTCCGGCGTTGCCGGCCTCGGTGCCGCCGGCTTCGGCGTTGTCGACCTCGGTGTTGCGGGCCTCGGTGCCGCCGGCGCGCTGCCGGGGGACGACCGCCGGTCGGGCCGGGCGGCGCGGGGCGAGCCGGCGCATCATCGGGGTTTCGACAAAGCGGTGCAGCAGCCCGGCGAGGACCAGGTTGACCAGCAGGAAGCCGAGCACCACCGCAGGGCCGCGCCAACCGCCGAACCCGGTCCCCCAGTCCCCGGTCCAGCGCAGCACGGTCGTCATCACCAGGACGTGCACCAGGTAGAAGGCGAAGGAGACCTCACCGAGCCAGACCAGTGGGCGGGAACGCCACGGCGAGGGCCGGCCCCGCACGTCCGCGTCCGCCGCCGCGGTGATCACCAGCAGGTACGCCACCGCGAGCAGCGTCGTCCACAACTCGGCGCGGATCCACTGCACGGCGGCAACCCAGGTAGCCACGAAGATGACGCTGGCTCCGGTCAGCCCGGGGCCGCGCCACCGGCCCCGGCGCATCAGCTCGGCCGCCACCGCACCCAACCAGAATTCCAGCGAACGCGCCGGCGGAAAGATCTGGGTGAACCACCAGCGGCTGACCTCCGGCACCAGTTGCTGGGCCGGCCAGAGCGCGAGGATCAGCAGCGGCAGGGCGATGACCAGCGTCCAGAGCAGCGCCGGTCGTGTCCGGCGCAGCAGCGGCAGGGCCAACGGCAGGCAGAGGTAGAAGAAGAACTCGCAGGACAGCGACCAGCTCACCGTGTTGATGCTGTAGAACCAGCCCGGCCGGGGGTCCCAGGCCTGCAGCAGCAGCAGGTTCTCCAGCGCGGCGGCCGGCGGCACCGGGTCGGCGAACCACCAGGCGACCAGCAGCGCCGCCGCCCACAGCACCAGGTGGTTCGGATATATCTTGGCGATCCGACGCCGCCAGAAGGTCCGCCGGGAGTCGCCGGGACGGGCCGACCAGACCAACACGAATCCACTGAGGACGAAGAAGAACTGCACCCCGGACAGGCCGAGGGCGAACAGCCCGTCGATCACGGCCTTGTAGTCGGGCTCGGCGATGATCCGCATGGTGGCGGCGTGGAAGCCGAAGACCAGCAACGCGGCGATCCAGCGCAGCCCGGTCAACGAGGGCAGCCGGGCCGCGGCGGGTGCGTGCCGGGCCGCCGACACAGCGGCGGTGCTGGTCATGCCGGGATCCCGACGCTCCGCAGGGTCACCAGCACGTACCTCTCCTCCCCGGCGCGGCTGCGGACGGCGCGCGACGGCAACGCCCACGACGGCCCGGCAGGGCCGCACCGGGGCACACTACTACCGGGTCACTACCGGGTGAACCGGACGTGTCTCACCGGTGACGGACGCGCAACGGGCCGGCTCCGCGCGCAGGTCGGCGGGCGGCGTTAACCTGCCGCTCCGCGCAAGTTCAGGGATTCCACCTCCTTGCGCCACGCCAGGTTCCGGGGCCGGCCACCCGGGCCGTCGAAGGTGGCGGGGTGGTCAATGAGCCGACGCACGCGCCGCTGCTGAGCATCGTCGTGCCCGTGTACGGCGTCGAGGCGTACCTGTACCAGTGCCTCGAGTCGATCCGGGCCGACATTCCGGCGGGCGAGTCGGACGCGGTCGAGCTGATCGCCGTCGATGACGCCTCCCCGGACGGCTGCGGGGCGATGCTGCGCTCGTACGCCGCCGGCCGCGACGGCGTCCGCGTCGTGCACCTGAGCAGCAACGTGGGTCTGGGTCTGGCCCGCAACGCCGGCCTCGACGTGGCCACCGGCCGGTACGTCTGGTTCGTCGACAGCGACGACTGGCTGCCACCGGGCACCATCTCGGCGGTGCTGGACCGGCTGCGCCAGCACCAGCCCGACGTGCTGATGCTGGATCACCTGCGGGTGCAGGAGGACGGCCGGCGGGAGGTCGACGCGAGCAGTCACCTGCTGCGCGGGATGCCGGCCGTGGCCCGCCTCACCGACCAGCCGCAGCTGCTGCGCGTCCAGCACACGGCGTGGAACAAGGTGGTCCGCCGGGCCTTCCTGGACGAGCTGGAGCTGCGGTTCTTTCCCGGCTGGTACGAGGACATCCCGTTCAGCCACCCGCTGCTGATCGGCGCGGAGAAGATCTCCGTGCTGAACCGGGTGTGCTACCTGTACCGGCAGGGTCGGCAGGGCGCCATCACCTCCACCCGCAGCGGTCGGCACTTCGACGCGTTCGGGCAGTACGAGCGGCTGATGGACTGGGTCCGCCGGCGGCACCCGGACGAGGGGTTGCAGGCCGAGCTCTTCCAGCTGATGATCAGCCACTACCTGGTGGTGGTCGGCAACGACGACCGCCTGCACCCGCACCTGCGGCGGGCGTTCTTCGACCGCGTCGTCGAGCACTACCGCCGCTACCTGCCCACCGGCGGCTACCCGATGCCCGCGGGCGTGACCGGGCTGAAGCACCGGCTGGTCGGGCGCGGCGACTACCGGGCGTACTCGGCGCTGCGCCAGGCGCACCGGGTTGCGGGCCGGCTGCGGCGGCCGGGCTCGGCGGGCGGCGCCGGATCGGTCGCCGCCGACGAGGAACCCGGCCGACCGGCCGGCGGTGCGACGGGCACCGGCGACGGGCACGCCGGCGGCGACGTGGCACCGACCCGGCCCGACGCGCTGGCCGCGGGCCGCCTGCCGTGACCGCCCGCACCGCACACCACGCCGGGAGCCGGGTCGGCTCCCGGCGCCCTGGTTTTCCAGGTCCTCCGCCCGCCGGGTGGACGACGACAGCACCACCGCACTCCGGTGCGGACGTACCTGAGCAGAGGTCGGAATGACGGCGACAATCAAGATCGGACCGCACGCGGTCGGTGCCGGCGAGCGGCCCTTCGTGGTCGCCGAGATGTCCGGTAACCACAACGGCGACCTGGACCGGGCGCTGGCCATCGTCGACGCGGTGGCGGAGAGCGGGGCGCACGCGCTCAAGCTCCAGACGTACCGCCCGGACACCATCACGATCGACGTCGACACCCCGGCCTTCCGCATCTCCAGCGGGCACGAGCTGTGGGGCGGGGAGAACCTGTACCGCCTCTACGAGCGGGCGCACACCCCGTACGAGTGGCACGGCCCGATCTTCGAGCGGGCCCGTCAGCGCGGCCTGACCGTCTTCTCGTCACCGTTCGACGCGACCGCCGTGGAGCTGCTGGAGTCGCTGGACGCACCGGCGTACAAGATCGCTTCGTCGGAGCTGGTCGATCTGCCGCTGATCCGGTTGGTGGCCAGCACCGGCAAGCCGATGGTGATCTCCACCGGGATGGCGACGGTCGCCGAGATCGACGCCGCCGTGCGGACCGCCCGCGACGGCGGCGCGGCGGGCATCGTCCTGCTGGCCTGCACCGCGTCCTACCCGGCCCCGCCGGCGGACAGCAACCTGCGCCGACTGCCGGTGCTGGCCGGCGCGTTCGGTGTGCCGGTCGGGCTCTCCGACCACACGCCCGGCATCGGGGTGGCGGTCGCCTCGGTGGCGCTCGGCGCCTGCTTCATCGAGAAGCACGTGACATTGGACCGGGCCGACGGGGGTGTGGACTCCGACTTCTCGCTCAACCCGACGGAGCTGACGGCCCTGGTCGCCGAGTCGAGCCGGGCGTACGCGGCGCTGGGCGGTGCCGCGATCGGCCCGACCCCGGCCGAGCGGGAGGGGCTCCGGTTCCGCCGCTCGCTCTTCGTGGTCGAGGACGTGCGGGCCGGTGACCCGGTCACCACGCACAACGTCCGGTCCATCCGGCCGGCCGGCGGACTGGCCCCGGTGGAAATCGACCGGGTGCTGGGCCGGACCTTCGCCACCGATGTCCCGCGCGGCACTCCCCTGAGCTGGGACCTGATCTGACCGTCGGCCGCGAACGCGGAGCGGGCCGGGGCTGCCGCGCGCGGTAGCTCCGGCACCGGTCGGGCCCCGCCGTCCTGTCGTGGGCGCGCCCTGTCGTGGGCGCGCCCTGTCGTGGGCGCGCCCTGTCGTGGGCGCGCCCTGTCGTGGGCGCGCCCTGTCGTGGGCGCGCCCTGTCGAGCTGCCCCAGATATGGGACCGGCAGGAACACTGCCCCAGATGCGGGGCAGCTCTACAGGGGTGCAGACGACAGCGGCAGCACCCCGGCCGTCAGGAGCAGTAGCCACCGCGGCGCGTCGGCGGGACGAAACCGGGCTACGCGGCGACGCCGGGCGACGGGGCGAAGCCGACGGTGACCACCAGGTCGGCGATCCGCAGGGTCCGCCAGACCGCCGCTCCGTCGGCCGGCGTACCCAGCCCGTAGCGGCGCCACCAGGCAACCACCGGCATGTCAACCAGCTTGCAGCAGCACTCGGCCCGGGTCCACCGCGCCCAGAAGTCCGCCGCGCCGAACCGGCGAGCCAGCGCCGGAGGCACCGGGGCTTCTGCGCGCTCGGCGTCGATGGCCACCCGCCACCCGGGCGTCGGCGGCCCGTACCAGCCCACGCAGCGTCCATCATCGAGGTAACTGCGGGTCACCGCGTCGGTCAGCACGGCGGGGGCGCCGATCCGCAGGTGGCGCTCGGCGACGGCCAGCAGTCCCGGCACCAGGCGCGGCCCGCCGGCACGGCCCGGACGTGGCCGCAGGTCAGATGGAGGCGGCACCGTCCACCACGATGACTTGGCCGTTGATGTTGGTCTGCTCACGCAACAGCATCCGGACCACCGGCACGACCTCCGCCGGCTCGGTCAGGTGCCCGGTCGGGGTGCGGCGCACGATCTGGTCGAGCTGGGTGGGGCCGAGCACCGCGGACATCTCCGAGGCGAAGAAGCCGGGGGCGACGGCGTTCACCAGCATCCGGCCACCCAGCTCCCGGGCGAGTGAGCGGGTTGCGGCGTCCATGCCGCCCTTGGTCGCCGAGTACGCGACCAGCCCGGGGAAGCCGCGCTGCGCGCAGATCGACGTGATGTTGACGATCCGCCCCCGCAGCCCCTTGCCGAGCATCCGCCGGACCACCAGCCGGGTCAGCTGCAACGGCGCGGTCAGGTTGGTCTCGATGATCCGGGCGATGTCGTCGGTGGCGGTGTGCACGTGCAGGGAGTCCTGCCCGACGGCGGCATTGTTGACGATGCCGTCGATCGGGCCGAGGCGCTGCTCCACCTCTCGGACGAAGCCCTGGGCAGCACGCAGGTCGGTGACGTCCACCGAGCCGACGTACACCCGATCGGGGTGCTCGGCCGCGAGCTTCTCCAGCTCAGGGGTGACGGTGCGGGCGAACGCGGCCACCCGTACGCCCTTGTCGAGCAGGTCGGTCACGATGGCCAGGCCCAGCCCCCGGGAGCCGCCGGAGACGAGGACCACGGAACTGGGCGGGACGAGCTGGGTGTCGGCGAGGTCAGACATCGCTCTTCAGGGTCTCCTTGACGGGGATCTCGGTCAGCACACGAATCCGGCGTGGCACCGCGTGCTCGGGCAGCCGGTCGGCGCACCAGCGGACCAGCGCGGCCTCGTCCGGCACGTGGACGGCAAGGCGGTCGGACGGGGCGGCGGGGGCCAGGACCACCTCGGCGACCACCATCCGGCCGAGCACCGGGGCGCGGCGGCCGGTGACCCGGGCCCAGGCCACCGCGGGGTGCCCGGTCAGCACACCGCGGACCACGCCGGCGGAGACCTTGCTGCCCCCGACGTT
Source organism: Micromonospora cremea (assembly GCF_900143515.1). NCBI lineage: Bacteria > Bacillati > Actinomycetota > Actinomycetes > Micromonosporales > Micromonosporaceae > Micromonospora > Micromonospora cremea. The sequence continues at coordinate 4,282,094 of NZ_FSQT01000002.1, read as the reverse complement.
GATCTCGTCGGAGTCCAGCCGGCCGGTGATCAGCACCCGGTCGTCGACCACCTGCACCCGGTCCCCGGTGCGGACCGGGCCGGCCAGCCCGACGCCGTGGTACGGGGAGGTGACGACCAGCTCGTCGCCGCGGACGGAGAGGGTCGGCCGGCCGGGGCTCGCCCGGTCCAGCCAGCCGACCGGAAACCCGGCCCGCCCGTCGTGCACCACGATCGAAGCGCCCACCTCGGAGGACGCGTAGATCCAGGAGATCCGGGCGGCGGGAAAGAGCGCACGTAGCTGGTCCAGGATCGCCTGGTCCACCGGTTCCCCGCCGAGGGTGATCTGGCGCAGCGGGACCCGCGCCAGCGCGGCGGCGTCCCGGTACAGGGTGCGCCGCCAGAAGGTCGGCGTGCCGGACGCGGCGTCGACTCCGTGCCTGGCGGCGACCGCCGGCCACTCGTCGAGCTCGTCCGGCTCGACCAATACCAGGTGCTGACCGGGCTGGGTCAGCGACAGGGTGACCACCTGCCACCAGGCGTACGTGCCGGGGGCGTAGGGGCAGAGCCAGGTCCGGTCGGGCTGGTCGGCGCGCACGGTCGTCAGCGTGTCCAGGGTGTGCCCCACGCGCTTGGGGCGGCCGGTCGAGCCGGACGTCAGCAGCCAGAGCCGGCCGGGTTCGGCGGCTCGCGGCCGAGGCGGTGCGCTCGGGTGCACGCCGTCGTCGTCGAGGACCGTCACGGTGAACCCGGCGTCCAGCAGCTCCGCGCGCATCGCCGCGTCGACCCGGCTCGCGGTGCTGAGCAACAGCTCGGTGCCGTACACCGCGTGCTGCCGCGCGGCGGCGAGCGCGTGCCCGGCGGAGTGCGCGAGCACCGCGGCGGGATCGGGCAACGCCGGTGTCGGCAGCGCCCGCCAGGTCAGCGCGGCGCCCCCGACGACGAGCCGGTTGTCGACGCCGGCCGGTTCCGGATACCCGGCGCCCCGGGGGTGAGCTGTCGCGCTGGTCACTGCCGCTGAAGCTCGACGAGGAAGTCGAGGACGTCGCCGACGGTGGCGATGCGGCGCAGGCCGGGGGCGTCGAAGTTGAGCTCCTCCCCCGTCTCGTCCTCCACCCGCAGGGCCAGCTCGGAGAAGTCCAGCGACCGGAAGCCGATCTCCCGCAGCTGCGCAGCGTCGTGCGCCGGCAGCTCCTTGTCCTGGTTCTTCAACACCTGAGCCATGAGGTCGCGAATCTGCGCGCGACTCAATTCGTTCATGCGTCGGAGTCTACAGCCCAACGAATGGATATCTGATTTCCCGGTACGTCCGGGTAGGGTTCCGGGACCGGACGTGAACAGTCAGGAAAGCGAGAGGTACGTGCTGCGCGAAGCGACGGTGGACGATGTTCACCTGATGTTGTCCTGGCGTAATCAGGAAACCAATCGTCAGGTCAGCAAGACTCGTCACGACATCACCGCCGACGAGCACGCCCGGTGGTGGTCGGCGGTGCGGAACGACCCGTCCCGGCGGGTGCTGGTGTACGTCCGCGACGACCGGCCCTGCGGTGTGGTCACCTTCTTCGACCTGAGGTTGGACGAGCCCCGGACCGGCGCCTTGGGCTTCTATCTGGACGCCGAGGGTCTGGCCGGGCGGGACGAGACACTGCCCGCCTGGCTGGCGGTCATGCGGGAGGCCGTCGAGTACGCCTTCGACGGGCTGCATCTGGACCGGCTCGACGGGGAGGTGCTCGCGCACAACACCGTCGTACGGCAGATGAACCGGCGTTTCCGATTCGTCGAGGGCACTCCGCGACAGGAGATGTCCGACGGTCGGGAAATCACCGTCATCCCCATTTCCCTGCGCCGGCAGGACCGCCGCCGGCGCTGATGGCCGGCGCGCATTCCGCAATGGCCCGACACCATTAACCGCCCGTGCGTCCGGTGGACATCCCCCGTTTACGAAAATTGATGTCCACCGGACGCGGGGCGGCGCGGGTCAGGCCCGCCGCCAGGCCGCCCAGTGCTGGTCCGCGTTGCCGCCCAGCCGGACGAAGCCGTACTTCGCGCCGTCCCAGTCGTCGGGTTCGCCGGGCGCCCACCGGGTGAAGACCACCTGCGCCGCGGCCGGCGGCTGCTCGCGGAACCACCGCACGTCGGTCCAGGTCACCTGATGACTGAGGTTGAGCCGCAGGATGTAGTGCACGCCGGTGGAGGACCACACCTGCTCGCCGGGACGCACCCCGAGGTCGGCCACCCGTGGGGTCGGCGCGCTGCTCGCGGCCATCGGCCGCACCAGCCGCTGATCGATCACCTGCATGGTGACGAGGTTGACCACGACGAGGGCGCCGAGCAGTGGCAGCCGCAGCCGGGGCACCTGCGCCGCCGCGACGAGCAGCAGGCACGCGGCGACGCCGACCAGCGACCCGACCACCGGCCGCATCTCCTGCCAACCGCCGGTCAGCGCCATCAGGTCCGGCGCGCCGAAGCCGCCGTAGCGCAGCGAGTGCCCCCGGCTGGCCACGTACGCCAACCGGACGGCGATCAGCGCGCCGCCCGCGACGAGCAGGGCCGTCGCGACGGCCGCACGGCGCAGCAACACCCGGCGCCCGGCGGTGAGCAGCACCCCGAGCCCGACGAGCAGCCAGAACGGCGCCAGCATCTGCACGTAGCGGCCGTAGATCGCGTCCAGCGGCTTGCCGGTGATGCCGGCCAGGATCACCGACGCGCCGCTGGCCACCCCGACGCTCACCACCAGCGCCACGCCCATCGTCCAGCGGGTGGCGTCACCGCTGCGGGGACGCCACAGCTCCCGGACGGCGGCGGCCCAGGCCACCCCGGCCATCCCGAACGTGATCACCACGAGGTACCAGAGCTGGGTGGCGACAGCGGCGCCGACGCGGACCACACCCGGGCCGGAGGCGACCGCCTCGACCATGCTGCCGCCCGGGGTGCTGCCGAGCAGGTAGACCTTGTTCCCGAGCAGCCGGATGACGGCCTCGTTGGCCAGCACCAGGGCGAGCACCGGCAGCAGCGCCGCGAGCACCCCGGCCGGAGTGATCCGGCGACGGACCAGCAGCAGCAGGACCAGCCCGGCGTGCACCGCCACGATCACCAGGCCGCGGGAGTGCAGCAGGTGGAACGCGCCGACCAGCAGGCCGACGGTGGCCGCGGCGAGCGGGCCGGGCCGCTCGATCCAGCGGTGCACCGCCAGCAGCCAGGCGATCACCAGCGGCGCCATCACCGTGTCGATCATGGCGACGCCGGCGTAGAAGGCGGTCGCCGGCAGGGTCGCCGCCACCACGGCCCCGAGCAGGGCATACGACCGGCGCAGCTGGAGCAGCCGCCGCCCGAGCAGGTACGCCAGCGGCAACAGCGCCGAGTTCACCATCGCGTTGATCAGCTGGACCAGGCGGTAGCTGTCGGTGAAATCCCGGTCCCCGAGGAACGCCGGCGAGATCAGCATCGGGTAACCGACCCGGCGCAGCAGGTCGTTCTCGCTGCTGAACCCACCCGGCCCGCCGGCCAGCGCACGGGCGGTGTTCAGGTAGCTGTCCTCGTCGGTGTGCGCGATCGGCAGCCCGATGTGCCGGGACAGCCACATCCGCCAGGCGACGCCGAGCACCCATCCGACGAGCAGCAGCAGCGGCACCAGCCAGCGCCGCGCGGGTGCGACAGGCGGTGTCTCGACCGGGACCGCCGGCCGTTCCATCACGTCGCTGCCGGATGCCATCAACGCCTCCTGAATTGCCGACCGGTCCGGGCCCGCGCGGGCGTGTGGGCACGCCGGTGCGGCCGGTGACGCGCAGGGCGAAACGCTCGCGCCACGGCGGCACGAACGTCGGGTGAACGCGGGAACCGGCGGCGCACAGAGGCGGCCGGGTCGCTCGCGCGGCCACTGTAACGGCCCGATCCGGCCTGGTCAGGCCGCTTCCCGGATGGCCGCAAGTGTTCGCCTACCCGGTGCCTGGCATTCACGGGAGCAGGGCGACCGGTTCACCCGCGAACGCCGGCCCGTTAACCCGCCACGGTTAGCGTCTCACCCCGGTCGGCCGGCCGAGGGCCGCCCGTTCATCCACGATCACGGGAGAACCAAATTGAGTGAGTTGAATGGATCGTCCATTCTGATCACCGGGGGAACGGGTTCCTTCGGCAGGGCGTTCCTCCGGCACATCCTCACCGAGGCCGACCCCGCCCGGGTGGTGGTGTTCTCCCGCGACGAACTCAAGCAGTACGAGCTACGCCAGCAGCTCGGCGACGACTCCCGGCTGCGCTGGTTCATCGGCGACATCCGGGACCGGCACCGCCTCACCCGGGCGATGCACGGCGTGGACCACGTGGTGCACGCCGCCGCCCTCAAGCAGGTGGACACCGCGGAGTACAACCCCTCCGAGTACATCGCCACCAACATCACCGGCTCCCAGCACGTCGTCGACGCCGCGATCGAGGCCGGCGTCCGGAAGGTCATCGCGCTCTCGACCGACAAGGCGTCGAGCCCGATCAACCTGTACGGCGCGACCAAGCTGGTCGGCGACAAGCTGTTCGTCTCGGCCAACCACTACGCGGCCCACCACCCGACCCGGTTCTCGGTGGTCCGCTACGGCAACGTGGTGGGCAGCCGTGGCTCCGTGGTCCCGCTGTTCAGCCGGCTGGCCGCCGAGGGCAAGAGCCTGCCGATCACCGACATGCGGATGACCCGGTTCTGGATCACGCTGGAGCAGGCCGTGCAGTTCGTCGTGGACTCGTTCGACCAGATGCAGGGCGGCGAGCTGTTCGTACCGCGGATCCCCAGCATGCGCATCCTCGACCTGGTCGGAGCCGTCGCACCGGACGCCACCACGCACGAGATCGGTATCCGGCCCGGCGAGAAGCTGCACGAGGAGATGATCGCGCCGGACGACAGCCGGCGGACGCTGCGCGCCAAGGACCGGTACATCGTCCAGCCGACCATCGCCGGCTGGGGCTACCACCCGCCGGTCGACTGCGAGCCGGTGCCGGACGGCTTCGCGTACCAGTCGGACACCAACGACGAGTGGCTCAGCGTCGAGGAGCTACGCGACATGCTCGGCATCACCGCATGACGGCAATGCTTCCGTACGGCCGGCACTCGGTCACCGAGGACGACATCGCCGCGGTGGCCGGCGTGCTGCGCGGCGACTGGCTCACCACCGGGCCGCAGGTCGAGGCGTTCGAGGCCGACCTGGCCGCTTGGACCGGTGGCGCGGGCTGCGCCACCGTCTCCAACGGCACCGCGGCGCTGCACGTGGCGTACGCGGCGGCCGGCGTCGGCCCCGGCGACGAGGTGATCGTGCCGCCGATGACCTTCGTGGCGACCGCCAGCAGCGCCGTCGCGCTCGGCGCGAAGGTCGTCTTCGCCGACGTCGAGGAGGACACCTTCACCCTCGACCCGGCGGCGGCCGCCGCCGGGACCACCTCGCGTACCCGAGTGGTGTCCGCCGTCGACTACGCCGGCCACCCGGCCGACTACGACGCCCTACGCGCCGCGCTGGGCGGGCACGACGCGCTGCTGCTCGCCGACGCGGCGCACTCCATCGGCGCCAGCTACAAGGGCCGGCCGGTCGGCTCGCTGGCCGATCTGACCACGCTGTCGTTCTTCCCCACCAAGAACCTCACCACCGCCGAGGGCGGCGCGGTGGTCTCCCCCCACCCGGAGCTGCTCAAGCGGGCCCGCCGGTTCCGTGGCGTCGGCGTGGTGCGCGAGCGCGACGAGCAGCGCTGGCCGGACGAGGGCGGCTGGCACCAGGAGGTGCACGAGTTCGGGCTGAACTACCGGCTGCCGGACGTGCTCTGCGCGCTGGGCCGCAGCCAGCTGCGCCGGCTGGGCGAGTTCCTGACCCGCCGCGATCACCTGGTGGCCCGCTACGACGAGGCCCTCGCCGACCTGCCGGGCATCCGGCTCCCGGGACGGCGGGCCTGGGCCCGACCCGCCTGGCACCTCTACCCGATCCGGGTGCTCGACGGGCGCCGCCGCGAGGTGTACGACCGCATGCGCGCCGCCGGCATCGGCGTCCAGGTCAACTACATTCCGGTGCACTGGCACCCGGCCTTCGCCGACCTGGGCTACCGGCGCGGATCCTGCCCGGTCGCGGAGTCGTTCTACTCCCAACAATTGTCGCTGCCGCTCTACCCGGGACTCAGCGACGCCGACCAGGACCGCGTCATCGACGCCCTGGCCACGGCCCTGCGGGCCGGCTCGGTGCGTTCCGCCGCCTGATGGGAACCTGATGCACCACGCGAACCACTTCTACGGCCACGCGCACGTGCTGGCCCGCTACGCCGGCCTCGGCGACCGGCATCCGCCGCGGATCAACGGGTACGTGCAGCACGGCTGGAACATCGGCGACGGCCTGGCTCCCGGCCATCCGTACGCCGATCGCACCCCGAGCCTGCTCTGGTCGGAGCAGACCCGCCGCCGGGCCTGGTCGGTGGGGCGGCGCAACGTGGTCGTCATCGGGGCCCCGTTCGTCTACCTGCTGGCCATGCGGCCCGAGGAACCACCGGTCGAGGAGCGGGACGGCACCATCTGGTACCCGTTCCACGGCTGGGAGGGCCAGCACGTCAAGGGTGACCACCGGGAGCTGATCGCCCGCATCCGGGACACCGAACCCGGCCCCGTCACGGTCTGCCTCTACTGGCACGAGTACGGGATGCGCCACGTCCGCCGGCTCTACGAGCGCGCCGGGTTCCGGGTGATCTGCCACGGCTACCGGGGGCACTGGTGGAAGGACACCGACCCGGAGTTCCTCGACAAGCAACTGACCGAGCTGCGCCGGCACCGCCGGGTGGCATCCAACCGGCTGACCAGCGCGATCTTCTACGGCATCGCGGCCGGCTGCGAACCAGCGGTCTACGGCGACCCGATGATCCTGTCCAACGAGGACCCGACCTTCGGCGGGACCGCCCGCATCCGGCGGCAGTGGCCGCAGCTGCACGGCGCCGCGGTCGACCTGCCCACCACGGTCGGAATCGCCCGCGCCGAGCTGGGCACCGACCACCGCTGCACGCCGGGCGAGCTGCGTGAGCTGCTCGGCTGGGCGAACCTCCAGGAAGAAGAGGACAGTGACGACTGAGACGGCACCCGCCGACCGGATCACCCTGCCGGGCGGCGAGATGCTGGCCTGGTCCGACCTGCCGGAAACGCGGTTGGCCGACGGTGGGCCCCTCGCTGCGCTGGCCGCCCGGATCGTGCCGGCCGGTGCCCGGGTCCTGCTGGCCGGGCCGCACGACCCGGCGCTGCTCGACCGACTCGCCCACGCCGAGGTCACCTGCCTGCTGCGCAGCCACCCGGACGCGGTGGCGCTGGCCCAGCGGGCCACCCGCGTCGTGGTGGGTGGCCCGGCCGGGCTGCCCACCGACGAAACGTACGACGTGGTGATCGCCGGCGCCGGGCTGGACCCGGTGGAGTCGGTGGAGGGCACCCGGCTGGGCTGGAACGGGGTGCTGGCGCGACTGGTCGCCGCGGTACGGCCGGGTGGGGCGCTGCTGCTGCGCCTGGACAACCCGCTCGGGCTGCACCGGCTGGTCGCCACGACCCCCTGGTACGCGGGCCGGGACGACTCTGCCTGGGTGATCGACGGGGTGCTGGACCGGGCCCGCCCCGCCAACCGGGACCAGCTGCGCGAGCGGCTCACCGACGCCGGGCTGCGGCCGACCGCCTGCTGGGCCGGATACCCCGACACCAGCACCGTGACGGCGCTGCTCGACGCCGACCAGCTCGACCGGGGCGCCGGCTCCGGACTGTTCGACGCGGTGCTGCACGGCGCCTGCGCCGGGGGCTTCGCCACCGGGACGGTGCTCCAGGACCCGGCCCGGCTCGCGGTGGACGCGCTGCACGCCGGGCGCGCCGCCGACCTCGCGCCGGGCTGGCTGATGCTGGCCCGGCGGCCCACTGGCTCCGAGGACCGGGCCGAGCCGACCACCGACGGCAACCTGCCGGTGGCGCTGGCGCAGACCGGGCAACCCGGTATCGGCGTGCTCGAGGTGCTCGAGGGTCCCTCGGGCTGGCGGTGGAACCTGGCCGCCCCGACCGGCGCGAGCGTGCTGGCCGCCCCGCCGTTCGCCAGCCGCGAGGCCGCGTACCGGGACCCGGGCGCGCTGACCGGGCCGGTGCCGGCTGGGCGGCTGCTGCGTACCCTGCTGCTCGACGCGGCGCTGCGCCGCGACCTCGCGGCGCTGCGCACCCTGCTGCAGGGGTACGCGGGCTGGCTCGCCGACCAGGCCGGCGCCGACGGCCGGATCGCCGGCGCGGCGGCGCTGGCCAGCACCGACAACGTGGTGGTCGCCGGCGACCGTTACGCGGTGCTCGACCCGAGCTGGCGGGCCACCGACGCGCTGCCCGGCGACGTGGTGCTGGCGCGCGGGTTGTGGCGCTTCGCGGCGGGCCTGCTCACCGGCGGGTACGCCCACCCATGGTCGTCCACCCTGGACGTGGCGGGTCTGACCGTCGTGCTCGGCGGGCTCGCCGGCCACGACGTGAACCGGGAGACCGTGGCGCAGGCGGTGGAGGCCGAGGCTGCGATCACCGGGGCGCTGCACGGGTTGGACACCGACGGCCGGGTCAGCCTCGCCACCGAGCTGCACGCCGTCGAGCCGACCGACCCGCCGGTCGGCGCCCACAGCTACCAGCAGCTGCGGGAGGCGTGGCTGCGCCAGCGCGAGGAGATCAGCCGGCTCACCGCACTGACCAGGTGGACCGACGAGCTGCTCACCTCGCGGGAACGGGCGCTGCGCCGGGCGGAGGCGAAGATCGGCCTGCTCAGCGGTTCACTCAGCTACCGGGTGGGTCGACTCGCCATCACCCCGGCCCGGCTCGTCAAGCGGGGCGCCCGGGCGGCCAAGCGCCGGGCTCGCACGGCGCTCGCCTCGAGGCAGGAGAAGCGGCGATGAGCGGTCACGACAGCGCGGCGCCGGTCGACGAGCGCGCGGCGCCGGTCGACGAGCGCGCGACCGCCGCACCCAACGCCGTACCGGAGCACGGCCCGGCGCTGACGGGGGCCACGGGCACGGCCGGTGGACCGCGGATCGTCGGCATCGTGCAGGCGCGGATGGGATCGTCCCGGCTGCCCGGCAAGGTGCTCCGCCCGCTCGCCGGGCGTTCCGTGCTGGGCCGGGTGGTGCGCGCCGCCCGCGACAGCGGCGTCCTCGCCGACCTGGTGGTCGCGACCAGCACGGACGCGGCCGACGACGCGGTCGTGGCCGAGTGCGCACGGCTGGGCGTGCCCTGCCACCGCGGGCCGGTCGACGACGTGCTGGGCCGGTTCGTGGGCGCGCTGGCCGCACACCCGGGCGACGCGGTCATGCGGTTCACCGCCGACTGCCCACTGCTCGACCCGGAGATCATCACGCTGGTCGCCTCGGTGTACCGGGCGGTGCCGGGGCTGGACTACGCGAGCACGTCGATCGCCCGCACCCTGCCCCGGGGGTTGGACGTCGAGATCATCCGCGCGGAGACGCTGCGTACCCTGGACCGGCTCGCCACCGGTCACCACCGGGTGCACGTGACCTCGTACGCGTACACCCATCCGGAGCTGTTCCGGGTGCTCGGGGTGACACTCACGCCGAACCGCTCCCCGCTGCGGCTGACCCTCGACACCGAGCAGGACTGGGCGCTGGTCCGCGCGGTGACCGACCACTTCGGCGACGTCAGCGTGCCGCTGGCGAAGCTCGCCGACTGGCTCGACGGGCAGCCGCGGCTGCGCGCGCTCAACGCCGACGTACGGCAGAAGCGGCTGGAGGAGTCCTGAGCACGCTACGGGTCGGACTGCGCTGCGACGCCGGGCCGCGGCGCGGCGTCGGCCACCTCGTCCGCTGCCTGGCGCTGGCCGAGGAGTTCCAGGCTCGGGGCGCCCAGGTCGCGGTGTTCGGCGCGGTCGAACGGCTGGCCTGGGCCACCGCGGAGCTGGCCGCGCGGGGAATCCCCCTGCATCCGGGCCCGGATTCGCCGGCCGGGCTGGTCGAGGCGGCCCGCCGCCACGAGCTGGACGTGCTGATCCTCGACTCGTACGAGCTGGACCCGGCCGGGGCTGGCGCGCTCCGCGCCGCCGGCGTGTTCACCCTCGCCGTGATCGACGGCGACAGCCGTGGCCAGGACGCCGACCTCTACCTCGATCAGAACTTCGGGGCGCAGGCTCCGGCGCTGCCCGGACAGCTGCTCGCCGGCAGCGGGTACGCCCTGCTGCGCGACTCGGTGGTGGCCGCCCGACCGGCGGCGCCCCGGCCCGCCACCGCGGTCAGCCGGCCCCGGGTGCTGGCCTTCTTCGGCGGCACCGACGCCGTCGGCGCGGCCCCGGTGCTGACCCGGGTGCTGCTGGCCACCGGACATCCGATGGACCTCACGGTCATCGTCGGCCGGCCGGAGATCGAGACGGAGCTGGAGGAGATCACCCCCGGGCGGGGGCAGATCCTCCGACCGGTCCCGCCCACCGGCTCGCTGCCGACGCTGATCACCGCGGCCGACCTGGTGGTCAGCGCCGCCGGCACGTCCACCTGGGAGCTCTGCTGCCTCGGCGCACCCGCAGCGCTGGTCTGCGTGGTGGACAACCAGCGCGAGTCGTACGCCCGGGTGGTGCGGCACGGTGTGGCCGCCGGCCTCGGCGAACTGCCGGAGCTGACCGGCGCCGGGGTCGCCGGGCGGGCCGCCCGCGCGACGGCCGCGCGGACGCTGCACGGGCTGCTCAATTCACCGCAGCGGAGGACGGCACTTGCCGCGCGGGCCTGGTCCACCGTCGACGGGCGGGGCCGGGCACGGGTCGTGGACGCGGTGCTCGACGCCGTACGCCCGGCCACCGACTGACCGCCCGCCCTACGGCCAGAGCAGTTCCTTGATCCAGGCGTCGCCGACTCGGCGGTACCGCAGACGCACGTGCCGTCGCTCGGCATGGCCCTGCCAGAACTCCACCGTCCTGGGCGTCACCGCGTAGACCGTGTGGCTCGCAGAGAGCAAGTCGGGGTTCTCCCGGACAGCGTCCTCCGCCGCGGCGAGGGCGTGTTCGAGGTCCGTCGGATCACTCAACACCTCGCTCTGCCTGCTGGCCAGGCTCGCCACCCGGGAGCCGACGGGCCGGGCGAGGAAGTCGCTGGCCGAGGTCTGCGGATCGAGCGGGCTGACACTCCCCTGGACGCGGACCTGTCGGCCCTGCTCACGCCAGTAGAACCCCAGGGCGGCATCGGGTCGGCCCGCAACCTGTCGGCCTTTCGCGCTGCCGGCGTCGGTGGCGAACTGCCAGCCCCTGTCATCGACATCCTTCAGCAGAAGGACACGAGTGTCGGGAACCCCGTCAACGTCGAGCGTGCTCAACGTCATCGCGTGCGGTTCCACCACCCCGGCGGCAATGGCCTCGCCGAGCCACGACACGAACAGGTCGTCGGGATGATCCGGGGCGTCACCGGGGGCGAACTGCGGTAGCGGCCGGGCAAAGACCGGTAGGCCGCGCAGGAGATCACGAATGCTCACCGCTTGATCTTGGCCCATCCGGACCGCGAACACCAATTGGCACGGGTGTACGAAAGTGCTGCTAGGGTGGCCCCATGACGCAGGCCGCCTACCAGCCGTCGATGCTCGACCTGGCCGACGCCGGGCCGACCCTGGGGCCGCTGCCCGGCCAGATCCGCCGGCACCACCTCACCCGGGGCGCCTGGGTCGACCACCTCCCCGGCTGGGTCCGGGGCTCCGACGCGGTCCTCGACACCCTGCTCACCGAGGTGCCCTGGCGGGCCGAGCGGCGCACCATGTACGACAGCGAAGTCGACGTGCCCCGCCTGCTCTGCTGGTACGACGGCGACCGGCAACTGCCGCATCCGGTGCTCACGGCGGCACGGGCGGCGCTGACCCGGCACTACGCCCCCGAGCTGCGCGAGCCGTTCGTCACCGCCGGCATGTGCCTCTACCGCTCCGGGCGCGACAGCGTGGCCTGGCACGGCGACACCATCGGCCGCTCGGCGCACACCGACACCGTCGTCGCGATCGTCTCGTTCGGGTCACCCCGGCCGCTGCTGCTGCGCCCCCGGGGCGGCGGCGACAGCCTGCGCTTCCCCGTCGGCCACGGCGACCTGATCGTGATGGGCGGCTCCTGCCAGCGCACCTGGGAACACGCCATCCCGAAGACCACCCGCCCCGTCGGCCCCCGGGTCAGCGTCCAGTTCCGCCCCATCAACGTCGCCTGACCCCCACCCCTCCCCACCCCCGCCCGACGCCCTAGAGGAAGCCGGCGAGTTTGTAGAGGACCAGCGACCCGGCGACGGCGACGTTCAGGCTGTGGCCGTGCCCGACCATCGGAATCTCCACGGCCGCGTCCAGGTGGTCGAGCGCCTCGGACGGGATGCCGGTCGCCTCATGCCCGAGCAGCACCACGGTGCGACCCCGAGCGGCGGGCAGATCACCGAGCCGGACGGCCTCGTCGGCCAGCTCCACCCCGAGGATCCGGGCACCGGCGGCCCGTTCGGCGGCCAGCCAGCGCAGCGGACTGCCGACCCGGTGCACGCAACCCGCCCGGCGCAGGGTGTTGCCCCGAGCGACGGCCTCGTCCACCCAGCGGAACGGCGGCACGGCGAGGCAGGCGCCGACCGCGTCGCAGGTGCGCAGCAGGGTACCCAGGTTCGCGCCATGCAGCGGCCAGAGCGGGGCGGCGATCAGATGACCCCAGCAGCGGTGCGGCCGGGACCGACGAGCAGCGCGCAACTCCCGCGGCGGCCGAACCCGGATGGCGGCGCTCACGCCGCGCCAGCGACTCCGCCGGACAGAAGAAAGATCATGTGAGAGGTGCTTAGCGGCGCACCCGGGCCCTCACCGACAACAGAGCGCTCACCATACCGCGCCCCACCCGCGCCCGAGCCAGCTCAATCACGAAGTTGTTGCGACAACGTCGGCGTGTCGCCGCAACAACTTCATGATCAACGAGGGCAGGCGGGGCCGGGCGGGACGGGTCGGGGGTCAGTCGCGTTCGATGACGTGACCTACCACGGTTGGGCCCAGCATCACCGCGAAGCCGGAGCCGTCACGGCGCGGGTCGGCGGCGGGCAGCTCGACCGGTTCGCCGGTGCCGGTAGCGCCCACCGGCCGCGGCCCCACCCAGGCCACGACCACATCCGTCTCGTCCTTGAGGAAGCGGTGCGCACGCACACCGCCGGTCGCCCGCCCCTTCGCCGGGTACGCCTTGAACGGCGTCACCTTGACCGTCGCCCCGGTGGAGGTGACCACCATCGGCTCGCCGTGCCCCGGGTCGTCGGTACGCACCGCGCCGAAGAAGACCACCCGCGCTCCGGCCGGCAGATTGATGCCGGCCATGCCGCCACCCTTGAGACCCTGCGGCCGGACCAGCCCAGCGGCGAAACGCAGCAGCGACGCCTCCGAGGTGACGAAGGTCAGCGTCTCGGCGCCGTCGGTCAGCCAGGTCGCCCCAACCACCTCGTCGCCGTCCCGCAGGCCGATCACCTCGAACTCGTCCGAGCGCACCGGCCACTCCGGCGCGCAAATCTTCACCACGCCCTGCCGGGTACCGAGCGCAAGCCCCGGCGAACCGTCCGCCGGCCCGCCCAGCGGAGCCACGCCGACCACCGTCTCCCCCGCCTCCAGCGGCACCAACTCGGCGGCGGACATGCCGCCCCGCAGCGACACCGTGCCGGCCTGCTCGGGCAGCACCGGCAACGGCAGCACGTCGATCTTGAAGGCCCGGCCGGCGCTGGTCACCAGCAGCACCCGACCACGGGCGGTCGAGTGCACGATCGCACGCACCGTGTCGTGCTTGACCCGGCCGTTGCGACGACGCCCCTCAGCGCTCTCCTCCGACTCGGCCGCCGTCCGGGCAACCAGCCCGGTCGCGGAGAGGATCACCTGACACGGGTCGTCGGCGACCTCCAACGGCCCGGCCGGCACGGACGCGGCCAGCACCTCCTTGAGGTCACCGTCGACCAACGTGGTGCGCCGTTCGGTGCCGAACTGCTTGACCACGGCCGCCAGCTCGTCGGAGACCAGCTTCTTGAGCACCTTGTCGTCGTCCAAAATGGTGGACAGCTCGGCGATCTCGCCGCGCAGCCGCTCCTCCTCGGCCTCCAGCTCAATCCGGTCGTACTTGGTCAGGCGGCGCAGCGGAGTGTCCAGGATGTAGGTGGCCTGGATGTCGGACAGGCCGAACTGGCTCATCAGCCCGTCCTTGGCCGCCTGCGCGTCGTCGCTGCCCCGGATCAGCCGGACCACCCGGTCGATGTCCAGCAGGGCGATCAGCAGACCGTCGACCAGGTGCAGCCGCTCCTGACGCTTGCGACGGCGGTACGAACTGCGCCGGGTGACCACCTCGTACCGATGAGCCAGGAAGACCTCCAGCAGCGCCTTCAGCCCGAGCGTGCGGGGCTGCCCGTCCACCAGCACCAGGTTGTTGACGCCGAACGACTGCTCCAGCGGGGTAAGCCGGTAGAGGTCCGCGAGCAGGGCCTGCGGGTTGACGCCAACCTTGCACTCGATGACCAGCCGCGTGCCGCTCTCCCGGTCGGTGAGGTCCTTGACGTCGGCGATGCCGGTCAGCCGCTTGGTCTTGGTGACCTCGTTGGTGATCGCCGCGATGACCTTCTCCGCGCCGACGCCGTACGGCAACTCGACCACGGTGATCGCCTGGCGCCCCCGGCTGCCCTCGAGCGGGCCGATCTCCACCTTGCCGCGCATCCGCACCACACCGCGCCCGGTCTCGTACGCCCGGCGCACCTCGTCCAAGCCGAGCAGCACACCGCCGGTGGGCAGGTCGGGGCCGGGGACGAACTCCATGAGCTTGTCCAGAGTGGCGTCCGGGTGGTTGATCAGCCAGCGGGCGGCGGAGACCACCTCGGCCAGGTTATGCGGGATCATGTTGGTGGCCATCCCGACCGCGATCCCGGACGCGCCGTTGACCAGCAGGTTCGGGAAGGCGGCCGGCAGCACGGTCGGCTGGATCAGCGAGCCGTCGTAGTTGGGCTCGACGTCGACGGTGTCCTCGCCAAGCTCACCGACGAGCAGCATCGCCTCGCGCGACATCCGCGCTTCGGTGTAGCGCGCCGCTGCCGGTCCATCGTCTGAGGATCCAAAATTTCCATGCCCGTCGATGAGCGGCACGTTGAGCGAGAAGTCCTGCGCGAGGCGGACCATGGCGTCGTAGATCGCCGTGTCGCCGTGCGGGTGGTACTTACCCATGCAGTTGTGCACGACATAGCCCTCGGCGACGAATGCGTGCTCGTCACTGCCGACCTGAATGTCGTACGTGACGTCGGGCGACACCGCCTCAACCGAGGTAACCCTCAGGAAAGAAGCACCGACCAACGCGTCCAGCCGAGCAGCGAGTGGTGAGTCGAGGCGGTGAAGCTTGCGGATCCAGCCGTCACGGACCGCGCGCTCCAACTGGAACGACCGTTCCGCGAGCAGGACGCCATTGCGGTCCTTGCCGTATCGCACCTTCGGACCACCGTTGGCCGAGAGCGAGTCGCGGAAGGCTCGTCCTTCCTTGTCCCGGAACCAACCGCCGCCCTGATGTGCGGCAGTGAACTCCGCCATTACCGGGCCGCACGGCAAACGATCATTGCCCTGCTTGCCGCCGTACTGGTAGCCAATCTCGGCAACCCGCTGCAAGTCATCGTGCTTGTACCCGATCCTCACCCACGGCAGCAGCAGCCGGGCAAGCTCGGCAGCATCTCGCCCGGAGATAGAGAGGCCCCGAAGCAGGCGGTGCCTGGAGTTGCGGCCGCTGGTCCAGTGATGCCCGTGCAGTCCGAGATCGGCAAGCATGGCGTAGATCTGCCGCACCAACACGTCACTGGTGCTGACGAAGACAATCTCTCTAAAGCGCTTGCGGATGTAGCCATCGCCGTCGAAGAAGCCGGCGAGGAACGGCGCCCACGCTGACCGGTTCCTGATGACGTCGCTCGGCACATGCTTGTCGCGACTGAGCGGCTGACCGGCCTTCAGAAGCCCGTCATGTCGACTGAAGGTCAGGATGTGCTGGTCCCGATGGCGAGGGTTACGAGCCTCGCGCTTACCTCGGGAAACGTTGAGATCATTGGCGATCGCCCAGCCATGGGCGATATCCAGCGGCTCGACGTCACACATGTGGATCCGTACTCGACCGTCCGCATCCCGCGACCGGTCCACGGCGAACCCCTCGGCCACGACCAGCCCGCGGACGTAGTCGTAGACGTCACCAGCGGGTGCCGAAACCGCTCGACGGCGACTGCCATACGCCAACGTGAGCTGCCCTGGGAGATCCCGAGCTGCGACCCAGCGGACGGAGAGGTCATCGGCGACGACACGGAAGCGCTGCCCTGGGGTGACGAGCATCGTGTGCCCATTGCTCCAGGTCACGCGTACCAGATCGGACACCGGGTTGCGATACACGGTGGTTACCGGCACGGCGGCTCCCGCGCCGTCCAGCACACGGTCACCTACTTCGATCTCCTCGATGGCCCGCAGACCCTCGGGCGTTGAGACGAGGGTGCCGGCGACGAAGCAGTCCCCGACGATGCGGGCGGACTTCACGTGCCCACGGTCGGGGCGGTGGCCCTGCTCGTACATGGACCAGAGGATGCGCCGGTGCACGGGCTTGAGGCCGTCGCGGGCGTCGGGCAGGGCGCGGGAGTGGATGACCGAGAACGCGTACTCCAGGTAGGAGTCGGAGACCTCGGTGACCAGCGGGTTGTCGAAGACCCGCGCGCCGGCCTGGTCGAACGAGGAGAGATCGACCTTGTTTTCCTTGCGGCGTGCCATGACTCAGCTTTCCCCTCGGACGGTACGCGTGCTCATGCGTCGATCGCCTCGCGGTCGACGCGGTCGGCGGAGTCGATCAGCCAGTTGCGGCGCGGCTCGACCTTCTCCCCCATCAGCAGTTCGAGGATCCGCTCGGCGGCGTCCACGTCGTCGAGGGTGATCCGGCGGACGGCGCGGGTGGCTGGGTTCATCGTGGTGTCCCACAACTCGTCGGCATCCATTTCACCGAGACCCTTGAAGCGCGGGATCGGGGTGACGATCTGCTTGCCGGACTTCTCCAGCTTGCGGACCGTCGCCTCCATTTCGGCCTGGGTGTAGGTGTAGGTGGTCTGCGGGTTGCGCCCCTTGGTGGTGATCTTGTGCAGGGGTGGCATCGCGGCGTAGAGCCGGCCGGCCTCGATCAGCGGGCGCATGTACCGGGCGAAGAGGGTGATGAGCAGAGTGCGGATGTGCGCGCCGTCCACGTCGGCGTCGGCCATGATCAGCACGCGGCCGTAGCGCAGTGCGGAGAGGTCGAAGGTGCGCCCCGAGCCGGCGCCGAGGACCTGGACGATCGCCGCGCACTCGGCGTTGTCCAGCACCTGCTGGAGGTTGGCCTTCTGCACATTGAGGATCTTGCCTCGGATCGGCAGCAGCGCCTGGTATTCCGAGGAGCGGGCCATGCGGCTCGTGCCGAGGGCGCTGTCGCCCTCGACGATGAACAGCTCGCTGCGGTCGATGCCGGTGGCGCGGCAGTCGACCAGCTTCGGTGGCATCGACGCGCCCTCCAGGGCGGTTTTGCGTCGGGCGGCGTCCTTCTGCTGCTTCTGGGTGAGCCGCACCCGCGCCGCGTCGACGATCTTCTGGAGCACGGTGCGCGCCTCGGCCTTGGTGCGCCGGTCCTCCAGCCAAGACTTGATGTGCGCCTCGACCAGGGTGTGGATCACCTTGGTGATGCCGGTGGTGGAGAGCTCGTCCTTGGTCTGGGAGGTGAACTGCGGCTCGGGGATCCGCACGTGCACCACGGCGGTCATCCCCTCCAGGACGTCGTCGAGGGTGGGCGGCTCCTCCTTGGCCTTGAGCAACCCACGGGTGTTGCGGATGGCATCGGCGAGGGTGCGTGCCAGGGCCCGCTCGAAGCCCTTGCGGTGGGTGCCGCCGTGCGCGTTGCGGATGGTGTTGGTGAAGCACTCGACGGTGCGCTCGTAGCCGGTGCCCCAGCGGAACGCCACCTCGACTTCGGCGCGGCGCTGCACGTTGGACTGCATGACGCCGTTGGCGTCGGCGGCGTTCTCCCGGTACGTCCCCTCGCCGGTGACCAGCAGGGTGCCGGAGACCGGCCGGTCGCCGGCCGGTGCCAGGAACTCCACCATGTCGCCGAGCCCGTTGGGGTAGTGGAACTTCTCCTCGGCGGGCGCCTCGCCGGTCAGGTCGCGCAGCAGGTACTGCACACCGGGGACCAGGAAGGCGGTGTTGCGCAGCTTCATCCGGACCGCGTCGACGTCGAGTGCCGCGCCGGTTTCGAAGTAGCGGGCGTCGTGCCACCAGCGGATCGAGGTGCCGGTGGACTGCCTGCGCTTCATCGCGCCGACGACCTGGAGCCCGGGGCCGGCGGTGAACGGCGCGTCCGGCCCGTCGCCGTCGAAGATCCCCGGCACGCCGTGCCGGAAGGACATCGAGTGGATCTTGCCGGCCCGGCGGACGGTCACGTCGAACCGGCGGGACAGCGCGTTGACCGCGGACGCGCCGACGCCGTGCAGGCCGCCGGAGGTCTTGTAGCCGGAGCCGCCGAACTTGCCGCCCGCGTGCAGCCGGGTGAGCACCAGCTCGACGCCGGAGATGCCGGACTTGGCGTGCACGTCGGTGGGGATGCCCCGGCCGTCGTCGTCGACCTGCACTGAACCGTCGGCGTGCAGCGTGACCTCGACGTTGGTGGCGTGACCGGCGACACCCTCGTCGGTGGAGTTGTCGAGGATCTCGTTGACGAGGTGACCCACGCCACGGCTGTCGGTGGAACCGATGTACATGCCGGGCCGCTTGCGGACAGCGTCCAGCCCCTCAAGGTGGGTGAGGTCATCGGCCCCGTACAGGGTGTCAGGCTCTGCGGTCAACTGGTCGTACTCCCCGGTCTCGGCGGTGTGCTACCGGTCACCGGCGACATCAGCCGGCGTGGCGCGCCGCAGCGAGCCTAGCCCGAGGCTGAGACAACTCCCGGAGGACCTACGCGACCCGCCGTGCGTCGTGAGCCAGCGAACAGCCCGTCGCCAGCCCCGACGGGACGGCCGGCGGTGATCACGGGGCCACGGACGGGACGTTCAGCCGCTACGCTACCGGCGATCGCGGCCGGCACGCGCCGGCGCGGGGCGGGAGCGTCATGGACGAGGACGAGGCGACCGGGCGGTTGGCCGCCGCGTCGCTGGCCGCCGGCGACCCGACGGGCTGGTTCGAACGGCTCTACACCGAGGCGGGGCGCGGCGAGGCGGTCGTCCCGTGGGACCGGGACGCCCCGCACGGCCTGCTCGCCGAGTGGACCGCCGAGCGAGGCCCGATTGGGGCCGGCCGACGGGCGGTCGTGGTCGGCTGCGGGTACGGACGGGACGCCGAGCACGTCGCCGGGCTGGGCTTCGCCACGGTGGCCTTCGACATCTCGCCCACCGCGGTGGCCGCCGCCCGGGACCGGCACCCCGTCTCGGCGGTCGACTACCGCGCCGCCGACCTGCTGGCCCCGCCGGAGGCTTGGCGACGGTCGTTCGACCTGGTGGTGGAGAGCATGACCGTGCAGGCGTTGCCCGCGGAGATCCGGGCCGCCGCGATCGACGCGGTGGGCGAGCTGGTCGCGCCGGGCGGCACGCTGCTGGTGATCGCCGCCGGCCGCGCCGACGACGAGCCCACGCCGGTCGCGCCGCCGTGGCCGTTGACCCGCGCCGAGATCGACGCGTTCGGCGGTGCCGGGCTCGCGCCGCTGCGGGTCGAGGAGATCCAGGACCAGAGCGGGGTACGCCGCTGGCGCGCCGAATTCCACCGCGGGCCGATCCGATGAGCACGCCAACAGATCCGGGTACGACCAACCGTCAGGAGGCCATCGGGGTGGAAGAGACGACGACTCGCGGCACTTCCCGGAGCGCCATCGTTACGCCGGCTCGACGGTGGCTGCTCGCGGGCACCCTGCTGGCGGGGCTGCTCGCCGCCGTGGCCCTGACCGCCGCGATGGACCCCGCCGACCGCACGTTCGCCGGCCTCTCGGACACGGTCCAGAGCCTGATGTCGGTCGCGACGCCGCTCTTCGGCATCCTGCTGGTGCGCGACCTGCGACGGGCGCCCGACGCCGTCCGGGTCATCCCCACGGTGCTCGCGGTGGGGCTGCCGGCCGTCGTCATCGGCGTCGTCGGGGTGTTGATCTGCGCCGCGACGCTCGCCCTGACCCCGGCCGACGTCGCCGACGACCCGTGGCGGCACGCCGGGACCATCGCGGTCGGCAGCGTGCTGGTGCAGGTCGTCGCCGGGCTGGTGGGCACCGGGCTGGGCCTGCTGCTGCGTTCGCCCGTCGTCGCGTTCCTCGGCACCATCGTGTTGCCGCTGAGCCTGTACGCGCTGCTGGGCGCCGTGGACGCACTCCGGCCCGCCCAGGCCTGGCTCACCCCGTACGGCAGCGTGCGCAACCTGCTCTCCGGTGACATGAGCGTCTTGCGGTGGGCGCAGTGGCTCTGCGTCCTGCTGATCTGGGGTGTCGGTCTGAACGCCGCTGGCGCGGCACTGCTGAGGCGGCGCCGGCAGCCCGACCGGTAGGTCGCTCGGCGCCACCAGTCTCAGGCGCGCGGTCCCACCGGCCCACCGTCGGTCGGGCATTCGCCCCGACGCGACAGCGCCGGGTCGTTGCCGCTCTGCCCGTTGTGGAGTGCCCGCATCACGGTCCGGCCGGGCCCGCGCGACGGCGGCGAGGGCTCCGGTCCACATCGGCAGGTCCCGCGTGGGCAGCAGGTGCATGGGCCGAAACCCTTGACCAGGGTGGGCTCGTTCCCGAGCGCGGCGCGGGTCAGCGCCCCCGGCACGCAGACCGACCGACAGCTCGGACATGACCTGGGCGTGCACGCCCCAGACGGCCTCGACGATGTCGGCCGGGGTGCCGTCCGTGGGAGCTACGGCCAGCCGGTGTCGCGCAGCCCGCTCGGGCGTGTCATTCATCGAACGAATCTGTTACGAGCCATTGACGCCTGTCGCGCGAGGGTGATCTGATCGCGCTCTCAGAGAATCTTTCATCTTTCGATGGATGGGGCCCCATGCCCAGGTTCCGGCGTACCGCGCTCGCCGCGGCACTCACGATCGTCACGGCGGCGCTGTCGACCGCCGTCGCGCTGCCCGCCCCCGCGTCCGCCGCGCTGCCCACCGCCGCGGTGGCGCTCGGCGACAGCTTCATCAGCGGCGAGGGCGCCGGGGCGTACATCCCGGTCGTCGACGTCAACGGTGTCGCCCAGGGCTTCCCCGGCTGGACGGCGCCGAACAACAACGCGTTCTTCTGCCACCGTTCGGCGAACGCCTCGTTGAACCAGGCCACCCTGGCGGGCATCCAGAACCGGTTCAACCTGGCCTGCTCCGGCGGCCAGCCGCACGACATCGCCACCGCGTCGGTGGCGCGTGAGAAGGGCCGCACGGTGGCCTCTCAGATCGGCCAGCTGCGCGCCGTCGCGCAGACCCAGGACATCGACCTGGTGCTGATCGGCCTGGGTTCGAACAACAGCTCGTTCACCTTCGGCAGCGTGGCGGAGAAGTGCGCCAACCGGTTCATCGCCGACGCCTGGACGGGCTGGTGGGAGTTCTGGGCGTTCCTGGGTGGCCCGGTGGAGCAGAAGCCGTGCAGCGACGCCGACCTGGCCACCGCCGCGCAGCTCAGCGCCGCGACCGCGGAGACCACCGCCGCGGTACGACAGCTGCTGACCACCCTGGACCAGGTGGACGCGGACGGGCAGCACCGGATCGTGTTCCAGGACTACACCAACCCGCTGCCGATGGACCTCAACCCGACATTCCACACCGAGGACGGCCGGGACGACACCCGGGACAAGTTCCGTGACCTGGGAGCCGAGCGGTACGCGGCCGGCTGCCCGATCCACCGGGCCAGCCTGATGCCCGGACACCGCTTCTCGCAGGGCCTGGGCACCCTGGTGAAGTCCACCCGGGACACCCTGGCCGCCGAGTTCCCCGCCGCCGACCTGGTCTACCTCAACGTGCAGCGCGCCTTCGACGGCGCGCGGCTCTGCGAGTCGTCGACCAGCCCGACCGGCGCGCTGGCCACCCCGATCCGACTGCAGGACAGCCCGAACGGCACCTTCGTCACCAGCCTCTCCGGCAAGGACAAGATCGCCATCCAGCGAATCGCCAACACCTGCGTCAGCTACTTCCAGACCTGCCAGGAGTCGTGGCACCCGAACGCCACCGGGCACCAGGTGCTCGGCCAGTGCCTCAGCGGCGCCGCCACCACCAGCGCCCGGGCGGTGGCCTGCGTCCGGGCCAGCAACGGGACGATCTCCGTCTCCTGACCGGAGTCCTCACGGAGGCCCCGCCACCCGGCGGGGCCTCCGTCGCATCCAGACAGATCGGCGCGGGCAGGCTTCCGAAAGCGGCTGCTACCCGCCGGTAATGGCGGCCCGTAAGCTGGGCCGGTGAACGGGGACACGGAGTACGCGCAGGAGTTCGTCGACGTCGACGGCGGTCGCCTCGGCGTGCAGGTGTATCCGGAGCCGGCCGGACCGGCGGGCGCGCCGATGGTGGTGATCTGGCCGGCGATGGGGGTCCGGGCCCGCTACTACCGGCCGTTCGCGGCCGCGCTGCGCGCCGCCGGGCTGGCGGTGGTCGTCGCCGACCTGCGCGGCACTGGGACGAGCACCCCCGCGCCGAGCCGCGGCGACCGGCACGGCTACAGCGAGCTGGCCGGCGACGTCGGCACCGTGCTGGCCGCGCTCAAGCCGCGACTGGACGGACGTACCCGGCTGCTGCTGGGGCACTCACTCGGCGGGCAGGCCGCGCTGCTGCGCCTCGCCCTGCACGGTGATGACGCGGTGGACGGGCTGGCGCTGGTCGCGGTCGGCATCCCCTACTGGCGAAGCTATCCGGGCCGGCGCGGCCTCGGCGTGCTGGCGTCCACCCAGGGGATCGCCGCGACCGCGGCGCTGCTCGGGGTCTGGCCGGGCTGGGGTTTCGGCGGCCGGCAGGCACGCGGGGTCATCAGAGACTGGGCGTACACCGCGCGGACCGGCCGTTTCCCCCAGCTGGACGGCACGGACGCCGAGGCGGCGGTGCGCGCGGTCCGAACCCCGGTGCTGGCGGTCAGCGTGGACGACGACCAGTACACGCCGCACGAGTCCATGGACCACCTCTGCGCGAAGCTCACCGCGGCGCCGCTGGCCCGGGAGCGGTACACGGTGACGCAGGCCGGCGCTGCACTGGACCATTTCACCTGGGTCCGCGCGGGCACCCCGCTCGCGCAGCGGGTCGCCCGCTTCGCCGGCGACCTGCCGCGCCGCTGAGAGGTGCCGGCCGGTCGCCGCATGGCCCGGCCGGCCCGCTCACTCGTCCTGATCCAGCGGCACCAGGTCGCCGTCGCGCTCCACCCGGACCTCACCGTGGTCCTTGCGCGGCGGGACCTCCGCGGTGTTCTTCTTCAGGTCGTTGTCCGGGTGCATGAGCACCGCGTCAGTTTTGGCGGTCTTCTCCCGGCTCTCGTCCGGCTGCGACATCCCGTTCCCCTCTCCCTCAGCGTCCGTCGAGATCTACCCACCACGGACCGGACGACTCCTGCCGGCGACGATGCGGCAACCCAGGGCCCGGATGTCCCCGGAGTACCGGATGCGGCGCGGATCGGCCGGCCAGGGACGGGGTTAGCCGCCCGGGCGGCGGGTAAGCCGCAGCGCCCGACACGGCGGAAGGGGATCAGATGTCCGAACGGCATACCGCACTGCGCTCGATGCACGATCTGGGTCTGGCGGCCTGGTTCGGCGGCTCCCTCATGGGAGCGCTCGGCGTCAACGGCGCAGCGGCGAAGATCAGTGACTCCACCCAGCGGCTCCCGGTCGCCTCGGCCGGATGGTCCAAGTGGACCCCGGTCAACGCGGCCGCGATCGGCGCCCACCTGGCCGGAGCGGTCGGTGAGCTGGTGACGGAGAGCCCACGGGTGGCCAGCCAGTCAGGTGTCGCCCGGGCCAGCACCATCAAGACGGCGCTGACCATCGGCGCGCTCGCGGTGACCGGCTACAGCCGGTTGATCGGCATGCGGTTGGAGAAGGCGGGCGCCCCACCGGTGAACGGCGCCACCGAGCCGAACCACCAGACCCCGGCCAGCGTGGCCTCCTCCCAGCGGCAGATGAAGCTGCTCCAGTGGGCCATCCCGGCGCTGACCGGGACCCTGGTCGTGGTCACCGCGTACATGGGTGAGCAGCAGAAGCCCGGCCAGGTGTTCCGAGGGATGCTCGGCCGGGCCGGCATGCTGGCGAGCGCCCCGAAGGGGATGGTCAAGATCGCCGGTATGGGCGCCGGCAAGCGGCAGATGGCGATGGCCGGGCGCTGAGCGCCGGGCTGGCCGGCGTCCCGCCGGCACCTCGACGGCGGGGCGCCGGCCGGCTCTGCGTCGCCGTCACGGGCACGGCGCGCGGCGTGCGGCGTGCGACCGGGCGGTTCCTGACCGGCCCGGGGAGGGCAATCGTCCGCCGGTAGCGGCGGACCCGACGAGCGGGGTGGCCATGACGGCGCACGAGGGACCCAGAGGCAGCGGCGACCCGCTGCAGCCAGAGGCGGTCGAGCCGTGGAAGACCAGTGACGGCTTCGATGCCGAACCGCCCTGGGGCGCGGACGAGGACTCGCCGATGGACGAGGGCAGCGAGGAGACGGCGGTGCCCGAGGGACGGCGCGGCGAGCGCCGCGCCGGCGCCCCGGCGGGCCGGTCCGGCCCGGCGGGTCGGCACGGTTTCGGCTCGGTGGAACCGACCCGTACCGCCGCGGCCGGACCGGGCGCGCCCCCCGACCCGGCACCCAGCCGCCGGTCCTTCCCGGACGACGCGGACATCGACGAACGGGCCGAGGACGCGCTGCGGACCCGGGGCCGGCGCTCCTGACGGCAGCGGCGCCGCCCACCGAGCGTCCGCCCGGTGGGCACTTGAGTGCCGGACGCCCGACCGTCAGCCGGTCGACGTGGCGCGGGCCTGGACGCTCTGGCGCTCGGGTTCGGCTCCGAGAATGTTCTCGGTGAGGAGCTGCGCCAGCCGGGTGGCGTCGCGCTGGGCCTGACCGGCGCAGCAGTTGTTGAACAGCACGTGCAGTTCGTCGGCCGGGCCGGCCAGCTCGGCCAGCAGCCCGGCCCAGTGCCGCAGCTCGCCATCGGCGTACGCGTAGCGGAACTTGTCCTGCTTGTCGCCGTCGCGCCAGGCGTCGCTGTGGCCGTGGAACCGGACGATCGCCGGCTCCGCCGTGGTGGTCAGGATCGGCGGCACCGACGACGGGTGGCCCTGCGGCATGTCGACGCAGACCAGCGAGAGGTCGTGCGCGCGCAGCAGGTCCATCGTGGCCGGCGCGGCCTCTTCGTCGAACCAGGACCCGTGCCGCAGCTCCACGGCGACCCGCCACGGCCGGCACCGCTGTGCCAGCTCGGCGATCCGGCGTTCGGCGGCGGCGCTGCGTACCAGCCATGGCGGAAACTGCAGCAGCACCACACCCAGCTTGCCGTCCGCCGCGAGCGGGTCCAGCGCCGCCCGGAACCGGGACCACAGCTCGTCGTACGCCCGCTCCGGCAGGTCGCGGCGACGGATCCGGCTCGGGCCGCCGGCCGGGCGCAGGTCGCGGGGCAGCGCGGCGACCGGCGTCGGGTGACCGGTGAAGAGACCGAACGCCTTGACGTCGAAGGTGAACTCGGCCGGTGTGGCGTCGACCCAGCCCTGCGTGATCTCCGGCGCGGGGATCGCGTAGTAGGAGGTGTCCACCTCGACCAGCGGAAACCGGCCGGCGTAGTAGGCGAGTCGGCCGGCTGGGGTGTTGGCCGAGCGCGGGTACCACCCGGAGCGCAGCAGCGACTGGTCGGCCCAGGATGA
Source organism: Micromonospora cremea (assembly GCF_900143515.1). Taxonomy (NCBI): domain Bacteria; kingdom Bacillati; phylum Actinomycetota; class Actinomycetes; order Micromonosporales; family Micromonosporaceae; genus Micromonospora; species Micromonospora cremea. The sequence continues at coordinate 4,256,349 of NZ_FSQT01000002.1, read as the reverse complement.
CGTGCCCACCTTAATCACACCCATGTCGTTCAGTGGACCGCCCCGCGCGCGGATCGGCAACCGCTGGCGGCCCGCGCCGCCGTCGTGTCGGGTCCGGAATTGTCGGTGCCGCCTCCTACGCTGGCGGCGAGGGGACATCGACGGAGAGGCGGCACCATGACCAGCACCGAGCAGCTCACCAGGGAGCGGGCCGACCTGCTGCAGACGCTGCGCCGACACCGGGGCTTCCTCCTGCACACCGTCGACGGCCTGACCGACGAGCAGGCGGCCACCCGCAGCACCGTCAGCGAGCTCTGTCTCGGCGGCCTCATCAAGCACGTGGCCGGCATCGAGGAGCGGTGGATGCTCTTCGCCGTCGGGGGCGCGGAGGCGATGCAGCGCGAGGAGGTCGACTGGGTCGGCCAGTTCCAGATGGCGCAGGGCGAGACCCTGGCCGGGTTGGTCGAGCGGTTCCGGCAGATCGCCGAGCAGACCGACGAGCTGATCGCCACCCTCGACCTGGACGCGGCGCACCCGCTGCCACAGGCGCCCTGGTTCGAGCCGGGGGCGAGCTGGACGGTCCGCCGGGTGCTGCTGCACGTGATCGCCGAGACGTCTCAGCACGCCGGGCACGCCGACATCCTGCGCGAGGCGATCGACGGCGCCAAGACCATGGGCTGAGCGGGCTCGGCGGCCACGGGCGTTTCACCAGCGGTCCCCACCGTCCACCTCGCGCGTCACCCCGCCCCCCCCCGGGGCGGATGTGACACCGCGCAGGTGGGCGGCGCTGAGGGACACGAGATGAACGCAGACCGGATGGACCAGGAAACCGCCGAGCGGCTGCTCGGCGGGACGGTCGAGCCATCGGCCGGGCCACGACCGGTCGTGCTGCTGCTGACCGCGGCACGCGCCGCGCCGCGCCCCGCGGAGCTGGCCGGCGAAGACGTCGCCGTGCTGGCCTTCCGCCGCGAGCGCCACGGCCGCCTCCATGCAGAGCACGCCCGGCACCCTGGGGAGGGCGTCGCCGAGGCCGCACCGGCCGTAGCCCGCCGGAAACGCGGCCTCGCCGGGTTCGGTGGCAGGGCCGCCGTGGTGGCCCTGGCCCTCGTCGCCAGCGGCGGCGTGGCGCTGGCCGCCGCCACCGGCCCTGCGCCCCGTCCACCGCAGCCGCCCACCGCCACCACGCCGGCGCCCGCCGATCCACCCGCCGTCACCGCCCCGGTCACCGGTGGTCAGGCCGTACCGGGCAGCCCCGCCACGAGCGGGTCGGTGCCGCCCGCCTCCTCGGTCACCGCTGAGATGGCGGGCCCGTGCCGGGCGTACCAGGCGGTCGCCGGGGACGACCGCGCAGCAGCCCTCGACAACCCGGCCTTCTCCGGTCTGATCGCCGCCGCCGGTGACCGGCAGCGGGTGGCCGACTACTGCACCCGGGTCCTGGCCGCCAGGCCGGCGCCGGACGGGGCGACCGACGGGCGACCAGAGACCGCGCCGAGCCGGCGCCCACAGCCGCCCAGCCCGCCCGACAACCGGCCCACCGCTGCCGGACCGGACCGCACCGGACCAAGCGACGGCCGGCACTCCCGGCGGGGCGGCCCACCGACCTGACCAGCCGGGACGCACACTGGCGGCTCCCCCGCCGGCCCTCGCGCGGCGGGGCGTGCGACTCGTCCAGCCCAGCGCCGGTCGCCCGTGGACTGATAGCTTGCCCCGATGAGTCTGCGGCGGCGACGCGCGGCGGCGGTTCTGCGCCTGGTGGTGGTGCTCAGCGTGCTGGCCGGGATCGCACTCACCGCCCTCGGCCCGGCCACCGTCACCGGGCTGCTGCCCTACTTCACCATCCAGAGCAACGTCGCGGTCGGCGCCCTCGCCGGGTACGCCGGCCTCAGCGCGTGGCGGGACCGAGCCGATCCACCGTCGGCGCTACGCGGCGCGGTCACCCTCTACATCACCATCACCGGCGTGGTCTACCACCTGGTGCTGGCCAACCCGGCCAGCCCGTTCGCCATGGCCCAGCCGGACCGGGCCGTCGGCGAGGCACTCGGCAACCAGCTGCTGCACACGGTGGTGCCGCTGCTGGCGGTCGCCGACTGGGCGCTGTTCGACCAGCGCGGCCAGTTGCGCCCGCGGTACGCGGCCTGGTGGCTGGCGTTTCCGCTGGGCTACCTCGGCTTCGCCCTGCTGCGGGGTCTGGTCGTGCACGGCTACCCGTACCCGTTCCTGGACGCGGGCGAGCTGGGCTACGCCGGGGTGGCGATCAGCGCGGTCTTCTTCGCCATCGCGTTCTGGCTGCTCGGCCTGCTGTTCGTCGGCATCGACCGCACCCTCTCCCGCCGCACCCCCACCCCACCCGCCCCCACCGCGCACAGTGATCGAGACGTCGGCGTCACCGCCGACGGCGTGCCGTGACGCGGCTTTCCGATCAGCGAAGTCGGCGACGGCCGGTGGCGGTGGCGGAACGGTCTCCGGCGTACGCGTCGGCAAGACCCCAACGGCCCGGGATGTCCAGCAGCTCGACTCTGCCGAACCCGGCTGGCAGGGCCGGGTTGACCAGAAGGTTGTCGCCGATGGGACGCAGCCCCAGCAGGGCGCCCAGCAGCATCAGCAGCGCGCCCGAGGACCACGACTGCGGGCGACCGGCCGCGGGCAGCTGAACGGGGTACTTCGTCCGGCTGCGCTCGTAGCCGGCGATCAGCTCCGGCACCGCCCCGCCGAGCGTCTGCGCCATGTCGAAGATGCCGGCCGCGATCCGGCCCGCCTGCGCATCGAAGCGGTAGTGCCGCAGCCCGGCCGCGATCAGGGCGTTGTCCGACGGCCACACCGCCCCCAGGTGTGAGCCCACCGGGTTGTACGGGCGCTGCCCGGCAGCGAAGGTCCGCACTCCCCAACCGCTGAACAGTCGCGGTCCGAGCAGGTGCTCGGCGACCGCCTCGGCACGGTCGTCCGTGACGATCCCGCTCCACAGCAGGTGCCCGATATTGGATGACAGCGCGTCGGTCGGCTCACCGTACGGGTCCAGCGCCAACGCGTAGTACTCCCGTTCCGGCAACCAGAAGTCCCGGTTGAACCGGTCCTTCATCTCCGCCGCCTCCCGCTCCAGCCGGTCGGCGTACCCGGGATCGCCCCAGAACTCCCGGGCCAGCCGCGCGCCGCGCCGTTTCGCGTCGTACGCGTAGCCCTGCAACTCGCAGGTGGCCCGGGGTAAGGCCGGCTGCCGCCCGCACGCGTCGGTGATCGCGTCCGGGGAGTTCTTCCAGGACTGGTTGACGAGGCCGTGCCGCTCGTTGCGACGCTGGTAGCGCAGGTACCCGTCGCCGGTCAGGTCGCCGTACTCGTCGATCCAGTCCAGTGCCATCCGGGCCGGGTGGCGCAGCTCGCGGACCAGGTCCGCGTCGCCGGACCAGCGCTCGTACTCGTCGAGCAGAACGACGAACAGCGGGGTGGTGTCCGCCGCGCCGTAGTACAGCACGTCCGGCCGGTCGGCGAACGCAGCCGACTCGCCGTAGCGAAGCTGGGCGAGGATCTTGCCCGGCTCCTCTTCGTGCTCGTCGTCGAGCTGGCCACCCTGCAACAGCGCCAGCAACCGCAGCGTCGCGGGGGCCAGCTCGGGGGTGAACGCCATGGTCTGCAGACAGGTGATGATGCTGTCCCGCCCGCAGAGTCCCATCGCCCACGGCAGGCCGCCGACCGGCACCCGGGTCTCGTGCGCCAGCGGCAGGTACCGCAGCGCCGCCAGATCGGCCAGACTGCCCCGGTAGATCTCCTCCAGGCCATCCCGTTCGGCCACCAACTGCGGGGCCCGGTCCATCCACGCCGCCAGATCCTCGCGCATCCCCACGCGTACGTGCTCCCGGTGTGCCTCCAGGTCCTTGCGCAGGTCCCGGCCGCCCTCGCCCCGGATGTTCATGGTCACGTGCAGGTCGGTCTCCCACATCCCCTCGGGCTCGATCCGGATCCGGAACGTCATCCCCCGCTCGTCCACGTCGGCGGAAGCCGTGCTGCTCACGGTGGTCTCGCGGGCGAACCGCTCCCGCTCGTACCGCAGCACGAGCTGGCTGCGCGCGGAGTCGGCGGCGACGCAGACGTCCCGTCGTCGCAGCTCCCGGCCCTGAGCAACCTCGGCCAGGTCGGACAGGTCGGCGAAGTCGTTGCCCATGTCCATCCGCACGGTGAACTCGGCCGGCCGCGCCGAGTGGTTGAGCAACGTGATGCGTTCGTTGAAGCTGTCGTTGATCGAGCGGTGCCGGATGACCGACACGTCGGCGTCGACGTAGTGACTCGCCGCGCCCGGCACCAGGAAGAACCGGGTCTCGAAGTACGTCATGTCGTCGCGGGAGAGCACGTTCAGCTCTTCCCCGCCGATACTGAGCACCCAGCGGGACAGGAAGCGGGTGTCGAACGAGAAGAGTCCCACCGGAGTGTTCGGGTCATCGACCACGTCGCCCTGCCCGTCGCTGATCGCGAAGGCGTTCCCGGCGATCACGTGCACCCATTCCCGGCTCACTGCCGCCCCTCCCGCGCGGCCATCGCGGCCCGACCCAGCTCGCGCGGATGGCGGGCACCGGCCGGCCCGGGAAAGATGCGCCGCAGCAGCATCAGCAGCTGCAGGTTGCCCTGCACGGTCAGCTCGTTGCGCAGCAGCGCCGTCGCCACGTGGGTCTCCCCGCTCGCCAACCGGTCGAAGACCTCCGGGGCGGCGCGGATGACCAACTCGGCGTCGTCGCCCGACCGAGTCACCCGCACGTGCTGGTCGGCGACGGTCAGGTGCCAGTGCTCGGTATGGCCGTCCTCGCGCGCGTCCAGCCGTAGGGTCCCGGAAGTCGTTTCCGGCAGGTCGGTACGCCGGCCGGAGCCCAGCTGTCGCAGGTGTTCCGCGATCGTCGTTCCCATCACGTCCCCTCCCCCCGCTTCCCCGCAGGATCACCCGCGCCGGGGTGAGGCCGGCTCACCCGAACCGGGTGACGAGCGGGGGCGTGGCGTGAGCCGGGCGGACGCCGCCGGTCAGTCGACCCCGATCAGGCCGCGGACGTAGCTGGCCTGGCCGACGTGTTGCAGGTCGTCCTCGGCGACGCTGACCAGCCGGACGCCGAGGGTGACCGGCGGGTCCCACGCCTCGTCGACCACCCGGTCCAGGTCCGCCGCACGCAGACCGGCCAGGAACTGGCGGGTCCGCCCCGAGACCGCCTCGTAGTAGTCGATCAGCGCCTGCGCGCTCTCCGGCCGAACCGCCGCGACCTGCGCGGGCGAGTGGCCGTAGCCGGTGTCGGCCGGGTCGGCGGTGAGTCCGAACCGCCCCGCCCAGTCGCCACTCACCCAGATCTGGTCGGTGTCGAGCAGGTCGGCGACGTGATCGTCCTGGACTCGGGTCAGGTGCCAGACCAGCCAGCCGATCGTGTTGGCGCCCGGACCGGGCGCCCAGTGCAGCTGCTCCGGGGTGAGGCCGTCGACCGCCGCGCGGACGAGGTCGGGCAGGCGGTCGTACGCCTCGGTCAGCAGGTCACTCACGTCCACGGGCCACGCCTCCTGGTCTGTTTCCGGTCAGGTACCGCCGAGACCGGCCGGCAAACCTCTGCCGTTACGGTGATCACGTGGTCGCCGCGTTGGAGCTGTATCTGGATCCAGACGCCACCCGGCGGATCCGGGTGCTCTGGGACGCGCTGGAGGCCGAGGGCGTGCAGAGCATGCGTTCGCTGCTGGAGCAGCGCCACCGCCCGCACGTCTCGCTCGCGGTGGCGCCCCGCTTCGATCCCGAGCAGGTCGCGGCGGCGCTGCGCGGCACGGTCGTGGCCGCACCGCTGCGGCTCGACTTCCAGCACGCCGGTCAGTTCGTCGGCCGGGTGCTGTGGCTCGGCCCGACGGTCACCCCGGAGCTGCTGGCGCACCACCGGCTGGTGCACGACCGCCTCGCCGCCGCCGGCATCACCCTGGTCGAGCACTACCAGCCGGGACGCTGGGTCCCGCACTGCACGCTGTCCATGCGCGTGCCTAACGCGCTGATGGCCGCTGCGGTGCGCCGCTGCCTGGAGGTGCTGCCGGTGGCCGCGACCGTGGTCGGCGCGGCGCTCACCGACCACGCCCGCGGCATCGCCCACCCGCTGCCCTGACTTGCCGCCTTTTCACATCAAGGGGCCGAAAGGCGAAGTGCATCTCTTTGACTGCGACGGGGACACCCCTCTCGAGGAACTGGCCGCACTCGTTAAGAGAGATCTCCTGGGCTGATAGTGGTTCGCCGCGCCGCGAGCGGGGCTTCGCCGGGCCGCGTCTGAGGTAGCCGAATCGGGCCGCGGCGCGGGCGCAGCTGCACCGCTGGTGAGCGTCCCCGGGACGGCGAGAGTCGGGAAACTGAAAACCAGGGGTGCGAACGAGCCCGGGCGTGCGATGGTGCGAGATGGCTGCTGTACCGGCGGCGACCTGCCCACACGCGGGTGGCCCGGCCGGCGGCGCGGGTGCACGCCGCGCCGCGGAGGCGGCGTCGACGAGGAGAGGCAGTGCCCATGCAGGCTCAGCGCAGGCCACCACGTACGGAGCGGAGCCAGACCCGGGACGACCGGACCGGCGGCGGCATGACCGGAGCGGCCACGCCCCTGACCATCTGGGCCGCTGCCGTGCTGCTCGGCCGGATCAGCGCCGGCGACGACGACAGCGAGGACGAACGGCACATCCTGCGCGGCATCGAGTGACCCTCGACGGTCCGGTCACAGCCAGCCGCGCCGCTTGAAGATCAGGTAGAGGCTGCCGCAGACCAGGGCCATCAGCAGCAGCGCGAACAGGTAGCCGTAGCGCCAGTTCAGCTCCGGCATGTGCACGAAGTTCATCCCGTACACCGTGCCGATCAGCGTGGGAGCGAACAGGATCGCCGCCCAGGAGGAGACCTTCTTCAGCTCCTCGTTCTGCGTGTAGCTGGCCGCGGTGAGGCTGCGCATCTCCTCGTTCTGCTGCTGCGAGACGAGGGTGGCGTTGACCGTGAGGATGTTCTGCAGCAGGTGCCGGAAGCCGTCCACCCGCTCCACCACCTGGGTGAGGTGGTCGGTGACGTCCCGCAGGTAGCGGCGCAGCTCCTCGTCGGTGCCGTAGCTGCCGGCGCCGTCCGCCAGCGCGTCGAGCACGGCGAGCAGGGGGCGGGCGGCCCGCTGGAACTGGATGACCTCGCGGCTGAGCCCGTAGATGCGCCGGCTGGCGTTCGGGTCGCCGCCGAAGACCTCCGTCTCGATCTCGTCGATGTCGTTCTCCAACCCGGCCACCACCGGCGCGTAGCCGTCGACCACCTGGTCGAGGATCGCGTACAGGACCGCCTCCGGGCCCTGGGCGAGCATCTGCGCGTCGGTCTCCATCCGCCGCCGCACCGCGGCCAGGTCCGGCGCCTCACCGTGTCGAACGGTGATCACGAATCCGGGCCCGATGAACAGGTGCAGCTCGGAGAACGCGACCTCTTCCCGCTGGTCGTCGTAGCGGGCGGCGCGCAGCACCACGAAGAGCGTGTGCCCGTACCGTTCCAGCTTGGGCCGCTGGTGGGCGTTGATCGCGTCCTCCACCGCCAGGTCGTGCAGCCGGAACTCACGGGCCAGCGAGGTGATCTGGTCGATGTCGGGCCGGTACAACCCGATCCAGGCCATCGCACCGTCCTGCTCCTGGAGACAGCGGTACGTCTCGGCGAGGCCGTCGGGCGACGCGAACCGATGCCCGTGGACGTAGACGGCGCTGTCGACCAGCCCGCCGGTGGGCGGTGTCGTCGGCTCGTTCTGCGGCGGCTCGCCGACGCGGACCTCGTGCTCGTCAAGCCGCCGGCCGAAGCCACCGCCCGGGCGGAACCGACGGCCGCCAACCATGAGCCGCTCCCTCCCGCACCGTCCGGCGGCTGCCCGCACCACCCGGACCGTTCGGGCGGGACGCCGGGAGGCGCTGCTTCCCCGGTGCCCACGGCCCGAAACCCTCCGACGCGCTGCCCGGCGGCCAGCCGCGTTGGCTGGGTTCCGCGCACCGGCGGACGGGCACCGCCCCGCTGGCGGATACTCACGGTGACCGTGGGCGGACGACGGGGGAAGCGCCGATGGAGGTCGACAGGCGCGCCGGCCGCCGGACCGGGCGGCTGCGGGCCTGGCTGTTCGACGGCGGTTCGGAGCAGGCGGTGCAGCACCACGGCCCGCACGCCCGCCCACCGGAGCACCGGCACCATCCGTGGTGGAAGGTGATGTGCCTGACCGGCGTCGACTACTTCTCGACGCTCGGTTACCAGCCGGGCATCGCCGCGCTGGCCGCCGGCGCGCTCTCGCCGGTGGCGACCCTGGTGCTGGTGCTGGTGACGCTGCTCGGCGCGCTGCCGGTCTACCGGCGGGTGGCGGTGGAGAGCCCACACGGTGAGGGCTCCATCGCCATGTTGGTACGCCTGCTGAGCTTCTGGCCCGGCAAGCTGTTCGTGCTCGTGCTGCTCGGTTTCGCGGCCACCGACTTCATCATCACCATCACCCTCTCCGCAGCCGACGCGACCGCGCACATCGACGAGAACCCGTTCCTGCCCAGCGGGCTCAAGGGGCACCAGGTGCTGCTCACGCTGCTGCTGGTGACGCTGCTGGGCGCGGTGTTCCTCAAGGGATTCACCGAGGCCATCGGGATCGCCGTCGTCCTGGTCGCGGTCTATCTGGCGCTGAACGCGGTCGTGATCGCCGCCGCGCTGTGGCGGGTGGTGACGCACCCGAGCGCGGTCGGGGACTGGACCACCGCACTGACCACCGGGCACGGCGACCCGTGGATGGTGGTCGGGCTGTCGTTGCTGGTCTTCCCGAAGCTGGCGCTGGGCCTGTCCGGCTTCGAGACCGGGGTGGCGGTGATGCCACACATCCGAGGGGATCGGCAGGATTCGGAGGACCGGCCGCTGGGCCGCATCCGCGGCGCCCGCCTGCTGCTCACCACCGCCGCCGTGATCATGAGCGTTTTCCTGGTCACCAGCAGCGTGACCACCACCGTCCTGATCCCGCCGGAGGCGTTCCAGCCGGGCGGGCCGGCGAACGGCCGGGCGCTGGCCTACCTGGCGCACGAATACCTGGGCGAGGTGTTCGGCACGGTCTACGACCTGTCCACCATCGGGATCCTCTGGTTCGCGGGCGCCTCGGCGATGGCGGGCCTGCTCAACCTCGTACCCCGCTACCTGCCCCGCTACGGCATGGCACCGACCTGGGCCCGGGCCGTTCGGCCGCTGGTGCTGGTCTTCACCTCGGTGGCGTTTCTAATCACGGTCGTCTTCCGGGCGAGCGTGGACGCGCAGGGCGGCGCGTACGCCACCGGGGTGTTGGTGTTGATCACCTCGGCGGCGACGGCGGTGACCCTCGCGGCACGGCGGCGGCGCCAGCGCGGCCGCACGGTCGCGTTCGCGGCCATCGCGGTGTTCTTCGTCTACACCACCGCGGCGAACGTGGTGGAGCGCCCCGACGGCGTGAAGATCGCGGCCTGCTTCATCGGCGGGATGATCGTGGTATCGCTGCTGTCCCGGCTGAACCGCGCCTTCGAACTGCGGGTCCGTCGGGTCGAGCTGGACCCCGAGGCAGCACGGTTGATCGACGAGTGCGCCGGGCGCCGGGTCCGCCTGATCGCGCACGAGCCGGCCAGCCGAGACCCGGCGGAGTACCGCGACAAGCTCGCCCAGACCGTCGCGGACAACGACTTCCCGGCCGACAGCGTCGTGATCTTCGTCGAGGTGACGGTCACTGACCCGTCGGACTTCGAAACCGAGCTGCTGGTGCGCGGCAGCGTGGTGCACGACCAGTACCTGGTACTCAGCCTGGCCAGTTCCTCGGTGCCCAACGCGCTGGCCGCTGTGCTGCTGGAGATCCGCGACCAGACCCGGCGGCGCCCGCACATCTACTTCGAGTGGACCGAGGGCCACCCGTTCGGCAACTTCCTGCGCTACCTGGCGTTCGGCCAGGGCGAAGTCGCCCCGGTCACCCGGGAGATCCTGCGCCGCCAGGAGCCCGACCGGAGCCGCCGGCCGCACGTGCACGCCGGCTGACCCGCTCGGTCGATGTTCGTCGCGGACGGTGAGCGTGGTCATAACGACTGGACGATCCGCCGCCCCAAGCTGCTAGCCTCGGCACAGGTCATGAGCGCCAGCGCGAAGCCCCGGCTCGCAGGCCGGCAACCCTCCTCCGCGGTGGGGTGCCCCGGGTGAAGACCAGGCACCGGCACGACGTCGGTGCAAGCGTGGCCTGGCACCCAGGTCAGCACAGACCCGGGAGAACCATGCGCATCCTCAGCAGCACCATCCCATCGGCCGACGCCGCGGATTCCCGCACCGGCTGGCCACCACCGGCACTGACCCGGCGGCGGCACGTGGACATGATGCGGGTGTGCAGCGCCGCCTGTCGCGGCCACGCAGCGTACTAGCGCACCCCTTTTCGAACCCCATCCCAGCGGTACGCCCACCGGGCGCACCGTCGGCGGCGCACGTCTGTGCCCGCCGCTGCGAAACCTTCGGAGACACCTGTGCGATTTCTTCCTGCCCTGACCCGCGCCGCGGCCCTCGGCGCGGCCACGATCCTGGCCGCCACCGCTCTCACCGCCTGCGGCGACGACACCTCGTCCGACGCCGCCGGCAATCCGTACGGCCTGGCGCAGCCGGGCGTGCTGCGCGCCGGCACGCTGACCGACGCGCCGCCGAACGTGTACCTCAAGGACGGCAGGTTCACCGGCTTCGACAACGACCTGCTGACCGCGGTGGCCAGCAAGCTCGGCCTGAAGGTGGAGTTCGTCGGCACCGACTTCTCCGCCCTGCTCTCCCAGGTCAACAACCGCAAGTTCGACGTCGGCAGCTCCTCGATCACCATCACCGAGGCGCGGAAGAAGACGGTCGACTTCGGCAACGGCTACGACTTCGGCTACTTCGGCCTGGACGTGCCGGCCGGCTCGCCGATCACCGGCTTCGACCAGCTCGCCGGCAAGCGGGTCGTGGTGGTGCAGGGCACCGTCCAGGACGACTACGCCACCGGCGAGCAGCTCAACCCGGTCCGGGTGCCGGACTACAACGGCGCGATCAACCAGCTCAAGGCGGGCACCGCCGACGCGTGGATCGCCCCGGCCGAGATCGGCGAGAAGTCGGCCGCCGACAGCAACGGCAAGATCACCGTGGCGGCCAAGCAGCTCAGCCCGGCACCGACCGCGTACGCCGTGGCCAAGGGCGGCGACAAGCTGCGCGAGGCGCTGAACAAGGGCCTCGACGAGGTGATCGCGGACGGCACCTGGAGCCGGTTGCAGGCGCAGTACTACCCGGGCCGGCCGGTACCGGCGGACTTCCACCCGGGCAGCGGCTCCGTGACCGTGCCGGCCGCGGCGTCGGCGTCGGCGTCGGCGTCGGCTGCGTCCTGAGACACCCGGTGACGAGCGAGCGGGGCGGTAGGAGAGGCGACCGATGGATCCGTTGAGCACCCTGTGGGAGACCTTCTTCGACTGGGACGCGATGCGCGAGGCGCTACCCGAGATGCTGACCGTCGGGTTGCCCAACACGCTGATCCTGGCGGTCTCCGCCGCCCTGCTCGGCTCGGTGCTGGGCCTGCTGCTGGCCGTCGCCGGCATCTCCCGCAGCCGGTGGCTGCGCTGGCCGGCGCGGGTCTACACCGATGTGTTCCGGGGGCTGCCGGCCGCGGCGACGATCCTGCTGATCGGCGTCGGGCTCGCGCCGCTGGGCATGCAGGTCTGGGGACCCGACCCCTACCCGCTGGGCATTCTGGCACTGTCGCTGATCGCGGCGGCGTACATCGGGGAGATCTTCCGTTCCGGCATCCAGTCCGTGGAGGCCGCGCAGCTGGAGGGCGCCCGGGCTCTCGGCTTCTCCTGGGGCGAGGCGATGCGGCTGGTGATCATTCCGCAGGGCATCCGGCGGGTGCTGCCGGCCTGGGTGAATCAGCTCATCGCGCTGATCAAGGACTCCAGCCTGGTCTACTTCCTCGGACTGGTGGCCAGTCAGCGGGAGCTGTTCCGGATCGGGCAGGACTACGCGGCCACCACCGGCAACGAGTCCGCGCTGCTGCTGGCCGGGCTCTGTTACCTGGCGCTGACCGTTCCGCTGACGCACGCGGTCAACTGGATCGACTGGCGGCTGCGCCACGGCCGGCCGGCCACCGCGCCTGCCGACGAGGACGAGGACGACACCGAGTCGGCGCTGTCCGGCGCGACGGAAGGGGACCGGCGATGACCGCCAGCACGACCACCTCGGTCAGCCTCGACGTACGCGACGTGCACCTCGCCTTCGGACCGAGCCGGGTGCTGCGCGGCGTCGACCTGGCCGTGCCGCGCGGCGCGACGGCCTGCGTGATCGGGCCGTCCGGGTCGGGCAAGTCCACTCTGCTGCGCACCATCAACCGGCTGATCGAACCGGACCGCGGCGATGTGCTGCTGGATGGGCGCAGCGTGCTGCGCGACGACCCGGACGCGCTGCGGCAGCGGGTGGGCATGGTCTTCCAGCAGTTCAACCTCTTCCCGCACATGAGCGTGCTGCGCAACGTCACCCTGGCGCTGCGGCGCCTGCGCAAGCTCGGGGAGGACGAGGCGGAGGCCGTCGCGCGGGCCCAGCTGGAGCTGGTGGGGCTGGCCGGCAAGGCCGACGCCCGGCCGGCGCAGCTCTCCGGCGGTCAGCAGCAGCGGGTGGCGATCGCCCGGGCGCTGGCCCTGCGGCCGGAGGTGATGCTCTTCGACGAGGCCACCTCGGCGCTCGACCCGGAGCTGGTCAAGGGGGTGCTCGGAGTGATGGCCGACCTGTCCGCCGGGGGCATGACCATGGTGGTGGTCACCCACGAGATGGGCTTCGCCCGGCAGGTCGCCGACACCGTGGCCTTCATGGACCGGGGCGTGGTGCTGGAGGCGGGCCCGCCGGAGGCGATCTTCGAGCGGGCCGAGCATCCCCGGCTGCGCCGGTTCCTCGCCCAGGTGCTCTGAACCGTCAGGAAGGGGCCCTTCCTCTACACGAGGCGTAACAAGGTGCCCTTCCTTCGCGTCAGGCGGCCTGGCGGCGCAGGTGCGCGGCGAACGCCTTCAGGTCGCCGAGCAGCACCAGGCTGGCGTTGCGGTAGGCGACCGACGCCCACAGGTGCAGCTCCTCGTCGTCCAGCCCACCGAACGCCAGCGACAACGCCTTGCGCCGGCGCCGGTCGAGCACCTTGTGCGGGCGGGCGAGCAGGTCGCCCTCCCGGCGCAGAGCCTGCAGGTAGGCGGCCACCGCCTCCTGGTAGTGCCGGCCGGCGACCCGCTCCAACAGGGTGAACTCGAAGACGTGCAACGCCGCCTCGGATTCCCAGTAGGCGCTGTCGCGCTCCGGCGCGCTGGCGAAGTGCCGGCCCATCGCGTGCCGCGCCTCGTAGAGCAGCAGCACGCCCCGGCCGGTGGTGCTCAGCGGCCGGCGGGGCGCCGGCAGCCGCAGCGTGCGCACCGGCGCCGCACCGGTCAGGTCCAGCGCGCCGACGTACGACGGCATCCGCTGCGCCCCCGGGGCCGGCTCCGGCACCAGGCAGGCCCGCTCCTGGAAGGCCACCGGGCCGCCGGCGGGCAGCGCGCGCACCGCCGCAGCGTGCAACTCGGCCAGCGGTCGGTCGTCCGGAGCCCGGGCCGGCGGGAGGGTGAGGACGAGACCGTAGGCGCCGGGCACCGGCACACCCAGCACGCAGGAGTTGCGCAGGAACGCCCAGGTCGCCGCCGCCTCACGGACCCCGCTCGCCACGGCCTGCGCGTCGGCCCGCCAGTCCCGGGCGATCCGCAGCCGCTGCTGAAGATCCGCCGTCGCGGCCGCGTCGTGGGGGTACAGCTCCCGGATCGCCCGGGGTAGCGACCCGACGCGCAGGTCCAGCGGGTCGCCGCTCGGTGCGGGCACGGCGTGCCGCGGGCAGTCGGCGTCGGTGTGCGGGTCGCCGGTGACCGCGTGGCAGTCGCCGAGCCAGCTCGCCCCGGGCTGGCCGACCGGCCGGGCGAACGCCAGGTGGGGCAGCCGGCCGGTGCGCAGCACCGTCTCGTACTGGGGTCGGGTACGCGCGGTCCGCATCAGGTCCAGTGGCAGCACGGGCGCCAGCGCCAGCACCGCTTCGAAGATGACGCAGTGCGGGCAGGCCGGGCCGCGCACCCGGTAGCGGCGCAGATGATCGAGGCCGGGCTGCTCCCACTGCACCCCGATGACGCCGTCGCCCTGTGCCATCAGGTACAGGAATTCGGTCGCGCCGCGCTCACGGGTGACCGACGTCAGCTCGTCGAGGAACTCCCGTTCGGTGACCATCCGCAGGTCGGCCTCCGTCGCCCCGGTGGTCATGGGCACCCCCTCGCGGACCGAACGCATCGACCGACGCCGAACCGATTCCACCGTACCCGGCGACGGAGCGGCCACCCGCCCCGCACGCGGCCCGGGAGGTGTCGCCAATCCGTCGGTCCGCCGCCCACCGCACGACGACTGCGCCGCCGGTCCGGCTCGTCCCCGACGGGCGGCCGGCACCGCGGGCGGCCGCGATCACTCTGTGGCCTCGCGGCCCAGCAGCCGGATCTCCTCGTTGTCCAGCGCGGACTGAAGGTCGAGCAGCACGAGGTCGTCAATCTCCCGACTGTTGCGTAACCGGGTGACCTCCCGCCGTTTGTGCTCGAGAACCCTGAGGCGCAGTTGGCGTTCCCGGCGGAGTTCCTCGGCGGTACGCCCAGAGCCCTCGTTGGCGTCCTCCAGGTGCCGCTGGTACTCGGCCTGCAGCCGGCGGACCGACTCCTCGTCGGCGCCGATCTCCTCGGCGACCTGGGGCAGCGCGGCCAGGCCCACCTCGGTGGCCCGCAGGCGTGCCTGCCGCAACTCGTCGGCCCGCTCGGGGTCGCCGGACAGCCGCGCCCAGCGCACCACCAGCGGCAGGGTGGTGCCCTGAAGGAGCATGATCAGCACGATCACCAGCGAGGTGACGAAGATGATCAGGTCGCGTTCGGCCACCGGTTGACCGGACACCGTCATCGTCGGGACCGCCAGGGCGGCGGCGAGCGAGACGGCACCCCGGAAACCCGACCAGCCGGCGACGGTGCCCACCCGCCAGCCGCCCTGCGCCCGACTCGCGTTCATCCTTCGGCGGCTCAGCAGCTTCACCGATTCCGCCGTCAGGTAGACGAAGAGCAGCCGGGTGACGAGGACGACCACGGTGACCACCAGCACGATCGCCAGCGCGCGCTGCGGCGAGGCGCTGGTGATGCCCCTCACCGCCCGGGGGATCTGTGTGCCCAGCAGGACGAACAGCCCGCCGTTGATCAGGAACGTGGACAGGTCCCAGAACGCGTACGCCAGCACCCGGGACCGGGCGCGGATCACCCGGGGGCCGGCGTAGGCCAGCACCAGGCCGGCGACCACGACCGCCAGCACGCCGCTCGCGTGCACCGCGTCGGCGAGCAGGAACGCGCCGAACGGCGTCAGTACGCTCAGCGCGCCCTCGCGCAGGGGATCGTCGAGCCGTTTGCGGACCAGCACCACGGCGCCGCCGACCAGCAGGCCGGCGATCACTCCCCCGGCGCTGGCCCCGACGAACTCCTCGCCGATCCCGAGCGCGCCGGGTTCCGCTCCCCCGGTGAGCAGGCCCACGGTCACCGCGAAGAGCACCAGTGCGGTGCCGTCGTTGATCAGGCTCTCCGCGTGCAGGGTGGTCAGAAGCTTCCGGGGCAGCCGCTTGGCCAGCCCGGTGACCGCGGCGGCGTCGGTCGGCGCGAGGACCGCCCCGAGCACCCAGGCCGCGGCGGGATTCACCCCGAACGCCTGCGCGGTCAGCGACACCGTGACCATGGTGAGCACCACCAACACCACGGCGAGCAGCCCGATCACCGGGAAGTTGGCCCGGATCTCGCGCAGGCTGATGGTGAGACTCTCCCGGTAGAGGATCGCCGGCAGGAAGATCAGCAGTACCAGGTCCGGCTCCAGGGTCAGCTCGGACAACGGCGGCGCCAGCCCGAGCAGCACCCCGAACGCGATGAGCAGGATCGGTGGCGCGACCCTGTACCGGCCGCCGAGCGTGGTGCCGACGAGGACGGTGACGCCCAGCACCACGATCAGGACGAGCACCTCCACGCGTACCCCCTTGATCCCGGCGGACGGGAACCGCACCGCTGGTTCCCATCTGACCGCACCCTGCCCGTCGGTTCCGGGGGAACCGGCAAGTCGCCGGGGGCGGCGGGTGACACCGCCGCCGACGGTCAGGTCGGGGAGGCGGCGGCGCGGGCCCGGGCGGTTGTCGCGCGGGCGGTACGGCGGTGCGCGGCCGCCTCGTCGTCGCGGCCCAGCGCGGCGGCCAGGTCGGCGAGGTGCCCGGCCACCGGGCCGACGGTGAGCACCCCACTGCCGGCGGCCAGTTCATCGGCGGCCGGCCGGAGTCCGGCGGCGACACGCTCCATCGTGGCGCGGTCGCCGAGGGCGAGCGCCGCGCGAGCGGTGACGCAGAGCCGTGCCTCCCGCAGCAGATCGTGCGGTCCCTCCGGGAGGGCACGCAGGGCCGCTCCGGCAGCGTCCCGGTCGCCGGCGGCGACGAGCAGCAACGGTCGGACCCACGGCTCGTGGGGGCCCCAGTCCATGCCCACCCAGTCCTCGCCGTCGAGCCCGGGGACGGGCTGGTCGACGATCCCGTCCGGCCCGGGTACCGACCGGTCGGCGTCGACGGGACCGGCCAGGCGCAGCCCGAGCAGGGCGAGCGGGAGCAGCCCCCGGGTCAGGCCCGGCATTCCGTCGGTGGGCAGCCGGTCGGCAGCCGCCCGGTACGCGTGCGCCGCCGCGGCCTGCTCGCCCTGCAGCGCCAGCCGCAGCGCGGCGTACCACCGGGTGAAGACACCGACCAGCGGCAGCTCGTAGCGCTCCGCGAGGCGGTCGGCGGCGCGGGCGTGCGCGTCGGCGCCGGCGCGGTCGGCCAGCGCGCAGCTGGCCTGCACCAGGACGAGGTGGCCCAGCACCTCGAAGGTCACCAGCTGGTGCCGGGCGGCCAGGTCGACCAGCTCGGCGCCGATCCGGGCCCGCTCACCGGCCAGGCCGACGCGGTGGAAGGCGTGCATGAAGCGGGCGTTGAGCGCGAAGGCCAGCAGCCCGGGGTCCGCGGCCGTCCGGGCGATCCCCTCGGCCTCCTGCGCTGCCCGGCGGCCACGGTCGGTGGTGGTGCCGCGCAGCTCCAGCGCGAGGGTGCTCAGCAGCCGGCTGCGCTGCGCCGAGCCGGTCGAGCCGAGGGCGGTCAGGGCGTGCTCGGCGGCCTCGACGATCCGCCCGGAGAGCCGATCGTCGTCGTTGCGGGTCCAGATGGCGGGCACGTCGAAGCCGGCCAGCACCTCCGCGACCAGGCGGGGGTCACCGATCGACTCGGCGTCGGCGATCGCCTCGGCCCGGCGCCGTCGCGCCTCGGCCAACCGGCCGGTCACGGCCAGCGCGCGCCCCAGGCCGAGCACCGCGCCCAGCCGCTCGCGCCGCTCGCTTTCGCCGGCGCGGTCGTACGCGTCGACCACCTGCGCCCACAGCCGGGCCGCCTCGTGTGGGTTGCCGGCCCGCTCGGCCTGTTCCGCGGCGGTACGGGCGTAGCCGGCGGCGCGCCGGGCGGCTGCCGGTCCACCGGCGTGCAGCAGGTGGTGCGCCAGCGCGGCGGGATCGGTGGGCTGGCGCCGCTGCAACGCCTCCGCCACGGCCGCGTGCAGGGCGGCGCGACGCGGCGCGGACAGGTCGGCGTAGAGCGTGTCGCGGACGAGGATGTGAGTGAACCTCAGCCGCCCGTCGGGCTCCTGCTCGCTGAGGAAGCCGGCCTGCAACGCACGGTCCACGGCGTCCAGCAGGGTCGTGGTGTCCCCGGCCAGCGCGCCGAGCACCTCCGGGTCGAGATCCCGGCCGAGCACGGCCGCCTGCCGCAGCACCGTGCGGGTCGGCGCGGGCAGCTGCGCCAGCCGATGCCGGATCACGTCGCGCACCCCGGGCGGCACCGCCGCCAGCGCCCCGCCGCCCTCGGCCACGTACAGCTGGGCCAGCTCCCGCACGAAGAACGGGTTGCCGCCGCTGCGGGAATGGATCAACCGTACGGTGGGCGGGTCCAGCTCCGTGCCGGCGACGACCCGGGCCAGTTCACCGGTCGCCGACGCGGACAGGCCGGCGAGGTACTCCCGCACCGGCTCCAGCCGGGCGGCCCGGGCCAGCGCGGCGGTCAGCTCCGGGCTGATCTCGGTGGCCCGGTACGTGCCGAGGATCAGCACCGGTCCGGTGGCCGGCTGTGGGCCGGTGAGCAGCACGGTGAGCAGGTCCAGGGTGTCCCCGTCGGCGCGGTGCAGGTCGTCGAGGACCAGCAGCACCGGTCGCCGGTCGGCGACCGCCGAGACCAGCGACGCCACCGCTCGGTGCCGGCGGAACCGGGCCACGGCGGGATCGCTCGCGGCTCCGGTGCCATCGACCGCGCCGTCGATGCCGGTGCCGCCGCTGGAGTCGGTCGGTCCGACGAGCGCATCCGTGATCTGCGTCCACGGCCAGGCTGCCGGGGCGCCCTCGGACTCCGGGCTGCGGCCCCACGCCGTGGCCCAGCCCTCGGCGGCGAGCCGCCGGGTCAGCGTCTCGGCCAGTGCCGTCTTGCCGGCGCCCGGGTCCCCGCTGAGCAGGGCGAGGGTCGGCTGGCCGCGCCGGGCGGCGACCTCAGCGGCCCGCCGCAGCCGGTCCAGCTCCGCGTCGCGGCCGACGAAGGGACGCTCCCGCACCGGTCCCGGCCCGCCGGATCGAACGGGTCCGGCCAGGTCCAGGGCGGACGGGGCAGCGGCGGGCGGGGTGAGGTGCGGCGCCTGGGCCAGGATGTCGGTTTCCAGCCGCCGCAGCTCGGGCCCGGGGTCCACACCCAGCTCGGTCACCAGGACGTCCCGGGCCTGGCGCAGCGCGGCCAGCGCGTCGCCCTGTCGACCGGAGCGGTACCGGGCCACCGCGAGCAGCCGCCAGGCGTCCTCGCGCAGCGGGTGGGCGGCGAGATGGGCCGGCAGGTCGACGGCGGCCTCGTCCGGCCGGCCGAGCGCCAACAGCGCCTCCGCCCGCCGTTCGATGGCGAGCATCCGCAGCTCTTCCAGCCGGTTGATCTCCGCGACGGCCCAGGCCTCACCCGCGGAGTCCGCGTACGCGGGCCCGCGCCAGAGCCCGAGCGCCGCGTCCAGCGCGGCCAGGGCCGGTGCGGGCAGTCCCGCCGCCAGCAGCCGGCCCGCCTCGCCGACCGCCGCCTCGAACCGTCCGGCGTCCACCGCGTCCGGGGCGGCCCGCAGCACGTACCCCGGTGGTTCGGTGACCAGCAGCCGCGGCGGTTGCCGGGGCGGCCGGTCGGGCTCCAGGGCCCGGCGCAGGTCGGCGACGAAGGTTCGGATCGCGCCCACCGCGCCCTCCGGTGGCGCCTCCCACAGGTCGTCGACGAGCCGGTCCACCGGGACGACCCGACCCCGGGCGATCAGCAGCCGGGCCAGCACCGTGCGCTGACGGAGACCCTTGAGCGGGACCGGACCACCCTCGGTCGTGGCGGTCACCGGCCCGAGCACGCCGAAGGTCACCGCCACGGGTGCCGCCGCCTGGTCATGGCACCAATCTAGGCGGGTCCACCCGGCCGAACCCGGCCCGCCGGCACTGATCCGACGCTGACCGCCTGCTGATCACCAGGGAGCAGGCTCGACCAGGTACGACGGCGACGGGCCACCGCCCCCGCCGGCCCCTGCTCACCAGAGAGGTTCCCCGTGGACCCGACGATCAACGGATTCGACTACCGGCGGGTCACCGTCGCCGAGGGCGTGACGCTCAACGTCGCCGTGGGCGGCTCCGGGCCGCCGATCGTGCTGCTGCACGGTTTTCCGCAGACCCACCTCATGTGGCGGCACGTCGCGGCCGACCTGGCCGCCGACCACACGGTCATCTGCCCGGACCTGCGCGGCTACGGCGACAGCGACAAGCCCGTCGACGTCGACGGCAGCGGGTACGCCAAACGCACCATGGCAGCCGACGTCGTGGCGCTGGCCCGGGCGCTCGGCCACGAGCGCTTCGCGCTGGCCGGGCACGACCGGGGCGCCCTGGTCGCGTTCCGCGCCGGTCTCGACCATCCGGAGGCGATCAGCCAGCTCGCCCTGCTCGACGTGCTGCCCACCCTGGACATGTGGGACGTGCTGCACGGCGCCAGCGCCGCGGTCGCCTTCCACCTGTATCTGATGGCGCAGCCACCCGGCCTGCCCGAGGAGCTGATCGGCGGCAGCCCGGACGCCTTCTTCGGCCACTTCCTGGACGCCTGGACCCGCGACCCGGAGGCCCTGCCGGCGGACGTGCGGGCCGCGTACCTGAGCGCGTCCCGGGCCGCGGTCACGTCCATCGTCGCCGACTACCGGGCGTCCGCGGGGATCGACGTCGCCCACGACACCACCGACCGGGCGGCCGGCAACCAGCTCCGGATGCCGGTGACGGTGCTGCAGCAGGACTGGGGCGCGGCTCTCGGCTACGACGCGGCCGGGCTGTGGCGGGCCTGGGCGCCGGACCTGTCGCACCAGACGGTCACCTGCGGTCACTTCATGGCCGAGGAGGCGCCCGCAGAGGTGGTCCGGGCGCTGCGCGCACTGCTCGCGCGATAGTGACGGGCCGACCGCAGCCATGTCACGAGTCGTAAGATATCCGACACTTACTGTCATTCGCTGGCGTGGCTCGGTCGGCCCGGGGCCCTCTTTCGGCCCGCACCGGGCCCCTAGGGCCAACAGCCCTGCAGAAGGGCCCTGACCTGCGGATATGCGACGTTACACAAAGTGGACGCTGACTGCTCATCGGTGATACACAGGCAGATATCGGCCAGCCAACGACGGCGAGTCGCTCACCTCCTCGACCATCGACCGTCCACACGCACCGTCACCACCGTCGGGCTCCGCCGCACGGACCGCAGCGCGGTCACCACCCACTCCCCTGGCAGCCCCAAACGGCCGCCGGCGGGTGAACGACGGTTCTCGACCAAGGAGTCGCCGTGGGGTACCTGCGTATCCGGTCCCGGCACCAGCCGTTCGAGGTGGCCGCCCTGGCCATGGCTGGTGTCTGCGGTGTTCTGCTGCTCCTGCTCGGCAGCCGGCCGACCTCGGTCCGGATGGCCATGCCGGTGCCGATCCAGATCGGTTGGGAGATCGGTCTGGTCCTGGTCGGCGTGGGTGGCCTGCTGGGCATCCTGTGGCCCGGCCGGCTCGCCACCGGGCTCGGCATCGAGCTCGCCTCGGTCGTGGTGTTCGGCACCATCAGCGGCATGTACACGATGGCGCTGGTGGTCGTGTCGGGCCGGCGGCCGGCAAGGCCGGCGGCATGTTCGGCGGGGCGGGTAGGCCATCGCCGCGGCGTCGTTCATCACGGCGCTCGCCGTCGGGTCGCTGTGGCGGGCCGTTCAGATCGCCGTCGACCTGCGCCGGCTGGCCCAGGCCAGTCAGTGTGCGGCTGTCGAACCGGCAGAAGGCGGTGTCACGTGATCTCCACACCGGCGCCCGAAGCACCCCCGTGGCTGCAGGTGGCGCTCAGCGTGTTCGGCATCCTCGGCGGCAGCACCGGGCTGGCCGCCATCGCCACCGTCGTGGTGCAGCGGGGCAAGTTCAAGGCCGACGCCGCCGACACCCTCACCGAGGCCGCCCTCACCCTGGTGCAACCACTACAGACCCGGATCACCGAGCTGGAGGAGGAGGCGCTGAGCGCCCGCTCGGAGCTGGGAGTGCTGCGCGAGCAGGTCAATCAGTTGCAGTTCGTGGTCCGGGTGCTCACCCGGACGCTGGACCGGTGGCGTGCCGCGATCCGCTCCCCCGACGCCACCCTGCGCAAGGTCCGGGCGGTGGTCGCGGAGTCCGAACGGCTGCCCGAGGATCGGTGAGGATCGGCGCCGGACCGCCCGGATTCACCGACGACCGTTCAGGTACGGCCCTGGTCGCGTAGGCGACCGGCGAGTTCGCGCACCGCTGCCCGGAACTCGGGATCGGACTCGCCCGGTTGGTGCCCCCGCAGCGGAGGCGGCTGGTGCTCCCCTGGCCGCGCCAGCAGGTTCCGCGGATCCCGCAGCCGCCGATCGACCCGCCCGGCGGGGTCGGCGGTGTCCGGCGGCGGATCGCCGGGCCGGTGCGCGGCGAAGATCCAGCCACCGACCGGGTCGGTGTCCCGCCACAGGTTCAGCCACCGCCACCCGACCCGCTCCCCCACCTGGCGCAACACCTCCTCGCTCAGGTACGCCGGGAACAGCCGGGCGTACAGGCGGTCCAGCGGGGACCCGTAGGTGAGCAGCGCGACCCGCTGGCGCACCCCCGGCGGCAGCCGCAGCACCGCGAGAGCCAGCAGCGCCGAGCCGTGGCTGTGCCCGCAGAGCACCACCCCGGCGTGCCGCTGCGCCAGTTGGGTGATCCGGTCGGCCAACTCGGGCACCGCGCGGTCCGCGTAGCTCGCGGGCGCGAACGGGTGGGCGGCCCGGGGCCAGAACG
Source organism: Micromonospora cremea (assembly GCF_900143515.1). Lineage (NCBI taxonomy): Bacteria > Bacillati > Actinomycetota > Actinomycetes > Micromonosporales > Micromonosporaceae > Micromonospora > Micromonospora cremea. The sequence continues at coordinate 4,233,951 of NZ_FSQT01000002.1, read as the reverse complement.
TGCCAAGGTCCCACAGCACCCCGACGTACCGGCGGAACCATGACGTCCGGTAGGCGAACAACCCGCCCAGGAGCAGGGCGAGCAGCAGGGCGGCGACGAGGAAGCTGCCCACGGCGAGCCCGGCGCCGACGAACCCGGGTGGCAGCCCGAGGAGTTGCCGCCCCAGCCGGTCCGGCTGGAGCCGGAACTGTCCCAGCACGCTCGTGGTCAGACCGATGACCGCCAGCGCCGCGTAGGCCACGGCGAGCCGTCCCAGCCACTCGGTGAAGCGGGCTCGGGCGATCATTCTCGTCACCCTCGGCAGATACTCGGCGGCTCCCGGCGGAGCCGTCGGAAAGTCCCGGGCGGTGATCGCCGCCGCGGCACGCCACCGGCGGCCGCGCGAGAGCAGCGTCATCGCACCGCACAGCACCACCGCCGCGACGACGTGCAGGAAGAAGGCCAGGATGGTCCAGTTGTACGCCAGCGGCTGACCGGCCGCGCCACCAAGCAGTTTCCCGGCCCAGTAGACCAGGGCTGCGGAGAACGCTCCGGCCAGGCCGACCGCGATGGCCGCGATGACCGCCGCGCCGAGCCCGTGCCGCGGTGCGCCGCGGGGGACCCGCCGACCGTGGTCCCACACCACCAGCCCGCCCAGCGCCACGAGCAGCGACATCTGGACGAGCGACACCGAGCCGAGGATCCGCTCGAGCCCCGGCAGCCCGATCGACGACGGCCAGCCTCGCGGGTCCAGGGCCACGGTGGCGAAGGTGGCCACGCTCAGTCCGTACGCCACCACGCGCACCGCGGCGGCGGTCCGGCCGGCCGCCCGTGCGGTCGCCGCCCCGTCCAGCAGCCCGGGCACGCCGAGCAGGGCGACGCAGGCGAGCAGCACCGCGCCCGTGAGCACGAGCAGCAGGGTCGTCGCGGTCGTCCGGCCGCCGGACGACCGGGCGGCGAGCAGCACCAGGTCGAGCACGGCGAGCGCGGCGGCGACGTGGGTCGCCCGCAGCCGTGCGACCAGTGGGTCCACGGCCCACAGCGGGTTGCCGACGGGACGGCGCCGACGGGCGCCGAGCAGCCGGAGGAACCCGACGGCGGCGACCGGCAGGAGGGCCAGCAGCGCCAGTCGCTGCCCGGTCGACCAGCCGTCGAGCCCGGCGAGCGCGTCACGTGCGGCCGGGCAGCGGGCCGCGCCGAGACAGCGCCAGGCGAGCAGGTCGAGCGCGACACCGGCGGTCGACAGCACGTACAGCAGGGTGAGATCGAGCGCGATGAGCCGGCACACGACGGTGACACCGGGGCCACTCCGCCGACCCGTGGGCCGCATCAGGACCGCCAGGTTGCTGAGCATGAACGGCAGCAGGAAGACCAGGGAGAGCGTCCGGGCCATGGTGCCCGAGGGCAGGTCGCCCCACCGGTACGCCTCCAGCGTGACCCCGTCCGGGTCGGTGCCGTCGGGCTGGGGTGAGGGACGGTGGAAACCGCCGCTGCGGTCACCGGCGACCTGGCGTACGTCTGCCCGGTCGAGCACCCGCTCCGGTCCCGCCCCGGACACCCCATGCACCCGCAACTCCACGACGTCGTCGTGCCACCCCGGTCCGTCGCGGTAGCGCGGTGACCCGTCACTACCCATGCCGCCACCGGCCAACCGCCCCGCCCGCACCCGCCGGTCGGCGCCGCCGAATCCGGGCGAGCAGCGCCTCGGCCGCGATCATCAGGATGAGGAGACCGAGGATGGTCGCGCCAGCGCCGACCAGCGGCAGCTGCGCGCTCGCCACGCCACCCAGGACGATCAGCGGTAGCCCGATCAGCCGGGGCCGGGAGAGGCTGCCGTCGACGACCGCCGAGAGCAGGAGCCGACCGATCAGGAACAGCACGGGGCCGGCGACGGTCAGAGTCAACCGGTCCCGGTCGGACGCCCCGGGGTCGTCGATCGCCAGCTCCATACCGACCGAGGTCGCCAGGACCCCGGCGATCATGACGAGGTGCAGGTAGCCGGCGAGCAGCGCCAGTCGACTGCCGGGCGGACCGGCCGCTTCGATGGCGGCGCCCAGCCGCCCACCGGCGGGAACCAGGTAGAGCCGGGCGAGAGCCACCGCGGTCAGGAACGCCACGGCGAACGCCATGGTGCGCTCCAGGTCGAAGCCGGAGTCGCTGTAGGTGATGCCGGAAATGAGGATCAGCTCACCCAGCGCGATGATGAAGATCTGCTGGTAACGCTCGGAGAGATGTTCCCCGTTCACCTGAAGGTCCGGCCACGAGCTGCGGCCGAGCCGCGGCGTCGGCCAGCCCAGCCGCGCCATGGCGTAGTCCAGGATCAGTGCGAGCGCCCAGAGCGCCTCCCGGGCCGGGGGGACGGCCGCCCCGACCACCCAGAGCACGCCGGAGACGGCGAACCAGATCGCCACCCGCGCGGTCCGCAGTTGCAGCGGGTGACCCCGCAGGGCGGGGATGAGCATGAAGGCGCGGCCCAGGTGGATGGCCACATACGCGATGGCGAACACCATGGCGTGCCCATCGAATGCGGTGGGCACCGCGGCGGCCATCAGCAGATTGCCGAACATCACCCAGAGCAGCAGGACGACGATCAGCGGGGTACGCGGGTCGAACCAGTCCGCCGACCAGGCCGTCACGAACCACACCCACCAGATGGCCGCCAGCAGCAGGAGCACCTGGAAGCCGCCGTGAAGGCTGAGGTCGCTGAGCAGCGCCCGGGACAATCGGGTCAGCGCGAAGATGATGGTCAGGTCGAAGAAGAGTTCCAGGAACGACGGTCGCCTGAAGTCCTCCCGCCGCTGCAGCAGCCGCCCCGGAAGCCCGTTCGCCATCGCCATCCTTCCCCGGCCTCCGGTGTCGCCGCCTCCAGTCGTACCACCCGCGGGGCCGGGCCCGGGTCAGTTCCCCCGGGCCCGCAGCTCGTCTGTTCCGGCGGTCCGTCACGACGAACCCCGTTAGAGTCGCCCGTATCCGGCGTGAGTTCGGGCAAGCCGCCAGGAATCAGGAGGAGCCCGTGGCGAAGGATCCCGGCAGCACCTCGGCGCCCAGCGTCACGCGCACCGAATTGCAGCGTCATCCGGCCTCCGCGCCGGGCCGCCTGATCGTGCAGACGCTCTTCGAGATTCCGGTCGGGCTGGCATCGGGGCGGCACAGCCACCCCGGCGAGGAGGTGGGCTTCCTCATCCGCGGCACGGTGGACATGGAGTTCGACGACCGGCCGACGCTGACCATCCACGCCGGCGAGCCGCTCCTGATCCCGCCCCGGACGATCCACAATGCCCGCAACGTCACCGACGACACCACCACCATGATGCTCTCGACGTACTTGGTCGAGGAGAACGAGCCGCTGGTGACGCCGTACCCGTGAACGGGCGATGCCGCCTCCGGCCGCCGTGGCTATCCGGGTTGGCCGGCGGCCGCCCGCTCGGCGACCACCACCGAGATGCCGTCCAGGACGCGTTGCAGGCCGAACTCGAAGGCGTACTCCGGCCCGTACGCGGCGCCGTGCTGCTGGCCCGCCGCGGTGCCGACCCGGGCGGCGGTCGGGTAGCTGCCGGCCGTCATGAGCCTCTCCAGCCAGGGCGCGTGCGACTGCCACCACTGGCCGTCGGTCATGCCGGTCTCCCGCTCCAAATCGACCACCTCGGACGCAGCGCGCGCGGCACTCTTCACGTGCCCGAGGACGAGGGTGAGCACCGCGTCCATCTCCACGTCGGTGAGCCCGATGTCGGCGACCGCGCTCAGCTCGTGGTCGTACTTGCCCACCAGGTGGGGGCCGAGCACGGGTCGGGTCGTCTCGGCTCGCAGCATCCAGGGATGGCGCTGGTAGAGGGCGAGATTGTCCCGGGCGATCCGCTCCAGCCGGGCCCGCCAGTCGCCGGCGACGGCGGCGCGGGGCATCTCGCCGTACACGGTGTCGATCATGACGTCGACGAGTTCGGCCTTGCCCGGCACGTAGGTGTAGACCGACATGGTGCCGACGCCCAGCGCCTCAGCGACCCGGCGCATGGTCAGGGCGTCGAGGCCCTCGGCGTCCGCGATGGCGATGGCGGCCCGGACGATTCGGTCGACGCTGAGCCCCGGGCCGGCGCTGCGGCTGGTCGGCTCCCGGGTGCGCCACAGGATGGCCAGGCTGCGGGCCGGGTCCGCGGTGGCCTTGCGCTCGCTCGCCATGGTGTGGCCATCCTAGCAATCGGCCGTACGCCGTACGCCGCGTGCCGGCCCGCCGCCGACCTCAGAGCGCTTCCCGATCGTCGGTCAGCGTCGGGCCGGCCGCGGCCGGCACCAGGTGGCGCACCTCCGGTTCCCCGTCGGTCAGCTCCCGGGCCCGCTCCTCGGCCTGACGGTCCTCGCTCGTCAACCGGCCGCCGTGCTGGCGCAGGTGCTCGTCCCAGGACGGCACCAGGTACACCTCGACGAACCGGTCCGTGGTCTCGGCCGGCCGGAACAGTCCCCAGCGCATCGCGCCGGTCCGCTGGCGGGCGCCGCGCACCAGGTCCATCGCCGCCAGGAACGGTTGTGTCCGCTCCGGCCGGACGGTGTACTGCACCGTCACCAGGACCGGCCCCACCCGGGGGTCCGGCTCGTTCGCCAGGTGCAGCTGCGGCCAGTAGGCGGCCGGGTCCCGGTTCACCGTCCGCAGGTCCGGCAGCGGCCAGATCCGACTGGTCACGGTGCCGACCAGCATCAACGCCGCCGCAGCGAGAAAGGCGGTCACCAGCCCGGCGAGGTCGGCCACCAGACCCCAGACGAGCGCGCCCACCGCCTGCCCGCCGGCGAAGAAGACCTGGTAGACGGCCAGCCCTCGGGCTCGCACCCAGGTCGGTAGGAAGACCTGCATCTCGGCGTTGACGTTGGCCAGGACCGTCACCCAGGCCATCCCGGCGGGCAGCAGGGCGATGAGCACCAGCGGCACCACCCGCACCGTGCCGATCACCGCCAGCGCGGTGGTGAACAGCGCCCCGGCGATGAACAGGAGCTGGTTGGCCGACAGGCGGGTCCGGATCACGGCCAGCAGCAGGCCACCCGCGATAGCCCCCACCCCGACGGCCGCCAGCAGCAGACCGTACCCGCCGGAGCCCAGCCCGAGCCGGTGGTTGGCCACCAGCGGCAGCAGCGCCCACAGGGCGCTCGCCGGGATCACGAAGACCAGCGCCCGGCGCAACAATCGGCGGACGGTCGGCGAGTGCCGCACGTAGCGGCTGCCGGCACGCAGCGCCGCGGTGAACCGCTCGGGCACCTCGACCGCGCGGGCGTTGCCCGGTTTCCAGCGCGCCAGCGCGTACGTGAAGATCAGGAACGCGACGGCGTTCAACGCGAAGACCGGGGCGACACCGGTCCGGGCGATCAACACACCGGCCACCGCCGGCCCGACCGCCCGCGCCATGTTCACGCTGATCGAACCGAGCGCGGAAGCCGCCCGGAGCTGGTCCTGCGGCACCAGCTCCGGGATCACCGCCGCCCAGGCCGGCAGGGTGAGCGCCTGCCCGACCCCGAACGCGAAGGTGAGGGTGAGCAGCAGCGCGGGCGGCATCCGGTCGGTGACGGTGAGCAGGGTCAACGCCACCGCCACCGCCACCAGGAACAGCTGCACGGCGATCAGCAGGTGCCGGCGGTCGAAGTTGTCGGCCAGCACGCCGGCGGGGAGCGCCAGCAGCAGCACCGGCAGCAGGCTGGCGGTCTGGACCAGGGCGACCAGGGTCGAGGCGTTGGAGTGGTGGATCAGCAGCCACTGCGCGCCGACCGTCTGCATCCAGGTGCCGATGTTGGCGGCGAGCAGGGCCAGCCACAGGTTGCGATAGACGGCGGTCCGCAGCGGAGCCAACGCCGAAGCCGGACGCTCGGCGGGTCCGGCTTCCGCCGTCACCACCGCCCGTCCGCGCGCAGGACGCGCTCGCCGGAGACGTAGAGATCGTCGGGCTCGAGCAGCAGCAGCCGGACGACTTCAGTGGCGACCTGCTCGGGCATGGCGTACACCTCGTCCAGGAACTCGGCGCCGACCCGTTCCTGCAGTCGGGTCGGCATGGGCCCGGGATGCAGCTGCATCACCTTGACCTGGTTGCTGTGCTGGGCCTCGGCCAGCGACTCGACCAGGCTGCTGCCGTAGCTCTTGGTCGCCCGGTACACCGGGATGCCGGGCCGGGGCGTTGTCACCGCCATCGCGCCGATGTACACCACGTTGCCGTGGCCCTGCCGGTGCAGGTGCTCCAGCGCCTCCCGGAGCACGTAGGTGGTGCCCAGCACGTTGGTCTCCACGGCCCGCCGGATGTGCTCCACGGACAGGTCAGCCAGGTCGCCGCCCGCCCACATCGACGAGCAGGCCGCCACCCCGTCGATCGTGCCGTAGCGTCCCACCACCTCGGCGAACGCGTCGCGGACCTGCTCGTAGGAGGAGACGTCGCACACCGCCCCGGCGCAGCCCAGCTCGTCGGTCACCGCGGCGACCTCAGCCGCCACGTTGCCGAGCACCACGACCTGGTGCTCGTCGACCAGCAGCCGGGCCACCGCGAGGCCGAGCCCGCTGGTAGCGCCGACCACCACGAAGGTTCTGGCACCCATGTCTCTCCAGTTGCCGCCAGCACAGGTCACGCGGGTCGCGTGACGGCGCGTTCTTCCCGTTTCCGGCCACACCACACCCGTCCCGCCCCGCCTCGGCACGGGCGGCGAGGTAGGGCTGGGCATACCCCAGGAGTGGATCTGGACGGCTGGGTCGACCCGGACGCGGCGATTAGCGTCTGCGTCATGATCCCGGAACACCCCCGCCACCTGGCCGAGGCGCTACGTCGCCGCGGCTGGCTGGTCTCCGCCTGGCCCTGGCGCGCCCTTGCCTACCTGGTCAGCACCGTGCCGGTCGCCGGTGTGCTCGCCGTCGGGCTGCTCGTCGTCGTCGCGCCCCTGCTGGCAGCCGTCAACGGCGTACGGCTGCAGGGCCGACCGCCGGAGATCCCACTCCTGCTGTTCCTGACGGTCGGCAGCCTCATCCTGCTGGCACTCGCGCCGATCGCGAGCTTCCCGGTGGCCGCCGTCGAGCGATGGCGGCTCGGTCTCGTGGACGGCCGCCCGCTGCCCGCGTCGCCGTGGCCGGGCCTGGCCGCCCGTTACCGCACCGCCGCCGGGTGGCGGGAGGTGGCGTACCTGTTCTGGCTGGGCGGGTTCGTGCCGGTCGCGTACTGGGTGTTCCTGCTGCTGGTGGTGCTGGACGTGGGGCTGGTCGCCAGCCCCTGGCTGGCCGGGGACGCCGACCAGGTCATCGTCGTGTGGGGCACGGTGGACACCGCCGGTGAGGCTGTCCCGTACGCGATCGTGGGTGTGCTGCTCGTCCCGGTGCTCTGCTACGCCGCCGGGCTGCTCGCCGCCGCCCAGGCCGCCGTGGCCCGGTGGGCGCTGGCCTGGCCGGTCGACGCGGCGGCGCTGCGCGAGGTCGCCCGGTCCCGGACCCGGCTGGTCGGCGCGTACGAGGCAGAACGTCGCCGGATAGAACGCGACCTGCACGACGGCGCCCAACCTCGGCTCACCAGCCTCACCCTCCAGCTGGGCCTGGCCCGGCTGGACGTGCCCGAGGACTCCCCCGCGGCCCGGCCGCTGGCCGTCGCGCACGACCAGGCCCGGGGCCTGATGGTGATGCTCCGGCAGTTGGTGCACGGCATCCGGCCGCAGAGCCTCACCGACCTTGGTCTCGCCGGTGCGGTACGGGAGCTGGCCGACGCGGCCACCGTCGCGGTCGTCGTACGGGCCGACCTCGACGGCGAGTTACCGGAGATCGTCGAGACCACCGCCTACTTCGTGGTGTCGGAGGCGCTGGGCAACGTGGCCCGGCACGCCGGGGCGACCCGCGCCGAGGTGCGCCTCACCCGGACCGGCGGTGACCTCGTCGTCGAGGTGTCCGACGACGGCCGCGGGGGCGCCGACCCCGCCCGGGGCACCGGCCTGACCGGTCTCGCCGACCGGGTCGCCGCCGCGGACGGCCGGCTGCTGCTGTCCAGCCCGCCCGGCGGGCCGACCCTGGTCCGGGTGGAGCTGCCGTGCCGTGCGTGACCCGTGTCGTGCTGGCCGAGGACGAGGTGCTGCTGCGCGAGGGCCTGGTCGCGCTGCTCACCCGATTCGATTTCGCGGTGTGTGCCGCCGTCGGCTCCGCTCCGGAGCTGCTGGACGCGGCCCGCGCGCACCGACCGGACCTGGTGCTGACCGACATCCGGATGCCGCCCGGCCGGCGGGACGACGGGCTGCGCGCGGCCGTGGCGTTGCGCGCCGAGCGGCCCCAGCTCCCGGTCGTGGTGCTGAGTCAGTACGTGCAGACCGGGTACGCCGCGGCGCTGCTGGACAGCGGCGACGGCCAGCGGGTGGGCTACCTGCTCAAGGACCGGGTGGCAGAGGTCGCCGAGTTCGTCGACACGCTGCACCGGGTCATCGCCGGCGGCACCGCCATCGACCCGGACGTCGTCCGGCAGCTGCTGCACCGCCCGCGCGACCCGCTCGCCGCGCTCTCCGCCCGGGAACGCGAGGTGCTGGCGCTGCTGGCCGAGGGCCGGTCCAACGCGTCGATCGCCGCCCGGCTGCACGTCACCGAGGCGGCGGTCGGCAAGCACGTCGGCAACATCCTGCTGAAGCTCGACCTGCCGCCCAACGACGACACCAACCGCCGCGTGCTCGCGGTGCTCACCTACCTGCGCGCCGACCCGGGCAGCTGAGCAGCGCCGGGCCCGGGTCGCACCCGGCCGGCCGGGGCGTAGATTCGATCACCGGGACCGCCGTCACCAGGGCGCGGACCGGGAGACGGGAGTACGGCATGGCGGAGGCGCTGCGGGTCGGTCTGCTGGGGTACGGGCTGGCGGGCCGGGTGTTCCACGCACCGCTGATCGCCGCGACGCCCGGGCTGCGGCTGGACGCCATCATGACCCGCGATCCGCAGCGGCGCGAGCAGGCCCGGCAGCACCACCCGGACGCCCGCCTGGTCGACGATGCCGACGAGCTGTGGCGTACGCCCGAGGCGCTGGACCTGGTCGTGGTGGCGACGCCGAACCGGCAGCACGTGCCGATGGCTCGGGCGGCGCTGGCCGCCGGCCTGCCGGTCGTCGTCGACAAGCCGCTGGCCCCCACCTCCGCCGAGAGTGGGGCGCTGGTCGAGGAGGCCGCCCGCCGGGGAGTGCCGCTGACGGTGTTTCAGAACCGCCGGTGGGACGGCGACTTCCTGACCGCACGCCGCCTCGTGGAGCAGGGCGAACTGGGGCGGGTGCTCCGCTTCGAGTCCCGGTTCGAGCGTTTCCGTCCGACGATCAAGCCGGGCTGGCGGGAGCTTGCCGGCCCCGAGGAGGCCGGCGGCGCCCTCTTCGACCTCGGTGCCCACCTCGTCGACCAGGCGGTGCAGCTCTTCGGCCGCGTCGACCGCGTCTACGCGGAGGTCGACCGCCGCCGCGAGGGCGCCGCGGTCGACGACGACGCGTTCGTGGCATTGACCCATGCGAACGGGGTCCACTCGCACCTGTGGATGGGCGCGGTGACCGCTCAGCTCGGGCCTCGCCTGCGGGTGCTCGGTGACCGGGCCGGCTACACGACGTACGGCCTGGACGTGCAGGAAGCGGCGCTGCACGAGGGTGGCCGGCCGGACCAGCCGGGCTGGGGCGAGGTCCCGCCGGAGCGGTACGGCCTGCTCGGCGTTGACGGTGACCTGCGGCCGGTGCCCACCGAGGCCGGCTCGTACCAGAGCTTCTACCAGCAGGTGGCGGCGGCGCTGCGGGACGGCACGCCGATGCCGGTGGATCCACGGGACTCGGTCGCCACCGTCGAGCTGATCGAGCTGGCGCACCGGTCGGCTGCCGAGGGTGTGGTGCTCCCGGTCCCGTCGGACCCGGCTGCCTGACCGATACCGTCGAGGCAGGCCGGCCCGGTCGGGCCGGCCTAGCCGGCGTCCTGCTCGGTGCGGGCCTCGTCCGACGCCCGGGCTTCCTCGTCGGTCAGCGCGTCCTCGGACCGGTTGGTGAGCGCGGCCAGCCGACGCTCGGCCTCCCGCGCCTCTTCCTCGATCCTCGGGTTCTCCTCGTCGGGACCCTGCGACATGGGTGACCTCCATCGGGCGCGGTCCGGCTTCCCCTGGTGTACCCCGCCTGAGGCGGGGGACACGGGATTGCACAGAACCCCCTTGATCTCTTGATGGTCAGTAGTCGGATCTTGCCCGTTGACGACTGCTCAGCATCAAGTGATCGAGGGGATTCGGATCGGCGTCGAGGACGGCGGGTGAGCCGTGCGCCGGGCCGGCCGGTGACCGCCCCGGGCTGGAGCCCGGGAGCGTTGCCGGCCCGGCCCGGTGCCGGATCAGCGCGTCAGTTCGCGCCAGGAAGGGTGGGTGCCGCGCCAGGCGTCGGCGAGGATGGCCGCCGAGGCCCGGCTGGGGCACTGCTGCACCCGCTCACGACCCGACGCCCCACCGATCTGGGCGCGGACCTCCCAACCCTGCCCGTCAGTACGGATGTACACGTCCCGGCGCCCGCGCGGGGTCGTGTCACCGTTCCACCAGTGTTCCTCCACCATCATTCGCCGACCGTATAGCAATTCGGCGGCAAGGGGTACGGCGCAGGTGGGCCTAGAGCGGGACAATGGCCGTAATTCGGGCGCAGTTCGGGTCAAGTCGAGACGTGGAGGAGCCACCGCGGCCACTTCTCCCGTCCTGAGCAGCGGATCAGGGCCGGGCGAGGTGCCGGTGGATGCGCCGGCCACGGCCGGCCGCACTCACCCCTGCGCGGTGAGCAGGTAGTCGTCGGCTTCGGGGCTCCAGCGCAGGTCAACCGCTCCGGCGGTGGCTGCGGCCTTGCAGAACTGGAGGAAGCTGCGGTAGCCGAGCTTCTTCTCACTGAAGTCGGGCCGGGCCCGGCGCAGCTGGTTCTTCAGCCCGGACAGCGCCACCGGGTTGCCACCGCTGCCTAGCTCCGCCACGACGCCGCGGAGCAGGCCGAAGGCCACCTCCCGATCGCCGTGCTCGGGCAGCGAGACCTCCGGGTCCCCCTTCGCGGGGCCCTCGGCCAGCTCGATCACGTTGTGCGCGGCGAGGTGGCGCAGCAGTTCGCCGAAGGTACGGAACCCGTAGTCGGACTCGCTGAACGTCGCGTCCTTGCGCAGCAGGGTGCGCTTGAGCCGGGAGGCGGTCACCTCGCCGCTAGCGCTGCCCTGCAGCCCGGCCACCGTCTGGGCCACCAGCACGGCGAGGGCGTCCACGTCCCGGCCGGGCTCCTCCCCCGTCGGCTGCCGCTCCTCCTCCGGCTCCTGCTCCCGTTCCGGCTCGGGTGGACGCAGGTCCGGGCCCGGCTGCCGCACCGGACGACCGCGCCGGGCGCGGGTCGGCGGGATGTCCACACCCTCCAGCCGGTCGTAGTAGAGGAACTCGTCGCACGCCGGCGGAAGCAGCGCCGAGGTCGACCCCTCGACTCCGACGCCGATGACCCGCTTGTTGAGCTCGCGGAGCTTGTGCACCAGCGGGGTGAAGTCGCTGTCGCCGCTGCAGATCACGAAGATGGAGATGTAGTCGCGCTCGAACGCCAGCTCGATGGCGTCCACGGCCATCTTGATGTCGGCCGCGTTCTTGCGGGACGCCCCCATCCGCTGCGGGATCTCGATCAGCTCGACGTGGGACCGGGTGAGCATCCGGCGGTCCTCGTCGAAGTACGACCAGTCGGCGTACGCCCGGCGCACCACCACGCGCCCCCGCTCGGCCAGGGCGTCGGCGATGGGCCGGAAGTCGAAGGCCATGCCGCCACGGTTGTCGCGAGCCCCCAGCGCGAGGTTCTCGTAGTCGAGGAACAGGGCGATCCGGTCTTCTTGATCCACGCGGTTCAGCCTACGCCCGCCGGCAGCGCATCCGGTGGAGCTGAGCAAAGGGGAGCGTCGCATCAGCTTGTCGGTTTCTTTCTGCGTACCGGTCGCCGCTTTTCATGTTTCCATCTTGCTCTTGCAACGTGACATTCGCCACTGGCATCATGGCGGTCGATGCTGAGCGCCGGTGAGAGCGCCCGCGGACCACAGAGGAGAGTCCCATGTCCCGGAGCACAACGCCGGCGCGGCGACGCCCCCACCGGCCACTGACCGCGGGCGCGGTCGTGGCCGTGACCGTCCTGGCGCTACTGGGCGGTGGGCCCGCCGCGACCGCCGCGCCGCCCGCCGGCGCGCAGCCGGTGGTCACCCGGGCCGCCCTCGACCCGGCGCTGGTCGCGGGGCGCGGCGCCGACGTCGACTTCGTCGAACAGGAGGCGGAGAACGCCCGCACCAACGGCGAGATCATCGGCCCGGACCGGTCCGCCTACACGCTGCCCGCGGAGGCCTCCGGCCGCCGGGCGGTGCGGCTCACCCCCGGCCGGTACGTCGAGTTCGTCCTGCCCAGCGCGGCGAACGCGATCACCGTGCGGTACAGCATCCCGGACGCGTCACAGGGCGGCGGGATCACCGCCCCGCTGGGCGTCGCGGTCAACGGCCGGCACGTCCGCAGCATGACGCTGACGTCGCAGTACTCGTGGCTCTACAACCAGTACCCGTTTTCCAACGACCCCCGGGCCGGGCTGCTGCACCCGGACTGGTGGATCACCGAGTGCTCGTGCGTGCCGTCGGCCACCACGCCGTACCCGACCATCAGCACGCCGTTCCGGCCCACCCACTTCTACGACGAGCAGCGGCTCCTGCTCGGGCGCACCTACCGGGCCGGCGACAAGATCCGGCTCACCGCGCCGCCCGGCAGCGCCGCCGCCTGGACGGTCATCGACCTGCTCGACTCCGAGGTGGTCGCGCCGCCGCGTCTCCGGCTCCTCGCGGCGAACGTGCTGGCCTTCGGCGCCGACCCCACCGGCCGGCGGGACTCCGCCGACGCCCTGGACCGGGCCATCGCCTTCGCCCGGCGGGCCCACCTGAAGGTGTACATCCCGCCGGGCACCTACCAGGTCAACCGGCACATCATCGTCGACGACGTGACCATCGAGGGCGCCGGCAGCTGGTACACCATCATCAAGGGGCGCGAGGTCGCCCTGCCGACTCCGGCCCCGGACGGCTCGGTGCACACCGGCGTCGGCTTCTACGGCCGCGACGCCGCTGACGGCGGCAGCCGCAACGTCCACCTCTCCGGCTTCGCCATCGAGGGCGACGTCCGGGAACGCATAGACACCGACCAGGTCAACGCGATCGGTGGGGCGATGAGCGACTCGACCATCGACGGGCTCTACCTGCACCACACCAAGGTGGGCCTGTGGTTCGACGGGCCGATGAGGAACGTGCGCGTCACCAACAACATCATCGTCGACCAGATCGCGGACGCGCTCAACTTCCACACCGGCGTCACCGACTCGCTCGTCGCGCACAACTTCGTCCGCAACACCGGCGACGACGGCCTGGCGATGTGGTCGGAGACGACGGCCAACGCGCGGAACACGTTCGACCACAACACCGTGCAGTCGCCGACACTGGCCAACGGCATCGCCATCTACGGCGGCACGGACAACACCGTGTCGCACAACCTCATCGCCGACCCGGTCCGCGAGGGCAGCGGCATCCACATCGGTGCCCGCTTCAGCGCGGAACCGTTCACCGGGCACCTGCGGATCACCAACAACACCACCGCCCGCGCCGGCACGTACGAGTTGAACTGGAACATCGGGCTGGGCGCGATCTGGATCTTCGCCCTGGACCGGAGCATCGACGCGACCATCGAGGTGGTCGGTGACGCGTACCTCGACAACACCTACAACGCGATCATGCTGGTCAGCGACTGGCCGGTGAAGGATCTCCACTCGATCACCAACGTGCGCTTCCGGGACATCCGGGTCGACGGCACCGGCACCTCGGTGGTCAGCGCCCGGTCGGCCGGGTCGGCCTCGTTCGCCAACGTGGACGCTCGCAACGTGGGTGCCGTCGGCGTCAACAACTGCGGGTCGTTCCACTTCACCCCGGCCGGCTCGGAGTTCGCGCTGACCGACCTCGGCGGCAACGACGGCGGCTGGTTGGCCCCGTGGCTACTGCCGAACACCATCACCTGCGACGACCGGCCGCCGGTGTCGCCGCCACCGCCACCGGCCGGGTGGTGACGCGACGGGGGGCCCGGACACCGGGCCCCCCGTCGCCCGTCAGCTGTCCAGCCGCTGCCGGGCCAGGAACTTCGGCACCACCATCCGCCATGCCTCGGTGACCAGTTCGGTCATGTACCCGTGCTCCAGTCGGGCAGTGTGGCAGCACACCCAATGGAAGCGCAGGTCGGACTCGCCGGGCAGGAAGAACAGGTCCGGCTCGGCGGCGACCAGCCCGGCCCGTTCCTCCTTGGGGAACCCGAAGCCCATCGTCGCCTCGTCGCGGGAGAACGCGACGTAGACGATCGACCCGACCCGGAACTTCACCCGGTCCCGGATCAGGTGCTCGCTGCTGCGTGGCAGCGTCCGGGCGAGGGCCCGTACGTCGGCGACGGTGACCATGCCACGACCGTAGCGGCCGGCCGGCCCGCCCGTCGGCCCGCTGGGAGGAAGCCGGGCCGCCGGAGCGTCAGCGTGGTCGGGCGTACGCCAGCGGCACGGTCGTCGGCTGGCCGTTCCAGCTGCCACTGAGGACCGCCCCGGCGGCGACGACCGCGCCAGCGCCGGGCCGGCGGACGACGACCAGCTCGACGGAGTCGGTGACGATGAGCGTGGCGTCCTCGTCAACCACCGGTCCCGCGGCGCCGACCGGGGGCACGCCGGCGCCGCTGGCCACGATGGTCATGGTCGGCTCACGCAGTTCGCGTCGGCCGTCGACCTCGATGTACTGCTCCGCCTGACCGGTGCCGGTGAGGATCGCGTGGGCCAGCGCCGCGGCGTACACCGGGTCCGCGCAGCCGTCGTACACCCAGCGCGGGCCGAGCACCGAGTGCTCGGTGGTGCCCACGAGCCAGTCGTCGGCGCCGTCGAGGGGCTCGGCGCGGTAGGTGAGCGGGACCTGGTGGACCGGCCCGTCGGCGGCGCCGGCCAGGATCGTCTCGATGCCGACCGCGCCGGCGGGGTCGTCGAAGCGGTAGGCGCCCCGGCTCACCACGTCGACGCCGACCGGCCCCCGGTACCACGGTCGAGTGGGCAGCCAGGTCGCAAGCAGGTCGAGCTTCGTGGGGCGCAGGGTCGCCCGGTGCAGCAGTGCCATGCCGCCAGCCTAGGGACGACCGCCCGCCCGCCTGCTCCCGGGTCGGTCCGCAGACGGCGGGCGGTGACAACCGGTGGAGGCGGTACGCCGGTCACCGGTGCGCCACCCGTCGCGGCCCACGCTCACACGCCCGCGCACGCGTTGCCGCCCACCGTGCAGCCCTCCGGTTCCCTGGCCTTCGGTCGACTGTCGCGAACATCGAAGCGGATCGTCTGCGATCCGCCGGCCGGCACGGCCGGCCCGGTGAAGGTGAGCGTCCGCCCGTCCTGCCGAACGTCAGCGCCGTCGACGTCGTCGACGCTGCTGCCCTCGGCGAGGGTGACCACCACGACCCAGTCCGCCGCCGCGCCCCCTGGGTTGTCGATCACCACCTCGCCGGTGTAGCCGAACAGCCGGCTGGAGTCGGTGCGGTAGGTGGCGGTCACCGGCGGTGGTGCTGCGGGGGCTGAGGCGACGGTGGGCGACGGCTTCGCCGTCGGGGTGCGGCTCGGGCGGGCGGTCGGCGACGCGGTGGTCCGCGAGGGGCGCGCCGAGGGCGTCGCCCTCGGTGTGCCGGTGGGCGCGACGGCCGCCACGGACGACGATGACGGCGACGACGACGATGGCGATGGCGCCGCCGGGGGCGGTGCGGCTGCGCTGTCCGGCTCGTCCGGCAACGTGACCCACGCCGCCAGCCCCGCGACCAGTACGGCCCCGGCCAGCACCGCGACCACTGTGCGGCGACGGCGACGGGCTCGGGCGGGGCGCGCACCGATCGTCGGCAGTTCGGTCGTCATTCCGGCTTCGCCGCGCCGCAGGTCGACCTGTTGGAAGGCGAGCCAGTCGAGAATGGCCGGCAGGCGCACGGTCAGCGCCTGCCGGAGCTGCTGCTCGCGCGGATCGTGCTGCTCGGCGGACCAGGTGCCGTGCGTCGTGACCTCCCGGACCGCCAGCCGGCAGCCCTGCTTCGTGGCGGTGACGGCACAGGTCACCTCGGTGAGCCGGCCGGCCTCGTCGCAGCGCAGCGCGAGCAGCTCCGGCACCTGCCGCTCGGTCACCTCGACCTCGATGTTGGCGTCGAAGCCGGGCAACCCCGCCGTGTGCAGCACCAACCGGTCCGGGACTCCCGCCACCGTTTCGGCCTCGGCGAACCACCGGCCGAGCAGCTCCCGATCCGTCAATGCGAGCCACACCCGGTCCGGCGGGTGGGACAGGTCGACCTGCGCGCCGATCTCGATCACGGCGAGACTCTACGGCTTTCGCCTCCGCCCCGTCCGGCCCGCCCGGACCGGCGGCGATCTGGTCAGCACCAGCGGGTCGCCCGCTCGGCCGCCGCCGCCAACGCGGTCCGGGCGCCGGCACTCACCTCGACGACCAGATCGGCCGCTGGCAGGTCCCGTGCCAGGGGGTGCGCCTGCCCGGCCCACAGGTTCGGCACCTCGGCGTCCCCGTCGCTTCGGGCGGCGGCGAGCAGCGGGCGGGTCAGGTGCAGCACCTGCGGGTAGCCGGCCGGTGCCGCCGCGTCGTGCCGGCGCAGAAAGTCGTTGACCACGCCGCGAGCCCGCTTGCCGGTGTACGCGCGGGTCAGGGCGGTCGGCGCGGAGCTGGCCACCGCCGCCCGGTGCATCGGTGTACTGCCCGCCTCCGGGCAGCGCAGGAACGCCGTGCCGAGCTGCGCGGCGGCGGCGCCGGCGGCCAGTACCGCGGCAACCCCGGGGCCGTCGACGATGCCGCCGGCGGCCACCAGCGGCCGGTCACAGCCGGCGGCGACCAGCCGGAGCAGCGGCAGCAGCGCGTAGTCGTCGTCGTCCGGCAGGCCGCCGCGATGCCCACCGGCCTCGGTGCCCTGCACCACCACCGCGTCCACGCCGAGCTCGGCGGCAGCCGTGGCGGCGTCCGGCCGGGTGACCGTGGCCCACACCTCGGTGCCCCGCTCGCGCAGCGCGGCCACCGCGGCCCGGTCGGGCAGCCCGAAGACGAAGGACACCACCGGGACCGGGTCGGCGAGCAGCATGGCCAGCTTGTCCGGGTACCCGTCGTCGCCGCCCACCGGCTCGCCCAGGGTCACCCCGCGCTGGCCGGCCTGCGGGGCGAGCCGGTCGGCGTAAGCCCGGATGGCGGCCTCGTCGACGGTGCCGGAGCCGGGCAGGAAGACGTTGACACCGAACGGCCCGTCGGTGTGGGCACGGACCTCGGCGATGTCGGCGGCCAGCCGGCCGGTGTCGATCATCCCGGCGGCCAGGAATCCCAACCCGCCGGCGGAGCAGACGGCCGACACGAGCGCCGGCGTGGACGGGCCGCCGGCCATCGGGGCGGCGACGATCGGGTGACGCAACGCGGACAGCACGGACATCCACCCATCCTGTCGCACCGACCCGACCCGGGGCCGGCCGGTGCTCGAGTCCGTCAGCCGGGGACGGGCCGGTTGCGCCGGACGCGCCCCTGGCGGCTGTCGACATTCGCCGCGGGTGCTGCCGTCACCGTCGGGCCGTGTGTCGCCACCACAGCACACCAGCCAGCCCGACCAGCGCCAGCAGCGTCCCGGCGCCGGTCACCAGCGGCCAGGTCCGATCGCCCTCGACGCCGACGTCCACCGCCGCTGGGCGGGCCGCGGTGGGCGCCAGCGGGCCGGCGGTGGTGGACTCCGTCGGGCGTGGGGCGACGGCAGTCCCCGTCGTGGCCGGGTACCGCAGGATCGCCGGGTCGGTGCCCTGCGGCTGGCCGGCGGACTCGGAGACGGTGAGCAGCGACCGGCCGTCCCGGCTGTAGGTGATCGACTCGCCCTGGGGTTCGTCCGGCAGCGGGGTGACCCGCGGGACGCCGCTGGTCAGCGCGGCAACCAGGTCACCGTCGGGCACGTCGTACTCGAAGGCGTCGGCGTAGGTGCGCAGCACGACCCGACGCCCGTCCGGCGCGCTCGCCGCCCCGGTGACCACGCCCCGGCCGAGAAAGGAGAACGGGCTGCTGGTCGTGGACGCCGGCAGGACCACCTGACCGACCGGGGCCAGCGGCGTCGTCGCCGCGGCCCGCAGCGCGGTGGTCGGCGCGTACAGGAGGACCGTGCCGCTGCCCCCCTTGGTCACGATCAGTGGCCGGCCGTCCGCGTCGAGCAGCAACGCCTCCGCGTCGTGCGGACGGTCCGGGTACGTCATCCGGTGCAGCACCGGCCGGTCCGCGTCCGGCGCGAGCCGCCACAGTGCGACCGTCTCCCGGGTCCGGTCGTTGTCGCCGATGTCGGCGACCCAGATGGTGCCGTCCGGGCCGACGGCCAGGTCCTCCGTGTCGCGAGGCCGGGACGGGTAGGCGACCGTCCGCACCACCGCGCAACGCCGGTCGAGGAAAAAGATCCGGCGGCGGGACTCGTCGTCGGCGCCGTCGTTGACCACCACGTACCCGTCGTCCGTGGCGACCATCCCGGAGATCTCCCTGAGCCGATCGTCGCGCACCTGACAGACCGGCGTTCCGGCGCCGGGCGCGCCGGCCAGCGCCGCGCCCGGCACCAGCAGCAGTGCCAGCGGCACCGCGCCGACGAGCAGGGTGGCCAGCGCCGTTCCCGCGCGGGCGTGCCGCCCCCGTACCCGCATCGCCCCGCCCTCCTCGCCACGGCCGTGGCCGGCCGCCTCGCCCATCCTGGCCGATCCCGGCCACCGGCGGTGGCTATCGCGGGATGACGCCACATCCTTGCCCACGCATAAATGATCTATCTATAGTGCCGGCACCCGCTCCACCAGCTCACCACCGCCGCCGAGGCGCGACTGCGGCACCTGCGTTTCCGCCCCGACTGCCCCCGGACCCGAAGGATGGCCATGCCGACGACCGATCTGTTGGCCCGCCGGTACCAGCGGCTGCGCCGCCGGCTCGGCCGCCCCGCCAGTAACAGCGTCGTCGCCTGGGCCGGGCTCGCCGCCGTCATCTGCGGCCTCTTCGCCGGTGCGCTGGCCAGCCGAGCCGCCTGGGAGACCTCCCGACCGCAGCCCGACCGCGCCGAGGCCGGTGCCATCCTGACCGAGGTCTTCCCCGGGCACGACCTGGGCGACATCGACACGCCACCCGCGCTCTTCGTCGTGTACGGCCATCCCCTGCGCCTGAGCAACCTCAAGACCGTGCTGCTCGGCGACGGCGGCGAGTACCAGGAGAGCGCCACCGGCGCGGTCGCCTTCGGCGCGCCACCGGCGCCGGCCGAGCAGATCGTCACGGTGGCCCGGCAACGCCTGACCGAGGCCGGCTGGCGGATGTACGACCCAGAGGTGTCCAGTTACACCGGCTGCACCGACAAGCTGTGCGCCACACCGGTGCCGATCACCGACACCACCCTGACCGCTCGGCGCGGCGACACCATCCTGAACGCCTCGATCTCCACGCAGACCGCCGCCGACGCCACGTACCTGGTGGTCGAGCTGCACCGCGCGCCGCCGCCGGCGGTGGTCCCGGCCGGGGTGCTCGGCGCGCTGCTCGGCGCGGTCGCCGGTTGGTTGGTGTTCGGCTGGGCCAGCCGACGCACCGAGGGCCGCCGGGTGAGCGGCGCCGTGAGCGTCCTGTTCGGCGTGACCATGGTGCTGTGGTGGCTACCCGTGCTGCTGTCGGCGCCGTACCTGCTGCAGCACCATCTCGGCGAGCCACACCCGGCGTGGCACCCGCTGTGGGAGTGGCTGGGCCAACCGACGGCCTCGCTGCTCCTCCTGGTCGGCACGCTGTGCGCGCTGTTGGCACTGGGGTTGGCCGCCACACCCCGCCGCGACCGCTCCCTGGTGACGCTCGGCAGCTGATCCGCTGGAGCGTCTACTGAGGACCAGATCGGCCGACGTCGCCTGAAGCACTGCCCGCCGCGCGGTGCGGCGGGCAGTGCGGGGCCTTGATCGCAGGGCCGTTCGGTCAGCGGGCGACGATCACCTTCGTCGGCTTCTGCACCCGCACGGGGACGCCGTAGTCGGACAGCTCCAGGGTCAGCCGCTGATGCGATTCAATGGTGAGCCCACTCTTGGGGCTCTTCACCCCCGGCTTGACCCGGGCCTTGTTCGTCGACAGGTACGTCACCTTCGCGATCCGGCCGTCCGCGCCGACGGTCACGTCGCCGACCAGCGTTCGGGTGCCGGTGCTGTGTTCGTCGTCGTAGGCGCGGGTGCTCTCGAAGTGGTACCGACCGTCGCCGGTCCGGGTGATCTTGGCGTGCGCCTCCCGTAGCGCCGCGAACAGCTCCTTCGGGTCGGCCGACGCGCCGGCCGCACCACCGAGGACATCGCCGTACTCGAGGTAGCCGTTGTTCGGCTCCTGCTTCCAGGTCCTCGAGCCACTCGATCCGACGTAGAACGTCCCGTTGATCATCCGCTGGTAGTAGGCGCCCCCACCGGGTATGGCGGTGGTCAGCCAGCCGGTGGACCGAGCCGGGTCCCAGGCCGCCTCCGCGATCCCCCCGGCATCCGGGTCATCCTTGCTGCCAGCGGTGATCTTCAGGCGGTAGCTGACGGTCTCGCTGGCGGTGATCGCCGAGGCCAGCTGGAGCTGCGGCGAGTCGGCGCTGGCCACCGGCGGCCGGTTGCCACCCGGCGCCGAGGCGACGGGGGCACTGCCTTCCGGTGTCGAGGCGCCGGGCCCGCCGATCGCCACCACCGCGGCGAGCGCCCCGGCCAGGCCCACCACGCCGGCGGCGTACGAGGCTCGCTGCACGCTGATGCGCCGCCCGTGCCGCCGGGTCGCCGTGTCCAGCACGTCCGTGTCGAGCGCGAGACCCGCCACCTCCTGACGCATCCCAATGGTCAACTGCTCTTCGATGTCGCTGGTCATCTTCTCGCTCCGTTCGAGGCCGGGACGTCGTCGACCGTCCAGGCGGCGGTCACCTCGCGGAGGCGGGACAGCCCCCGGGAGGCGGTGGACTTGACGGTGCCGATCGAGCAACCGAGGATCTCGGCGGCCTCTGCCTCGCTGCACTGCTCCCAGTACCGCAGCACCAGCACCGCCCGCTGCCGGGGCGGCAGCGTGGCCAGCGCCTGCATCAGCGCCTGGCGCAGGTGCAACGCATCGGTGCCGTCCGGCTCGCCAGGCGGCTCGACCTGGGCCAGCACCTCCGGCCGGCGTCGGCGGCTGCGCCACTGGTCCACCGCGAGGTGGTACAGCGTCCGGCGCAGGTAGCCCTCCTTGTCACCGTGCACCCGGCTCCAGTGCCGCATAAGCCGCTCCAGCGCCGCCTGCACCAGGTCCTCGCCGGCAGCTCGGCTACCAGTCAGCAGTACCGCCGTCGCGAGCAGGGCACTGCCTCGATCAGCGACGAGGGTGTCCAACCCCTCGAAGCGTTTCTTCCACCGCACGGGCTCTCCTTCCGTCGCAACCAAGGACGACGGCTCCGGGGCCCAGGTTGACTGCCGCCAGCAACTTTCCGCGCGCCGGGTGTCCGCCACGGAGCAGCGATGGGGCGTGAATCGGACGGTGACGGGTAGGCAGCGGCCCGGCGGGATGTCGACACCCGCTGGGCAGGAGGCCGCAATGAGCACGTACCGGGACGAGCAGAGTGATCCGATTCCCGCGCCGGAGGCGGACGCCCTCGAACAGCGGCAGGACGCGGTCGACATGGGGCCGCCGGACCGGATGTCGGGTGACGTGGACCCGGAGGCGTCCGAAGCCGACCTGGCCGAGCAGGGATCCCTACCGGCGGGCACGCTCGAGGAGGCGACGTCACTTCCGGCCGACGCCAACGCGGCGGACGCCCTCGAACAGCGCCAGGAGATCCCCACCCGCGACGAGGGCCGGCGGACGTGACCGGGCCGGTCGCGGCCGGCTGAGCCCCGGCCGGCGGCGGCTCAGCCGAGTAGCTACAACCTGCGGTTCCACCAGCCCGGCCGCTGGCGGGCGATCTCGCGCAGCCGCCAGTGCTCGGCGTGCTGCGTGACGATGAACAGCGGCACCAGGCCGAGCGCCAGCAGCGGCAGGTAGCGCGGCGCCGAACGGTTCTCCCGCAACAGCGCGCCCAGGGCCGCCGCGCCCGACACGTACAGGATCGGGTTGTAGAACCGCATCAGCTCCGGCCCCAGCCCCTCGCACTCCCGCAGCCAGGGCAGGCCCAGCCGTGTGCGCCGGCGCGGCCAGCCCCGCAGGTGGGCGATCACCGCCGCCAGCCCGACGCCGTTGCAGACGGCGAAGACCCCGTCGCTGGACGCCGGGCGGGTGCCGGCCGCCCGCCACAGCGTCCCGCTGCCCAGTGCCCACAGCCCGGCGGCGGGCACCGGGCCCAGAACCGAGGCCGCCGGCATGCCGACGCCGGCGCCCAGCTCGAAGAAGATGTGCGCCGCCAGCCCCGCCGTGGCGAGCCTGGTCAGCGGCCGGCGGGCCGCCGCATCCGATCCCACCCGGCATCCGCCCGTCCACCCGATCCGGTACGACCCCACGGCAGGACCCTTCCGCAGTACGGCAGCTCGGCTCTTCGCCGGTCACACCCCCGGACCAGCCCGATCGCGGTACCCGCTCCGACCCGACGTACACGCTCCGGCCGGGACCCGTCCGACCGGGTCAGCCGGTGACGACCTGCCAGAGCAGGAAGGCGTTGAGTGCGACGACCAGGACGGCCACCAGGGACGCGGCGGCCGTGGTGAGCGGGTGGTTGACCAGGTTGCCCATCAGGTCACGGCGGCGGGTGAAGGCGACCACCGGGATCAGCGCGAACGGGATGCCGAAGCTGAGGATGACCTGCGACAACACCAGGGCCCGGGTGGGGTCGAGGCCGATGGCGAGCACGGCGAGCGCGGGTAGCAGGGTGACTAGCCGGCGCAGCAGCAGCGGGACCCGCCGACGCAGGAAGCCCTGCATGATCACTTCTCCGGCGTAGGTGCCGACGCTGGTGGAGGCGAGCCCGGAGACCAGCAGGGCGATGGCGAAACCGAACGCGGCGGCGGTGCCGATGGTCTGGCCGAGGCCGGCGTGCACGCCCTCCAGGCTGTCCGCGCCGGCCGGGCCGCCGCCGCGGAAGCTGGCCGCCGCGATGAGCAGCATGGCGAGGTTGACCGCGCCGGCCGCCGTCAGGGCGAGCAGCACGTCGGTGCGCTGGCCACGGAACAGCGTACGGCGCTCGACGTCGTCGGCGGCGGGGATGCGATCGCGGGTGAGCGCGGAGTGCACGTAGATGACGTGCGGCATGACCGTGGCGCCGAGGATGCCGGCGGCCAGCAGCACGCTGTCGGTGCCCTGGAGCCGGGGCACGAGGCCGGCCACGGCGGAGCCCGGGTCGGAGCCGGCGGCGAGCAGGTTCGCGGCGAATGCCAGGACGATGACGCCGAGCAGCACGGCGATGGCGATCTCGAAGGCCCGGAAGCCGCGCGAGCGCAACGCGAGCACGACGAACGAGGCGGTGCCGATGATGATCCCGCCGGGCAGCATGGGTATGCCGAAGAGCAGGTACAGGGCGACCGCGCCACCGATCACCTCGGCCAGGTCGGTGGCCATCGCGACCAGTTCGGCCTGCACCCACATCACCCGGTTGACCGGGCGGGGCAGGCGTTCCCGGCACAGCTCCGGCAGGCTGCGCCCGGTGGCCAGGCCCAGCTTGGCGGTCAGCGTCTGGACCAGCATGGCCATCAGGTTGGCCACCACGACGACCCAGACCAGCAGGTAGCCGTAGCGGGCGCCGGCTGCGGAGTTGGTGGCGAAGTTGCCGGGGTCGACGTAGGCGACGGCGGCGACGAACGCCGGGCCGAGCAGGATCAGTCGTCCGCGTACCCGGCCGCGGGCGCGTGCGATCTGCAACGGCGTCGCCGTCGACACCGCGAGTTCGTTGGTGACCATCGAGCACCTCCCCGTCCACATGGATCGCGCGTGCCCATCCCCTTCCCGACCGGTTGACCCGTCGGTGCCAGGTGGTGGCCTTCCGGTGCCAGCATCGCCGACGCGCCGGGACGCGCGGGATTCGCGACGACTCGCCGCGTCGCCCTTGACAGCGGTGGGGCTCCCGATGAAGCTGTCTATTAGTCCTACTGTCGTAGGACAACAGGAAGGATCATCTCGAGTGATCGAGTTCGTGCTGGACAGCCGGTCGAAGGTGAACACCTACATGCAGCTCGTGCAGCAGGTGAAACAGGCGCTGCGGGTCGGCCTGCTGGTGCCGGGCGACCAACTGCCGAAGGTCCGGGAGGTCGCCCAGTCGCTGGCGATCAACCCGAACACGGTGCTGAAGGCGTACCGGGAGCTGGAGATCGAGGGTCTGGTCGGTGGCCGGCCGGGGGTGGGCACGTTCGTCCAGCGCACCCTGGCCGGCGCGTCCCTGCCCAACCAGGCCGAGCTGCGCGAAGACCTTGTCGCGTGGCTGCACCGGGCGCACGCCGCCGGCCTCACGGCCGACGACGTCGTCGCCCTGTTGGAGACCACGCTGCGAGCCACCCTCGCCGACGACACCCCTCAGAAGGAGCCTGCGTGAGCGAGCGCAGCGAGCGAACCATCAGGCACAGCAGCAGGCGCTCGCGCCGCCGCGAAGCGGTGGCATGAGCGGAATGAGAGGACAGAGGATGGACATGGTCTTGGAGGCCGACCGGCTGGGCAAGCGGTACGGCAGCACCTGGGCGTTGCGGGACTGCTCGCTGCACCTGCCGGCCGGGCGGATCGCCGCGCTGGTCGGGCCGAACGGCGCGGGCAAGAGCACACTGCTGCACCTGGCCGTCGGCTTACTCAAGCCCGACGCGGGCGCGGTACGGGTGTTCGGCAGATCGCCGTACGGCGACACGGAGGGCCTGGCCGACATCGGGTTCGTCGCCCAGGACACCCCGCTGTACCGGGACTTCACCGCCGCCGAGTTGGTCATCGCCGGAGGCAAGCTGAACCGGCGCTGGGACGCGGCGCTGGCCCGTACCCGGCTGGCTCAGCTCGGCATACCGCCGGACCGGCCGGTCGGCAAACTCTCCGGCGGGCAACGCGCCCAGGTGGCGCTCGCCCTGGCGCTGGCGAAACAGCCCCGGCTGTTGCTGCTCGACGAGCCGGTCGCCAGCCTTGACCCGCTGGCCCGGCGGGAGTTCCTCCAGTCGCTGATGGGCAGCGTCGCGGACTCCGGGACCACGGTCCTGCTCTCCTCGCACCTGCTGGCCGACCTGGAACGGGTCTGCGACTACCTGATCGTGCTCAACGCCGCACAGGTGCAGCTCGCCGGCGCGGTCGACGACCTGGTGGCCGGGCACCGGCAGCTCATCGGCCCGCGGCACGACGGCGGCGCGATCGGGGGCGTCTCCGCCGTGGTCCGGGCCAGCCACACCGACCGGCAGTCCACGCTGCTGGTCCAGACCGACGGTCCGATCACCGATCCCGCGTGGACGGTGCGCGAGGTCGGCCTGGAGGACGTCGTCCTGGCCTACCTGGCCGAGGGAAACGGGCAGACCAGTCACAGCGAGTGGGGAGTCCCAGCATGATCTGGCTGACCTGGCGGCAGCACCGCAAGCAGGCGTTCTTCACCCTGCTGGGGTTCGCGGCGCTCGCCGCACTGATGGTGCCGATCGGCCTGTCGATGCGGAGCAGCTTCGCCGACCTCGGCCTGGCGGAGTGCGTACGCCAACTGAACGACCCGACCGTGGCCGCGGCGGTCCGGGACGGCTGCGACGCGGGCTTCCACCGCTTCAACAACCGCTACGGCAGCCTCAACCTGCTGGCCGTGCTGTTGATCACCCTGCCGGTGCTGGTCGGCCTGTTCTGGGGGGCACCACTTGTCGCCCGCGAGGTGGAGCACGGAACGCACCGCTTCGTCTGGACCCAGGGCGTCGGCCGGACCCGCTGGGCGCTGGTGAAGTTCGGGCTGGTCGGCGGCGGCGCGGTGGTCCTCGCGGTCGGCTACGGACTGGGCATCTCGTGGTGGGTCGACCCGCTGACCCAGGCCGCCCAGGAGGGCCGGCTCGGCCTGATCGTCTTCGACCTGCAGGGCGTCGTCCCGATCGGGTACACCCTCTTCGCGGTGGCCCTGGGCATCTTCGCCGGCACGGTGTGGAAGCGGATGCTGCCCGCCATGGGCATCACCCTGGCCGGGTTCATCGGGGTACGGGCGGCGGTGGAGATCCTGGCCCGCCCGCACTACCAGCCCGCCCGCACCCAGACCCTCCCGATCGAGGGGGACGGGCCGCCGGAGATCAGCCGGGGGAACTGGATCCTAACCCAGGGCGTCCGCAACCCCGACGGGACGATGATCGCGGAGGACACCCGGATCCAGTGTCCGCCGGGCGGAAAGGGACCGGACGGTCGGGTCTGCGGGTCCGAGTTGGGCATCGAGCCGGGTGCGTACAACTGGCAGCTCTACCAGCCGGCGGACCGGTTCTGGCTGTTCCAGGGCATCGAGACCGGCATCTTCGTCGCCCTCGCCCTGCTCCTGCTGTACCTCGCCGTCCGCCGGATCCGCCGGATCGCGTAGCTCGCGACGGGTGATCGTTGGGGCCACGGGCCTGGCGATCACCCGTCAGCGCAGACCCTCGGCGGTCAGTTTCAGCCAGGACGCGAGGTCGTGCAGCTCGTCGTGCACGGCCCGGGTCAGCTCCGGGGCGAAGGGCACGTCCTCGTGGATGGCGTGCACCGTGAGGGCGCCGCGCCGGCGGTCCGCCGTGGCGTCGACCTTTCCGACCAGCCGGTCGCCGTGCAGGATCGGCAACGCGAAGTAGCCCCACCGTCGGCTGGCCTTCGGCTTGTACATCTCCAGCACGTACTCGTACTCGAACAGCTCCGCGAGTCGGACCCGGTCGTGCACCAGCCGGTCGAAGGGCGACAACACCGCCGTACGCCCGGTGAAGGGCTGCCCGAGCGCGGCCGGGTCCACCCGCCAGACCCCCGGAACGCCCTCGACAACCGCCGGCTCACCGGCCTCGCCGACATCCGCCGGCTCGCCGGGGACGACCACCGCCCTCTCCCGGGCGATGCCCAACGCCCGCAGCCGCCGCTCGTTGCGCAACCGCAGCGCCTGCTCCAGCGGGACCACCGGCGTGCCGGGCGGGTAGACCCGCTCCGCCACGTCCCACAGTCGCTGCCGGCCCTGGCGGCCGGCGATCGCGACCTCCCCGCGCAGGACCAGGAACTCCAGCATCTGGGTGACGTTGCGATTGTTGGTCCACCCCGACGACGGCCACGGCACGACGCACGTGTCCGGGATGTCGCGGGAGAGCAGCGGCCCGGAGCGGCCGAGCAGGTCGAGCACGTCGCGGCGGAACGAGTCGTTGGCACGCAGCCACTCGCGCTGCCGCTCGTGACCCGGCGAGGCCGCCATGGCGGCCAGGTAGAGCCCCAGATCGTCCATCGGCCGCACCATCGCCTGGTGCTCGAAGAGCGTCCGGTCCCGCTCCAGCGCCCGCTGCAACTCGGCCGGCTGGTACGACGACCCGAGCCGGCTCCAGGCGACCAGATCAGCGCTCGGCGCGACGGCGACCGTCGGGTCGATCTGCAACAGCGTCAGCTGGCGCACCACGGTCAGCAGGTCGGTCGGCCGCGGGGCGGCGAGCAGTTGGGCGCGGACGGCGATCCGCCGCGCCTGCGCCCGGTCGAGCTGGTGCATCACCACATCGTCGAGCCTAACGGCCAGCCCCGACAGCGGACGGACGGGCGGAGTCGGATTCCGGCCCGTCGCCAACGCGACTGAACGTGTCCACCCGGTCACCCGGAGTGCTCCGATGTGGACCGCAGGGCCCGCGTCGGTCGGGCCGCAGGGATGGGAGCGTACGCGTGAAGTCCAAATCCTCCGCCGGGTCGCCGCGTCGACCGTGGCGCTCGCCTGCGCCCTGGCGGGCGCGGCGGCGCTGCCGGCCGCGCCGGCGACCGCCAGCCCGATCCGCAACGCGACCGCCTGGTCGGTGCTGCTGTGCAAGTTCAGCGACAAGCCGGCCGAGCCGAAAGCGCCGTCGCACTTCGCCAACTTCCTCACCGCCGCCGGGATCGGCACGGGCGGGGTCGCCGACTACCTGGCCGACCAGTCCGGCGGGCGGGTCTCGTTGGCAGGCTCGGTGGTCCGGGGCTGGTACACGATGCCGTACACGCTGGCGCAGTTCCAGCCGATCGACCGGTGGACCCGCATCCATCGCTGCGTGGACACCGCGGCGGCCGCCGGCTACGCGGTGCCCGCCGGCAACCGCATCGCGGTCATGCTCAACGACTGGGTGGATTCCGGGGCGGCCGGCGGCCGCGTGCTGCTCGACCCGGGGGCCTGGAACGTCGGCTTCGCCGCGCACGAGATGCTGCACGGCTACAACCCGGGCCACTCGTTCTCCAACGACACCACCTACCAGAACGCGCCGTGGTCCCAGCCGGGCGAGTACGACGACCCGTGGGACGAGATGAGCGCGATGCACATCTACGCCTTCGGCACCGCCAACTACGGCACCAGCGCGGTCGGGCTCAAAGGGCCGCACCGCGACGAGCTGGGCTGGCTGCCGAAGAACCGGGTGTTCACCATGGCCGCCGACGGGGTGGGCTCACGCGCCCTCACCCTGGCCCCGCTGGAGGTGCCCGCGGCGAGCGGCCCGCAGCTGGTCCGGATCCCGTTCGACCCGGCCGACCTGTTCCGCTACTACACCGTCGAGTTCCGCCGGAAGATCGGCTGGAGCGCCGGCATCCCGGGTGACACGGTGCTGCTGCACGAGGTCCGCAACGGCACCCCCACTCTGCTGCGCACCGGGCCCGGCGGCGGGCCGGCCCAGTCACTCAACGCCAACGGCGTGCAGATCGGCGTGAACTGGGTCTCCGGCAACGCCGCGTCGGTGACCGTCACGACCGACGTGGTCAACCGCTGCCTGCAGGGGTACGTCTGGCGGGAGGCCCGCCCGGGCGACCTGGTCTGCGTCACCGGCGCCACCCGCAGCCAGGTGTGGGCGGACAACGCCGCCGCGCCGAGCCGCTGGGTGAACGGCCCGTACGGCCCGCACACCTGCGTCGCAGGCTACGTGTGGCGCGAGGCGTACGCCGGGGACGACGTCTGCGTCACCGGCGCCCAGCGCAGCCAGGCCGCCGCGGACAACGCCGCCGCCGCGTCCCGACGCAACCCCGCCCGGCTGGTGTCCGGCCCGAACACCTGCGTCAGCGGGTACGTCTGGCGCGACGCGGACCAGTCCGACTACGTCTGCGTGACCGGGGCGACCCGTTCCCAGGTGCTCGCGGACAACGCGGTCGCCGCGAGCCGCTGGGTCAGCGGCCCGTACGGTCCGCACACCTGCGTCGCCGGCTACGTGTGGCGCGAGGCGTTCCTCGGCGACGACGTCTGCGTCACCGGCGCCCAGCGCAGCCAGGCCGCGGCCGACAACGCCGCCGGCCCCGGCCGGGTGCTGCGCCCCGCCGGCTGACGGATGGCGTACCGGTCGGGCGAGCACGCCCTCGCCCGACCGGACGCCCGGCACCCACACCCGCCGGTCACCGACGGCCGGTGGGCGTGCCCGGCCCGGCCGGAGCGAACCTGCACGTCCCGGCCGAGCGATCAAGCGAAAACCCTCCGGAATCCCTCCCGCCATGACGGGTACTCCAGAGTCAGCCCCAACTCGGACTTGGCCTTGGCGTTGCTGGCCGCGCGGATCTGGGTGCCGTAGTACACGGCTTGCACTCCGATCTGCTCCTCGGCCTCCTCCTCGGAGACGCGCCGCGGCGGAGGGGCGTCCAGGATTTCGGCCAGGTAGGGCAGCCACTCAGCCTGGCGTGCGGGCTCATCCCCCACGACGTTGTAGATACCGGGGCTTCCCCGGTCGACCGCCTGCACGGTGGCCGACGCGGCGTCGCGGACGTGTACGAACGGATACCGGCCGGCCCCGTCGCCGACAATTGGCACGTCGCCCGACTTGATCCCTTCCGCCCATTCTCCACCCGGTCCGATCGCGGTGCCCTGACCGTAGAAGAAGCCGTATCGGAGGACGAGGCCTTCGATCCCTGGTGTGTCCACCACCAGTGTCTCGGCCGCGACGTTCGCCTGGATGTGGCTGCGGATCGGTTCCGGGGCCTCGAGATACAGCGGTGACGACTCGTCCGTGGGGCCCGATCCGACCGGCGGGGTCATGAAGCTGGCGCTCTGCGCGACAACTCGACGGGTGCCGGCTTCGCGAGCCGCCGCCATCAGCGTCTTCGTGCCCTCGCTCCGCAGCCGGTTGGTCATTGCCAGCCACGTGGCGTAGTCATGGGACGGCGTGGAGAGCGCGGTGATCTGATTGATGATCACCTCCGGTTCGCTCTCGAGGATCGCGCGACGCACCGCAGCCTCGTCGAGCCCGTCCATCAGTGCCGGCCGCGCCCCGAATGCCTCGATGATGGAGAGTTTCTCGGTCCGTTGGGTGCTGGCCGTGACCTCGTGACCCCGGGCGACCAGCGCCTCGACGAGGGGCCGACCCAGGACTCCTGTTCCGCCCGCGACGAAGATCCGCACTGTCGTCTCCCTGCCGTAACAAGATGGCTCCGCCCCCTGCTGTCGCAGGAACAGGTCCACCACCTACCGCGCCGCGGCCTGCTCGTCCCTGGCGGTCGACCGTGCCGCCGACCGCCTGGCAACACGTTCCAGTCCGACTCATCGTGCCCGCAGTTCTGGTTGACCACGAACCAATCGGTCAAGCTCGTCGAGATGTCGATACCGAGCGAACCGCGAGATGAGGATTCGCACGGAACGTGTGGCGCGAGGCGTTCGTCGGCGACGACATCTCCATCACCGGCGCCCGGCGCAGCACCCGGCCGCGGCCGACAACGCGCCGGCCCGCCCTCACCCCACCGGACGCCCGGCACGGATACCACGCAGGTCACGGACGGCCGGTGGGCAGGTCCGGGGGCAGGTCGAGCACGGCGTCAACCGGGTCGGTGCGGGGCGGGCCCGCCGGCCACCAGGCACCGGCGCGGCGCCGGAACGGATACCAGTGCCCGTCCCGGCCGTAGCGCACCTGGAGGTCCCGGCCGACTGTCCACCGGTTGCGCCAGGTCTTGACGCCGTCGTCGCCCATCTCACGCAGCGTTTCGGTGGCCCGGGCGGTCACCTCGGGTGGTGGGGTGAACACCGCGTCCAGGACGTCGACGCCGGCGGTGCCGCCGTACTCCCAGGCTCGGATGGCCCGGGGCAGGTCCGCCGCCCGGCCGGTGGCCTCGGCCAGCCGTTCGACCGCCGGCGAACGCGGCGCGCGGGCCGCCAGCCGCACGGCGTCCGGCCAGGCCTCGGGGTCCGGCGCGAGCAGCTCCTCCCGGGTGGCGGCGAGCAGGCTCCGCGCCCGGGACGCGGCGTCGGCGGCGAGCAGCCCGAGCGCCTCGGCGTTGACGCCGGGCGCGGAGTGCCCGGCGAGAAGTGGGGCGAGCGCCAGCGGTTCGCCCGGCACCGGCACGGGCGGGCCCGGCAGCGGCGCCGGGGTGGCGGCGTACGCCTCGTCCGCTCCGGTGCCGGCCGGGGCGGCGTCGTCCGCCACCGCGAAGCGCCGCCGGGCGTTGCGCCCACGCAGCTCCTCCACCAGCTCGACCTCGGCCCGCCCGCGCATCAGCAGCAGCACGAACGGGTCGCGGTCGAGGAGCCAGGACGTCTGGTAGGCCAGCGCGGCGGCGTGCCGGCAGGGCTGGTCCCACGAGGGGCAGTCGCACTCCGGCTCCAGGTCACCGAAGCCGGGCAGCAGGCGTACGCCGGCGTCCTCGGCGGTGTCGACCAGGTCGGGCGGCATCTCCCGGTCGAGCAGCGCGGCGATGTGCCCGGCCTTCGCGGCGAGTGCGTCGAGCAGCCGGTCCCACTGGCGATCGGAGAGCGGGGCCACGCGTACCACCGTGTCGTGCGGTGTCTCCGGGTCGCCGTCGTGGACCGGCGCGGAGATCCGGCCCGGGCTCACGGTGATCGGGCCGACCTGGCCGGCGAACGCGTACCGGCGGCCCCGGCTCAGCTGCCCGCGGTCGAGCGCGGCCCGCTCCATCGCGTCGATCCAGGCGGTGCCCCACCAGGTGGTGGCGAACGTCCGGCCGATCCGCCGGTCCGGCCCGAAGGCCGGGAAGCTGCGGGCCCGGCCGTCGTCCCGCACCGGCTCGGCGTCGTCGTCCCACTGGTCGTCGAATTCGGCGTTGTCAGCCACGTCCGGGCCCCTCATTCCTCGCCGCCGAGCCGGACGAGACGGAGCAGCTCGGCGTCGGACAGCTCGGTCAGGGCGGTCTCGCCGCCGGTGAGCACGGCGTCGGCGAGCGCCCTCTTGGACTCCAGCAGGGCGGCGATGCGCTCCTCCAGGGTGCCCTGCGCGATCAGCCGGTGCACCTGCACCGGCCTGGTCTGCCCGATCCGGTGGGCCCGGTCGGTGGCCTGCTCCTCGACCGCCGGGTTCCACCAGCGGTCGTAGTGGATGACGTGGTCGGCTCGGGTGAGGGTCAGGCCGGCGCCGGCCGCCTTGAGGGACAGCAGGAAGACCGGCACCTCACCGGCCTGGAACCGGCGGACCAGGTCCTCGCGCTGCGGCACGGGCGTGCCGCCGTGCAGCAACTGCGCCGGTACGCCCCGCTCGGCCAGGTGGCGTGCCAGCAGCCGGGCCATCCGCACGTACTGGGTGAAGACCAGCGCGCCGCCGCCCTCGGCGAGGATGGTGTCCAGCAGGTCGTCGAGGAGCTGCAGCTTCTCCGACCGGCCGCGCAGCGGGCCGCGCGGCTCCTTCAAGTAGTGCGCCGGGTGGTTGCAGACCTGCTTCAGCTCGACCAGCAGTTTGAGCACCAGCCCACGGCGGGCGATGCCGGCGCCGCTGGCCCGGATGTCGGCCAGCACCTCACCGACCACCTTCTCGTAGAGGGCGGTCTGCTCGGCGGTCAGCGGGACAAGGTGATCGGTGACCGTCTTCGGTGGCAGCTCGGGGGCGATGCCCGGATCCGACTTGCGGCGGCGCAGCAGGAACGGACGGACCAGGCGGGACAGCCGCGCGACGGTCGCGGAGTCCCGGTCCACCTCGATCGGCCGGGCCCAGCTCGTACGGAACTGCCCCGCCGCGCCCAGCAGGCCGGGCGTGGTCCAGTCCAGGATCGCCCACAGATCGGTGAGGTCGTTCTCCACGGGGGTGCCGGTGAGCGCGACCCGGGCACGCGCCGGAATCATTCGCAGCGCCTTCGCGGTGCCGCTGAGCCGATTCTTGACGTACTGCGCCTCGTCGGCGACCACCAGCCCCCAACACTGGTTGGCCAGGGTGTCGGCGTCGAGTCGCATGGTGCCGTAACTTGTCAGCACGATCCCGTCGGTCAGCTCCGCCAGTGAACGCGCGGTGCCGTGGAAGCGGCGCACGGACGTGCCGGGGGCGAATTTGTGGATCTCCCGTTCCCAGGTGCCGAGCACCGACGCGGGGCAGACCACCAGGGTCGCGCCCGCGGTCCTCCGGTCGAGCTGCCGGCGCAGGTGCAGGGCGACGACAGTGACCGTCTTGCCGAGGCCCATGTCGTCGGCGAGACAGCCACCGAACCCGAGCGAGGCCATCCGCTCCAGCCAGCGCAGCCCGCGCAGCTGGTAGTCGCGCAGGCGGCCGGCCAGCCCTGCCGGCGGTGTCAGCGGCTCCGGCCCGCCATCCGGGTCGCCGAGCAGGTCGCACAGCGCACCCAACCAACCGTCGGCCACCACCTCGACCCGCTCGCCGGCCACCTCGGTGCTGGCTGCCAGGGTCGCGGCCAGGGCGTCGTACGCCGGGCACGGGGAAAGCTGCCGTTCGGCGGCCTTGCCGGCCAGTGCCGGTGGAGCCAGGACCCACCCGTCCCGGAGGCGGACGATCGGCCGGGCACCGGCGACCAGGTCGGTCTGCTCGTCGGTCAGCGGGACCCCGGCGAGGGTCAGCTGCCAACGCAGCGGCATCGGCGCGGCGGAGCGGAAGAAAGCCGCCGGGTCGGCGGGCTGCTCCGGTGGGGAGCTGACCAGCACACGGGCGGCGAGGGCACGAGAGAGTTGCGGTGGCCACTCGATGTCGATGCCGGCGGCGGCGAGCCGGGCCTCGGCGCCGCCGAGCAGGTCGACCAGGTCCTCGTCGAGCAGCTCCAGCTCGATCGGCGCGGCCTCGTCGAGGAGCCGTTGCAGCGGTTGCCACAGGGCGGCGGCGCGTCGCACGGCGAGCATCGCCTCCACGGTGGCCCGGTCGCCGAGGCCGTGCTCGTCTCCTGCCCAGAGGGTGGCGGCGTCGCTGACCAGGGTGGGGTCGGCGAGGCTGCGGAGCCGGACGACGGCGGTCGGCACGGTGCTGTCGAGATCTCCCCGGATCTCCACCCGCAGTGCCATCCGCAGGCCGGTGTCCACCCCGGCGGAGACCTGCCCGGCCCAGCCGCGCAGCTCCTCGGCCCGCTGGGGCTCCGCGGCGGTGAACCGAGGGTCGCCGGTGAGCCAGGGCGCGGCCGGGGTGCGCGGCAGCGTGTCGGCCACCGCGTCGAGGAACGCGCGGATCAGCTCCTCCGGATCGGGGAGGACCAGCCGTCGCGCGGTCGGATCCAGCGGCACCGCGCGCGCCGCCGCTGGCATGGCGGCGGCCAGCGCCCGGATCCGTCGCACGTCGGCGACGTCGAACGGGCCGGCCCGCCAGGCGTCGTACCCCTGCGGGGACACTCCGGGCAGGATCCGCCCCCGGGCGGTGAGGTGCAGCGCGGTGACCGCGACGGCCGACCAGAACGCGGCGGTCGGGTCGAGCTCGTCGGTGTCGCGCAGCGCGACGAGCCGGCGAACGGCGTCGCCCACTCCAAGGGTGCGGACCGGCACGGTCTCGGCGACCGGCCGGCCGTCGCCCGGGATGGCCAGCCGCAGTTCGTCGTCCTCTCCGACGCCGGCGAAGTGCTCGGTCAGCGCCTCGCCGGCCGGGTGATGAACGTGGATCCGGCCGGTCCGGGGCGGGTCGCCCGGCGTGAAGACGACCGCGAACCGCACTGTGCCTCCTGACCGGTCAAGGCGGTGCTACCCCGACACCTCTAGCGTACAACGTACGACACGCTTCGGTTCAACGGACCAACCCCAGGTGCAGAGCGACCGACAGTGGCAGGGATACCGACTGGCGAGGTCGGCACGGAGACGCGGTCAGGCCGGGTCGTCGGCGCCCAACTGGCCCGCGACACCCACGTTCAGCGGGTCGGCCAGCAACTTGTCGAAGGCCAGTTCGGCGGCGCCGATCAGGACGGCGTCCCGGCCGAGTGCCGCCGCCTCCAGACGTAGGTGCTCACGGGAGCCCGGCAGCGGCATGGCACCCAACCGGCTGCGGACCGCGTCCGCACCGGCGGTGAAGATGTCGCGCAGCGAGCCGCCGAACACCACGGCGTCCGGGTTGACCACGTTGACCAGGTTGGCCACGCCGAAGCCGAGCCAGTCGGCGATCTGCTCGACCGCCTCCCGAGCGGTCCGGTCGCCGTCCGCCGCCGCGCGCAGCACCTCGGCCACCGCTCCACGGTCACCAGGGTCCCGGCCGGCGTGCCGCAGCAGCGCGGCCTCGCCGATCTCGGTCTCCCAGCAGCCGCGGGAGCCGCAGCCGCAGAGCAACCCGTTCGGGTTGACCACCATGTGACCGACCTTGCCGCTGTGGCCCCGGTGTCCGATCACCAGCCGGCCATCGACGATGATGCCGGCGCTGATGCCGAGGTCACCGTGCAGGTAGATGAGATCGTCGATGCCGGCCGCCACGCCGCGGATGTGCTCGGCCAGGCCGGCGATGTCGGCCAGGTCGCCAGCCACGAAGCCTGGGCCGGCGGTGAATTCGGCCTCGAGCGCGACGCCCAGGCTCTCGTCGACGCCGGCGATCCGGATGGTGCCGTCCGCCTCGCAGGTGGTGTCGGTGACCGCGACCGCGCCGCCGACCAGCAGCGCGTCGGGGGCTACGGAGCGTTCCATGTCGCGGACGAGGTCGGCCAGCGGCCCGACGGCGTCGACCGCCGTCATGCCACCGGGACGGGCGACCTCGCGCAGGTCCAGGATGCGCCCACCGAGGCCGACCCGGGCGGCGCGCAGTCGGTCCGCGTCGATGCTCAGCGCGTGCGCGTAGACCCGGTCGGAACGGGGGCTGACCACCAGCGAGGGGCGGCCGGCACGGCGGGCGGTGGTCGGCGCCTCTTCGGTGACCAGGCCACTGGCGACCAGGTCGGCCGCCAGAGCGCCGATGGTGCTGCGGTTGAGGCCGAGTCGGCTGGTCAGCTCGGCCCGGGACGTCGGCCCGTGCAGGTGGACGTAGCGCAGGACGGCGCCGAGGTTCTGCCGCCGGATCTCCTCCTGGCTGGCGCCGGGAACGGAGGGCAGCGGGGACTCGGGGTTACGGCCGACGCCGGCTGGCCTGGCCCGGACTGGTGTCGCCACGGTCAGACCTCCTTATGGATCGGTGCCGGCTGGTGCGAGGGGGTGCCAGGACGACGATGGGCCCCGGAAGAGGAGATTCCGGGACCCATCGGCGTTGCTGCCTACCGTGTGGTGCTTACTTGGTGAGCGGCGCGAGCTTCGGGTCGTTGGCGTACGCCTCAGCCGCGTTCGCCTTGGTGAC
This sequence comes from Micromonospora cremea, assembly GCF_900143515.1. Taxonomy (NCBI): domain Bacteria; kingdom Bacillati; phylum Actinomycetota; class Actinomycetes; order Micromonosporales; family Micromonosporaceae; genus Micromonospora; species Micromonospora cremea. The sequence goes on along the minus strand of NZ_FSQT01000002.1, from coordinate 4,197,496 downwards.
GGCGACCGGCGGGAGCAGGTACGTGTCGACGACCTTGCTGCCGTTGTTGTAGGACTTGGTGTCGTTCACCTGCGGGGTGTTACCGGCCTGGAGGGACTTGACCATGTTGATGGTCTCCTTGACCAGGTTCCGCGTGTCCTTGTTGATCGTCATGTACTGCTCGCCAGCGACGATCGACTTGACCGACTCAACCTCGGAGTCCTGACCGGTGACGACCGGGACCTGCTTGCCAGCACCCTTGATCGAGGTGATGATCGCGCGGGCCAGGGTGTCGTTCGGGGAGAGGACGCCGTCCAGCTCCTTGTTGCCGTAGGTCGAGGTCAGCAGCTGGTCCATGCGGGCCTGCGCACCCTCGGCCTTCCAGCCCTGGATGGCGGTCTGCTTGACGTCGGTCTGCTTCGAGGCGACGACCACGTTGCCCTTGTCGATCTCCGGCTTGAGCACGCTCATCGCGCCGTTGAAGAAGACACCGGCGTTGTTGTCGTCCGGCGAGCCGGAGAACAGCTCGATGTTGTACGGGCCGTTCGGCTTCTTGGCCTTCATGCCCTCGAGCAGGGCCTGGCCCTGGAGCTCGCCGACCTTGAAGTTGTCGAACGCGACGTAGTAGTCGAGGTCCGGCGTGTTGGTGATGAGCCGGTCGTACGCGATGACCTTCGCGCCGGCCGCGTGGGCCGCCGCGACCTGGGTCGAGAGCTGCGCGGCGTCGGTCGCGCCGATGACGATGACCTTGGCACCCTTGGTGGTCATGGCGGTGATCTGGGCCTGCTGGTCGGCCACCGTGGTCGACGCGCCCGCGTACTGCACGTCAGCCTGGAAACCGGCCTCCTTGAGACCGTTGGTGAAGAGGTCACCGGCGAGGACCCAGTTCTCCGAGGTCTTGGCCGGCAGGGCGACACCGATCAGCGAGTTGGCCGCGAAGCCCTTGGCGTCTCCGCTGGAGCCGCCGGACTCGCCGTCACGGCCGGAGCCGCAGCCGGCGAGAGCCAGCATGGCGGCGGCGCTGATGGCGACCACCGACGTGCCGAAGAATTTACGCATGGGAGGACTTGCCTTTCTGATAATTGAGACGGGTGGAGAGGTCGGTGACCGTCAGCCGGACACCGCAGCCTTGGCGGGCTCGCGCTCCGCGTCCGGCGGTGAGGCGGGTGGGGCGGCGTCCTCGCGACGGAACGGTCGCATCAGACTTCCGATGATGGAGAAGCGCCCCTGGCTCTTGTTGTAGACGTCGATCGCGACGGCCAGCAGCAGGACCAGGCCCTTGATGATCTGGACGCGGTCGGTGCCGACGCCCATCAGTTGCAGGCCGTTGTTGAGCACGGCCATGACGAGACCACCAACGATGGAGCCGCTGATGGTTCCGATACCGCCGGAGACGGCCGCGCCACCGATGAAGACAGCGGCGATCGCGTCCAGTTCCCAGCCGTTACCGTCCTGCGGTCCGGAGGCCGCCGAGCGGGCCACGAAGATCATGCCGGCCAGGGCGGCCAGGACGGACATGTTCATCATGACGAAGAAGTTGACCCGCTTGAGCTTCACACCGGACAGCTCCGCGGCCCGGGCGTTGCCGCCCACCGCGTAGATGTGCCGGCCGCCGGCCGTGTTGCGGGTGTAGAAGGAGTAGGCGATGACCAGCGCCACCAGGATGATGCCGGAGATCGGGAAACTGGTGCCGACGCGACCACTGGCGAAGCGCAGCGCGGCGAAGGCGATCACGCCGACCATGACGGCCATGCGCAGGATCGAGATCCACATCGGCGCGGGGTCCGCGTCCATCGCCCGGCGGGTCTGGCGCAGCCGCAGCTCCCGCCACACCAGGGCCACCGCCGCAGCCAGGCCGAGCAGCAGCGTGGCGTTGTTGTAGCCGGTGTTCGGCCCGAACTCGGGCAGGAACCCCGAGCCGATCTCCCGGAAGCCCTCGGGCACCGGGATGGTGTTGGCGTTACCGATGAACTGGTTGCCGCCGCGGAAGAGCAGCATGCCGGCCAGGGTGACGATGAACGCCGGTACCCCGATGTAGGCCACCCAGAAGCCCTGCCAGGCGCCGATGATGGCACCGATCGCGAGGCCGAAGAGGATGGCGACGGGCCAGGGCAGGTTCCACTCGGTCATCGACTTCGCGACCAGGATGCCGGCGATCGCCGCGACCGAGCCGACCGACAGGTCGATGTGCCCGGCGACGATCACCATCAGCATGCCGATGGCCAGGATGAGGATGTACGAGTTCTGCTGGAAGAGTGCGATCAGGTTGTCCGATCGCAGGGTCAGCCCGTCGGTCAGGATCTGGAACAGCAGGACGATCGCCACCAACGTGAAGATCATGCCGAACTGACGGGCGTTGGAGGTGGTGCCTCCAAACAGGTTCTTCTGAAGGTCCTTCAATCGGCTCATCGTGTCAACATCTTCTTCGTAGAGGTCATCTGCTTCATGAGGGTCTCCGGGTCCGCATCCTTGCGGGCGATCTCGCCCGTGATGGCGCCTTCGAACACGGTGTAGATGCGGTCGCAGAGCCCGATCAGCTCAGGCAGTTCCGAGGAGATGACGACGACGCCCTTCCCCTGGTCGGCGAGCCGCTGGATGATGCCGTAGATCTCGTACTTGGCACCCACGTCGATGCCGCGCGTCGGCTCGTCGAGGATCAGCAGGTCCGGGTCGGTGAACATCCACTTCGCCAGCACCACCTTCTGCTGGTTGCCGCCGGAGAGCTTCGAGACGCCCTCGTCGACCGTCGGAGCCTTGGTCCGCAACTCCTTGCGGTATGCCTCGGCCGCCTTGTACTCCTCCACCTGGTTGAGGACACCGTGGTGCGAGATCTTGGACAGCTTGGCGGCCACCGTCGACGCCTTGATGTCGTCGAGCAGGTTGAGACCGATCGCCTTGCGGTCCTCACTGACGTACGCGAGCCCGTTGGCGATCGCATCCGCCACCGACTTGAGCACGATCTCCTTGCCGTCCTTGATGATCGTGCCCGACTCGTACACGCCGTAGGAGCGACCGAAGACGCTCATCGCCAACTCGGTACGACCCGCGCCCATCAGGCCGGCGAAACCGACGATCTCGCCGCGGCGCACCACGAAGCTCTCGTTCTTGCAGACCTGGCGCTCGGCGGAGATCGGGTGCCGGACGTTCCAGTCGCGGACCTCGAAGAAGACTTCACCGATCTTCGGCGTGTGGTCCGGGAACCGGCTGCTCAGCTCGCGGCCGACCATGCCCCGCACGATCCGGTCCTCGTCGATGCCGTCCTCGGTGACCTCGAGGGTCTCCACCGTCCGGCCGTCGCGCAGGATCGTGATCTGGTTGGCGATCGCCGCGATCTCGTTGAGCTTGTGCGAAATCATGATCGAGGTGATGCCCCTGGACCGGAACCCGCGCAGCAGGTCCAGCAGGTGCCGGGAGTCGGCCTCGTTCAGCGCCGCGGTCGGCTCGTCCAGGATGAGCAGCTTGACGTCCTTGGCGAACGCCTTGGCGATCTCCACCAGCTGCTGCTTGCCGACCCCGATGTCCTTGATCAGGGTGTCCGGGTCTTCCTCGAGACCGACCCGGGCCATCAGGTCCAGCGCCATCCGGTTCGCGGCCGTCCAGTCGATCGCGCCCCGCTTGCGCGGTTCGTTGCCGAGGAAGATGTTCTCGGTGATCGACATGTGCGGGATGAGCGCGAGTTCCTGGTGGATGATCACGATCCCGGCGTTCTCGCTGGCGCGGATGTCGGAGAACCGGGCCTCCGCGCCCTGATAGACGATCTGGCCGTCGTAGGTGCCGTACGGGTAGACCCCGCTGAGGACCTTCATCAGGGTCGACTTGCCCGCACCGTTCTCACCCGCGATGGCATGGATCTCGCCGGCGCGAACCACCAGGTTGACGTCGGAGAGGGCCTTGACTCCGGGAAACTCCTTGGTGATGGAACGCATCTCAAGGAGGATGGGCACGTTGCTCATCGCTCGTACCACCTCGCCAACGTCATCGGTGCCTCCGGAAGGTTTGACCTTCACTTGGTTTTGTTGTTGACGGCAACGTATTGCGGTGGGAGGGTCATCCGCAAGGCGAGGGACTGTTGAAAAAGTAACAATCCGGCAATATCGACGTCGTGCAGTGTTCACACGTCACAGCAGCCGCCAGCGCCCCACCCGCGATCCCGCCGCCGCTCGCCGCACCCCGTCCAACCGGTGACCAGGCCATGATCGACCTCGGCCACTGCCCGCAGGGCCGCCAGCAGGCACGACCCGATTCTTGAGGGATCGTGGAGCACCGCAACGGGCGCTCGCCGCCATCGAACGTCCTTGATCAGGCAGACCTTCCAACGCCCCGCCTAGCGGCGATGCGGTGGATCGGAGACGCGATGTGATCAACACCTCTGACGGCGCCACTCGGGACACCATGACCAGTTCCCGACCGGCCGGCAGGCGACAGTTCCGGGGGTCCCGGACGCACCTCCGTGTCCGTTAGAATCCGGAGCGTGACCGCACGGCCCGACACAGACGGTGAATCACTCGACTCCCCCCGGACGCGGTACATCGCCGGCATCCTGGCCCTGGCGGTGCTGACGGTCGCCATCTTCGCCGGCGCGGGCCGGCTGCCGTCGGCGGCACAGACCGTCCTCGGCTTCAGCGTCATCTTCTTCGTCGGCGCCCTGGTGTGGCTGAGTTCGGCCGTGCGCCGGCGTGATGGGGCCGAGCCGGCACGGGCGGCTGCCGCCACCCTCAACGCCTACGGCGTGGCACTGGTCGCCGCCCTGGTCGCCTACTACCTTCTGTGGGGCCAGGAGTGGGCCTGGCTGGTCGGGCTGCTGCCCGCGGCCGTGTGCGTGACGAGCGCCTGGCGGATGAGCCGCGCCTGACCTCGCTCAGTCGGGCAACGTGATCGGATTGATGATGTCGGCCACCAGCGTCAGCAGGGTGAACCCCGCGAAGATCAGGATCACCGCGTACGTCAGCGGCATGAGCTTGAGGTAGTCGACCCGACCCGGGTCCGGCCGCCCCAGCCGGGCGTAGAGCAGCGACCGGGCCCGCTCAAACCAGGCGATCGCGATGTGCCCGCCGTCCACGGGCAGCAGCGGCAGCAGGTTGAACAACCCGACGAAGAAGTTCAAGGCGGCCAGCAGCAGAAGGAACGTGGGCCACTCGCCCCGATCGGACAGCTCCCCGCCGATCCGGCTGGCACCCACCACGCTGATCGGCGTCTCCGCGTCCCGTTCCCCGCCGGTCACGGCCGCCCAGAGCGCGGGGATCTTCTCCGGCACCCGCTGCAGTGCGTGCAGGGTGTTGGAGAACATCAGGCCGGTCTGGTCGGCCGCCCGGCCCACCGCGGCGACCGGGCCGGCGGTGCTGGTCGGGACGATCGGGGTGACCCCGAGGACGCCCACCTGCTCAAGGTCGGCCGGGGTGATGTCCTCGATGGTCCGGGTCGGATCGCGAACCACGTCGAGCCGGACCCGTTCGGCCAGCGGCAGGGGTGACCGCCGCCGTCCGGGGCTGCCCGTCCCGGACGAAGGCCACCTCGACCTGTCGGCCGCCGGCCGCCCGTACCGCTGCCGACATGGCGTCCCAACCGCGCAGCGGTCGGCCCTCGATCGCGGTGATGACGTCCCCGCGCCGCAGCCCGAGCTGGGCCGCGGCGCTGGGCGGGTCCACCCCGGGCCGGCACTCCCGCTCGCGCTTCGTGGCCGGGTCGACGCTCCACCTCGCCTGCACGCACGGCGAGGTGGACCCGACCCGGACCGGCTCGGACTGCAACTTCGCCACGTCCTGCACGGGCACGAACGCGAAGAGGCCCCAGAGGATCAGCACACCGAGGGCGAAGTGCGTCATCGAACCGGCGGACATCACGACGGTGCGCTTCCACACCGGATACCGCCACATCGCCCGTGGCTCGTCCTTCGGGTCGACATCGTCGTCCTGCTGGGTCATCCCGACGATCTTGACGAAGGCGCCGGCCGGAATGGCCTTGATGCCGTACTCCGTCTCCCGCCGCCGAACGACCACAGCGTCGGGCCGAAGCCGATGAAGAACCGGGTCACCTTCATGCCGAACATCTGGGCGGTGCCCATGTGCCCGGCCTCGTGCAGGGCGACGGAGATCAGGATGCCGATGGCGAAGAGCACCACACCCAGCACGTACGTCATGTCCCGGCGCCCGCCTCCCGTCGCTCCGCACTGTCGCACCGGCCCGGTCGTCGGTCAGGCCCAGGGCTGGCGCGGATGGCTCTGCGGCCATCCTAGGGACTCGTCGGCGTGGATGTGGCCCATCGACGCCACGCGTGCCGACCTGGCCCTGGCGCCCCGCTACCCTCGGGCCCATGGGAGATCCGTTCCGGGTACGCATCACCGTTCGTGGCTACGAGCTGGACACCCAGGGCCACCTGAACCAGGCCGTCTACCTCCAGTACGGCGAGCACGCCCGGTGGGAGTGCCTGCGCGCGGCCGGCATCGCGCAGGACCGGCTTCTCGCCGCCGGTGTGGGACCGGTCGCCATGGAGGTGACCCTCAAGTACCTGCGGGAGCTGCGCGGCGGTGACGAGGTGGACGTCTCCTGCGAGTTCCGCTGGGGCGAGGGCCGGGCCTTCCACATCGAACAGGACTACACCCTCCCGGACGGGACCCCGGTGGCGCGGCTGACCGGGGTGGGCGGACTGCTGGATCTGTCGGCCCGGCGGCTGGTGCCCGACCCGCGCGGACGGTTCCGGGAGTTGGCCACCGACCCGGCACCACTCAACCTCTGACGCGGCCGGCAGGCCGGAGCGGGCCGGCGCTCAGGGACGCAGCACCGCCTTGATCACCCCGTTCTCCCGGCGGTCGAAGCTGCGGTACAGCTCGGGCGCGTCGGCGAGGGTGCCGTGGTGGGTGACGATCACGCTGGGCCGGGCCCGGCCGGAGACGACCAGGTCTCGCAGCAGCACGGTGTAGCGGCGGTCGTGGGTACGGCCGAACCGGACCGAGACACCCTTGCTGAACAGCGTCCCCCACGGTGCGACCAGTTCCTCGCTGGCACTCGCGCCGGGGCGCGGATGCAGGTCCTTCTCCGGGTACACGCCGGCGACCGCGATCGCTCCGGCCGGGTTGACCAGCCGGGCCGCGTCCGCGATGACCTGGTCGGGGCGCTCCTGCTCGGGGCGTTCGCGGTCGCGGGCCTGGAACCCGACCGCGTCGACCACCTTGTCGATCCCGCCCAGCTTCTCCTCGCCCAGCGGCAGCCCCGTCCGGGCCCGGTCCGCGCGGATCTGCTCGACCGGGTCGCCCCGGCGAAAGTCGACCGGCACCGCGCCGATCTCACCGGCCTTGTCCAGCCGGGCGTCCACACCGTCCACGCAGTACACCACCCTGGCACCCCGGATCAGCGCCGAGTAGGCGGTGAGCAGGCCGATGGTGCCGGCGCCGAACACGGCCACCGTGTCGCCGGGCTCGACCCCCGCGAGGGTCGCGGCGGCGTGCCACCCGGTGACGAACGCGTCGGCGAGCAGCACGAAGTCGTCCTCGTACCCGTCACCCGGCTCCCCTGGCACGGGTACGCAGTTCGCGTCGGCCCACGGCACGCGCAGCAGGTCGGCCTGGGCGCCCCGGTACGGGCCCATCCCGGCGTAGCCGTACGCGGCGCCCGGCCCCTCGGCGCGGGCGCGCAGGCAGGCCGCCGAGAGCCCCCGGGCACACATCACGCAGGTTCCGCAGAACAGGTGTGTGGGGATCACCACGCGGGTGCCGGGACGGACCGTCTGCACGGCGCTGCCCACCTGCTCGACCACGCCCAGCGGTTCGTGGCCGAACACCAGGCCGGGTTCGGCTCCGGTCCGCCCGTCGTACATGTGCAGGTCGGTGCCGCACAGGGCGGTGGAGGTGATCCGCACGAGCGCGTCGGTCTCCGCCTCCAGCGTCGCGTCCGGCACCTCCCGCACCGCGACGGTCCGGACGTCCGCGTAGACGACGGCTCTCATCCCGACTCCCCACTCCGGCGGCGGACGACGTTCTTCCCGCGGCCGCGGCGTTCATGCCACCGGGCACGACCCGCGCCGGGTTCGTCGGCGTGCCGACGTCCCCGGCGCGGCGATGTTCGAGGGCCGGTGCCGGTGGGCCGCTACTCGGGTACGGCCCCGCTCTGCTGCTGTCGGAACTGGTCGACCGGGAGGCCACCGCGACCCCAGTTCTCGGTCTCGACCTCGTCGATCACCACGAAGGTCGACGTCAACGGCTTGTTCAGGACGTCGCGCAGCAGCTCGCTAACGCCCTTGATGAGCGCGGCCTTCTCCTCGGCGGTCGCCGCGGACGTGCCCGGCGTGTTGCCCTCACGGGTGATCTGGATGGTGACGATCGGCATCGTCTGCTCCTCTTCGGGGATGGGGTTGGGCGTCAGTGACCGGCGTTCTGGCCGCCGTCGACGTGCAGGATCTCGCCGGTGACGAAGGGCGCGGACTCGAGGTAGACGACGGCGTCGACCACGTCGCTGGTCTCGCCCATCCGGCCGACCGGGTGCAGGCCGGCGAGTGTCTGGTGCGTCTCGACCGGGTGCATCGGGGTCTTGATGATGCCGGGCGCGACGGCGTTGACCCGGACTCCGCGAGCCGCGTACTCGATGGCCAGCGACTTGGTCGCGGAGCTGAGACCACCCTTGGTCAACGAGGCGAGCACCGACGGGACGTGCGAGCTGGGCTGGTCGACGAAGCTGGTCGTGATGGTCACGATGTGCCCGGCGCCGGTGGCCAGCAGGTGTGGCAGGACGCGCCGGGTGAGGTGGAAGAACCCGGCGAGGTTGATCCCCGTCACCAGGTCGAACTCCTCGTCTGTGTAGTCGGTGAACGGCTTGGCGACGAAGACGCCGGCGTTGTTCACCAGGGTGTCGATACGCCCGAAACGGTCCAGGGCGGCACGGACCACCCGGTCCGCCGTGTCCGCCTCGGCGATGTCGCCGCGAACGGTGACGACCTTCGGGTCGTCGACGGGGCCGATCGAGCGCGAGGTCGCGACGACGCCGTACCCGAGTTTGCGGTAGGCGGTCACGAGGTCGGCGCCGATGCCCTGTGACGCACCGGTGATCACGACGACCTTCTGTCCCTGACTGGTGTTCACGGGAACCACTTCCTGACTGGCCGGAGGGGGGCCGGACCGGTTCGGCCCGACCGCAATGACCACTAGACGACTGGTCGACTACACGCTAGCCGACCGGTCGGGTATCGTCGAAGCATGGGACGGACCAGTGACGCACGAAACAAGATCCTCGACGCGGCCGCGGTGCTGATCGAGCAGCGCGGCTACTCGGCCCTGGGCGTGGCGGCGATCTGCGCGACGGCGGGCGTGCCGAAGGGCAGCTTCTACTACTTCTTCGAGTCCAAGCAGGCGCTCGCCCGCACCGTCATCGACGAGCACTGGGCGAGCCAGCGCCGCCAGTGGGAGCAGTTGCTCGGCAGCGGGCGCGACCCGCTGCGGCGGCTACGGGACCTCTTCGAGGCCACCGAGGAGGTCCAGCGCACCGGCCAGCAGAAGGCCGGCGTGGTCGCCGGCTGCCTGTTCGGCAACCTCGCCCTCGAACTCAGCAACCAGGCCGAGGAGATCCGCCGCCGGCTCCAGGAGATCTTCGAGGCCCAGATCGACCTCATCGAGCTGGTGGTGGTCGAGGCGAAGGAGAGCGGACTCGCCGGCCCGTCGGTCGACACGCGGGAGGCCGCCCGGTCCATTGTGGCCCAGATCGAGGGGCGGGTCCTGCTCGCGAAGCTGCTCAACGATCCGGCCCAGTTGGAGACGCTGTGGCGCAACTGCCTGGACCTCCTCCAGGTGCCGGCGGAAGCGCGCACCACGACCGACTGAGTGGTCGGCATCGTGGAGTGGGTGCCCGGACGTAGCATCGGCGATGCACGATATTCAGGCCACTCCCGACCGGATCGAGCACACTCCACATGACGACCGAGCAGACGACGTCTCCCCCGCGCGCGGGCGTCGGCATCACGGCCAGTGGTCTGGGCCAGAGCGTCCGGGACGGGCGCCGGATCCTGGACGACATCTCGTTGGCCATCCAGCCGGGCGAGGTGGTCGCCATCATCGGCGCCAGCGGCGCTGGCAAGACCACCCTGCTGGAGACGCTCGCCGGGATTCGGCGACCGGCGGCGGGCACCGTGTCGTACGACGGCGCCACCGGCGAGGGTGCGCTCGGCTACGTCCCGCAGGACGACATCATCCACCGGGAGCTGCCCCTGGAACGCACGCTGCGGTACGCGGCCCGGCTGCGCCTGCCACCGGGGACCGGTCCGGTCGAGGTGACCGAGCGGGTCGCCGAGGTGCTCTCCGGGTTGGGGCTGACCGATCGGGGCGCCGTCCCGGTGGGCCGGCTCAGCGGCGGTGAGCGCAAGCGCGCCAGCATCGCCGTCGAGCTGCTCACCCGGCCGGGTGTGTTCTTCCTGGACGAGCCCACCTCCGGGCTGGACCCGGCGATCGCCGTGGACCTGCTCCGGGTGCTGCGCACGCTCGCCGACGCGGGGACCACGGTCGTGCTCACCACCCACCAGATCACCGACGTGGACCGCTGCGACCGGGTCGTGGTGCTGACCCGCCACGGCCGGTTGGCGTTCGCCGGCACGCCGGCTGAGGCCCGGGAGTTCTTCGGCCTACGGTCCCTCGCCGAGGTGTATCTGCGGCTCGCCGAAGAGACGGACCCGGCGGCGCTGCCCGACCGCTTCGCCGCGCACCGCGACGCCGGCCCGGCGGCCCGTCCGGTCGACCCGGGCGCCGCGGGACACCGGCAGGTCGGCCGACTGCGCCAGTTGGGCGTCCTCGCCGCCCGCAACGCGGAGATCGTCGCCCGAAACCGACTCACCCTGGCGATCCTGCTCGGGTCGCCGCTGATGGTGCTCGGCATGTTCGCGCTGCTGTTCCGGCCCGGGGCGTTCGACCCGGCGCATCCGATCCCGAACGTGACCGTGATGATCCTGTTCTGGATCGCGTTCGGGGGCTTCTTCTTCGGGCTGACCTATGGCCTGCTCCAGATCTGCACCGAGCTGCCGATCCTGCGCCGGGAGCGGCTGGCGGGTGTCCGGCTGGTGCCGTACCTGGTGGCGAAGGTGGCGGTGCTGCTGCCGCTGCTGGCCCTGGTGGACCTCGCCCTGCTCGGTGTGCTGCGCGGCATCGATCGGCTCCCGCCGGTCGACGGCGCCGGCTTCGCCGCCCTGTACACGACGCTGCTGCTCTCCTCGGCGGCCGCGCTCACCCTCGGCCTGCTGTGCTCGGCGGCCGTCTCCGACGCCGCCCAGGCGACCCTCATGCTGCCGATGCTCTGCTTCCCGCAGGTGCTGTTCGTCGGCGCGATCCTGCCGGTGCCGGCCATGGCGGCCGGCGGCCAGTGGCTCAGCTACGCGATGTCGAACCGGTGGGCGTTCGAGGGCCTGGGACACACGGCCGGAGTGGAGCGGCTCTGGCGCAACGGCGCTTCCCCTCTCGGTCCGCCCCTGCTCGCCACGTACGGCGACAGCTTCTCCCGTCCGGTGTGGGTGAACTGGCTGGTGCTCGGCGGTTTCGTGGTGCTCTTCCTCGGCGCGACCTGGGTGGTGCTGGTCCGTCGGGAGTCCCGCCGTGCCTCCTGAGCTGGCACCCCGCGCCGCCGCCGGCACCTCGCCGGCGGCTCTGCCGGGGTACGCCGGCACCACCCGGATCGACGAACTGCGCGCCACCGAATACCGGCACCTCGACCGGCACGGCCACGTCTACCTGGACTACGCCGGATCCGGGGTGGCCGCACAGGCCCAGGTGCGAGCCCACCACGACCGGCTGCTGGCCGGCCTCTACAGCAATCCGCACTCGGAGAACCCGACCTCGGAAGCGGCCGGTTCCCTGGTGGAGTCGGCCCGGCGAGCGGTGCTCGACTTCTTCCGCGCGGACCCGGCCGAGTACGCGGTCGTCTTCACCCCGAACGCCAGCGGCGCCTGCCGGCTGGTCGGCGAGGCGTACGACTTCGGCCGGGCCGCACCGTTCGTGCTGACCTGGGACAACCACAACTCGGTCAACGGCATCCGCGAGTACGCGCGGGCAGCCGACGCGCCGACGCGCTACGTACCGCTGACCGGCCCGCAGCTGCGGGTCGCCGAGGCGGACCTGGTCGACGTGCTGGACGCCGGCCGTGGCGGCCCCGGCCGGCGGTGGGGCCGGCCCGGTGGTCGGGGCCTGTTCGCGTATCCGGCGCAGAGCAACTTCTCCGGCGTGCACCACCCGCTGAGCTGGGTGGAGCTGGCCCACCGGCACGGGTACGACGTGCTGCTCGACGCCGCCGCGTACGCCCCGACGAACCGGTTGGATCTCCGCGTCGTCCAACCCGAGTTCGTCTGCCTGAGCTGGTACAAGCTCTTCGGCTACCCCACCGGCGTCGGCGCGCTGCTGGCCCGCCGCGACGCGCTGGCCCGGCTGCGCCGGCCGTGGTTCGCCGGCGGCACGATCCGGGCGGTCAGCGTGCAGGGCGACTGGCACCGGTCGATGGACGACGAGTCGGCGTTCGAGGACGGAACCCTCAACTTCCTGAGCATCCCGGACGTGGAGTTCGGGCTGCGCTGGCTCGACGCGATCGGCGTGGACCTCGTGCACACCCGGGTCAGCCTGCTCACCGGATGGCTACTGGCCCGGCTGACCACGCTGCGGCACCGCGCCGGCCGGCCACTGGTCCAGGTGTACGGGCCGGCGACGGGCGAGGACCGGGGCGGCACCGTGACGTTCAACCTCCGCCACCCGGACGGCACCCTGGTCGACGAGCGGCTCGTCGCGAGGGAGGCCGCGGCGGCCGGCTTCTCCCTGCGCACCGGCTGCTTCTGCAACCCGGGTGCGGGCGAGGGCGCGTTCGGGATCAGCCGGGGTTCGCTGCGCCGGCGGCTGCTCGCGCGGGTCGACACGATCGACCAGTACCTCGGTGCGCTGCGGCTACCGACCGGCGGCGCGGTGCGCGTCTCGTTCGGTCTGGCCTCCAACGCGACCGACGCGGAACGCTTCCTCGCCTTCGTCGAGGCGACCTACCTGGACCGTGAGGCCAGCAGCGAGTCACCGTTGCCACCTCGGCTGCGCTGCTGACCGCCGCCGCCCGCACGATCGCGGGCGCTGCTGCGGGAGGCGCGTCAGCCGACCTGTGCCACCCGCGCGGGATGACGCTTCGTCTCCTCCATGAAGGGGAACCGGGCGGTGAGCTCGGCGAGCGTCAGCCCGGCGCGCCAGGCCGAGGCCAGCTGGGCGACCTGGACGAGATCCATGGCGTCGCCTCGCGCCTGGACCTCTCCCGAGACCCGAAGGTCGATCATGAAGTATCGGGCCTGGGAGCCCAGCCCGACGCAGACCACGCCCTGATCGGAGTGCAGCTCGGCGCAGGTGAACCGGCTACGCCCCTGCTCGGGGGCGGTGACCCGGCCGAGGTCGAGCTCGTGCCGGGCAGCGATCTCGATGAGCGCGGGGGCCAGACCACCCCGCTCGACCAGGTCCGGGTAGAGGCGCACACCCAGCGCCGTCGACACGTCGCTCATGACTGACTCCCACTTCCTCGTGACAGAGACCAGCAGCGCGCAGGTTACGGGGATGTTTCCGGCGAGCCTCGTCATCCTGACCCCCATGGACGCCCCACGGCAATAGGAAGAATCGATTCGGCCCCGATCGGAGGAATGTGCCGTCGGACCCGCGGCGGCCGGCCACATCGACCATGGTCAGCAGGCGCGCGGCCGCCCATCGCGTCGCCGGAGGGCTCGTTTGCCCGTGTCCACACCGGGAACGCGCCGCGCGACGCCAGGCGCCGTCGAAAGAGACGGCGCCGCGAGAGGAGCCGCAGGATGGCCACCCGACAGCAGCAACTGGTCGGCAGGCGGATCGCGTTCCTGGCAGCGGACGGGGTCGAAGACGTCGAGTACACCCAGCCCCGCGCCGCAGCCGAGGAGGCGGGCGCCCGGGTCCACCTGATCTCGCTACGCCCTGAGGAGATCCAGTCGATGCACCACGACCTCAACCCGGCGAACCGTTTTCCGGTGGACCGGACGGTCGATCAGGCCGATCCGGGCGACTACGACGCTCTGGTGCTTCCCGGTGGGACGGTCAACCCGGACCGGCTGCGGATGAACCCGGGAGCGATGGCCTTCGTCCGGGCGTTCTTCGAGCAGAGCAAGCCCGTGGCCGCGATCTGCCACGGTCCGTGGTCGCTGGTCGAGACCGGGATGGTCGCCGGTCGGACGGTCACCTCGTTTCCCAGCCTGCGTACCGACATCCAGAATGCCGGCGGGACCTGGGTGGACAAGGAGGTCCAGGTCGACAACGGCCTGGTCACCAGCCGCAGCCCGAAGGACCTGCCAGCGTTCTGCGCCACGATGGTGGCGGAGTTCGCGAAGGGCCGACAGACCCGCCCGGCGACCGCCTGACCCTCCGCTCAAGGCCGGGCCGCGCGACCGGTCTGGAGAGGCGTGCGCCCCACCATCAGGTGGTAACGGACTGTCGTCGCATTGGAAACACTCTTGACAAAAAGGTCGGGACATCGACATGCTTCGTTATAGAGAGCGCTCTCCGGTGCACAGCCTCCGCCACCCCCACGCTGAGGAGCCCCCCGTGTTCAAAGCCCGTCCCGCCCCCCGTTTCCGACCCTTCGTCCTCGCTGCGGTCGCGCTCATGGCCACCACCGCGGCGCTCGTCCTCCCAGCCCACCCCGACCGGGCCGAGGCCGCCATCGGCCCGATCACCTGGCAGGACGAGTTCAACGCACCGGCCGGCGCGGCCGTCGACCAGAGCAAATGGCGCTTCGACATCGGCGGCGGTGGCTGGGGCAACAACGAGCGGCAGTACTACACCAACAGCACCAGCAACGCCGTCCACGACGGCCAGGGCAACCTCGTCATCACCGCCCGCCGGGACAACCCCGCCAACTACCAGTGCCACTACGGGCGCTGCGAGTACACCTCGGCGCGGCTGCTGACCGCGGCCACCTTCACGCAGACGTACGGCCGGTTCGAGGCTCGCATCAAGATCCCGCGCGGTCAGGGCATCTGGCCGGCGTTCTGGATGCTCGGCACGGGCAGCGGCGGGTGGCCCAACGTCGGTGAGATCGACATCATGGAGAACATCGGCAGGGAGCCAAACACCGTCTACGGCACCGTGCACGGGCCCGGGTACTCAGGCGGCGGGGGCATCACCGGCAGCCGCACCCTCGGCGGGCCACTCGCCGACGGCTTCCACACCTACCGGGTGGACTGGGAGCCGAACGTGATCACCTGGTACCTGGACGGGGTGCAGTACCACCGGGTCGACCCCGCCCGGCTGGGCGGCAACCGCTGGGTGTTCGACCACCCCTTCTTCATGATCCTCAACGTGGCGGTCGGCGGTAACTGGCCCGGCTACCCGGACGGCTCCACGCAGTTCCCGCAGCAGATGCTCGTCGACTACATCCGGGTGTCCGGCTACACCTCCGGCGGCGGTGGCGACCCGGCCCCCGGCACCAGCCGGATCCGGGGCGCGCAGAGCGGGCGCTGCATCGACATCCCCAACGCCAACCCGGTCGAGGGCGCCAAGCTGCAGATCTGGGACTGCAACACCACCGCGGCGCAGGCCTGGACGTTCGCCTCCGACGGGACCGTCCGGGCGATGGGCAAGTGCATGGACCCCGCCTGGGCCGGCACCGCCAACGGCACCGAGGTCAACCTGGTCTCCTGCAACGGCAATCCCGCCCAACGCTTCACCCTCAACGCCGCCGGCGACTTGGTGAACGTCAGCGCCAACCGGTGCGTGGACGTCCGGGACGCCAACCCCGCCAACGGCGGCAAGCTGCACCTGTGGGACTGCATCGGCGCCGCCAATCAGAAGTGGTCCCGCTTCTGAGGACGCGGACAGCTCGTACCACCCGCGAGTGGGCCGCCTGGGAAACACGCTCGGGCGGCCCACCGGCGTGCGCCGCCCGGCGGCGGCCGGAAGCGGTTGGGCAGGAGCGCTCCGCGGATTCGACCGATGACGCCAGGGCCACACCAATGCCCGCTATGTTCGGATTTAACCAATAAGTCCGGCAGCACCGGGAGTCAGCTCATGTCGCACCACCTCGACACCCCCCTCGCCGCCCAGAGCGGCCAGCTCTTCATCAACGACCTGTTCGTCTTCAACGGTGAGCGCGCCACCGTGTTCGTCATGGACGTCAACAGCTCGGTGACGAAGGCCGACATCAAGCGCGGCTTCCACGCTGAGGCGCGCTACGAAATCAAGATCCACTTCAACGGTGGGGAGTTCGAGGAGTTGACCTACCGGGTCGTCTTCGGCGAACTCGATGGCACCGGGAAGCAGACGCTGATGGTCTACGAGCTCACCGGAGCCGATGCCCGCGACGACGCGGCCATGGGCACTCCCATCGTCGAAGGTCGAACCGGCGAGGTGTCGACCGGCGGGAACGTCCGGATCTGGGCCGGGCGGATCACCGACCCGTTCTACATCGACCTCGGGCAGCTCGCGACCGTCAACGCCGCGTTCAAGGACGGCGCGAAGCTGGACCGCTCGGCGTGGAAGGCCGACGAGGCCAAGAACAGCTTCGCCGGCACCACCGTCGAGTCGATCGTCCTCGAGGTCTCCCAGGACGAGCCGATGCTGCGCGACGGCACGCGGATCGGCGTCTGGTGCACCACCAAGCTGGCGACCGACGCCGGAGGGTGGCGGCCGATCAACCGTGGCGGCCACCCGATGATGTGGCCGATCTTCTGGCCGACCGACACCGACTTCTCCGACCCGGCCAACGCCCGGCACCCGAGCAACGACCTGAAGGAGGACGGCGAGGAGATCGCGTCAGCGGTCGCGCGGGTGGTCGCGGCGAACGGGACCGCGCCGGATCCCCAGGCGTACGGCTGGAGCGTGGCGCGGCAGGTCTATCCCGACGTGCTGTCGTACCAGGTCGGGACGGCGGCCAACTACGGCTTCGCGGTCCGCAACGGCCGCACCATGGCCGACAACGTGCCCGAGGTGATGTTCTCCCTGGTGCTGAACACCGGGGTGACCTCCGGCCTCACCCCGGACGTGACCAAGGCCGCCCGTGCCGAAGCGTTCCCGTACGTGGTGCCGGCCTGACCGGGTCGTCTCGGCCCCTACCCGCTCCGACGGATCATGTAGTAGTGAAAGCGGACTGACCTCCTCGGCCGCGCCGAAGAGGTCAGTCCGCAGGAGGCTCGAAGCTGTCAGCCCTCGATGTCTCGTGGGTCGCGGCTGCGCGGGTAGGTGTTCTTCTCCCCGACCGTGCCGTCCTGCTTCTTGATCACATGCTCGACGCCGCGGTCGGCTGCCATCTCGCGGCCCTGGGCCTGCGCGTCGGCCTTGGAGTCATGCGTACTGCTGGCCCGCGCGTTGCCCTCGGGCCGGTTCTTCCACTGCCCGTCCTCGTGGTACGTGTCGACGTCACCCTTGCTCATCGCCGGCTCCTCCCTGCGTCTGCTGCGTCCACCACACCAGTTGCCCGGAGCCGTTCCGGGACAAACGTGGGCTACGTGGTCCTCAACAGACGGTCACGGCGACCATCACCCGGACTGGCAGTTGTTGCTCGTCCGCTTGACGATGTGTTCGCGCTCGTCGCTGGTGATACCCGACGGCTCGCCGTCGAAGTGCGTCTCCACCTTGTCCCAGCCGCGGCGCTGCTCGTAGTGCAGGTGCGGAGCGCCGGAGTTGCCGGTGCTGCCAAGGCGCCCGATCTGGTCACCCTGGGCGACCCGCTGACCCTCCCGGACCAGCGGCGGTTCCAGCAGGTGCAGGTACTGGGTCTCCCACTTGCCACCGTGGTCGATCTTCACCCAGTAGCCACCGCCGCGACCGCGCGGGCCCTCCGGATTCTCGGGGTTACGCCCGCCCACCGACCCGTTGACGCCCGCCACGGTGACCGTGCCGGCGTAGGAGGCGAGCACCGGCCGCCCCCACGCCTCGCCCTCGGTCGGAAACAGGTCGACGTCGTAGTCGTCGTGGCCGGGATAGGTGCTGAGCTGCCACGTCTCACCGCACGAGACGGGGAGTTGGAAGAGCGGACGCGGGCCTGGCGGCAGCAGCATCGGTACGACGACCAGGGCGGTGCCGATGAGGGCCACGACCACGACGAGCGCGAGGAGAACCCGGGTGGTGCGGCTGCGGACGCGGCGGTGGGTGCGGACTCTGGTGGGGTGGCCGGTCGTCACCGCACCGAGCATGGCAGATCCCGGCAACGCCTCAGCCCCGGGTCACGACTGCCGTCCGGCCGGCCCGAGCGGTCACATTGCAGTCGTATCGCGAACCGCGTACGGTGGGATGCAATGCAGTTGCATTGCATAGAGAGAAGGCCCAGATGCACGTGATCGCGCTGTCCGAGGCAACCGCCGGCATGGTCGACCTGGTGGGCGGCAAGGCGGCCGGGCTGGGCGAGCTGATCCGGCTGGGCAAACGGGTCCCCGAGGGATTCTGCGTCACCACCGAGGCTCACCGGCTCGGTGTCATCCCGCAGGCGGAGATCGTCGCCGCGTACGAGTTGCTCGGCACGGGCCCCGTGGCGGTGCGCTCCAGCGCCACGGCGGAGGACCTGCCGGACGCGAGCTTCGCCGGGCAGCAGGACAGCGTCCTGAACGTCACGGGCACCACCGAGTTGATCGCCGCGATCAGGAAGTGCTGGGACTCGCTGCACACCGTGCGCGCGACCGCCTACCGCGACGCCCGTGCCATCGATCATCAGACGGTGCGGATGGCCGTCGTCGTGCAACGCATGATCACACCTGCCGTGGCCGGGGTGCTGTTCACCGCGAACCCGCTGACCGGCCGCCGCGACGAGATGGCGGTCGACGCGGCGCCGGGGGTCGGCACCACGGTGGTGGACGGTGCGACGACGGTGGACCACTACGTCCTCGACGGCGTCGCGCGGGACGACGCGGGATGCCTGACCTCGGCGCACCTGGCGGAGCTGCGGACCACGGGTGAGCGGTTGCAGGATCACTTCGGCCGCCCGCAGGACGTGGAATGGGCGATCGACGGAGACGGTCTGCTGTGGTTGCTGCAGTCGCGGCCGATCACCAGCCTGTTTCCGCTCCCCCCGGAGACCGGGAAGCCCCTCCCCCGGGTCTATCTGGAGTTCGGTCACGTTCAGGGCATGCTGCAACCGGTCACCCCGATGGGCATGTCGACACTGCGGTCGCAGATTGCGGCGATGCTCGCCTCGCTCGGCGTCCGGGTCGAGATCGTCGACATCGGCGGTCGCCTCTACGGTGACCTGACCGAGCTGGCCCGGAGCAGGTCGTCCCGCAAGCGGCTGGTCAAGCTCATGGCGGTCGACTTCGGCCCGCGGGCCCAGGCGGTGATGGAGCATGTCCTGGCGGATCCACGGTTCGCACCCACCACGGGCAGCACCGAGCGCGGCGCGGCGGCCGGGGCCGCGTCCCTGCGCACGGCCGGCCGTGCGGTCGTGGGGATCCTGCGCGCGCTGGCGCGTCCGGACGCGGCGCGGATCCGGATGTTCCAGGCGATCGAGCGGATGAGAGTGCGGTCGGCGGCGCCCGACGACCTGCGGACCGCCGCCGACCGGCTGCGCCTCCTTCGTTCGCAGGACGCCGAGGACAGCGCGGACGACATCATGTGGCCCATCGTGACGGGGATGCTCGCCGCCGCGTTGCCGGCCTCGTTGCTCAAGGGCGTCGCGAGCCCGGACGAGATCCACACCGTGCTGGGCGGCATGCCGCACAACGTCACCATCGAGATGGACCTGGCGCTCTGGCGGCTCGCCCGGGGCGCCGACGAGCACCGGGGTCTCCTGCTCGGCACCCCCCCGGACGATTTGGCCGCGCGCTACCTGCGCGGCACACTGCCCGACATCGGGATGGCCGCGTTCCTGGACGCCTACGGTCATCGCGGCGTCGCCGAGGTCGACCTCGGCGTACCGCGGTGGGCGGAGGATCCGGCACCGGTCTTCGCGGCGATGGCCAACTACCTGCGGGTCACCGATCCCCAGCAGGGGCCCGACCAGCGGTTCGAACGCGCCGCCGCGGCGGCCGAGACGGCGCTCGCGGAGCTGGCCGCGCGGGCCCGCCGTCGCCGGCCGGTACGCGGCAGGATCGCCGTGTTCCTGCTACGCCGGGCCCGTTCGTTGGCCGGCCTGCGGGAGGCCGGCAAGTTCGCCGGGCTGTACCCGCTACGGGAGACGCGCCGGCAACTGCTGCTCATCGGCGCCGACCTGACCGCCACCGGCCTGCTGGAACAGCCCGACGACATCATGTTCCTGACCCTGGACGAGGCGGAGGCGGCGGTGCACCGGAGCACCGACCACCGGGCCACGGTCGCCTCCCGCCGGGCGGAGCACCGCCGGGAGCTGCGCCGCAGGTCGGTCCCGGTGGCGTTGCTGTCCGACGGCACCGACGTCGAGGCGATCCTGCCGGCGGCGCCTGCCCGCGACGGCACCCTCGCCGGTGTCGGCGCGTCAGCGGGCCGGGTTACCGGCCCCGCCCGCATCGTCCACAACCCGGCCACCGCCCACATCGAGCCCGGCGAGGTCCTGGTCGCCGCGACCACCGACCCCGGCTGGACCCCGCTCTTCCTCACGGCCTCGGCGCTGGTCACCGAGACCGGCGCGATCATGGCGCACGGCCCCACCGTGGCCCGGGAGTACGGCATTCCCGCCGTCATCTGCGTGCCCGACGCCACCCGGACCATCTCCACCGGTCAGCTCGTCACCGTCGACGGCGGCGCCGGAACCGTCACCGTCCACTGACGCCAGCCCACGACCACGAGGACGAGGAATGACCGACACGAAGGCCCCGACCAGGGCGACGGTAGGTCCGCTGCTCCGCCGGGCGGCCGCGATGGAGGGAGCCATGTGGCGCAGCCTGTACGTCTGGGCACGGCGCAAGCCACTGCCGCTGGCCCCGGGCGACGATCCGTTCGGCTACCTCGGCGTGGTCAAGCCGATCCTCGGCATCTTCATCGCCCTGTCGGTCGTCGAGATTCCGATCTTCGACCTCATCGTCACCCACGTGGTGCCGTGGCGGCCGGCCCGCTGGATCGTGCTCGGCCTCGGCATCTGGGGTCTGCTCTGGATGGCCGGCCTCCACGCGAGCATGCAGATCCATCCACACACCGTTGGTGACAGGGGCCTGCGGGTGCGGCTGAGCTCGGGCATCGACATCTGGATCCCGTGGACGGACATCGAGGCACTGCGCAAGCGTTACCGCTCGCTGCCCTCCAGCAAATCGGTGCAGGTCGAGCAGGAGGGCGAACGCCGCGTCCTGTACATCTCGGTCGGCAGTCAGACCAGCATCGACGTTCTGCTGCGCCGGCCGACGACCTTCGACCTGCCCAAGGGCCGGTCCGAGCCGATGGATGAGCTGCGGCTGTACGCCGACGATCCCGACGGCCTCCTGCGCAGCGCTCGCGGCACCCCCGCGACCGGAACCGTCAGCCGGTAGCTGCCGCCCGCTGGCGGAGTGTCCGGGCCACCCACTCTGAGATGATCGAGGTCATGCCCAAGAAGGTCGATCACCAGGAGCGACGCACCCTCATCGCTGACGCGTTGATGCGGGTCGCCGCGGATCAGGGCCTGGAGGCCGTCAGCCTTCGTCACGTGGCCGCCGAGGCCGGGGTTTCCGCCGGCATGGTCCAGCACTACTTTCGCACCAAGGACGAGATGATGGCGTTCGCGCTGGCCGTGGTCCGCGAGCGCGGCCAGATCCGGGTCACCGAGGCGATGGAGCGACTGGGCTCGGACCCCTCTCCTCGGCTGCTGCTGCGCACGATGATCGCCGCCCTGCTGCCACTCGACGACCGGACCCGCGACGACGGCCGGGTGGCGCTGGCGTATTTCGCCTACACCGCGGTGCGGCCGGCGGCCGCGTCCAGCCTGCGCGCGGACACCGCGCAGCTGACCGAGTTCATCGCCAGCGCCCTGCCCGCTCGAAACGCCAACGCCGCCGCGGCCGCAGCCGGCCTGCTGGCGCTGATGGAGGGGCTGGGCATCTATCTGCTGGGCGGGCAGTACACCGCGGAGCAGGCCTTGGCGGCGCTGGATGCCCACCTCGACCTGCTCTTCGGCGTCGACGCTGCCTGAGTGGTGGCCGACGGGAGCCGAACGCCCTCAGCAGCGGGGCACGTTCGGGATGTACCCGTCGTAGCCGGTCAGCACGTAGGCGTCGGAGACGTAGCGGTTGGTGTCGATCCGGTTCCAGATGGCGGTCGTGCCGTACGGGCCGGTGACCGTGCTGCCGACGGCCTGGCAGTAGACGGCGACGGTGGCGCCGTCGGCGACCGAGCCGACGACCGGATAGCTGGCGCCCGGGCCGGAGCGCACGTTGAGGTTGGCCGACTCGGTGTTCACCGTGCCGTACCCGATGCCGGTGATTCCGTTCACCAGTTGCAGGTAGTAGGTCCAGTTCCAGTTCGGGCCCGGGTCGGTGTGGGTGGCGCCGGGCACCTCGACGTGCGCGATGATGTGCGCCCGGTCCCTGGGGATGCCGTACCGGGTGGTGAGGGTGCGGGTGAGCGCCGCCGACGCGCGGTACATCGCGTCGGTGAACCAGGCCGGGTTGTCGACGTACCCCTCGTGCTCGATGCCGATCGACTGGGTGTTGTAGGTCCAGTTGCCGGCGTGGTGGGCGATGTCCTTCTCCCGCACCGACTGGGTGACGGCCCCGTCGGAGGACCGGAAGGTGTAGTGCGCGCTGACCTTGGCCGCCGGGTTCTGGAACCAGCTGATGGAGCCGGCGTAGGAGCCCTGCGTCATGTGGATGACGACGCGGGTGACCGGGTGGCTGCCCGGTCGATTGGCCACGGTGTAGTTGCTCGTGCTGGCCGGTGCCCACGCGGCCGGCCCGTAGTCGGTGCTGAGGGTGCCGACCCCGCCGAGCACGGCGGCCGGCTCCAGGCCGCCCCGCCGGGGCGCGACCGGCCGGCCCGCCACCGCTTCGCCGCGCGCCGAGGTGAATCCGGCGCGCAGCAGGTCGTAGACGGTGTCCGCGTAGAGTCGCGCGACCGACGGGTTGCTGGCGCCGCCGTACCGGGCGATCGGCGCGTACCAACCGTTCACGTCGTCGCGGGTCGCGGCGGTGAGGCCGGCCTGATCGGCGTACGAGCGCAGCACGGCGGCCGCCCCGAGAACGTTCGCGGCGGGTTCGGTACGCAACGCGACCTGGCTCAGCCGGGTGAGCGTCGCCGCCTCGTCGAGGGTGTGCACCTGCGGGTTGCTCGCCAGGTGCATGAGCCCGTACCCGCCGGCCGCGCTCGCCGCACCGGCGTGCATGTCCAGCCGCGACTCGGCGTACCCCAGCGCCATCAGCAGGTCCCGCGGGACGTCGTACCGCGCGGCGGCGGTGTCGAACGCGGTGGCCAGCGGGCCGGACGACGCCGGCGTCCCGGCCGGGGCGGCAACCGCCGGTGACCCGGCCACGACGGAGCCGGCCAGGGCGGTGGTCAGGGTGAGCAGGCCGCCGAGCAGGAGCCGACCCCGGCGGAAGGTTGGTACGGCCATTGCCACTCCTTGCGATGGATGGGATCGGGCGGCCGGTGAGCCACCGGCCGCCTCGGCGGTCCGGCTCGTCAGCACCAGCCGTTGACCGGACCGTTCACACCGGTCCAGAGGTAGGCGTCGGACACCCAGCTGCCGTCGCTCAACCGGTCCCAGAGCGCGGTGGTGCCGTACCGCCCGGTGTGGGAGGTGCCGTTGGCGGAGCAGGAGACGGAGACGGTGGCGCCGTCGGCCAGTGAGCCGAGCGCGCCGTAGCCGGCCCCCGGACCGGCGCGGCGGGTCAGCGCCCCGCCGCCGTTCGCGTCGACCACCGCCTGGGTGAGACCGAGCGCGCCGTAGTTGTACAGGCCCGCTCCCGCACCGGCCCAGGCCGAACCGTGCCGCGCCCCGCCCTGGTACGCGGCGGCGCCGTTGGCCAGCACCCACTTGCCGATGTCGTGGCCGGCGATCGGCACGTACGCGCTGTTCTGCCGCAGCCCGAAGTGGACGTGCCGGCCGTAGGCGGCGCCGCCGCAGGTGACGTCGGTGCCGGTGTTGCCCAGGAAGGCGCCCTGACCGACGCTGGCGCCGTTGACGGAGATGCTGTTCCAGAGGTGGTAGTAGTCGGTCGAGAAGCCTCGGTCGTGGATGACCCGGATCCACCCCTGACACATCGTGTACGCCGCGCCGGCCCGGGCCGCGCGGACCACCTGGTCGCCGCCGGCCAGGTCGACCGAGCTGTACGGCAGCTCGCTCCCGCCCCAGCCGTGCGGGCCGCTGGTGAGCGTCCACGTCTGGCCCACCGCGAACGGCAGGGCCATTCCGGTCCGGTAGTCCCCGCCCGCGTACATCGGGGTCGGGGTGGTGGTGAGGAACTTCCTCTCCCGACCGTTCACCAGGGGTGACTCGGCGGCCAGGTCGCCGAAGGCCGCCTCACCGTCGATGGCGACCCGCCACCCGGCCGGGTCCGCCCGGGCGATGAAGATCGAACCGGTCGGGTGGGCGTCCTCCTGCCGGGGCGCGAGGGCGACGGCGGTGCCGAACGCCCACCGGCCGCTGGTGCGGCTGACGGTGATCCGGGTGTCCCGTTCGTCGACGGCCGTGTGCGCCTGGGCCGAGCCGAGCAGCTTGGCGGTCACCGCGGCGGTGAGCGCGGGGGCGTCGGCCGTCGCGGCGGCGTTCGGCGCCGCGACGATCAGGCTCGTGACCGTCAGCAGGGCCGCAGCCGCGCTGCCGGCCCATCGTCGACCGTGTCTCATGGTGACCTCACTTCCGGGATGTGGTTTCAGGCCGGGACCACGGAGAGTCGGGGGCCGTTGCCGGGCGACGTGCCGGCCAGGCTGAGCAGGGTGTGTCCGGTGACGTCGTCGACCACGGCGACCCGCACCCCGTCGGGTTCCGGGTCGGTCAGTGGCACGGCGAACACCGCCGTCACCAGGCGGCCCTGGTAGCGCGCGGCGTGCCCGACGAAGCGCCAGTCGCCGTCGTCCCAGTGCTCCCGTACGTCGGAGCGCAGCAGCGGCGCCACCCGCCGGTAGGCGTCGCTGAGCTGGAGTTGCTGCACGGTGGCGAGCAGCGGTACGCCGGAGCCGCCCCGCAGCGGGTGGGTCAGCCGGGCCCGCAGCCGGCGCAGCGGCAGCAGCCAGACGTGGTCCAGCTCCGGCGAGAGCGCCACCACGGCGGCGAGTTCGACGAGCAGCACGGCGCCGCCGGCCGCTGGCTGCCCGGCCAACGCGGTCAACCAGCCACCGGTGGCCAGCAGGGCGAGCCCGCCCGCCGCCACCAGCAGGCCGGCCCGGGCCAGGTTGCGGCCGGAGACCGGGGTCGGTCGGGCGCTCAGGCAGCCGCAGGAGGAGGTCGGGGCGGCGCGGCGGGCGTATGCGAGGTAGCCGAGGAAGGCGACGGCCAGCCCGGTCGCGGCCAGCGCCTCCGCGCGCAGGACGGGCGGCAGCAGGAGCAGCGCGCCGAGGGTCACCTCGACGCCGCCCAGCAGCCGGTACGCGGGCAGCGCCCGGTCCTGCCCGAGCAGCCGGGCGAGCGCGGACCGGTTGGCGGCCGCGGCGGCGTGCGGGCTGACGAGCTTGACGCGGGCGGACCAGATCAGCACCGCGCCCACGACCAGCGGTTGCAGCGTCGCGATCAGGTCGATCATGGGTTCTCCCCTCGGGTGTGTCCGGCGGGCGGCACGCCGATGCGCGGATGCGCGCCGCCCGGGGTCCGTCAGGCGGCGGCGTAGACGGTGGCGATGTCGATCTCGTTGGTGTCCGGATGCCAGGCGCCGAGCACCTGGACGTGCCGGCCGACCCGCAGCAGCGACAGGTCGCTGACCGCCGGGGTGCCGTTGTAGACCGCGGCGGACCTGTCCGGCACGACGTGCGCGACGATCCGCCGGCCCTGGTGGTCGAGGTGCAGCACGTTGCGGCCGACCGCGGCGATGTGCCCGTGCAGGTTGACGATGTTGACCCAGACGGAGTCGGCGGCGAGTGTGCCGTCGGGCAGGCGGACGCCGCGGGCGTAGAGCCCGTCGCCGATGGCGACCTTGTCGAACGTGGTGGGGTGCAGCTTCCAGATGCTCGTGCCGTCGGTGATCCGGATGGAGTGCAGCACGGTGTCCGAGCCGGTGACCAGCAGCATGCTGCCGGAGATCTTGCTGATCCGGCCTTCGGCGAAGTTCGGGTCCGGCGCGCCTGGCTCGATGGTCGCGGGTTCAGCGGCGAAGGCCGCCTCCGGGGCCAGCGACCCGAGGCCGGTGGCCCCGACCACGCCGCCGAGCGCCGCGGTGGCGAGCAGCCGCCGGCGGTCCAGGGTCTGGTTCATGGTGGCGCCCTCCGTTCAGACCGTGTCGACCGAGCAGGGCCGGAGCCCCGCCGAGAGGCTGGCGATCGCGCTGTACGCGGCCGGGGTGAGATCGATGATCCGGTTGCTGCCGCAGGCGGAGCCGCAGCAGGTGCGCTCGCCGCAGAACAGGTCGGTCTGCGGCCCACAGTCGGCGATGGTGGTGCCGACCCGGGCGCCGTTGCAGAGGTCGGTGGTGTAGTGCCGGAAGCCGCAGCCGCGCCGGGTCATCCCGGTCACCCCGCACCGGTCCGGGCGGGTGATGGCCAGGCACGCGTCCGAGGTGTTCGGCCAGGCGTGCTGGTAGTTGCCTGATCTGCAGGTGCCGCAGGCGCCGCCGCCGGCCGTGCCGCAGGGACCCCAGGCGCTGCCGCAGCAGAACCACGACACCTCGCCTCGCAGAGCTGCCATGGGTGCCTCCTTTCTGGCATGAGGACTACAAATACGAGCGTAAATATTGATGGTGATTGTTGTGTCATAAACCACCGAAGTCAACCGTCGCATCGAAAGTTTTCTACGCACGGCGCGTCGGATCGATGGATTGTGCCGCCCCCGCTCGCCGTGGCAGTGTGCAAATCCTCGGGGCCGGAGGGGGCGGTTGCACATGTTGACCATCCATGAGGTGACGGTCGGGTACGGCGACGCACCACCCGTTCTCACGGACGTCTCGGTGACGGTCCGCCCGGGCCGGGTGCTGGCGTTGACCGGCTCGTCCGGCGCGGGCAAGACCACCCTGCTCAACGCGATGGCGGGGCTGCTGCGGCCGCGCGACGGCGCGGTGACCGTCGACGGGCAGCAGCTGCGCGACCGTGACCACGCGGTGGACCACCGGATCGTCCTCATCCCGCAGGACAACGGGCTGGCCCCGATCCTGACCGCCGCGGAGAACGTGCAGGTGGCCCTCGTCGCCGGCGGCGTGGCACCGCCCGAGGCACGCCGGCAGACCGCCGCGACGCTGGCTCAGCTCGGCCTCTCCGGCCAGGCCGACCAACTGGTCGAGGAGCTGTCGGGCGGCCAGCAGCAGCGTACGGCCATCGCCCGCGGCGTGGCGCTGCGCGGTGGCGTGCTGCTGGCCGACGAGGTGACCAGCGAGCTGGACGCGGGCAACCGGCAACGGGTGCTGGATCTGCTGCACGACGAGGCCCGGCGGGGTGCGGCCGTCGTGTTCGCCACCCACGACGCTGAGGTGGCCGCCGCCTGTGCGGCGGAACTGCACCTCGTCGACGGGCGAGCGCAGATCGTGCGCGGTTGAGGCTCGCGACAGGTAACCGGTCGGTATCGATCCGCGGACGCGGGACGGTGGGCGGGCCGGCTGGTCGATAGCGTGACCGTCAATGCTGGCCGTCATCGGGGGAGCGCTCGCGGCCCGCCGGGCACAAGCCCTGGCGGTGCTCCTGCTCGCGGTGCTCGCCAGTGCCGCCGCCGCGGCCGCACCCAGCTACGTGGCCGCCGCCGCGCGGGCCCTCGCCAGCAACGAGCTCTCCGCCGCCGACCCGGACGAGCTACGGCTGCGGCTCGTCGACCCCACGGAGTACCCGGGGATGCCGGGTGACCCGACCAAAAGTGTGTTCGGCGCTCGAGTCGAGCGACTCGCGCCGGCCGGGTTCGTTGTCGTCCTCGGCGCGCAGAGCGGCGGCGTCGCCACCGGCCCAGCCGGGCGAGTGACCTCCAACCTGATCTTCCGAGCCGGGGTGTGCGAGCGGGTTGTCGTTGCCGGCGCCTGCCCCCGGTCCACCTCGAACGGCCAGCTCCCCGAGGTGCTGGTCAGCACGAATACCGCGACGCATCTGGGTGTCGCCGCCGGCGGCGAGTTCACCTTCGACGCGGTGCCGGTGCGGGTGGCCGGCGTCTACCGGCCGCTGGACCCGACCGATCCGTTCTGGCTGGGTGGCGAGTTTCTTCGGCCACCCGCACCGGGGCTGGCGTCCACGTCGGCCGTGGGCAGCGCCGAGGACGCCATCTTCAGCGCCGAGTCCGCGCCCCTGGCCGACGACCAGGCCATCCTGTACCGATCGACGGCCGACCTGTTCGTTACCGAGCAGGTGTTGTCCACCCGGTCGGCGCAGGACCTGCACGCCGCTGTCGCGACGGTGACGCGCGACGGAAGCCGCGAGGGTTTCGGTGCCGGCACCGCACTGCCGCGCCTGCTCGATCGCATCACCCTGCAGCGCGAGCAGCTGGCCGCGGGCGTGACACTGGGTGCCGGTCTGCTCGTCCTGCTCTGCTGGCTGGTGCTCTTCGTGGCGGTCAGCTCGGCGGCCGACGAGCGCCGACCGGAGCAGGGCCTGCTCCTCCTGCGCGGCGTGCAGCGCCGACGACTGTGGGCACTGGCGATCGGCGAGCACGCCGTACCCGTGTTGGTCGCGATCCCCCTGGGCTGCCTGGGCGGCCTCGCCGCCGCCAAACTGCTCGCCGCGCACACCCTGCCCGCCCGTGCCGACGTCACGTTGGAGGCGACCGCGATCGGCTACGCCGCCGTCGGCGCCGCCGGCGCGCTCGCCGCGGTGCTGCTGGCCCAGGCGCGGACCGTGTCCGCGCCGGTCGTCGACCTGCTGCGCCGGGTGCCGGCGCGGATGCGGGGATGGCGGGCGACCGTGGGTGACATCGTCGCGGTGTCGGTCGCCGTGGCCGCCGTGGTGCAGTTGCGCTCCGGCGGGTCGCCCTCGGGGTTGGCCCTGTTGGCGCCGGTGTTCGGCGCGCTCGCCGCGGGCGTCCTGCTGGCGCGGGTCGCCATGATCGCCGGGGCGGTGGTGGGCGCGGCGCTGCTGACACGGGGCCGGACAGTCATTGGCCTCGCCCTCGTCCAGGTGGCCCGCCAGCCACGGTTCCGGCCACTGATCGCGCTGCTCACCGTGGTTGTCGCGATGCTCGCCTTCACCGCCGCGACGAGCGAGGTCGCGTCGGCCGCCTACACGGATCGGGCAACCGTCGAGGTCGGGGCGCCCCGCGTGGTCGGCGTCGACGCGTTGTCGCACCGGCACCTGCTGGAGTCCGTCCGGGCCGCTGACCCCGAAGGTCGCTTCGCGATGGCCGCGGCGGTGAAGGAGGTGGCCACCGGAGCCGGCACGCCGGTGCTCGCCGTGGACTCCGACCGGCTGGCGACGGTGGCCGCGCCGCACTCGTCGTACGGGGCGGCCCTGTCGGACGTCGCGCGAAAGATCCGCCCGGATCCGCCGGGAGCACCGATGATGCTGCGGGGGCGGCTGCTCACCGTCGCCCTGTCCGCCAGCTACGACGAGGACGCCTTCGGCGGGAACCGTGTCCGCCTCTTCGTCTCGGTCGCCAGCAGGACCGGCACCCGCCGGATCACCGCGCACAAGGACATAAAGCCCGACCTTCGCGAATACCACGTGCAGGTGCCCGAGTGCGCGCAGGAATGCCGGTTGGTCAGCATCGAGGTCGTCGCTCCGGTCACCCCCGGCCCGTTGACGGTTCGCTTCGAGGAGTTACGCACCGGCGGCGCGGCGCGGGTGACCGGAGCGGAGTTGGCCGATCTGCGGCGGTGGCGGTTGTCCGACCCGATGGACACGGCGCTGACCGCCACGACTGGCCGGGACGCTCTGGTCTTCGACGTGGCGGAGGGCCGACGGTCCCGGTCGTTGGGCATCGCCGTCGTCGACGCGCCGTTCCCGTTGCCCGGTTGGTTGACCCGGTCCAAGGGGACAGCCCTGCAACGGGGGTATCCGTACGAGGGAATCGACGGGTCGCCGACCCAGGCGTCAGTCGAGGGCCTGGCGGACCGACTGCCCCGGCTCGGGGGATCCGGCATGATCGTCGACCTGGAGTACGCCGACCGGCTCGCCGTCGCCGGCCAGACCGGTGTCAAGGAGGTCTGGTTGGCACCGACGGCGCCCGCCGACATACTCGACCGGCTCCGGGCACAGGGTCTGGTCATCCAGTACGACCGGACGATCGCCGCAGCGCGACAGGGTTTCGACCGACAGGGTGCGGCGCTGGCGTTGCGCTTCAACCTGTTCGCCGCGCTGGCCGGGGTTCTCATCGGGGCGGCCGGCCTCATCACGGCGGCAGCAGCCGAACAGCGCAACCGGGTCGCGATGCTGGTGGCGCTCCGGCGGCAGGGGCTGCCCGCACGCGCCGTCCGCGGCGGCTACGGGTGGCCGGTCGCAGTCGCCACCGTGTCGGCCGGTCTCGCCACCCTGATGATCTGGCTTCTCACCCGCAGTGGGCAGCGTCTGTTCAGTGACGGCCGGTCGCCGGTCCCGTTGCCCGACTGGCCGGACGTCGGCCGACTGCTGTTGTTCGCGGCGCCCACGGTCGCGCTCTTCGCGGTCATCGCTGCGGTGCTCGGCCGGTTCATCGCCGCCTCGGTTCGTCGCCGGACCGACCGATGACCACCGCACGGCCCGAGGAGGGCGTACCGGTCACCTGCCACCGGCTGATCCACATCTACTCGACCGGGACAGGTGACGTGGTCGCGCTCTCCGGGGTGGACCTGCACATCTCCGCCGGCGAGATGCTGGCGCTGGTCGGGCCGTCGGGCTCCGGCAAGTCCACCCTGGTCTCGATACTCGGCGGGCTCATGCGGCCCAGCGCCGGCCGGGTGTACGTGGGCGACCATGACCTGTCCCGGCTCTCCCCGACCGAACTGGCCACCCTTCGCGGGCCGACGGTCGGCACGGTGTTGCAGGGCGCCGAGCGCAACCTGCTGCCGTACGTGTCGCTGTCGCGCAACATCTGGTTGGCCCAGCGGCCGGCGGCGCGCATCGCCGGGCGTCGGCTGGATCCCCCGGAGGCTTTCCTCGAGCTCGTCGGTCTCGCCGGCGCGGGCGCGCGCCGCTCCGGCGACCTGACCCCGGGGCAGCGTCAGCGGGCCGCACTGGCTCAGGGGCTTGCCGCCGGGCCCGGTCTGCTCCTGGTCGACGAGCCGACCAGCCAACTCGACGGAGCCGGCCGCGACGAGGTGCTCGGCGCGCTGGCCACCATCAACTCCGAGCGGGGGACGACGGTCGTCGTGGTGACCCACGACGGTGATGTCGGTGCCCGGCTGGGTCGTGCCGTCACCATCCGGGACGGCCGGGTGGGCGCCGAGGGCCGAGACGGCCGGGACTTCGCCGTGGTGGCCGGGGACGGCACGATCCAGCTGCCGCCGGAGACGTTGGCGGCCTTTCCGGCCGGGACGCTCTTCGAGGTCGGCCACACCGATGAGTCGATCACCCTGCACGCCACGATGAACCCGTCCATCCCCCGGAACGGCGAGGTGGCGAGGGGCAGCGGCGACGCCGGTTGACGAGCAGTCGCCGAGCCGCACCCGAACGCTCACCTGCCCGGTGTCAGAGGCCGAACATCGGGCGACAGGGCGCCATCCCGTCGACCCGCACCGCGGGCCGCTGCTGCTGGGCCCACGTTTGCCTGGTGAGCCTCAGCCGGTCAGAAACGACAGCCTCGTCACCGCGAGCGTCGACGGAGATGCCGTCGTGCTCGTAGCCGAGCTTGCGGGACACGCCCTGGGAGGCGTGATTGTCCTGGAACACTTCGGTGCGGGCGGCTCGCGCGCCCAGGTGGTCGAAGGCCAGCGTGAGCAGACCCACCCGGGCCTCCGTCCCGTATCCCCTGCCCTGGTGGTCGATTCCCAGCCAGGCCGATGTCGTGACCTCCCGAATGACCGGGAAGTCGTGCGCTCGCAGCGTGACCACGCCGAGCGGGTGCCCGTGGTGGAACACACCGAGCCCGAGCCGCCACCGTGCCACGCTCCACCCCGCGAGCTGACCCCAGTGCTCCTGCAACACGAACCGCGCTCGGTCCCCCGGGCCGCCGTCGGTCCACGGGGTCAGGAACGGACGCTCATCCATGCGGTGCACGCCGTCGCCGGCGAGCTGGGCCAGGGCCGCCAACTCCTCGTCTCGGGGCAGGCGCAGTTCGAGTCGTGGCGTCGAGATGATCAGGTTGTACTGGGGCCACAGGTCGGCAAGCATGGGCTGATCATGATGCAGGCCGCTTGGCCCCGCTACAGGATTGTCGGGGCAGTTCCCCCCGCCGCGCTCGCCGTCAGGTGAGCGGCGACGGGGACTCGGCGCCGGGCAGCACCAGTTTCGGCGTACCGGACCCGTCGGCCGGGACGGTCCAGACATCGGGTCGGCCGTCGCTCTGGCGCAGCGTGTAGGCCAGCGTGCCGGCGTCCAGCCAGGCCGCCTGGTCGTCGACGCTGGCCGTCTCCGCCGTCTGTGTCACCCGAATGGTCGCCAGGTCGAGGACCGACAGCCGCCAGCCCTTCGCCGGGTCGGCGTCGATGGCCTCCTTGAAGGCGATCCGCGTGCCGTCCGGCGACAGCGACGGGCACTCGACGTTCTCCCGCACCGTCTCGACGGTGCGGGCGGCGACGTCACCCCGGACGAGGTACCGCTTCCCGTCGGTCGACATGGTCGCGTAGAAGCGGTTGTCGTCGGCGGTGAAGGTGACGCCCCAGTAGTTGACGTCGGGGCTGCGGTAGGCGCGGCCGTCCCGGGTGACCGCGAACTCCTCGAGTGACATCACCGCGGCGCCGGTGGTGGTGTCGAGGATTCCGGTGCGCGTGGAGAACCCGCTGCTGGTGTAGGAATCGCCGCCGACGAACGTGGTCCAGGAGACCATCCGGCCGGAGGACGAGACCCGGGCCCGGTTGGGCAGGCCGGGCACGGGGATCGCCCGCGTCGGTCGCAGCGCGGCGTCGAGCACGACGACCTGGTACGTCCAGGGCGTCTCCGGCTTCAGGCAGACGCCGGTGCCGGCCGCCGCGTACACCCGAAGGCACTCCAGGCCGGACACGGTGCGCGGCCCGGTGGGGTCGGCCGTGGCGACGGAGGAGACGTGCCGGTCGGTGATCGCCAGCAGGCGCGGCCCGGGCGCCAGGGTGACCGCCTGATCGGCGCCGGCGGCGGGCGGCGGGGTCCGGTCCCGTTGCCCAGCCGTGGCGGCGTAGCCGGCCGCCACGGTGCCCAGCAGCACCGCCGAGACGGCCACCACACCGAGCTTCGTTCGGGTCGACATCGCAGTCATCGGGGCACCTTCCGGGTGAACAGGCGGGACGGGGAGGCGAGCAGGAGCACCGTGACGACGAGGACCCCGGCGACGGCCAGGGCCGCGAGCCGGATGGCGGTGTCCGGTCCCCACGCCTGCCAGGTGAGCCCGAACAGGACCGAGGAGACGAGGTACGCCAGCGCCTGCCCGGTCTGCACCAGCGCGATGCCGGTGGTCCGCAGCCGTGGTGGCAGCACCGGCCCGGCGAGCGCGATGAGCACGCCGTCGGTGGCCGCGTAGAACGTCCCGTACAGCGCCAGTGTCAGAGCGAGCACCGGCCAGCCGTGGACGGGGCCGGCCAGCAGCAGGTACGTCGCGCCGAGGGCCGCGTAGCCGCCCACCACCACCGGCAGTCGGCCGATCCGGTCGGCGAGCACACCGAGTGGCGCGGCGAGGACCAGGTAGGCCAGGCTGGTCCCCACCGCGAGCAGCGGAAACCACCGCAGGCCGAGGTCCTCGCGGCGTTGCAGCAGCAGATAGACGAAGCCGTCGCCGATCGTGGCCAGCCCGAGCAGTGCCGCCGCCAGCAGCAGGCGGCGGGTGGGGCGGCTGCGCAGCAGACCGAGCGCCTCGCGTACGGAGACCTTCGGGTCGCCCGGGCGGTCCGTCGGCTCGCCGGGTGGGCGCTCCCGGACGAAGAGCACGAGCACGACGACGGCCAGTGCGGCGACGCAGAAGCTGGTGACGAAGACCGCGTCGTACGACTGCCCGACGACCAGCAGGACCGCGAACGCGGCGAGCGGCCCGAGGAACGCGCCGACACTGTCCATCGCCCGGTGCACACCGAACGCCCGGCCCAGCGCCTCGGCTGGCGTGGAGAGGGTGATCAGCGCGTCGCGCGGTGCGCTGCGTAGGCCCTTGCCGAGCCGGTCGACGGCGATGACGGCGCCGATGGCCGGCACCGACCGGCCGGCGAGCAGCAGGCCGAGCTTGGCGACCGCCGAGAGCGCGTAGCCGACGCCGGCGACCAGCTTGCGCCGGCCGAACCGATCGGCGGCGAAGCCACCGACGACTCGTAGGAGGGCGCTCGCGCCGGTGTGGACGCCGTCGAGCACGCCGAAGGCCAGCGGGCTGAGTTGCAGACCCAGCACCAGGTAGAGCGGCAGGACGGCGGTCACCATCTCGGCGGAGACGTCGGTGATCAGGCTGACCGTGCCCAGGGCGACGACGTTGCCGCTGACCAGGGCCAGCCCGCGACGGGGCCGTCCGGAGGAGGGCGGGTCGGCGTCCGGTCGGGAGACGGTCGACAGGTACACGAGCATCTCCTCGGATCGCGGGCTGACGGTCAGCCATCCTGCGAGCTGATCGGACGGGACACAAGAGACCGGGAGTGGCAGGCAGACATGCGGTGGATGAACTCGGCTGGAACATCGAAATGTTTCGCTGGTCGAGCGTACTGTTCATCTGGCCGTAGTCCGCCGGTTCGGCGACCTTCCTACGTTCCTTGCGCCTGACAAACGCAGACAAGAGGTCCTGAATGGACAACCGAATTCCCCGCCCGCCGGTGATGCTGGGGGCGGTCGCGGTGCTGGTCGCCGCCACCGCCGCCGTCGTTGTGACCGGCGCAGGAGCGGCGTCCGCGGCGAGCGTGACCTTCATGCCGGTCGCCGACACCTACGTCCAGAGCGACACGGCGTCCACCAACTACGGCACGTCAACCCAGATCGTGGTCGACAACTCCCCCGTCCGGCGGTCGTTCCTGCGCTTCACCGTGAGCGGCGTCAGCGGCACGGTGACCACCGCCAAGCTGCGGCTGCGCACGATCAGCGGCAACAGCGGCAGCGACTCCGGTGGCACGTTCCGGCG
The DNA here is from genome assembly GCF_900143515.1 of Micromonospora cremea. Lineage (NCBI taxonomy): Bacteria > Bacillati > Actinomycetota > Actinomycetes > Micromonosporales > Micromonosporaceae > Micromonospora > Micromonospora cremea. The sequence goes on along the minus strand of NZ_FSQT01000002.1, from coordinate 4,162,472 downwards.
GATGTCCAACACGAGCTGGTCGGAGACCGGCACCACCTGGAGCAACCAGCCGGCCATCGACGGGGCCACGCTCGGCTCGATCGGGGCGGTCAGCGGCGACACCTGGTACGAGCTGGACGTCCGGGCCGCGGTGACCGGCAACGGCACGTACAGCTTCGGGGTGACCTCCGCCAGCGGCGACGGCGCCTACTACGACTCGCGCGGAGGCGGAGCCGACGCCCCGCAGCTGGTGGTCACGACCGGGACCACACCGCCGCCCTCCGGCGACCCGGTCCTCGTCGGTGCCGGCGACATCGCCAACTCCCGCTCCGGCGACACCGCCACGGCGGCACTGCTCGACAACATCCCCGGAACGGTCTTCACCACCGGCGACAACGTCTACAGCAACGGCACCGCGGCCGAGTTCAGCAGCTACTACGCCCCCACCTGGGGCCGGCACAAGGCGCGTACCCGCCCGACGCCCGGCAACCACGACTACAACACGTCGGGAGCCACCCCCTATTTCAATTACTTCGGTACGCAGGCCGGCCCCAGCGGCCGCGGCTACTACTCCTACGACCTCGGCAACTGGCATGTCGTGGCGCTGAACTCCAACATCAGCATGTCGGCGGGCTCCACCCAGGAGCAGTGGCTGCGGGCCGACCTCGCGGCCAGCAGCAGGCCGTGCACCCTGGCCTACTGGCACCACCCGCTGTTCACGTCGAGCTCCAACCACGCGCCGTCGACGTCGACGCGGCCGCTGTACCAGGCGCTATACGACCACAACGCCGACGTGGTCGTCTGGGGGCACAACCACGTGTACGAGCGGTTCGGCCCGATGAACCCGGCCGGTGGCTACGACGCCAGCCGGGGCATGCGCAGCTTCGTCGCCGGGATGGGCGGCGCCGACCACTACGGCTTCGGCACCATCCAGCCCGACAGCGAGGCTCGCAACAGCTCGGCTTTCGGCGTACTGAAGTTCACCCTGCACGCCGGCAGCTACGACTGGCAGTTCGTGCCGGTCGCCGGGCAGACCTACAACGACAGCGGCACCGGCAACTGCCACTGATCCGTCGATCCCGCTGCGCCGTTCAGGCCGCAGCGGGATCACTGTCCTGAATCGCGGCCACGTTTCCGGTGGCATCGACGCGGAAGACGCCGAGCGTGCGGGCGGTGGTCAGGGCCTGGCCGGACCCTGTCGAGCTGGCCCAGATATGGGCCATCGCCAATCCGCACAACACCGGACCGGACCGCACCGCACCGCACCGGAGCGGACCGGAGCGGACCGGACGGCGGCTACTGCGGCGGCGGTCCATATGTGGGGCAGCTCGACAGGACTCGCACAGGGCGGGCGCAGCCCAGAGGGGCGTGCACTCTCAGTGCGATCCGCGCGCTGGAGTGTGCAGCGGGCCCGCGGCTGCTTGTCGTAGCCGGCGACCAGTCGGTAGGTCCCTGGAGGACGCGGCGTCAGCGGGTCCCGGCGGCGCGTCGCTTGTTGTAGACGTCGAAGGCCACGGCGACGAGCAGGACGAGCCCCTTTACCACCGACTGGGTCGACTGGTCGACGCCCATCAGCTGCATGCCGTTGCTCATCACCGCCATGATCAGACCACCGACCATAGCGCCGACCACGGTGCCCACCCCGCCGGTGACCGCCGCGCCACCGATGAACGCGGCGGCGATCGCGTCCAGCTCGAACATGTTGCCGGCGGCGGGCTGGGCGCCGTTGGACCGCGAGGAGTAGATGACGCCGGCGACCGCCGCCAGGAAGCCCATGTTGACGAACATCCAGAAGTTGACGGTGCGGACCTTCACCCCCGACAGGGCCGCGGCCGAGAGGTTGCCACCGATCGCGTAGACCTGACGACCGAAGACGGTACGCCGGGTGAGCAGGCCGTAGACCAAGACGAGGACCGCCAGGACGATCAGCACGATCGGAAGCCCACGGGCGTGCGCCAACTGCCAGGCGAAGTACATGATGACCGCGCCGACCACGGCGACCCGGGCGACGAACAGTGGGAACGACTCGACGGGCTGCTGGTAGCGGATCCGCGCGACGCGGGTGCGGAAGCCGCTCACCGCGTACCCGGCCACGGCCACGGCGCCGATCAGCAGGGTGAAGGCGTCGAAGCCCTGCCCGCCGAGCAGTCCGTTGAGGAATCCCGCCGCGACTCGCTGGTACTCGGCCGGGAACGGAGACAGCGAGATGTTGTCGAGCACCCGAAGGGTGAGGCCACGGAACAGCAGCATCCCGGCGAGGGTCACGATGAAGGCTGGGATCCCGGCGTACGCCACCCAGAAGCCGTGCCAGGCGCCGACCGCGACGCCGACGACGAGCGCGGCCAGGACGCCGACCCACCACGGGTAGCCCTGCTGGATCACCAGGACCGCGGAGACCGCTCCGGTCAGCGCGACCACCGACCCCACCGACAGGTCGATGTGCCCGCCGATGATCAGAATGACCATCCCGATCGCGAGGACCAGGATGTACGAGTACTGCAGGACGATGTTGGTGATGTTCCCGGGGCTCAGCGACACCCCGTCGGTCAGGATCGCGAAGAGCGCGACGATGACGACCAGGGCGACGTAGATCCCGCTCTGCCGCAGGTTGTTCAACACCAGGGCCCGCAGGTCGCTCGTCCCGGTGTGCAGGGCGGCGGCCGGCGCGCGGTCCGGGGGCGTCGGGCGCTCCGTCGAGGGGGTCTTGATGCTGGTCATCCGACGAGCTCCTTGTCCTTGGTCATCAGCTCCATGAGGCTCTCCTGGGTCGCCTCGCCGACCGGCTTCTCACCGGTGATCCGGCCGGCGGCGAGGGTGTAGATGCGGTCACACATCCCGAGCAGCTCCGGCAGCTCGGAGGAGATGATGATCACCGCCTTGCCCTCGGCCACGAGCCGGTTGATGATCGTGTAGATCTCGTACTTGGCCCCGACGTCGATCCCGCGCGTCGGCTCGTCCAGAATCAGCACGTCGGGGTCGGTGAAGAGCCACTTCGACAGGACGACCTTCTGCTGGTTGCCGCCGGAGAGCTTGCCGACCACCGCCATGACGCTGGGCGCCTTGATGTTCATCTCCCGCCGGCTCGCCTCGGCGACCTTGATCTCCTCGTTGCCGTTCACCCAGCCCAGCCGGGCCAGCCTGGCCAACGCCGCGGCGGAAACGTTGCGGCGGACGTCGTCGATGAGGTTCAGGCCGAACCGCTTGCGGTCCTCCGTGACGTAGGCGATGCCGTGGTCGATCGCCTCCGCGACGGTACGGGCCTTCACCTCCCGCCCGTGCACGAACAGCCGGCCGCTGATGTCGCGGCCGTACGACCGGCCGAACACGCTCATCGCCAGCTCGGTACGCCCGGCCCCCATCAGCCCCGCGATGCCGACGACCTCACCGGCCCGCACGGACAGGCCGACGCCCTCGACGACCAGCCGGTCCTGGGTCGGGTGCCGTACCGTCCAGTCCTCGATCCGGAGCACCTCCTCGCCGGGGGACGACACCCGGTCGGGGTAGAAGCTGTCCAGGTCGCGCCCGACCATGCCCCGGATGATCCGCTGCTGGGTCACGTCGTCGGCCCTCATGTCGAGGGTCTCCACCGCGCGCCCGTCCCGGATGACCGTGGTCGAGTCGGCGATCTCGGTGATCTCGTTGAGCTTGTGGGAGATCATGATGCAGGTGATCCCCTGCTCCCTGAGCTGCCGCAACAGGTTGAGCAGGTGGGCCGAGTCGACGTCGTTGAGGGCGGCGGTCGGCTCGTCCAGGATGAGGAGGCGCACCTTCTTCGACAGCGCCTTGGCGATCTCCACCAGCTGCTGCTTGCCCACGCCGAGCTGGATGACGGGGGTGACGGGGTTCTCGTGCAACCCGACGGACGCCAGCAGTTCCGCCGCGTCGGCGTTGGCCCGGTTCCAGTCGATGAGGCCGCTGCGGCCGCGGCGTTCGTTGCCGAGGAAGAGGTTCTCGGCGATCGACAGGTACGGCACCAGGGCGAGTTCCTGATGGATGATGACGATGCCGTTGGCCTCGCTGTCCCGGATGCCGCGGAACTGCATCGGCTTGCCGTCGAACAGGATCTCGCCGTCGTACGAGCCGGCCGGGTGGACGCCGGACAGCACCTTCATCAGGGTGGACTTGCCGGCGCCGTTCTCGCCACAGATGGCGTGGATCTCGCCGCGGCGCACCGCGAGGGTGACGTCCTCCAGCGCGGTCACCCCGGGGAAGGTCTTCGTGATGCGACGCATCTCGAGGATGGTGTCGTCCATGGTCACTGTCCTCATCGTCAGATCGGGACGCGGTACGCCATGGCGCCGGGCCCGGCGACGAGCGCCGAGCCCGGCGGACGGCTAGTTCTTGGCCTGCCCGGCGGCGACCTCTTCGGCCGTCCAGTAACCGGAGTCGATCAGCGTGGCCTTGATGTCGTCCTTGTAGACCGTGGCGATCGGCAGCAGGTACGACGGCACGACCTTGACGCCGTTGTTGTAGGTCTGCGTGTCGTTGGCCTGCGGCTGCTTGTCCTGCAGGAACGCCTCGGCGGCGTTCACGGCCTGGTCCGCGAGCAGGCGGGTGTCCTTGAAGACCGTGGAGCTCTGCACGCCATCGTTGATCAGCTTGATCGAGGCGATCTCCGCGTCCTGGCCGGTCACCACGGGGATCTTCTTACCCGCGGTGCCGTAGCCGGCGTTCTGCAGGGCGGTGATGATGCCGCGGGAGATGCCGTCGTACGGCGACAGGACCCCGTCGACCCGCGCGCCGTCGTTGTAGCTGGAGGTGAGCAGGTCCTCCATCCGCTTCTGCGCGGTCTCCTGCTGCCACCGCAGGATGGCCACCTGCTCGATGGTGGTCTGGCGCGACTTGACCCGCAGCGTGCCACCGTCGATGAACGGCTTCAGCGTGTCCATCGCCCCGCCGAAGAAGTACTGGGTGTTGTTGTCGTCGAGCGAGCCGGCGAAGAGTTCGACGTTGAACGGACCCTTCGCGGTGCCCTTCGAGCCGTCCTTGTTCTGCAGGCCGAGGCCGACCAGCAGAGCGGTGGCCTGGGCGACGCCCACCTTGTAGTTGTCGAAGCTGACGTAGAAGTCGACGTTCTTGCTGCCACGGATCAGCCGGTCGTACGCGATCACCGGAATCTTCGCGTCGGCGGCGGCCTGCAACTGGCCGCTGAGCGCCGTACCGTCGATCGCCGCGATCACCAGAACGTCCGCGCCCTGGGTGATCATTTGGTCGACCTGCTGCGACTGGGTGGGGATGTCGTCGCCCGCGTACTGGAGGTCGACCTTGTAGCCCTTGGCCTCCAGCTTCTGCTTCACCGCGTTGCCGTCGGCGATCCACCGCTCGGAGGTCTGCGTCGGCATCGAGACACCGATGGTCAGGTCGCCGGGCTTCTCTGCGCTGGTGTCACCGCCGCTGCCAGCACCCTCGCCACTGCACGCCGCCAGGCTCAGCGCCAGCACCGCGCCGCCGAGAGCAACCAGGAACTTCCTGCCCACGGGCTTCTCCTCTCTGGACTCCCCCGCCGACCGCCGGGGCCACCTGTCATCTTCCCGGGTAGTGTTAGCGCTCACATAACGCACGTCAACACTTAGCCGGAAATACCGGTGTCACGGTCTCGTAACGGCGGCACGTTTGGCAAGGGCATCCCGAACACGCCCTCCACTCGGACACAGTGACTTGCGTCCCGGTCGGCGCGATGTCCGCCGCGCAGGGCAGGCGGGCCGAGCCCTGTCCGGTGGTCGCTGGCCCACCGGACCTGCGCCTCGGGGTTGTCAGGGGTGATCCACTCGTCATCGCTGAGGTCGGGGCATCGCCAACGCCCGGACACCGCGACATCAACGAAACCGAGTCGATCAAGTGATCCGGAGCCGCCGGCCTGGCCGGCAGCGACCGGCCGTACAGCGATCCCGGCCAGACCGGCCCGGCCGGACGGCTGCCCCTGCGGATCTGCGCCCTAAAGGCCGACTGGTGATCGACTCGGTATCACCGATATCGGGGCATCCCCAACACTCCGACACCGCCATATCAACGAAACCGAGTCGATCAAGCGGCGCCGACCTGTCGGGCGGCCCGACGACGGCAGGTCCGAGCGCTGCCCCATATCTGGGGCAGCTCGACAGGGAGCAGCGGAGGTGCCGGCGGTGGAAACGGGGCCGGTCTGCATCGGAGATGGCGCGGGCTCGCACAGGCGATGCCGGGTGCGTGCGGCGAGGCACGTGCCCTCGCAGTGCCCGCCGGTGCGGCTGTGCGGCTGGGCGGCCGGGCGGCGGGCGGCGGGCGGCGGGCGGCGGGCGGCCGGGCCTGACGCCGTCAGCGGCGGGGCGGTTCGGCGACGCTGTCGCGGGCGACCAGGGTCGGAGCGATGGTCTGCCGCAGGGCCCCTCCGGTACCCGATTCGATCTGGGCCAGCAACAGCTGGATACTCGCCCGCGCCACGGCGTCGAAGTCCGGCCGGACGGTGGTCAGCGGTGGAATGAAGTACGCCGCCTCCGGCACGTCGTCGAAGCCGACCACGCTGATCTCGGCCGGCACCCGCCGACCGAACTCGTGCAACGCCCGCAGCACGCCGAGCGCGAGATGATCGTTGGCGGTGAAGACGGCGGTGACCTCGGGCATCCGCGCCAGCAGCTGCCCGCACCGGTATCCCGAGGCCGCGGACCAGTCCCCCTGCATCAACGGTGGCGGGTCGACCCCGGCGGCCAGCAGCGCCTCCCGCCAGCCTTCGATCCGCCCAACGCTGTCGAACCAGTCGGACGGCCCCGACACGTGCCAGACCGTGCGGTGTCCGGCGTCGAGCAGATGCTGGGTCGCCGCACGGGCACCCGCCACCTGGTCGACCGTCACCAACGGCACCGGACGGCGTGGGTCACCGTCGACGGTGACCAGCGGGACGTCCTTGGGCAGGCGTTCCAGCGCCTCACCGGCCGACTCCACCGGCGCGATGACGACGATGCCGGCGACCCGGTGCGACAGGTGCCGCTCGACCGCTGCCGAGATGGAACGGTAGTCAAGGTCCCGCACGCTGCCCACACTCACCGCGAAGCCCTCTTCCGCGGCGGTCTGCTCCAACGCGGCCAGCAACGACGCCGGCCCGTACAACGTCGTGTTCTGTGCCACCACGCCGATCACCTGCGACCGGCCGGTCACCAACGCACGCGCCGCGCCGTTGGGCCGATAGCCCAGTTCCGCGATCGCCGCCCGCACCCGTAACCGCGTCTGCTCACGGACATTGGGATGCCCGTTCAGCACCCGCGACACCGTCTGGTGCGAGACACCGGCCAGACGGGCGACGTCCGTCATCGCCGGACCATGCACGGCCATGTCACTTCCCCCGTCTGCGTACCCGAAGCCGCGGCCCACCGACGTCGACTGGAGCGGTCCGCCGATTCCGGCGCTCAGCCACCACGTCGGCGCCAAACCCCCGCTGACCAGCGCTGGATGGCCCACAGTCTACGCCAGCCAACGCCCTGACCAGGCGTGCGGCTGGCCCGGGGCGACGCCCCGGGCGGCGCGGGCGTCTCCTGCCGGGGCAGGACATCCTGCCGGCCACGCCGCCTGTCACGCCGCCTGTCACGGTCACTGCCTCACCGCCTCGTGATCATGTTAGAAGCCGCGCGCCAGTCGGTAGTACGCCTGGTTCCAACGGATCTCGTCGGCGAATCGGCGGGGCTCGGTGTCGGCGTCGATGACGACCAGCTCGGTACGGCTCATCTCGGCCAGGTCGTGCAACTCCTCCACGCCCACCGCCTGCGACAGCACGGTGTGGTGCGGTGCGCCGGCGGTGATCCACGCCTCGGCCGACCCGGGCAGGTGCGGTCGCGGACGCCAGACCGCCCGGGCCACCGGCAGCCGCCGCAGCGGCTGCGGCGGAGACACCACGTCGATCTCGTTGGCCACGAGCCGGAAACGGTCACCCATGTCGGCCAGCCCGAGCACCACCGCCGGACCGGGTGCGGCGTCGAACACGAGCCGGACCGGATCCTCGCGCCCGCCGATGCTCAGCGGATGGATCTCCACGTTCGGCACGCCGCCGGCGATGGTCGGACAGACCTCGAGCATGTGCGCGCCGAGCACCAGCTCCTCGCCCGGGGTGAGGTCGTAGGTGTAGTCCTCCATGAACGACGTGCCACCGTCCACGCCCACGGACATCGTCTTGAGGGTCCGGACCAGCACGGAGGTCTTCCAGTCGCCCTCGCCACCGAACCCATAGCCGTCCGCCATCAGTCGCTGCACGGCGATGCCGGGCAGCTGACGCAGCCCACCGAGATCCTCGAAGTTGGTGGTGAACGCCCGGAACCCGCCGGCGTCCAGGAAGGCGCGCATGCCGAGCTCCAGGCGGGCGGCGTAGCGCAGCGAGTCGTGCCGCTCGCCCCCGGGACGCAGCTCCGGGGCGATCCGGTAGGTGTCGTCGTACTCCTTGACCAGGTCGTCCACCTGCGCGTCGGCGACCTCGTCGACCACCTGGACCAGGTCGTTGACGCCGTAGGTGTTGACCGACACCCCGAAGCGCAGCTCCGCCTCGACCTTGTCGCCCTCGGTCACGGCGACGTCGCGCATGTTGTCGCCGAAGCGGGCCAGGCGCAGCGACCGCATCGCCGACCAGCCGAGCGCCGCGCGGGCCCACGCCCCGACCCGGGCAGTCACCCGGGGATCGCTGACATGCCCGGCCACGGTCTTGCGTGCCACACCGAGCCGGGTCTGGATGTACCCGAATTCACGGTCGCCGTGGGCGGCCTGGTTCAGGTTCATGAAGTCCATGTCGATCTCGTCCCACGGCAGCAGGACGTTGGCCTGGGTGTGCAGGTGCAGCAGCGGCGTCTGCAGGGCGTCCAGCCCGGCGATCCACATCTTCGCCGGCGAGAAGGTGTGCATCCACGCAACGACCCCGATCGCACCCTGCGCAGCGGCGTCGCGGCAGACCCGCAGAATCTCACCGCTGTTGGTCAGGACGGGCTTCCAGACCACCCGGGCGGGAATCTGCGGCGAGTCGTCGAGCGCGGCCGCGATCGCACGGGACTGCTCGGCGACCTGCCGAAGAGTCTCCTCGCCGTACATGCCCTGGCTGCCGGTGAGGAACCAGATCTCGGGTGCGCTGTGTGGTGCCATGGGGTTGCCTTCCGCGAGAGGGGCGGTCACTTGTAACGGATTCCGATCAGGCGTTGCAGGAGGATGAACGCGAAGAGCAGACCCCCAATCACGATCTTGGTCCACCAGGAGTTGAGGCTCCCGTCGAAGGTGATGAGCGTCTGGATCACGCCCAGGACCAGGACGCCGAGCACCGTGCCGAAGACGTACCCCGAGCCACCGGTGAGCACGGTGCCGCCGATGACGACCGCCGCGATGACGTCCAACTCCATGCCGACGCCGATCAGAGGCGCGCCGGAGAGGGTGTAGAAGGACAGCAGGATCCCGCCGATCGCTGAGCACAGACCGCTGATCGTGTAGACGGCGATCCGGGTACGCCCCACCGGCAGGCCCATCAGCAGCGCCGACTGCGGGTTGCCGCCGATGGCGTGGACGTTGCGCCCGAGACGGGTGTAGGCCAACGTGTAGGCGGCGACGACAACCACCGCGAAGGCGATGAGCACGCTGATCGAGACGAAGTTGCCCCGGGGATCTCCGATCCGCTCCTGCGACATCCTGGTCCAGAACCCGTCGGTGATCGGGATGGACGAGCCGGAGATGAACGTGCACATCCCGCGGGCGAAGAACATCCCGGCGAGCGTGACGATGAACGGCTGGATGTCGAAGAAGTGGATGGCGCAGCCCATCAGCAGGCCGAGCGTCGGGCCGATCAGCAGGGCGATGACGAGCACGAGCGCCGCCGGCAGGCCCTGCTGGAGCAGCGAGGCCGACACCATCGCCGTCATGGCGACGACGGAGCCGACGGACAGGTCGATGCCGCCGGTGAGGATCACGAAGGTCATCCCCACCGCGACGACGAGCAGGAAGCCGTTGTCGATGAAGACGTTGAAGATGACCTGCACGTTGGAGAACGCCTGGTACTGCGACACGCCGACGCCGTACATGACCAGGAGCAGGGCGAGCGTGGCCAGGACCGGTATCTGCCGCCTCGGCAGCCGGAGCCGGGTACGGCCAGCGGTGAGCGATCCAGTGGTCATGCCGGCACCTGCTCCTTCGGCGAGTCGGTGACGGTGCTGGGCGGTGGAGCGCTGCTCCTTCGGCGGGTGAACCGCGCCCGGAAGGCCGGCGCCTGGATGAGGCAGACGGCGATGACGACGACCGCTTTGAACAGCAGCGAGGTCTGCGGCGAGATGTTCATGGCGTACACCGTGGTGGTCAGGGTCTGGATGATCAGCGCGCCGAGGATGGTGCCGCTGAGGAAGAACCGGCCGCCCGCGAGGGACGTACCGCCGATGACGACCGCGAGGATGGCGTCCAGCTCCACCCAGAGGCCCGCGGCGTTGCCGTCGGCGCTGGAGACGTTGGCCGTCATCATGAAGCCGGCGACGGCCGCGCAGACGGCGCTGAGGACGTACGCGAGGAAGATGACCCGACCGGAGCGAATGCCGGCCAGCCGGCTCGCCTCGGCGTTGCCGCCCACCGACTCGATGATCATGCCGAGCGCGGTACGACGGGTGAACGCGCCGACGAGCAGCGCCGCCGCCAGGGCGATGAGGATCGCCAGGGGCAGGGTCAGCACGTGGCCCAGCCCGATCGCCCGGTACGGCTCGGAGTTGATGGTGATGATCTGGCCCTCGGTGATCAGCTGAGCGAGCCCTCGGCCGGCCACCATCAGGATCAGGGTGGCGATGATCGGTTGGATTCCGATCACGGCCACCAGCACCCCGTTCCAGGCGCCCAGCACGAGCGCCACCCCCAGCGCCATGGCCAGGGCGGTCAGCACCACGGGGAGGCTGTTCTGGTCGGGCTGCTGACTGATGTACATGCAGGCGATCGCGCCGCTGATCGCGCACATCGACCCGACCGACAGGTCGATGCCGCCGGTCGAGATGACGACGGTCATGCCCAGCGCGACGAGAATCAGCGGCGCGCTCAGCCGCAGGATGTCGATCGGTGTGCCGTACAGGTGCCCGTCCTTGAGCTCGACGGACAGGAACCCGGGCCGGTAGACCGTGTTCGCGGCGAGCATGACGACCAGCACGGCGGCGGGCCAGAACAGCCGGTGACCCACCATCGTCCGGTAGCGGCCCATGGTGTCGTTCATCGGTCTTCCTCCTCCCGGTGGGATCCACTGGCGATGGTCTGCATGATGCGGTCGGCGTCGAGGCCGTCGTCGTTGGCGAGCTGCGCGACCATCTGCCGGTCCCGCATGACGGCCACCTTGTGGCTGAGGCGCAGCACCTCCTCGAGCTCGGCGGAGATGAACAGCACCGCCATGCCACCGTCGGACAACTGCGTCACGAGCTTCTGGATCTCGGTCTTCGCCCCGATGTCGATGCCCCGGGTCGGTTCGTCGAGGATCAACAGCCGGGGCTCGGTGATCAGCCACCGGGCCAGGAGCACCTTCTGCTGGTTGCCGCCGGAGAGGTTGCGTACCGGCACCTCCGGGTCCGCCGGCCGGATGTTGAGGGCCTTGACGTACTTGTCGACCAGCTCGTCCTGGCGGCGGCGCGGGATCGGCCGCAGCCAGCCGCGGGCGGCCTGCATGGCGAGGATGATGTTCTCGCGGACCGACAGGTCAGGGACGATGCCCTCCGCGCGGCGGTTCTCCGAACAGAAGCCGACGCCCTGATCGATGGCCTGCGCGGGGGTACGCAGACTGCTCGACGTGCCGTCGACCGCGACCTGACCGCCGTCCGCCCGGTCGGCACCGAACAACAACCTCGCCACCTCGGTACGCCCGGAACCCAGCAGGCCTGCCAGGCCCACCACCTCACCGGCGTGGATCGTGAGGTTGAACGGCTCGACCGCGCCCGCCCGGCCGAGGCTCGACACCGCCACCAGCGGAGTGCCCTCCTCCAGGGCGGCCAGGTCCCGTCGGGAGTGCTCCTCGATGCCCTCGAGGACGTCGAGTTCCTTGCCGATCATTTTCTCGACGAGGCCGAGCTGGGGCAGCTCGGCTGTCGGGTACTCGCCGACGAGCCCGCCGTTGCGCAGCACGGTGATGCGGTCGGCGATCTCGTAGACCTGGTCGAGGAAGTGGGTCACGAACAGGATCGCGATGCCTTCGTCGCGCAGTTGCCGCATGATGCGGAACAGCTGCGCGACCTCGCCCGCGTCGAGGCTGGACGTCGGCTCGTCCAGGATCAGCACCCGGGCCTGGATGTCGATGGCGCGGGCGATGGCGACCATCTGCTGGATGGCGAGGGAGTACGAGCCGAGCGGCGCGCTGACGTCGAGGTCGAGGTCGAGACGGGCCAGGAGCGCACGGGCGCGGCGGCGGACCTCACCCCAGCGGACGGCGCCCAGGAGCCGGGGCTCGCGTCCGATGAAGATGTTCTCCGCCACCGAGAGGTTGGTGCAGAGGTTGACCTCCTGGTAGACGGTGCTCACCCCGGCGGCCGTCGCCTGCATCGGCCCGCTGAAGGACACCGGCGCACCGTCGAGGGTGATCGAGCCCTCGTCGGTGTCGTAGACGCCGGTCAGCACCTTGATGAGGGTCGACTTGCCGGCCCCGTTCTCGCCCATCAGGGCGTGCACCTCGCCGGGGAAGAGTCGGAAGTTGACGTCGTGGAGTGCACGCACCCCGGGGAAGGACTTGCTGATCCCGGTCATCGTCAGGACCGGACGGCTATCCGTCATCCCATCAGACCTCTTCTGGGGTTGTCGACGCGGAAGGGCCGCTGCGCTCCCGGTCCGTTCGGGGGATTTGCCGACGCTGCGGGGCCGCCGCGCGAGCGCGGCGGCCCCAGGCGTCGATCAGTACTTACGGTTCGGCAGTGCTTCCTTGGCCTGCTCCTGCGTGAAGGTGGTCTCCTCGGTCTCGATCCGAGCAGGCACCTCCTCGCCCGCGTGGACCTTCTTGGCCAGGTCCATCAGCTGTGGGCCGAGCAGCGGGCTGCACTCCGCGATGAAGTTGAACTTCCCGTCGGCGAGAGCCTGCATGCCGTCCTTGACGGCGTCGACCGTGATGATGGTGATGTCCTTGCCGGGCACCTTGCCGGCGGCGGTGATCGCCTCGAGCGCCCCGAGACCCATGTCGTCGTTGTGCGCGAAGAGCACGTCGATCTTCGGGTTGGCCTTGAGGAACTGCTCCATCACGGCCTTGCCGCCGGCCCGGGTGAAGTCACCGGTCTGCGAAGCGATGATCTTCAGGTTCGGGTTGGCGGCGATCGCCTCGGCGAAGCCCTTCTTGCGGTCGTTGGCCGGGGCGGCGCCCGCGCTGCCCTGCAACTCGACGATGTTCACCGGGCCCGACGCGGTCTTCTTCTGCTCGACCAGCCACTCGCCGGCGAGCCGGCCCTCCTTGATGAAGTCCGAGCCGAGGAAGGTCTTGTAGAGGCTCTTGTCGGCCGAGTCGACCGAGCGGTCGGTCAGGATGACCGGGATGCCGGCATCCTTGGCCTCCTTGAGCACGGTGTCCCACCCGGACTCCACCACCGGCGAGAAGGCGATCACGTCGACCTTCTGCTGGATGTAGTTGCGGATGGCCTTGATCTGGTTTTCCTGCTTCTGCTGGGCGTCGTCGAACTTCAGCTCGACGCCCGCGGCCGCGGCGGCCTCCTTGATGGAGGTGGTGTTCGCGGTACGCCAGCCGCTCTCCGCACCGACCTGGGAGAAGCCCAGCGTGATCTTGCCGTCGTCGGCGGCGGAGCCACCGCCGGTGTCGCTGTTGCCGCAGGCCGCCACGCCGCCGACGAGCAGCACGCTGGCGAGTACCGCGACAGCGCGCCACGGAGCGGACTGCGTTCGCATCTTTCTCATCGGATCTCCTTGGCTGGGTGTGGTGGGTGACCGCGCCAACCGCCGAGAGGGGCGGGCGGCGTACGCGGGTGGTGCGTGCTGGTGCCGTCGGGTGGTGCAGCCCGGCGGGCTGCGCCGGGGTCGCCGGTCAGGAACTCGCCGGTGAGGTCGGTTGTTGGCCGTAGACGTTCTGGTAGCGGTGGTAGAGCGCATCGATGTCCGCCTGCGCGATCGGCACCGGCTGCCCGAGTGCGCGTGCCAGGTGCGCGGTGCGGGCGACGTCCTCGCACATGACCGCCGCCTTGACCGCCGCGCGGGCGTCGCGGCCGATGGTGAAGACGCCGTGGTTACGCATGAGCACCGCGGGTGAGCGGTGCCCGGCGAGCGTGGTGACGATGCCCTTGCCGATGTCGTCCCCGCCGATCAGCGCGAACGGGCCCACCGGGATCTCCCCGCCGAACTCGTCGGCCTGCGCCGTGAGGTGGCAGGGGATCGCCTCCCCGCGGGCGGCCCAGGCGGTGGCGTACGAGCTGTGCGTGTGCACCACCCCGCCGACCTCCGGCATCGCCCGGTAGACGTAGGCGTGGGCGGCGGTGTCGCTGGACGGGGCGAGGTCCCCCTCGATGAGGACGCCATCGAGGTCGCAGACCACCATGGTGTCCGCCGAGAGGTCGTCGTAGCCGACGCCACTCGGCTTGATGACCATGAGGTCCCGACCGGGAACCCGCGCGGAGATGTTGCCGGCCGTCCAGGACACCAGGCGGTACCGGGTCAGTTCGGCGTGCAGGAGGGCGACCGTCTCGCGCAGTTCGCCTATCTGTCGGGTCAGCTCGGCGTTCATGCGACCACCTCCAGTGCGGTCTCGTGCGTGGTTGCGCCGGCCTCGATCGCCGCATTGCGGATCGCCCGCAGGCGGAGCATGACGTCGTTGCCACCGCGACCGAAGTGGTCGTGCAGCGACCGGTACTCGGCGTAGAGGGCGTCGTACGCGCGCGCCCGGTCCGGGTCCGGTCGGTAGACGGCCTCGTGCACCCGGCCCATCGCCTGCGACGCCTCGTGGATCGACGGGTACTCGCCGGCGGCGACGGCGGCATGGATCGCCGATCCGAGCGCCGGTCCCTGCGCGGAGGCGATGATGTTCAGCGGCCGGTTGGTCACGTCGGCGTAGATCTGCATCAGCAGCTCGTTGGAGGTGAGACCACCGGCGATCACCAGGTCGTTCACGGCCACCCCGGCCTCGACGAACGCCTCAATGATCATCCGCGTGCCGTACGCCGTGGATTCCAGCAGCGCCCGGTAGACGTCCTGGGGCCGGGTGGCCAGGGTCATCCCGACGATCATCCCGCTGAGGTCGTGGTTGACCAGCAGTGACCGGTTGCCGTTCCACCAGTCCAACGCGATCAGGCCGTGCGCGCCGACCGGCTGGCTGGCGGCCAGTTCGGTGAGGCGTTCGTGGGAGGCGACCCCGGCCGGGGCGGCGTGCTCGACGAACCAGCCGAAGATGTCGCCGACTCCGCTCTGCCCGGCCTCGTAGCCCCACGCGCCGGCGCTGATGCCGCCGTCGACGACGCCGCACATTCCGGCCACCTCGGCGAGGTGCGTGCTGTTGACCACGTGGCAGGTGGAGGTACCCATGATGGCCACGAGTCGACCGGGCTCCACGGCCTGCGCGGAGGCGGCGGTGACGTGCGCGTCGACGTTGCCGGCGGCCACCGCGATCCCCTCCGGCAGGCCGGTCCAGGCCGCGGCATGGGCGGTGAGCGTGCCGGCACGGCCGCCGAGTGGCAGCAGGGGACCGTCCAGCTTGGCGACGAAGTCGCCGAAGTCCGGGTTGAGCGCGGTCAGGAAGCTCTGCGACGGGTGCTGGCCATCCTGCAGGATGCCCTTGTAACCGGCCGTGCAGACGTTGCGGGTCTCGGTGCCGCTGAGCTGCCAGACGATCCAGTCCGCGGCTTCGATGAAGCGCTCGGCGCGGTGGTAGACCTCGGGGTCCTCCTCCAGGATCTGGAGGCCCTTGGCGAACTGCCACTCGGCGGAGATCTTGCCGCCGTACCGGCCGATCCAGGGCTCCGCCCGATCGTGGGCCAGGGCGTTGATCCGGTCGGCGTGCGGCTGGGCGGCGTGGTGCTTCCAGAGCTTCACCCAGGAGTGCGGACGGTCGCGCAGCTCCGGCGCCTCGCAGAGCGGCGTGCCGTCGGCGAACGTCGGCAGCACCGTGCAGGCGGTGAAGTCGATGCCGATCCCGACGATCGCGGTGGGGTCCACCCCCGCGGCGGACACGGCCGCCGGGACGGCGTACCGCAGCACGTCGCGGTAGTCCTCCGGATTCTGCAGGGCCCAGTCCGGCGGCAGCGGCCGACCTCCGGGAAGGGCGGCGCTGATGACTCCGTCGCCGTACTCGTGCACCGCGGTCCCCAGCTCGGCGCCGTCGCCGACCCGGACCACCAGGGCTCGCCCGGACAGGGTGCCGAAGTCGACACCGACGACGTAGCGTTCGCCGGCTCCGTCCACAGGATTCATGTCCACCTCCACCGTCGACGGGCCAAGTGTTAACGCTCACATCCACCCTCGTCAAGACACCTGTCGGCAACAGCTCCGTAACGCCGCCGGGGTGCCGCGGCGTCGGTACGCGGGCGCTCGTCGCCGGGCGCCCCGATGGGCAACGTCAGCCCGAGCATGGAAACGCCGAAGGCCCGGCCTGGCGGCCGGGCCTTCGGGTTGTCGCGGCTCGTCGACCGCGATCGGCGCTGCGATCAGCGGGCGGGGTTGCGATCAGCGGGCGGGGTTGCGGTTGTACAGCGCCCTGGCCCAGAAGAAGCAGACCACGGTGGTGACGGCGCACCAGGCCACCGCGAGGATGGCGTTGCTGCCGATTCCGGTGCCGAGCAGCAGGCCGCGGAGGGTCTCCATGACGGGCGTGAAGGGCTGGTAGTCGGCGAACAACCGCACCGCCGTCGGCATCGAATCGGTGGGGACGAACCCGCTTCCGAGGAACGGCAGCAGCACCAGCGGCATGGGCAGGTTGCTGGCCGTCTCGACACTCTCGCTGATCAGTCCGAGAGCGACCGACAGCCAGGTGAGCGCGAGAGTGATCATGGCGATGACGCCGATCGCAGCGAGCCACTCGACCGGACTGGCGGTCGGCCGGAAGCCGACGAGCAGTGCCACACCGGTCACGACCGCGAGACTGAGCAGCGTCTGGAGCAGGCTGCCCAGCACGTGGCCGGTGAGGACCGACGGTCGGAAGATCGCCATGGTGCGGAACCGGGCGATGATGCCCTCGGTCATGTCCATGGCAACCGAGATGGCGGTGCCCTGCGCGCCGCTGACCACGGCGATGAGCAGGATGCCGGGGGTGACGTAGTTGGCGTACTCGGCCCGGTCGCCGGTCGGTCCGAGGCCGGCGCCGAGCGTGCCACCGAAGACGTAGACGAAGAGCAGCAGGAGGATGACCGGCATGCCGATGAGCAGGAGCGTCATCGACGGATAGCGCCGCATGTGCAGGATGTTGCGCCGCAGCATCGTGCTCGAATCGCGGGCAGCGAGGGTGAGGGTGCTCATCGCGCCATGGCCCTTTCGTTGTCGGGTCGGCCGGTCAGGGTGAGGAAGACGTCGTCCAGGTCCGGGCCGTGCACGGTGAGACCGGCCACGCTCACCGAGGCGCGGTCGAGCTGGTCGAGCAGGGATCGCAGCGACCCGACCCCGCCGTCGCTCGGGACCTGCAGGGTCAGCGCCGCGTCGTCCCGGGTACCCGCCGCCAGCAGGCCGGCGGCGGAGTCGAGCCCCGCGTGGTCGGCGAACTGCAACACGACGTGACCCCCGGGAATGAGCCGTTTCAGCTCGTGCGGGCTGCCCTCGGCGATCAGGCGGCCGTGGTCGAGGAAGGCGATCCGGCTGGCGAGTTGATCGGCCTCTTCGAGGTATTGAGTGGTCAGGAGGATGGTGACGCCATCGGCGACGAGATCACGGATGATCTGCCACATCGCCCGGCGGCTGCGCGGGTCGAGGCCGGTCGTCGGCTCGTCGAGGAAGATGACGCGCGGGTCCCCGACCAGGGTCATCGCGAGGTCGAGCCGGCGGCGCATACCGCCGGAGTACGTCGCCACCGGCTTGTCCGCCGCCTCCGTCAGGTCGAACGTTTCCAGCAGCTCGACGACGCGTCGTCGGCCTGCCGCCCTGCCGAGGTGGCGCAGGTCGGCCATCAGGCTCAGGTTCTCCCGGCCGGTGAGCAGGTTGTCGACGGCCGAGAACTGGCCGGTGACACCGATCAGTGCGCGTACCGCGTCGGGCTCCCGGATCAGGTCGTGGCCGCCGACGAGGGCGTCGCCGCCGTCGGCACTGATCAGGGTGGACAGGATCTGCACAGTGGTGGTCTTACCGGCTCCGTTGGGGCCGAGCAGCGCGAAGATCGTTCCTTCGGCGATCTCCAGATCGATGCCGTCGAGCACGACCTTGTCGCCGTAGGACTTGCGCAGGCCGGTGGCGACTATCGCGGGTCGGGAAGGGCTGGCCATGGTCTCCTCTATTCCTGGACGGGGGGGCCGCCGGGCATCGTTCATCAGGCGCGGCGGATCATGATGTCGCCGTAGTCGGTGCTCGCCCGGACCTCGACCGTGTCGTCGGTCTGGGCCGGGCTGTCGGTCGTGTCGAGCGCGTTGTGCACCCGGCCATGGCGGGAGCTGACGTCGAGCCAGGCGGCGGTCCCGCGGCGGACGCCGACCTCGATGGCTCCGTAGGAGGTCTGCAACTCGATCGACCCTCGTACGACCTCGCCCAGCCGGACGTTGCCGTAGGCCGTGCGTGCCGTCACCGAGGCCATCGGCTCGTCGACGGTGACGTCGCCGTAGGCGGTGTTGACCCGGACGTCGCCGTTGCTCTGGCCGATCCAACAGTCGCCGGAGGAGTTCTTGATCTCGGCGAGGCCGTCGACCGCGCCGATGCGTACCTTGCCGGAGGACGCCTTCACCCGGGCTGATCCGGCGACGTGCTCCACAACGATTTCGCCGTGGCTGGAGTCGATGTCCAGCGGCCCGGTCCGGTCGAGCCGGATCGCACCTCCGGTCCTGACGTGACACTCGCCGAGCCGCCCCTCGCAGCGGAACGCCGCCCAGGATGCCTTGGCGTGCAACCGCGACCCGGTCGGCACCTCGATCAGGACGTCGACCGAGGGTCCGGGGCCGAAGCCGTAGCGACGCCAACTCTTCGGCGCTCTGATCATCAGTTGGCCGGCGGCGTACTCGACGGTGGTCTGCTCGGCGGCGCTCATGTCGGCCTTGCTCGACGGGTCACGGGGCCGCACCTGAACGACAGTGTCGGTGCGGTCGGTCGCGGCGATCCACGCGTCCCCGACGGGCAGCTCGATCTGGACGGAGATGGGCTCTGGCGTATCGAAAACAGGCATGGTGGTCTCCCGGAATGTGGGCAGCGGGCAGCGCTGCAGGTGAGCGGCGGGAAGAACGAGGGGGTACGCGGTCAGCGCGCCCAGCCGGTGAAGTGCTGGCCGGAGCGCGGCTCCGTCCGGCGGGCCGGGCGACGGTCCGGCTCGCCAGCCCCGATGGCGCCGGCGACCGCACGCACGAGCCAGGCGTTGACCGACAGTCCGGCCCGGCCAGCAGCTTCCTCGATGCTGGCTTTCAACTGGTCGGGAAGCCGGAGGTTGATCCGCGAGGTGCCGCCGTCGTCGCCGCCCGGTGCGAGCACCGGCGCCGGCAGCGTGGGCGCGGGGATCTGCTCGCCAACGCTGTCGGCCGGCGGGTTGGCCGGCGCCACCACGAAGTCAGGCTCGCGACCGCGCAGCCGGACGTGCACAGACCCGGGCGCTAGCTCGCGGGTGATCTCTTCGGCCGCGTCGGACAGCGCCTCGAGCAGCGTGAGGCGGGTCGCCGCCTCCAGTTGGGTGAAGAGCCGCTCGGCCAGCGCCCGAGCGTCCGGGTCAACCCCCTCCGCGGCGACGGCGAACTCGTTACGCAGGTTCTCGACGTACGGCCTCAGGTCCATGGCACCATCATGGCACCACTTTGGCTCAGCGTGCAACCCTCTCGGCTCACAGTGATGCCATCGGTCGGAGATGCTGCGCCATCCGGCTGGGCAACCCCTGCTCAGCCACGAGCACCAGCGGGCGGCCTCAGCTCACCGAAGGCGCGTCGGACCACGCGGTTCGCGAGCTCCTGGGTCAGTCCGGTGGCCACCAGCAGGTCACTGACGGTCGTGCGGACCTGCGCGACGACGACCGCGCCGGAGAAGCCGACCCCCTCCCGGTAGGCGTCGCCGGCCGCGCAGACCGCCCGCAACGCCTGCTCCCGCGCCCGCTTGGGTTCGTCGCCGGCAGCGAACTGCCGCTTCAGCAGCCGGACCGCCTCGGCCAGGTCGGTGACCGCCCTGGGCATCGGCTCCGGTATCGGCTCGCCGTCCTCGATCAGGCTCACCGACCGGCGGATCAACGTCCCGCTGTTGCGCATCGCCCGGTCGATCGGCTCCGCCGCCTGCGCGTACCGGCCCACCGGCCCGTGCCGTTCGTGCCAGTGCACCGGCGACAGGGTGCTGGCCTCCCGTGCGCCCTGGGTCGCCTCGACGAGTGCCTTCAGCTCGTCCTTGTTCTGCCGCAGCTCGGCCATGGCGGCACGTGCCGGAGCGGGATCATGCCTGGCCAACGCGCCAGCGGTGGCATCGAGCTGGGCACTCAGGAGATCCAACGCCGGCCGCGCGGCCCGATTGAGCACCCGCAGCGGATTCAGCGGCAGCAGTACGGCGGTGACCAGAAGCGCCACCGCTCCCCCGACGAGGGCGTCCACGAACCGTGGGATCTCCAGGTCACGCACGGACGGACTGAGCGTGGCGATGAGCACCGCTGTCGCCCCGGCCTGGATCACCACCGCCGCGCTCCCGGCGAGAAACAACGCGACGACGATCGCCAGCACGACGATCAGGGCGAGTTGCCACCAGCCGGTGCCGGTCACCTGAAGCAGCAGGTCGCCGATCAGCACCCCGACCGTGACGCCGATGATCAGCTCGACGGTACGGCGCAGGCGTTGGCCAACCGATGCGGCGAGGGTCGACACCGCGGAGATCGGCGCGAACACCGGCTGCGAGATGTGCAGCACCTCCTTGACCACCAGCCAGGACAGCGCTGCGGCCAGGCCCGCCTGCACAGCGAGGCCGCCGATGGCGCGTACCCGACGCAGCCGGTCCCGCAGAGCGACCACCGCACGGTCGCGAAGCCTGGCAGCGGCCGCCGCCAGGCCGGGGTGGTCGGTGTCGTCGGCGCGGGTCGGCGCACTCCCATCACCTTCATGCCGATCGGCGTCGACCATGGCGGCACCTACCCCACCATCACCGGATCAATCCTGACCGCCGACGCCGCAGGACCGGCGGGAAACCGGACGGCCCGCGCCGCCCCGTGTAGAGGCCGCTCGCCTCAGATAGGTCGTCGGTGAGCGGCAGCACGTCCGCTGTTGCCACGGTTGGGTCGGTCTGGGTGGGGTAGACGCCGGTCTGTCATGGGGATGGCCGTCCTGCGCGAGATCGCGCGGCCAGGGCTGCCGAGCGCGTCGGGGGGCGATGTCGGATGGATCAGCGCGGTTGAGCCGGCCGGAGATGACCGGCGGCGTCGTGGAGCTGCGGGTGCACGGGGTGTCCGGCGCGAGTGTCGCTGAGGTCCTGGACCGGCGGCAGATCGCGCAGGTGGCGGGCGACCGCAGTGGGGGCTTCTACCGGCCCCGCCCGCACTGCTCGGACACCGGCGGCGCGCGAGGGGTCACGCTGGAGGCGTACCGCTGGGGTGACCTGCCCTCCGGGACCGTGGCCCGCACGCTGGCGCTGGTGTTCCTGCTGCCGTTCCTGCTGGCCAACGTGGCCATCTGGATGCGCCCGGCCAACCCCGGCTCCGAGGCGATGGTCAGATCCCTGTGCCGGGTGCTGGCGCTCACGCTCACCGTGCTCTACGTGCTCGCCATCGCCGGCGTCGCCCTGGACCTGATCGCCTGGAAGTGCATGGCCTCGCCCCGCTGCCTGGCCGGACGTAGCTGGTTGTCCTGGTTGGGAGGGCATCCGGTCGGACTGCGGCTGGCTGTGCTCGCCCTGGTCCCGGCCGCCGTCATCGGCCTGATCTGGCGCGTCAGCAACCGCCCGGGGAAGACGTTCGAGGCTTTTCACGCACCCGACAAGGCGGTCTCCGGTCATCCGCTCGCCGCGGTCGGGCAGTGGGACGCCGAACCGCTGGTGGGTCGACTGCGCTCCATCCACGTGGCGGCGGCGTTCGCGACACTCGACCTCACTCTGCTCGCTGCCCGAGCCGCAACCGGCGCGTCGGCCATCACGGTCACGCTGGCCGTGGTCACCGGGGTGGTCCTGGTCGCCTGCGTGGCGCTGCTCTGCGCGCCCCCGATCATCGACCGGGCCGCCGCCGACCGGCGGCTCGACGGGGTCACCCGCACGCTGCGGACGACCGCCATCATCCTGACCATCGTGGTCGTGACCCACCTGCTGACCAACCCCGCGCCATGGCACGAGGGAGGCACCCTGCCAGGCTACGACGCAACCCTGACCTGGCTCTTCGTCACCCAGACGGCGCTGCTGGCCGCCCTGGGGGTGGTGCTGCTCTGGCGCCGGGACCGGCGGCGGGACGTCAGCCCGCTGTTCGGGCTGGGAGCCTTGGTGATCGTGGCCACCGCGGTCAGCCTGGGGGTGGCGTACTCCGCCGAGGTGGTCTACCGGGTGGCGGACTTCCTGGATCGCGACCTGCCGACCGGAGAGGGTATCGCCACCGGCGCGCCCCGGGCGTACACCTGGGCGATCTACGGCTACTTCCGCGCGGTGCTGATCACGCTGATCGTCGCGGGCCTGATGATCCTGATCTCCCGCCCCGGCCGGTACCGGGTCGCGGCGGCGATCGTCGCGCGCGACTACCCCGACCCGCCCGCGCAGACCGGACCCCGGCTCGGGCAGGTGCGTCAGGCGATTGCCCGGGCCCGGTTCACCGAGAAGCTGGTGCCGTTGGCCGTGGTCTACGGCTGCCTCGCCGGACTCGGCACGGCCACCACCGCGATCGGCCTGCTGGAGCTGTTCCCGAGCGACGTCATCGAGCGGTACGCCAGGGTGCCGGCCGACGTGGTCACCTTCGGCATCGCGTTCGGCAGCTGGCTGATCGCGGCGATCATCCTCGGTCTGATCATCGGCGGAATGTTCGCCTACCGGAGCCTCCCGTTCCGGCGCCACGTCGGCGTCCTCTGGGACCTCGGCACCTTCTGGCCCCGGGCCGCCCACCCGTTCGCGCCGCCCTGCTATTCGGAACGGGCCGTGCCCGAGCTGGCCCGACGGATCACGTATCTGGTCTCCCGGGGCAACGCGGTGCTGCTCACGGGACACAGCCACGGCTCGGTCCTGCTCGCCGCGACGGTGCTCCAGCTGTCACCGGAGGTCGGCAGCCGGGTTGCCCTGCTCACCCACGGGTCGCCGCTGCGCCGGCTCTACGGGCGGCTCTTTCCCGCCTACATCGACGACGCGGCGCTGCGCGAGATCGGGAGCCGGGTCGGCTGGCGGTGGGTGAACCTGTGGCGCGACACCGACTCCATCGGCGGCTGGCTCTTCTCCGCTCACCGGCCCGGGGAGCGGGCCACCGTCGACGGCCCGCCGGCCACGGTGGACCGCCGGCTGCGAGATCCCAGCGATGTGGTGACGCCGCCCAGCGACAGCGTCCCGCCACCAATCCAGGGACACTGCCCGGACGAATCCGACGAGTCGTTCGCCGCTGCGGCGCGTGAGCTGGTGCGCCGCCTCGGCGAGCCGGTGGACCCGCCCGCCACGGCGAGGTAGTGGAGTTCCCGCTAGGCTGCCTGCGCGCGCCAGTCGTCCAGGCGCGTACCGGCGACGCGGGCGCCATCGGCGGGGACGAGGGAGCGCTCGCCCAGGGTGGCGCCGAAGTACCGGGCGCCGGGATCGGTCATCACCGAACGGGAGTCGGAACGGGCCGCGAGAGTGGATCGGCCCAGCTCGTCGAGGCGGAACTGCTCCGGCCCGGCGATCTCGACCGTACCGTTCGTCGGTGCGCCGACCGCGACCTCGGCCACCGCGGACGCGACGTCGTCGGCCGCCATCGGCTGGATGAGCACCGGCGCGAGGCGGACGGTGTCGCCGTCCGTGGCGGTGTCGATGATGCCCTGGACGAACTCGAAGAACTGCGTGGCGTGCACCAGCGAGTAGGGCAGCCCGGACGCGGCGATGAGCTTCTCCTGGGCGACCTTGGCCCGCATGTACCCGCTCTCCGGAAGCCGGTCCGAGCCCACGATGGAGAGGGCCACGTAGTGCCCCACCCCGGCTTCCGTCGCGGCGCCGAGGAGGGTCCGGGTGGACGTCTGGAAGAAATCCAGCACGGCGGCGTCCTCGAACGAGGGCGAGTTCGACACGTCGACGAGCACATCGGCGCCGTCGAGCACCTCACCCACCCCTTCGCCGGTCAGCGTGTTCACGCCGGTCTTGGGCGACGCCGGAACGGCCTCGTGACCCTGCGCGCCGAGTTTGCCCACGAGCTTGGAGCCGATGAGGCCGCTACCGCCGATAACGACGATCTTCATGAACGAGCCTTCCTGCTGTCAGCTGACGCATCACCCCCCGGACGGGGTCACGACGACACCAGGCTACGTACCTGCGGATACCTTGCGTGCAGACATCACGCCCCATGATTCTGTACGTCTCCAAGGCGGCCGAAACCGGCCGCACGCGCCACCGCCAGTCGTCGGGCGGGTCGCTGCCCGGTGGGGATGGGGTGCGGGCGGCGGCCTGCCCAGGTAACTCGCCGCACCCCACCCCGCTCTTCTCCCCGCACCAGCGCCCGTCCGGTGTGTCAAGGCGCGTTTGGCGCGCACCGGGTGCCGACCTACTTGGATCCCGCGAGTGCCCGCACGTATCCGATCGGCACGTTGTCCATCCTTATCGGCGGGTCTGCCAGCCGGGCAGCCCGATGATGAGCGCCGCGCCGACGGTCAGGTGCATGGCGAGCAGGACCAGCCGGCTGCTGATGCCGATGCCGCTGCCCAGCGGGCCGGCCAGCGAGAGCACCAGCACGATCAGCGCGATGATCCGGAACGTCCGGGCGGGGGCGCGGCCGACGGTACGCTCCAGCAGCGCGAGCAGGCCCCAGGCGGCCAGGCCGGCGATCAGCGCGGCCACCACCACGGCGGCCGGCCCGATGTGCTGGGTGGCGTCGCCCTGGCGGACGGCGAGGTCGATGCCTGCCCAGGGGTCGTTGACGGCCCACAGCAGGAGAGCGCCGGCCGCTCCCCCGGCGACGGTGATCACGCGGCCGGCACGCCGTGCGGTTGTCCTGGTCCTGTCGGTCCACTGCATGTCGTTCGTCATGCAAATGATCTTCTGCATCGTGCTCTCCTGCGACTCGGGGTTTCGAACGCCGGCAACGTTACGACTACTGCCAACTTCTTGGCAAGAGTTTGCCAAAAGGATTTGCCAACGAAGCGTCTCGGAGTAAGGCTAGTTGCCAAGACTGAGGCAAGCTGGCTAGGATCCGGGTGTGGTGGAACAACCAGCCTTCGGCCGCCGGCTCAGGCAACTGCGGATCGAGCGGGGCCTGACCCAGGGCGCGCTCGCCGGTGACGGCATGTCGACCGGCTACCTGTCCCGGCTGGAGTCCGGGGCCCGCCAGCCCACCGAACGCGCGCTGGCGCACCTGGCCAGCCAGCTCGGTGTCAGCACCGAGGAGCTGGTGGAGTCCACCGCCTCATCACTGGCGCGCAGCCTCACCATCGCCACCGGCCTCGGCGCGGACGAGACGGGCGAGCTGCTGTCCGGCGCGCTGGCCACCGCCGGGGGCGAGGACCCCCTGCTGCGCTGGCAGGCGTTGTGGCAGGTCGCCGACTGGCGGCGGCAACGCAAGGAGTACGCCGAGCAGCGGGCCTGCCTCGACGAGCTGACCACCCTCAGCGACCAACTCGGACTGCCCGAGCTGCGGGCCAGGGCACTGGCCGAGCTGGCCCGCTGCCTGCGGTCCACCGGCGAGGTTCCAGCAGCCGTCGACACCGCGCTGACGGCCCACCAGCTGGCCAAGGACAACGCGTTGGCCCCCTATGTCATGGCGAACGTCCTGCTGGCCGTGGTGTCAGTGCTGGCCGAGGCAGACCGGCTGCCCGAGGCCAGCCGGCACACCGACGAACTGCTCAGCCTCGTCGAGGGCCGGTCAGACCCGCTGTGGGCCGAGGCACTCTGGACCGCGGCCAACATCCGGCTCCGCCAGGGCGAGCCCGCCGCCGCGGCCGAGCTACTCGGCGAGGCCGTGCGAGGGTTCGACGGACGCGACAACCCCACCCTGTGGACGCGCCTGCGAATCAGCGCGGCCAGGCTCAACCTCCAGACCACCCCGCCGGACACCGAAGCCGCCCACCGCCGCGTCGAGGAAGTCCAGGCCAGCCTCCCCCTGACCGGAACACCCACCATCGAACAAGAGCTGCTGTTCCTGCGCGCGCACCTCGCCATGCACACCGGACACCCCACCGAGGCCCGCACGCTGCTCGACCAGCTCGACAGCCTCGACCCGCTCCTGCCCTACCAGGACCGCATCCAACTCGACGTGCTACGCAACCGGCTCCTCCTACTGGACGGCGCACGCGACGAAGCGGTCACCGGCCTGCGCGGCCTCGCCGAGCAGGCCCAGAACAACGGCAACATGGCACTTGCCGCTGAAATCTGGCGGCTCCTCGCCGAATCCCTCGCCCAGGACACACCGCGGCCGGCCCCGCGCGTAGGACTTGATCGGACCCGTAGCGCAAACCGAAGAGGCTTCTAACCAGTCCACTGTCACAGTGCGGTATCTACACCAGCGCGCAGTCCGGAGGCACGAGAACGCTGGCAACGGCTGTGGCGGCGCCAGTCTGCCAACACATTGGTTGTGTACGTCATGCACGATGGGGACGCCATCGCATCTGGAGGTCGACGTGGCCACGGTGTCCCACCCGGTCTTCGCCCGGGTCTATGAGCGGCTCAGCGTGGCGATGGACCGCGCCGGCACCGCCGAGTACCGGCGGAGTCTCGTCGCCGGCCTGTCCGGCCGGGTGATCGAGATCGGCGCCGGCAATGGCCGCATGTTCCCCCACTACCCACCCGCGGTCACCGAGGTCGTCGCGGTCGAGCCGGAACGACGTCTGCGCGCCGCAGCCATCCGGGCCGCGCAGACGGCGCCGGTGCCCGTGACGGTCGTCGACGGTCTGGCCGAGGCACTACCGGCGGGGGATGGCGAGTTCGACGCGGCCGTGGTCGCGTTGGTGCTGTGCACCGTCCCCGATCAGGCGGCCGCACTCGCCGAGATCGACCGGGTGCTTCGCCCCGGCGGTCAGCTGCGGTTCTTCGAGCACGTCGCCGTCGAGGGCAATGGCGGTCTGCGTCGGGCCCAACGGCTGTTCGACGCGACGCTGTGGCCGAAGCTGTTCGCCGGCTGCCACACCGGCCGCGACACCACCGCCGCCATCAGTGCCGCCGGGTTCGTCATCGAGGAGCTGCACCGGTTCCGGTTCCCGGCCGGCAGCAACAGCCCGTCCTCGCCCTGCGTGGTGGGACGCGCGATCAGGCCGACGCCGCCCGCCCAGTAGAGGGAACGGCCTCCGGTCGGCTGTCCCCGCTGCCGCCGTTCGGTGATCCATCTCCGGCTGCATACGCGACGAACGAAACTCGCTTGCTGGGCGCGGCGGACGCCGCCAGAGTGGTGTCCATGACGTACTGACGGATTTCAAACCCGCTCCGCGCCACCGGCGACGCCACCCCGGTGCCGTGCTGCCGTCCGTCCCTGCGTTTTCGTGAGAAGTGAGCGTCCTTGTCCCAGCCCCACTCCCGTCGGGAGTCCCTGCCCCCGTCCACCCCGGCGACCGTCTCGGTGTTCGCCTCCCCCGCGAGCTGGATCGAGTCCGATGCCCTCGACCAGTGCCAGCAGGTGGCCGCCCTCGACGGCATGATCCACGTTGCCGCCATGCCGGACCTGCACCCGGGCAAGGGTGCACCCATCGGCGCTGCCATGGCGTCGACCGTGTTGTATCCGTTCCTGGTGGGCTCCGACATCGGGTGCGGCATCGCCGTGTTCCCCATCCGGCTCAAGCGCGTCGTACCCGAGCGGCTCGCCGCGCGGTTCCCCGACCTCGACCGTGCGCTGGATCCCGAGCGGGACGCCAACGACCCCGCCTGGGCCGTCGTGCACTGCGAGATTCCGGCCGGCCACCTGGAGGGCCTCGGAACGGTCGGCCGGGGCAACCACTTCGTCGAACTCGCGCGCGTCGACACCGTCTGCGACTCCGGTCACGCGGCCCGCCTCGGGCTCGACGCCGGCGACCTCGTGCTCATCGTCCACAGTGGTTCGCGGGGCCTGGGCGAGCGGATCCTGCGAGCGCACACCGAGGTCCATGGCGCGGGCCCCGTCTCCGATCCGGCCGCCTACCTGGCGATGCATGACGACGCGGTGCGCTGGGGATCGCTCAACCGACGGTTGATGGCCGCCCGGGTCGCGTACGCCCTGGGGGCCGAGCCCAGCGAACCGTTCGTCGATCAGTGCCACAATCTGGTCGAGGTTCACGACGGGGTCTACCTGCACCGCAAGGGGGCGGCACCGGGCGACGGCCGCGACGTGCTCATCGCCGGTACCCGGGGCACCTCGTCCTACCTCGTGGCCGCCCACGCCGGGCCGGACGCCAACCACTCCGTCGCGCACGGCGCGGGCCGCAAGATGTCGCGCGCCGACGCCCTGCGCCGGGGCCGGGCCAAGCACACCGTCGACGAGCTGCGCCGCACTGCGGTGGGGTCGCTGGTGGTGTGCGGCGATCGTCAGCTGCTCTTCGAGGAGGCGCCCACGGCGTACAAGCGCATCGAACAGGTGATCGCGGACCTCGTCGACCACCACCTGGCCACGCCGGTGGCCACCACCACTCCCCTGGTCACGTACAAGACGCCGGATCTGGGGCCGACGCACCGACCGGACCGCCGTGACCAGCGCCGCAAGCGAGGCCGGGTGTGAGCGTCCACCTGTTGTTGTCGGCCGGGCGTGGCCCGCAGGAGTGTGCCTGGGCGCTGGCCCACCTGCTGCGCCGCTTGGAGGGCGAGGCCACCCGGCAGGGCCTGACGGTCCGGAGGGTCCGGGCCGTACCCGGCGACCGGCCGGGCACCTACCGATCGGTCCTGATCCAGGTCTCCGGAGCCGCAGCCGAGGCGTTCACCTCCTCGTGGACCGGAACCCTGTGCTGGCAGGCGCCCAGTCCCTACCGGGCGAGCGCCGGCCGAAAGAACTGGTACGTGATCGCGCAACAGCCCCAGCTCGACACCCCGCCCACGGCGTTCGCGGAGGCGGATGTCGACATCCTCGCCTGCCGTACCGGCGGGCCCGGAGGGCAGCACCGAAACAAGGCGAGCACGGCGGTACGGGCGACGCACCGCCCCTCGGGCATCGTGGTCGTGGTGGACGACGAGCGGCAGTTCAGCCTCAACCGGCGCATCGCCCTGCGCCTGCTGCGGCAGCGCATCGAGCGCGGCGACGAGGCGGCCCGTCGCGCCGTCACCACCGCCCGCTGGCGCGTCCACGACGAGCTCGTACGCGGCAACCCCACCCGCGTCGAAGGCCCGGAGCCATCGGGACACGACACCCCCGGACAGCGCTCGCGGCAACGATGACGAGGTCCGTTCGCACCAGCGACGAGTTCAGACCTGCAACACCGCGTCGGCGAACGCCCGAGGGGCCTCCTGCGGCAGGTTGTGCCCGACACCCCCGCCGATGGTCCGGTGTTCGTACCGCCCGGCGAACTGCTTGCCGTAGACGCTCGGCTCCAGGTGCGGCGCGCCATTGGCATCGCCTTCGAGGGTGATGGCGGGCACCCTGATCTTCGGCTTCTCCGCCAGTCGCGCCTCCAACTCGGCGTACTGTGGCTCGCCCGCGGCGAGGCCGAGCCGCCACCGGTAGTTGTGGATCACGATGTCGACGTGATCGGGGTTGTCCAACGCGGCCGCGCTGCGGCCGAACGTCGCGTCGTCGAACGCCCACTGCGGGGAGGCCGTGCGCCAGATCAGCCTGGCGAAGTCGTACCGGTTCTTGTCGTACCCTTCCCGGCCGCGGTCGGTGGCGAAGTAGAACTGGTACCACCAGGCGATTTCGGCCTTCGGGGGCAACGGATGTCTCCCCGACTCCTGGCTGTCGATCAGGTAGCCGCTCACCGACACCAGACCGCGACAGCGCTCGGGCCACAGCGCGGCCACGATGTCGGCCGTACGCGCACCCCAGTCGAACCCGGCCAGCTTCGCGGTATCGATGTCGAGGGCGCCCATCAGCTCGACCACGTCGACGGCCATGGCCGACGGCTGGCCGTTGCGGATGGACTCATCGGACTGGAATCGGGTCGTGCCGTAGCCGCGGACGTACGGCACGATGACCCGGCAGCCGGCGTCAGTCAGCAGGGGCACGACGTCGACGAAGCTGTGGATGTCGTACGGCCAGCCGTGCAGGAGAATCACGGCGGCGCCGTCCGCCGGACCGGCATCGACGTATCCGATGTTCAGGACACCGGCGTCGATCTGTCGCACGTCGTCCAACACAGCCATCGCACTGGCCCCTTCCATCGCGTCTCATCGATGTAGAACTACGCTTCGGGGGTGCCGGACAAGCACGAATCGTAGGGCCGCGCGACGGCCACGATGGCGGGTTCCGCAAGGTCGGGGTGGCCGACGACTGAGTGGGTAGGATGCGCCGCCGCACGTATCCACGGAAAGCCCGACTTACGTGTGCAGGCGCAGGCGGTCGCGGCGACCCTCGTAGGGTGATGGCATGGCTGAGCGATCTCTGACCTTGATGGCGGTGCACGCGCACCCCGACGACGAGGCGACGAGCACCGGTGGTGTCCTTGCGCGCTACGCGGCGGAGGGGATCACGACCGTGCTCGTGACCTGCACCGACGGGCGATGTGGCGACGGCCCCGGCGGCGTCAAGCCCGGCGACCCGGCGCACGACCCGGCTGCGGTCGTGGCGCTGCGCCAGGCCGAGTTGGAGGTCAGCTGCGCGGCGTTGAAGGTGACCCACCTGGAGACGCTCGGCTATGCCGATTCCGGGATGATGGGCTGGGCGACGAACGACCTGCCCGGCGCGTTCTGGACCACGCCGGTCGACGAGGCCGCGGACCGGCTGGCGGAGTTGATCCGCCAGTACCGGCCGGACGTCGTCGTCACCTACGACGAGAACGGCTTCTACGGCCACCCGGACCACATCCAGGCCCACCGCATCACCATGGCCGCTGTCGCGAAGACGGACGTCCCCGCGAAGGTGTACTGGACCACGGTGCCTCGTACGGCTTTCGCGGAGTTCGGCCGGGTCATGCAGGAGCTCGGCGTCGAGTGGGCCGAGCCGGACGCGTCGTCGGGCGCACCGGAGCCGGAGCTCGGCCTGCCCGACGACGAGATCACCACCTGGGTGGACACCAGGAGCTACGGCGAGCAGAAGTTCGACGCGTTGGCCGCGCATGCCAGTCAGAGCGAGACCATCTTCTTCCTGCAACTGGGCAGGGAGCGGTTCACCGAGCTGATGGGCATGGAGACCTACGTCCGGGTCCGTGACACGACCGGCGCACCGGTACCCGAGGACGACCTCTTCGCCGGACTGCGCTGACCCGTTGCCGCCTGAAGCATGCCCAGCAAATGGTTGTCGGAACAACAGATAGAGCGATCAACACACCGCTGCTAGGCTGGGTACATGTCCGACATCGACCCGTGCGAGCTGCCAGCTGACCGCCAGCGCGGTTCGAACTTCGGGTGGTCTCTGGGCATGGTGCTGCGTCGCTGGCACGAGTACGTCGAGGAGGCGCTGAAGGACCTGCCCCACGGCAGCCGCGGCTACCACATCCTGGCCGTGGTCGTCCACGAAGAGGTGCCGACACAGGCGGCCCTGGCCTCCCGGCTCGTGATCGACCGCAGTGTCCTGACGTACGTGATCGACGACCTGGAGAACGCCGGCCTCATCGAGCGACAACTGGACCCGCGCGACCGCCGTGCCCGCAGGATCGTGGCCACCGAGCGCGGGAGGCTGGCACTCGCCGACGCCGAGAAGCGGGTCGCGCACGCCGAGGACCACGTGCTGGCCGGGCTGCCCGAGGAGCAGCGTGCCACCTTCCGCGACTTCGCCGACCGCGCCGCCGAGGCGATCCAGGCCGCCGCACCCGGCACCGACCCCTGCGCCGCGGTGAGCAGCGTCATCAGCCCGACGGATCAGCCCCCGCGCTGACGCGGACCCGACCGATCTCAGGCGCCATCGTCGGTCCCCTCTCCGGCCTGCTCGGCAAGCGCCGGCGGGATGGGGAAGTTGCGGTTGAAGACGTTGTCCGGGTCGTACGCCGCCTTGACGGCGCGCAGCCGACTGAGGGTGGGCTCGGGGAAGGCGTCCAGGAGCCGCTCCGGGCTGGTGTCGGATTCGAAGCTGAGGTACATGCCGTCGAGGTGCTCGTACAGATCGGCCCAGAGCTTGTCGAGCCGGAGCCTGCGGTCCGGGACGGTGGCGGCGAGCACGGAGAAGTTCTGATCCCGGTGCGCGTACGCGGTGGCTTCGCCGGCGATGTCGTTGACCGCTCCCCCGACGGAACGGAACTGCATGACCATCACGTCACCGGAGCGGATCATCGTCGCCATGACCTCCGCGGCCTGCGGCGTGATGTGGTGCAGCAGGCCGCTGTGGCTGTCCGACAGTCCCTGGCCCCGATGCTGGTTGCCGGGCGGCGCGACGAGCGCCGGATACGGCGCGAGCTGGGCCTGCTGATCGAGGATGGGCCCGATCTCCAGGAACGGGCTCAGGGCGGACTGCGCCGCTTCGATGTCGTCTCCGGCGTACACCAGGGTGACCTGGGCCATCGGTGGGTCGCCTCGGCGTGCGGGGAACAGCGAGAGGAAGCTGGTCAACTCCCGCGGCGCGTCCTCGACGAGCCGCCCCCAACGACCTAGCAGGTCGGCGGTGTCGCTCGCGTCGACCACGAGCCGGGCGAACACGACCTTGTCGACCTCGTACGCCTCCAGTTCGAGGGCGGTGACGACCCCGAAGTTGCCGCCCGCACCGCGGATAGCCCAGAACAGGTCGGGGTGATGATGTGCGTCCACCCGCAGCAGGCTGCCGTCCGCGGTGACGATCTCGGCGGCGACGATGTGGTCGATGGTCAGGCCGTACTTGCGCACCAGGTATCCGACGCCGGCGGCGGTGGCGAGGCCACCGACGCCCACGTCGCCGTAGTCCCCCGAGCTCATCGCCAGCCCGTACGGGGCGAGCGCCTGGGCGACGTGTCCCCAGCGGGCTCCCGGCTCGAGGCGGATCCGGCGGGTGGACCGGTCGAGCACCTCGACCTTGTCCATCGTGGACATGTCGATGACGACCCCACCGTCGTTCGTCGACCGGCCGCTGATGCCGTGCCCACCGCTGCGTACGGCGAGCGGAAGCTGCTGCGTCCGCGCGTAGGTCACGGCGTCGATCACCTCGGCGGCGTCCCGGGGGCGGATCACCAGGGCCGGTGAGCCCTGCCAGCTGTGGCTGTGGCGCACCCGCTCGTACTCCGGGTCGCCGGGCTCGACGGCCCTGGTGGCCAGCGACGCGGGCAGGGCGTCGTAGTCGACGCCGGGCTGGCGCTTGGCCAGGGCGACGCTCGACCGGACCCGGCCGGTCGTGGTCGCGCTTCCCGAGCGCGCCTTGGCAACGGCCTCCCGCAGCGCGGGGGCGATCTCCTGCCCGAAGACCTGGATGAGGCGTGGATCGTCGCGGCCGATGAGGAAGGTGCTGAACCCCTCGTCGAGGACCAGCGGGAGGAGCTGGTCGACCCACTGCTCGGCCGGCCCCTGGAGGAAGCCGCGACTACGCGACGACACGTCGACCGTGAACACGTTGAGCAGCCGGCGGATCTGTCGCGGGTCGCGTCCGGCCGCCACCGCCGCCTCGTCGATGAGTCGGTTGGCGGTGGCCCGGTCCGGCGACCGGAGGTACTCCTGCGTCGGCAACCATCCGTCGGCCTTCTGACCGGTCAACGCCAGCATCCGAGGCTGGTAGGCGCCGAGCCAGATTTTGATGTCGTGTTCCGGTGCCGGGCCGCGCCGCATGCCCGGAATCGGGTAGTACTTTCCCTCGCGCTGGAGCGGCCCGGCGGCGCTGTCGTCCCAGACGCCGCGCAGGACGTCCATCGCCTCGCGCAGCGCGTCGACGCCCTGCCCGGCGGTCAGCCGACGCGCGCCCATCCCCTCGACCCCGTCCCAGAAGGCGCCGGCGCCAAGGCCGAGTTCGAACCGGCCGTGCGACAGCCGGTCCAGGCTCGCCGCGGCCCGGGCCAGGACGGCCGGCGGGCGCAGCGGCAGGCTCAGGACGTTCCCCGAGATCCGTAGCCGCTCGGTACGGGCGGCCACCCAGCTCAGCAGAGTCCAGGTGTCGAGGTACTCGGCGTTGTAGGGATGGTCCTGAAAGGTGGCGAGGTCCAGCCCCGTCGCCTCGGTCAGCTCAGCCAACGCCACAACCCGGTCCGGGTCGTGCACGCTTGGCGCAAGGAACGTCCCGAACAGGAGGTCATGTCCGTAATCGGGCATTGCCGTACCCACCAATCTGCTTCTCGTTGGTCGCCAACTTTCTGTTGATCCACAACTTATTTGCCCGCCCGCACATTCCGGATCCGGACCAATGTGTTGGCTGCAACATGAGTTGGCGAACAGACGATCTGCGGCGCGTCGCGCCCGCGTAGCAGGAGCGGTTGTTCTACGCTCGCCACCAGGCTTTTCTCAACCGACGAAAGATCGACTCATGACCACCACGGACACCCCAGCCGCCATCCGCGCCTTCATCGACGCGACCAACACTGGCGACTCGGAGGCCTTCGCCGCCGCCTTCACCGACGACGCCTACCTCAACGACTGGGGCCGCGAGTATCGGGGCCGCGACGGCGTACGCGACTGGGACCGCACCGACAACATCGGCAAGCAATCGCACTTCGAGGTCGTCGCGATCGAGCCCGGCTCCGATCCCGACAGCTACGTCGTCACCCTCACGGTGACCGGCAACGGCTACAACGGCACCGGCCCGATGACCTTCCACCTGCGCGACAACCTCATCGCGAGCCTGCGGATCAGCTGACGGCCCGCCCGGGCGCCCGAAGCCGCGCCGACCGACCGCGACCCGCCACTCCTGCGGTGGACCACCACCGATTGACAGCACATCGACGCGCTGCTATTTGTTAAGAGAGTTTCCTGATGCTCGCGGCGCCCTCGGGGTCGATCCGCCGCACGGGGGCCACCGACCCGCAGGCGGCACGCCGCCCCTTCCCCGAGGAGCACCATGCTTCGCAAGAGGTCAGCCGCGTACGTCGTGGGCGCGCTGCTGGTTGGCACCGCGGCCCTCGGGTACGGCCTGCCGTCGGCCAGCGCGGCGGCCGCCGGCCCGATCACCGGCCTCGGCGGCAAGTGCGTCGACGTGGCCGGGGCCAGCCCGGCCAACGGCACGCCCGTCCAGCTCTACGACTGCAACGGCAGCGCGGCCCAGACGTGGACGGTCGGCAACGCCGACGGCTCGATCCGGGCACTCGGCAAGTGCCTGGACGTCACCGCCGCGTCGACCGCTGACGGTGCCAAGGTGCAGCTGTACGACTGCAACAGCACCGGCGCTCAGAAGTGGACGGCCAGCAACGGCGCACTGGTCAACGGCGGCTCGGGCAAGTGCCTCGACGTCACGGACCGAAGCACGGCCAACGGCACCCGGTTGCAGATTTGGAGCTGCTCGGGCGGCACCAACCAGCGGTGGACCCTGCCCGGCGGTGGGACCCCGCCCCCCACCACCCCGACGGTGCGCAACCTCGACGACCCGGCGAAGAAGGACGTCGCCATGCAGCTCGTGTCGGCGGCGGAGAACTCCTCGCTCGACTGGCGCGCGCAGTTCTCCTACATCGAGGACATCGGCGACGGGCGGGGCTACACCGCCGGCATCATCGGGTTCTGTTCCGGCACCGGCGACATGCTCGAACTTGTCGAGGCGTACACGCGCACCAAGCCAGGCAACGTGCTGGCGTCGTACCTACCGGCGCTGCGTGCCGTCAACGGCACCGACTCGCACGCCGGTCTCGACCCCAGCTTCCCCCGCGACTGGCGGGCCGCGGCCACCGACCCGGTCTTCCGGGCCGCGCAGGAGGCCGAGCGGGACCGGGTGTACTTCAACCCTTCGGTACGCGACGGCAAGACCGACCAGGTCCGGGCGCTCGGCCAGTTCGCGTACTACGACGCGGCGGTGATGCACGGGTACGAGGGCATCCGGGCGATCCGCAACCGTGCCCTCGCCCGGGCGAAGCCCCCGGCGCAGGGCGGCGACGAGCGGACCTGGCTCAACGCCTTCCTCGACGAGCGGGTCATCGAGATGAAGAAGGAGGCGGCCCACTCGGACACGTCCCGCGTCGACACGGCCCAGCGGGTGTTCCTCAACAACGGCAACGTCGACCTGAACACGCCGCTGGTGTTCGCCGTCTACGGGGAGCAGTTCCGCATCGGCTAGGCGCCCTTGCCTTGACGCCGGCGACAAGGTTTAGCGTGGTCGCGACGGGCTGGCGGAGGGGGTCGGATGCTGATCGGTGAGTTGGCTGAGCGGGCCGGCACGAGCACGCGTGCCCTGCGCTACTACGAGGCGCACGGGCTGGTCCGCGCCCAACGCTCGGCCAACGGCTACCGCGTCTACGAGGAGGCGGAGCTCCGGGTCGTACGGGAGATCCGGGCACTGCTCGACGTCGGCTTCGGCCTCGATGACGTCCGCCCGTTCGTCGCCTGCCTCCGGGCGGGCAACACGTCCGGCGATGTCTGCCCGGACTCGGTGCTGGTGCTGCGACGCAAGCTCGCCGAGGTCGACGCCTACATCGACCGGCTCGGCGCCGTTCGCCAGCAACTCCACGCCCAGCTCACCCACGCCATCGCGCACCGGGAGGAAACATGCCCCAGGAAACGGCAGTTGGCTCGCTAGTCACCGTCACCGACGACACGTTCGCCGATTTGGTGCTGGCCAGCGACCGGCCCGTGGTGGTCGACTTCTGGGCGGAGTGGTGCCCGCCCTGCAAGGCGATCGAGAAGAGCCTCGCCGAGCTGGCCGGCGAGTTCGGCGACCGGACGGTCGTGGCCAAGCTCAACTCCGACGAGAACCCGGCGGCCACCCGGCGCTACGGCGTCATGTCTCTGCCGACGCTGCTGGTGTTCCGCCGGGGCGAGGTCGTCGGCTCGACCGTGGGCTCCAGGCCCAAGACCCACCTCCGGCAGATCCTGACCACACAGGCCGACCTGTAACGGGTCAGCGGCGGCTGAGCTCCGCCTCGAGTCGCTGGATGAGCGTCTTGCGGGCCTTTCCGCCGCGCTCGCTCCGCAGGGCGGCCCTGAGCTGGCGCGTGTCGAGGCCCCGGACCAGCTTGGCCGCTTCGGCGACCGACATCTCCGACATCCGTCCGGCCGTCGTGGCGTCCCGGCGGGCTCGACTGGCCGGCCTCGTGTTGGCCACGAACTGCCTGCCGGTTCGCGACGCCCTCCGCTTCTTGGTGTCGGTGGCGCGCTTCTCTTCCTCCGACAGCTCCTCCCAGGCCTTCTTCGGCAGGTAGCGACTGGTTGTGTCGCCGTGCCGGGCCCGGGTGTCACCCTCTTTGGTCTGCCAGTCCTCCGCGCCCCACCGTTGCAGGGACTTCTGCCGCTCGTCCTTGGGGCCCAGGAATCCCCCGCCGCGCCGCTTGTACTCCTGAGTGACCAGTTGTGACTTCCGTGCCGACCACTGCCCCGGTCTGCCGCCCTTGTCGGAAGCCTTGATCTCTTCCTTGATCTGCTCTCTGAGTTCGGGCTTCGTGTACCGCGCCATGGATCGCAGCTACCCGGGACCGCACCGCCTATGCCTTCCGCGCGGCGGCTTGACCTCAACCTCACACGAGGTTCTAGCCTGCTTCGCGGAGGTACGGCATGAGCATGGAAGTTACCGCGTGGACGTCCCTGCACCACGCGATGAACGCGCAGGACGAACGACCACTGTCCCGGGCGACCCTGAAGCGCATCGCGCGGTTCGCGCGGCCGCACCGTGCCCTGATCATCAGGTTCCTGCTGTTGAGCGTGGTGACGGCGGTCCTCACGGTGGCGGCACCGGTCCTCGCCGGTCGGGTGGTGGACGCGATCGTCGACGGCGCCGACAGCGGTGTCGTGATCCGGTTGGCGGTGCTGATCGCCGTGATCGCGCTGGCCGAAGCCGGCCTGGGTCTGGTGACGCGGTTCCTGTCCGCCAGCATCGGTGAGGGACTGATCGTCCAGTTGCGGACGGCCGTCTTCGACCACGTCCAGCGCATGCCGGTGGCGTTCTTCACCCGGACCCGTACCGGTGCGCTGGTCAGCCGTTTGAACAACGATGTGATCGGCGCGCAGCGGGCATTCAGCGACACCTTGTCGGGTGTGGTCGGCAACGCCGTCACACTGGTCCTGACCCTGGCGGTGATGCTCAGCTTCTCGTGGCAGATCACCCTGCTGGCGCTCGTACTGCTGCCCATCTTCGTCCTCCCGGCCCGGCGGATGGGGTCGCGGCTCGCCCGGTTGCAGCGGGAAGCGGCCGAGCACAACGCGGCCATGAGCACCCGGATGACCGAGCGCTTCTCGGCACCCGGCGCGACACTGGTCAAGCTCTACGGACGTCCGGCCGAGGAGTCGGCCGAGTTCGCGGCGCGGGCGCGCCGTGTGCGTGACATCGGCATTCGCACCGCCATGCTCCAGTGGGTCTTCATCACCGCGCTCACCGTTGTCGGCTCGCTGGCGCTGGCCCTGGTCTACGGGTTGGGCGGTCTCTACGCCCTGCGGGGCAGCCTCGACGCCGGCACCGTGGTCGCGCTCGCGCTGCTGCTGTCGCGCCTGTACGCGCCGTTGACGTCGCTGGCCAGCGCCCGGGTCGAGGTGATGAGCGCGCTCGTGAGCTTCGAGCGGGTGTTCGAGATCCTCGACCTCAAGCCACTGATCCTCGACAAGGCCGATGCCCGGCCGCTCCCTGACGGACCGGTCGCGGTGGAGTTCGACGCGGTACGGTTCGGCTACCCGTCGGCCGACAAGGTGTCGCTCGCGTCCCTTGAGGACGTGACGAAGCTCGATACGCGCGGCGGCGAGGAGGTGCTGCACGGCGTGTCGTTCCGCGCCGAAGCGGGGGCAGATGGTCGCCCTCGTCGGCTCGTCCGGGGCGGGCAAGTCGACGATCGCCCAACTCGTGCCGCGCCTGTACGACGTCGAGGGTGGCGCGGTGAAGCTCGCCGACGTCGACGTACGCGACCTGTCGGCCGAGTCGATCCGAACGGCGCTCGGCGTGGTGACCCAGGACGGGCACCTGTTCCACGAGAGCATCCGCGCCAACCTGGTGTTCGCCCGGCCGGATGCGACCGAGGAGGAGATGTGGGACGTACTGCGACGGGCCCGGCTCGACACCCTGATCCGCTCACTTCCCGATGGGCTCGACACCGTCGTCGGTGAACGGGGGTACCGCCTGTCGGGCGGGGAACGGCAACGCCTCACCATCGCGCGGCTACTGCTGGCCCGTCCCCGTGTGGTCATCCTCGACGAGGCCACGGCGCATCTGGACTCCACGTCGGAAGCCGCCGTACAGGACGCCCTCGCCGAGGCCCTGACCGGCCGGACCAGTGTGGTCATCGCGCACCGGCTGTCCACCATCCGGGCGGCCGACCAGATCCTCGTCATCGAGGACGGACGCGTCGTCGAACGCGGGCGACACAGCGAGCTGCTCGCCGCCGGTGGCCGGTACCAGGATCTGTACCGCACCCAGTTCGACCAGGACGAGCCGGTGGTCCAGGAGGAGCGCGTCGCGGCCGTCTGAGGAACGACGTCGTACCGCCGCCCGCCACGGTGAGCCCGTGGTGGGCGGCGGCAAACTGGGCGTCAGTCGTCGTCGCCGGACTTGTCGTCGTCATCGTCGTCATCGTCGTCATCGTCGTCATCGTCGTCCCGGTCGTCGCCGTCGTCGTCCCGGTCGTCGTCGTCGACCGGCTCCTGCTCGGCCTTGAGCACCGTGCCGTTGTCCCGGTCGACGTCGACCTCGTGCTCGGTGTCGCCCGCGACGATCTCGACGCTCCAGACCGGTCGGCCGTGCTCCTGCTCGGCCTCGACCTCGACGATCTGACCGCCGCCGGCCCTGGCGAGCGCGATCTCGCCGGCCCGCTGCTGGTCGACGGCTCCGCTGGGGCCGCCGCTCGACGGGCTGCTACTCGACGGCGTACCGCTGGGGGGCGCGCCGCTCGACGGCGTGCCGCTGGTCCCCGGCGCGGAGCTGGTGGCGCTGTCGTCCGGCGCGTCCGTGGCCGTCGGGTCGACGGCGGCGGCGAGTGCCGTGCCGGTGGCCCGCGAGTCGCCGGCGGCGCTGACGCCGACGGCGACTCCGGCCACGGCCAGCACCGCCGCTCCGCCGACCGACGCCAGGAGCAGAGAGCTGCGCTTCATCATGATGTCCACCTTTCCTCGGTTGTCGACTCCGAGGATCGGCTGAATTGGGATAGCGCCGCGCTGTCCGGACGCTAAGGCCGGGTTAAGCCGTTCCCGGCGGACCTGGGCCCGCCGTCCACCGCCGGTCGCTCCGGCGACGGCGGCCCGAGCCGGAGCAGCACCTGTGCCCCGCCTCCCGGACCGGCGACCAGCTCCAGCCGACCGCCGCCGGCCTGCGCGGCGCGCCGGGCGATGTCCAGCCCGAGGCCGGTCGACCCGGCCGGGCTGGCACCCCGCCGGACCGCCCCGGCCGGCATCCCCGGGCCCTCGTCGGTGATGGTGAGCAGCACCTGGCCCTCGTCCCGGGCGAGCCGGACGGCGAAGGGCGTGCCGTCGGGGGTGTGCGCGAAAACGTTGCCCAGCAGGGCGTCCACGGCCGCCGCCAGGTCGTCGGCGGGCACACCGACGGGAAGCGGGCCGGGTGCCAGGTCGAGGGTGACGGTCCGGCCGGTGTCCTCGGCCAGCACCGACCAGAACGCGACCCGGTCACCGACGATCGTCGCGGCGTCCGAGGCAGCCGTTTCCGTCGCCGGTGACCGGCGCCAGCGGGCCTGCCGGATCAGCCCGGTGACCGCCCGTTCGAGCCCGTCAGCGGCAGCGGTGATCCGGGCTGCGTCGTCCGGGTCGCGCAGCGACTCCGCCTCCAGCCGCAGCGCCGTCAACGGCGTACGCAGCCGGTGTGACAGGTCGGCGACCTGCTCCCGCTCTTGGAGCAGGAGCACCTGGATCCGGCCGGCCAGGTGGTTGAGCGCGCCGGCCACCTCCCGCAGCTCCGCCGGGCCGGCCGGCACGACCCGGGCGTCCAGCTCGGCGTTCGCCAGCCGGTTGGAGACCGCGGAGAGGTCGCTGATCGGCCGGACCAGGGTGCGCGCCAGCCGGTCCGCGACCACCAGCCCGATCACCACCAGCACCACTCCGAGCAGGGCCAGCACCAGCCAGGCCCGGGTCACCCCGGCGGTCAGCTCGTCCCGGGGGACCACGATCCGGATCACACCGGTGCCGTCCGCGCCGCCCTGCACCGCGATGACCACCTCCCGGCCGGCCGCCGACTCCCCGGTGAGGCTCTGCCCGCGTGCCGCCAGGGCCACCGCGGGCGTACGGGGTGCCTGGGCGCCGAGCACCGTGCCGTCCGGCAGGAAGACGCTCACCGGTCGACCGGACTCCGCGGCGAGTTGCTCGACGGTGAGCCGGATGGTCGTCGCGTCGGCGGTGCCGACCACCGGCACCAGGCTCTGCGCGTCGGCGGTGGCCCGGACCGTGGCCCGGTCCTCGGCGACGGTGCGGACCAGCAACGCGAGTGGCACGAGGAACGCGATCAGGGTGAGGACGCTGACCGCGGCGACCAGCAGCGCGAGCCGCGCCCTCACCGCTGCGCCCCCGGCGCCTCCAGCCGCACCCCGACACCGCGCACGGTGTGCAGGTAGCGGGGTTCCAGAGCGCTCTCACCCAATTTGCGGCGCAACCAGGACAGGTGCACGTCGACGGTCTTGTCGGCACCGCCGTACGGGATCTGCCAGACCTCGGTGAGCAGCTCGCGCTTGGTGACCACCTGACCGGGCCGGCCGGCGAGATGGTGCAGCAGATCGAACTCGCGGGGCGTCAGCTCGACCGCCACCCCGTCCAGGGTGACCTGTCGGGCCCGGGGGTCGACCCGCAGCCCGCCGACGACGAGCGACGAGTCCTGCGCGTCGGCGCCGGAAGGCCCCCGGCGCAGCACCGCCCGGGCCCGGGCGTCGAGCTGCGCCGCGGTGAACGGCTTGACCAGGTAGTCGTCGGCTCCCGCGTCGAGGACCCGAACGATCTCGGCCTCGTCGTCGCGGGCGGTGGCCACGATGACCGGCACCGAGCTGACCGCGCGCAGCATCCGCAGCAGCTCGCGTCCGTCCAGGTCGGGCAGCCCCAGGTCGAGCACGACGAGATCGGGTCGGTCCTCGAGCGCGTCGCGGAGCCCGGCCATCGCGGTCGAGGCGGCGGCCACCGCGTGGCCGCGTTCCCGCAACGCGCGGATCAGCGGCGTACGGATCGTCAGGTCGTCCTCGATGAGCAGCAGGCGGGCCACAGCTGGCAGGCTAGCCGCTGCGGCTGGAAGCGAGGCGCACGTTAACCGTGCCTTAGCCTCCGGATATGCCGACGACAACCATGGATCGGGGATAGTCAGGGGATGGGCCGTCGTTCGATCCTCGTCGCCACCGGGTGGGTGGCCACCGCCGCCGTGGCCACCCTGATCGGGTTGGGCGCGATCCGGCTGGTGGGTGAGAGCATCACCGGCACCCCGGGCGGGGTGCGCAGCGAGGCGGAGATCGAACGGGCGCTCGCCTCGCCGGAGCCGGTGCCCGCCGGCACGACGGGCACCGCGCCGACCGCCGGCCCCGCCGCGCCGACCGCCGGCCCCGCCGCGCCGACCGCCAGCTCCGGGGTCCGCCGGGGGTTCGCCACCGGCGGCGGCACGGCCGTGGCCGAGTGCGGTGCCGGCGGCGTACGTCTCGTCTCCTGGGCGCCTGCGCAGGGCTACCGGGTCCGTGACGTGGACCGGGGCCCGGACGACGACGTCGAGGTCAAGTTCGAGGGGCCGGCCGGCGAGTACGAGCTGAAGCTGCGCTGTATCGGCTCAGAACCGGTGGCGGTTGCCGACGACTAGCGTCGCCGCAGGTCGGTGCTGGCGGGTTGCCGGGCCGAGGGGTGTACGCCACCATGGCGGTCATGTTGGCGCTGTGGCGGGACGAGTCCGGTCACCTGCGCGCATGGCGGGTGGGTCGCCGCCGCCTCGCTTGGCGTCCCCGCTTTCCTCGGCCGGAATGGCTTGGCGGCGGAGACGGCGGACCGTTCGAGATGATCGTCGTCGCCGTCATCCTCTTGCTGGGCCTGGGCTACCTGCTCAACTGGCTCGCCGCGCTGCTGGCCACCTCGGTCGTCTGGCCGTATCGAGCGGTCTCCAGCCGTTGGCCGGTTGTGGCCTACCCACTTGATTCATCCCTGGTCGCGAGGGATGACCAGCGCGGCGACCGGTCGCATCGGCGACGGGTGACGGGCCGCGCCGCCGCTTTGGCGCTGACTGAGCGGTGGGTGCGGGACATCGAACGGCAGGGCCACCTCGAAGAGGGTGGCCGACCGGCCGCACCGGACGGGGGTGCGTCCGCCACTGGCCGAGGTTCCCGATGA
This sequence comes from Micromonospora cremea, assembly GCF_900143515.1. Taxonomy (NCBI): domain Bacteria; kingdom Bacillati; phylum Actinomycetota; class Actinomycetes; order Micromonosporales; family Micromonosporaceae; genus Micromonospora; species Micromonospora cremea. The sequence continues at coordinate 4,119,029 of NZ_FSQT01000002.1, read as the reverse complement.
CAGTCCAACTCACGTACACCGGTCACCTCTTCATCAACTTCGCCAATCAGACGTTCCAGTGGGTGCACATCAACCGCTTCGGGTTGCCAGCGACCGACGAGCCCGACGTTGCCCTTCTAGCGGCGTTGACCGGCCACGACTCGTTCGGCGACAACTACGCCACCGGGCCCGGGCCCGGCGGGGACCCGGAACGACACGGCCCGTACTGGCGTGACCAGATCACACCCGACTGCTACGACCTGATCGAGGCCGGGATCGCCGAGCGGTGCCTGCGATCGTGGGCCGAGCAGTTCGCTCCCGTACCCGGGCGTGTGCGGCCTGAGCTACAGCGTGCGGTGTACCAGCCGTTGCACGCCGCTGATCGTGTGTACCAGCTGCGCGACCTAGGTCCGGCCGCCTTCCACGACTGGGGCGGTGTGCACAACGACTTCCACGAGTTCGTACTCGTCGACCGCACGAGCCGTACCTTGGCCCAGATCGTGGCCGCTGACGACTGAAACCGCTGCTGCCCCTACCGGGGAAACTCATGCCGCCCGCTCTCCCAAGATCTGCGCAGTCTCAGCGAAGGTGACGCCTCACTGACCCGCCGGCCGCTCGCGGTCCGCGGCCCGGCCGATGGCGACCATGTGTAGTGTCTCCTCTCGGCGACGGACGAGCAGGGTCCCGGCCAGGAACGTCACCGGTGGGACGAGAATCAGCATCGCCCACTGCGCGGGCACCAGGGGGATGGTGTGTCCCATGTGCATGGTGGAGGTGGCCCAGCCGGCGAGGGCGCTGTCGATCACCAGGGCGAGCGCGGCCACCGGCAGGAGCATGACGACGATCCGCCGGCGTACCCCGGGGGCGAGCGTGACCAGCGCGACCAGCATGGCCAGCGCGACGGCCGCCAGACCAGCGATGTAGAGCCAGAGGACCAGCTCACTGCTGGCCTCGAGGCCGTAGAAGACCTGGTAGCTGACCCCGCCGTCAGGGTCGAACCCGGGCCTGGTCACCCGGTTGACCTCCAGCAGCGCGACCGCGGCGGCCGGCGCGAGCAGCAACGTCACCAACCGGCGTACGCCCAGCAGCGCGAGCAGCCGGTGACGCGGCGTCGGCACGGTCAGTGCGGCGGCCGCCACCACGGCGAGCGCGAACTGCGGCATGGTGTCCACCACGTACGTCAGGTTGTCGCTGGCGTGCGGTGCGACCAGCACCCCCCAGCCGATCACGCCAGCCCAGGCCGGACCGGCGGCCAACCAGCGCCACCCGGCCAGCGCGGCCGTACAGACGATCGCCCAGCCGGCCACCCGCAGCCAGTCGACGAGGTCGGTGCTGCCCGGCCCGAACCCCGGCGGCAGACCCGGGTTCCGGATGAGCTGGTCGAGCAGGGATTTGGCGGAGAGGGCGAGCAGGACGAGCCCGACCAGCAGGCCGGTCACCGCCGCCGCGTCCGCCCAGGCCGACTCGGTGAACCCCCGTGCGCCCACCCGCAGTCGGGCCCGCAGCCCGGCACCGACCAGATTCAGCACGTCACCCGGGGCGGGACGCCGTTGGCCCGGCCGCGTCCCGGCGACGAGCACGGCCAGCATCTCGTCCTCGTACGCCCGGCGGTGCTCCCACGGATAGACGGCCAGCAGCCGCCGGTAGCGGCGCTCCAGGTCGTCGCTGCTCACGCCGCACCTCCGTCGGTCAGCAGGCCGCCCCGGCGCAGCCGTACGCGAGCCGCGTCCGCGTTGTGTCGCAGGCGGGCCGCCTCGTCGGTGAGCCGACGTGCGCCCAGGGCGGTGAGTCGGTAGTAGCGGCGCAGTCGCGACTGCACCACCTCTTCGCGTTCGACCTCGATGAGGCCGTCAGCGCGGAGCCGATCGAGAACGGCGTAGAGGGTGCCGGCACGCAGTCGCACCCGGCCGTCGGAGATGCGCAGCACGTCCTCGATGACGGCGTAGCCGTGCCTGGGTGCCTCGGCCAACGCGGTGAGCACCAGGAACGTGGGCTCCCGAAGCGGACTCTCGGTCATGCCGAGGAGCATATACCGGTCAATGGTATATGCGCTGTCCGGTTGGACGACGGTCGTGGCCGGCACGGAAAGGCCCGGGCCGCCACGTCATCGGTGGCCGTTCATCTGGCGTTACGCCTCCAACTCCAGAGCGAGTGGCCCCACGGAATGCCCCGGGCGGTGCCGTGGACCCGCAGGCGTGCGCCGATCACGCCTGCTGGTGGGCAGGGTGGTGCCGAGCCTGGTTGCGGTCGCCCGGCGTGCCGTTCGCCGCTACGAGCACACCTGCCGGGACGGCGGTGCCGTTCACCCCTCGCGTCACTGCCGGTCCCGTCAGCTCCTGTCCGGCGTGTGGCGGCCGTAGGTCAGGAAGAGCGCGCCACTGTCCAGCACGGTGTGGTCGGTCAGCTGCCAGGTGCGCGGCGCGAAGACCGCGTCACGGCCGAACAGCGGGATGCCGGCGCCGATGGTCAGCGGAGCCAGCTTGACGACCAGCTCATCGATCTCGGGATACAGGGCGCCGGCCAGGGCGCCACCGCCGATCACCCAGATGTCCTTGCCGTCGTAGCGTTTGAGCTCGCGCACCGTGGTGATCGGGTCCCCGGACCTGACCTCGACGGCCGGGTCGGGGCTCTCGCCCAGGGTCCGCGAGAACACCAGGTGACGCAGGTGGGGGTAGGCATCGGTCACGCCGGCCTTCAGCCCAAGGTCGTACGAGTGACGCCCCTCCAGAACGGTGTCGAACCGCGAGCCCTCCGCGTCGATGCCGAACGCCTGCCGGGCCGGGCCCGGCAGGGTCTCCGGATACCTGGAGATGAGGTGGCGCAGGTAGTCGTCCGGAATGGGCCAGAACCCGCCAGGGCCGGTGGGGTCCGCGCCGTCGGGTCCGGCGATGAAACCGTCCACTGTGGCGGCTACGAAGTACACGAGCTTACGCACAGCCATCTCCTTGGTTGAGGCACCGGGTGCGGTGCCACGATGCCACAAGCCTTCCCGGAGGGGTCCGGGGTGGAAGCCCTCGTGCCGGTACGCACCCCGAGTGGACGTCTGATCCGGATCGGCCCGTCCGTCTTCACCTTTCAGGAGATGAAGCGGTGCCGGCGCGTAGCCTGGGCACATGGGGTTTCTGCGCTTCGCGAGGGGTTCCGGTGGCTGACGCCGACGATGTTCGTCGTCTGGCGCTGGCCCTGCCGCAGGCGGTGGAGATCGACAGTGAGGGCTTCGACTTCCGCGTGGACGGCAAGGGTTTCGTGTGGTCCTATCCCGAGCGCAGGCCGGGTGAGCCACGCGTGATCCGAACCGATATCGCGGTGCTGTTCGTCGGCGATGAGGCCGAGAAGCAGGCTCTGCTGCTCGGGGAGCCCGACCTCTTCTTCACCGCGCCCGGCTACGACGGCCTGCCACTGGTGCTGCTGTGCCTGGAGGAGGTGGGAGTCGACCGCCTGCGGGAGCTAGTGACCGACGCGTGGCGCATGCGTGCGCCGCACGCGCTCGTCGGGGACCTCGACGAAGGAAGCCTTCGCCCGGGCTGATCCGCCTGTCCTGGCGAGGGCGGCGGGCTCAGTCGCGACGGTTGCCGCGGTCCTCGAACTCGTACGTCGTGGTCAGGGCCTCCGGCAGGTCAGGGACCAGGGCGTTGGTGCCGTCGACGACCTGGACGTAGCGCTTGCCCTGAAAGATCGAGTAACTGCCGTCGGCGACCTGCTCGATCGTGAAGAGCTGCGTCTGCGCGGTCGTGTCACACACCCGGCCGCGAACGCTGCCCGGCGCGGCGTCGTGCACGACGGTCATGCAGACCTGGCTGGCGTCGCGCGCCGCGGCCAGCATGATCCGGAACTTGTCCCCCTCGGGGCGCAGGACCCACAGCGCCCGGTCGTCGACGCCCTGCTCGGTGGTGGCCCGCACCCGGTCGTCGTCACGGCCGATCGCCAGTGGTGCTCGACCGAGGCCGGGCACCACGATCAGGACCTGCCGTCGGCCGCCGAGGATCTCCTGCGGTCCCGCCGAGGCGGTCACGGACGGGACGACCGAGGGCGCGACGGTGCCGGCAGGGCCGACACCCCGGTCCGGCGTCTGGTGCCGTGCCGGCAGGAGGGCGGCGCCAGCGGTCACGACCAGCAGGAGCAGCCCCGCCCCGGAGACGGCCGTTCGGCGCCGCCGGCGCCGCTCGCCACGGCGGCGCAGGGTTTCCGCTGCGGGCAGCGTCGTGACTCGCCGGACCGCGTCGGCGACCGCCGTCAGGTCGTCGTGGTGCGGATCAGTCATGGGAGGTTCCCTCCTGCCGCGCCTCGTCCAGCAACCCGGCCATGGCCCTCCGACCGCGGGCGAGGTACGTCTTGACGGTCCCGATGGGCGCCTGCATCTCGGCTGCCACCTCGGCGACGCTGAGATCGTTCAGGTGGTGCAGCACGACGGCGCGGCGCTGGTTGGCGCTCAGCCGTTGCAGCGCCTGCAACAGGGCGACGTGGTCCTCGTTGAGTCCGGGCACGCTCTGGTCGACGGCTGCCCGGCGGTGCGCGCGCATCCGGTTGAACGTCTTGCGCCAACTGCTCACCGCGGTTCGGGAGGCGACCCGGCGGACCCATGCCTCCGGGCTGTCCGCCTGCCGCACGGTCGGCCAGCGCTGCCAGGCCCGGGTGAAGGCCTCGGCGACGGCGTCCTCCGCCTCGCTGCGGTTGCCGGTGAGGGCATAGACGTGACCCACGATCCGGCCGGCACAGGCCGCGTAGAGGGCGTCGAACTCCTCGGCGTCACGCATCTGACCTGCGCTTTCCGACGTCTCGTCCCGTGGTCACCGGCCGCATGTAACCGGGCGGCACACCTGGTCGCGCCCGCGCGGTACGCAATTGTGGCGACCGTCACACCTCCAATGATCAACCCGTCGACCGCGCCAGGCGTCATCGTGCCGTCCCGGGAGACGCCCGTGGCGGAGAGGACGATGTGCGACGACGGCAACGACGCGCCCTGACAGCCGGAGTGCTCGCGACCGCACTGGCGGCAGCGGGCCTGACGGCTTCCCCCGCGGACGCGCAGGAGAAGCCGGCGGCAACGGTCTCCGGGCCGCGCGGCACCTTCACGTTGATCACCGGGGACCGGGTTTCGCTCGACGCGGGCGGCCCTCCGCGGATCCAGCGGGGACCGGGACGGGCCGGCATGCGGTTCGTGAGCAGCCGGGAGGGTGGCCACCAGTACGTCATCCCGGTGGACGCGATGCCGATGCTGCGCGACGGGCGGCTCGACCGGCGGCTGTTCGACCTCACCGCGCTCGGTGAGTTCGGCTACGACGACCGGACGGCCGAGCTGCCGCTGCTGGTCACGTACCCGGAGAACATGGCGGCGCAGGCGCGGTCCGCCGCCGTCGCCGGAGCCGCACGGGTGCGGGCCGACCTGCCCGCCGCCCACGCGCTGGCCGTGCGGGCGGGCTTGGACGACCGGGCCGAGCTGTGGTCGTCACTCACCCGCGGCACGTCGTCGGCGCGCGCGCTCGCCGCCGGGATCACCCACGTGTGGCTGGACGGCAAGCGACGAGTGTCCCTCGATCGCAGCGTGCCGCAGATCGGCGCCCCGGCGGCCTGGCAGGAGGGCTTCGACGGCGACGGCGTGACGGTCGGGGTGCTGGACACCGGCATCGACGCCAGCCACCCCGACTTCGCCGGGCACATCGCCGCGATCCACGACTTCACCGGCGGCAACGACCCCGGCGACACGGTCGGCCACGGCACCCACGTGGCGTCGACCATCATGGGCAGTGGCGCCGCCTCCGGCGGCAGGTACCGCGGCGTGGCGCCGGGCGCGAAGCTGGTCGTCGGCAAGGTCTGCGCCACCACCGAGTGCCAGGACTCGGACATCATCGCCGGCATGCAGTGGGCCGCGCCGCAGGCCCGGGTGATCAACCTGAGCCTCGGCGACAAGGACACGCCGGCTCTCGACCCGCTGGAGACCGCGGTCCAGGACCTCAGCCACCGGTACGGCACCCTCTTCGTGGTCGCCGCCGGCAACGAAGGCAAGCCGAAGTCGGTCTCGACGCCAGCCTCCGCTGACGACGCCCTCGCCGTCGCCGCGGTCGACGCCGACGACCAGCGGGCCTACTTCTCGAGCCGGGGCCCCCGCGTCGGCGACAACCACATCAAGCCCGAGATCAGCGCGCCAGGCGTCGACATCGTGGCGGCCGCCCCCGGCGGCGGCTACGCCCCCATGTCGGGCACGTCGATGGCGACGCCGCACGTGGCGGGCTCGGCCGCGATCCTCGCCGGGCGCCATCCCGACTGGTCCGGTGCCCAGCTCAAGGCTGCCCTGATGGGCTCGGCCAAGCCGGCCGACGCCGACAGCCTCTATGACCAGGGCGCCGGGCGGGTCGACGTCGGTCGTGCCGTCGCTCAGCCCGTCGCCACCGACGTCGCCGCGATCGACTTCCCGGTCCAGCGCTGGCCCCACGCCGACGACACCCCGTTCACCCGCGTCATCGGTTACCGCAACACCGGCACCGCCCCGGTCAGTCTCTCGCTCAGCGTCACCCCGGCTCCCGCCGGAATGATCACTGTCAGCCCGGCCACCCTGGTGGTGCCGGCCGGCGGTCGCGCCGAGGCCACGGTCACGGTGGACACCCGGGGAGAGGCCACCGACGGCCTCTACCCGGGCGCGGTGACCGCGACCGGCGCCGGCGACCTGCGGGTACGGACGCCGTTCGCGCTCAACCGGGAGATCGAGAGCTACGACGTCCGGCTCGACCACACCGGGCGCGACGGCAAACCGGCAACGGAGTACGAGACCGTGGCGGCGAACCTGACCACCGGCGAGTTCACCACCCTCGCCGGGCAACCGGGCGGCGGCACGATGCGGCTGCCCAAGGGCCGCTACGCGCTGTACAGCACGATCCACGAGGGCGGCAAGTCGTCCCTGCTCGTGCAGCCGGTCCTGGACGTACGCGGCCCGGTCACCGAGGCGCTCGACGCCCGCACCGCCCGGCCGGTCTCGCTGACCGTGCCCCAGCGGGACGCCGCACCGCTCTCGATCAACGTGAGCGCGAACTGGAACGACGGCTTCCGCTACCCGGGTGTCCAGCTCAGCGGGGTGTCGTTCGCGGACGTCTTCTTCGGCCGGATCGGGCCCGCCGTCACGGCCCCCGAGTTCGCGGCGACACTCGGCGTCGGGCTCGCCCGCCCGGGCCTGGACGGGACGTTCCGGAACAGCCCCTACACGTACGACCTCGCGTACGTGCGCCAGGGCGACATGTTCACTGGCCTGACCAGCAAGCTCACCCCGAAGAACCTCGCCACCGTCAAGACGACCTACCGCAGCCAGTCCAGCAACGCGACCGCCGTCCGCTTCCACCGCGCGGCGTCCCCCGGCGGCCCGGGACCGATCGGTTCGAGCAACTCGTTCGACCTGCCGTTCCACGCCACCGAGTACTACAACACCGACGGAGGCCTCGTCTGGACGTCCACGTTCGTCGAGGGCGACAACCTCACCACGCAGGAGTCCACCTTCCAGGCGGGCAGGACCTACCACCAGACCTGGAACGCGGCACCCTTCGGGCCCACGTTGGCCCAGCCCCCGGCCTGGTCGTCGCTCGGCTACGCGGGCCGCGACGGGGATACCATCTCGATCGCTTCGCCGCCCCTTTTCGGCGACGCTTCCGGCCGCCCCGGCAGCCGTGAGGACCTGCAGGTCCGTTACCGGTTGTCGCAGAACGGCAAGGAGATCGCCACCGCCGACGGCTCGTACGCGGACTTCTCGGTGCCCGCCGGCAAGGCCACCTACCGCCTGGAGGCGACCGTCACCCGCGGTGCTCCGGACACCCTGTCGACATCGGTCTCGGTGGCCTGGACCTTCACCTCGGCGCACACGTCGAAGCCGGAGCCGCTGCCCTTGACCACGGCCCGGCCGACGCCCGTGCTGGACGACACCAACACGGCCCGGGCGGGCCGGGCGATGACCATCCCCGTGGCACTCGACCAGCAGCCGGGATCGGCGGCCGCGCCGAACCGGACGCTCGGCGTCTCCGCGTCGTTCGACGACGGCAGGACGTGGGTCGCGTTGCCGGTCATCCGGGGCGTCGCCCGGATCACCCATCCGCGCCAGCCCGGCTTCGTGTCGTTGCGCATGACGGCTACCGACACCGCCGGCAACACGGTGACGCAGACGATCCAGCGGGCCTACCGGATCGCCTGAACCGGGCCGGGTCCGGGGTGGACGGCTAGCTGCCGCCGTCCACCCCGGGCCGGACCACCGGGGCAGCCCACAGCCGCCGTCAGGTCATGACGGCCGCCCGCCGAACGCCCAGTTGTGCACCTCGATGTCGGCGTACCGATCCAGGGTCAGGACGGCGCGCGCCGTGTCCGGGTCCGACGCCTGGACCAGCGCAGCCGTACCCAGCCAGGTGACGCCATCGTCGGACAGCAGCGGCCCGTACGCGATCAGTCCGTCCCGGTCCGACGGCACGGCGAGGTCGGCGGCCTGCCCCGTGCCGAGGCCGAGCACCAGGTACCGGCCACCACCCATGCGCCCTCCAGGGAAGTCCCACATGGTGCGCCCCAGGGTGTTGCGCCAGCGGCGCAGCAGTACGTCCCGGTACACCCCGGCCTGGTAGTTGGGCTCGTCGAAGGCGAACGCCAGAGCGGCGGCGGAATCTGGCAGGTCGACGATGTGCAGACTGCCGGTGGGCGTGTCACCGTCGTCGGCGAAGGTCGGGCCGCGGGCGATCATCTCCGCCGCGTACCGGTCCATGTAGGACCAGTGCTCTTCCAGCAGCTCGCCGCGCAGCGCCAGAGAGCCGCGCCGGTCCCGGTGGTAGCAGAGGAACTCCATGCCACGATTCTTGACCTTCGTGGCAGACACGGACGCAGGTGGGGTGCCAGGCAAATGAGATTGAGTCGCCGTCATCTACCGACCCGTACGATGCCTGGCATGGCGAGAGAACGCTCGTTCACAAGGCGAAAGCCGCCGATTGGTGCGTTCATGGCCATCGCGGTGACCATCGTTTGTGCGTGCGTCACGCTGCTGGTTCTCGCTAGCGCGATCTACATGGCGGTTGTCTTTGCAGCCGATCACGAGCTGGGCGGCTCGGCGTGGCTGGCCGTGGCCTGCATGACCACGTTCGGTCTGATCAGCGGGTCGGCAACCGCATATCTCGGCCGGCGCGGGGTTCAAGACCTCCAGAGAGCCAAAATGACCTCAACCGCGGACTCAGCCTGACCCAGGTGTGGTGCCGGCACGGCCGGTGACTACTGCCGTCGGAGCAGCCCCGCGATGAGCAGCTCGACCAGTCGTCGAGCGTCATAGTTGGGGTCGCTGTCGGCGCCGATACAGAGGTTGCCGACGCCGCGCATCAGTTCGTAGGCATGCATGCCGGGGCGTATCTCGCCGGCCTCTGCCGCGGCGTCGAGCAGTTGGGTACACACGGGCACGAGGCGGTCGAGGAAGTAGGCGTGCAGTGTGTCGAAGCCGGCGTTGTCGGGCTGTAGCACGCCGGCAAGCCCGCGCTTGGTGACCAGGAAGTCGACGAAGAGGTCGATCCATCGCCCGAGGGCGGCGTGCGGAGTCGCACTGCTCGCGAGCAGGGCCGGCCCCGCCTCGGCACAGGCCTCGACCTGGTGCCGGTAGACGGCGATGATCAGATCGGCGCGCGTCGGGAAGTGTCGGTAGATCGTGCCCGTCCCGACGCCGGACTTGGCCGCGATGTCGCGTACCGGCGCTTCGACGCCCGACGTCACGAAGACCGCGGCGGCCGCGTCGAGCAGGGCCTTCTCGTTGCGCACCGCATCAGCCCGCCTGCGCGGGGATGCGCCCGCACTCCCGTCACCCTCGGTCGCCACGCTGTTCCTTCCGTCACCGGCCTTGTCAAACGGAACACCGTTCCGTATCGTTTAACGGAGCGAGGTTCCGTTTGCTCATGATGCCAGAGCAGGGGCCGACAACCAAGCCACGCGCCACCACACCTCACCGACCAGTGGAGGAAACCTCATGCAGTACCGCACCTTGGGCCGCACCGGTGTGCAGGTCAGCACTCTCGCGCTCGGCGCGATGAACTTCGGCAAGATCGGACAGACGACCCAGGACGACGCCACCGCCATCGTCGACGCCGCCCTCGAAGCCGGGATCAACCTCATCGACACCGCCGACATGTACAGCCAGGGCGAGTCGGAACAGATGGTCGGCAAGGCCATCGCCGGCCGCCGCGACGACATCGTGCTGGCCACGAAGGCGAGCATGCCCATGGGCGACGAGCGCAACCATCAGGGCAGTTCGCGCCGCTGGTTGATCACCGAGCTGGACAACAGCCTGCGCCGTCTGGGCGTCGACCACGTCGATCTCTACCAGATCCACCGGTGGGACCCGAGGACCAGCGACGAGGAGACACTGTCGGCCCTGACCGACCTGCAGCGCGCCGGAAAGATCCGCTACTTCGGCTCCTCGACCTTTCCCGCGTACCGCATCGTGCAGGCCGAGTGGGCCGCCCGGGAAAACCACCTGAGCCGGTACGTCACTGAGCAGCCCGGCTACTCGATCCTGCAGCGCGGGATCGAGACCCACGTCCTGCCCGTGACCGAGCAGTACGGACTCGGCGTGCTGGTGTGGAGCCCCCTGGCCTCCGGCTGGCTGTCGGGCGTGATCCGCGAGGGCCAGGAGATCGCCACCAACCGCTCCGCGTTCATGCCGCAGCGCTTCGACACCACCATCCCCGCCAACCGCGCCAAGCTGGACGCCGTCGAGCAGTTGGCCAAGGTCGCCGACGCGGCCGGCCTGACGATGATCCAGCTCGCGCTCGGGTTCGTCACCGCGCACCCCGCCGTCACCAGCGCGATCATCGGCCCGCGCACCACGGACCACCTGCACTCTCAGCTCGCCGCCGCGGACACCGTGCTCACCGCTGACGTGCTCGATGCGATCGACGCGATCGTCCCTCCCGGCGTCGACCTTGCCGCCCACGAGAAGTTCGACACTCCGCCCGCCCTGCTCGACCCGTCATTGCGGCGCCGGTGATCGCTCCCCCGATCGTCAGGCCTGCCGACGGACGAACGGCGCGGTCTGGTCAGCGACGTCTCCGTACTCCGCCGGCAGCTGGGTGACCACCTGTTCGTAGTCGGTGGGGTCGAGGGCGTCCCGGAGGACGTCGAAAACGGCCGTCACCCCGTCCCTCGCCGCGTCCATGTCGAGGTCCGCGCGGCCGCTGACCCGATCGACGAAGACGTCGAGGCCGAACCGTTCCGCGGTTTCGCTGCCGCCGAAGGCGTACGCCCGCAGCCCGGCAGGAAGCTGGCCGGCCAGGTCGCGCGCCTCACCGCCGTCGATCCGTTCGGCCAGGGTGGTCAAGGTGGCCTGCGTGACGGCAGTCGCCTGCTCCGACGACATCCCGGATCGCGTCGCCACCAGGGCGAGGAACTCGTTGTCGTTCACCGTGCGGCCTTCCTCTCGCCGTTGGAGCAGTCGAGTTCCCAGGCTCCATGTCGACAAACGAGGTCACCCGTCGATGCGAATCCCAGATCCTGCGCCTGCGCAGGCCCTCGTCACAGGTCCGGGCCGGAGCGACGGGCGCGGTTTGCGTCGGTTGCGCCCGGGAAGCCAGCGATCAAACAGGTACGGGGCGCACCTGTGCCGTGGTTGAGGGGAGAGCGACATGGCGGACCGGGAAAAGCTCCACGACCTGCGCCAGCAGGCCCACAATGCGGGCATCGAGGGCAACTCGAAGATGACCGAGGACCAACTCCGGCAGGCGCTACGCAAGGTTGGCAAGGGCGCCGAGCCGCAGATGGCCAAGCGGGAAGCCAAGGGCTGACTGTCGGCAGTGGCGCCAGCACCAGAACCAGGTGCTGGCGCCACTGCCGCGCCTGGCCCGGTGGCGCTGACGCGTTCCTGGCCCTCCGCCATCCTCGACAGGGAATCAGGTGGCCACCTTCCGCAGGGCCTGGGAGAGCGTTCCGAGGTCGAGGCCCGTGAGATGGTCGAGGAAGTGCCGGCGTACGGAGGCCAGGCTGGTGGGCCAGGCCTGTTGCAGGCGGGCGAGGCCGGCGTCGGTCAGGACGGCGTTCCAGCCGCGCCCGTCCTCTTCGCACCTGATCCGCTGAATGAGCCCCTGGCTCTCCAACCGGTGCACGACGCGACTCATGCCACTGACCGACATTCCGCAGACGGCGGCGAGTTCGCTCATCCGCAACCGCGAGTGGGGTGCCTCGGAGAGGTGCATCAGGGCGAGGTAGTCAATGAGGGGAAGCCGCTGCTCGCGGGCCATGTCGGCGTCGATGGCGCGCGGCAGGGCGTACATGATCCGATTGAGCACCCGAACGATGGCCTCTTCATCCGGATTGAGCGGTTGGCCCCACTCCGGGCCCCTTGTCGGGTTCGATGTGACGGTGACCATGCACCCACTGTACTTGCTTGACGAAGCAATCTTCTGACGTAATGTTGCTTCGCCGAGCAAGGACACCACTCAGGTGCCCCGTACAAGGAGGAACCGCAGATGACCAGGATCGGCATTATCATCGGCAGCACCCGCCCGGGACGGAACGGCGCGGCCGTCGCGCAGTGGGTGTACGACATCGCCAGGCAGCGCACGGACGTCGAGTTCGAGCTCGTGGACCTGCTCGACTACAAGCTGCCACACCTGGACGAGGTGTACCCGCCGTCGATGGGCCAGTACCAGCAGCCGCACACGCTGGAATGGGCCAGAAAGATCGCGTCGTTCGACGGCTTCGTGATGGTGACGCCGGAGTACAACCACTCGACGTCCGGCGCGCTGAAGAACGCGATCGACTTCCTCTACAGCGAGTGGAACAACAAGGCCGTCGGGTTCGTCAGCTACGGCTCGGTGGGCGGCGCCCGGGCGGTGGAGCACCTGCGGCTGATCTCAGCCGAGCTGCAACTGGCCGACGTGCGGTCCCAGGTGGCGCTCTCGCTCTTCACCGACTTCGAGAACTACAGCGTCTTCAAGCCCAACGACTTCCAGCGGGACGCGCTGAACGTCACCCTCGACCAGGTCGTGGCCTGGAGCCAGGCCCTCGCTCCCCTGCGAGCCGCGTAAGGCTCGACCGGACCGATCAACGCCACCCCCGTAAAAAATTGAAAGGAAACAGCACGGTGCGTGGGCTCAAGGACAAGGTCGCCCTGGTCGCCGGCGCGGCGCCGGGCAACATCGGTGGCGCGACCGCGATCCGTCTCGCCGAGGAGGGCATGCTGGTCGTCGCGGCGGATCTGAACCAGGCCGCCGCCCAGACCGTGGTCGACGACATCACGGCCGCCGGCGGAACGGCCGTGGCGCAGGGCTTCGACATCACCAACGAGGAGTCCTACCGGGACCTCATCACCTTCACCGTCGACCGGTTCGGCGGCCTCTACGGCCTGTTCAACGTGGCTGCGGATCTGTCGCCACGAAACATAGGCCGGGACAGCGACGTCACCTCGGTGCCGGTCGACGTCTGGAAGCACACCATCGACGTCACCCTCACCGGCTACATGTACGGCATCCGCTACGCCCTGCCGATCATGATGAAGAACGGCGGCGGGTCGATCGTCAACACCATGTCGAGCGCAGTGTGGCTGGGCGAGCCCGAACGCGTCGCCTACCAGGCGGCCAAGAGCGGGCTGATCGGCCTGACCCGGCACACCGCGACCCTCGGCGGCAGGCACGGCGTCCGTACCAACCTCGTGTCGCCGGGCGTGGTTCTCACCGGCGCGGCACTCGAGACCACCACTGAGGAGTTCCGCGGGCAGATGCTCGCGACGGTACGGTCGCCACGGCTGGGCAAACCGGAGGACCTCGCCGCCATGGTGGCGTTCCTCTTCTCCGACGACGGCGCCTACATCAACGGCCAGTCACTGCTCGTCGACGGCGGTGCCAGCTTCACCTGATCCGCACCGGGCGCGCGCTCGCACGCAATGCCCGCCCTCGCGTCGACGGGCCGGCCCTGCTCTCCTGCCGCATCGATTACGACGGTCAGAGCACTCATTCCTCGTGGTGCGGGTCGAGGCGCGCGCGAAGCGCCTCCGCGATCTTGCCCGCCGCGACGAGTTGATCCGGGGTGAGAGCGTCGACGAAGAGTTCCCGAATGGCGCGCAGGTGCGGAACCGTGGACCGCTGGAACGCCTCGGCTCCGGCCGGCGTGAGCAGCACCTCCGCCCCTCGGGGAACGGTGGGGCACTCCTGGCGGCGGATGAGCCCGCGCCGCTCCATGCGCCCGAGGTGGTGGGAGAGCCGGCTCCGCTCCCAGCCGATGTGTGCCGCGAGCTCGGAGGAGCGCATCTGCCTGTCCTGCGCCTCGGTGAGGGCGAGCAGCACCGCGTAGTCCCCCGGCGAGAGCTCGGACTCAGTCTGGAGGCGTGACGCGAGCTGGGACCTGAGGGCTTCGGTCGTCTCGATGAAGTCCCGCCAGATCTGTAGCTCCTCCGCGGTCGGCAGCTGGCGTCCTCTCCGCCGCTCGGGTGTGGCCCTTGTCATCTGCTACCCCTTGGTTGACGTGTCAATTGGCAGGTTAGCATCATTGACGTGTCAACCGCTCAGACCTCTGCTCCGCGGAGTCACCGGGCGGGACGACTTGAGGAGGAGACCATGACGGCTGAAGGCTTCGAACTGGGGCTCAACTCGTTCGGGGAGGTGGCCACCGATGGCGACCGGGTCCTGAGCGACGCCGAGACCGTGCGGCTGCTCGTCGACGAGGCGCGGCTCGCCGAGTCGGTCGGACTCGACGTGTTCAGCCTGGGTGAGCACTACCGGGAGGGTCACAACGACTCGGCCACCCCCGTGTTGCTCGCGGCGATCGCGACGGCGACCCGTCAGATCCGCCTCGGCACCTCGGTCACGGTGCTCAGCACGAATGATCCGGTACGGCTCTACCACGAGTTCTCCACCCTCGACGCGGTGTCCAACGGCAGGGCCCAGATGGTTCTCGGGCGGGCGTCGGCGACCGAGTCGTTTCCACTGTTCGGCTACGACCTGGCCGACTACGAGCGGTTGTTCGAGGAGAAGCTCGACCTCTTCGTACGGCTCCAGCGGGACGAACCGGTCACCTGGTCCGGTACCGTACGCACCCCACTGGTCAGGCAGCGGCTGCATCCGCGAATGCCGTCCGGTGGCATCCCGACGTGGATCGGCGTCGGCGGGAGCCCGAACTCGGTGCTCCGCGCGGCGCGCTACGGACTTCCGCTCATGATGGCGATCATCGGCGGGCGCCCGCAGCGGTTCGCCGGTCACGTCGATCTCTACCTCCGGGCGCTCGAACAGGCCGGGCATACTGTCCAGCCGATCGGGCAACACTCGCTGGGCCTCGTCGCGGACACCGACGAGGAGGCGGTGGAGACGTGGTGGCGGTACTGGCAGCCCGTCGTGGCAGCGCTCGCCGAGGAGCGCGGCTTCTACAAGCCGGACCGCGCGCGCTACGAGGCCGAGATCGACCACGGCGCGCTGTTCGTCGGGTCGCCGGAGACGGTCGCGCGGAAGATCGCCGCGGTGGCCCGCGATCTGCAGCTGAGCCGCTTCGACCTCAAATACGACATCATGCACCTGCCCCGCGAGGCACGCGCGCGCACCATCGAGCTGCTGGGCAGCGAGGTCGCGCCGCGGGTCCGGGAGCTGCTGGCGAAGGAGCCCACCAATGTCTGACCTCGAGTTCGGCCTCGACACCTTTGGCGACGTACCGGAGGACGACGCCGGGAAGCCCATCTCCTACGCGGCGGCGATCCGACAGGTCGTCGACGAGGCGGTGCTGGCCGACCAGCTCGGCGTCGACGTCATCGCCCTCGGCGAGCACCACCGGCCCGAATATTCCGTATCGACGCCGGAAACCGTGCTGGCCGGTATCGCCACCCGCACGTCGCGGATCCGGCTCGCCTCCGGGGTGACCGTGCTGAGCTCGGACGACCCGGTCCGGGTGTTCCAGCGCTTCGCGACCGTCGACGCGCTGTCGCACGGCCGGGCCGAGGTCATCCTCGGTCGCGGCTCGTTCACCGAGTCCTTCCCCCTGTTCGGCTACGACCTGCGCGACTACGACGTGCTGTTCGAGGAGAAGATCGAACTGTTCGTGAAGCTGCTGGACGAGCAGCCGGTCACCTGGAGCGGCACGAAGCGCGCTCCGCTGGAGAACGCGGACGTCTTCCCGAAGACCGAGTCTGGGCACCTCACCACCTGGGTGGGCGTCGGCGGCTCGCCGCAGTCGGTCGTGCGCACCGCCCAGTACGGCCTCCCGCTCATGCTCGCCATCATCGGCGGGGCTCCCGAACGCTTCGCGCCCTACATCGACCTCTACCGGCGGGCGGCCGAGCAGCTCGGCACGACCGCGCACCCGGTCGGGATGCACTCCCCCGGCTTCATCGCCGACACCGACGAGGAGGCGAAGGAGCTGTACTGGCCGCACTACCGGGTCATGCGGGACCGGATCGGCCGGCTGCGGGGCTGGCCGGCAATCCGTCGCCAGGAGTTCGACGCCGAGGTGGAGCACGGCTCGCTCTACATCGGCTCACCGGAGACCGTGGCCCGCCGCATCGCTCGGGCGATCCGCAGCGTCGGCGTGGGCCGCTTCGATCTCATCTACACGGCCGGAGCGCAGCCGGTCAGTGCCCGCATGCGCGCGGTGGAGCTGTACGGCACCAAGGTGATCCCCATGGTCCGTGACATTTTGGCCAGCTGACCCGTCCCCACGAACGCCGCATCGGCACCCCGGAAGGAAGACATGAACGGCAACGGCCGGAACAGGCCACAGACCATCGCTGTCCTCGGCGCCGGCAAGGTGGGCACCGTGCTCGCCCGGCTCGCCGTCGCCGCCGGCTATCGGGTGCTCGTCGCCGGCTCCGGCGACCCGGCGAAGATCGCCCTCACCGTCGAGGTGCTCACACCCGGAGCGGTCGCCACGACCGCGGTCGACGCCGCGGCCGCCGCCGACATCGTCATCCTCGCTCTCCCGCTGGGCAAGTACCGCAGCGTTCCCGCCGAGGCGTTGCGCGGCAAGCTCGTGATCGACGCGATGAACTACTGGTGGGAGGTCGACGGCATCCGCGACGACCTCACCAACCCGCGCACCTCGTCGAGCGAGACCGTCCGGGCCTTCCTGTCCGGCGCCCGCATCGTCAAGGCGTTCAACCACATGGGGTACCACGACCTTGAGGATGAGGCGCGACCGGCTGGAGCGGCCGGTCGCAAGGCCATCGCGATCGCTGGCGACGACGCCGCCGATCTCGCGGTGGCCGCGTCCCTCGTCGACGCGCTCGGCTTCGATCCGGTCGTTGCCGGTCCGCTCGCCGAGGGCGTCCGGCTCGAACCAGGCAGCGAGTTGTTCGGCGCCAACGTGAGCGCTGACGAGGTGCGGGCCATGCTCGACCGTTTTCCCGAGTCGGAGCGTGGACGGATCATTGCCGCTGCGCGATTCTCGACGTCCCAGGACGCGGCGTAGCGCGTCAGCAGCCGGCGCGCACGGCTTCCCGCGCCGCGCTCGCGAGCTGCTCGTCGTGCGGCCGGCCCAGCTCACGCGCGAGCTCGATGGTCCGGTCGAGCAGCGCCAGCGCCTCGTCACAGCGACCCGCCACACGGCACGTCTCGGCGTAGGCGTGCAGGCAGTCGATCTCCAACTGCATCTCGGCCAGCGGTTCCAGCAGCTCGAAGGCGCGCCGGTGGTGTTCGAGAGCCTCCTCGGGTGAACCCATGACCCGCAGCGCGACGCCGAGATAGTTGTGGCACCACGCCTGGTTGTGTTGGAGGTTGTTCTGCTCGGACAGCCGCAACGCGTCGTGCAGCGTCCGCAACGACTCGGCCGGGTCGTGCGATGCCAGCGCGACGCCGAGGGTGACCAGCCCGGTGATCTGGGCAGGCCCGTCGGCCAGGGCGACGGACGCCCGGGCGAGTTCGACGGCTTCGCCGTGCCGCCCGAGCTGAAGTGTCACCCATCCGTCGAAGGCCAGCGCCTGGGACTGCCCGGCGCGGCGCCCGATCTTCTCGAACAGCTCGCGCGCTCGCCGGAAGCGCAGTTGCGCCGCTTCGGGGTCGCCGAGATCCCGGCGGACGAGGCCGATGCGCAGCGCCAGACCAGCTGCGAGGTCGTCGTCGACCGGCCCGGACTGCTCGGCCAGTTCGTAGGCGGAGAGCGCCTCGGCGAGGCGTCCGGCGGCGGCACGGGCGAAGCCGAGGTCCGCCAGCAGCGAAGCCCGCTGCTGGTCGCGGCCGAGACGTGCCGCGGCGGCCGCGGCGGCTTCGAGCAGGCGTGCCTGGTCGTCGGTGCCCCGGTGCCGGAAGAACCACACCCGCATGGCCTGTGGCAGGTCGGCCACCACCTCGTCCATGCCGAGCCGCACGGCGGCGTCGAAACAGGCGACCAGGTTGACGTACTCGAGGTCGAACCAGGCCATGGCCTTCGCCGGATCGCCCGGCGAATGCTCTTTACGGTACGGCGAGGGCAGCGTCCGATCGTGGGCGACCGCCTGCGCCAGATAGTGCCTCAGGACCCGGCGCAGGGCGGCGTCAGCCTGCGGCTCCTCGTCGGCGGCGATGTCTGCCGCGTACTGCCGGATCAGGTCGTGCATCCGGTACCGCCCGGGCGCAAGCTCCTGGATCAGGTGGGCGTCGACCAGTTCCTCCAGCACCGCGCCGAACCGCTCGGGCGGCATGTCGGCGAGCGCGCCGGCCACCGCCGCGTCGAAGTCGGCGCCCGGCAGCACGCCCAGTAGCCGGAACATGCGGCGCTGGACGGCGTCGAGCTGCTGGAGCGACATGCCGAACACGGAGTCGAAGCGGTTTGTCGTGTCGCGCAGCCGCTCGGCCAGCACCGCCACCGTCCAGCCCGGGCGGTGGCGAAGCCGCGCGCCGGCCATCCGTAGCGCCAGCGGAAGCCCGCCGCACTGCCGCAGCACCTGGCCGACCGCTTCCTCCTCGCTGAGCGCGAGCCCGGCCGCCCGGCCGAACAGGTGCGCCGCGTCGCCGTCGGGCAGTGGCTCCAGGGACACCGGCGGCACCCCGTCCAGGCTGACCAGCCGGTGGCGGCTGGTGATCAGGACCGTCGACTTTCCCGCGCCGGGCAGCAGTGGGCGCACCTGCTCCGCGTCGACCGCGTTGTCGAGCACGACGAGCGCCCGCCGGCGGGACAGCTCCGACCGCCAGAGCGCCGCGCGTTCGGCGGCGCTGGCCGGCGGGTGCGTGACGTCCAACGCGCCCAGCAGCCGGCCCAGCGCGGCCTGCGGCTCCAGCGGCTCCTGGCCCGGGGTGAAGCCGTGCAGGTCGAGGTAGAGCCCGCCGTCCGGATAGGTAGGGGCGAGCCGATGGGCCACGTGCACGGCCAGGCTGGTCTTGCCCACGCCCGCCATGCCGTCGATCGCGACCGCGCCGGCGGTACGCAGCAGCTCCTCGACCAGTGCGGACTCCGCCTCCCGGCCGGTGAAGTCGAACAGGTCGGCCGGCAGGTCGTTGCGGCGCGGAACGGGTGCCGGGCCGGCCTTGGCCGCCTCGGCCCACACCGCGCGCAGTGGCCGGGGGTCGCGGCCCACGGCCCGGCACAGCGCCACGACGGTCTCCCACGGCGGCACCAGCCGACCGGTCAGGTACCGGGACATCGACGAGCTGCTCAGACCCGACTCGCGGGCAAGGGCGCGCAGGCTGAGCCCGCTCAGCTCCTTGATCCGGGCCAGCTGAGCCACCAGTTGCTCCTGGGGGCTGGACACCTGCAACACCGTACCGTCCCGGCCCGCGCGAGCGGATCGCCGATGCGTTTGCGCTGCTGGACAGGGGTCTCGCTGTCCCACCGTGTCCCACGGACCGCGCGTGCCCCGGCACCCCGATGGTCGGATGACTCCCGTCAGAGACACCGACGACGAAGGAGAAGCGATGTCGACCGAGCGCATGCCGAACCCAGCGGTTCTGCTCCCCGACGCGATGGAGGCCCTGATGGCCGTCACCAGGGCCGTCGCGGGCGCCGGGGTGGACGGCAAGCTGTTGGCGCTGAGCCATCTGCGGGCCAGCCAGATCAACGGCTGCGGCCCGTGTGTGGCCGGGGGCGCCCACCAGGCCCGCCAGCACGGTGCGACCGCCGACCAGGTCCATGCCGTCGCCGCCTGGCGGGAGACGCCCTGGTTCAGCGGCGAGGAGCGCGCCGCGCTGGCGCTGACCGAGGCCGTGACCCGGCTCGCCGACCAGTCGGACCCCGTGCCGGACCAGCTGTGGGACGTGGCCGCCAAGCACTTCGACCAGAAGGAGCTTGCCGCGCTGCTGCTCCACATCGCGATCACCAACGCCTTCAACCGGCTCAACGCGCCGACCCGCCAGCAGGCGGGCACGTGGTGACCGGTCCCTGACCAGGACCGACCCGCAACCACCCCACCGACCAGTACCGCCCGAAGCCACAGTCACCGGAAGGACCTCTGACATGTCGACCACGACGAAGACCACCACCACGAACGGCGAGCAGTACGACGGCTTCACCGAGGAGGAGCGCGGCGCGATGAAGGAGCGCGCCAAGGAGCTGAAGACGCGCGCCCGGCGGGGCGCCAAGGCCGAAACGGAGCCCGACGTGCTCGCGAAGATCGCCGAGATGCCGGAGTCCGACCGGGTGATCGCCGAGCGGTTGCACGCCTTGATCAAGGCCAACGCGCCGGTCCTCACCCCGAAGCTGTGGTACGGGATGCCCGCGTACGCCCGCGACGGCAAGGTGGTCTGCTTCTTCCAGAGCGCGGCGAAGTTCAAGACTCGGTACGCGACGCTCGGCTTCAGTGACCAGGCGAACCTCGACGAGGGCACCATGTGGTCGTGCTACTTCGCGCTGACCGAGCTGACGGCCGACGACGAGGCGCGGATCGGCGCGCTCGTGAAGCAGGCGGTGAGCTGAGACCGCGGTCGCTTCCCAGCGGGAGTTCGGACTCGCCTACGCCGACCTCCCGCTGAGCAGCACCCGCAGGAGACCCAACCGCTGTGACACACGTCACTCGGGGTGAACTTTCACCTGCCGGTCACGTCCGGAGCACCTGGATACCTCTCGAGTTCATCCAGGGAGAATGATGCGTTCAGTTCGCAAGTTATCGGCGCTGGCACTGGTGGTGCTGGGCGTCTCGGCGGTGGCTCCGGGTGGTGCGCCGGCATCGGCGCAGCCCCGGGCCGCGAAGCCGGCGACCACACCCACGGTCGCGTCCAAGCCCCGGACGGTCACCCTGCTCACCGGCGACACCGTCCACCTCAGCACCGTGGACGGCCAGACGGCTGTCGACGTCGTGCCGGGCAAGGGACGGGAACGGATCCCGTTCATCACCCACAGCGCCGGCGAGGACGTGCGGGTCATCCCCGCCGACGCCGTCGGCCTGCTCAACCGGGGCAAGCTCGACGAGCGGCTCTTCGACATCTCGACGCTGGTCCGCTTCGGTTACGACGACACCCGGGCCACCCTGCCGCTCATCGTCCAGCACGGCGGTGCCGCCCCCGCTGGCCTCACCGGCGCCCGGACCACCCGGGAGCTCTCCGGGGCGAGCGCTGTCGCGGAGAACCGCGCGGACGCGGTGTCCTTCTGGAACAACCTCACGTCCACCGAGGGTGGCACCGAGCGCAAACTGCGGGCCGGGTTCGAGAAGATCTGGCTCGACGGGCTGCGCCAGCCCAGCCTTGACGTCAGCGTCCCGATGACCGGCGCGCCGCAGGCCTGGCAGGCCGGCTGGACGGGTACGGGGGTGAAGGTCGGCGTGATCGACACCGGCATCGACCAGACCCACCCCGACCTGGCCGGTCACGTCGCCGCCGCGGAGAACTTCACCGCCGACCCGGACGCCCTCGACCGGGTTGGCCACGGCACCCACGTCGCCTCCACCATCGCCGGCAACGGAGCCGCCTCGCAGGGCCGCTACAAGGGCATGGCGCCCGGCGCGACCCTCTACAGCGCCAAGGTCTGCGTCGCAGAGGGCTGCCCGGAGTCGGCGATCCTGGCCGGCATGACCTGGGCGGCCCAGCAGGGCGTCAAGGTCGCCAACATGAGCCTCGGCGGCCCGGACAGCCCGGGGACCGACCCGATCGAGGCGGCCCTGACCGACCTCACTCACCGCTACGGCGTGCTCTTCGTCGTCGCCGCGGGCAACAACGGAATGGCCGGCGAGTCCACCGTGGATTCGCCCGGCTCCGTTGCTGAGGCGCTGACCGTGGGCGCCGTGACCAAGACGGGCGAGCTGGCCGAGTTCTCGGGACGGGGTCCGCGCGCGGGCGACGCCGGCATCAAGCCGGACGTCACCGCGCCCGGCGTCGGCATCGTCGCCGCCCGCAGCTCGATCTCCGACCTGTGGCCGAGCGACGAGAACCCGCAGTACGCCAGCCTCAACGGCACCTCGATGGCCACTCCGCACGTGGCCGGCGCGGCAGCGATCCTGACCCAGCAGCACCCGGACTGGACGCCTGAGCGGATCAAGTCCACGCTGATGGCGGCCGCCCAGCCGAACGCCGGCATCGGTGTCTACGAGCAGGGCGCGGGCTTCCTCGACGTCGCCCGGGCGATCCAGCAGACCGTCACGGCGAGCCCGGTCAGCGTCGCCTTCGAGCGGACCACCGCTGCGCAGCAGCGCACCGTCACGTACGCGAACAGCGGCTCGTCCGCGCTCACCCTGGCTGTCTCTCTCGCCGCGAAGGACGCCGACGGCGCCCCGGCACCGGCCGGCCTGTTCAGCCTCAGCGCCTCCTCGGTGACGGTCCCGGCCGGCGGCACGGCCACCGTGACGGTCACGGTGCAGGCCGGCACCGGCCTGCCCGACCGCTACTTCGGCGGTGAGGTGACCGCCACCGGCGACGGTACGCAGGTGCAGACCCCGGTCGCGCTCGACATCGCCCGCCACCAGCTGACCCTCAAGCTCGTCGGGCCGGACGGTGGCGCCCCCAGGGCGGACCAGGGCTGGGTGACCGTCCTGACCGACCTGGACCGGCAGACCCTCCTGGAGCTCGGCGACCCCACGGCCACCACGTACCGCGTCCGCGCGGGCCGCTACCTGGTCCAGACCTACATGGTGAGCAATGACCCGGGCTTCCCGACCATCACTTCGCTGGTGCGCCCGAGCCTCGACCTGACCACGGACCAGGCGCTCACCATGGACACCCGCCTGGCGAAGCCGATCGCGGTGTCGGTGCCGAACCCGGAGGCCACCGCGGTCTTCCAGGAGTCCGGCTGGACGATCCGGACCGAGGAGCCGCAGATCTGGGGCAGCAACGACCCGTTCGGCGTGCTGATGAACGTCCCCTTCGACCACGTGCGGACCGCGCAGATCGGGGCCGGCAAGACGCCCGGCTTCGTCTCCTACGTCAACGGGATGTGGGGCCAGGTGGCCCAGGACGGCAGCCTGCACAACAGCCCGTACGTCTACCGGGTCTACCTCTACGAGCCGCAGAAGATGATGACCGGGCTGAACCGCAAGCTGCGCGCGGGCGACTTCGCCACGGTCCGCTCCCAGGTCAGCGCGGACGTGGCCGACGTGCCGGTTGCGCGGCTCGCGCGCGCACACGCGCCCGGCAACTCGCCGGTCTACCGCACCGAGCGCGTAGGCCCGCCGAGCTTCACCTACGACGTGCCGAGCACCATCACCGAGTACTACAACCAGGACAAGAAGGCGGTGTGGCAGTCGACCTCGGGCCAGCCGGGGTACACGTACTACGAGTCGGCGTGGACCAGCTTCCGGCCCGGGCGCACGTACGACGTGAAGTGGGCCAACGCGGTGGCCGGCCCGGTCTTCCCGGAGCCGAACTTCGGCCAGCAGTTCGCCACCCGCTACTGGGGCGACACGATGGGCGGGCCGGGGCCGCTGCACGGTGACGGCGCCGGGCACATGGGCTTCCGGCACGTCGTCGGTGGCAGCGTGCAGGTGGACCTCTACCGCAACGGGGTCAAGATCGGCGACGCGAACCAGACGCCCTGGACGTGGGACGTGCCCGCCGAGAAGGGTGACTACCGGCTGGCAGCGACCTTCCGCAGCGACCCGGCCTTCAGCCTGTCCACCGTGGTCGACGCGGAGTGGACCTTCAAGTCCGCACACGTGAGCGACGGCGACCTGGTGAAGCTGCCGATGACGGCGATCCGGTACACCCCGGAGCTCGACATCGACAACCGGGCGCCGGCCAACCGGCTGTTCGCCATCCCGGTCTCGCTCGACCGTCAGGTCGGGGCGGCGCCGGGCCGAACCAGGACCCTGAGCGTCGAGGCGTCCTTCGACGAAGGCAAGACCTGGCGGCAGCTGCCCGTGCAGCGGTCGGGCGAGAAGGCGGTCGCCTGGGTGCGCAACCCGGCCGGCACCGGCTTCGTCTCGCTGCGCTCCGCTGCGACGGACACCAGCGGTAACACGGTCAAGCAGACCGTGATCCGCGCCTACCGGTACTGAGGCTGCCCCGGGCGCGGCGCCTCACCGGCGCCGCGTCCGGGTCACCGGTGCCAGAGCAGCCGGTCGCGGATCCGCCGGGCCATCGGCGAGTCCGTTCCGTCGAGCTCCGCGAGGGCCTCGCTCCACGCCCGCGCGGCGAGGGCCGGATCGCCGTTGGCGGAGTGAAAGTCGCCGATGGAGACCAGCACCTCCGCGGTGTGGTGGGGGGCCCGAGCGCCGCGGAAGGTGTCGATCGCCTGCTGCCAGGTCGCCATCGCGTGCGGCAGATCGTCGATCATCGAGTACGTGTGCGCCAGCCAGGTCTGGGCGGTGCCCACCCCGTGCAGGTCGCCGAGGGCCTCGAACTGGCGCCGCGCCTCGACGAACATGCCCAGCGCCTCGGCGTGCCGGCCCAGCCAGCCCTTTGCCCGCGCGATGGGCAACAGGGCGTTGGTGGCGCCGCGCACGTTGCCCTCGGCGCGAAGGAGCGCCCGCGCGGCCTCGGCATGCCGGATCGCCTCGCGGTAGCGCCTCTGGTCCAGCCGGATCTCGGCGATGTTGTTCTCCACGTGGCCCTGCTCGGCACGCCGGCCGAGCCGGTCGAAGAGCGCCCGGGCGTGCTGCAGGTGTGACAGCCCGCGGTCGAGATCGGCCAGGAAGTAGCAGGCGCCGGCGAGGCTGCGATGCAGCAGGGCCTGAGCGGCGGGGTCGTCCCCGGTCGTCGCGAGACCGGCGCTCACGACTTCCGCCCACTGCTTGAACTGCGCGGTGTCCTGAAAGAAGTTCTGCAGGGCCAACGCGATCCGCCAGGCCGTGCGGGGCCGGCCGCGCTCCTTGGCTCGCTCGACGATGTCGGTCAGTACCCGCTGCTCGGCGGCGAACCAGGCCATCGCGTCGGCCCGGCCGGTGAAGCCGCGTCCGGTGACCCCGTGCTCGGACGGCTCCGGCTCAGGCAGCGGCACCTGCGGCAGCAAGGGCAGCTGCGCCGCGTACGCAGTGAGCTGGTAGTAGTCGTAGACCCGCTCGATGGCAGCGTTCCGCTCGGCCGCGTCGTCGTGCTCCTCCCCGAGCTCCACGGCATAGGCGCGTAGCAGATCATGCATCCGCCACCGGCCGTCGGCGGGCTGGACCAGCAGTTGTGCCCCCAGCTCGGCGAGCAGGCCGCGGGCCGAGCGCGGGGACAGACCGCCCAGGGCGGCGGCCGTCTCCGTGCTCAGCTCCGCCGCCGGGTGCAGGGGAAGGAGCCGGAAGAGCCGGGCCGCCTCGGGAGTCAGCGCCCGGTAGGACCAGGAGAAGATCGCCGCCAGATCGGCGTGTGCGTCCCCGAAACCGGCCAGCCGGCCGTCAGACTCGGCCAGCTCATCGGCGACCGCGGGCAGGCTGAGCCCGGGCCGGCTGACGCTGCGGGTGGCGACCAGCGCCAGGGCCAGCGGCAACCGGCCGCACCGCGCGATGATCTCGTTGACGGCGTCCGGGTCGGCGTCCGCCGTGTCGCCGAGCCGGCGGGTGAGCAGCTCGCGGGCCTCGGCATCGGTCAGCAGGTCGAGGTGCAACGGGTGGGCGCCCGCCTGGCCGGCGACCCCGGTGATCCGGCGGCGGCTGGTGGCGATGACGAGACTGCCGCCGGTGCCGGGCAGCAGGTGCCGGATCTGGTCCCAGTCGCGGCAGTTGTCGAGCAGGATCAGCATCCGGCGCTCGGCCAGGATGCTGCGGTAGAGGCCGGCCTGGGCGTGCAGTTCGGCCGGGATGGCGGCCGGCGCCACCCCGAGGGACCACAGGAAGCCGCGCAACGCCTCCGTCGGTGTCATCACCGAGTCGCCGGAATCGAACCCGCGCAGGTCCGCGTGCAACTGCCCATCGGGGTAGCGGGCGGCCAGCTGATGGGCCAGGTGCACTGCGAAGGTCGTCTTCCCGACGCCGGGCATTCCGTCGATGACCAGCGCGGTGGTCCGCCCGTCTCCGGCCAGCAACTCCTCCGCGGCGGCCACGACGCTGCGACGACCGATGAAGAACGGGTGGTCGGCCGGCAGTTGCGCCGGCGGCTCGGCCCGGGTCGACGCCGGCGCGTCGTGGTCGAACAGGCTGTCCCGGGCTGCGCGCAGGTCGCCGCCCGGCTGGATGCCGAGCTCGTCGGCGAGCCGGTGCTCGATGTCGGCATAGGCCGCGAGGGCCTCGGCCCGCCGGCCGTCCGCGGCGAGCGCGAGCAGCAGGCGCGCCTGCAGTGCCTCGTCCAGCGGCTCGTATTCGGCGGCGAGCCGGATCGCGGGCAGCACCGCGTGGACGCACCCGGCCCGCAGAGCGATGTCGCTCGTCGCCCGGACCGCCGCGAACCGCTCGCCGTCGACGGCGACGAACTCCGGATGGGCCCGGCCGCCGGCCTGCAGGCCCGAGGCGCACCGATCGCGCCACAGCGCCAGCGCCTCCCGGTAGAGCTCGACGGCCGGCTCGCCGGAGCTGCCACCGGCCTGGGCGATCAGGCGCCGGAAACGCAGCAGGTCGAGCGACTCCCCGTCGATCCGCAGCCGGTATTCGGCGCCGTCACGGATCAGTACCGAGCCCGCTGCCCGCGTCGGCAGGTCCGGCTCGAAGCGCCGCCGGAGCATCCCGACGTGCCGGTGCACCACATTGACCGCGCTGGGCGGAGGGTCGGATTCCCAGAGCAGGTCGACGAGCTCGGCAACGCTGACCGCGCCGCCGGCCCGGACGAGCAGCAACGCCAGGATCAGTCGCTGCTGCCGGGTGCCCAGGTCGATCTCGGACTGGCCACGCCAGGCCCGCACCGGGCCGAGAACCGCGAAGGAGAGCGGGCTGGTCATGGTGATGCGATCCGTCTGGGGCTGGTTGCCACGATCGCCAGAGCATCGCAGGACGCACGCCGCGAGACGGGCGCGTGTTGCGGCAGTGTGAGCTTCGGCTCAGCCGCCGGATCGCCGGTCGGTGGAGTCGTCCCAGCTCAGGCCGCATCAAGACCGGTGCGCAGGGCGCGCAGCGCATAGTGGGTGCGGGACTTCACCGTGCCGATCGGCACCCCCAGCCGGCCCGCGACCTCCTCCGCTGACCGCCCGACCAGGTAAACCTCGGAGAGCAGACTGCGCTGCGCCGGGCTCAGCCGGCCGAGCGCGTGCCGGATGGCGTACGACGCGAGCGCGGTGCCCGTGGTGTCGTCACCAGCGGGAATCCAGGTCATGTCGACGAGATGCACCTCGGCCGGGCGGCCCCGCCGCAGCCGGACGCCGTCGATGACGAGCCGACGGGCGACGGTGACGAGCCACCGACGGGCGGCATCGGGCTCGGACGGCACCGAGTCGAGGTGCCGCCAGGCCCGCAGCATCGTCTCCTGGAGCAGATCCTCGGCGGTCTGCCGCTGGCCGCGGGTCAGCACGAGCAGGAGACGCAGCACGGCACGGGCGTGGTCCGCATGCAGCGTGGTCATGCGTTCGGCACGGCCGGCCGGTGATTCGTCGAGTGCCCGCAGCACGGCACCTCCCCACAGGCAGGAGCAACGGTGAACGAGGCATGAGCCTAGGGACGCCCGCCGCCAATGGACTGACGCGTTAGTGCGGATCGAGTGCCGTCGCCGATCGCAACCGGTCACGGACGCGACGTGACCGCCGCGAGCAGGCCGGTCAGCCGCCGTCCGGTCCGGGTCTGCGCGTACGGCATCAGAGCCAACGCCTCCTGCCACGCCCGTACCGCCGCCTCCTGGTCGCCACTGGCGGCGAGGGCGTCGCCGAGCAGCGCCAGCACTTCCGCGGCGGGGGCCGACGCCGAGGCCTCCTGGTACGCGACGGCCGCCTCGCGCCAGCAGTCGACCGCCTCGCCGAACTCCCGGCGGGCGGAACGCACCTGGCCGAGCACCTCCCACGCCTCCGCTACGCCCAGGCTGTACTGCGCTCCGCGTGACAGCGCCATCGCCTGCTCGGCGCAGCGCACGGCCTCGTCCTCCCGGCCCAGTTCGGCGTTGCTCGCGGCCATGATCACCAAGGCGTCCGCGAACAGTTTGTCGTCCTCGGCCGCCCATGGCCCCAGCACCGCGGAGAGCGTCCGGACGACCTCCTCGTGTCGCCCCTGGGCGGCCAGGATCATCACCCGGTTGATCGTGGCCCGGGTCAGCTCGTCGTGCAGGCCGAGCCGGGCGAGCAACTCGAGCGCCTGGTCAAGATGCTCGACCGCGGTCTCGTGCTCGCGCCGGAAGTACGCCGCCCCGGCCAGGCTGCGATGCATCCGGGCCTGCCCGACCAGGTCGCGGCCCGCCCGGGCGGCATCGAGGGCCACCTCGCCGGTGGCCGTCCAGTCGGCCCACCTGCCGGTGCGGTCGAAGAAATGCTGCATGCCCAGGGCGAGCTGCCAGGCCTCGGTGTGCCAGCCGTGCCGGGCGGCCCGGCCGACCAGCGCGATCAGGACCTGCCGCTCGGCGCTGAACCAGCGTATGGCCTCGCCGTGGCCGGCGAAGCGCAGCGGGGTCTCGCCCGGCCCCGGCTCGATCATCGGGTGGTGCTCGGAGGTCAGCAACTGTCGGTGCGCCTGATAGCAGGTGGCCCGGTAGAACTGCAGGCAACGCAGCTCCGCAGCGGCGCGCTCCGCCGGGCTGTCGTTCTCCTCGCCGAGCTCCGTGGCGTAGGCCAGCAGCAGGTCGTGGGTGCGGTAGCGGCCCGGCAGTTCCTCGCTGATCAGGTGCGCGCGGCTCAGCTCGCCGATCAGCGCCCGCCCGGTCCGCAGCGGGACGCCGGCCAGGCCGGCCGCCCCGGCGATCGAGATGTCGGGGCCGGGATGGATCGGCAGCAGCCGGAAGAGCCGGGCCGCCGGGGCGGAAAGTGCCTGGTAGGACCAGGAGAAGACCGCACGCAGGCCGGTCTGCGGGTCGTCGCCGTCGAAGCCGTCCAGGCTGCCGGGTGCTCGGGCCAACTCGGCGGCGATCTGCGCCGGTGGCGTCAGCGGCAGGCTCGCCGCGCGGGCGGCCACCACGGCCAGCGCGAGCGGCAGCCGCCCGCAGCTGGCGATGATGGCGTCGATCGCGGCCGGATCCTCCGTGACACGGCCGGCGCCGAGCGGCCGCAGGAGCGCCGCGCGGGCCTCGTCGAGGCTCGGCAGACCGACCGGCAACGGGTGCGCGCCGGCCGTGGTCAGCAGGCTGCTGAGCCGGCTGCGGCTGGTGACGATCGCCAGACAGCCGGGGCTGCCCGGCAGCAGGTGCCGGATCTGCTCGGCGTCCCGGCAGTTGTCGAGCACGATCAGCAGGCGCCGACCGGCGAGGCTGCTGCGGTACATGCCAGCCTGGGCGTGCAGCTCGGCGGGGATGCCCTCCTGCGGCACCCCGAGCGAGCCGAGGAAGCCACGCAGCGCCTCGGCCGGGCTCATCGCCGGCTCGCGCCCGTCGTATCCGCGCAGGTCGACGTACAGCTGCCCGTCCGGGTAGCCGGCGGCGAACTCGTGGGCGAGGTGGACGGCGAGGGCGGTCTTGCCGATCCCGGGCATGCCGTCGATCGCGAGCACTGCCGGACCGCCCGGGCGCGCGACCGCCGCGCGGGCCTCGGCGACGAGGTCGTCCCGGCCGCTGAAGAAGGGCAGGTCCGGCGGCAACTGCGCGGGCCGGGGAAGGGACGACCGCGACTCGGTACGCACCGGCCGGGTGCGCTGGTGCAGCAGCCGGTCGTACGCCTCCCGCAGCTCCTCACCCGGATCGATGCCCAGGTCGTCGGCGAGCCGGCGGCGCACCATCCGGTACATCTCGACGGCTTCCGCCTGGCGGCCGTCGGCGGCGAGCGCCAGCAGCAACCGGCTCTGCAGCGACTCGTCGAGCGGATGCTGCTCGGCAGCCTGCCGCAACGGCGCCAGCACGGCGCTCATCCGGCCGCAGCGCTCGGCGGCGTCGGCGGCCTCGCGCACGGCCTCGGCGCGTTCGGCCTCCACGGCGAGGAACGCGGGATGCAGGCGGGAGGCCGGTTCCAGGCCCGCGGCACACCGGCCGCGCCACAGCCGCAGCCCGTCGAGGGAATGCCGCAGCGCCGACTCCGGGTCGCCGTCCTGCAGGCTCCGGCCCGCCAGCCGGCTCAACGACCGGAACTTCAGCAGGTCAAGGGACTCCTCGTCGGCGCGCAGCCGGTAGCCGGAGAGCTCCCGGAGAATGTGCCGGCCCGCCGACCGGTTGGGCAGGCCGGGCTCGAGCAGCCGCCGGAGCACCCCGACGTGGCGGTGCACGACGTTCGCGGCGCTGGGCGGGGCCTCCTCGTCCCAGAGCAGGTCGACCAGTTCGGCCAGGGAGACCGGTGAACCGGCCCGGGCCAGCAGCAACGCGAGCACCAGGCGCTGTTGGCGCGCGCCCAGGTGCAGCTCGGCGCCGGCGCGGACGACCCTGATCGAGCCGAGCACCGAGAACCCGATCGTCTCGCCCGCCTCCGCCCGCACACCGGCAACGGTAACCGGCCGACCGCCACCCGGACCGTGCGGCCGCAGGCAGGGATGCTGGTGCTCCTTTCGAGGGGCACGGACTCAGCGACGCAGGGCGATCTCAGCCTGCATGTGCGACAGCTTCTCAGGATTGCGCACGGCGTAGAGCCCGGTGATGAGCCCGTCGTCGATGCGCAGCGCGATGACCGTGTCGATCTCGCCGTCGAGCCGCAGAACCAGCGCAGGGTAGCCATTGACCTGGGCCGGTTGCAGCGACGTGGCGGCGATCCTGGTCTTCTTGGAGGCCATCAGCCGCGCCACCTTGCCGGCTCCGGCGATGGGCCGCAGCACGGCCTGTTTGACTCCGCCACCGTCACCCAGGAGCACCACGTCCGGCGCGAGGATGTCGAGCAGGCCCTGCACGTCGCCGGTCTCGACCGCCCGCTGGAACGCCTCGAGCGCGCCCTTGGTCTCGGCCGGAGAAACCACCCCGCGCGGCCGGCGCGCGGCCACGTGTGCCCGTGCCCGGTGGGCTATCTGGCGGACCGCGGCCGAGCTCTTGTCGACGGCTTCGGCGATCTCGTCGTAGGGCAGATCGAACACCTCGCGCAGTACGAACACCGCCCGCTCGGTCGGAGCGAGCGTCTCCAGCACCAGCAGCATGGCCATCGAGACGCTCTCGGCCAGCTCGATGTCCTCGGCGACGTCGGGCGTGGTCAGCAGGGGCTCGGGGAGCCAGGAGCCGACGTAGGACTCCTTGCGGCGGCCGAGCGTACGCAGCCGGCTGAGTGACTGGCGGGTGGCGATCCGGACCAGGTACGCGCGCTGGTCCCGCACCGTGTCGAGATCGACGTCCGCCCACCGCAGCCAGGTCTCCTGGAGGACGTCCTCGGCGTCGGCGGCAGAGCCGAGCATCTCGTACGCGACGGTGAAAAGCAGGTTGCGATGGGTGACGAATGCGTCGGTAGCAGGGTCCGGCCGGCGATCCTCCCGCGTGGCTGCGCTCCCGGCGTCCGGAATTGTGCTGACCATGGGTCGCTCCTGTCGCTTTCGGTCCCGACTGCGTCGCTCACGAGACGCCGGCCCATCACCTCCTGTGACACCAGGCGTTCGTGACGGCCGTCACCCGGCCCGAGGTGTCACAGGGATCGGGCCCGCGGCATCTCCTGGTCGACCCCATCCCGGCTCCGGCTTCGGGACCAGAGCCGCCGACCACTAAGGAAACCGCATGAACCTCACTCTGTGGATCGCTGCCGGACTGCTGGCCATGGTCGCCCTGCTCGGCGGCATCAGCAAGACGTTCGTACCCAAGGAGAAACTGGCCGCGGCCCCGGGCGGTGGATGGACCGAACACGCCAGCGTCGGCTTCGTCAGGACCCTCGGGATCCTCGAACTCCTGGCCGCGGTTGGCCTGATCCTGCCTGCCGCGCTCGACATCGCACCGGTGTTGGTGCCGGTGACTGCCGTCTGCTGGGTGCTGCTGATGGTTGGCGCGATGATCACGCATCTCCGCGACGGCGACGCCAGGTTCGTCCTGCTGAACCTGGCGTATCTCGCCCTGGCCGCGTACGTGGCCTGGGGCCGATTCGGCCCCGGGTCCTTCACAGGCTGACCGGACCGGTCGGACGCCTCGCGTCGTCACGGCTCACTCGGGCGGCTTCGCCCCCGTCTGCTCGCTCGCCATGTACGTCGCGTACCAGTCGGGCCAGTTCTCGTCCCTCTCGCCGGTGCGCTCCTCGTGCTCGCCGTGGGCGGCGGCCGCGCGCCGCATCGCGCTCGCCAGGTCGCTCGCGGAGCCGAACGACGTCACGCCCCCCTCGATGCGCCCGGGAAGCCTGGTCGTGATCTCCTGCATCCACCAGGTGTTGCCGTCCGGATCGCGGAACGTGGCGCGCGAAAAGTAGCTGCGCCGCTCGGGATCCAGCCCGTCGACCGGGCCGTTCGGGCTGGCGTGGAAGACGTCGCCTACCTCGACACCGGCAGAGACCAGGGCGTTCCGGGCCGCCTCGACGTCGGACACGATCAGGTACGCCGTGGCCGAACCGGGCGCCGCCGAGGTGAGCTCCGGGCCGAACTGCACCGAGCATCCGGAGCCGTGCGGCGTGTACTGGACCACCCCAGGCGGTGTCTGGTCGAGCCGCCAGCCGAGGCGCCCGTAGAACTCCTTCGCGCGGTCGACATCCGACACCGGGACGACGATCACCTCGAGCTTCACGTCGAGGGTCTCGACGCTCGACGGTCCACTCGCGTCGCTCTGGGCACCCCTCGGGCTCATCGCGGCCTCCCTGGATTGAGTGCGGCGCCATGGGCTCGCCCGGCGTACTCGTGGATTTCCTGGCCGGCGTGCCGCGACGACGGCCGAACTCCCGGGATCGGCACGCGAGCCACCGCTCCCGCGAGCGATGCCAGCTCGATCACCACGCTACTGGCTGCGCCCCACCCGGGTGCCTCGTTCCCGGCATCAGCCGGGCGACACCCTCGTCGCCCTACGCACTCCGAGCAGAGCGATGAGGGCGAGGAGAATGACGGCGACGGAGTACTCGTCGGCGGTCCGAGGCACGCCGCCGGCGTAGACCACGAGGAAGCCGGCGATCACGGTGGGGAGGCCGAAGCCGACGTAGCAGACGACGTAGAGCACGGACAGCACGCTGGAGCGTTCGTGCGCCTCGACCAGCGGCATGATCGTCTTGAGGCTGCCCTGGAAACCGGCACCGAAGCCGACGCCCCCGAGCGCGAGCCCGACGAAGAATCCGGGGACGGACTCGGCCATGACCGACACCAACGTGACGACCATGCCCAGGATCAGCGCGCCGATCCCGGTCAGGATCACGGTCCGCGCGGCGGTGTTCCGCAGTAACACGACGGCGATCGACCCGAAGAGGGCGAAGACGAAGAGGACCAGACCGCCAACCACGATCGACGTGTTCATGAGGGCGCGCACGAGCGCCGGGCCGAGCGCCCCGAAGAAGCCGGCCAGCGCCCAGACCGCGAACAGCACCGGAACGACGACCAGTACCGGCCCGCGCACGGAGCGGGGCAGCTCGATGTCCGGCCGTAGGCTGCGTCGCGCTCCCGCCATCCGCGTGACCGTCTCCGGCATCAGCGCGACCCCGACGGCCTGGATCAGCAGGATCACGAGAAGGACGACGTACACCAGCCGCGTCGGCGCGGGCAGGAACTGGATGAGCAGCGCCGAGAGCAGAGCACCGCTACCGGTCCCGATGCCAGGGGCGATCGAGTTCGCCAGCGTGCCGCGGGCGCGGTCGATGTCGAGCATGGCGGCACCGACGGCGCCGGTGGCGGCGCCGGCCGCGAGCCCCTGCACGAGACGGGCGGCCAGCAGCGTGGGTACGCCGTTGGCGAAGACGAAGATGACCAGCGAGACCATCTGCACCACGATCGCGACGGCGAGGACCGGACGGCGGCCGACATGATCGGACAGCTTGCCGAACGTGAGCAGCGACGCCAGCACCGCCAGCGCGTAGACGGCGAACACCACGGTGGTCGTGACCGGCGAGAAGTGCCAGCGCTCCTGGTAGATCCCGTAGAGCGGGGTCGGGGCTGCCGACGCGGCCAGGAACGACACGAGAATCGACGCGAGCAGCACCAGGGAGGCCCTCGGCGAGAGTCGTGCCCGCCCCGCGATGCTCATGTCGGTGCTCCTCGGCTGCGCTGGAAGCGGTCAGACCTGGACACCCTGCTAGGTGTAGGGCCGGCAGCGGCGTACCCGGTGTGCTCGGTCGCATGCACGCTCTTTCACCCGCTGGTGTGGCCGGGCGGATGGGCGGATGGGCGACGGTGGTCCCGCGAGTCGTCGTACGGTCGGGTAATGGGTGCGCCGACCGGGTCAGGTACGGCCGCCGGTCTGGCCCACGATCGGACTACACCTTCCGGGAGGACGTGTGTTCGCCAATCCCGAGGAACTGCTGCGATACCTCAAGAACGAGGACGTGAAGTTCGTCGACGTTCGTTTCTGTGACCTGCCCGGCGTGATGCAGCACTTCAACCTGCCGGTCGAGTCCGTCAACGACGACCTGTTCACCGACGGCCTCGCGTTCGACGGCTCATCGATCCGCGGTTTCCAGGCGATCCACGAGTCGGACATGCTCCTGCTCCCGGACGTCGCCACCGCGTTCATCGACCCGTTCCGGGCGCAGAAGACCCTCGCGTTGAACTTCTTCATCCACGACCCGTTCACCCGCGAGGCCTACAGCCGCGACCCCCGCAACGTCGCCAAGAAAGCCGAGGCGTACCTCGCC
Organism: Micromonospora cremea; assembly: GCF_900143515.1. Classification (NCBI taxonomy): domain Bacteria; kingdom Bacillati; phylum Actinomycetota; class Actinomycetes; order Micromonosporales; family Micromonosporaceae; genus Micromonospora; species Micromonospora cremea. Next base: position 4,084,136 of record NZ_FSQT01000002.1, on the reverse strand, counting down.
GCCAGCGGCATCGCCGACACCGCCTACTTCGGCGCCGAAGCCGAGTTCTACATCTTCGACTCCATCCGCCACGAAACCTCCGCGCACCAGTCGTTCTACTACATCGACTCCATCGAGGGCGCCTGGAACACCGGCCGCGAGGAGCCCGGCGGCAACCGCGGCTACAAGACCGCCTACAAGGGCGGCTACTTCCCCGTCCCCCCGGTCGATCACTACGCCGACCTACGCGACTCGATCGTGCGCCGCCTGGTCGACTCCGGCTTCACCGTGGAACGCTCACACCACGAAGTCGGCACCGCCGGCCAGTCCGAGATCAACTACCGGTTCTCCACGCTGCTGCACGCCGCCGACCAACTCCAGCTGTTCAAGTACATCGTGAAGAACGAAGCCTGGGCCAACGGCAAAACCGCCACGTTCATGCCCAAGCCACTGTTCGGTGACAACGGCTCGGGCATGCACACCCACCAGAGCCTCTGGCTCAACGGCGAACCGCTGTTCTACGACGAGACCGGCTACGCCGGCCTGTCCGACATGGCCCGCTGGTACATCGGCGGCCTGCTGCACCACGCCCCGTCGCTGCTGGCCTTCACCAACCCGACGATCAACTCCTACCGCCGCCTCGTGCCCGGCTTCGAAGCACCGGTCAACCTGGTCTACTCCCAACGCAACCGCTCGGCCTGCACCCGCATCCCGGTCACCGGCGCCAACCCGAAGGCCAAGCGCGTCGAGTTCCGCGTCCCGGACCCGTCAGCGAACGTCTACCTGGCCTTCTCGGCGATGATGATGGCCGGCCTGGACGGCATCAAGAGCAAAATCGAACCACCCACGCCGATCGACAAGGACCTCTACGACCTCCCACCCGAGGAGTGGGGCGACGTCAAGCAGGTGCCGGGCTCGCTGCCGGCGGTGCTCGACTCGCTCGAGGCCGACCACGACTACCTGCTCGACGGCGGCGTCTTCACCCCCGACCTGATCTCCACCTGGGTCGAGTGGAAGCGGGCCAACGAGGTCGAACCCATGGTGCTGCGCCCGACCCCGCACGAGTTCGCCCTCTACTTCGACTGCTGACCCGACCAGACCTGGAGCAGCCGCAGCGGGTCGCGCCCGCGCAGGGCTGGCGACGGCTCAGTCCGGCAGCAGCCGCCGGAGCACGCCCTTGCCGGTCGCCCCCATCCGGTACGACTGGACGAGGTACGAGCCGCAGGCGATGTTCGCCCCGGCGAGCACCGGCACCAGGTACTGGGCCAGCCGCTGCCTCCGCTGCCAGCGAGCGATCTCGGACGGAGTCTCCGGCGTCGACAGCGTCGCGTCACGTACCTCGACCTTGTCACCGCGTTGGTGCGCCTCCTCGGCGAGCCGGCCGATCCTGCTTCCGCTGTAGGCGGCGTACGCGGTGGCCGCGGCGCCGGCGACCGCCAGCCCGGCCTTGACGGCCCCCACCGTCCCGAAACCCTTCTGCAACGCCATGCGCCGCCCACCCATCCGGGCCAGCTGCGCCCCGGCGAGCAGGGTGGCGCCGATGCCGAGCCACTGCACTGGCCCGAACCGGCCCCACGCCGACTCGGCGACCCGGATGCGGTCGATGCCATCCCGCAGGTCGCTGCCCGACTTGTTCACTCCGGCGACGCCCATCACGGTCCCGCCGAACCAGAGGGCAGATCCGATGTCGTGCACCGCCTGGGCGACGGCGTGGTTGTCGGTGGCGGTCATCTGCATTCCGGGCTCCTCGATGAGGCAGGCTTCAGCCGCGTTGTAGGCATACGTTCGCTTTGGTCTGATTGAAGCATCTTCGCCGCCCCACACCGGCGGATTTCACACACGCCCAACCGTCAAGCCAGACCCGACGTCGAAGGCCGACGAACTAACTCGAGACCGGTTCAGTGACGAGGGGCCTGCTCGTGGATGATCAAGCGTTGATGGCGCGTCGGGCGGCGACTGGAAAGACGTGGCTTCCCTCGCAACGCCGGGGAACCAACCGAGGGAGATGGCAACGTAAGCATGGGTCTCATCACGACGTCCCTCTGCCTCGCCATACCCGCCCTGCTCGTGCTGTGGCTGTGGGGCAGGCCCCTGTACACCGGCCGATGGAAAACCCCGGGCTGGTTCCTCGGAACAGCGGCGCTATGGGTCGCCGCCACCGCCATCACATGGTTCCGCGGCGCTTTCTCCGGTGCCTTCATGAACGCGGAGGAGTCCTGCCACTCGGCCGGCGCCACCTACGACGGCGCCTACCGCTCCGCCCACTGGCAAGAGCCCTCACGATGGTTCCCCCTGCACAACAAGTGCAACGCCACCTTTGACCTCGTCCCGGCATGGGTCAACCCCGCCCTGGTGCTCCTGCCCCTGCTGGCCACCATGTGCGTGGGCGTAGCCGTCTGGCTGGCCGTTGTACGTCGACGAACCGGGTTGGTCAGAGCGTGAACTGGAGTCTTGGTCAGTTCGGCGACGCAGCGAACCAACTCGACCATGCAGGCCAGTCTCCGGCACCGACGGCCTGCTGACGCTGGTCGCGTTCGACGGATCCATCCCTCGGGCTAAACCCTGACGACCACCTTGCCGGCCGGGTGACCCTCGGCGAGGTAACGGATCGCGTCAGGGGTGTCGGCGAGGGGGTAGACGCGGTCGATGACCGGGGTGACCGAGCCCGACTCGATGAGCGACGTCAATTCCTCGAGGTCCTCGTGGCGTTCGCGGGCGGTCACGCCACACAGTCGCTGGGTCATGAACAGCGAGATCAACGGTGCGGCCATCTGGCGCTGGAAGCCGCCCATGATTCGGCCCTCGGCGTGCCCGCCTCCGACAAGGGCGATCGTCCCGCGTGGTGCGAGTGCGCGCCGGAGCAACGACAACGGCCGGTTGCCTGCGGTGTCGATGATGACGTCGTACTGCGCACCGTCGCGGTCGATCTCGTACCGGGTGTAGTCGATGACATCGTCGGCGCCGATCGAACGCACCAGCTCGATCTTCGAGGTGCTGCAGACGCCGGTCACGCTTCCGCCGTAAACCTTGACAAGCTGGACGGCGAACGACCCGACGCCCCCGCCCGCGCCGGTGATCAGCACCCGCTGTCCGGCCTGCACCCGGGCGTCGCGGATGCTCTGCAGCGCCGTCACCGCCGAGATGGCCGTCGCCGCCGCCTGATCGAAGGTGAGGTTGGCCGGCTTGGGTGCCAGTCGGTGCTGCCGCGCCATCGCGTACTCGGCGAACGAGCCGCTCTCGCAGGTGCCGTACACCTCATCGCCCACGTGCAGACGGGTGACGCTCGCTCCGACCGCCGCCACCACCCCGGCGACGGCCCGACCGAGCACTGCCACCTTGGGCCGGCGCAACCCGACCGCGAGGCGCACGGCCATGGGCCGGCCAGTCATGAAAATCCATACGCCAGGGTCCACCCCGGCGGCGCGTACCTCGACGAGCACCTCGTCGTCGCCGATCGAGGGCTTGTCGATGTCGCGAAGTTCGAGTACGTCAGCCGGGCCGTACACGTCGTGGACGATCGCTTTCATGACTGCTCCTCCATGGAGTCGGGGTACTGGAACACGTCGTCGAGCGGAACGCCGAACACCCAGCTGGGCAGCAGCCGTGCTTGCCCCGCAGGTCATCCGCCATCGAAATCGCGTGCTACCTGGCCCAGCGGCATCCGCTCGCGCCGGCACCCGACCCCGACAGTAGGCCTCGGGCGCTCGCGGGCGCGCTCGCCTCAGCGTTGGCGGAATACGTCAGCGTTGAAGCGCTGTCCGTCGAGCCCTCTCAACCTTTGGCCCTCCTTCCGCGTCGTCTCGGGTGACAGCGCTGATGAGGGGAGCGGCAGGATGGGCGGCAATGGTGATGGGGCGGCGTGTGGATGACGCCGATTTCCGGGAGTTCGTCGAAGTGCGCTACGGCGACCTGCTGCGAACGGCGTACCTGTTGACCGGTACTCGGGACACGGCGCAGGACCTCGTGCACGATGCCCTGCTCAAGGCGATGCGGCACTGGCGCACAGTCGATGAGCCGATGGCGTACGTGCGGCGAGTGATGGTCAACGAGCGGACCAGCCGGTGGCGGCGGCTCGGGTTGCGTGAGCTGCTCACCGCTGCCGTGCCGGACCGGTCCCGCCCGGATTCCACCGAAGCGGTCGTCGTCCGAGACGAACTGCAGGCGGCTTTGGACCGGCTGCCCGTACGGATGCGGGCGGTGCTGGTACTGCGGTATTGGGAGGACCTCTCCGAGGCTGAAATCGCGAAGACGATGGGATGTTCGGTCGGGACGGTCAAGAGCCAGGCGGCGCGCGGTCTGGCCCGGATGCGTGAGGTGCTGCGGTTGGCGCCGGTTGCTCGGCCGGCCGTCCGGGGTGAGTTGATGAGGGAGCGGGCATGAGCGTGGACGAGCTGCGTGCCGGGCTGGCACGGATCGTGGAGCCGGTGGTGCCGGATGAGGACCCGTACGGCCGATTGCTGCGTCACGCGCGACGGCGGAAGCGTCGCCGGCTCGCTGGCCTGGTCACGGCAGTGTCTGGCTTGCTGGCCACGGTGGTGCTCGGCCCGGTCGCTCTCGGTGCCGGCTCCGACGGCCAGGAGCGGGAGGACGACCGGGTGGTCGAGGGATATCCGGTGACCTCGGACTGGGAGTGGCGGCTGATCAACTCACCGACACGAGGGAGCTTGGCCGGAGATCAGAAACTGATCGACGAGTTGACCAGGCTGTTCGACCGCGACCGGGCCGATCTGCGGATGTCCAAGTCGCTGCCGGAGGTGAAGGTGCTCTACGCCGACGAATCGGCCGGGTTCCGGCAACTGGTCGCCGCTTACCATTCCGACCGCTCCGCCGCCCTGGTTGAACTGAAGGTTCCGGTCGGCACCCCGCCTCAGCAGTCGGTCCGCATCTTCAACGGATCCGTCAACGTACGGGTGAAGCCGTTCAGCGTGCTCGATGCCTCGTACGACCCTCGTGGGCCGGAGGATCAGGGACTTTTGGGTCTCGCTCCGGCCGGCTGCGTCGTCTCCCTGGCGGATGCGGCCGTGGTGGGCGCGGACGGTGTACCACGGCGGCAGTGGCAACCGTCGCCCACGGGTGACTACGTCCGTCTGGACGCGTCGCGGGTTCGCGGCTGGTGGCGGGTGGAGTGTGAAGGGCAGGTCCGCGTAGAAGGGCCGGTGGGCCACAGCAGCGTTGTCATCCGTGGCGAGGGCGGCCGGTACCAGCCGACCGAGCTCGCTGATGCCCTGCCTGGCGGGGACACCTCCAGGAGAATGGACGCCTGGCGGGCCGAGCGGTGGGGTGGCGTCTCCTACCGCAACCTGATGGACATGACCGGCCTGCCGCCTGGCCCGGATCCGGTTGTCCGCTGGTCCGGGCGATTGGACAGCAACGGCCAACCGGAGGCAGCCGTCATCGGCCCGGCCTCGGGCACCGGCCCTCTGGTGCTGCACGTGGGTGCCGAGGGAAGCGTGCTGGCACTTGCGAAGCCCGGTGACACCACGTCGAACGACGCCGAGGAAAACGCCGCCAGCGGCGCCGAAGGCTCGCTGGTCACAACGGCGGTGACCACCTCGGCGACGTTGGCCGCCGTCCGGGTGCCAGCTGTCTCCGGCGGGCGCGGCGTACTGACGGACCAACTGCTGGTCGTTCCACCACCGGGGGCAGCACGCGTCGACGTGGTCACCGACGGCGCCACACGGGCGAGTGCGGACGTCCGAAGCGGTGCGGCCGTACTCACGATCGCCGTCGGCGCGCAAGTCACCCTGCGCGCCCTGGCCCGCGACGGCACGGTCCTGGCATCAGCACCTCTGCGGGAGCCGGCCCAGGGCGAGCACATCTTCAACGAACCCCTGGTCACCGGGTGGTAGCCAGCACCTGAGCCGACGCGGTAGAGGTTCGAATCCGCTACCTGCCAGCAGATCTGGGAACGGCCCCGTGAACTGCGGAAACGCGCTCCGGGGCCGTTCTCGTCGAATCCAGGGCGGGCGGTTTACTGTCGCCGTTGCTGTGGACGACTCAGGCGGCTGCGCCTGACTCAGTCGTCCTCGTCCAGGAGACCCGCTGCGGCTAGACGCGCGCCCGATCGACAGGCTCCAGAGCGCTCAGGCGGGACGCGGAGGCCCCACCGTGGGCGTTGGCTTTAGGGCAGTCATCGCCCTATGGTGGAGGCATGCCGCCGGTGACGTTCCGCTCGCCTGCCGTCACTGAGGTGGCGGCACCCGGCGCTGTCCGCGTGGCGACGGCGGCGCGCCGTATGCCCGGGATGCGGGTGCCGGTTGTCCGCACGCCGCACATCGCGCCCACGCACAGGCTGTCGAGCCCGGCGCGAACCGGCCGAGGCCCTCCCGCGGAATCGTTGCATCTCAGAACGACCGCCAGGGCGAAGCTATTCAAGCTTCGGCCCTTTTTCTTTTTCCCGTTCCTTTTGAAGGGCAGACCATGAGCATCGATCATCGAACTGTCGACCAGAAATGGCTGGCTGATCTGCGAGCGTCCTTGGCGGACGACTTCGCCACACAGACGGCTCGGCTGCGGGAACTGACCGAGCTCAACGCGGACACCGGCGACCCCAGCGAGGCCCACAACCGGGCCGCGCTGCTGGTGGCCACCCGGCGCAACATCGAGCAGATCACCAATGCGCTGAGCCGGATCACCGACGGCACCTACGGCGCCTGCGAGAAGTGCCGCAACAGGATCCCGGCGGAGCGGCTCGAGGTTCTCCCGCACGCTCGCTTCTGCGTGCCGTGCCAGGAGAAGCACAACGGGTGACGCCCGATGTGGCTGCCGTGCCGCGCAGGCGGCACGGCAGCCGCACGCCGTTACGTGCAGGATGGTTCTGCGACGGTGACGACGTCGAGGATGCCCAGGAGCCCGGCGAGGGCCAGGGCCTCGGAGCGGGTCAAGGTCAGACAGCAGGTGGCGTCGGGATCGTCGTGGGACTCATAGACGAGATCTCGCCGGCCGCCGGGACGGTGTGTGACCACGCCGACGCGGCGGCCTTCGGCGGTGGTGAACATGCGGCGTACCCCGATACCGGGCAGCGGGGTCAGTTCGACATTCATGACGACTCCTGAGGCGGCGGAAGTGGCTCAGCGGGTCAGCAGCAGGCGCAGGCCGGCGAGCGTGGCCAGGCGTGGTTCGGCGGGCACGCTCACCGCGCGCCCGGTCATGGCGGCCAGCCGGGCGGCGACATCCGGATGAGTGGCACCGCCGCCGGTTAGCAGCAGCCGCCGGACCCGTTGCGGTCCGGCGCTCAGGCGTCGCACGCAGGCGACGATCGCCGGGATCTGATCGACGGTGTTGGTCACGTCCGCGCGTTCGGCGGCTACGACCGTCCCGTCGGTGATGCGGGCGACCTCGGTACGCCCGTCACCGATGTCCACGGCCAGTACGTCGCCGCAGTCGGGACCGGGACGGCAGGCAAGCGCCGCCGCGAGTGGTTCCTCGACTGCGGCGACCCGCCCACCAGTAGCCCGGCGCACCACCGCGATCAGCATGTTCTTCTGCCGGACCGTGGCGGTGGCCGGGACGCCGACCAGAACCGGGGATTCGTCATCGCGGGGCCGGCCGGTGGCGGCGCTGAGAACACGCAACAGGTACACGCAGGCGAAGAAGTTGTCCACCACGCCGTCCCGAACCGGCCACGTCGGCTTCCCGCCGGCGGAGGCGACCGCATCGAGCGCGGCACGACCGACGACGTGCCGCCCGGACGGTCCCGGCGCGATGACGGCGGGTGCGGTGACGACCGTGCCGCGGATCGGGCTCCACAACCGCACGGTCGACGTGCCCAGATCGAGAGCGAGAGGATGCCGTACGCCCGGGCGGGCGTACGCGCCGGGGGTCAGCATGTGCACCGCCCGAGCGTCGGGGTGGCGGCACGTGTTGAGGGTGAATGCGGGCATGCGTACAGGCACGAAGTGGGCATGATGCTCCCAGGCGGGGACCGGCGTGAGCCGGGCGAGTGGGTCAGGCGATGGCGCGCGCGTGGTGCGGCGGTGCGCGATCCGCCGACCAGGCAGGCACGCAACCGGGGATCGCCCGCCGTGCAGAGCGGAACACAATGCACAGCCCGATCGACCGGGTGGCGGAGAGCACCATCACGACCACGGCAAGCACCAGCATCGTCGGCAGCGGCATGCGCTCGCCGACGCGCCGAAGAGTGCGCCCATCGTGCATGCCGCAAACCATAGCCGTCGCCCAGCGTGTCGACCACATCCGCGCCAGTGACTCGCAGCCACCTACGCCAGCGTCGGGTGCGATGTGATGCGCCAGCGACAACGTGGGTTTGACGCCAGCTACATCGACAGCGACCGGTGCATCGGGCACTCTGCCGACGTGGAGATTGGCCTAGACGCCCAAACCCGATGCGGCAGCCTCCTCGAAGGACATCGCCAGCGGACCGCAATCGAGATTCAGCGCGTGCAGGATCGCGTGATGCTGCTCCTCGGCCCTGAGCCCCGACCGACTGAGCGCGACGCCCAGCTCCGCTTCATCGATCGGCTCGACGCCGAGCGCGCCGAACATGGCGGGATCGGCACCATAGGCACCCGACGGCGGGCTCGCGCCCGGCGGGTACGGTCGGCCGAGTAGGTCGAACAGGATCTCATTGTCGTCGTCGTCCCATGTCTCTACGAGGTAAGCCTGATCAGACAGGTACTCGTGGTAGCTACGACCATCGCGGAACAGCTTGGCCACCATGACATCGGAGTCGAACACGTCAAACGAGGCTGCCATGCTGCCCGGGGCAAGGCTCAGCAGCTCCGCCAGGTCCTCGGTTTCGGCATAGATGCCGTCCTCCTGCACCGGCACGACCGCCCACCGCCCCTCGGCGACCGGGATGATCATGGCCATCTGCTGCGACATCGCAACCGCAGCCCGGACGTCGACGAGATTGCCCGTGGCGAGGACGGTTTGGTAGCTGCTGCCCATGAGCGGAGATCGTACGGGCCCGATCAGGCGAGACATTGAAAGGTGAGAGCCCTTGCGCGGCCACTACGGCCCGGGGGTGGCAAGCTCGATCACCTTCGCCACCTCGCTCAGGTCATTGTCCAGCTGGTGATCGCGTCCGGGCAGCCGGTGCAGCTGCGCCTGCGGGATGACACGCGTGTACAGGTCAGCATGCGACGGTGGAGCAGTTTCGTCCCGGAGTCCATGGAACACATGCACCGGCACGCCGTGCGGCAGCCTCGCGCCGAGGTTGTGCGGCAGCTCGGACTCGCCGCCGGGCCAGCCGCCCGCACCCACGAACGGAGCGGCGATCAACACGATCACCTTGAGTTCCCGCTCCGGTGGCCACTCGGCGAGCGCGTTGATGAGGACAGTCCCGCCCACTGAGTGGCCCACGACGACCGCCCCGTCGTCCAGGGCCGCGATCTCCCGCCGGATGGCCGCGCTCCACTTGGCGTAGGTCGGGTCGTCCTCGTCGGGCATGCGCGGGTAGCGGACCTCGTACCCATCCCCGAGCTCCCGCCTCAAGCTGTCGACCAGCTCGTTGTCCCATTCGTCGTGCGCGCCGGCGCCGCCACCCTGGATGAACAAGATCTGCCCGGCCCCTGCCATGACGATCCTCCTCCATGCCGTCGTGCTGATCCGTGCGCGATACCCGCTGCCGGTGCTCGTGGCTTTGACGCGCGCTGCCTTACACGGTGCGGCACGTGCTCGACGGCGACGAGCCTGGAGCCAAGGGTCGGACCGCGCATCCCGCTGTCCGCACTCGGCGTTGACTACTACCGGAAGGTCGACGTCCGCGCGGCGTCCGAGACGGTTCGGCGGCCGGATTTGGCCAGCGCGCCACGCCACCGCTTCTCGAGAACGGCTTCAATCCGCAGCGGACAACAACAAAGGAAGTTCTCCCACTTAAACGTATATCGCACCGGGGGACTTGCCGCAAGACCCGGATCTTGCCGCAGAATCGTCGGCCGGAGCCAAGAACGGACGAAGAAATGGGGCACGACGTGCGTCGGTTGTTGTCGACCTATGGGGGACGCGGTGACGTCGAACCGCTGGTGGCATCGGGGGTGCGCTTGCGGCCGATCGGCGCGCAGATGCGGGTGTGGGCGGAGCGACCGGCCGACAGTCAAACGGTAAGGCGAGGAAAAATGAGGACGGCTGCCGCGGAGGTGTCGCGATGATCGAACAGTACGTGCTAGGTCTCCACGAGGTCGACGAGACACAGGTTGCCACCGTTGGCGGCAAGGGCGCGCACCTGGGAGCGTTATCGCGGATCGACGACATCCGCGTTCCGGCTGGCTTCTGCGTGACGACGGACGCCTTCCGAAGGATCATGGCCGAAGCGCCGTCGATCGACGATCGGCTCGATCAACTGTCGCGCCTGAACCCGGACGACCGGGTTGCGATCCGCACGCTCAGCGCGGAGCTCCGCCGGACCATCCAGGGGATCGCCCTCCCCGACGATGTGGCGGCGGCGATCACCCGGGCTCTCACCCAGCTCGGTGAGCGAGCTGCCTACGCCGTCCGGTCCAGCGCGACGGCAGAGGACCTGCCGACGGCCTCCTTCGCCGGCCAGCAGGACACGTACCTGAACGTCCTGGGGCCGGCGGCGATCCTCCAGTCCGTCAGCCGGTGCTGGGCGTCGCTGTTCACCGAGCGGGCAGTGACCTACCGCCTGCGGAACGGCATCTATCACCGAACGGTCCACATGGCCGTGGTCGTGCAGCAGATGGTCTTCCCGGATGTGGCCGGCATCCTGTTCACGGCCGACCCCGTCACGGGCAACCGGAAGGTCGCCACCGTGGACGCCAGCTTCGGCCTCGGCGAGGCTCTGGTCTCCGGCTTGGTGAACGCGGACGCCTACAAGGTGCGGGACGGGGAGATCATCGAGAAGGCGATCGCCACCAAGCGGCTCGCCGTCCAGGCCCTAGCGGCCGGCGGGACGAAGGAACGGGCGATCAGCTCGGAGCGGCAGGGGCAGCCAGCGCTGACGGATGCGCAGGTCGTGCGGCTCGTGCAGCTAGGTCGGCGGATCGAAGCGCATTTCGGCCGCCCGCAGGACATCGAATGGTGCCTGGTCGACGATGACTTCCAGATCGTGCAGAGCCGGCCGATCACGACGCTGTTCCCCATCCCCGCGGCCGGCGACCGGGAGAACCACGTCTACGTCTCCGTTGGTCATCAGCAGATGATGACCGACCCCATGAAGCCACTGGGCGTCTCCATGTGGCAGCTGACGGCCATGGCGCCGATGCATGAGGCCGGCGGGAGGCTGTTCGTCGACGTCACCCGGCGCCTGGCCTCACCCGCGAGCCGCGCCGGCCTCCTGGAGGTGGTGGGAAGAGGCGATCCGCTGATCAGGGACGCGCTGGAAACCATCATCGACCGCGGCAACTTCCTCCCGACGCTCCCCGATCAGGGTCCAGCAGGGCCGCCGCCCAGCCGCGCGTCCGCCCCGATCGAGAACGATCCGGCCATCGTCACCGAGCTGATCGAGCGCAGCCAGGCATCCGTCGCCGCCCTGCGACGTGACATCCGGACGAAGACCGGACCGGCGCTGTTCGACTTCCTGCTGGAGGCCTTCCAGGAGCACAAGCGAGTCCTCGGCGATCCGCTGAACATGCAGGCGATCATGGCGGGGATGGAGGCCACCTGGTGGCTCAACGACCAGCTGCAGGAATGGCTGGGCGAGAAGAATGCGGCCGACACCCTCACGTTGTCCGCCCCCGGCAACATCACGTCAGAGATGGGACTGGCGCTGCTCGACGTCGCGGACGTGATCCGCCCGCACCCGGAGGTGGTGTCGTTCCTGCAGGGCGTCGAGGACGACGGCTTCCTTGACGAGCTGCCGAAGCTCGCGGGCGGGACCGAAGCACGCGACGCCATCGAGGCCTACCTCGACCGGTACGGCATGCGCTGCGTCGCCGAGATCGACATCACGAGGCCGCGCTGGAGCGAACGCCCCACCACGCTCGTGCCGCTGATCCTCGACAACATCAAGCTCTTCGAGCCGGGCGCCGCCGAGCGGCGCTTCGAGCAAGGACGCCAGGAGGCGCAGAAGAAGCAAGAGGACCTGCTGGAACGCCTGCGGGCCCTGCCGGACGGGGAGCGGAGAGCCGACGAGGCCAAGCGGATGATCGACCGGGTCCGGACCTTCATCGGCTATCGGGAGTACCCGAAGTACGGCATCGTGAGCCGCTACTTCGTCTACAAGCAGGCCCTGCTGGAAGAGGCCGAGCGCCTCGTGCAGGCCAACGTGCTCGCAGAGAAGGAGGACATCTTCTACCTCACGTTCCAGGAGCTCCACGACGTCGCGCGCAGCAACCAGGTGGACGACCAGCTCATCCAGCAGCGCAAGGACGCGTTCAGGTCGTATCAGGCGCTCACACCGCCCCGGGTGCTCACGTCGGAAGGTGAGGGCATCGCCGGGGCGTACCGACGCGACGATGTGCCGACGGGCGCGCTGGTCGGCCTCCCGGTCTCCAACGGGATCGTCGAGGGGAGAGCTCGCGTCATCCTGGACATGGCCGAGGCCGATCTCGAACCAGGCGACATCCTGGTCACCGCCTACACCGACCCGAGCTGGTCACCACTGTTCGTCGCGATCGAGGGGTTGGTGACGGAGGTGGGCGGCCTCATGACCCACGGGGCGGTGGTCGCCCGGGAGTACGGCCTACCCGCCGTCGTCGGTGTGGAGCATGCGACCAAGCTGATCCGGGACGGGCAGCGGATTCGTGTGCACGGAACCGACGGGTACGTGCAGATCCTGTCCTGACTCACGACCGACCGAGAGGGCTGTTCGTAGCTTCCGGCCCACAGCAACGCTGAGCAGGGGCCGAGCCGGCCTTTCCGAGGCGCTTCGGCGTTGGCACGACGGCTGGAACGGCCCCTGCGCTCGGCTTCGCCCCAACGGTGCAGTTGATCCCGCACCGTTGGGGCGGTCTCGCTCAGCCGTCGATGTCGACGATGACCTTGCCGTCGCTGGCGCCGTCGGCGACCAGCCGGTGGGCATCCACGACCGTGTCGAGCGTAAACGGGCGTGGGTCCAGTCGGGGACGCAGTGCGCCGGCGTCGGCCAACGCCGCAACCTCGCGCAGGATCTCGCCCTGGTGTTCGCGGCCGCGCCCGGTCAGCATCGGAAGGAGGGTGAACACCCCGGAATAGGTTGCGCCACGGAACGACAGCGGCGCGAGCGAGTGCGACCCCCAGCCCAGCGCGCTGACGACGTGCCCGTGATAGGGACGCACCGCCGCGAACGACGCGTCGAGTGTCGCGCCGCCAACGTTGTCGGAGATGATGTCGAAGCCCTCGCCCGCGGTGTACCTCTCCACGTACTCCTCGACGCTGGTCGAGGTGTAGTCGATCGGCACGGCGCCGAGGCTCTCGATCGCTCCCATGCTCGTCGGGGCGCCCGTCGCGTACACCTCGGCGCCTCGCGCCCGGGCGAGTTGGACACCCACGTGACCGACGCCGCCGGCACCGCCGTGTACCAGCACCTTGTGCCCGGTGCGGACCCCGGCCCGGTCAACCAGCCCCTCCCAGGAGGTGATCGCCGCAAGCGGCAGCGCGGCTGCCTCACGCATCGAGAGCGTCCGCGGCTTGCGTGCCAGCAACCGCGCGTCCACGGCGGCGTACTCGGCCAGCGAGCCCGGTAGGTCGCCCACACCACCGCCGAGCCCGTACACCTCGTCCCCCGGCTCGAAGCCGGTCACGTCCGGGCCCACAGCTGCCACAACGCCGGCGAGGTCCAGGCCGAGCACCGCGGGCAACTGGATACGGGCGTGCGGGGCCTTACCTGCCTGGATTTTCGTGTCGAGGGGGTTGACCCCGCTGGCGACGACCCGCACGAGCACCTGACCGACGCGGGCGGTGGGTTGGTCGATCTCGTCGACTTCCAGCGGGACGCCGAACTCTCGCAACACTGCAGCACGCATGACCTTCCACACTTCCCGTTATCGAGGCGCCACGGGGACGCTACTTGACTGAATTGCCGCCCGGGCAGCTTCCTTGGCGTCCTGCACGACCGAGCGGTCCTGCTCAAGCCGTCCACGCGTCATCGCACCGTCGATGAGCAGACCGAGATGGCTGGCGAGTCGGGCTGGCTCCGACGCCCCGGACCGCTCACACAGCCCGGTGATCCAGGCCTGGCGACGGGCGGTGTGGGCGAGGGTTATCGCCCGGGCCTGTGACCCGATCGGGGACTCCACGGCCGCGCTGACGAACGGGCAGCCGAAGAAGCCGTGCCGGTCGAACGCGTCCAGCAGCGCGTCGAACAACCCGACGAGTTGTTCGACCGGAGCAACACCGGCGCGCTCGGCGGCGGCCTGCAACTGCCCTATCCACGACTCGTCCGTCGCAGTGAGGTAGGCAGCGACCAGATCGTCCTTGGAACGGAAGTGCACGTAGAGCGTCGACTTCGACACCCCGGACGCCGCCACGACCTCGTCCACCCCGACACCACGCAGACCATGTGTGTAGAACAGCTCGGCTGCGGCGTCGAGGATGCGCTGCACCGATTTGGTCCGGCGAGCCTGCGTCACCATGCCCCTCACATCCTTAATCGAACAGACTAGTTCGTTCGATTAAGGGCTGCCAGTGAGTGTCCTACCCCACAGGCCTCGGCGCGAAATCGGCGTGTACGACAGGTGGCCGGCCTCCGTCGTAGGCTGCATCTCGCGCGTGATGGACAGGAGGCTGAGGTGGCCGGGACGACGTTGACCGAGACGATGGTGGCCGAGGTGATGGCCGAGCTGGCCGAGCTTGAGGACCCGAAGGCACGCCAGGTGAACGAGAAACACGGTGACGATCACGGTGTGAACCTCGGCAAGCTGCGCGCGCTCGCGAAGCGGCTGAAGACGCAGCAGGACCTCGCAGGCCGGCTCTGGGCGACGGGTGACACCGCGGCGAGACTGCTGGCGATTCTGATCTGCCGGCCGAAGGCGTTCGCGCGTGACGAGTTGGACGCCATGTTGCGCGAGGCGCGCACACCCAAGGTGCACGACTGGCTCGTGAACTACGTGGTGAAGAAGAACCCGCACTCCGAAGAGCTGCGCCTGGCCTGGTCCGCCGATCCGGACCCGGTGGTCGCGAGTGCCGGCTGGGCGCTGACCACCGAACGCGTGACGAAGAAGCCGGAGGGCCTCGACCTTCCAGCGCTGCTCGACGTCATCGAGGCGGAGATGAAGGACGCCCCGGATCGCCTGCAGTGGGCGATGAACCACTGCCTGGCTCAGATCGGGATCGAGCACGCCGAGCACCGCGCCCGCGTAATCGACATCGGTGAGCGCTTGGAGGTGCTCAAGGACTACCCGACTCCCCCGGGCTGCACGTCTCCGTTCGCGCCCACCTGGATCGGCGAGATGGTGCGCCGCCAGCACGATGAGGACGGTTCGCGCTCGAATTGAACCTGTCAACCGGTCTCAGTCGCTGAAGCCAAGCTGGGGATAGAGGGCGTCGGGGGCGACGACCGCTCCTTGCGGCCGCACGACGTCGATAGCTGCACCGAAGTCGCTGTAGCGAAGAGACGCGCTCGGCAGCCCATCGGCGGCTGGCATCAAGAAGATCACCAACCGGCCTTCGGCATCCAGCGTTGCGCTGAACGCGTGGCTGCGCGCGCTGTCGGAGAACGTGCCATCTGGACCGGGACGCAAGTTGATCCCGTTGCCGGCGTCGATCCGGGTCACGTCGATCGTCCCGGTGATCTGAGAGCCGTCTGCTCGTGCGGTGACGATCGCGTTGATGAGGCGGGCCGAGCCGCCAGGGTCGTTCTTTCCCCGGGCGAAGCTGATGGCGAAATTTGACGGCACCCGGGCCGGGTCGAGGGTCATCCATTCGTGGCCGACACCCGGAAGGTCCAGGTTGGACTTCATGTAGACCTCATTGTCGATCATCCGGATCTCAGCGACCTTACCGAATGCCGAAATCGTGGCATCGGCGCGCTTGTTGACGTTGTCGGTGTGCGACAGCGTTATGACCTGACTCGCGATGTCGGCGTCGACGCGAAAGCTCGTCTGATCGATGAACTCCGTACCTGCCCACAGCAGGTCGATCGCGCTGGCCGTAGCGGCGGCCTCCGCGCTGATGGTCGGCGCCGGGGCGGGTTCGTTTCCCGTCCGCGCGCCAACCGACCAGCACAGTAGGAGCAGTATTCCTGCAGAAATGCCGGCCACCGCGGCTCGACGTGTCATAGCCCACATGGTAGGCGGCTTTGGAAAGGTCCAGCGGCACTCGGCCTCTGCCTCGACAATTCGATCCGCGCGGGCGGCGGCGCATGGAACGGAACTCATGATCTCTATCGCCACTCGGTGGATAGACGGAGTGCTCGAACTCGCCGCAGTCTCACTCGGCTTGTCCACGCCGCGCCTGGGTCGCGCGCACATCCGAGTTCGCGGTCTACGGCGTGCACGCAGCCGAGCGCTTCCGGCAATTCTTCATCATCGCGCTCGGCGAGCTCATCCTGGTGAGCGGGCTGACGTTCAGCCGCGGCAGATTCGAGCCCGACCGGGTTGCCGCGGTCGTGGTCGCGTTCGCCACCACGGCGCTGCAGTGGCGGATCTACATCCACCGCGCCGGAAGCCTGCTGGGGGAGGCCATCGCAGCCGCCCGCGATCCACTCCGCGCGGTCATCCCGGCGTTGTACGCCCACCTGCTCATGGTCGCCGGCATCGTCGTCATCGCAGTCGGCGACGAGCTTGTCATCGAGCACCCGCTCGGACACACCCCACCGGCCTGGATCATCGTCATTCTCGGCGGACCCGCGCTGTTCCTCGCCGGCCGGGGCATGTTCGAGTACGAGGTGTTCGGTCGGGTCTCCCGCTCCCGGCCGATCGGGATCCTCGCACTCGCCGCCACATTGCCGGCGGCGTTCTTCCTGCCGCCACTGCTGGCCGCCACGGCACCTGCCCTCGTCCTGGCCGTAATCGCCGTGTCCGACGCAGCCCGCGCCCGAGGACGCCCACCCGAGCCGCCCTCACCACCCGGCTAGCCGAGATGTGTCACCCTCGTCCCGAGGCATGGTTGCTCGGCTTCACGGGTCATGGCGGCGGTGTTGATGCGGTACGTTGCGCGGAGCGAGGGTCGGCGAAGGGGGAACGTGGCTGTCAACCGCGATAATGACGGGTGGGGCGGGGTGCGTGAGAGCCTCGACGCAACCGCTGACCGGTTCGGCGAACTGGTTCGGACGGCCCAGCATCCAGCGGCAATGGCAACCCCGCACTGGTCGATTGTGGACGCCGCCGCGCACGTGGTCGCCATCGCCGCGCTGTACACCTCGATTGTCCGGCCGGGCGAGGTGCCGTCCGCGCTCTCGGTGCCCGCGCTCGAGGACCGGCTCATGGCGACCACGATCGACAATGTGTCCGACCTCAATGACCTGGTGATGCGGCATTTCACCGAGCGTGACCCGGAGACCCTGGCCCAACGGCTCCGCGCCGACGTCAACCAGATCCTCGGTACGACCGAGAACGTCGATCCAGCAACACCGGTGCCCTGGCTCGGTGGCTCCCAGCTGCCGGTCGCCGCTGTGCTGGCCCACCTGCTGAACGAACTGCTGATCCATGGCTGGGATATCGCCCGGGTGGCGCGACTCCCGTGGTCGATCCCGCCGCGGGACGCGGCACTGTACTTCGACCTTTTCCTGGTCGGGTTGCTGACCAATGACTACGGGCGGTTGCTGGACTCGGCGGAGCCGGTACGGGCGGGCCGGATCGCGGTCGAGTTCCGCTCCGCGTACACGTCCACCACGGCGCTGGTCCTGCGGGACGGCCGGGTGTCGGTAGAAGAGCCCGGCCGCGACCTGGACGTGCGGGTGTCCTTCGACCCGCCGACGATGAACCTGATGATGTTCGGGCGGATCAACCGGCCGCGCGCCGTACTCACCCGCAAGATCGTCATCGGTGGCCGCCGCCCGTGGCTGCTACCCCGATTCCTGCGTACGGTGCGGGCGCCGGGCTGAACCGGCGCTGGCCAACTGTCGGCGGCAATGGGATCACCGTGTCGGTGAGGCGGGCGGCTCGGGCGTCCCCGATCCCACCCATGGTGTGGACCTGTGGTGGTCCGGAAACACCGCCACCACGGCGGCCGCATCCAACCGTGCTCCTCAGTCCGCCTGCGCCGGCGTACGGACGGACCGGCTACTCCTCCGGGACGCGCGGCCCAACCTCGCCCCGCTTCAGGTGCTCCGCGTTGCGGTCGGCTTCGCTGTCGGCGTGCGCAGCCCCGGAGCTCGGGTCCGTCGTTCGGCGTCCCTCGGCGTCCTGATACACCTCGCCGGTCTCGAGGGCTCTCTCCTGCTGACTCTGCTCAGGCGTGGTCATAACCACCCAACTACCCTCCCGCCCCACCAGCAAACGGCACACCTGCTGTTCGACCGGCGTCTCCTTGACGAGGACGAACGTTCGTTCAACAGCCCGGGGGCCGTCCCTGGCGTGAGTGGCCCTGATTCTTCACTCCGATGTCACCAATCGATTCCACAGGTGACGTGTCGGTGTCTGTGCGCAGGAGTTGGCTGTCAGTCGTCGCACTTGTCCTGACCAGGAGCTGATCCACGTGCCTTCCTCTCGTCGTACCTTCCTCGCTGGCGGCGCCGCCGCCGGCGTAGGCATTGCCATCGCCGGCGGCTTGCCGTCCCTGGCGCAGGCCAGCCCGGGCCGGCCTCACCCGCCGGTCAAGGCCGGCAACGTGCCCTTCCCGCCGCTCGTGGACGACCCCGACGGCATCCTGGCCCTGCCCGAGGGCTTCAACTACACCGTGGTTACCCGGACCGGCGTCACCCGGCTCGACCGCGGCCAGGGCATGACCCCGGCCGCCCACGACGGCATGGCTGTCTACGACGCCGGCCGCGGCCGTTACACCCTGATCCAGAACCACGAGATCGACCCGGGCGCCGAGTTCGGCGTACCGCACGTCGAGGGAACGGTCTACGACTCGGGCGCCGTCGACGCCGGCGGTTGCACCGTGATCAGAACCGACCGTGCGGGCCGCAACCTGGGTGAGTTCGTCGCCCTCTCGGGCACCGTCGCCAACTGCGCCGGCGGGCCGACCCCGTGGGGGACCTGGCTCACCTGCGAGGAGACCGAGGACCGGGCCGGCGACGAGTGGGAAGAGGACGGCAAGTCCGGCGTCTTCCAGAAGGATCACGGCTACGTCTTCGAGGTCTGGGCCGACGGCAGCGCGGACCCGAAGCCGATCAAATGCCTGGGCCGCTACTCGCACGAGGCTCTGGCGGTCGACAAGGACCGCACCACGATCTACCTCTCCGAGGACGCCGACGAGCCCAACGGCCTCTTCTACCGCTGGACGGCGCCAAGCGGCCTCAAGCTGGGTCCCGGTGTGCTCACCCGCCTCGCACCGAACGCCGGCGTCCTCGCCGCGATGCAGATCATCATGGACGACGGCTCGGTCCTGCCGGACGTCGCCTACCTGACCTCCGCCCAGATGGGGCGCCCCTTCCCCGTGCGGTGGATCGAGGTGCCTGACCGCGACGCGCGGAACAAGCCCGTGCGTGAGCAGTTCACCGATGGCCAGGTCACCCGCGGACGCAAGTTCGAGGGCGTGTGGGGCACCGACGAGGGCGTGTACGTGGTCAACTCCTTCGCCTGGGACGACGGTGACCTGCCGGCCGACGCGGCTCCGCACGACGGCATGGTCTGGTTCTACAACTACAAGGCTCAGACCATCCAGCTGGTGACGTACTTCCCGCACCAGACCGCCTCGGAGGAGGGGACGCCGGTCAAGTACAACGACCTCACCTTCGACGGCCCGGACAACGTGACCGTCACCCCGTGGGGAAGTCTCGTGCTCGCCGAGGACGGCTCGGGCGCCTCCCACGTGCTCAGCGCGGTCCCGGGCGGCCCAACGTACGCGATCGCCCGCAACCAGCTCAACGACTCAGAGTTCTGCGGGCCGACCTTCACCGCCGACGGCAAGGTGCTCTTCGTCAACATGCAGGACCCCGGCCTCACCCTGGCCATCACCGGCCCGTGGGAGAAGTACCTGGGCTAACGGAGCCAGATCGACCGGGTGGGGGTCAGGCGATCCGCCTGACCCCCACTGCATCTACGACGCACGTTCGGTCGACGCTCATCCGGTCCGCCAGGAAGTGCGGTTCCGGTCCCCGTCGAGAGGCGCGACCGCGGTGACCCTGGCCGGTGCGGGCGCAGGCTCACCCGCCACGGCTGAAGTGACGTCGGAGTATCAGGACGCTTCGCGGACGCGCAGGTCGGCCAGCCACACCTCGGCCAGGTCGCTGAGCGCGACGCCGAGGACCTCACTGAGGCAGACCACGGTGCCGAACGCGGGTGCCGGGAGCCGGCCCACCTCGATCTTGCGCAGCGTCTCCGGCGAGATGCCGGCCGCCAGGGCGACCTCGACGAGGCTGCGGCCACCTCGCGCGACCCGAAGAGCCGCCCCGAGACGTTGCCCGGCTGCGATCTGTGCAGGCGTGAGCGGTGGGCGAACCATGTCAGCAGGATAGATCCGCCTTCTCGGGCCAGCAATGCCAACCCGGCGGGCACCCCGACCGGGTGGTATAAATATACCGCACCGGACCGGGGAGGGTTGATCGTGATCGAACTTAAATCCGCCGAGGAGATCGATCGGATGGCCGTGACCGGCCAGTTCGTCGGCGAGCTGCTGGCGGAGCTGCGTGAGGTCGCCGCCGTCGGGGTCAACCTGATGGACCTCGAGCACCACGCCCGCCGCCGGATCAGGGAGCGTGGCGCCGAGTCCTGCTACTGGGACTACACGCCGTCGTTCGGGCGCGGCCCGTTCCGCAACGTCCTGTGCCTCTCGGTCAACGACGCCGTGCTGCACGGCCTGCCGCGCAACTACGCCCTGCGCGACGGTGACCTACTGAGCATCGACATGGCGGTCGGGATCGACGGCTGGGTCGCCGACTCCGCGCTGTCCGTCATCGTCGGCACCCCTGCCCCGGATGACCTGAAGCTGATCGAGGCCACCGAGGTCGCGCTGGAGGCCGCGATCGACGCCGCGTGGCCGGGCAATCAGCTCGGCGACATCTCCGCCGCCATCGGCGAGGTCTCCCGCCGCTACGGCTACCAGGTCAACGACGAGTTCGGCGGGCACGGCATCGGCCGCACCATGCATGAGGCCCCACACGTGCCCAACAACGGCCGCTCCGGCCGGGGCATGAAGCTCAAGCCCGGCTTGACGATCGCGATCGAGCCGTGGTTCTGCCGCAGCACCAACAAGATCAAATTTGACGAGGACGGGTGGACGATCCGGTCCGCGGACGGCTCGCATTCGGCCCACTCCGAGCACACCGTCGCGATCACCACGGCCGGCCCCCAGGTACTGACCCGCCGCCCCGGGCACGACACAAGGCCGGGCAACCGCAGCGGGCAGTCGGCCGCGACGTCCTGACGAGCCCCGCTTTGGGGCGGTCGGATGGCCAGGCGGCGTCCGTTCCACACCAGTTGGCGCTGTTGAGAGCGGGCCGCCCCGGTTCTGAACCTGCTCGGCGGGGCCGAGCCGTCCACGGACGGCTCGGCCCCGCTCTCGGTTCGTCAGGGGGTCACCCGGGTGGCCGGGCTGTCGCCCGGCAGGCCCGACATGTCGGCCTCGACCGGCGGCAACGGAGTGGTTCCGAGGACGCTGCCGTCCGGGGAGTACGCGGTGAGGGTGCCCGGCTGGTCCAGCGGTATCCGAGTGGTGCCGGCGTTCGACGCGTCGAGGGTGACCGTGGCCGGCGGTGCGCCGCCGACCGTGACCGTGACGCGGGCCGCGTCCGGCGGGGCGATCACCCGCACCTGGTCCGTCGGCGTGCGGGTGCCGTTGTCGGCCCGGATCCGCCAGCCGATCGGTCGCTGGTCGGCGCCCTCGGCCGGCAGCAGCAGCCGCAGGTCGGTCGACCAGCCGGTTCGGTCGTCACCGTGCATGGCGTACGCGATAACCCCGCCGCCGGCAGGCTGCACGGTGAGCAGCACGGCGGCCTGGCCGTGCTCGCTGCCCGACCAACGCACCCGTACCGTCGTCCCGGCAGCCGGAAGGCGACTGTTGAGGAGTGCCGATTCGACGAAGTTACGCAGGTTCGCGTCGTCCAGCGGCGTACCTCGGACACCCCGTCGGGCGGTGGTGAGCAGGACGTCCATCTCCGGCCCGGTCGGGTCGATTGCGGCGTACGGGCCGCCGCCCAGGCCACCCTGGTAGAGCACGTGGTCGCCACGGCTGACCCGGACGACGGGTTCGCTCGGAAGGGGCGCGGGGGGCAGGACGGCGAACCCGACCCCGCTGCCGTCCGCCCTCGCGGGGTTCTGGTACTCCAGGGTGCCCCTCGTCGTGTACCGAGGGTCGCCACTGATCATCACGGTCGACTCGGCCGGCCCGACGACGACCGCGAATCCGCCCCGTTCGGTACCGGCTTGCATCAGGGTCATCACGGGGCTGTCGACGCTCTCGCTGTGCCCGGCGTAGTGCATCTGTTGGGCGCCGGCCCCGGCCGGACCCACGTACCAGACCAGCGCCTCCTTGGTCAGTAGGCCGAACCGCAGCGGCACCGCGACCAGCGCGACCCGGTGGCCCGGCTCGTCACTGCCGTAGAGCAGACGAATCCGGTTGCGATCGCCGACCTTCCAGATGCCGTCCCGGTTCCAGCCACCCAACGGGGTGTCGGTGCTCATCGGCGGTTCGGTGCTGATCCGCGCCCGCAGCGTGTCCAGCCAGGCCTGATCGCCGGCCAGCGCGCCCCGCGGCGGCGCGTCGAGCAGCGGCATCGGGGCGGCGGCGACCGCGATGCCCGGCGCCCACCTGGGCAGGGGAACCACGTTGGTCTGGACCCCGACGAGCGCGGCCCCGACCACGGTAGCCACCGCCGCCCGGATCAGCCGCGTCCGTCGGTGCCGTCGCTCGCGCCGGGCGAACCCCGGCCACGGGTCCTCAGGTACGTCGACGCCGTGCGCGGCCTGCCACAGCGCAGGACTGAGCGCCGAGTTTGCGAAGCTCTCGGTCATGCCAGTTCCTCCTCGAGCCGTACCGGGGACTGCGGGGCGGGTGGGACGAACTCGACCCGCAGCCGGGCCAACCCGCGCGACGCCTGGCTCTTCACCGAGCCGATGGAGCAGCCGAGAACCTTGGCGGTGTCCGCCTCGCTGAGGTCCTCGAAGTAGCGCAGCACCAGAACCGCCTGGGTCCTGGGCGGCAACCGCCGCAGCGCGGTGAGGAGCAGTTGCCGCTCCTCCACCTGCGCGTACGCGTCCGACGTCGGCGCGCTGTCGGAGGTCAGCAGCGGCACCTCCAGCGGCCGCCGCCGACGCCGCCAGGAGATCGCCGTGTTGACCATCACCCGGCGTACGTAGACCTCGGGGGCGTCCCTGCGCAGTACCCGCCCCAGCGCCGATGGGTCTTCTCCAACGCCGACTGCGTCAGGTCCTCGGCTGTCCCCCGGTCGCCGGTCAGCAGGTAGGCCGTTCGGAGCAACGGCCCCCACTGTCGTTGTACGAACAGCCGGAACTGTTCGTCGTCTTCGTGCCGACTCACGCCGCCTCCAGGTCGCGTCCGCCTCGCGTTCACGTGCGGATGCAGAGTGAGACGCGATCTGCGCCGTCCGGGGTTGAGTGGGAAACCGTACGTCGAAACGGATTCGGATCTGCCGGTGGTTGCCCGCAGCCGCACCGGATCGATCACCCTGCGTGCAGATCTGGCTGACGGAACCGGCCGGCCAGCCGATCGGTGAGTTTCGGGTCGCGCGGAGGTCACAGCCTGCAGGACCGCTGGCAGACTGACGCGCTCGTACCCGAAGGAGACGCATGGCAAAGCTCATCTACTCGATGATCACCTCGCTCGACGGCTACGCCGAGGCGGCGGAAGGCGGCCTCGGCACCGGGGCCGACGATCAGGAGGTGCATACCTTCATCAACGACCTCTTCCGCCCCGTCGGCACATACCTCTACGGCCGACGGATGTACGAGACGATGGTCTACTGGGAGACCGCGCACACCGAGCCCGACCAGCCGTCGCACATCCTGCAGTACGCCCGCGACTGGCAGGCCGCGGAGAAGATCGTGTACTCCACGACGCTGGAGTCGGTGTCCAGCGCGAAGACCAGAATTGAGCGGACCTTCGACCCGCACGCGGTGCGCAAGCTCAAGGCCGAGGCTGATCACGACCTCACCGTCGACGGCCCGAATCTCGCGGCCCAGGCGATCGCGGCCGGCCTGGTGGACGAGTACCACCTGTTCATCACCACGAGCGTGGTCGGCGGCGGCAAGCGATTCTTCCCCGACGGCGTGCGCCTCGATCTCGAGCTGGTCGAGGAGCGTGCCTTCGACAGCGGACTGATCTACGCGCGCTACCGGACCCGCTGAGGGTCTTCTTCCCCCGGACCCTGAAAACGGCCCGGTAGATCGGCCGGCGTGGTGCCGGGTCAGGCGCCGCGCGCCGGCGCGCGGTGCAGCGAGCTGCTCGCGTTCACCCCGGCGTTGTCACTCACGCTGATGCCCAGCCGCTCGACCAGTTCCCCGCCCAGCCAGGCAGTCACCCCGGACAGGATGATGCCCGCGAAGCTCAGGACCAGCGCGGCGGCGTTCGGTTCCCAGTTCTCCCGGGACAGACGCACCAGCCAGCTCACCGCGAACAGGATCACGACCACCAGATTTCCGGTGCCGTGCGCCGCGCCGATCCGCTTGGCCCGGGTGCCGGCTGGGATGGCCCGCCAGTCGGCGAGGCCGAACAGGGCGGCGACAAGGCCGCCGATGACACCCGCCGCGATGGTGTACGCGGCGGAGATCTGAAACCCCGTTCGGTCGGTGATCAGATAGAGAATGTCGAAAATGACCGACGTAGCGAGCAGACCGAGCGGAAACACGATCAGCATGGGATGGATCGCGTGACCCATCGCCTTGGCTCGACTTTCCACCGTAAACCTCCTGTCGGTGCGACAACCGCGCCCGCATACCCGGACCGGACGCCGATACACCCGACGGACGCTCGGTTCAGCGGCTATGCCGGCGAGCCGGGCGGACAACGACGCTTCCGGTCGGCGGGGCGCGGGTCGTCGTACTCCCCCGGCTGACGGTGCACCGCGAGGGGGCCGCGTCCGGCGGGACGCGACCCCCTCGATATCGGTCAGCGGCGCAGTGCGCCCGGCAGTGCCGCCGCGTCCACCGTGGTCGACGGACCGTGGTAGATCGCGTTGAAGAGCAGCTTGCTCGGGTCGCGAGACCAGGTACGGAAGGTCGGCTCGCTGCCGAACGTCACGATCAACCCCTCCCCCACCTGGTGCTTGACGATGTTGGCCTTGCCGTTGAGGTGCTCCCCGCCGATGAGCCAGCCGCTCTGCAACTGCTCGCCGGAGGTGGGGAACGAGGAGACCACGTCGCCACCGGTGACGTTGTACGCCTGGTCGTCCTCACCGAACCACACCGGCGTGTCCGGGCGCATACCCCAGGCCACCGGGTCCGCGGTGTCGAATCGCTGGCTGAGGATGCTGCCTGGCGAGAAGAACTCATGCTCGTCGGAGGGAAGCGCCGGGGTGATCGGCAGCGAGGCGAGCTGGCGCGCCGTCGCGACGGAGTCGCCGATCGCCAGGAGCGTCCCGCCGTCTTCGACGAACTTGCGCAGCTCGGCCCAGCCGGCCTCGCCAACGCCGTACGCCCAGGACCACTCGGCCGGGTAACGGTCCCGGTTCAGGCCCGAGACGATGTCAGCCCGGCTGATCCCCGCCGGCAGGACGATCGTGTCGAACTTCGCGTTGAGGTCGCCGGTGAAGTCGTCGGCCACGACCTCGCTGAAGCCGGTGCCGTACTGCTCGAACAGCCACTTCATCCAGCCGCCGGGGATGTTGTTGACGCCGCGGAAGAGACCGACCCGGGTGTTGTCCTTGAGTCGCTCCGCCGCCACCCGCGGCGCCTGGCCGACGCCGAACACGGGGATGCCGGTCTTCCGGGAGACATCCTGCAGGGCGGTCCGCGCCGCCTTGCTCGGCTCGACGATCAGGGTGCCCGGGGCGTAGGTGCGTCCGCCGGCCGAGAACTCGGCGCTGGCCCGGAAGGTCCGCGCACCGGCCTTCTGCAGCGCGGCGATCATCATCGCGGTGCCGTAGGACTCGGGGCCGACCAGGTAGGCGCCGCCCGCTCCCGGGTCACCGGGGAACGCCGGGTTGGCCGGCTGCACCTCCTTCACCTGGGTGGTCGCGGCGGTGAAGGGCTTCGCAGCACTGTCGACCTGGACGCCCAGGAGCATCGGCAGGGTCTGCGCCGTCACGTCGTAGGGGCTCTGCGGCGGGCCACCCGGGTACTCCCGCAGGTCGGGGTAGTCCTGCGCCTCCAGCAACGTCTTGGCGAACCGACCGTAGGGCTGCGCGTACCGAATGACCCAGGAGCCGGCCGCGTACTGCTTGCCGTTCGCGGTGAAGGCGGAGGTCGCCTGCTCGATCTCGACATCGCCGGTCTGCAGCGTCTTCAGCAGTTCGTACGTGGCGAACGGATCCCGCTGGCCGGCCGGAACGATGTAGCCGAACGGCTTGTCGGCGCTCGGGTCGACAGCGTTGCGCTGGGTGCGGTAGAAGTTGTAGAGCCACTCGGTCTTGTACTTGGCGACGTTG
Organism: Micromonospora cremea; assembly: GCF_900143515.1. NCBI lineage: Bacteria > Bacillati > Actinomycetota > Actinomycetes > Micromonosporales > Micromonosporaceae > Micromonospora > Micromonospora cremea. The sequence goes on along the minus strand of NZ_FSQT01000002.1, from coordinate 4,057,669 downwards.
CTCAGCGCGCCGAAGACCGACGTGTCGAGGTAGTCCACGATCTGCGCCAGCGTCCAGGTGGACTGGTCGTACGGCTCGATGAAGTTGGTGTCCGGCTCCTGCGGGCCGATCGGGCCGCCGTCGCTGCTTCTGTAGGGGTAGGCGAGGTCCTGCGCGCTGGCCGCCTCGACCAGGATGCGCGGCGCGCCGTGGTAGGTCATGTACTGGCGCGACGGCGTCCAGTAGTCGTAGGTCGACCCCCAGTTGACGCCCTTCTTGCCCTCGGCGGTCAGGCTCCGTGAGATCTCCATGCCGAGAGAGTTGGTCTGCTGGACGGTGATGGGGTCGATGTTCGGGTCGTTCGGCGAGAGGTACGGCGGGACGAAGATCCGGCCCCGGGCGTTACCCATCTGGTGGAGGTTCTGGACGACCTGCGGCTTCCATTCGTTCTGCAGGGTGACGCTGATCTGCGTCTCGGGCTGCGTGAACATGAACCAGTCACGGTTGTCGTCGTGCCCGATGTATTTCTGGTAGAGGTCGGGATAGGTGCGGGCGTAGTTCGTTCCGGCGGTTTCGTTGAAGTAGTCGCCCACCCACTCCGTGCCGTCTGGGCTCTGCGCCGGAATGATGAGCAGCACCACGTTGTTGAGAATTTCCGAAATCGTGGTCGACTTCTCGTCGGCGAGCCGGTGGAGAATGTTCGGGATGACCTGCGCGGTGCCCACCTCGGTGGAGTGGATCGCGGCTTCCAGCAGGAAGACCGGCTTGCTCTGCGCGGCGAGTTTCTTGGCCTCCGCCTCGCTCAGACCGCGCGGGTCGGCCAGTCGCTGGTTGATCTGCTTGATCCGGTCAAGGTTTTTGAGGTTGTCCCGGGAACTGACCGTGACCAGCGGGAAGGGTCGCCCCGACGCCGTCTTGCCGATCTCCTGGTAGAGCACCTTGTCGGAGCGGTCCGCGACGAGCTTGTAGTACTTCACGAGGTCGTCCCAGCGGGCCAGCTTGCCCTCGGCCCCGAGAGGGAAGCCGAAGAACTGCTCGGGACTGGTGATGCGCGGGGCCGCGGTGGCGGCCGAATTCAGAACGAGACTGCTACTTAAGGGCAGGGTCAATGCAAGGAGAGCAGCTGCGGGCAGCAGGGCTCTCCTTTTCCAGGTACGCACAGACATTCTCCTTGTGCTCGCTGCCATGCTGAATGCGTGTCGAATTCCGGGCAGCGTAAGTCGCTCCGAAACCGACGAATTCCACCCCCCTTTCATGAATAGAAATATCAGAATGTGTAAGGCCGAGTCAACATCTTGAGCATTACTTGAGGTTCGCCGTCGCCGGCCGCTCGCTCGCCCGGAGGCCGGCCGACCCGGTCGGCGAGGCTGGGCGCGCCGTCGGGGCCGAACCGCGCGCCACGCAGGCGTCAGGTCCCGCGCGCGGTGCGCGGCCAACCGGGACCGACGTCTACCGGTTCATCGCCGCAGTGAGGGACGCCTACCCGCTCCTCGGAGGTGCCGGCTGTCCCGGAACTGGCGGGGGGTCATGCCGGTGCGGGCGCGGAAGCGACGGATGAGGTGCCGCTCGTCGCTGAATCCCAGGACGGCGGCGATGTCTCTCGTGCTCATCGACGTGTGCTCCAGCAGTTCCGCTGCGGTGTCCAGCCGGTGCCGGTTCCGGTACTGCTGCGGACCAGCGCCGGCACGAGCGCGGAAGGCTCGGCGCCAGGTTTCGTACGGCATTCCGACCGCTCGGGCCACCTCCGGCATGCCGATGTGCGTCTCCAAGTCACCCTCGAGCAGTTCCACCGAGCGGGCGAACCAGCCGGCCTGCACGCCTTCCCTCGTCCTGCCGGCGGCGCTGGTTGCGTCCACGATGAGCCCCAACAGTTCCAACCCCTCGCTGTCACCGCCTCCCGGTGACGAGGCACGGGGGCGGCGACGGAAGGCGCCCAAGCGTGCCTGCCACAGGGCCACCGGCAACGCCGTGTGCACCGGTTGGGCGGGGTCGACGACGCCTGACCGGTGGGCCAGCTCGAACAACGGCCCGTCGAAGACGAGGAACGTTTCGTCCCAGGTGGCATCGCCAGCCGTGCCGTACCAGTGCGGCAGTCCGGGGAAGACGAGGATCAGCGTGCCGGGTACCACGGGGATGTCATGGGTCGCGTCCCGGTACCGGCCGGCCCCGGCGGTGACGTAGGTCAGGGCGTAGGACGGATAGCTGCGTGGTGCAGGGCTCGGGATCCCGGTCCCACCCTCGATCCGCCCCGCGAGTCGTATGTGCCCGAGACGTGCGACGCCGCGTCGGGACACCACCTCCGCACCGGGTGCCATCCCGGGACGGTAGACCACAACGTACCCCTCCTGCCAGGTCGTTCCGGGAGTGGCCATCAGCCGTCTGGTGGGCTGTCGGCACAGCCTGGCACCACGAAACAGCATTACCGAGCGAAAAGAGATCGCGCCATGACCCGCACTCACCTGCCGCCGTTGACCAGCGCGTACCCGGTGTCCGCCGCGGACGTGGCGTCGTACCGGCGCGACGGTCACGTCCGACTGCCCGGCGTCGCGAACGCCGGCGAGGTCTTTGCCTTCCGTGACGTGATCGCGGCCGGCGTACGACGGCTGAGCACCGAGGACAAGCCAATGGACGAGCGCGACACCTACCGTCGCGCGTTCCTGCAGGTCGGAAATCTGTGGCGGCACGACCCGGCGGCGGCCCAGTTCAGCCTGGCCAGCCGATTCGCGGGCGTGGCCGCCGCGCTACTGGGCGTCGAGCGGGTTCGGCTCTACCACGACCAGGCGCTGTTCAAGGAGCCGCAGGGCGGCCACACGCCCTGGCACCAGGACGCCATGTACTGGCCGCTGGACGGGCTTCGGTGCATCACCATGTGGATGCCGCTGGTCGACGTCAGTCCCGAGGCGGGCGGCATGTGCTTCGCCAGTGGCAGTCACACCGCCGGTCCGCTCAGTGACGTCGTCATCTCCGACGCGTCCGAGGAGCACTTCGAACGGCTCGTCTCCGACCGGCGGTTCCCGATCGCGGCGCCGACCGCGATGGCGGCCGGAGACGCCACCTTCCACTCGGGCTGGACCGTGCACAAGGCGTTGCCCAACGCGTCGACGCGCATGCGGGAGGTGATGACCGTGATCTGGTTCGCCGACGGCCTGACCGTCAGCCCGCCGGCCAACCCGGCGCAGGCCAACGACCTGGCCACCTGGCTGCCCGGCGCGAGGCCCGGTGACCTGGCCGCCACCGAACTGAACCCCCTCCTGCCGACGGCCGGCTGAGCCCGGCCAGCCGCGGATCGCCGGTCATCGGCTGCCGCGCCGATGCGGGCGGACCGGAGCCCACCAGCCCGGCGCTGAAGATTGGGAGGTCTCCGGTTCGACGCCGGAGGGGAACACCCTGCTTCACCTTCCCTGGGGCCAGCCCTCGGTGGCTCCTTGGGGACGGCTGGCATCGCCGGCATGACCGGCCGCCCCGGCTCCGGTGCGCCCGGCGGCTTTGCGACGCCGTACCGCCGCGGCTCCGGCTGCTCCCGCCGCAAGCAGCGCCGCCATCAGTGGCCATGGAGTACGACGACGAGCCACAACTTGTTGCTTCTTTGGAGTACGACGACGAGCTGCGGCTTGTTGCCTTTCCAGGAACCTCTGCGCTCTCATTTCCTCATTGTCGGCACCCGGGGCAGGCCAGGCGGCGGAATCGACGCCTGCGACTGGCAACCGGCCGGCCACAGCCATGGCCACCCGTATTCTAGCGCTAGAATAGGCTCGTGGAGTTGACTCCCGCTGAGCTGACCGTGTTGGGCCTGGTCATCGAACGGCCGCAGCACGGTTACGACCTGCAGCAAGTGATCGAGCAGCGCGGCATACGACAGTGGACCGACATCGGGTTCTCCTCCATCTACTACCTGCTCACCAAGCTGGAGCAGCGCGGCCTGCTCCATGTCCCGGAGGCTCCGGCCGCCGGGAAGTCCCGCCGCGTCTTCCACGCCACCACCCAAGGCCGCAAGGTTGCGGCACGTAACGCGCTGGCCTTCGTCGCCGAGGCACGGCCGGTCCCACATCCACTGCTGGTCGGCGTGGCCAACCTGTCCCTGCTCTCGGCGCAGCAGTACGCACAGGCGCTGCGCACCCGGCTGGCGCAGATCGAAGCCCGGATCGCCGCGGTCGAGGCCGTCCGGGAGGTGCGGCTGGCACAAGCCCCGTTCGCGGCGCGTGAGGTGTTCTCCTACTCCCTGAGCCTCCTAAAGGCAGAAAGGCAGTGGCTCGCCACCCGAGTCCAGGTGTCCGGTGACAAACAAAGCTGACGACAAGACCGACTTCAAGAAGACCCTTGACGCCTACCAAGCGCAACGAGGCCGGTTCCGGATAGTTGACATACCCGACATGCAGTACCTGATGACCGATGGCCACGGCGACCCCAACACCTCGCCCGCCTTCCTCGAGGCGGTCGAGGCGCTCTACCCGGTGGCGTACAAGCTGAAGTTCGCCAGCAAGCGAGACCTCGGGCGCGACTACGTCGTCCCGCCCCTAGAAGGCCTGTGGTGGGCCGAGGACATGAGCTCTTTCACCACCGAACGGGACAAGTCACAGTGGGACTGGACGCTGATGCTCATGGTTCCGGACTGGATCGACCAGACCATGTTCACGACCGCCGTCGAGCAGACCGAGGCGAAGCACCGACCGGCGCGCCTCGACGACGTCCGCCTCCAGACGCTGACCGAGGGGCGGTGCGTGCAGACGCTGCACGTCGGTTCCTTCGACGACGAGGCCGACGTGCTCGCGCGACTGCATCAGGATTTCATCCCTGGCCACGGTCTTCGCATGGCCGGCACCCACCACGAGATCTACCTCAGTGACTTCCGCAAGGTCGCACCCGACAGGCGGCGCACCATCCTCAGGCAACCGATCACCGTCGACACCGGAGCGTGAACGGCTGGCTCGCGGTGAGGCTAAGCGGCTCGGCCACCTCGGCGGCCATACTCGCCGAGGAGCCTCCGACACTGAAGCTGTAGTCGGTGACGGACGCGTGCGCTCATCGGCTACGACCGGACGTCCGCGCACCCGGACATACCACCTCTGGCAGCTACCCAGGGTGAGGTCGATGCGTTCGGAGTCGTGTCCCCTTCAGTGGATTCGATCTTCAGCCGAAGCGGCGTGACTCGTGGTCACGCGACGAGGAGGAGCACGCTGATCGCCACCATCACCATGGCGGTGGCCCCGTGGATGCCGTACACGGCCGCCTTGGGCCCGTTGTTACGCGACACGATCAGTGCATCGCCGGCGGGTATGCCGGCGGCGGCCAGCATGAACCAGCCCAGCAGGTGCGGTGTCGCTCCAGCCAGCAGGATGAAGATGAAGAGCCCCGAGGCGATGTCGCGCACGGCCTTGACGGACAGCCAGGCCTGGAAGGTGCGGTCCTCGGTCCGCGTGCCGGGGATGCCGAAGCCGGCTGCGGCCCGCGGCGCCCGGAAGGCGTTCGCGCCCATGAAGATGCAGCCTGCGCCGATCAGTCCGGCGAGCACGTTGGCGATGATGGTGAGCATTGGCGACTTCCCTCTTGGTGACACTGGCGGAGTTCTAGCGGCGCTAGATTCGTGACGGCCGAGGTTTGGCTGGGGTCATGGAACGATCACCACGCCGCCGCGGACGCCGCCTTTGCCCAGCCGGTCGTGAGCGGCCGCGGCGTCGGCGAAGGGGTACACGTCGGCGACCCGGAGCGGGATGTCGCCGCTGGTGACGAGTTTGACCAGTTCACCCAGCCGCGATCCATCCGGTAGCACCTCCAGCGCGAAGGTCCGGATTTCCCGCACCGGTTCCGGGCGAAGCGGAGGCGACGCGGCCACGTAGCCGCCGCCGTCGCGGATGAGGCCCAGCAGCGAGGGGCCGATCACCGCCAGGTCGATGACCGCATCGAACATCCCCGTCGGGTCGTCTGAGCGCGACAGGAATGCCGCGCCCAGCGTCTCCACGAACGCACGGTCGTCGGTTCCGGCGAGTCCCGTGGCGTGCAGGCCGGTCGCGGGGGCCAGCGCCAGGACGAACCCGCCGACCTGCCCGGCGGCGCCGGTGACGAGCACGGTCGAACCCGCCGGGACCGCGAGCAGGTCGAGGGCCTGGGCGGCGGCGAGGCCGTTGGTCGGCAAGGTCGCCGCCTCGGTGGCGGGGACGCCGGCGGGCGCGGAGGTCAGCCAGGCTGCGTCGAGCACCACGTACTCCGCGTGGGCACCGACCGTGGTTTGCAGCCATGGCGAGAAGCCGATGACGTTGTCGCCGATCGTGAACTGCTCGACTGCCGGGTCGACCGCGTCGACGGTGCCAGCCACATCCCAGCCGGGCGTGTACGGCAAACCGGTCGGCAGCGGGGCCGGGAACCGACCGGAGCGGATCATCAGATCGACCGGGTGGACGACGGACGCGGCGACCCTCACCCGTACCTGCCCCGGCCCCGGCTCGGGCACCGGCACGTCGGCCACGTGCAGGACCTCCGGACCGCCGAACTGTGCATAGCTGACTGCGCGCATCGCTGTCTCCCTGGTGGGCTTCTCGTGATCACCAAGACCGTAGGGATCAGCGGGCACTGCCAGTAAGTAGGTACCGTGGAGTGCCTAGGGCACCGGTGGAGGGCACGATGGCGACGACGACCGCGGCACAACGCCGCGAACAGGCCAAACGCGACTACGACGCGTTCCTGGCACGGTGCCCGACCCGCGAGTTGTTGAGCAGGCTCACTGACAAGTGGGTCGCACTGGTGATCCCAGCCCTCGCCGACGGCCCGCAGCGGCACAGCGAACTCGCCGGCCGCATCGCCGGCGTCAGCCAGAAGATGCTCACTCAGACCCTGCGCACGCTGGAGCGCGACGGCCTGATCACCCGCACGGTCACCGCCTCGGTACCGGTCCGCGTCGACTACGAACTCACTCCGCTCGGCCATGAACTGTTTCCGGTCATGATCGCGATCAAGAACTGGGCGGAGACGCACATGGACCGGGTCTTCGAAGCCCGCACCCAATTCGACGCACGCCCCTGAACCTCCTCAGAGACGGCGCAACGTGTCCGCTCATCGGCTACGACCGGACGTCCTCGTACCCGGACTTACCACCGCTGACGGCTACCTAGCGTGACGGCGCTCCGACGCCGACGCGCACGATCGGCGGCAGTTGAATGGGTCATGGTCGAATGATGCGTGGTGCGTTGAGGTCCTGATTGTCGATGAGGACGTCGGCCCGGTCATGCGGGGCACAGGCTTCGAAGTAGATGCGTTGCGCGTACACGTAGCGGCGGATGCTCGCGTGCGCGGGATCGGGATGCGTTCCGTCGCGCATCGCCATGCGCTTTGCTGTCTCGGCAAAGGGCACGTCCAGAAACACCGACAGATCCCAGGCCGTGACCAGCTCGTCGCGTTGCAGAAAGAGCCCGTCGACGATGAGTACGGCGGCAGGCGCAGCGGTAAGCGGTTCCGGGTCGAGAGGGGCGTCGGTGGCGAGGTCGTGTGCGGCGGGCCGGTACAGCCGTGTGCCACCCGGGCGGAAGGGTTCGAGGACGTCGCTGCGGAACCTCGGATAGTTGAAGGCGTCTTGCCAATAGCCCTCCGGTGACTCCCGTCCTTGCTGGTATCGGACCGGTCGCGGGTTGTGGAAGTCGTCGAGGGAGATCCGAACGACAGGGCGGCCGGACGCCTGAACATCGGCGGCAAGCTCATCGGCGAACATCGTCTTACCGGATGCGTCCGGACCATCGACCGCCACGCGGGCACAGGCACCGTTCTGCAATGCGGGAATCAAGCCCGCAACCCGCCGGATGACATCGCGTCGCTCGACTGAGCTGATCACCCGGCAAGATTCCCATGCTGACCTACCGGCCCGCATCCGCTCATCGGCACGTGCGCACGTCGCCATCCGTCAAACGGCTGCGCTCCACGCCGCGCGGATCGCGGCATGTCAGTGGCGTTGAGGAACGCCAGGGGGAAACGCGCCCGGATGGGCATTACGGCCTGAAGCGCGTGGGGCCAGTGGCGCAGAAGGACGTGGTCACCGCTCCCCCGCCAGCCAGACACTGGCCGTCAACCAGCGCTCTGTCCCGCAGTGGCTCACCGAGATCGACCTCATAGGAGACCTGATCGTTGCTGGGGCACGCTGCAAAATGCGGCCGCATCGGAGCGACGCTGAAAGTCACGACAACCTCGAACTCGCTGATGTGAACTGCCGGCGCCAAGACCTGCCCCGTGACGCCGTTATTGCAGTCCAGTCGCGAGACGAGGGCAGTGAACCTCGTGGACGACCTTTGAAGGCTTTTGTCCGGACCGAGATCCCAGGCAGCAGCATCGCCACCCGCGCTCGTCTGTGTCGGTGTACTCGGCTCGGGCTCAGAGATCACACCTGATCTTGCGGTAGGTGGTTCGGTGGCGACCCCACATGCCACTGTCAGGGCAGCCAGGGACGTCCACGCCAACACCGAGACAAATCGAAACAGGGTCCTCATGTCTATGAGACCTAGTGCTGCCTCCGTCGGTTCCATCGGAACCTAGAAGCACACGGAACTCAGTCGAGACAGAACTCGTTGCCCTCGATGTCCTGCATCACGAGGCACGACTCGTTCTCGCCATCGGCACGCAGTAGTCGCACACGTACCGCACCGAGCGCGGTCAGTCGTGCGCATTCCGCCTCAAGGACGGCCAGGCGCTCTTCACCCACAAGCCCGGTGCCGACCCGCACGTCGAGGTGCAGCCGATTCTTGACGACCTTGCCTTCGGGAACGCGCTGGAAGAACAGCCGCGGGCCCACACCTGAGGGATCAATGCACGCGAACGCTGAACCCTGATGCTCAGGCGGCAACGCGCGATTGAAATCGTCCCAGGTAGCAAACCCCTCCGGTGGCGGCGGTACGACGTACCCCAACACCTCGCACCAGAAACGAGCGACGCGTTCAGGTTCTGCGCAGTCGAAGGTGACCTGGAACTGCTTGACCGACGCCATCGGCCCACCATAGAGGCGAGGGTCTTTCGTCGTCTCCACGGGGTCACCCCTGGTTGGCCCACGGCGCCACACTCGCTATCCGTCGGGAGTCAAGGCGGTCGGCGCTGTCGTTGGCCGGGGCCTGGCAGGCTAGTTTGCTCGGATGAGTCTCCTCGAGGATGTCGCGAGGCGTGACAGTTGGCGATGCTGGGTGTGCGACGAGCCGGTCGACGCCGGCATGTCGGTGAACGACCCGCGTGGTCCCAGCGTCGACAGTCGCACCGCCGACAAGAAGGCCAAGGTCGCCGAGCGACTCGCGCACCGTGCCTGCAACACGCGCAAGGGCGCGGTCAAGGTGGTCATCGCCTGGCCGGACCGTCTGCACGTGGTGGAGCCCGCGCCGCTGATCACCGTCGCCGAGCGACTTGAGCGCAAGGGTGGCCGCGAGTTGGTCGCCCGCTGTCCGAGCAAGAAGGACGCCCAGGAGGCGGCGGACTGGCTGGTCGACCGGTTCTCCCGGCTGGTGCCCGGACTGCCGGTGACCGCAAGCGTCGACGCAGGCGGCGGGCAGTACCTCGTCGCCCTGGCCACCGGTCGCCGCTGATCGGCGAGCCGGGCCGCGTGGCTGGCTGTCGTACCCGGCTGTGCGGCTTCGGGTCATGGCGGCTTTCGTTCTGATCCACGACGGCGGGGGCAGCGTTTGGGACTGGCATCTTGTCGTCCCTGAGCTGGCCAGCCGCGGCCACGACTTGGTGGCCCCGGATCCGCCGATCGAGGACAGATCGGCGGGGTTTGCCGCGTTCTGCCAAACGGTCGACCACGCGATCGGCGCCCGGTGCTACGCGGACCGTCCCTGACCGGTGGACTCCAGTTGGCCGAAGGCCATGCTCCACCACGACTCCGGGTCGGTGAACGCGGACGGGTCCACCCTCATCAGGTCGGCGCGGATGGCGGCGGCGCGGGCCGCGCGCTCCCGGTCGCCCGGGTCGTTCTCCATCAACTGCTCGAGGCGGTACAGGAACTCGACGAACGCCGCGAACGTGGAGTTGACCTGCTCGAAGTTCGGCGACTCCAGGTCCAGCAGCGCGACGCCGCCGGTCAGCGTGTCCAGGCGATACAGCAGGTGGCCGTCCTCGGGGGAACTGCCCAGCACGAGGTAGGTGCGCGGCCCTGCGTCGCCGATCTCGATGCGCAGCTTCGAGAACAGCTCCATGCCTTCGACGGCGACGTCGACGGTGAACAGGATCGGTACGTCCGTCGGGAAGGCGCCGTTCGGCGGGAAGATCTCCGGCCGGATCGGGCCGAGCACGTCGTCGAACCTGTCGACCGGAAAATGCAGCACGCCGTCGGCGCCCCACAGGCCGACGAGCTGCTCGTACGTGACGGTCAATCGTCCGGCTCCTCGTCGTCCTCGTCCTCGGCGGTCAGCCCGTGCTCGTCGAGGAACTCCCACCACGCGTCGTCGGGTGCGACATCGACGTACAGGGGGCCGAACACGTAGCCGGCGAGAAAGTACTCGAGGTTCGGCATCAGCTCCTCGAATTCCTCCCGGGCGTAGTAGGGGTCGCCGCTGGTCCGCGGGAACCACCAGATCGCCCCGGTGTCGCGCCGCAGCAGCAGCGGCTCCCGGCCAGGTCACCCAGGTAGTACCACTCGGCGGGCTCCTCGGCCACGCCGGTGAACTCTGGCATGCTGCCGAGCATGTTCCGCCGGTAGTCGACGTGGGCGGTGCCCCATAGTTCGAAGTCGCCGGCCCGGACGCCGTCGGCGACCTCCAGCAGTTCCCGGGCCGGCTGCGGCACCTCGGCGGGAATCGTGTCGGCCGGCGCGCCCTGGCCGATCTGCGCCCACAGCAAGGTCGCGGGCTGATCTGCCTCCAGATCGGCGCGCAACTCCACGATGAGTTCCCGCAGGTCGGGGTTCAAGGGATCACCTCTATTCGGATCGGCGTTCCGTCCGGCAGCTTCCGGATCTCATTCCAGATCTCCCTGCCCATGTCCTGGTTCGTATGGGAATCCAGAAGTCTCAGATTATCGACGGTGTCGGGACCGCCCAGTTGCGGATCCCACACATGATCGGCGTCGAGCCCCGCCAGGCGGGCCAGAAGCTTGTTCGCCATGGCTTTGCCCTCCTCGGTGGCCTTGCCGCCCGGCGGCCAGTACTTGGCGAAAATCGCATCCATGACGCGTTTGCGGTAGTTCTTGGTGAGCTCCGGGTCCTTGTCGAGGGGATTGGCCTGCTTGAACAGCTTGCCCTCGTCACTGAGCTTCTTCAGCGCGTTGACCTTGCGGTCGAAGGGTCCCTTCTTGTAGGACGGCTTGCGCTTGATCTTGAGGACGAATTCAGGCAGGTTGTTGTTGCGGGTCACCGGCGGCGCGGGAATCCGCTTCTTCGGCTTCTTATCGGCGGCCTCGACCGCCTTGCCGACCAGCTTGCCGACCTTCGCCTTCGGCACGCCGCCGCCCGCTCAGGCGAGACAGAAGTCGTACCCCATCGCTACGGATCGCGCGTGACCGACTCCGGCGAAGCGTCCGCCGCAGCTTGACCGCTCGGGGCCGACGCTTTGTTCGATCGCCCTTGCGGTGGTCCTGCTTCGGCACCGCTCCGCCAGCCCATGACAAGGTTGAAGCCGCCTACGCCTCTGGCGGCGGTTTACCCACGCTGGCGGCAGCCCCGCCGCACATGGGCACAGCCGGGCCAGTTGTCTTAGCGCCCCAGGCAGCGCCGGTGTTCGAAAGCAGGAGACGGCAGGGGCCGCTTCAGCCGACACCATCTGATGTCGTCGCGTGCGTCTCGGTCACCATCGAAGGTCGCCCGACGGTGACCGGCGCCACACCTCTTGCTGACTTCCCATCGGGTGACTGCTCCCACAGTAGTGGACTGATCAGTTCCTTACCCCTATGGTTGTCGCATGGGTAGGCCGAGGACGTTCGACATCGACGCGGCGGTGGACCGCGCGATGGAGTTGTTCTGGCGCCAGGGGTTCGAGGCGACCTCGACGGAGGATCTCGTGGGGGGCCTCGGAATCGCCCGGGGCAGCCTGTACAAGGCTTTCGGATCCAAGGAGCAGCTCTATGCGCTTGCGCTTCGCCGTTACTGCCAGCGCCACGCGGTGGGGCTGATCGAGGTGTTGGACCGGGCCGAGCAGGTGCGTCCGGCGATCCGGGCGGTGCTCCTGGAGTTGGTGGAGGCCGACCTGGCCGATCCGGAGCTGGGCTGCCTCCTGGTCAACGCGGCCACGGAGCGCTCGGCGCACCCGGACACGGTGCAGCAGGTTTCGCGCACGATGGGTCAGATTGAGTCGGCCCTGGCCGGGGCGTTGGAGCGGGCGCGGGTCCGCGGGGAAATCGCGGCGGACAAGAAACCGCAGGAGCTGGCGCAGTTCCTGACCACGTTCCTGCAGGGTCTGCGGGTGATGGGCAAGGCCCGCGCGGATCGAGCATTCCTCGACAATGCCGTGGAGGTTGCCCTGGGCGCCCTCGACTGACTTTTTGCTGCCCAAATTAGGAACCGATCAGTCAACAACTGGGGAGTTGTAGTGAATCTCGACCTGCAAGGCAAGGTCGCCGTCGTCACCGGCGCGAGCAAGGGCATCGGTCTGGCCACCGTGGCGGCGTTGCTCGACGAGGGTGCGCACGTGGTGGCGAGCAGCCGTACGAGCACACCTGAGCTCGAGGCCCAGGCCGCGCGCGGCGCCACCGTGGTGCTGGCCGACATCACCGACGCGGACACCCCGCAGCGGCTCGTCGACGCCGCGCTGTCGACGTACGGGCGCCTGGATGTGCTCGTCAACAACGTTGGCGCCGGCAGCGGCCGGTCAGGGTTCCTCGACGTCAACGACGCCGAGTGGGCGCGCGTGTTCGACGTGAATTTCTTCAGCGCCGTACGCACGAGCAGGGCGGCCCTGCCCGCCCTGCTGGACAACGGCGGGACGATCGTCAACATCAGCAGCATCAATGCCCGGCTGCCGTTCCCGATGGTGGTCGACTACTCGGCGGCCAAGGCGGCGATGTCCAACCTGACCAAGGCCCTGTCGGAGGAGTTCGCGCCGCGCGGTGTGCGGGTCAATGCCGTCTCGCCCGGTCCGGTGCGGACCCCGTTCTGGACCGGGCCTGACGGTTTCGCGCACGCCGTTGCCGCCGGCGCCGGTGTCACCGCCCAGCAGGCGCTCGACGAGGTCGTGCCGCAGAGCATGGCGATCAGCACCGGCCGGATCACCGAGGCCAGCGAGGTCGCCGACGTGGTGCTGTTCCTTGCCTCCGCCCGCTCCGCCAACACCACCGGCGCCGAGTTCATCCTCGATGGCGGCCAGGTCAAGACGCTCTGACCACACTCGCCCGTCAGGACTTGGACATTCCAACCAGGCAGCGGGCGACGGGAGAAGCAGCCGCCCATCACCACATGATGGGCGGCTGCTCTCTTCAGCTCGCAGTCACCTGCGGCTCTGTCCAGTCGCACATGGAGCAAGGAAGCAGGAGGCTGTCTGGTGGGACGATATGGAGGTGGACGATGTCTGGTGTGCCACGAGCAGCGGTTGCGGACGCAGCGATCGGCAGGATCGACAGGTGGCTTCGGCAGCACGCGCCCAGGGTTCGCGCGGCACTGAGGCCGCCCGCTTCAGAGCAAGACCTCGCTGCGGTCGAAGAGGCAGTTGACCAGCCGGTCCCTTCGGACCTGTTGTCCTGGTGGTCCGACGCCAACGGTGCGTCCCCGCAGGCCGACAGCGGTTCACTCGTCCCACCGAGCTTCGTCCCTTACTCCGTTGCGGATGCCCTCAGGAGTCGCCGAACCTCGATGGAGGTTGCCCGGCAGATCGCGCCGATCCCGATCGCCGAGCTTGAAGCTTTTATAAGCTCGCACAGCAGTCGGCCGGCCGGCACCAGATGTGAGACATGGCTACCAGCGTGGCTGCCCATCGCCAGTGACCATGGCGGGGCGCACCTGTTCGTGGATCTCCGAAGTGGCCGCAGACATGGTTGCGTTATGCAGTTCTACAGGGATATGGGCGCAGCGGCCAACCCTGAAATGGGAGGACGTCGCCGCGATGCTCTATGACATTGCCGAGCGGCTAGAGGAGAACGAACCAGATGTTGATGACACCGGGCGGATTCACTGGTGGTGACGAACGTAGGCTCCCCCGCGCCGAGCTAATCGCCCCAGCGCTCATGAGGTTCTGTCGGAAGAACTGAACAAGGAGGGCGAGCACTACAACGCGGAACCCTTGTGCGAGCACTACGAGGTCAGCAACACCGTGATCCGCGCCGCCATGCTCGTGCTCACAGCCGAAGGGCTGATCGACGGCCCACAGGGCAAGGGCATGTACGTCGCGAACCCGCGCCCCCCGGGTAGCCCGGATGCTGATCTGGCCGGGAGATCACCGGCCAGCGGTCGCTGCGGGGGCTGCAACGAACCCGGAAGAACCTGCCCACCGGCCGGCCGTGACCCTTCGCTTGTAAGGCGTTTCGGGCAAGAGTCGCGGCGTCCGCAGGCGTTCACTCGATTCGGGTTGAGGCGACACTCGTAGGCGGTTGTCCGGCCTGAGCCGCCACCGTTGATGTCAACGGCAGATGTCAGTACGGCAGTCGATGCCGCGACGGCGGGCGAACCAGCGGTGGGCGGTAGCGATCGGACCGAGCCAGCGGGCGGCCATCTGGACAACGTCGGACCACGGAGCCAAGCCCTTCCGCGTACTGTCTGCGAGGTGAACTGGCGCTCACCGAGACCGACTGTCATAGCGGCAGCGCTCGGTGGTGCCTTCGTCCTCTCTGCCGCCGTCTCGCTCACCGCGCCGATCTTGGTCCGGAGCAGTCATGGTGGCAGCACTGCGGCAGAACTGAGCGCCCCCCGTTTCATCACCTGTTTCCAACCGCCGCAACCGACCGGAGCGGTGCCCGATCCATGCTGGGACCTCGCCGTTGCGGCTGGCCGGAGCACGCCGAGCGAAGCGGCGCGGGAGGCCGCCCACCTCGCCGCCGTTGAACTCCGAACGGAGTTGTCGGCCCTGGCGGATCGGCAGCCGTCCGTCTGCGCGACGACTGCGGCCGGCGGGCCCGGGCCATGCAGTCGCGACAACGTCGACGCCGTCGAGCTGCGAAACGCGCTGAACCGAGTGGGTCTGGTCGACCATGTCGTACGGCCCGCGCGGTCCGACGACATCACCGAGGGCAAGGGGCTCGTGTTCGCCGCGCGGGTTGAAGGTGCCTGCGTGCTCGGCTACGTATTGTCCTCGCGCGAGGCGGCCGGTGTAGCTGGGACGCTGCCCGATGGCACGTGCTTGTCCGTCTGAGCAGTCCTCGACGGCCGATGGCCCGCAACTGTCAATTGTCGGGTGATCGGATGAAAGGCACCCCGAGTTACGCGGGCCACGGCATCCGGTGGCTCAGGTCGGATAAGGCTGAATGCGAGGCCAAACGGCTTGCTGAGGCGCGTCTCGGGCCGGTTCGGCTGGCGCGGTTGCTGTACCCCACTGCTGTACTGCTGGCACCAGTCGAGACGCTGAATGCAGGCCTTGGGGCGCTCGTTCCTCAGGAAGCGAGTGGGCACCGCGCGGCCGGCCAAAACCCTATGCTGCGGCAGTGCACGCGCAGGCTCCAATCATCGGTTCCTCCCGGGCGGCGCTGGTCGGGCTCTTGCTCGCCGCCCTGACACTCACCGCCTGCGGACGACCGTCCCCGGAGCCGGGCACCAGGTCCACCGCCGCCGCCGACTCAAAACGGCAATATACTCGCGGCACACCGGCCCCGGCCGATACGTCCGGCCCCGCCATCCTCTGCAGCCGGGCTGGCCCGGCCGGCCAAGACGACGACCCCACCTACTGTCAGCGAATAGTGGACGACGAGCTGCGCCGCAGCAAACTCACCTCCAGCCAGCGAGCTGAGGCGGAGACCGCAGCCGAGGCCGTCGGCGCAGCGATCGACCGGGTGACGTTTGACTGTGCCCGGCCAGTCACCCAGGAGTGCTCGGCGGAGCAGGCCCGCCGACGGATGTTTCCGCCCACGGACAACCCCGAGCAGACCGCCGACCAGATCCGGCAGACGCTCGCCGCCGCCGGCTTCACCGACATCGTCGTACGACCAGCGGGGCCAACGGATCCAGCACCCCGGCACGCCATCGTCTACGCCGTATCGGCGGGCGCCGGTTGCGTGGTGGGCTGGGGCGGGCAGCAGAAAGTGCTCGGGGCTCTGCCGCACGGCCAGTGCCTCGCCTGACAGCCGCTCAACGACGGGAGGGCGTACCCATCGATCGGATATGCCCTCCGACCGTCGTCGGCACGGCGGGATTCGAACTGACGACCCCTTGGCCCCCAGGCAACGACTCCGCTTCGTTGAGCTGCCGTTTCTGCGCCTTTGAGTTGCGCGAAGGATGCTCTGACGTCCGTGGTTGTGCGGCAGTGTTCGCACCCGTAGTCACTCAATTAGACACTCATCTTGACGCCGCCAGCCAAGCGCCTCGGCGACACCCTCGGCCGCTGACCCCGGCACCTGCGAGCTCCCAGACGGCACCAGTCACAGCGGGCTGGCCTCAGCTCTCGTCGGCTCCCGTAGCCGGTAGGTCGAGATAGGCCAGCAGCCGCAGAACTCCGGCAAGGTGTTGCAGGTCGTGCCAGAGCACCGGCACGTCGTCCGTCGGACGGCGCAGCAGCGCGCGCAGCTCCGCAGTGTCGTCGCTGCTCTGCCCGACGTCGATCCCAGCTGCCGGGTCCTCCTTCACCTCGAACGCGGTCCGCAGGTCGACGTTCCAGTAGTGGTCGACACCGGCGTCCGACAGATCGATTTCCGGCCCGAAACGCTCTTCCACTGCGTCCAGCAGCATTGCACACACCTGGCGAAGGTCCTGGATCCTCAGCATGTCCGTCACCTTCACCACCCTCCCGGTAGCGCCCGCACACCACGACCGCGATTGCTGTACAAAGCTGCTGTACGACAGCAAGAAAGGCCACCTCCCGTTTCCGGGAAGTGGCCTTTGACCTGCGTGGGCGATACTGGGATCGAACCAGTGACCTCTTCGGTGTGAACGAAGCGCTCTCCCGCTGAGCTAATCGCCCTCAGCGCCGATGACTCTACCCGATCGTGGAACCAGACCGGAAATCCGGGGGTCAGTGCGTCGCGAGGTACTTCATCACCGCGGCCACCACGTCGATGCCGAGGCTGTACTTGAGTGACAGCCACACCACCACAGCCACGAAGACCAGGCCGACGGAGCCGAGCGCGATCCGTACCGGCAGTGACTGCCGCCTCGCCCAGTTCGTCCAGCCGTGCACGTGACGGCGGGTGAAGCCGAGCAACCGGCGGGCCCAGTGGTATTCGACGGCCCAGATGCCCAGCCCGGCGATGACCAGCAGCCAGCCCGGCCCGGGTAGCGGGATGAGGGCGATGCCGATGGTCACGACCAGCGCCCCGGCGATCGCGATGAAGATCTTGAGGGCGATCCGGCCGGTGGGGTTGGCCCGGATCAGGTCGAGGGTGGTGGAGACCCGCTCCCGCCAGCGAGGGCGCCGCGGCGGGTCCGCCACCACGAGGACGCCACCGGCACGACCGGCTCCGTCCCCGGCGGCGTTGTCCGCACCACCGCCGCCAGACCGGCCCGCTGCTCCGGCACCGGGACGGCTGGGGTCGGAGCCCGGCCGACCGGGCCGCTCGGGCTGCTCCATTGGCACTGCGTACCCCCGCTTTTCGGCTGTTCGGACCGCGACGTTCGGCGGACCGGACGCCGCTGCCGGATCCACTGAGGATCGCTTCGCGACCATTTCACCCCCCAGTGTCGCCCGGGCCCGTCACTGCAACGGCCGACTGGACGTTACCGGAGTAAGTCGACGACTGAGCCACCCGACGCCGGGCGGGATCACGCACTGGGCAGAACCGGAAATCCTACATGAATCCTCACATTCACGCGGCCTTTCCGTCCCCCTTCCCACCACTGGGTGAAGTCAGCGTATGGCGGAGCGTAGCCAGGAGTAGCACCTGAGTATGGGAAAAGCGGGACACGCGCGTTCCGCAGCGGTGCCGGGGGGAGAACGTCCATGAGTGTCATTCGACCGACGACCGTAGAGGTCGAGACGTCGCTAAGGCTCGTCGCACCTGACGCCACCGCATTGCCGGTGCGTGCCAGTTTGCGTTACGACCCTGCTGACCCGTATGCGGTCCATGTCCTGTTCCATGCCGAATCGGCCGGCGGCGAGGCGGTGAGCTGGTCCTTCGCTCGCGAACTGCTCGTCACCGGCCTCGACGAGCCAGCCGGCATCGGCGATGTGCGGGTCTGGCCCTGGGCCACTCCGCGCGGCGACTTCGTCGCGCTGGCCCTATCGTCACCGGACGGCAACGCCCTCTTCGAGGTGCCGCGCAGTGTCCTGGTGCGTTTCCTTCGACGGACCTACGTCGTCGTCCCGCGCGGTCGCGAGGCCGAGCACCTGGACGTCGACACGGCGGTGAACCGGCTGCTCGCCGGTCGCTGACCACCGCCCGACCGGGCAACACCGGCCATCACGGGGCCGCGCGGATCTGCCGACCGCGCGGCTCCGGCACACCCCGGGGTACGCGGGCCCGCCCGCTCCGGGTCGGCCGGTGCTCAGCCGTGCGTGGTGATGCCGCCGTCAACCGGGATGACCGCGCCGGTGAGGTACGCGCCGGCGCGGGAGGAGAGGTAGATGGCCGTGCCGGCCATGTCCTCCGGACGCCCGATGCGGCCCAGCGGCACCTGCTGCTCGATGCTGGCCCGGCTCGTCGGGTCGTTCAGCGCGAACGCCATCATCTTGCTCTCGAACGGGCCGGGCGCGATCGCGTTGACGGTGATCTGCTCGCCGGCCAGTTGGTGGGCCAGGCTGCGGGTGAGCATGTGCACGGCCGCCTTGGTGGCCGAGTACGCGTACACCTCAAGCCAGGGCACCCGGATGCCGTCGATCGACCCGATGTTGATCACGCGGGCCGGGTCGTCGGCGCTGGCAGCAGCGCGCAGCGCCGGCAGCAGCGCGGTGGTCAGCCGGAAGACGGCCTTGACGTTGACCGCCCAGAGCTTGTCGAACGCGGCCTCCGGGTAGTTCTCCAGCGGAGCGCCCCAGGTCGCGCCGGCATTGTTGACCAGCACGTCGAGGCGGGGGAAGCGCTCCTGGACGGCGGCGGCCAGCGACTCGGCCCCGGCGTCGGCGCTCAGGTCGGCCGGAATCGCCTCGCAGCGCCCCTCGGCGGAGAGTTCCTTGGCGACCGCCTCGCAGACGTCCGCCTTGCGGGACGAGATGATCACGTGCGCGCCGGCCCGGACGAAGCCCTGGGCGATCATCAGACCGATCCCCCGCGACCCGCCGGTGACCAGGACCGTCTTGCCTTCGACCGAGAACAACTGCGTCATGCCCATCCCATCGCGAGTCGGCGGGTCCGCCGGTCCGGCGGGAGGCCGGCGGGGCGCCGGGCGGACCGGGTACCGGACGGCGCTACCGCCGGGTAACGTAGCCCGGCCGCCGGGATCGCGACAAGCCCCGTGACGTTGCGTCGGATCCGCTGCAGCAGGCACCGGCGGTCGGGATGCGGTGACCTGCGGTTCGGGCTACCGTCGCAGGCGATGGTCTCCACCGGTCCCCTTCCTGCGGCAACGATCGGAACGGCACCACCCGTCCCCGACGAGATCGCCACGTTCGCGCTGGCCGACCTGGCCCGCGACCGGGGCTGGCGCCGTCCGGTGTTCGTCGAGCGGGAGCTGCTGATCCTCACCACCCGTGGGCACGGCGACGCCGAGCTGGATTTCCACCGGCTGCCGTGCCGGCCCGGCACGCTGCTGCGCGTCCGCGCCGGCCAGGTGCTGCGCTGCGCCGGCCCGCAGTTCGACGCCACCGTGGTCGGCTGGGATTCCGAGGCGTTGCGCGGTCTCGACGTCGACCCGGATGCGGCGCCGACCTGGCGGCAGCTGGCCGGCGAGGACGAGGACGCCGTGATCAGCGAGGTGAGCCAGCTGGCGGTGGACTGCCAGCGGCATCGCGACACCCCCGCCGGCCGCGCCCTGCTCCGCCACCAGCTCGCCGTGCTGCTGCTGCGGCTGGCCCTGCCCGGCGGCGACCGGGCGGCGGGCCGGCCCGAGGTGGAGACGTTCCACCGGTTCTGCCGCGAGGTGGAGCACGGCTACCAGCACACCCGGCGGGTGGAGGACTACGCCGCCGCCCTCGGCTGCTCGGTCCGGACCCTGACGCGGGCCTGCCTGGCCGTCACCGGGCGCAGCGCCAAGCAGGTCATCGACGAGCGGGTCGCATTGCAGGCCGGTCGGCTGCTCGCCGCGACCGACGAGCCGATCGCCCGGATCGGCCGGGAGCTGGGCTTCTCCGAACCCACCAACTTCGGCCGCTTCTTCACCCGCGAGGTCGGGCTCAGCCCCGGCGCGTTCCGGGCCGCCCGGGACCAGCCGGCCGCCGCCCGGGTGGTGCGGCCCCGCGCACCGGCCGAGACGACGAACGCCAATGCTGGCCGGTTCCGCCCCGGCACCCCTGGCGAGCCGGCCAACGGCGGTCACGCCGCCCGCCCCGGGTAGCCCGCCGCGCCAGGTGGCGGCTCCAGCCGGGCATGATGGCAGGGTGCAGATCTCCGCGCGCGGCGACTACGCGGTACGGGCGGCGCTGAGCCTCGCCACCGCCTACCCCTCGCTGCGGTCCACCCAGGCCATCGCCGCGGAGCAGGACATGCCCCGCAAGTTCCTGGAGGCGGTCCTGGCCGATCTGCGCCGTGCCGGCATCGTCCGCGCCCAGCGCGGCGCCGAGGGTGGCTACACGCTCGCCCGCCCACCGCGCGAGGTGACCGTCGGCGCGGTGCTGCGCGCGGTGGAGGGTCCGCTGGCCGGGGTACGTGGCCTGCGCCCGGAGGAGACCCGGTACGAGGGCGCGGCGGAGAACCTGCCCGGCCTCTGGGTGGCGGTACGCGCCGCGGTCCGCCGGGTGGTCGACGAGGTGAGCCTCGCCGAGATCGTCAGCGGTCGGCTGCCGGCCCATGTCCGCAAGCTCACCGCTCTGCCCGACGCCTGGGAGCCCCGCTGATGCCCACCCCCACCCTGCGTACCGACCGCCTGCTGCTGGAGCCCTACCAACCGGCCGACGCCGAGGATTTCGTCGCGCTGCTCGCCGACCCCGAGGTGGGCCGGTTCATGGGCGACGGGCCGTTGACCGTGGCGGACGCCACCGACCTGTTCGAGCGGGTGTTCAGCCGGGTCTACGCCGACGACCTCTTCGACGTGTGGGCGGTCCGCCGGGACGGTCGCTACGTCGGGCACGCCGAGATCAAGAGGACGGACGACGTCGAGGGTCACGAGCTGGTCTACGCCCTGGCCCAGCCGGCGTGGGGTGGCGGCCTGGGCACCGAGCTGGCCACCGCACTGGTCCGCTACGGCTTCGACCGTCTCGACCTGACCCGGGTGTACGCCACGGTCGCCGACGCCAACCATGCGTCGCTCGGGCTGCTGGCCAAGCTGGGCTTCGTCCACCAGCAGGACGTGACCGAGGACGACGGCAGCGTCACCCGGGTCCTCGCGCTGGACCGGGACACCGTCCCGGCCTGAGGCCGGCCGGCTCACAGCGCATCTCCTGAATGGAGACTGCGACGCCGCATCGGGCGACCGTCCACGCCAGACTCCGACGTGGTTTCGGAATTCACCGGTTCGGGCATGTTCGATCTCGACACGGCAGGGAACGGTGACGAGGGGAGTCCTCCGATGGGCCTCATGTTTCGCAAGCGCAAGAAGTATGGTCCGATCATCCTGAACTTCACCGAGAACGGCTTCTCCTCGTGGAGCATCAAGATCGGGCGCTGGTCCTGGAACTCCAAGGCCAGGGCGCACCGGGTCGACCTGCCGGGTCCGCTGTCCTGGAAGCAGGACAAGTCCCGGTCGTAGTGTCCCGGGAGTCGAGCGGGGTGCCGGTGATCACCGGCACCCCGCTCGGCGTCCGTGGGTCGGTGTGACATCGGCCCGGGCGGCCGGGTGCGCTCAACGCGTCGACGTGATGATCTCGTCGCCGGCCAGCCGGCCGGCCTCGCGTTCGCGGCGCACGTCGCCCGCGTCGAGCAGGCCGGTGAGCGCCCGGGTCGCGTCGGCGGCCCGGTAGACGGTCGCTGTGAGGGTGTGCCGGCGCAGCTCGGTCACCGGCCGCGGCCCGCCGTGCCGCAGCTCGGCCAGCAGCTCGCGGGCCAGCGGCTCGGGGTCGGGATCGCCGGCCACGTCGACCGGCGCGCCCGCCGGGTCAGCCGGGTCGGACAAGCCCACGTCGAGGTCCGCGCCGACCGCCCAGAGCGCGTCGCGGACCGCCTCAAGGCTCCGGTCCGAGCGGCTGCCGAACCCGATCACGCCGGCCGCCGTGCCGTTCGGCAGCACCGGCGCCACCTCGGCGACCAGGGGGAAGCCGGCGGCGACCAGCGCGTCGCGGGCAGCGCTGCCGGCGTGCAGCAGCACCTCCCCGGTGCGGCCGTTGGCGGCGGCGGTGAGCAGTTTCGGGGTCACGGCGCCGGGCAGGTCCACGAAGCAGAACAGCGGGGAGCCGGCGGCGCCGGCCGCCTTCACCGCGACCGGTAGCCGGTCCGGGACGCCCGGCAGCAGGTGCACGGTGACCTCGGCGGGCAACTCCGCCTCGACCGGGCCGAGCCGGGTCGGCAGGTCCGCCGCACCGTCGGCCAGCACCAGCACGGTCACCCGCCGGCCGCGCACCTGGTCGGCGTGCCCGGCGACCACCCGTAGGGCGGCCGCCGCGCCACCAGCGTCGTCACCGGACCAGGCGAGGGCGATGGTGGCCCGCCGGGATCGGTGCAGGGCCGCGGGCAGCCAGGTCGTCAACTGGCGGACCAGCAGCTCGCGGAGGAAGTCGGTGGTCCGGTCGGTCGACATCGGTCCGTTCTACCCTACGACCGGTCAGGCCGGGACGGAGATCCCCACCCCGCCCCGGGTCTGCCCGCCGTAGCGCTGCCGCTCGGCGGCCAGGTCGAGCCGGCCGATCCGCTTGCGGGCGGCCAGCGCGTCGTCGTCGAGCCGGTCGGCCGGGACCAGCCAGACCACCTCGAACTCCAGGCCGTCCGGGTCCTGCCCGTAGAGGCTCTTGGTGGTGCCGTGGTCGGAGGTGCCGACCAGAGCACCGGCGGCCGAGAGCCGCTCGGCGGTGGCAGCCAGCTCATCGAGGGTGTCCACCTCCCAGGCCAGGTGATAGAGCCCGACGGTGGCCCGGCCGGCGGTCGACCGCCCGGCGCCGGCGCCGATCTCGAACAGGCCGAGGTCGTGGTCGTTGGTCGAATCCGGGGCCTGGAGGAAGGTGGCGCCCCGGAAGCCGTCCGGGGTCATCGCCACCGGGCGGAAGCCCAGCACGTCGCGGTAGAAGGCGACGCTGCGGGCGAGGTCACTGACGTAGAGGACAGCGTGGTTGAGCCGGTGGATTCCCATGGCTCAAGGCTAGCGCGATTTAGTTGAACTCTCAACCATTGCGCGTATGATGGTCGTCATGACCCGCTGGCTGGACCCCGACGAGCAGCGCACCTGGCGGGCGTTCCTCACCGCCTCCCGCGCGCTGATGGAGACGCTCGACCGCGAGCTGCAACGCGACGCAGGGATGCCGCACGCCTACTACGAGATCCTGGTCCGGCTCTCCGAGACCCCCGACCGACGGCTGCGGATGAGCGACCTGGCCGAGGCGACCGGGTCGTCGCGGAGCCGGCTCTCGCACGCCGTGGCCCGATTGGAGGCGGCGGGATGGGTGCGCCGCGAGGAGTGCGCCACCGACCGGCGTGGGCAGGTCGCGCTGCTCACCGACGCGGGCTTCGCCGCCCTCGCCGCCGCCGCCCCCGGCCACGTCGAGGGGGTACGTCGGCACCTGTTCGACGCGTTGAGCCCGGCCCAGGTCGACCAGCTGCGCCGGATCAGCGAGACGCTGGCCGAGCACCTGACCGGATCCTGACCGATCGACACCGGCGCGGGTCTTGTACTTACCGTCGTCGGATGAGCACGATGGGGCGTGCCCTCCGGCTTCGGCGAACTGACTGATCAGGCGCACCACCTCGTGTCCGCCGGCGACCTGGCCGGCGCACAGCGGCTGCTCTCCGACGCGCTCACCGACGCCGACCCTCGCCCGGCCAACGCCACCCCCGAGTTGGCCGAGGCGGCCAGCCTCCAGGCGCGGGTGCTGGTCGCGCTCGGCGAGCCGCACTCCGCCCGGGGTTGGGCCGCCTTCGCGTACGCGGCCACCACCCGGTTGCACGGCCGCTCCGACCCGCGCACGGTGGCCGCCGCGGCGACCCTGGCCGCGGTGCTGCACCGGGTCGGCAGCCACTCCCGGGCCGCCCGGCTCTACCAGGAAGTCATCATCGAGCTGACCGCGCAGGACGGCCCTGAGTCGCTGCGGGTGCTCGCCGCGCACGCCGACCTGGCCACCGTCGAGTACGCCCGCGGCCAGTGCACGGTCGCCCGCGACCGGCTCCAGGACGCCTGGGAGCTGCACCGCGAGGTGTACGGCGACGGGCATCCCAGCGGCATCAAGATGCTGGCCCGGCTCGGCGCGATGCAGCGCGACTGTGGGCGGTTCGCCGAGGCGCACGACAACCTGGCGCTGGCCGGCGAGCTGTGCCGGCAGCACCTGGCCGCCGACGACCCGCTGGCGGTGCAGGTGGGCGCGCTGGGCCGGGCGGCGGCCAACCCCGACCACGTCTGCGCCGATGAGACGCCCCGGGACACCCCGGTGGTGCCGGCCGCCCGGGCCCCGTCACACCGGGACGGGTCGGTCGGGTCCGGCTATCACCCGCCGCAGCACGCCGACCCGGCGGCGGCCGACCCTGCCGTCGGCGACGATGAGGCCCTGGCCGGCCATGGGGCCGCGGCTGGCGGCGGCGCGGTGCCGAACCCTCGATCGCCGGCCGACGAACCGGGTGGATCGGTGGGCTTCGCGTGGCCACCCGGTCCGGCGGACGAGCCCGCGCGCCACTCCACCGACACACCGGTCCCCCCGTCCGTGGTCGGGCTCGCCGGCAGCGCGGAAGAGGCGTCCGGGGTGTACCGGCTGCACCGGCCGGGCGCGCCGAGCCCGCCGTCCGAGCCGTACGCGCCGACAGATCCGTACGCGCGGCCGGATCCGTACGCGCCGCTGGAGCCGTACACACCGTCCCGGCTGCTGCCGGTGCCCGCGAACCGGGCATCGGCACCGCGGCGCAGCCGGCTGCTCCCGGTCGTGGTCGGTGTGGTCGTGGTGCTGCTGGGCACCGCGGCGGTGATCGCCGGGGTGGCCCGGGTCGGCGACCGGGACGACCAGTCCCGCGTTCCGGATACCGGCTCGCCCAGCGCCGGCCCGACCGGCACGGGCGCGCCGGCCACCACCAGCGCCTCCCCGTCCGGCGCGGCACCGCCCGCGGCCGCGCCGGGCACCCCACCGGGCGCGGTGACCCTGCGCGACAACCGGGACAACATCGCCCTGCGCTGGACCTACCCGTCCGGAGGCGAGGGACCGGTGATCGTCTCCGCCGGCCGGGCCGGCCAGGGCAAGAACGCCATCGCCACGCTGCCCGCCGGCACCACCAGCTTCGTCGTCTACGCGCTCAACCGCGCCAACGACTACTGCTTCACAGTGGCCGTCGTCTGGTCCACCGACACCGTCGCCAGCGCCGATGAGGTCTGCACCCGCCGCCGCTGACCGCTGAGCCGCCTTCTGTCAGCGGTCGGTCCGTGGCTCCTCGTCGGTTGGCAGTGCCGGCAGCAGCAGACACACCCGTAGCCCCCGCTGGTCGTCGCCGCCGGTCAGGCTGATGCTGCCGCCGGCCCGGCGGACCAGCTCCCACACGATGGCCAGGCCGAGGCCCGCCCCACCCTCGTCGCGGGCCCGCCCGTCGTCCAGCCGGGTGAACCGGCCGAAGACCCGGTCCCGGTCGGCCACCGGAATCCCCGGGCCGTCGTCGGTCACCGTCACCAGGTGGTACGCCGCCTCCCGGTGCCGGGCCGGCGTCGACTCCACCGCGAGCAGAACAGCGCCGTACGCGTGCCGGACCGCGTTGTCGACCAGGTTGGCCAGCACCCGACGCAGCTCGTCG
The DNA here is from genome assembly GCF_900143515.1 of Micromonospora cremea. Taxonomy (NCBI): domain Bacteria; kingdom Bacillati; phylum Actinomycetota; class Actinomycetes; order Micromonosporales; family Micromonosporaceae; genus Micromonospora; species Micromonospora cremea. The sequence goes on along the minus strand of NZ_FSQT01000002.1, from coordinate 4,031,737 downwards.
GCGTTCCCGACCGTCCACAGCGGGCCCGGCGGCGGCACCACCCGCACCGGCGGCGAGGGGTACCGGGCGGCGACCTCGGTCAGCAGGGCGCCCAGCTCCACCGGCCCGGTCCCCCGGGCCGGTGGCGTCTCGTCGAGGCGGGCCAGCAGCAGCAGGTCGTCGACCAGCCGGCTCAGCCGGTCCGTGTCGGCGAGCAGGTTGGCGGTCACCGCCGTCCAGTCCGTGCGGCCGGCGAGGCGCTGGGCAACCTCCAGCTCGGTCCGGATGTTGGTCAACGGGCTGCGCAACTCGTGTGCCGCATCGGAGACGAACGCCCGCTGTCGGGCCCGGGCGGACTCCAACCGGTCCAGCATTCCGTTGAGGGTGACCGCCAACCGATGGATCTCGTCGGCCGAGGCGGGCACCGGCAGTCGCCCGGCCCCGGCCCTCCCGGTGATCTCCTCGGCGCCCCGGCGCAGCGCCTCCACCGGCCGCAGGGTCGCGCCCACCACCCGCCAGGCCACCACGGCCAGCACGGCCACCAGCAGCGGGAATGCCACCAGCAGGATGGTCCGGACCACGTGCGTGCTGTGCCGCACATCGGCCATCGAGCGGGCGACCAGCACGGTGAGCGGGTCGGCCGCGGTGCCGGCGGGTACGGCGACCACCCGGACCGGGCCGGCGAGCCCCACCCGCTCCGCCGGCACCTCCAGCCGCTGCCGGCGGTCACCGTTCAGCCGCTCCGGGCGGACCATCGGGACCAGCCGGTCCGCGTCGATCGAGGCGGCCCGGATCCGCCCCTGCGAGTCGATCACCTGGACGCGGACCTGCCCGCCCGCCACCGGCAGCGGGTCGGGCAGCGCGTCCTCGGCGGTGAGCAGGGCGACGGCGTCGGCGGTCCGGAACGCCTCGGTGTCCACGGTGCGCTGGAGCACGTAGCCGAGCGCGCCGAGCAGCACCACCCCGCCGAGGGCCAGACCCACGGCGAGGCCGAACACCCCGATCGCCATCAGCCGGCCGCGCAGCCCGAGCACCGGCAACCGGCCGCGCCAGGACCGGCCGGCGTGCCGCCGACCGGCGGAGGTCGCCGGACCGGCGGAGGTCACGTGGCGGTCGGTGGCCGCCGCGGTGGCGCCGGGCGCGGGCGGCACACCGGTCGTCAGGTCGGCCGGCACGTCCGTGCTCACGTCGCCAGCCGGTAGCCGGCACCCCGGACGGTCTCCAACCGGTCCCGGCCGAGCTTGCGGCGCAGGTAGCCGACATACACCTCGACCGCGTTCGGCGCGGTCTCCAGGCTGGCGTCCCAGACGTGGTCCAGCAGCTCGATCTTGGAAACCACCTGGCCGGGCCGGCGCATCAGGTAGTCCAGCAACGCGAACTCCCGTGCGGTCAGCGCCACCTCGGCATCGGCCCGGGTCACCCGCCGCCGGGCCGGGTCCAACCGCAGGTCGCCCACCGTCAGCACCGCCGGGCGTTCCGGCGCGCCCCGGCGCAGCAACGCCCGCAGGCGAGCCAGCAGCACCACGTACGAGAACGGCTTGGTGAGATAGTCGTCGGCGCCGCAGTCCAGGCCGTCGGCCTGGTCGTACTCGCCGTCCTTCGCCGAGAGCATCAGCACCGGCAGCCAGTGTTCCTCCGCGCGCAGCCGCCGGACCAGCTCGTAACCGGAGAGGCCGGGCAGCATCACGTCGAGGATCATCGCGTCGTACCCGCCGTGCCGGGCGGCCTCCAACCCGGCCGGGCCGGTCGCCGCCACGTCCACCGCGAACCCCTCCGCCTGCAACCCGCGTTGCAGCGCAGCCGCCAACCGGGCCTCGTCCTCCACCACCAGCAACCGCACGGCTCAAGGGTGCCACCTGGGTCAATCCCGGCGGATCGGCGTCCTCAGCGTGTTCACAGCGCCGAGCGGGCAGGATGGTCGCAGGAGGTTTGCCACATGTCCGTTTTGAGAAGCCGTCCCGTCCTGCGCTGGCTGGTCCCGGCGACCGCCGCCGTCGCCGTCATCGGTGGCGGCGCGGCGGTCGGCACATTCGCCGCCGAGGCCGAACCGAGCCTGCCGCCGCGCACCGCCGCCCAGCTCCTGGTCGATTTGCAGACCTCCCGGCTGGAGGGGCTGTCCGGCACGGTCGTGCAGCGCGCCGACCTCGGCCTGCCGCCGCTGGTCGGGCTGATCCCCGGCAACGACCTGACCACCCTGTTGGCCGGCACGCACACCCTGCGGGTCTGGTACTCCGGCCCGGAGCAGCAGCGGGTGGCGCTGCTGGACACCCTCGGCGAGCGGGACGTCATCCGCAACGGCCGGGACGTGTGGAGCTGGGAGAGCCGCACCAACACCGCCAGCCACCTCACGCTGCGCGACGCCACGGCCGAGAAGCCGGTGCCCGAGGCGGCGCCGAGCCTGCCGGCCACCCCGCAGGAGGCAGCCGACCTGGCGTTGCGCGCGATCGACCCGAGCACCGAGGTCAGCGTGGGCCGGTCGGCGACCGTCGCCGGTCGGGACGCGTACGAGCTGGTGCTCCAGCCACGCGACCGCGACTCGCTGGTGCACCAGCTGCGGATCGCCATCGACGCCAAGCAGCATGTGCCGCTGCGCTTCGAGGTCCTCGCCACGGGCAGCGACCAGCCGGCGTTCGAGGTGGCCTTCACCGAGGTCGACTACCGGCGGCCCGACGCCGACCAGTTCACCTTCAACCCGCCGCCCGGCGTGACCGTCACCGAGGAGTCGGCCGAGCGGCCGCCCGCGGCCCGGCCCGGCCACTCCGAGCCGGCTGATGAGCCGCAGGTACGCGCCGTGGGCACCGGCTGGACCACGGTGCTGGTCGCCCGCCTCGACGAGGCTATCGGCGGCAAGCCGGCCAGCGGGAAGCCCGCCGGCGCCAAGCCGGCCGGTGCGCCGGACGTCGACGTGTCGAAGCTGCTCGGCGGACTCGAGGCGGTCAACGGTGACTGGGGCAGCGGCCGACTGCTCACCAGCAAGCTGTTCAGCGTGCTGCTCACCGACGACGGCCGGGTGCTCGCCGGCGCCGTCACCCCGGAACGGCTCTACCAGGTCGCTCGCGGCTGATCTTCCGGTGTTGTCGCGCCGGGTCGACCATCGGTCGGCCCGGCGCGTCGTCGTGTCCGGTGGGCTCCACGGTCGAGCGAAGCGGACCGTCAGTCGGGCGGGTCAGACATCCCAGGCGCTTGGATGTCAAGCAGCGACGGGTTGGGCCCGGTGCGACCAGGCGGTTGTCTGGTCGTAGAGGGTGGCGGTTTTGAGGCAGCCGTGGAGGATGCCGACGAGGCGGTTACCGATCTGCCGTAGCGCGGCGTTGTGGCCGATGTCGCGGGCGCGCAGCTCGTCGTAGTAGGCGCGGACCGCGGGGTCGTGCAGGATCGCGGCGCCGGCTTGTGTGTGCAGGGCGTCGACGAGCCGGTCGTTGTGCACGATGCGGGCGTGGACGGTCTTGGACTTGCCGGACTGACGGGTGATGGGTGCGGTGCCGGCGTAGTTCTTGCGGGCTTTGGCGTCGGCGTAGCGCCCTGGTGCGTCGCCGAACTCTGCGAGCACCCGGGCGCCGAGGATCACGCCGATGCCGGGTTGGCTGCGGTAGACCTCAGCGTCCGGGTGCTGGCCAAAATGCGCCTCGACCTGGCCTTGCATGGCCCGGATCTGAGCGTTGAGGGTCTGTAGGATCGCGACGGTGGCGCCGATGGTGCCCGCGTAGGCGGCGGTGACGACCTCGGGTTGGCGCAGGTGCGCGGTGCGCAGTGCCCGCTGGATCGTGGCGGCCTTGTCTGCGATCGGGCGGCGGCGGGCCCGCTTGAGAACCGTGCTGATCTGGGTGAGGGTGAGCGTGGCCGCCTGGTCCGGGGTGGGTGCCTTGGCCAGCAGTTCGAGGGTGTCGACCCCGGTCAGTGTCAGCGGCTGGTAGGCATCCAGCGCGGCGGGGAAGTACTCCCGCAGCGCCGCGCGTAGCCGCAGCATGTGACGGGTGCGTTCCCAGATCAGCGTCTGGTGCGCCCGGGACACCACCTTGACCGCCTCGGCGAGGTCGGAATCGGCGGCCACTGGACGCAGCTGATGACGGCGGGTCCGGACCATGTCAGCCAAGGCGTGCGCATCGCCTTTGTCGCTCTTGGCCCCCGACAGCGACACCAACTCCCGATGCCGCGCGGCCTGCTTCGGGTTCACCCCGAACACCTGGTAGCCGGCCGCGACCAGCGCCCGCACCCACGGCCCACGATCAGTCTCGATGCACACCACCACCTGAGCAGGCTCGGCGTCATCAGCCAGGAACCCGGCGACCAGCTCATGAAAGCGGGCCATCCCGTCCACACCCTCGGGCAGCCGCGCCGTGCGCATCACCCGCCCGTGCTGGTCCTGCACCTCCACATCGTGATGATCTTCCGCCCAGTCGTCACCGACGAACAGCACACCCGCCTCCGTTCCACCGCAACTCCGTCAGCAGCCCGCGGGAGAACTCAGCGCCCTAATGGACCAGTGCTCACGCCGACCCCGGCGGGCACGACATCCCATCAGCCGTCCATCTCCCGACCACGGACAAGGGCACGGTCTGACCCTAGGACTCACCGGTCCAGGGGGTGGGAGTGCTCACTCGTCCGCGGCTACCGGACATCGAGTCTGCCTCCCGGCTGACCCGACGCCTCCCATTAGGGGGTGGCGGTCGCGCCGAGGGCGGCGAGGAACGCGTCGGCGAGCACCGCGTGGCCGGGCAGGTGCGGATGCACCCGGTCGTCCGCCCAGCGCTTCGCCGGGCTGACCGCGAGCACCCGGTCGAACGCCGCCTGGGTTGGCACGTGCACCGCGTCGAACTCGGCGGCCAGCGCGGCGACCACGGCGCAGTACCGGTCGGTGTCGGCGCGTTGCGGGTCGCTGCGGTCCGTCTCGATCAGGAACGGGTCGCCGAGGATCAGCCGGCAGCCGGTGGCATCCACCGCACGGCGGAGCAGGTCGCGCAGGGTGCGCTCGTACTCGTCGATGGGGACGGCGTCGTCCGGCCGATCGCCGTAGCGCCGCCAGATGTCGTTGATGCCGATCATGACCGAGAGCCAGTCGGGGCGCACGGCGATGGCGTCGTCGTCCCAGCGGGCGGCCAGGTCCCGGACGGTGTCACCGCTCACACCCCGGTTGATCCACTCCACGTCCAGCTCTGGGTGGCGGGCGCCGACCAGGGCACGAACGAGGCTGACGTAGCCGGCGCCGTAGGGCGTGGCGGTGTCTCGCCGGCCGCAGTCGGTGATGCTGTCGCCGATGAAGACCACCCGTTGCCCGGTCCGCAGGATCATCCGCCGCCACCTCGCGATCACCGGGCGCGCCGACCCGGTCAGCTTGGTCGAGGCTGGCGGGACGCGCTATCTTCAACAGTTCGAGGGCACAAAAAAGAACGGCTTGAAAGCCGTTCCTGCAAAGGATTCTAATCTTTAGGGAGACGGCTTGTCAAGGCACTCCGGCGGTTCCGGCGAATTGCCGCTCGATGACGAGATCGGTCGCGAGCAGGAGTACGTCTCGATGCTCTACGACCGGCTGGACGGGCTGCGTGAGCAGGCCGCCTCCCGGCTCACCGACGAACTGCGCAACACCGGCGGCACCCGCCAGGACCGCTCCCAGCGGGACAGCTCGGTAGCGATGTACGCCGACCAGGTCGAGCAGTTCTCCGCCGTGGAGGACGGGCTCTGTTTCGGGCGTCTCGACGGCGACGACGACTCCCGCCGCTACATCGGCCGGATCGGCATCTTCGACACCACCGGTGACTACGACCCGCTGCTGATGGACTGGCGGGCCCCCGCCGCCCGCCCGTTCTACCTCGCCACCGCCGCCAACCCGCAGGGCGTCCGCCGCCGCCGGCACCTGCGTACCCGCCAGCGGAAGGTGACCGGGCTCAACGACGAGGTGCTCGACATCGACACCGCCGCTCCGGACGCCCACGAGGAGCTGACCGGCGAGGCGTCGCTGCTCGCCGCGCTCAACGCCGGTCGCACCGGCCGGATGCGCGACATCGTGGAGACGATCCAGGCCGAACAGGACCGCATCATCCGCGCCGATCTGCCCGGGGTGATGGTGGTCCAGGGCGGGCCCGGCACCGGTAAGACGGCGGTCGCGCTGCACCGGGCGGCGTATCTGCTCTACACACACCGGCGGGAACTGTCCAGCCGGGGCGTGCTGCTGGTCGGCCCGAACGCGACCTTCCTGCGCTACATCTCCCAGGTGTTGCCCACGCTGGCCGAGACCGGCGTGCTGTTGCGTACCCAGGGCGACCTCTTCCCCGGGGTGAGCGCCCAGCGGACCGAGCTCGCCGAGACCGCCGCGCTCAAGGGCCGAGCGGTGCTGGCCGAGATGCTGGCGCTGGCCGTACGGGACCGGCAGTGGGTGCCGGACGAGCCGCTGGAGATCGAGGTGGAGCGGGAGGCTCTGACCCTCGACCCGGAGACCGTGCGTACCGCCCGGGACCGGGTGCGCCGCACCGACCGGCCGCACAATCTGGCCCGGGCGCTGTTCGACGTGGAGATCGTGCACGCGCTCGCCGACCAGGTGGCCGAGCGGATCGGCGCCGACCCGCTGGGCGGGGAGAACCTGCTCGACGAGGCCGACCGGGCCGAGATCCGGCGGGAGTTGCGTGAGGAACCGGAGATCCAGGCCACCCTCGACCGGCTCTGGCCGGTGCTCACCCCGCAGCGCCTGCTCGCCGACCTGTACGCCGACCCGGACCGGATCGCCGCCGCCGCGCCGATGCTCACCGACGAAGAGCGGGCCCTGCTGCACCGCGAGCCGGGTGGCTGGACGCCGGCCGACGTGCCGCTGCTGGACGAGGCCGCCGAGCTGCTCGGCGAGGACGAGCGGGCCGCCGCCGCGCGGCTCGATCGCATTCGCCGGATGGAACGGGAGTACGCCGAGGGCGTGCTGGAGATCGCCCGGGGTTCCCGCTCGATCGACGTCGAGGACGAGGCCGAAGGCGGTGAGATCCTCGGCGTGACCGACCTGATCGACGCGGACCGGCTGCTGGAGCGGCAGGAGGAGGCCGACCGCCTGACCACCGCGCAGCGCGCCGCCGCCGACCGGACCTGGGCGTTCGGTCACGTCATCGTGGACGAGGCGCAGGAGTTGTCGCCGATGGCCTGGCGCCTGCTGATGCGCCGCTGCCCGAGCCGGTCGATGACGATCGTCGGGGACGTGGCACAGACCGGCGCGCTCACCGGCACACCCTCCTGGGCGGATGCCCTCGCGCCGTACGTGGCGCGGCGGTGGCGGTTGACCGAGCTGACGGTCAGCTACCGCACCCCGGCCGAGATCATGGCGGTCGCCGCCGACGTGCTGGCCGACATCGACCCGGCGCTGCGGCCGCCGCGCTCGGTGCGGGAGAGCGGCGTACCGCCGTGGGACCGGACGGTGCCCGACGAGCAGTTGGCGGCGGAGCTGGTGGCGGCGGCCACCCGGGAGGCGGCCGGGCTGGCCGAGGGTCGACTCGGCGTGATCGTGCCGGCCGGCCGGGTGGACGCGCTGGGCGCGACGGTCACCGCGGCGCTGCCGGAGGCCGCGGTGGGCGAGCATCCGGAGCTGGAGAGCCGGGTGGTGGTGCTGACCGTCGCCCAGGCCAAGGGGCTGGAGTTCGACTCGGTGCTGGTGGTCGACCCGGACCGGATGGTGGCCGAGTCGCCGCGCGGGCGCAGCGACCTGTACGTGGCTCTCACCCGCGCGACCCAACGCCTCGGCATCCTGCGCCCCGCCGGCTGACCCGGGCGACCCGGATCCGCGCCGCCCCCGCCGACCTGCGGGTCGGCGGGGGCGGTGACGGGCGGACCGTGCGCCGCCGGTCAGTCCCGGGCTGTGTCCTGGATGGACTTGGCTGGCCCGGTCGCGGACGTCGACTGGTCGCTGGTGCTGCCGCCCATCGGGGTGCCCAGGCCACCGGTGGTGGCGTCACCGGTGGTGGTCGGCGCCACCTTGCCGGGGTGCCGCTCCGGCTGCCGGGCAAGCCGACGCACGCTCGCCGGGCCGGCGGTGCCGCCGGTCGTGGTCACCGCGCCCTGCCCGCCGACCGGGCCGCCGTCGCGCAGCATTTGCGGGTCGACCGGCTCGTTCGCCGGATCGTCGGGGTCCTCGTCCTGGATCACCCGCAGCACGTCGGTGGGCGGCACCGTCACCTCGTCGAGAGCGCCCTCGCCGTACACGCCGCCGGCGATCCGGTTCTCCGCCTGGCGGGCGGCCTCCTGCCGCATGTCGTCCTCACGCACGTCCATCACCTCGCAGAAGCTGTGGAACTGACTGCGTGCCCGACCGCCGGCCAGCCAAACCCGCCGTGACCGGGAGGTCGTCCACCCCGGTTCACCGTCGCGCCGTCCGCCGGCCGCCTGCCGGCCGTCCCCGATGTCCATGCTGTCCGGCGACCGGTGGGAGACGCCCGCCGGCAGGAGGGGATGACAGCGTGCGCAGAGTACGCCGTACCGCCATCGCGGCCCTGGTGGCCGCGACGGTGACGACCGGGCTCGCGGTGCCCGCACAGGCGAAGCCGCGACCGGACCGGACATTCGACGTGCAGGCCCACCGCGGCGGCCTCGGGCTGCGGGTGGAGAACACCCTCGCCTCCTTCGGCAACGCCCTCCAGCTCGGGGTGAGCACCCTCGAACTGGACGTGCAGATCACCGAGGACGGCCAGGCCGTGGTCACCCACGACCGGAAGGTCACCGGCACCAAGTGCGTCGACACCACCCCGGCGGCGCCCGGCGACCCGGAGTTCCCGTACGTCGGAAAGTACGTCAACACGCTCACCCTGGCTCAGGTGCGCACCCTCGACTGCGGGTCGAAGACACTGGCCGACAAGCCCGGTCAGCTCGCCGTGCCGGGCGCCCGGATGCCGCTGCTCCGTGAGGTGTTCGCGCTGGTCAACCGGTACCAGGCGAAGGACGTCACGCTGAACGTCGAGACCAAGGTGGAGGCCGGCGCGCCGACCGAGACCGCGCCCCGCGAGCAGTTCGTCCGGGTCACCGCGGCCGAGATCCGCGCCGCCGGGCTGCTCAAGCAGGTCACCATTCAGAGCTTCGACTGGGGCGCGCTGATGCGCATGCGCCAGGTCGAACCGAAGCTGCCGCTGGTCGCCCTGACCAACTACGACTTTTTGCAGACCGGCCAGCCGGGCGCCTCGCCGTGGCTCGGCGGACTGGACATCGACGACTTCGGCGGCGACCCGATCCGGGCGATCCGCAGCTTCGGTGCCAGCGCCTTCTCCCCGGTGCACGGCTTGCCGCAGAACGGCACGGTCATCGACCCCGGCTACCAGCCGTACGTGACCCGGGAGATGGTCGCCCGGGCGCACCGCTACGGGATCAAGGTGATCCCGTGGACGGTCGACGACCTGCCGACCATGGCGAAGCTGATCGACGACGGCGTGGACGGCATCATCACCGACTACCCGGACCGGCTGCGCGGCCTGCTGGCGCAGCGCGGCTACCGGCTGCCGAAGGCATACGCGGCGCCGTTCGACATCCAGGCGCACCGCGGCGGTCGGGCCACCCGGCCGGAGAACACCCTGCCGGCCTTCGCCAACGCGCTGGCCAACCGGGCCATCTCCACCCTGGAGCTGGACACCGGCGTGACCGCAGACGGCAAGCTCGTGGTGCTGCACGACCGCACGGTCAACGGCTCGCACTGCGTCGACACCGCCCCGGTGCGCCCCGGCGACCGGCAGTTCCCGTACGTGGGCAAGCCGGTGCACCAGCTGACCCTGGCGCAGCTCAAGACCGTGGACTGCGGCACGAGGACGCTGCCCGAGCTGCCCGCGCAGGTGCCCGCGCCGGGTGCCCGGATCCCCACGCTGGACGAGGTATTCGCCCTGGTGAAGGCGAGTGGCCGGAGCGACATCGGGATGAACATCGAGACGAAGATCAGCCCGGTGGTGAACGACACCGAGCCGTACCGCAGCTTCACCCGCAAGCTGGTCGGCGAGATTCAGCGGGCCGGCTTCACCTACCGGGCCACCATCCAGTCGTTCGACTGGCGCACCATCACCTACGCCCGGCAGCTCGACCGTCGGATCGGCACGGTCGGCCTGGTCTGGCAGTACGGCCCGGCCGAGTGCGCCACCCTCGCCGACGAGTGCTCGCTCGAGGCGGTGTACGGCGACCCGTCGGTGCAGAGTCCGTGGACCGGTGGGCTGGACTGGTGGAAGTACCAGGACCTGGGCAAGCTGACCCGCGCCGCGGGCGCCGGAACGGTGTCGGCGAACTGGCAGGTGCACGACCCGTACCAGGGCACGGTCGCCTCGCCCGACTGGTACCTGCGGGAGAACCCGGCATACTTCCACGGACCGGACGTGCGGACGCTTCAGACTCGGTACGACCTGAAGGTGATCCCGTACACCGTCGACGACGCGCGGGTGATGCAGCGGGTCATCGACCTCGGTGTCGACGGCATCATCACCGACGACCCCGACCTGCTGGTGAGCGTCGCGGTCCGCAACGGCCTGCGCTGACCGCACCTGACCGCCGGCTGGGATCTTTTTGGCCGGCGGTCAGGTGTTACCTGCTCAGGGGCCTCGGGTAGTCGGGGGTGTCCCCGCCGTGAACACGAACCGTGCCGTGGCCGAAACGCGGTAGCGGGGCGAGGGAATGCAGGTACGACTCATCGCATCCTGAGGAGGACCAGATGAGCACGCAGGCTGCTTCCACCCGGCCGATGAACCGGCCGACCTCGGACGTCCAGAACCCGGCATCAATGCAGAACACGCAGACCCGGCAGATGCCGGTCATGCAGGACGGGCGTCGGAACGACATCCAGGCACCCGGTACGGAGACCAAGCAGGCGTTCAAGACCACCGAGTTCTGGATCTATATCGCCGCGGTGGTCGCCGTACTGGGCGCTTCGCAGGTGGTCGGGAAGAACTCGGCGGGGGTGGACATCTTCCGCGCTGACAACGCCTGGTTCCTGATCACCCTGCTGACGCTGGGCTACCTCGGTAGCCGAGGCCTGGCCAAGGCCGGCAGCAACTGGCGCAGCGCCGAGGAGCGCAAGGCCCGGCACTGACCGGGTACGCGGTAGCACGACGCGACGGTGGCCTCCGGGAGAACCTCCCGGAGGCCACCGTCGCGTCTGGACGACTACTCGCCGCCGAAATCGCCGCCGAAATCACCCTCGAAGGCGTCCTCGATCATCTCGCCGGCGATCATGCCGCCGGCCACCCCGAGCGCCGCGCCGGCCACCATGCCGCCCATCCCGTGCCCCCGGCCGTGCCCGTGGCCGTGACCCGGCCCGAAGCCCTGCGAGCGCAGGCTGCCGTAACGGGAGGTGGTCTCGCGCAGCCAGCCGTCCACCACCTGCGCCCAGTCGACGCGGTCGACGTCGGCGTGCGACACCTGGTACCGGCCGAAAGCATCGTGGCCGGCGCTGAGGAAGCCACCGCGCTTGTCGCACTCCAGGATCACGTCCACGCCGCGCTGACTGGTCACGAAGGTCAGCTCGACCTCCCGGATCGTGCTGGCGTACTGCGGCGAGGCGAAGAACTCGATCTCCTGGTAGAACGGCAGCGTCTGCTGGACGCCCCGGATGTGGCCGCGCTCCAGGTCGGCGTGCTTGAACCGGAAGCCCAGCCGCTGGAACGCCTCCAGGATCCGCTCGTGCACCGGCAGCGGGTGCACCGCCACCTGATCCAGGTCGCTCTTGTCCACGGCGCGGGCCACCGCCAACTCGGTACGCAGGCCCATCGTCATGCCGTGCAGGCGCTGGCCGTACACGTCGGTGATCGGGGTCTCCCACGGAACCGGCAGCTGGAACGGGATCGAAAGCTGCTGCTTCGGCGCGAGCTGGAGCGGGCCGCTGACGGCCATCCGGTGAAACTCCATGGTGCCCGCGTACTCGGTGTCGTGTCCCTCGACCTCGACCCGGGTGACCAGGCCGAGCACCACCTGCTCGATGGCCGCCGGGCTGTCACCGCCGACGAGGTTGACCTGACCGTCGAGGGTCAGACCAGGCCGGGTGTTGGGGTTGGTCAGCACGGTGTCCACGCTGGGACCGCCGACACCGAACGCGCTCAACATCTTCTTGAAGACCATCGGAACTCCTGTGCGACAGCCGACCGCTCCAGGATGGAGTCGGACGTTGACTCGTGGGCACCCTAACCAGGGGCCCTGTGAGATGGCTGTGAAGTGCCGACGCTCGGCACTCTGTGTCGCCACTCCGGCGCGCTGGGTCGTGTCAGTGGCTCGCCCGTCGCCGGAACAGCACGCCGGACGCGGCCACGCCGACCACCAGGAACCCGACGGCCCAGGCGAGTGCGGTCGGGGCCGACTCGGCGACCGGACCGCCCACCAGCAGCCCGCGGGCCGTCTCGACCAGCGGGGTCATGGGCTGGTTGCGGGCGAACCCCTGGAGAAAGGCCGGCATCGTCTCCGGCGGCACGAACGCGCTGCTCACATACGGCAGGAACAGCACCACGAAGGAGAATGCACCGGCCGCCTCGGCGTTCGACACCAGCAGACCGAAGGCGGCCGACAGCGCCGAGATCCCGGACATGAACAGCACCAGCAGCCCGAGCAGCGCCACCCAGTCGAGCACCGAGGCCGTCGGCCGAAAGCCGAGCAGCACCGCCACCGCGACGACGATGGTCGTCGAGAGCAGGTTGCGCGCCACGCTGGCCACGATGTGCCCGACCAGCACCGCCGACCCGAGGACCGGCAGCGAGCGGAGGCGGGCGATCATCCCCGTCGTCATGTCCTGGTTCACCCCCACTCCGGTGCCGGCCGAGCCGAAGGCCGCGCAAATCAGCACGATCCCCGGTACGACATACGTCAGGTACCGGGTGCCCGTCTCGATCGCGCCGCCGAAGACGTAGACGAACGACAGCAGGATCAACACCGGCAGCACAATTGCGGTGATCAACGCGTCGACGCTGCGAATCGAGCGTCGCAGACCACGACCGACCAGGGCGCTCACGTCCACGATCACGCCGGGCACCCGGGTCAGCTCGGGGGCGGTCATCGGGTCACCGCCACGGCCTGCGGCTGGCCGGTCTGCGGCTGCTCCGTCGGCGGCTGCTCGGTCAGTGCGAGGAACACCTCATCGAGAGTGGGCCGGTGCAACGCGAGCCGCTCCACATCGACGCCCCGGGCGTGGAGCAGGCCGAGCAGGTCCCGCACCGCCGCCGCGCTGCCGTCGGTGGGAACGTGCACGGACAGCGTCTCCGCGTCCTCCCTGATGGGTACCGCGGTCGCGGTGAGTAGCGGCACGGCGCGGGCGAGCGTACCGGCGTCGGGCAGGAAGAGCTGCGCCGTCTCGCCGCCGATCCGGGCCTTGAGCTGCTCGGCGGTCCCCTCGGCCGCGACCCGGCCACCGTTCAGCACGGTGATCTGGTCCGCCAACCGGTCCGCCTCCTCCAGGTACTGGGTGGTCAGCAGGACGGTGACGCCGGCAGCGGCCAACTCCCCGATCGAGCCCCAGACGTCGCGGCGGCTGCGCGGGTCCAGCCCGGTGGTCGGCTCGTCGAGGAACAGGACCCGAGGCTCGACGACGAGACTCAGTGCGATGTCCAGGCGGCGGGCCATGCCGCCGGAGTAGGTCGAGACCCGCCGCCCGCCGGCCGCCGTCAGCTCGAAGCGGTCGAGCAGCTCGTCGGCTCGAGCTCGCGCCGCCGCGCCGGTGAGGTGCCGTAGCCGACCCATCAAAATCAGGTTCTCCCGGCCGGTGAGCATCTCGTCGACCGCCGCGTACTGACCGGTGAGGCTGATCGACCGGCGGACCGCCGCCGGCGCGGAGACGACGTCATGTCCGGCCACCACGGCCCGGCCGCCGTCCGGACGCAGCAGCGTGGAGAGCACTTTGACCGCCGTCGTCTTGCCGGCGCCGTTCGGCCCCAGCAGCGCCGCGACGCTGCCGCGTTCGACCCGCAGGTCAACACCATCGAGTACGGCGACATCGCCGAACCGCTTCGTGAGTGATTCAAGCTCGACTGTGTACGTCATAAACTCAGTGTATGCCATACACCAGGTATAGGATCAACCCCGATGGAACGTGCGATGTCGCCGCTCGAGGCGGTTTGGTCGGCCAAGCCCACTCCCGAACCACGGGAGGGGCTGTCACTTGCACGCATCGTCAGCACCGCGATCGAGATCGCCAACACCGACGGCCTCGGCGCCGTGTCGATGAGCCGGGTCGCCAAGAGCCTCGGGTTCACCACGATGTCGCTCTACCGGCACGTTGGGAGCAAGGAAGAGCTGATCCTGCACATGCAGGAGGCCGCCGTCGGCCCCCCACCCACGGACCTGGTCACGGGCCAGGGCTGGCGGGCGGACCTGGAACGCTGGGCGTGGACCGTCGTGCGCAAGTTCCGCCGCCACCCGTGGCTCCTGCAGACGCTGACGATGTTCGGCCCGCCCGCCACGCCGCACCAACTCGGCTGGCTCGAGTACGGACTCCGCGCACTCGGCTCGACTCCACTCGACGAAGGCGAGAAGGTGGCGGCCATCCTGCTCGTCCAGGCCCACAGCTTGGCCGACCTGACGTTCCACGCGGCCGGTGCTGCCACCGCGGCCGACGACACCGACCCGTACGAGACGCTCTTCACCCGCGTCATCGATCCAACGCGGTTCCCCGCGCTGATGGCCGCGTTCACCGGCGGCGGCTTCGCCTCGACCGACGACCCCGAGGCCGACCGCGACTGGCTGTACCAGTTCGGCCTGCAAAGGATCCTCGACGGCGTCCAGGTCCTCGTCGAGCAACGCCTCGCCCGCGAAGCCTGACGACCCGCCCTCTCCCCTCCCCCGTCCAGCCTGTTGACCAAGAGGTTTGCGTCAAGAACCGCGTTCCCGTTGACGCAAACCTCTTGATCGAAACGGCGGCGCTGGCCCGGGGGCCAGGGGCCGTGAAGCGCTGGCGACAGCACCCCGGCATGGTCAACTCGACATCAGCGATATCGCGGTATCCCGGTCGCAGGAAACCCCGATATCCGCGGAACCCGCGGACCTTGCCTGCCCGTCGACGATCCCTATCCGACCTGACGCTCGGCGGCGGCGACGGCGTTGCGGAAGAGCATGGCCACCGTGGTCGGGCCCACGCCGCCCACGCGCGGGGTGATCGCCCCGGCGACCGCGGCGCACGTCTCGTCGACGTCCGGCAGCAGCCGCCGACCCGCGTACCGCACGCCGCCGCCGATGACGACGGCCCCCGGCTTGACGTGCTCGGGCTGGATGATGCCGGGCACGCCAGCAGCAGCGATCAGGATGTCGGCTCGGCGGGTGTATCGGGGCCAGTCGGCGACGCCGGTGTGCACGACCGTGACGGCCGCGTTGGCGGTGGGGCGCTTCTGGGCGAGAAGGGTCGCGAGTGGCCGCCCGAGCGTGGCACCGCGGCCGAGGATGACCACCTCGCGCCCGGAGACCGGAATGCCATGGTGGGCCAGCAACGCCTCGATGCCGGCTGGCGTGCAGGGCACCGGGCCCGGCAGCCCGAGTGCGAGCCGACCGAGGTTCAGCGGATGCATGCCGTCGACGTCCTTGTCCGGGTCGATCCTCTGCAACGCCGCGTCGTAGTCCAGGTGGCCGGGGACCGGATACTGCACGAGGATTCCGTGTACTGCGGGGTCGGCGTTGAAAGCGGCGATCACCTCGTGGAGTTGTTCCTGCGTGGCATCGGCGGGCAGGTGGCGGTGCGGCGAGGCGAAGCCCAGCCCGGCGGCCTGGCGCTGCTTGATGCCGATGTAGCCGGCACTGGCGTCGTCGTCGCCGACCAGAACGGTGGCCAGGGCCGGGACGACGCCCGCGTCGCGGAGTCTGGCCACCCGCACGGCAACGTCGGCGAGGACCGCGTCGGCCACCGGCTGACCGGGCAGCAGCGTAGCGGCGTGGGTGGTGGTCGTCTCTGCGGTTGACGGCATGGCTCTCCCCAGCGCGGAAGCCCAGGCGGTCGACCCCCGCGATGAGCTCCCCGATGGTTCTGCCATCCCAGGTGCCGCCAGTCGCGTCGCCTCCCAGTCTGCCCCACGGCCCGGGCATCGGACCAGCAGGCTCGACCTGTGGCCAGCGATTCTGGTGGGAAAAGCCCGCCGAGTGCCGTTCCCACCAGGATCCGGCGAGCTACCCGGTCACCTCGGCGCACAGGCGCTCGGCGACCTCGTCGGGGGACGGCATCACGCTGACCTCGGCGCTGATCCGGCGCGCCTCAACGGTGAACGTCGGCTCATCGAGCAGCCGGCGCAGGGCCGCCGCAATGGCCGCCGGCTCGGCCTGCCCGGGCGCCAGTGCGAGGCCCGCGCCGGACGCCGAGACCCGATCCGCCTGGATGAACTGGTCGGCGCCCTGCGGCACGACCACCATCGGGATGCCACGGGCCAGCGTGCCGAGGGTGGTGCCGGCGCCACCGTGCGAGATGACCGCGTCGACGTTCCCCAGCAACTGGGCCAGCGGCACGAACGGGCTGAACTCCACCCGGTCCGAGTCGAGCTGGTAGTCCTCCGGCTTGCCGTCCAGGCCGAGCGTGGCCAGCACGTCGACGTCGAGGGCGGTGAGGGCGCCCAGCAGCGGGCCGACCACGGCCGGGTCGGCGAAGACGGTACCGAAGCTCACCAGCACGCGGCGGCGACCGCCGGCCGCCGGGGCGTCGGCGCCGGTCGGGGCGTCGAGCGCCTGGTGGGGTTCCGGTCGCAGCGCGATCCGCTGCACGCCCGGGGGTACGGCGAAGTCCGGGAACTGAAGGCCGGGCGGGCAGGTGTCCAGCAGCCAGCGGCCGGAGGGGGTGTGCTCCGGCGCTGGCAGTCCCCGCTCCTCGTAGCGCGTGCGGACCACGGCAGTCAGCACGTCGGTGAACTCGGCCGGCACCGACGGCCCGAAGGCGAGGGTGGCCAGCGGTACGCCGAGCCCGGCGGCGACCAGCGGTCCCACGAAGTCGACCATCTCGTTGATGATCAGATCCGGCTGCCAGCGCTTCGCCTGCGCCAACGCCTCATCGGCGGTCAGGTCGACCCGGACCCCGGCGAAGAACTCGGCGACCGCCTCCGGAGTGGGCTCTGTCGCGGGGTTGAGGCCCAGCTTGCGACCCACCTCGGCGAAGAGCACGTCCGGCATGGGCCCGGCCGGCAGCAGCTCAATGCCCTCGGGTGCGATGAGCGGGGTCATGCCCACGGCGGTGACGACGGCGACGTCATGGCCCTGCCGGCGGAACGCTCGGGCCAGAGGCAGCAGGGGGAGAAAGTGCCCGAAAGCGGGCGTGGTTGAGAAGAGGACGCGCATAGTCATCAGAATAGCCTTCTGATGAAGCGAGCCGTATAGTGCCCTGATGGCAGCCGCTCAACCACGCGCCAGCCGGCGCCAGGAGAGCGCCGAGCAGACCCGCAGGTTGATCTTGGAAGCGGCCCAGGACCTTTTCATCGCCCAGGGATACGCGACGACCACGATCAACGACATCGCCGCGCGGGCCCGGGTGGCCGTGGCGACCGTGTACACCAGCGTCGGCGGCAAGCCGACCCTGCTGCGAGCGCTGATCGAGGCGGGCGTGAACGACCCGGAGACCGCCCGGAACGTGGCGGCCATTGCGGTCGCCGCCGACCCTCGCGAGGTCCTGCGTCTGATCGGCGTCGGAACGCGGTACGGCCACCAGCACCACCACCAGCAGGTCCACCTGATGAAGGCAGCGGCCGGCATGACACCGAGCGCGGCGGCCGTGGCACGGCACGCGGCGACGGCCTACCGGCGGGCGCTGCGAGTGGGCGCGGTACGACTCGACGAGCTCTCCGCCCTGCGCCCCGGCCTCACCGTCGAGCGGGCCACCCAGGTGCTGTGGTTCTACTTCGGGCTGCACTCCTGGCCGCAGCTCGTCGACGAGGGCGGCTGGTCGTACGACGAGGCGGAACGGTGGCTGGTTGACCGGGCCACCGAGGCACTGCTCCCCCCGAGCTGACCGCCGGGGCCGTCAACCGGCCTGGACGACGACCAGCTCGCCGACCTGCTCGCCGATGGCGGTACGCGCCTCCGCCGGCAGCCCGACGTCGGTGATCAGCACGTCGGCCGCCTCCAACGGGGCGATGGTGGCGATGCCGATGGTCTCCCACTTGGTGTGGTCGGCGAGGACCACCAGCCGCCGGGCGGCGCCGATCAGGCACCGGTTGACCCCGGCCTCCAGCAGGTTCGGCGTGGTGAAGCCGGTCCGTGGGCTGAGGCCGTGCACACCGAGGAAGAGCAGGTCGACGTTGAGCGCGCTGATCGCCGCCTCGGCCACCGGCCCGGTCAGCGCGTCCGACGGGGTACGGATGCCGCCGGTGAGCACCACTGTCTGGTCGGCGCGCGGATTCTGGTAGAGGGCGTCGGCCACCGGGATCGAGTTGGTCACCACGGTCAGCCCCCGTACGTCGGAGAGCAGTGTGGCCAGCGCGGCGGTGGTGGTGCCGGCCGAGAGTGCGATGGCCATCCCCGGCTCCACCATGGTCGCGGCCCGCTCGGCGATGGCCCGCTTCTCCGCCTGCTGGCGGATCGACTTCGCGGCGAAGCCGGGCTCCTCGGCGGAGCCCGGCCCGGCCAGCGTCGCGCCGCCGTGCACCTTGTCCACCAGACCGCGTTCGGCCAGCACCTCCAGGTCACGCCGGATCGTCATGTCGGACACGCCGAACCGGCTGACGAGCTGGCTCACGCGTACGCCGCCACGCTGGCGGATCAGATCGAGGATGGCGGTCTGCCGCTGCTGGGCGAGCACCTGGGGAAACCTCCTTCGCGCCGTGGCTGTCACCGGGTCAGGCCGGCCCGTCGGCCCGGTCCTCCCGGACCACGGCCACCTCGCCGGCCGGCACTGTCAGCTCACCGGCGCATTCTGCTCCGGTCAGCAGCTCGGTGCCGGTCACCGCGAGCCGTACCTCGCTCCCGGTGTGGTTGATCGCGAACAGCCAGCTCCGCTCGCCGTCGCGGCGCCGGATCACCTCCACCCCGGTCGGTGCCTGCGCCGCCGGGCGGACGCCGGCCTCGTCGACCAGCCGGACGGCCAGCCGGTCGGTTTCCGGCTCGTCCAGCCGGGTGCCGACGTACCAGGCGGCGCCAGCGCCGACGGGGTGCCGGGTCAGCGCCGGCACGCCCGGCAGCGGCCCGTCGGTGTACGAGGCGAGGACCTCGGCGCCCTCCGGGTGCAGCCACTCGGTCCACACGTCGGCCATGCTGCCGTCGTCCAGCCGGCATCCTGGCGCGCACCGACCGGGTCTGGGCCAGCGACTGCAACGACGCGCTGGAACGGCTCAGCATCCAGCGCTGGACCGAGCTGCTGCTGCCACCGGAACTGGTCGGCACGCACGTCGGGCCGGAACGCTCGCACACCACCAACCGGGTGCACGACCTCGGCTTCCGGGCAGCCACCGCGCTCTTCGGCCACGACGGCATCGAGTGGGACATCGCGAGGATCAGCACCACCGAGCAGACCGAGCTGGCCGCCGGGGTCGCGCTGCACAGGCGGCTGCGTCCGCTGCTGCACGCCGGCCGCGTGGTCCGGGTCGACCATCCGGAACCGGCCGTCTGGGCGCACGGCGTGGTCGACCACGACGGCACCAGAGCGGTGTACGCGGTGGCCCGGCTGGCCACCTCGGTGGCGCAGTCCCCGGGCGCGGTCCGCCTGCCCGGCCTGGACCCGGGCCGGCGTTACCTGGTGCGACCGGTGTCGGACGCGCCGGCCCCGGCGACCGCCGACCGGTCCGCGCCGGCCTGGCTGGCTGGCGGCGTCACGCTCACTGGGGCGGCACTGACCCGGGTGGGCGTGCAGTTGCCCGCGTTGCACCCGGAGCAGAGCCTGGTGCTGGAGGTTGACGCCGTCCACTGAAAAGATTCCGGGGATTCTTTGGCCGGGTTGTCGAGAACCGTGTCGTCTGCTTCTACCTCAGGGTGAGAGCACCGACGATGGTGCGCAGGCGTGAGGAGCGAACCATGAAGTACATGCTGCTGATGCAGTTCAGCGCCGCCGGGACCGACTTCCCGGGCATCGAGACCTGGACCCCGGAGGAGGTCGAGGCGCACCTCGCGTTCATGGGCGAGGTCAACGACAAGCTCACCGCCGCCGGGGAGTGGGTCGACGGGCAGGGTCTCGGCGGCCCGCAGCAGGCGCGGATCGTCCGCGCCGGTGAGGGCGGGGCCCCGGTGGTCACCGAGGGGCCGTTCGCCGAGACGAAGGAGTTCCTCGCCGGTTTCTGGATCGTCGACTGCGACAGCCCGCAGCGGGCGGTGGAGCTGGCCGCGTACATCTCCACCGCGCCCGGCCCCGGCGGCCGGCCGTTGAACATGCCGATCGAGGTGCACCCGGTCATGTCCGCCCCACCCCAGGAGCTGTGAGGGCTGACCACCACCGATCCCCGCATCGAGGACCTGCTGCGCGAGCTGGCGCCGCAGGTCCTCGGCGTGCTCGCCCGCCGATTCGGTGACTTCCCCACCGCCGAGGACGCGGTGCAGGAGGCGCTGCTGGCCGCCGCGACCCAGTGGCCGACGGACGGGCTGCCGGCGAACCCGCGCGGCTGGCTGATCCAGGTCGGCTACCGCCGGATGATCGAGCTGGTCCGCGGCGAGCAGGCGCGGCGCCGCCGCGAGGACCTGGTCGTCCGCCGGGACCCGGACGACCGACAGCACGCGCCCGCGGCGGACGAGGAGCTGACCGCCGAACGGGACGACACCCTGGTCCTGCTCTTTCTCTGCTGCCACCCGGCGCTCACGCCCGCGTCGGCCGTCGCGCTGACCCTGCGCGCGGTCGGTGGGCTGAGCACCGCCGAGATCGCGCGCGCGTTCCTGGTCCCCGAGGCGACCATGGCGCAACGGATCAGCCGGGCCAAGCAGCGCATCCGCTCCTCCGGACTGCCGTTCCGGATGCCGGAGCCGGCGGAGCGGGCCGACCGGCTGGCCGCCGTCCGGCAGGTGCTCTACCTGATCTTCACGGAGGGGCACACGAGCACCGCCGGCCCGGACCTGCGCCGGGTCGACCTGGCGGTGGAGGCGATCCGGCTGACCCGTGCGCTGCACGCCCTGCTGCCCGGCGACAGCGAGTCGGCCGGTCTGCTGGCGTTGATGCTGCTCACCGAGGCACGCAGCCCGGCGCGGACGGGGCCATCCGGCGAGCTGATCCCGCTGGCCGACCAGGACCGCACCCGCTGGGACGCGGCGGCGATCGCCGAGGGCGTCGCACTGGTGACTCGGGCGCTGCCGCGCGGGCCGGTCGGCCCGTACCAGGTGCAGGCCGCCATCGCCGCGCTGCACGACGAGGCGCCGAGCGCCGCGGCGACCGACTGGCCGCAGATCCTGGCGCTCTACGGGGTGCTGGAACGGCTCTCCGGCAGCCCGGTGGTGGCGCTCAACCGGGCCGTGGCGACCGCCATGGTGCACGGGCCGGCAGCCGGCCTGGCCGCTCTCGACGCGCTGGCCGACGACCCGCAGTTGGCGGGGCACCATCGGCTCTCCGCCGCCCGCGCGCACCTGCACGAGATGGCCGGCGACCGAGCCCGGGCGATCGCCGACTACCGGGCCGCCGCCGGGCGGACGAGCAGCCTGCCCGAGCAGCGCTACCTCATGATGCGGGCGGCCCGGCTCGCCGCTGAACCCGGATCGACCGCCGCCGAGCCGGGCGCTGGCTGACGTCGCACCCGGTCCGGACCGGGGTCTGAACGGTTGGATGGGAAGCTCGACCTGGGGGCCGGAGCAGGCACCTGGACCGCCTTTGGAGCTGATGTCGTAAGCGATTCGCCCCGCCGGCAGGCGGCCAGATCTGAATCGTCTGTGACATCAGCTCCAGGGCTCGCACCCGTCGCGGGCCGCCAGTTCCCGGCCGGCGGCGGCGCTAGCCTGACCAGCGACGACCCGCCGAGCATTTCAGGACTGAGGACCGCATGGCGTACGTGCTGCTGGGGATCGCCATCGCCGCCGAGGTGCTGGCGACCAGCCTGCTGAAGACCACCGCCGGGTTCACCCGGCTCGGGCCGACGGTGGCGTGCCTCGGCGGTTATCTGCTGGCGTTCATCCTGCTGGCCCAGGCCGTCAAGGAGATCCCGGTGGGCGTCGCGTACGCCCTCTGGTCCGGCCTGGGCACCGCCACCATCGTGGCGATCGGGGCGGTGTTCCTGGACGAGCCGGTCGGTCTGGCCAAGCTCGCCGGGATCGCGCTGATCATCGCGGGGGTGGTCATCGTGAACCTGGCCGGGGAGCACTGACCACGACCGGTGGCCGGGCCCGGCGCCGACCCGGCCACCTGTGCGTCGTTCAGCTCGCGGCGCAGCTCACCTCCGGCCTGGCGTTGCTGCCGGTCCAACTGGCGATGAAGCCGAAACTGGTGCTGACACCGGCGGCCAGCCGGCCGTTGTAGTCCACGTTGCGCGCGGTCACCACGGCTCCGCTGCTGGTCAGCGCCGTGTTCCAGGACTGGCTGACGCTCTGGCCGTTGGCGAAGGTCCACCGGGCGCTCCAGCCGGTGATCGCGGTCGCGCCGGCGGTCACCCGCACCTCACCCTGGAAGCCGCCCTGCCATTGGTTGGTGACCGTGTACGTCGCCGAGCACCCACCGGCCGGCGGTGGCGTGGTGGGCGGTGGCGTCGTCGGCGGTGGCGTGGTGGGCGGTGGCGTGCCGCCGAAGACGCTGGCCTCACGGGCGGTCCGCGGGATGCCGTTGGCGCCGTTGAAGATCCGCTGGCCCCAACTGGTCAGGCTGGCCGGGTTGAAGGCGGTGGCCATGTCGAGATACTCCACGCCACCGCCGTTGCCACTCCACGACCAGCCCAGCCAGCCGATCCCGTTGGCCTGGCTGTAGGCGAGGATGGTGTCCTCGTCCGGGTCGCCGTCGGAGTGGTTGAAGCCGAACTCGCCGACGACGATGGGCAGGCCGGCCGCCCGGAAGCGGCCCAGGTAGTCGGTGATCTCCGCGGCGGTGTCGAAGACCCCGTACATGTGGATGGAGAAGACGGTGTTGCGCGCCGGGTCGGCGGCGAAGACCGAGGCGGCGTTGTCGCGCATGGTGAACGACCAGTCCTGCCCCCAGTTCGGCGCGTCCAGCATGATCGTGTGGGTCAGCCCGCCAGCGCGTAGCCGGGTGATCGCGTTGGCGTTGTCGGTGGCCCAGGAGGCGTAGTTCTGGTTGCCGTACGGCTCGTTGCCGATGTTGACGATGACGTACTTCTCCTGGCCGGCGAGGACGTCGGCGAGACTGAGCCAGTAGTCGACGGCCCGGGCGAGGGTGATCGCGCCGCTCTGCTCGCCGTAACCGGTGGTGTCATGCACCTCCAGCACGCAGATCAGCCGGTTGGCCCTGCACAGCGAGATGACGTTGGTGACGTCGGCGTTGGTGTTGCGGGTCCACCGGTCGCCGCTGGAGAGCACCACCCGGACGGTGTTCGCGCCGAGCGCCTTCACGTCGGCGAACGAGCTGGTCTGCTGCGGGTACCAGGTGTGCGCGTGGTTGACCCCGCGCATGATGAATGCCGTTGGCGTCGTACAGCTTGCCGCTCGCGACGCTGAAACCGGCCGCGGCGTGCGCCGGCTGGCCGAACGCCAGCACGGCGACGAGCAGCGCGAGCAGGGCCGCGCCGGCGGCGGAGAGTCGAGTCTTCATGGCCTTCCTCAGGGAGGACCCCCGGTGCCCGACAGGGGTGGGACGTGACAGGGGAAGGCGGCTGCAGCCCGACAGCCGCCGCCCGGATCCCGGCGGCGCACGCATCAGCGTAGGGCGATGGATCGGTCGGCGCAACCGGTTCAGTGGTCGGCCCGCAGTCGGCGGACAGCCGTGACGGCCCACGCGAACGCGGGCCGTCACGGGGCGGTCATCCCCACCACCGGATGTGCGCCACACCGGGACTCTTAACCGGTTAAGAGCGACGGTAGGCAGGTCATCGTCATCCGTCAAGCGCCGTCAGTCCGAACCGGACGGCAGGGTTGACCGCTGCCGACCTGGGTATCCCGGGACGATCCGTCGGCGGAAAGGAGAAACCAGAATGGTCAGCGTCGGCTACACCCTGATGTGCGAGCAGGCCGGTCCGAAGCAACTGGTCGACCACGCGGTACGGGCCGAGGCGGCGGGCTTCGACCAGCTGGTGATCTCCGATCACTACTACCCCTGGCTGGATGCCCAGGGCCACTCCCCGTACGCCTGGTCGGTGCTCGGCGCGGTCGCCCACGCCACCTCCCGGGCGGAGCTGATGTCCTTCGTGACCTGCCCGATCCGCCGCTACCACCCGGCCGTGGTCGCGCAGAAGGCCAGCACGATCGGAGCGCTCTCGGACGGCCGGTTCACTCTCGGCCTCGGCGCCGGGGAGAACCTCAACGAGCACGTGGTCGGCGGCTGGCCGCACGTGCAGCAGCGGCACGAGATGTTCGAGGAGGCCCTGCAGATCATCCGGCCGCTGCTCAACGGCGAGTCGCTGACCTTCTCCGGCAACCACTTCGACGTGCCCGACGCCTACGTGTGGGACCGCCCGGAGCAGCCGGTCCCGATGGCCATCGCCGCCTCCGGCCGACAGTCCGCCACCCTGGCCGCCGAGTACGGCAACGGCATCATCGCCACCGAACCCGATTCTCACATCATCGAGATGTACGACGACGCCGGCGGCGCGGGCCAGCCCCGCTACGGGCAGGTGCCCATCTGCTACGGCCCCGACGAGGCGGAGTGCCGCAAGATCGTGCACGACCAGTTCCGCTGGTTCGGGCTGGGCTGGAAGGTCAACGCGGAGCTGCCCGGCCCGGACTCCTTCGCCTCCGCCACCCAGTTCGTTCGCGAGGAGGACGTCGCCGAGGGCATCCCCTGCGGCCCGGACGTGGACGCGCACGTCGAGGCGTTCCGGAAGTTCGTCGAGGCCGGCTTCACCCACGTGGCGATCGTCCAGGTCGGCGGCGAGACCCAGCCGATGTTCCTGGACTGGGCGCAGGAGGAGTTGCTCCCCCGACTGCGGGCGCTGTGAGGATCACCCCCGCCGGGCGGTTCAGCCTTGCCGAACTGCGGCTGGCGCTGGCCGCGCCCCGGCCGGCCGCCGGCCTGACCAGCGAGTGGCGGCTCATCGGCGGGCTGCGGACACACACCCGGCGCAGCACGGACCCCGGGACCGGGGCGCCGCCGGTCGTGCTGGTGCACGGCCTGGCGGTCTCGCACCGCTACCTCACCCCGCTGGCCGTCGCGCTCGCCGCCACCCACCCGGTGTACGTGCCGGACCTGCCCGGCTTCGGGCTGACCGAGCGCCCCCGCTGCGCGTACGGCGTGCGCAGGCATGCCGACCATCTGGCCGCCTGGCTGGCCGCGCACCGGCTGCCGCCGGTCTGTCTGCTCGGGCACTCGTTCGGCGCCGAGGTCGTCGCCGCGCTCGCCGCGGCACACGCGGACCTGGTCCGCGCGGTGGTGCTGGCCGGGCCGACCAGCGACCCGGCCGCCCGGTCCCGGCGGGGTCAGGTCGTCCGGTGGCTGGTGGACACCCTGCGCGAAGCGCCGTTGCAAGCGCCGATCCTGGCCCGTGACGTCTGGGACGCCCGGCCCTGGCGGGTGGTCGCGACCCTGTCGCACTCGGTCCGCGACGCCGTCGAGGCCGACCTGGTCCGGGTCGCCGCGCCGACCCTCGTGGTCACCGGCGGACGGGACCCGGTGGCGCCGGCAGCCTGGCGGGACGAGGTGGCCCGGCTGGTTCCCGACGCCCGCCCGGTGGCCGTACCCGGCGCCGCCCACAACGTGGCCACCACCGCCCCGACGGCGGTCGCCGACGCCATCCGCCACCTCCTCGCTCCTGCCCCCGCTCTCGCACTCACGGACAGGTGAACCCCATGCGCTTCGGCAACACGGAGATCCGCCCGCTCGGCGGCGGCCTCGGCTGTCTCCTGATGATCCTCTTCTCGATCGTGGCCTCGGTCGTGCTGACCGTCCTGCTCAACCTGGTCCTCTGACCCCGCCCGTAGCCGTGCGTCGCGGGCCGGGACGCACGGGCCCGGCTCAGGCCGGGTCGAGGTCCAGTTCGGCGACGACGGGGTAGTGGTCGGAGGCGGTCTCGGCGTCCCCGTCGCGGATTACCCGGACGGACCGGGTCCGCTCGGCCAGCGCGGTAGAGCCGAACAGGTAGTCCAGCCGCATCCCGGCGAACTCCGCCCCGCCGAACCGGGTGGGCACGGTGAGGCCGTCCGCCTCCAAGGCTCCGGCGGCGCACGAGAGCCAGAGGTCGACCAGACCGGCGGCCAGCAGCCGGCCGACGGCGCGGGTGTCCACGCCGCCGCCGGCGCGCCGCAGGTGGCGCCGCCGGTAGAGGGCGGGCATCCCGGCCAGGCGCGCGGTGTGGTCGACGGTCGGGTCGAGCGAGTTCAGGTCACCGGTGACCAGCGTCAGCGGTCCCCGCGCGCGTCGCACCGCGGCCACCAGCCAGTCGACCTCCATCCGACGCCGTCCCCCGGAGTACGGATGAAGGTGGGTGCCGAGCACGGTCAGCGGGCCGGCCGAGGTCGCCACCACGACGCGGGCGGCGCCGTGGTGGAACGGCCGGCGCAGCGCCCCCGCGGAGACGACCCGCAGCGGCGCCCGGACCAGCACCGCCACCGGCTGCCCGAAGCAGGACCGGGCCAGGTGCGGTGTCATCCCCACCCGACCCGCGACCTCGGCCATGAGTCCGTCGCGGTCGAAGCCGCGCAGCTCCTGCAGGGCCAGCACGTCCGGCGCCTGCGCGGTGACGACCCGGACCACCGGATCCAGCCGGTCGGGACCGCCCCGGTCCCGGCCGCCGGTACGGATGTTCCAGGTCATCACTCGCAGCACGGCGGCGCTCAGTCGGCCCGGCCGGCCCGGGCCAGTTCGTCGTCGAGGGTGCCCACGTCCTCCGACTCGATGCTCGGCCGGTTCCCTTCCCGCACGTCGGCGTTCGGCCGAATGACCAGGTAGAGCAGCCCGATCCAGAGCGCGGAGAGCAGGATCGCGCCCATGAAGTCGGTCGGGTGGTGCATCCCCCGGTACATCCGGGAGGTGGCCACCCCGATCGGCATGATCACTGCCAGCGCCACGAAGACCCAGCGCCACCAGCGGTCGGTGCGCGGCAGCACGATGACGGCGATGGCCAGCCAGACGCAGATGGTCGCCGCGATGTGCCCGGACGGGAAGGAGGAGGTTGGCATCTGGCCGTCCAGGTTCTCCACCGCCGGGCGTGGCCGGTCGACCGCCCGGGCGGAGGCGAGGAAGAGGGTCAGCTCGCCGACCATCGCCAGCGCCACGAAGAGCACCGGCCGCCACCGCCGCCACACCGCCAGCACCAGCGGACAGAACACCAGCGAGATCAGCAGGATCGCGTGCGTGTCCCCGAACTTGCTCCACCACCAGCTCACCTCGGTCAGCACCTCGTTGTGCCGGTCGGCGAACCAGCGCGGCACCTCGGTGTCGAGGGTGTCGAAGAAGGTGCCTTTGGCGTGGTAGCTGACGTACATGCCGAAGCCGTACAGCGCCCCGAAGACCAGCACCCATCCGACCAGCAGCTCGGCCACCGCCGAGCGGGGGTGGGCCAGCACGTGCTCCTCCGCGGGGGCGGGGGCGATGTCGTGCCCGGCCTCCGGCTCCAGGCCCTCGGTCAGCGTGGGCACCGGCCGGCCCCGCTCGCGCCGCCACAGCCGGAACGCGTACGCGGTGACGCCCAGCCAGGCGGCGCCGAGCAGCCAGCCGGCCAGCACGTCGGAGATGAAGTGCACGCCCAGCGCGATCCGGGTCAGCCCGACCAGCGCCACCAGCACGGCCACACCGGCGATCGCCGGCTTACGCCAGCGTGGGGCCATCGCCGGCAGGAACACCAGCAGCAGCGCCCCGTACGCGACGAACGAGCCGAGCGCGTGCCCGCTCGGGAAGCTGTTGCCCGGCGCGCTGGCGATCGGCACGTCCACCACCGGGCGGAGCCGACCGACCAGCGACTTCAGGGACGGGTCGAGGATCAGGCCACCGACCCCGGTGATGATCAGATAGACGGCCAGCCGTGGCTGCCGCCGGATCAGCAACCCGACCACGGCGATGGTGACCAGCCAGATGAGGATCGGCCGGCCGCCCAGGTCGGTCACCGCCTGGAGCACGGTGACCAGCGCGTGGTGCGGGGCGACGAGACCGTTGAACCACTCGGCGACCGCGTGGTCGGCGTCCTGCAACGGGCTCCACCGCACCCGGACGAGCAACAACAGCAGCCCGAAGGCCACCCCGGCGCCGGTGACGGCCACCAGACCGGCGATGCTCCGCTCGGCGAAATGCCCGATCGGACGCCGCGCCACCTCTTTGACCGCGGTCACCCCGCACCTCCCTTGTCCACTGGCGAGGCGCTTTACCCGATCGGCGCCGTGCGTACACGCGAGGGCCGCGCGGGGGGCGGTTTACAGGGCGGTCATGTCCCCGGTGTCGAACAGCTCGGCTCGGTCGGCCTCGGGCTCCCACAGGTCCGGTTGGGCCGGCTCCTGCACACCGATGCGCAGCGCCTCCAGCTGGGCGGCGAAGGCCAGCCCGCCGAAGAGCGCCATGCCGGTGAGGTTGGCCCAGAGCAGCAGCGCCATCATCCCGGTCAGCGCGCCGTAGGTCTGCCCGAAGCCGTCGCTGAACCGCACGTACGCGGCGAGCAGCAGGCTGGCGAGCCACCACAGCGCGGTGGCGATGCCGGCGCCGAAGAACAGCCAGGACAGGCCGGGTTGCCGGCGGCGCGGCGCGCGCCGGAACAGCACCGCCACGGCGAGCACGGTCAGCGCGAGGCTCAGCGGGAAGCGGACCACGGTCCAGATGCCGTCGGCGATCTCACCCCACTCGTAGTGCTCCCGCACCGAGTCGCCCATCGCGCCGCCGCCCACAAGGATCAGGAAGCCGGCGAGCGCGGGCAGGCCGGCGGTGACGGCCAGCACGGCGGCGCGGAGGTACTTCCACAGCGCCGGGCGGTCCCGCTCCACGCCGTAGATCCGGTTGGCACCCCGTTCGATCTGGGCCATGGTGGTGGTCAGCGCGACCAGCCCGGTGAGCAGACCGAGGGTGAGCGCCAACTCGCCGGCGTCCTCGACGCGTTCACCCTCGCCGAGCAGCTCGGCCACCACCTGCTCGCTCTGGCCGGGGGTCAGCGCCAGCACGGTGTCGGCGACCACCCGGCCGCCCTCCTCGACGCCCAGCTCGCTGATCAGGCCGGTGAGGGCGATCAGGAACGGCACCACCGCCAGGCAGAGTTGCAGCGCGAAGGCCCGCGAGTGGCTGAACCCGTCGCCGTAGCGGAACCGGATGAAGGCGTCCCGCAGCAGGTGCCAGCCGCCCTGGCGACGCAGAGTGCGCCAGGCGTCGTCGGCGGAGAGCTCCTCGTCGGCCATCAGCCGGGTCTCCGGCACGATCCGGGTGCTACTCACGGCGCGCTTCCTCGATCAGCTGCTCGCCCCGCTCTCCGGCCTTCTGCGCGTCCACGGCCAGGTCGGGGGCTTCCTCGGGCTGTGGCACGCAGAGCCAGAGCGCCTGCGGACGCACCACCGCCCGCAGCTGCCGGCCCGGCGAGATGAGGTCGCCGTCCAGCTCCCGGGGCTGGGCCCGGTTGCTGGTGACCACCACGCGCCGGGCGCGGAACACCTCCATCTGCGGCACCCGGCCGTTGCGGCGGATCACCGCCCAGCCGAGCGCGAGCCAGTGCCGCAGGTTGCGCGGGGTGAGCACCGCGATGTCGAGCCAGCCGTCGTCCGGCTCGGCCTCGGTGAGCAGCCGTACGCCGCCCTGGAGCCGGCCGACGTTGGCGATCAGCACCGAGCGGGCCCGGCGGCGCACCGGTGGCCGGTCGTCGATGCGGATCTGCACCCGCATCGGCCGGTCCCGCAGGTGCCGGGCGGCGCCCATCACGTACGCCGGCCAGCCGATGCGGGCCTTGGTGGTCTCGGAGGTGGCGGCGAGCATCTGGGCGTCGAAGCCCATTCCGGCCATCACCGTGAAGTACCGGTCCTCG
The DNA here is from genome assembly GCF_900143515.1 of Micromonospora cremea. Taxonomy (NCBI): domain Bacteria; kingdom Bacillati; phylum Actinomycetota; class Actinomycetes; order Micromonosporales; family Micromonosporaceae; genus Micromonospora; species Micromonospora cremea. Next base: position 4,001,906 of record NZ_FSQT01000002.1, on the reverse strand, counting down.
ACGGCGCCAACGTCGAGGAGCCGCCGGCCGCGTTCGATGGCGACCTGGAGCCCGGCGGCCATGTCGGTGGAGAGACCCAGGTTGGCGGCGAGCAGGTTGCCGGTGCCCTGGGGCAGCACGGCCAACGCCACGTCGGTGCCGACCAGGCCGCTGACGCAGGACATCACCGTGCCGTCGCCGCCGCAGGCGAAGACCAGATCGACGCCGGCCTTGACGGCCTGCTCGGTCTGGCCGCGGCCCGGGTCGTCGACGGTGGTTTCGAACCACTGGGGCTCGGGCCAGCCGGCGGCGGCCAGGGCGTCGTTCACGGTGCGGCGCAGGTCGTCGAGATCGGCGACCTTCACCGGGTTGACCACGACGGCGGAGCGCAGCCCACCGTCGCCGCCCGAGGGTCGCCTGTCCTGTCCAGCATCCACGGGGCCAGTGTGCAGCACCCGGGGGGCTTCAGCGAGCCCGCGAGCGGCCGGCGTCGGAAGTGCCACAGACAGGTTTCAAGCCGACCGTCACCGATTCACCGCGGCGCACCTGTCAACGCGTCGTCAGGCCGCCGTCCGCAGCGCGCTCTCCACCCGTCGGCGCAGGTCGTCGAGGTCGGCCCCGGCCTCTGTGAGCACCAGGGCGCCCAGCCCCTGCCCCTCGCGGAGCACCCCGAGCAGGATGTGTTCGGTGCCGATGTGGTGGTGGCGCAGGCGCACCGCCTCCCGTAGCGACAACTCGAGCGCCTTCTTCGAGCGGGGTGAGAAGGGCCCGCCCAGGAACCGCCGTCGGCCCCAGCGGCGGCGCGGTTCCGGCACGGCCTCGCGCAGGGCGTCCGGGCCGAAGGACTCCTCGATGCGGGCCACGATCGCGGCCAGGTCGATGCCGATTTCCCGCAGTGCCGCCGCGTCGGCGTCACCGAGGCCGGCGCCACCGCTGGCGGTGTGCCGGCGGATTCGCTCACGCAGGTCGTCGGCGCGTACGCCGGCGTCGGCCAGCACCCGGCTGGCCAGACCCGCCTCGTCGGCCGTCAGGGCGAGCAGCAGGTGCTCGGTGCCGACCGGGCGCTGGCCCTCGGCCCGCGCCTCCTCCAGCGCCCGCCGCACGACCGTGCGCGCCCGGTCGGTGAACCGTTCGAACATCACGCCTCCCAGGATTGATTGACCGCCGGCCGCCCGGCGTGCTTCTTGTGGACCGCCTGCCGGCTGACTTCGAGCGCGTCGGCGATCTCCTGCCAGGACCAGCCCTGTCGACGGGCGTTGTCCACCTGGACCACCTCGAGCCGCTCGAGCAGCCGGCGCAGCGCGCGGACGGCGCGTAGCCCGACCCGGGGGTCGGTGCTGCCGGCTGCCGCCGCGAGTTCCGTCGCCTGACTCATGCCGTCAACATACGTTGACAGTGCCGCTCGTGTCAACCATCGTTGACGAGCCGCCGCCATCACGTCCGGCGGCGCTGCCCGATCCGGCCCGCCATCGTTACCACCCGACTACCCTCGGTCAGGGACAGCGTGGTCGTGCCGGGCGCGACGCCCGGGAGGTGATGTCGGATGGCTACATCCGCCGATGCAGCGGTGCTGGTTGGCCTCGGCTCGGACCACGACCTCCCGGTCGTCACCCAGGCCGCGCAGGAGGCCTCCGCGCACGGCCGGCCACTGCACCTGCTGCACACCTTCGACTGGCACGCGGCCTTCTCCGCGGACACCGTCGCCGCACCCCGGGACCACGCCGAGGATCTGATCACGCGGGGCGCGCAACTGGCCCACGGGATCGAGCCGGGGCTGACCGTCCGCGGGGAGATCGTCGAGGGCGGCATGTTGCCCATCCTGATCCGTCGATCGGAAGCGGCCTTCCTGCTCGCGGTCGGCGACAGCGGGATGGCCGGCAGCGGCAAGTGCATCCCGTCCGACACGTCCGCCGTGCAGCTGGCCGCGCGGGCCGGCTGCCCGCTGCTGGTGGTCCGCCAGGAGCAGCCGCCGCCGGGCCCGGTGCTGGTCGGGGTGGACGGATCGCCCAGCTCGACCCTCGCTCTGGAGTGGGCCTTCGAGTGCGCGGCCCGGCGCTGCACCCGGCTGCTGGCGCTGCGGGTGGTGGAGCCCGACGAGGACACCGACATGGTCACCGACCAACTCACCGAGGTCGTGACCCGGTTCTCCACCCGTCGGACGGACGTGGAGACCGAGTGCCGCGTCATCCGTGGCGATCCCGGCCAGGTGCTGGTGGACGTGTCCCGCTCGGCGCAAGTCGCGCTGGTCGCCGCCCGGGGCGACGAACCGGGCCGCGCGATGCTGGGGGCGGTCGCCCAGTCCATGCTCTACCACTCCCCGGCCCCCGTGATCGTCGTCCGAGGGCTGGCCGAGGCCCCGCTCACCGGGCCCGACGCCCACCCGAACCGGGACCAACGGCCCTGACCTCGGGGCGCAGGCGACGGCGAGGCTGGACGTCGGATGCCCCACTCCCCGATCCGCGAGAGGCACAGCATCATGGACACCGCACTCGATCCGAACCGGTCGATCACCGACGACGAGCTGCGCCGCCTGCACGCCTACTGGCGCGCCGCGAACTACCTCACCGTCGGGCAGATCTACCTGCTCGACAACCCGCTGCTGCGGGAGCCACTGACCCCCGACGACATCAAGCCGCGGCTGCTCGGCCACTGGGGCACCAGCCCCGGGCTCAACCTGATCTACGCCCACCTCAACCGGGTGATCGTGGCACGCGACCTGAACGCCATGTTCGTCACGGGCCCCGGGCACGGCGGGCCGGCCATCGTGGCCAACACCTGGCTGGAGGGCACCTGGTCGGAGCGCTACCACGACGTGTCGCGCGACGAGGCAGGGATGGCCCGACTGTTCCGCCAGTTCTCCTTCCCCGGCGGCATCCCCAGCCATGTGGCGGCGGAGGTGCCGGGTTCGATCCACGAGGGCGGCGAGCTGGGGTACGCGCTGAGCCACGCCTACGGCGCCGCCTTCGACCACCCGGACCTGGTGGTGGCCTGCGTGATCGGCGACGGCGAGGCCGAGACCGGGCCGCTGGCCGGCAGCTGGCTCTCCAACGTCTTCCTCAACCCGGCCCGCGACGGCGCGGTGCTGCCCATCCTGCACCTCAACGGCTACAAGATCGCCAGTCCGACCGTGCTCGCCCGGATCCCCGAGGCGGACCTGCTCGGCCTCCTGCGCGGCTCCGGCTACCAGCCGTACGTGGTGGCCGGTGACGACCCGGCCCAGGTGCACCGCACCCTCGCCGCGACGCTGGACCGGGCACTGGACGAGCTCGCCGCGATCCAGCGGAGGGCCCGCTCCGGCGGCGTCGTCGAGCGTCCCCGCTGGCCGATGATCATCCTGCAGACGCCGAAGGGCTGGACCGGCCCCCGCGACGTCGACGGCAAGCAGGTGGAGGGCACCTATCGCGCCCACCAGGTGCCGCTGTCACAGGTACGCGACAACCCGGCGCACCTGGCCGAGCTGGAGCACTGGCTGCGCAGCTACCGGCCGGAGGAGCTGTTCGACGCGACCGGCGCGCCGGTGGACGAGCTGCGGACACTGCCGCCGCGCGGCGACCGGCGGATGAGCGCCAACCCGGTCACCAACGGCGGCGTGGTGCTTCGCGACCTGGCCCTGCCCGACTTCCGCGAGTACGGCGTGGAGGTCCCGCACCCGGGCGAGCCGATGGCCGGCGCGACCGGGGCGCTCGGCCCGTGGATCCGGGACGTCATCGCCGCCAACCCGCAGACGTTCCGGCTGTTCGGCCCGGACGAGGTCGCCTCCAACCGGCTGGACGCCGCCTTCGAGGTGACCGACCGGGCCTGGGTGGCGGCCACGGTGCCGGGCGATGAGCACCTCTCCCCCGACGGCCGGGTGATGGAGGTGCTCTCCGAGCACCTGTGCCAGGGCTGGCTGGAGGGCTACCTGCTGACCGGCCGGCACGGCTTGTTCACCAGCTACGAGGCATTCATCCACATCGTCGACTCGATGCTCAACCAGCACGCCAAGTGGTTGAAGGTGACCCGGGCCATCCCCTGGCGGCAGCCGCTCGCCTCGCTGAACTATCTGCTCTCCAGCCACGTCTGGCGGCAGGACCACAACGGCTTCTCCCACCAGGACCCGGGCTTCATCGACCACGTGGTCAACAAGAAGGCCGAGGTGGTCCGAATCTACCTGCCGCCGGACGCCAACACCCTGCTCGCCACGATGGACCACTGCCTGCGCAGCCGGCACTACATCAACGTGGTGGTGGCCGGCAAGCAGCCGGCACCGAACTGGCTGACGATGACCGAGGCGATCCAGCACACCCGGCGTGGCCTGGGCATCTGGGAGTGGGCCAGCAACGACGGCGGCACCGAGCCGGACGTGGTGCTCGCCTGCTGCGGAGACGTGCCCACCCTGGAGACGCTGGCCGCCGCTGAGCTGCTGCGCCAGCATCTCCCGGAGCTGAAGGTGCGACTCGTCAACGTGGTGGACCTGATGCGGCTCCAGCCGGACACCGAGCACCCGCACGGCCTGACCGACAGAGAGTTCGACACCATCTTCACCGAGGACCGCCAGATCATCTTCGCGTACCACGGCTATCCGTGGCTGATCCACCGGCTCACCTACCGCCGTACGAACCACGAGAACCTGCACGTGCGCGGCTACAAGGAGGAGGGCACCACCACCACCCCGTTCGACATGGTGATGCTCAACGACCTGGACCGCTTCCACCTGGTCATCGACGTCATCGACCGCGTGCCCGGGCTGGCCGCCCGCGCCGCGCACCTGCGCCAACAGATGGTCGACGCCCGGCAGTCGGCCCGCGACTACACCCGCCGGTACGGCCAGGACGACCCGCAGGTCGCCGAGTGGCGCTGGGTCCGCGAAACCGACCCGACCAACCGCTGAGGAGGGCGACGTGCGTGACGCGGAGATCCTGGTCGGCTACGACGGCTCGACCGACGCCTCGGTGGCCCTGGACTGGGCGCTGGACGAGGCCGAGCAGAGCGGCCAGCCGGTGCGGCTGGCGTACGTCTTCGAATGGCTGACCGTGGCCGGCTGGGTCGGCCCGGGCGTGGCACCCGGCGTCTGGCCGGACGACACCGCCCGGCGGCAGGTGCAGGAACTGGTCCGGGAGGCGGCGGCGCAGGCCGCCGCCGCGCATCCCGGGCTCGCCGTCACCGGCGAGGTGTACGACGGCCCGCCCGCCCTGGTGTTGCAGGAACGCTCGGCCGAGGCCGGCCTGCTGGTGCTCGGCAGCCGCGGCCACGGCGGGTTCGGTGGGCTGCTCGCCGGATCGACGGCGGTGGCGGTCGCCGCGCACGGGCACTGCCCGGTCGTGGTGGTCCGGGACGGGGCTGCCGGCGCACCGGCCGACGCGTCGGGCGGACCGGTGGCGGTCGGCGTGGACGGCTCCGAGCCGTCGCTGGTGGCGCTCGGCTTCGCCGCCGAACGGGCGGCCCGGCGGCAGGTGCCCCTGCGCGTCCTGCGGGCCTGGACGCCCGGCCCGGGCGCGGCGGCCGGAGTCCCGGAGGAGCGTGCGGCGGTGGAGGAGACGCTGGAGCCGTGGCGGCGGACGTACCCCGAACTGGCCGTGACCGTCGACCTGGTCCCGGGCAGCCCGGCGGCCATGCTGATCGAGGCGAGCCGCGACGCGCGGCTCGTGGTGGTCGGGAGCCGGGGCCGGGGCGGGCTTGCCGGCATGCTGCTGGGCTCGGTCAGCCAGCAGCTGATCCAGCACTCCCACTGCCCGGTCGCGGTCGTCCGGGAACGCTGACCTCGGGGGCCAACGACCCGACCTGCCCGGGACCTACGGCCCCTGCGCACCGCCGTCGGATGCCGCAGGATGGAGCGGTGAGCCACCCCGAGCGCCGCCGCCCCGCGGCACGGACGGGCAGAGACGGAGAGGTCGTGACGATGAGTCAGGAAGCCCAGCTGACCACCGCGCTGGCGGAGGCCGCCGCAACCGCCGGCCACGCCCCCTCGGTGCACAACACCCAGCCGTGGCGCTGGCACGTGCTGCCCGACGCGTTGGAGCTGCGCATGGTCCGCGACCGCCAGCTCGCGGCCACCGACCCGGAGGGCCGGCTGCTCGCCGTCAGCTGCGGCGCGGCGCTGCACCACGCCCGGCTGGCGCTGGCCGCCGAGGGATGGCGCGCGGTGGTGGAGCGGCTGCCCGATCCGCGCGACACCGAGCTGCTGGCCCGGCTGACCACCCTGGACCGGGCGGAGGCCGACCCGGACGCCATGCGGATGGTGCAGTGCATGCAGATCCGGCACACCGTCCGACGGCCCGTCAGCGACGAACCGGTGCCCACCGCCGCGATCGGGGAGATCACCCGAGCGGTCACCGCTGAGGGCGGCCGGCTGCAGATCCTCGACCGCGACCAGGTGCTGGAGCTGGCCGCCACGGCCGCGCACGCCGACACGGTCGAGGCCGAGGATCCGGCGCTGCGCGCCGAGCTGGCGTACTGGACCAGCCGAGCCGGCACCGGCACCGGGCTGCCGCCGGAGGTGCTGCCCGAGCAGCGACCGCAGACCACCGTGCCGGCCCGCGACTTCGGCCGCCCCGGCAGCCTGCCGGTCGGCGGCGGCCACGACCACGCGGCGGTGTACGCGCTGCTGCACGGCGACGAGGACGAACCGGACAGCTGGCTGCGCGCCGGCGAGGCGCTCTCCGCCGGCTGGCTGACCGCCACGCGGCTCGGCGTGTCGGTGGTGCCGCTCAGCGCGGTGGTGGAGGTGCCGGGCACCCGGCAGACCCTGCGTCAGCTGCTCGCCGGCCTCGGCTTCCCGTACCTCGTGCTGCGGTTGGGGATCGCGGACCCGGCACACGCGGGCCCGCCGCCCACCCCGCGGCTGACCACCGAGCAGGTGGTCGACACCTCCGCGGTCCGCGGGGGCTGACGGGTCTGGGCACCACGGTCACCGGCGATACCATCGCGCGGTGACCAGCACCCCGCAGCCCCGCAAGGAACCCCAGGCGGCCCCGTCGCTCGGGCTGAGCCCGCTGTCCCGGGTCCACCTCGACGAGCTGCTCCAGGAGATGCTGGACCGGGTCGGCGAGGTGGTCGCCAGCCGGGAGCGGCTGCGCGCCCTGCTCGACGCGGTCGTCGGCATCGGCACCAACCTGGATCTGCGCACCACCCTGCAACGCATCGTGCAGGCCGCCTGCGAGCTGGTCGGCGCCCGGTACGGGGCGCTGGGCGTGGTCGGCCCGGACCGGCTGCTGTACGACTTCATCGTGCACGGCATCACTCCCGAGCAGCACGCGCAGATCGGCGACCTGCCGCACGGGCGGGGCGTGCTCGGCCTGCTCATCGACGACCCCCGGCCGCTGCGGATGCCGGACATCACCCAGCACCCCCGCTCCTACGGCTTCCCGGCCAACCACCCGCCCATGCACAGCTTCCTGGGCGTGCCGGTGCGCATCCGGGAGCAGGTGTTCGGCAACCTCTACCTCGCTGAGAAGCAGGGCGGTGCGCAGTTCACCGAGGACGACGAGGAGATCGTGGTCGCGCTCGCCGCCGCGGCCGGCGTGGCCATCGAGAACGCCCGCCTGTACGCCCTGGCGCACCGGCGGGAACGCTGGCTGGCCGCGACCGCCGAGATCACCACGGTGCTGCTCGGCGAGGTCCGCCGCACCGACGCGTTGGCGCTGGTCGCCCGCCGCGCCCGGGAGGTCGCCGAAGCCGAACTGGCGCTGGTGCTGCTCTACGACACCGACACCGAGCAGTTCACCGTCGAGGTGGTCGACGGCGCCGACGAGCAGGCCCGCGCGCTGGTCGGCACGGTCCTACCGGCCGCCGACACAAGCTTCGGAGCGGCGATCGCCGAGGGCCGGCACGACCAGGTGGACAACCTCGCGCACGCGGCCCCGTGGCCGGCGCTGCTGCACACCGGGCCGGCGGTGATCTCACCGCTGGCCACCGCGGAGACCCTGCACGGCGTGCTGGTGGTGGCACACGTGCCGGAACGTGGTGGCGGCGCCAGCGATGACGACGTGGCTCTGCTGGGCAGCTTCGCCGGGCAGGCCGCGTTGGCCATGGAACGGGCCCGCGGCCAGGAGGAGCGGGAGCTGCTGGTGGTCCTGGAGGACCGCGAGCGGATCGCCCGCGACCTGCACGACGTGGTGATCCAGCGGCTCTTCGCCACCGGCCTGCAACTACAGAGCGCCGCGCCGATGATGACCCGCCCGGAGGTGGCCAAGCGGATCAACGCCGCCGTCGACGATCTGGACGCGACCATCCGGGACATCCGCCGGACCATCTTCGAGCTGCGTACGCCGATGACCGCGGCTCTGCGTACCGAGATCCGCGAGGCGATCGAGGTGGCCGCCGAGTCGTTGGGCCACAAACCCCGCCTGGAGCTGACCGGGCCGGTGGACAGCGCCGTCCCGGACGCGGTCCGCCCCGACCTCACCGCCGTGCTACGCGAGGGGCTGTCCAACGCGGTCCGCCACGCGCAGGCCACCCAGGTCACCGTTGCCGTACGCGTCGACGCCGGCCACGTCACCGTCACGGTCACCGACGACGGGGTGGGCTGCGACCCGGCCGCCGCCCGGGGTGGCCTGGTCAACCTGCGCGAGCGCGCCGAACGTCACGGCGGCACCTTCACGATCCGCCCGGTCGAGCCGCACGGCACCGAGGTGAGCTGGTCCGTGCCGCTGCGCGACTGACCGGGGCGGACCGGCTCAGGGGGTCTTGCCGAGCAGGCGGGTGGCCAGGACGGCCGCCTGGGTGCGGCGCTCCAGGCCGAGCTTGGCCAGCACACTGGAGACGTAGTTCTTCACCGTCTTCTCGGCCAGGAACATCTTTCCGGCGATCTCCCGGTTGGTCAGCCCCTCCGCCACGTACTCCAGGATCCGCCGCTCCTGCTCGGTGAGCGACTTCAGCTCGCGCGGCTGCTCGACGCCGTTGCGGATGCGCTCCAGCACCCGGGCGGTGATCGCCGGATCGAGCAGCGACTGCCCGGCGGCCACCCGGCGCACCGCGTCGACCAGGTCGGTGCCACGGATCTGCTTGAGCACGTACCCGGAGGCACCGGCCATGATCGCCGCGAACAGCGCCTCGTCGTCCTCGTACGAGGTGAGGATCAGGCCCTTGATGGACGAGTCGACGGCGCGTACGTCCCGGCACACGTCGATGCCGTTGCCGTCGGGCAGCCGCGCGTCGAGGATCGCCACGTCGGGCCGTAACGCCGGAATGCGGCGGGCCGCCTCCAGCGCCGAGCCGGACTCGCCGACCACCTCGATGTCGCCGCTGCTCTGCAACAGGTCGGCCAGGCCACGGCGGACGACCTCATGGTCGTCGAGGAGGAACACCCGGATCATTCCTCGTTTCTACCCGGGCCCGGCGTCCTGCGCACGGGCCGAAGGTCCCGACCAGGGCGGTCCGAGGTCCGGTGGTCGGCCCGCCACCCGGGGGCGGTCGGGCCCGACGGGTCGGGACGTCCGGCCCTGCCCGGCACCCACCCGACGGACGGACCGTAGGGGTAACTCGGACGTCGGGCATCACCGGCCGCCCACCGGGAGAGGAGCACGGCCATGGACATCGGCTACACATCGGCCCACCTGCGGACCGCCGCCGTGGACGCGGTTCGGGCACCCTCCCTGCACAACACCCAGCCATGGCGGTTGCGGCTGCGCGGCGGCGGGATCGAGGTGCTGGCCGACCCGGCCCGGCGACTGCCGGCGACCGACCCGAGCGGGTGGGGTGTCCGCATCGCCTGCGGCGCGGCGCTGTTCAACCTGCGGATCGCGCTGGCCGTGGCCGGCATCCCGGCCCGGGTGCGGCTCCGCCCCGACCCGGCCGAGCCGGACCTGCTGGCCCGCCTGGTCCCGGACGTCCCGCGCCGGCCCACGCCCGGCGAACAGAGCCTGCACGCCGCTATCCCCCGCCGGTTCAGCAACCGGATGCCGTTCTGGCCGAACCCGGTGCCGGCCGACGCACGGTGGCGGCTCGGCGAGGCGGCCCGCGCCGAGCAGTGCTGGCTGGAGCTGTTGATCGGGGTGAGCGCGGTCGCCGCGTTCGGCGAGATCGCCCGTGGCGCGCACCGGGTGCTGGAGCGCGACCCCGCCTACCGGTCGGAACGCGAGCGGTGGCTGCGCCAGGAGCCCGCGCCGGACGGCGTGCCCGCCTCGGCCGGCGGCCCGCTGAGCGAGCCGCAGGACGTGCTGCCGGCGCGCGGCTTCGGCGGGCGCGAACGGGCCCCGGGGCGCGACTTCGAGCCGGAGCCGCTGGTCGGGGTGCTCGGCTCGGTGGGCAACACCGCCGTGGACCAGGTCGTCGCCGGGCAGGCCCTGCAACGGGTGCTGCTCACCGCCACCGACGCCGGGCTCAGCGTGTCGATGCTCTCCCAACCGATCGAGGTACCCACCGCGCGCGAGCAGCTGCGGCTGTCGCTGGGCCGGTTCGGCACGCCGCAGATGGTGCTGCGGATCGGGTACGGCCAGCCGGGCCGGCCAACTCCGCGCCGCGCCGTCGACGAGGTGCTGGACCTGCCGGTGGTGCCGGCCTGAGCTGGCACCACCGCGCCGATCGACGAGCCCGTTCACGCGGTGAGCAGCGCCGCCTCCCGCGCCGGGTCCAGCCCCGTGAACCGGCGCGGCTTGCCGGCGCGGGGCGGCACCGATCCCACCGCCCGCAGCCAGCGCCAGGTGTCCGCGACGGTCTCCGTCACCGGGCGGCATGTCAGCCCCGCCGCGTACGCCTTCTCCACGCCGCGCTCCTGCAACCACCGGAACTCGTGACGGGGCGGAATCCAGATCGGCAGGTCGTTCCAGGGGACGACGCCGGCGGCCAGGATCGGCGCCGGATCGGTCCAGCGCAGCGTGGCGCCGGAGCCGGTCACCGAGACGACCGAGTCCAGCAGCTCACCCATGGTGGTGTGCCCCGGGCGGCTGATCACGTTGAACGCGCCGCCGACCCCCTCGGCGGCGCGGTCCAGCGTCCACCCGACCAGGTCGCGCACGTCGACGTACTGCACGGGCAGATCCACCGGGCCGGGCGCGAGCACGTCACCGCCCCGGGCCACCCGCTGCAGCCACCAGGGCAGCCGGCCGACGTCCTCACCCGGCCCGAGGATCAACCCGGCGCGCACCAGCAGCGCCCGCTCGCCGTAGACCTCGATCGCGGCCAACTCTCCGCCCGCCTTGCACTCCGCGTAGTCCCCGTCCACGGCGTCGGCGCTCGCCTCCACAGTGGGCGCCTCCTCGCCGACGTGCGCCGGCACCGGCGGGGCGTAGACCGATCCGCTGGAGATGTAGGCGTAGTGCGGGACCGTGGCGACCAACGCGCGGGCCGCGTCCCGCACCGCCCGCGGGGCGCTGTCCCAGGTGTCGACCACCAGGTCCCACTCGCCGCCCGCCAGCGCCGCCAGGCCGTCCGGCGCGGTGCGGTCACCCCGCAACCGGTGTACGCCCGGCGGCGTCGACCCGTGCATGCCCCGGTTGAACACCGTCACCGACCAGCCCCTGCGTACCGCCTCGGCGACCGTCGCCCCGCCCACGAACCCCGTCCCGCCCAGCACCAGCAGTCTCATGCGGTCCACCCTGCCGGGTCGTGGCGGCGGGCGGCGCCCGTGTTCACCGGTAGCGGATCTCCCCACAGCAGAACCGCGCTCCGACGGCGCCCGGTCAAGGTGCGTGCTGTCCAAACCTGGGTGCGGGTGACGTCGGCTCACCCTTAGGCTCCCGTTCCACGGGCTGGCAAGGCCTGTCGTCAGCGGATCGGAGATGAGCAAGGGATGACCTGCCAACTGTTCGCGATCAGCTTCGACGCGAGCCAACCTCTGGGTCTCGCACGGTTCTGGTCCGGGGTCCTCGGTCGGGACATCGTCGATGATCCGCAGGACGGTGTCGCGCTCCTGCCCGGTGATGACGCCGGGTTCCGGATCCGCTTCCTTCCGACCCGGGAGCGGAAGGTCGGCCAGAACCGGTCGCACTTCGACCTGACGAGCACGTCCCCGCAGGACCAGCAGCGGACGGTGGCCAGGGCGCTGGGGCTCGGCGCACGGCACATCGACGTCGGCCAGCGCCCGGACGAGGATCATGTGGTGCTCGCCGACCCCGAGGGCAACGAGTTCTGCGTCATCGAGCCGGGCAACAACTTCCTGGCCGACTGCGGGTTCATCGGAGCGCTGGCCTGTGACGGTTCGCCGGACGTCGGGTACTTCTGGAGCGAGGCGCTGGGGTGGCCGCTGGTCTGGGATCAGGATCAGGAGACCGCGATCCGCTCACCACTCGGCGGTCCGAAGATCACGTGGGGTGGTCCGCCGCTGATGCCGAGGACGGGCAAGCAGCGACTGCACTTCGACCTCGCCCCGCCTGTCCACGGTGATCAGCAGGCCGAGGTCGAGCGTCTGCTGACCCTCGGGGCTACCCGCGTCGACATCGGCCAGGGCGACGTCAGCTGGGTGGTGCTGGCCGACCCCGATGGCAACGAGTTCTGTGTGTTGACGCCCCGGTAGCGCGGCCAGGGTCCGTCGGGGTGGATCCACGGCAGCGAGCCCACGTGGCCCAAGTGCGGAACGGCTCGTCACCGGGATTCCGGTAACGAGCCGTTTTCGTTGGTGGGCGATACTGGGTTTGAACCAGTGACCTCTTCCGTGTCAAGGAAGCGCGCTCCCACTGCGCCAATCGCCCGTGGTGGCTGCCCGAACCGGCAGCCGGGCCCCGAGGGGCGGATCGCGAGCGGACGACGGGATTCGAACCCGCGACCCTCACCTTGGCAAGGTGATGCGCTACCAGCTGCGCTACGTCCGCACGTCCCCGGTGTGCGCCGGCGACAGGTGAACTCTACCTGACCGCAAGATCGCCCGAAGCGCCACCCTGGGCGGCGGTGGTTGCGCTGGTCGGCGCCGGGGTACTGAAGGGCTCGACAGCGCACCACATCCCCTTAAGGAGGCTGTCGTGGGTATCGGCACCAGCATCTTCCTGATCGCGCTCGGCGCGATCCTCACCTTCGCGCTGGACGCGAGCGTCGGCGGCATCAACCTCGACGTGGTCGGCTGGATCCTGATGGCGGCCGGTGTGCTCGGCCTGATCATGACCACGCTGATCTGGGGTCGTCGTCGCGGCGAGGTGGTCACCACCAGCGAGCAGCCGGTCGAGTACCGCCGGGTCGAAGAGCGGCGGGACATCGCCCCGCCGCTGTGACACGACCACTGTTCGTAGTCGCCGGATCAGGCGACCATGGGCCGGCCTCCTCGAGCGAGGTGGCCGGCCCGTCGCCGCCCCGCCGCAGGAGGCGCGCCGGCCTCCCAGCGCCGCGCGGCCTCGCCGGTCACCGCATCAGCGCGTTGAGCGTTCCGTAGTCGAGCGCGTCCGCCAGCGCGCCGTACGTGCCCGCGCCGAGAGCCTCGTCCGCCGCCCGGCGGGCGACCGCGTACGCGGCCTCCGCGACCGACGAGCCGAGGCTCACCCGGGCCACCCCCAGCCGGGCCAGCTCCCCCACCGCCGGCGCACCCGGGCCGGCGAGCACGTTCAGCGGCGCCGGCACCGCCTGCACCAGCGCGCGGATGGTCACCGGGTCCACCACCCCGGGCACGAAGATGCCGTCCGCGCCGGCGGCGAGATAGGCGGTGGCCCGGGCCACGGTCTCTTCGACGTCCCCAGCGCCGCTGAGGAACGTGTCGATCCGGGCGTTGACGTAGAGCGGCAGCCCCGCCGCGTCGGCCACGCCCCGCACCGCGCCGATCCGGGCGCACTGGTCGGGCACGTCGCGCAACGGCGGGCCGGCCGCACGCCGGGCGTCCTCGACGTTCACGCCGACGGCACCCGCATCGAGCACGGCGCGGGTGGTCACGCCTACCTCCGCCGGCGTCGCCCCGTACCCGGACTCGATGTCCGCGGTGACCGGCAGTGACACCAAGGCGGTGACCCGGCGGACCAGGTCGACGGCCGCGTCGCGGCCGAGGACGTCGCCGTCGGATGCCCCCAGGCTCCAGGCGACGCCGGCACTGGTGGTGGCCACCGCGCGGGCGCCGGCGGCCGCCACGATGCGGGCGCTCGCGGCGTCCCAGGCGTTGACCAGGACCAGCGGCGACCCGGGTGTGTGCAGGGATCGGAACAGTTCAGCTCGGGTGTGGTGTTCGCTCACCCGGCAAGTCTCGGCCGGCCCCCACCCCGGCGGTAATGTTTCAGTCCCAGCTGAATCCACCGGGGGTGCCGTGGTCGCCATCAGCCTGTCGGCGGGTGCGGTCGCCCGCATCCGGTTCGCCGTCTCCTGCCTGTGGGAGGTCGTCGCGAGCGTCCGGGTGCTGCGCGACCCCGGGGACCACGCCGTCCACCTGCCCTGGGTACGCCGGGTCCGCCCGCCGCTGGTCGAGGCCGGGTTGGTCGACCCGGACGGCGGACTCCTCTGGCAGTTGGTGCCGGCGCGGCCCGGCTACATGGCCGACTTCGTCACCCCGCCGCCCGCCGGCCTCATCCCGGACCTGGCCGCCGAACTGGCCGCCCTGCGCGACACCCCGGCCGACACCGTCCGCGCGCACCTGGACCTGTACCCGGGCGACCGCACGCCGGCGCTCGCCGCCCTGTACGCCGACCCGCCGGCCGGGCTGCGCCGGCTGACCGAGGAGATCGAGGCGTACTGGCGGATCGCCCTGGCCCCGCACTGGCCGCGTCTACGGCTGCTGCTCGACGCCGACATCACCGCCCGCGCCCGCCTGCTCGCCGAGGACGGCGCGGCGGTGCTCCTCAACGACCTGCACCGGCAGGTCCGATGGGAGGACGACACCCTGCTCGTCGCGCAGCGGCACTGCCTCGCCCCGGACGTCGCGGACGGCCCGGGCCTGGTGCTGGTGCCGTCGGTCTTCGTCTGGCCGTCGGTGGCGAGCGTGTCCGCCGGGGACGCGCCGCAGCTCGCCTATCCCGCCCGCGGGCTCGGCACGCTCTGGGAGCGCCCGAGCGGCGTCCCGGACGCGCTGGCCGCCGTACTCGGTCACGGGCGTGCCCGGCTGCTCACCGAGCTGACCGGGCCGGTGAGCACCACCGAACTGGCCCGGCGTAGTGGGATGTCGCCCGGCGGCGTCTCCCAACATCTCACCGCGTTACGCGCGGCCGGCCTGGTGGCGACCCACCGGCGAGGCCGGACGGTGCTCAGCGCCCGCACCGACCTCGCCGAGGCGCTGCTCTCCGCGACCGGGTAGGCCACGCCGTTTGCGGGTGGGGCCGGACGTCGTGCTCCGGGTGCCGCTGGCGGCGTCAGAACTCGATGACCAGCCGGCCGCGCACCCCGCCCGCCTCGAGGAGCCGGTGCGCCCGGGACGCCTCCTCCGGCGGAAACCGGCCGGCGACACGGAGGGTCAGGGCACCCTCCTCGGCGAGCCGCCGAAGCAGGTCGAGTTTGTCCCGGCGCCCGTCGTAGTCGTGCACGAACGCCGGCACCAGGGTGACGTCCGGGCGGGCGGCCCGGGCCAGCTCCGCCGGGTCCGGCGCGCCGCGCAGCAGCGCCACGGCGCCGCCGTCGCGCACCGCCGGCAGCAGCTCGGGGCCGATCACCGCGGCGTCGACAGCGGCGTCCACGCCGTCCGGAGCGTGCTCGCGGAAGCGGTCGGCGACCCCGGGACCGCGGGCCACCGGCACGTCAGCGCCGAGCGCGGAGACCAGGTCGGCGTCACCGGGCGCCGCGTCGGCCAGCACCCGGTGACCGGCGGCCCTGCCGAGCTGTACGGCGTACCCGCCGACGGCGCCGGCCGCACCGGTGACCGCCAGGGTGCTGCCGGGCGGGAGCCGCAGCAAGTCCAGGGCGCGCAGGGCGGTGAGCCCGTTCATCGGCAGGGTGGCCGCCTCGGCCGCCGACGAGCCGGCCGGCGCGGGCACCACCCAGTACTCCGGGAGCACCACCCACTCGGCGTAGCCGCCGCCGGCCGGACGGGTCGGATTGATCATGGCCATCACCAGGTCACCCGGGGCGAGCGCGCCGCTGGTGTCCGGACCGACCTCGTCGACGATGCCGGCGATGTCCAGGCCGGGAAGGAGCGGGCCGGTGTCGGGGAGCCGGACCATCGTCGCGCCCGCCCGGATCAGCGTGTCCGCCGGGTTGACCGCGGCCGCGCGTACCCTGATGCGGACCTCGCCGGGCCCGGCGTGCGGTGTCGGGAGATCGACCACCCGCAGCACGTCCGGCCCGCCGTAGCGCAGCAGTCCCACAGCTCTCATCTCGACTCCTCGTCGCGCGGGGGCGGCGGCGCCACGCGCCCCGCTCGGGAAGGATCAGGCCAGGATCTGGGTCGTGCCGGTGCCGGACGCCCGCTCGATCGCGTCGATCAGCCGGTGCCGGCCGAGCGCGTGCGCGAAGTCGGGAACGGTCCGAGTGCCGTCGGCCAGGTCCCAGGCGAGCTGCCGGTAGAGCCGCGCGACACTGCCCGCGGCGGAACGGCTGACCTCGGCCGGAACGCCGTCCAGGTAGGACGCCGGCACCTCCAACGGCTTGACCGCGCCATCCGTGCCTCGGCCGCCGGCCAGGGCCAGCTCCGCGACCTGCATGTTGCCCCAGCCTGCGGTCAGCACCAGGTCACCGTCGGTGCCGTTGATCTCCCACCGGAAGTTGTCCCCGCGGGACACGCCACCCCGGTAGAAGATGGACGCGGCCGCACCGCCGGAGAGGGTGCCGATCACCGCGACCTGGTCGGGCACGGTGACCGGCACGCTGGTGCCGTCCGTGGTGATCGTCGCCTGCTTCCGCCCGACGACGAGGTTCGCGGCCACCGAGTCGAACTCGCCGAGCACGGTGTGCAGCGGGTCGAGAGCGTGCAGGGTGGCTGAGGTGAGCGGGGTCGCGCCGTTGGCGTTGTCGAACCAGTACGCCTGGCCGGGGTCGGCAACCTCGCCACCCCAGACCATCCCGGAGCCGACCATGGTGGTGCCGAGCACCCTGCCCAGGTACCCGTCCCGGATCAGGTCCCGGGCGTACCGGACCTCGGGGGCGTAGCGGCCCTGGAGGCCGACCACGGTGCGGACTTCGGCCTTCGCCGCCTGGTCGGCCAACTGCTGGGCCTCGGCCAGGCCGTTGCCCAGCGGCCACTCGCTGTAGACCATCTTGCCCGCGTTCAGAGCGGCGGAGATGAGCTTGAAGTGCTCGGTGACCTTCACCGACACGACGACGAGGTCGACGCCGGGGTGGGCGATCAGGTCACGGTGGTCGTGGTACGCGGGCACCCCGTACGTCGCCGCCGCGACCTCGGCGCTGCTGGGGCGGGACGTGCTGACCGCGCGTAGCGCGAACTCGGGTGTCGCGGCGATGGCGGGCACGTGCGCGACGGAGGCCCACCCGCTGGTGCTCGCGCCGATGATGCCGACTCCGGTCGGGGGCATGGCTGTATCTCCTCGGAACATGATCGGGATTGGTGGTGAACCGGCTGCCCTGTGCGGCAGTCAGCTCAGGCAGCTGAGCGCGACCTCGGCGGAGCGCATCAACGTGGCTCGGTCCGGGTTGATGGCACCCATCACCCGCAGGCCCTGGAGGCTGGTCACCAGGAAGCTGGCCAGATCGCTCGCGCTGCGGTCGGTCGAAATCTGACCCCGCAGCTGTCCCTCGGCGAGCAGGTCGTAGAGCGCCAGCTCCAGGGACTGGGTGGTCGAGCGGAGGCGCTCGGCGACCCGCAGGTCGTGGTGCGCCCGCTCCATCGACGCGCCGACGATCAGGCAGGCGAGACGCTGGCCATCGCCGGCGATGTCGTCCACCACGCCGACGAACACCTCACGGATGACCTCGCGGGCGTCGTTGCCCGAGCGCAGCATCTCGACCAGTGGTGCGGCGTAGCGCTGCCGGTAGAGGTCGAGCGCGGCCAGGTAGAGGCCGTCCTTGCTGCCGAACGCCGCGTAGATCGAGCCGCTGCCGAGGCCGGTCGCCTCGGCGAGGTCCCGGATGGAGGCGCCTTCGTAGCCCTTGCGCCGGAACACGTCCATGGCGGCGTCCACTGCGGCGTCGAGGTCGAACTCACGAGTACGTGCCATGCCCTCACGCTAACAGCTATCTGGAACGATCGACAAAGTATTGCGGTGCCAATACGGCCGACAACCATCGCAGAGTGCCCGCTTAGCGATGGTTTGATTACTCGTGCGAACCGCTTCAACCGCTTGGAGTGACCACGGTTACTTTAACGGCCGTTCCACATCACCGGGCGCCCCGGATACAGAAAAGCTCGCTACCAGGACTCGGTAGCGAGCTGTCTGACCTGCTCATCGAACTGGTGGGCGATACTGGGTTTGAACCAGTGACCTCTTCCGTGTCAAGGAAGCGCGCTCCCACTGCGCCAATCGCCCGTGCCTTGTTGCTGAGGTGGGGACGGGATTTGAACCCGCGTACACGGCTTTGCAGGCCGTTGCCTCGCCTCTCGGCCACCCCACCGAGGTTGCCCCCGTCGTACGTGGCGGCAGCTCCGAGCGGACGACGGGATTCGAACCCGCGACCCTCACCTTGGCAAGGTGATGCGCTACCAGCTGCGCTACGTCCGCACGCCCCCGGCGTTCCCGGGTGACGGATGAGAACTTTAGCCGAGCCGGTGAACGACTGCCAACTCGGGGTCCGTGTCGGCGCGTCCGCCCGGCACCGCGGGGGCCATCGTGCCGCCGCCCGAAGGGGACCCGGCTGCCACGGGTGGGACCGGCCCGACCGTCGCGAGGCTTCCTAGGGAGCTGACCTGATGGCTGGCGGCCGTCACACTCCGACATCGCCGGCGCGGCACGCCGGTCGGCGGGCGGGCGGGGCGTTCCGGCGCCTCGGCTGTCACCGGCGGACCTCGACGAACACCCCTGGCAGAACGACACAAGGCACCCTTCGGGAAGGGTCCGGCTTCCGACTGTCGCATCGAGGATCGGACGGTAGCGGTAACTGTTCGTGTTCGGTCGGATGGGCTACGGTAACGGTCGTGACGAGACGTGCGGCCGCGATCCGCCTGGATGCCCTGCTGCGCACCGCCTGTGACGTGATCGTTGAGCGCGGTCTGGCCAACACCCGGACGGCGGACGTGGCGCAGGCCGCCGGGGTCAGTCAGGCCCTGGTTTTCTACCACTTCGCCACCAAGGAACGGTTGCTCGCGCAGGCGTTCGCGTACGCGGTCGAGCAGGATCTGGCCCGGCTGGACGTGGTGACCCGATCCTCGGCCCCGCCGCTGACCAAGCTCCGCCGGATCCTCAAGCTCTACACACCGGCCGGGCGCGCCACCTCCTGGTCCATGTGGATCGACGGCTGGTCGGAGTCGCTGCGTACCCCGGAGCTGGAGAAGGTCTCCCGCCGGCTCGACCTGCGCTGGCGGGAGGACCTGGCCGCGGTGATCTCCGCCGGGGTCGCCGAAGGCACCTTCCAGTGCGCCGACCCGGACGGGGCCGCCTGGCGGATCAGCGCGGTGATGGACGGCCTGGCCGTGCAGCTCGCCGTGCACGACCGGGTGATCTCCCGCCGGCAGTTCGGCGAGTGGGTCCGCCTGGTCACCGCCAGGGAGCTGGGCCTGGACCTGACCGACCTGGAATGATCCACTGCGGCCACCCGCCGGCGCGGCGGATCGGACGGATCACCCTGCCGTGGCCGGCCAAAACGGCTTCGCCTGCCGCGCCGCCCGGAACAATCGGCAGCATGGATCTGCTGGAGGCGTACCGCCGGAGTCTGGCCGAGTTCATCGACCGGGTGGACCAGGTCGGACCCGGCCAGTGGTCCGACCCGACACCCTGCCCGGATTGGGACGTGCGCGCGCTGGTCAACCACGTGGTCGGCGAAGACCGGTGGAGCGTGCCGCTGCTCGCCGGCCGGACCATCGACGAGGTGGGCGGCCGGTTCGACGGCGACCAGCTCGGTGCCGACCCGGCCACGATGGCGCGGGAGGCGGCCGCGCAGGCCGAGATCGCCGCCACCCACCCCGGCGCGCTCGACCGCACCGTGCACCTCTCCGCCGGCGACACCCCGGCCGACGAGTACCTCCAGCAGCTCCTCGCCGAGCACCTGGTGCACGGCTGGGACTTGGCGGTGGCGATCGGGGCCGAGCCCCGTCTGGACCCGGACGTGGTGCGGGTGTGCGCCCGGTGGTTCGCCGACCGGGTCGACGACTACCGGGACAACGACCTGGTCCGGGCCGGGGTGCGGGTGTCCGACGACGACGAGCAGGACCTCCTCCTTGCCGCCTTCGGCCGCGACCCCGACTGGGTGCCGGGCGGCTGAGCGCGCCGCGTCGTCACAGCGGCGCAACCAGCGCCGGGGCCAGTGCCCCGCTCCCACGGTCCTGTGTCGACCGCGGTAGTCGTCACGCTCAGTTACAAGGCTGCGGGCTTTGTAAAGCCGAATTATCTCGATCCGTCGGCGCGTCGGCGTGCCCGGACCTTGCCGCCACCCCGACCGACTGATATCCACAGATGCGCATGCGTTACCGCGCAGCGTCGGCCGGCGGCCGCCGGCCATCCGCTCGCACGAGGAGGTCCCGTGCCACAACCGGAGTGGTCACCCCCGATGAGCCGGCGTCGACGCCGGCTCATCGCCGTCCTGGCGTCAACGGCGACGGTCGCCGCGCTGCTCCCCACCGGCGTGAGCACCGCGGCCCCCGCGGGCGGCGCGCCGTCCGCCGAGCGCCGGTCCGGGCCGTTCGCCGAAGGGCACCAGCACGCCGACGTCGACAACCGCCGAGGTACGGCGGCACCGGACGCCCGCCAACGCGGGCTGGCCCGCGCCGCCGACCCCGACGTGCGATGGAACAAGCTCGGCACCCCGCAGGCGCTCGGCCCTGGCCGCGCCCCGCTCGCCACCGGGCTGCCCACCGACCCGGAGGCCACTGCCCGCGCCTACCTGGCCGCCAACCGGGACCTGTTCGGGATGGACGCCGCCTCGGTGGCCGACCTGGAGCGGGTGCTGGTCCGGCCGATCGGCAGCGGCGCCGTGGTCACCCTGCGGCAGCACTTCGGCGACCTGCCGGCCGGGCCGGACGGCCTGGTCACCGTCGCGGTCACCGGCGGCAAGGTGCTCTCGGTCAGCTCCTCGCTGGCCCGCGACACCGGCGCACCCGCACCGGCCACCCGCACCGCCGAGCAGGCGTACGCCGACGCGCTCGCCGACGCCAAGCTGGACGCCACCGCGGTGGCCAGCCACACCGTTCGCTCGGTCGCCGTGCCCACCCCGTTGGACGGCCCCCGGGCCGCGTACGAGGTGACCCTGATCGGCGCGGACACCGACCACCCGGCCGCGTTCACCACCTACGTGGACGGCATCACCGGGCAGGTGCTGGTTCGCGAGGACCTTGTGGACTTCGACTCCGACAACCCGAGCTGGGCGGTCTTCCCGGCCACCCCGCCACGCGACCTCGGCCCCGGGCAGGACCCCCGGGTGCGCTGGTGCGGCGACCCCGCGCCGGGCTGCCAGGCCGCCTTCCGCGACCCGGCGACCGGCCAGCCGTGGGATGTCGACGCGGCCACCGGCACACCCACCTTCACCTCGCGCGGAAACT
Organism: Micromonospora cremea; assembly: GCF_900143515.1. Taxonomy (NCBI): domain Bacteria; kingdom Bacillati; phylum Actinomycetota; class Actinomycetes; order Micromonosporales; family Micromonosporaceae; genus Micromonospora; species Micromonospora cremea. Next base: position 3,980,536 of record NZ_FSQT01000002.1, on the reverse strand, counting down.
CGGCCAACACGGTGCTCTCCTGGGGCACCGGCACCCCGGTCGTCCCGGCCACCCCCAGCCCGGAGCGCCGCTACGAGTACCCGTTCACCGACCAGTGGCACCAGTCGAAGTGCAACCCGGAGGTGTTCACCTCGGCGCAGCGCAACGACGCGGACGCGGCGATCTCCAACCTGTTCGCCATGCACAACCGGATGCACGACTGGGCGTACCAGCTGGGCTTCACGGAGTCGGCGTGGAACCTCCAGGCGGTCAACCTGAAGCCGGGCGGCCTGGGCGGTGACGCCGAGCAGGGCCGCGCCCAGCAGGGCGCGCTGACCGGCAACCGGAACAACGCCAACCAGGGCACCCCGCGCGACGGGCTGCCGCCGACCACCAACATGTACCTGTGGCAGCCGCAGGCCGGCGGGCCGTACCCGCCGTGCGTCGACGGCGACTACGACATGACGGTGATCGGCCACGAGTACACCCATGCGATCAGCAACCGGATGATCGCCGGCCCGGACAGCGGGATCGGCGGCCACCAGGGCGGGTCGATGGGTGAGTCGTGGAGCGACCTGCTCGCCGCCGAGTACCTCTTCCAGAACGGGCTGCGGGCCCCCGGCGAGACGCCCTTCGTCACCGGTGGATACGTCACCGGCAACCTGGTCAGCGGCATCCGCAACTACGACCTCAGCCGCAGCCCGCTGAACTACTCCGACATCGGTTACAACACCGGTGGCCCCGCCGTGCACGCCGACGGGGAGATCTGGGGCGCCACCAACTTCCGGGTCCGGTCCGCGATGGTGAAGCGGTACGGCCTCGGCACGCCGCAGCGGCAACTGGAGTGCGCGCAGGGCAAGGTCGCCGCCGACAAGTGCCCGGGCAACCGGCGCTGGTCGCAGCTCGTCTTCGACTCGTTCCTGCTCCAGGCCGCCAGCGAGGTGAGCATGCTCGACATGCGGGACAACATGCTCACCGCCGACCTGCTCCGCTTCGGCGGCGCCAACCAGGACCTGATCTGGGCCGAGTTCGCCCGCTCCGGGATGGGCCGGGACGCCGTCACCAACGGCGCCGCCGACACCGATCCCACGCCGAGCTTCGCCTCGCCGAGCGGCGGCAACGCGACGCTCACCCTGCGGCCGCGCGGCGACAGCGCCGACGCGCCGATCCGGGTGTACGTCGGGGAGTACGAGGCGCGGGCGATGCCGATTGCGGACACCGACCCGGCGACGCCGCTGCCGGACACCGTGGAGCTGGTGGCCGGCACGTACAACCTGCTCGCCGTGGCGCCCGGCTTCGGGCACCAGCGGCTCAGCGTGGTCGCGAAGGCCGGTCAGGACGGGTACGTGGACCTGCGGATGAGCCGCAACCTCGCGTCCACGGCGTCCGGCGCCACGATCACCGGCGACGGGGTCAACCTGGACCGGATCGCCGACGACACCGAGGCCACGAACTGGGCCTCGCTGGACGGGGTGGCCGGCAGGCAGCTCACCGTGGCGCTGCCCGGGGACGCCCCGCAGGTGGTCAAGCGGGTGAACGTCAGCGCGATGCTGCGCCCGGCGATCGCCGGTGACGCCGACACCGGCAGTCAGAACGCGCTCAGCGCGCTGCGGTCGTTCGCGGTGTCCGCCTGCAACGCGAAGACCACCGACTGCGCGGATCCGGCGCGCTGGCAGCGGATCTACACCAGCGCGGGCGACGCGTTCCCCGGTGGGGCGTACCGGGCGTACACCCGGGACATCAACCTCCGGACGTTCGCGGTGCCCACCACGCTCGCCACCCACCTGCGACTGGAGGTGCTGGCCAGCCAGTGCACCGGCGGCCCGCACTACGCCGGTGAGCAGGACGACGACCCGGCCACGACGACGGACTGCGCGACCGCCAGCCCGGCCCGGGACCAGGTCAGGATCGCCGAGTTCCAGGCGTTCTCGAAGTGACACCGTCGGGGCCGGCGGACCTCCGCCGGCCCCGACGGCCACCTCCGATCAGATACCTGGCGGCGATCAGCGGCGGGCCGGCCGCCAGCGATCGGCCGGAGGTCGCTCCCAGCGCCGGTCCACCGGTGGGTCGTCCGCCTCGGTGGTCGCCGCCCGCGTCAGGTGGCGCAGCCGCAGCAGCAACCCCATCCCGAGCGAGAGCAGCAACCCGCCGAGCAGGAACGCGGCCTGCACCAGGCCGAAACCGCTGGACTGCGCGACCTGACGACCGGCGCCGGCAGCCGGCGGAGCAGCGTCGATCGGTTGGCCGCCGACCGGCTCGTCCGCCGGACCGCTTCCCGCCCCGGCCGGCTCGCTCGCCGGGTCGCTCGGCTCCACCGGTGTCGCGGTCGGCTCCGCCGCCGCGCTCGGGGTGCCGCCCGCCCCCACCACCGAGCGGGTGGCCGTCTGCCGGGCCAGCAGGCGCAGGTTCGCGTCGTACGCCTCCGCGGCGAGAGTGACCCGTCCGTCGGTGACGTCCTCGGCGAAGGCCACCCGGTAGCGGGCGGTGACCGTGCGGCCCGGGCAGAGCGCTCCGGGGTCGAGCTGCCGGTCGGTCAGCCGGGCCACGTCGCCCTCGGTCCGGATCTCCAGCGGGAACGCGCCGGTCTCCTCCACCCGGTCCATCTTCACCTGGTCGAGTCGAATGCCCTGCACGCTGAGCACCATCGACCAGCGCACCTTCACGCATCCCCCGCGCCGGTCCGTCCGGGAGACCACCGCGGAGACCGTGCGCACCTGGTCGCCGGCGGTGAACCGGGCCGGCAGCCCGTTCAGCTCGGTGGTGAACGCCGCCTGCGCCGGAGCGACGAGCATCAGCTCCACGCCGCTCAGACAGGCCAGCACCACCCCGAGCCTCAGCGCGTACCGCCACACCGTCACCACCGCCGTCCTCCGTTCGGTCGTCCCCACCCCGCAACGCTAGGAGCGCCGCGTCGACCGGACCAGACGGGTGTGTTCGCATCCGGCGGCAAGCCCGGGGCGGGTTTTCACGGACGGTGGTGAACCGGTCACCGCTCCCCCGCGACACGCCGGGCGCCGGTCGCTGGGACAATTCGCGGGTGTCCGAACTCTCCACCACCTTCGTCCGGCTCAACGCCCGGCTCGCCCCGGTCGCCTTCGTTCCGGAGGTGCGGCTGCACCAGGCGGACGAGCCGATCGGGCTCTGGGAGCTGACCGAGGGTGAGTTCAGCAGCGACCGCCCGCCGCCGTTCTGGGCCTTCGCCTGGGCCGGCGGTCAGGCGCTCGCCCGATACGTGACCGACCATCCGGAGCTGGTCGCCGGCCGCCGGGTGCTCGACCTCGCCTCCGGCTCCGGACTGGTGGCCATCGCCGCCGCCCGCGCCGGCGCGGCGTCGGTGCGGGCCGTCGAGGTGGACGAACTAGCGGTCGCGGCCGTCGCGCTCAACGCCGAGGCCAACGGAGTACGCGTCGACGCCGAGTTCGGCGACATCCTCGACGGCGACGCCGGGGACGCCGAGGTGGTGCTCGCCGGGGACGCCTTCTACAGCGAGGCGATGGCCCGCCGGATGCTGCGGTTCCTGCTCCGTGCCACCCGGGCCGGTGCTCTGGTGCTGGTCGGGGACCCCGGCCGGGCGTTCCTGCCCCGGGACCGCTTCGACGAACTGGCCCACTACGACGTGCCGGTGCCGGAGGCCCTGGAGAGCGTCCGGGTGAAGCGCACCACCGTCTGGCAGTTGCGGGCCGGCCTGCCGGGAGGCGCCGGCTAGCGTGTCGGCGTGCTGTTCCGGAGCTGGGGGTCCGCGGTCGAGGCACCCTGGCCGGACGTGGCCGCGGTGGCCGACCACGTCGGCGTACGCCATCTGGTGGTCACCCGCCACGCGCTGGTCCGCCAGGTCCTCGCCGACCCGCTCACGTATCGGCCGGACAACGCGCTGGACGCGGTGACCCCGATGCCGGTGACGGCGCTGCGGGTACTCGCCGGGCATCGGTTCCGGCTGCCGCCCACCCTCGCCAACAACTCCGGCGCCAGTCATCCGGCCATCCGCTCGATCGTCGCCGGCGCGCTGCACCCCGCTCGGGTCGCCGCGCAGCGCCCCTGGCTCACCACGCTGGTCCGGGACCGGGTCGCCCGGCTGACCGCGACGCTCGACGCCGGTGAACCGGTCGACCTCTACGCGGAACTCGCCGCCGACCTGCCACTGCTGGTGCTGGCCCGACTGGTCGAGCTGCCGGACGCGCCGGTCAGCGCGGTCAAGGAGTTCGCCCGGGCCGCGCTGGAGTTGTTCTGGGCGCCGCTGGACGCCGACCGGCAGGTGGCGCTCGCCACCGAGGTGGGCCGGTTCCACGGTGTGCTGCGCGACTTCGCGGCCAGCGGCGGCGGGTTGGCCGCCGAGCTTCGCGCGGCCGGGCACGCGCCGGACGTCGTGGTCGGCGCGCTCTTCTTCCTGCTCGTGGCCGGGCAGGAGACGACCTCACAGTTCCTCACCCTGCTGCTGCACCGGCTGGCCGGCGAAGCCGAGGTGCGGGCCGGGCTCCGCACCGGCGAGGTCGCGGTGGCCGACGTGGTGGAGGAGGGGCTGCGGCTGGAACCGCCGATCGTCACCTGGCGCCGGGTGGCGGCGGCGGACAGCACGCTGGGCGGGACCGCGGTGCCGGCGGGCACGAGCCTCGTACTCTGGCTGGCCCGCGCCGGCCGGGACCCGGCAGTCGTCGAATCGCCGGACGAGTTCCGCCCGGGCCAGCGGGGGTCGCGCCGGCACCTGGCGTTCGGGGCGGGGGCGCACCGCTGCGTCGGCGACGTGCTGGCCCGGATGGAGGCGGCCGTGGTGGTGGCCGAGGCCGCCCCGCTGCTCGACGGGACGACCGTGGTCCGCCCGCCGTGGTGTCCGGACAATCTCACCTTCCGGATGCCCGACGCCTTCATCGTCCGCCGGGGTTGACCGGGAGCCCCGCGCCCACAGCTGCCCTCGCCCCGGCCGGCCGCCACCCACCCGCCCCGGTCGCCCGCCTGTAGAGCTGCCCCAGAAGTGGGGCACGCAGGCCGACGTCCGTCTCGGCACGCCTACCTGCTCACCGGCGGTCACCAAGCACGGCACCCGCCCGTCGACACCCTGCCCCGGATGTGGAGCAGCTCGACAGGCACCGACAGGCTGCCGACAGCCGGGAACAGACGGGGACTGACGAAAGTCAGGTCCGGTTGTTGCCGTTCGGGCGCGGCGCGGCAGCGGTCCGCACGCCTAGCGTCAGCGCATGATCACATTACGTGGGTTGACGAAACGGTTCGGGGCGACCGTCGCGGTCGACGCGCTGACCGTCGACGTCGCGCCCGGCCGGGTCACCGGCTTCCTCGGCCCGAACGGCGCCGGCAAGTCCACGACCATGCGGATGATCCTCGGCCTGGACCGCCCCACCGCCGGGCAGGCGCTGATCGGCGCCCGGGCGTACCGGGAGCTGCGGCGACCGCTGCACGAGGTGGGCGCACTCCTCGACGCCCGGGCCGTCCACCCCGCCCGGGCCGGTCGGGCACACCTGCTGGCCATGGCCCGCAGCAACGGCATACCGGCTCGCCGGGTGGACGAGGTGCTCGACACCGTCGGGCTGGACGGGCGCGCCGCCGCCAAGCCGGGCCGGACCCTCTCCCTCGGCATGGGCCAGCGGCTCGGCATCGCCGGCGCCCTGCTCGGCGACCCGCCGGTGCTGATGTTCGACGAGCCGGTCAACGGCCTCGACCCGGACGGGGTGCGCTGGGTGCGTCAGCTGATGCGTTCGCTGGCCGACCAGGGGCGGACCGTCTTCGTCTCCAGTCACCTGATGAGCGAGATGCAGCTCACCGCCGACCAGCTCGTGGTGATCGGTCGGGGACGGCTGCTCGCCGACGCGCCGATCGACGACGTGATCGCGGGCAGCGCCGTCGCCGTCCGGGTCCGCAGTCCGCACCCGGACGGGCTGGCCACCCTCGCCACGCGCCTCGCCGCCACCGGCGCCACCGTCGAACCGGCCGGCCCCGACGAGCTGACCGTCACCGGGACCACCGTCGACCGGGTCGGTGACCTGGCGTACGAGCTGGGGGTGCGGTTGCACGAGCTGAGCCCGCACGGCGCGTCGCTGGAGCAGGCGTTCATGGAGTTGACCGCCGACAGCGTCGAGTACGCCGGCGGCACGGCCGGAAGCGGGGCACGATGAGCACGCAGACCATCCCGGACACCCGTCCCGCCCCGGCCGCCTTCCGCGGCGCGGTGACCGCCGAGTGGACCAAACTGTTCTCGGTGCGTACCACCTGGTGGACGGCGCTGGCCGGGCTGCTGCTGATGGCCGCGAGCGCCGGGCAGCTCGCCATCTACGCCGCCAACGCCAACACCAACGACGACCCGGCCGACGACCGCGGGATCGTCACCGCCGGCAGCGTGATGATCGCCTCGGTCGAGCTCACCCAGTACGCGGTGCTGGCGCTCGGCCTGCTGGCGATCACCGCCGAGTTCACCAGCGGCACCATCCGGACCACCCTGCAGTGCACCCCGTTCCGCGGTCGGATGCTGCTGGCCAAGGCCGCGGTCGCCGGCACGGTCACCTTCGCCTTCGGGCTGCTGCTCGGCGGCGTCGGCGCGCTGGTCGCCCGGCCGGTGCTCGGCGAGTGGGGTCGCGCGCCCGCCGCCGGCACGATCGGCGACATCGTGGCGGTGGCGACCTACCTGGCGCTGGTCAGCGTGCTCGCGCTGGGCCTCGGTGCGGCCCTGCGCAGCGCGGTGCTCACCCTCACCGTGCTCTTCGCCACCCTGATGATCGTGCCGCTGTCGCTCCAGGAGCCGGACATCGCCGTGCTGAACCGGATCGCCGACGCGTTCCCCGGCGTGGCCGGTGCGCACTTCCTGGCCGGCGACACCGAGCCGTACCCGGGCGCGGTCGGGCTGCTGCTGCTCGCCGGGTGGGCCGGCGCGGCGCTGCTGCTGGGCCGGGCCGCGCTGCGCCGCCGCGACGCCTGAGTGCTGAGCGGGGGCTCCCGGGCCCCCGCTCAGCCGTCGACCAGCCCCGCCTCGTACGCGATGATCGCCGCCTGCACCCGGTTGCGGACGTCCAGCCGGGTGAAGATGCTGGTCAGGTAGCTCTTCACGGTGCCCTCCACCAGGTGCAGCCGGCGGGCGATCTCCGCGTTGGACAGGCCCGCCCCGACCAGCGCCAGCACCTCCCGTTCCCGCTCGGTCAGCCCAGCCGTCCGGTCCCGCGCGGCCGGCCGGCGGGCCAACCGCCCGGCGTCCAGCTCGATCACCCGGCGCGCCACCCGCGGCGACAGGTACGCCCCGCCCTCGGCGACCGCGTGCACCCCGGCGATCAGCTCGCGGGGGTCGCCGGCCTTGAGCAGGAACCCACTGGCACCGTGCCCGAGCGCCCGGGCCACGTGGTCGTCCTCGCCGAAGGTGGTCAGCATGAGCGTGGCGGTGTCCGGCGCCACCCGGCGGATCTCAGCGGCGGCGGCCAACCCGTCCAGGCGCGGCATCCGGATGTCCAGCAGCGCCACCCGGGGCCGGTGCGCGCGGACCAGCTCCACCGCCGCCCGCCCGTCACCGGCCTCAGCGACGACCTCGATGCCCGGGTCGGCGGCGAGGATGGCGCGAACGCCGGCCCGGATCATCGCCTCGTCGTCGGCGAGGACCACCCGAACCTGCGTGGCTGCGAAGGTGTCAATGGTCATCCCGCGATCCGCTCCTTGCTGACCAGTCGGCCATCGGTGAAACAGAGCCGCCAGGTCGGCTCGGCGAGGGGAAAGTTGCCGTCGGTGTACAACTCGCAGCCCGCCTCCTCCGTGCCGATCGGCGGGGTGAGCTGCCGGCGGGGCAACCCGGCCAGGTCGCTGCGCGCCGTGCCGGGCCGCATCCGGTCGAACGACGACTCGTCGAGCACCGTGCCGGCCGTGGCGAACGAGTAGTAGACCAGCGACAGAGCCAGCGCCAGGCCGGCCGGGGCGGCGAGCGCGGTGAACAGGCTGCGTCGTACCCGGCGGCGGGCCTCGAGCAGCCGCCGCTCGGCGTCGACCGGCTGCTCCACGCCACCACCCTCGACCGAACCACCGTCGGTCACCGCACCGGGCCCGGTGGCCACGGCCGACCACCGCTCAGCGGGAACGACGCCGACCGGGTCGGCGGACAGCGGCAGCCGGGCCCGTACCGCGAAGCCACCGTCCGGGCGCGGGCCGGTGTCCAGGACCCCGCCGGCCAGCCGGACGCGCTCGGCGAGGGCGAGCAGACCGCTGCCCGAGGACGGCGGGCTGGGCAGCGGCCCGGCCGGTGGCGGCCCGTTCCGCACCCGCACCTCGATCTCGTCCCCGGACGGGGCGAGGGTGACGGTGACCGGGGCGCCCGGGGCGTACCGGGCCGCGTTGGTGAGCGCCTCCCGGACCACCCCGTGCGCGGCCGGCCCGGTCATCCCGGGCAGTTCCACGGCGCCGGGCGGAGCGTCCAGCCGCACCGCCATCCCGGCCTCCCGAGCCCCGTTCACCAGGTCGGCGACCGTCTCGCCCGCAGGTCGGAGTCCCGCCGGGCCGCCCTCCTCCCGGAGCACCCCGATGATGCCGTGCAGCCGTTCCGTGGCGGCGGCGACTCTTGTCCGCAACTCCCCCACCGCCGCCCGGTGCGTGGGATCGAGGTCGTCGGTGAGCTCCAGCGCGGCGGCGCGCAGCGCGATGAGGCTGAGGTCGTGGCCGAGCGAGTCGTGCATCTCCTCGGCGATCCGGGCACGCTCGCGCAACCGGATCCGCTCGGCGGCACCGCGCCGCTCACGCGCCAACGCCTCGGCGTGCCGGCCGCCCGCGTCGGCCAGCTCCTGCTGCTGCCGGCGGTACCGGCCGACCAGCCACGGGAACACGCCCGCGAACAGCAGCACCGAGGCGAGCAGGAACCAGGTGCCCGCCCCGGTGCCGAGCAACCCCAGGTTCAACACCGTGCCAGCGACCGCGATCACGCCGAACAGCACCGCCGCCGGGGCCGCCCCGGCGCTGCGCCGCCCGCTCAGGTAACTGAACACCGGGATGGCGAACACGAAGTTGCCGTCGACCAGTGACCCGAGCACCACCAGCAGCAGGCCGACCAGCGGCCGACGCCGTCCCAGTGCCACCGCCACGGCCAGCACCGTCAGCCCACCGACCAGCAACGCCAGGTTGTGCCGCGGGTGCGGCGGGGTCAGCCTCGCGTACCCGATCGGGGCGGCGAGCACCGCCCAGAGCAGCGCATCCGGCAGACCCTGCCGCCGCGCCACCCCCGACGCCCCGCCCGCCGGCCACCTCGCGATCCTCACGGCGGTCAGGCTACCCACGCCCGACCTGGACGGACACTGACGAAAGTCAGGTGTTCAGCCGCTCTCCTCGGCCCAGGCCCGCCAGTCGTCGAGCACGCCGTGCAGGGACGGGGTGAGCCAGCCCGGCGCGGAGCGCCGGAACACGCCCGGGTCCATCGCGCCGGCGCCGGCGGGCACGGCGCCGAGCAGGTTCGGCACCAGATCGGTGAGGTTGGTCCAGTGCACCAGCTCCGGCGTGGTCGGCCAGGCCCCAATGACCACGCCAGCCGGCACCGCCCGGCGGTCCAGCGCCTCCAGGGTCAGCGCGGTGTGGTTGAGGGTGCCCAGCCCGGCACGGGCGACCACCACGGCGGGCGCGCCCAGCGACACCGCCAGGTCAGCCATCGTCCACGGCTCACCGGACGGGCGCAGCCCCATCGGGACCAGCAGCCCGCCGGCCCCCTCGACCAGCACCAGGTCGTGCTTGTCGGTCTCCTCACGGACCGCGTCCACGGCGGTGTACAGCTCCAGCGGCGGCAGCTCGGCGACCCGGGCGGCGGCCAGCGGGGCGAGCGGGTCCGGATAGCTGGCCAGGGTGCGGCCGGTGAGCGGGGCGGCCAGCCGGTTCACCGCGTCCACGTCTCCGGGCTCACCGCTGGCCGTACCGGTCTGCCCCGGTTTGACCACGGCCACCCGCAGGCCGGCGGCCTGCGCGGCGGCGGCGATCGCCGCGGTCACCACGGTCTTGCCGACCTCGGTGTCGGTGCCGGTGACCAGCACCACACCCTGCCACGCGCTCACGGGACCAGCTCAGTTCGCGACTGCGGGGCTCGCAACACCGGCTCACTCCTCGCGCTCATGGCGCGCACTCGACGATGACGTCCAGGGCACGCTCGAAGGCCGGCCGGGACACCCCGGCGCTGACCGTGAGCCGCAGCCGGGAGCGGCTGTCCGGGGTGGACGGCGGCCGGAAGCAGCCCACCGCGACGCCCCGGTCCCGGCAGTCGGCGGCCCAGGTCGTCGCCGCCTCCGGGCCCGGGGCGGTCACCGAGATCACGGCCGCGTCCGGCGCGGAGACGGTCAACCCGGCCGCACGCAGCCGGTCGACCGCCAGCGCCACCCGCTCGGCCAGCTCGGTACGCAGGTCGTCGCCGGCCCGGGCCAGCCGCAGCGCGGCGTGCACGCCGGCGGCGACCGCCGGCGGCAGCGCGGTGTCGAAGATGAACGTGCGGCCGGTCTCCACCAGGTGCCGGACGAACTCGGCGGGGCCGGCGACCACCCCGCCCGCGCCGCCGAGCGCCTTGGACAGGGTGGCGGTGACCACCACGTCCGGTTCGCCGGCGAGCCCGGCGGCGGCGACCGCCCCGGCGCCGGCCGGACCGGTCACGCCCAGCGCGTGCGCGTCGTCGACCAGCAGCAGCGCGCCGTGGCGGCGGGCCACCGCGTGCAGCTGGGCCAGCGGAGCGAGATCGCCGTCGACCGAGAAGACCGACTCGGTGACCACCACCGCCGGGCGGCCGGGGGCCACCGCGAGCGCCGCGGCCACCGCCGTCACGTCGGCGTGGGCGGTGACCACGGTCTCCGCGCCGGAGATCCGGCAGCCGTCGATCAGGGACGCGTGGTTGTGCGCGTCGGAGACGAGCAGCGTGCGGGGTTGGACGAGGGCACGCAACGCACCCAGGTTGGCCAGGTAGCCGGAGGAGAAGACGAGGGACCGGTCGGTGCCCAGCCACTGCGCCAGCTCGTCCTCCAGCGCCTGGTGCGCGTCGGTGGAGCCGCGTACGAGCCGCGACCCGGTCGCCCCCAGCCCGTACGCCGACAGCGCCGCCGAGGCGGCACCGATGACCTCCGGGTGGGTGGCCAGGCCGAGGTAGTCGTTGCCGGCCAGGTCGGTCATGCCGTCGGCGGCGGGACGCGGGTGCAGCCGCCGGGTCAGCCCGGCCTTCCCCCGCAACTCCGCACGGCGGTCGAGCGCCGCCAGCCAGTCCGCCACCTTCACCCCTTCGCCACCGTCCGCGCCGGTCACGCCGACACCCGCCGGGCGAAATTACCACCCGCCACCACCGGCCCGACGGATCCACTCGGTACGCGAGGTCGACCTGCACCGAACTTCAGCTTCGCGCCGGTCCGATGCGACGACTGCTGCCTACCGCCAGAACCCGACCAGGCCGGCCGCCCCGCTCGACGGGCCGGCGGGCCGTTCCGGCTGACCGGGGGGCCTTGTAGGGTACGAGCCATGCCAGAGATCCTCGACCAGGCCCGTACCCAGGTCCTGGGTGACGGCGTCGGCCTCGACGAGGCCGGCGTCCTCGCCGTGCTGAACCTGCCCGACGAGCACCTGCCCGCCGCCCTCCAGCTCGCGCACGACGTGCGGATGCGGTGGTGTGGTCCGGAGGTCGAGGTCGAGGGGATCGTCTCGCTGAAGACGGGTGGTTGCCCGGAGGACTGCCACTTCTGCTCCCAGTCCGGCCTGTTCACCTCCCCGGTGCGCTCGGTCTGGCTGGACATCCCGTCCCTGGTCGAGGCGGCCAAGCAGACCGCGAAGACCGGGGCGACCGAGTTCTGCATCGTGGCCGCCGTCCGCGGCCCGGACGCCCGGCTGATGAAGCAGATGCGCGAGGGCGTCGCCGCCATCAAGGCCGAGGTCGACATCCAGGTCGCCGCGTCGCTGGGCATGCTCTCCCAGGAGCAGGTCGACGACTTGGTCGACATGGGCGTGCACCGCTACAACCACAACCTGGAGACCTGCCGGTCGTACTTCCCCAACGTGGTCACCACGCACTCCTGGGAGGAGCGCTGGGAGACGCTGCGGATGGTCCGCGACTCCGGCATGGAGGTGTGCTGCGGTGGCATCCTCGGCCTCGGCGAGACCGTCGAACAGCGGGCGGAGTTCGCCGCGCAGCTCGCCGAGCTGAACCCGCACGAGGTTCCGCTGAACTTCCTCAACCCCCGGCCCGGCACGCCGCTCGGTGACCGCCCGGTGGTGGAGGGCAAGGACGCGCTGCGGGCCATCGCCGCGTTCCGGCTGGCCATGCCGCGCACCATCCTCCGGTACGCGGGCGGCCGGGAGATCACCCTCGGTGACCTCGGCACCCGCGACGGTCTGCTCGGCGGCATCAACGCGGTGATCGTCGGCAACTACCTGACCACGCTGGGCCGGCCGGCGACCGCCGACCTGGACCTGCTGGACGAGCTGAAGATGCCGGTCAAGGCCCTCTCCGCCACGCTGTGACGGTCATGACGACGACGGAGCTGTGGTGCGACCGGTGCGGTGACCCGGTGACGGCCGGCGCCGCCCACCCGGGCTGCGCGTCGGCCCGCCAACTGGAGCCGCCCCGGTACTGCCACCGCTGCCGCCGTCGGATGAAGGTGCAGGTGCTGCCGGTCGGCTGGTCGGCGGTCTGCGTCGAGCACGGCGAGATCCGGGGCTGAGCCGATGCTGCGAGGGCGGGCGGTGACGCTGCGACCGGCGACGGTCGCGGACGTGCTGGCCCTCGCGGCGATCCGGGCCGATCCCGAGGTTCGCCGGTGGTGGCGGGGCGGCGACGACCTGGCCGAGTCCGTTCGCGCCGACCTGGCCGACGACGAGCTGACCCTGTACGCCATCGAGCACGACGGCCGGGTGATCGGCGCGATCCAGTGGTACGCCGAGCCGGACCCGGACTACCGGCACGCCAGCCTGGACATCTTCCTCGACCCGGCGGTGCGCGGTGCCGGGCTCGGCGTGGACGCCATCCGCACCCTGGCCCGGCACCTCATCGAGGAATACGGCCACCACCGGTTCACCATCGACCCGGCGGCGGCGAACAGCGCCGCGATCCGCGCGTACGCCAAGGTTGGTTTCCGGCCGGTGGGGGTGCTGCGCCGCTACGAGCGCGGCGAGGACGGTCGCTGGCACGACGGCCTGCTGATGGACCTGCTCGCCGACGACCTCGTGGAGTGAGGCGTCCCGCGACGCGCCGGGCGCCTCAACGGTCCCAGCACAGGTGCCCGTCGGGGAGCCGGCGGGCGCCCTCGGCGGGCTGGTGTGGGCTGAGCCGCCCGTCCGGCATGAGGTGCGCCACCGGCATCTCGCGACCGAGAGCCGTGACGTCGGCGATGAGCCGGCGGTGGCAGCGCCACCAGAGGCTCTCGCTGCACATCACCACGGTGGTCCGCCGGGCCGCGTCGGCCAGCACCTCGGCCAGCGCCCCGTCGAACTCCGGTGTGCGGGTGTACGCGGCGTAGGCCCGGAACGCCGCGACGGTCCACCAGGTGTCCGGCTCCGGGGTCCCGGCCGGGACGTGTCGGCGTCCGCCGAGCCGCGGCTCCCAGCGGTAGTCGACCCCGCACTCGGGTAGCCACTGCTCAAGTTCCTCCCGCCGGACGTCCGGGTTGGTGCGGCTGGCCGGGTACCGCCGCACGTCCACGACCAGGGCCACCCCGGCGCCGGTCAACAGCTCTCCCAGCCGCACCCGGTCGGCCGTCCCGTGCCCGACGGTCAGCAATTCCCCCACACCGCTGCCTTGCCCCGAATCCCGCTGGCTTATCCCCGGACCTCGGCGAGATCTTGGACAGTTGCCGTTCCCCGTGAACGGGAACTGTCCAAGATCCGGCGGCGTGGCGCCGACCGGCCGGCCAGACTGCCCGGAATGCTGCCCGCCGACGACGCCGACGCGCTCGACTGGCTCGCCTTCGAGCAGGCGAGCGTGCTGACCACCGCGCAGGCCTCCCGGTTGTTGAGCGAGGGTATGGTGCGCGGCCGGATCCGCTCCGGTCGCTGGCGGTCGATCTGCCGGGGGATCCTGCTCGCCGGCAACGGCCGGCTCACTCGGGACCAGCAACTCTGGGTGGCGGTGCTGGCCACCGGCCCGGGCGCCGTGCTGGGCGGGGTCACCGCGGCCACCGAGGCCGGGGTACGCGGACTGCGGCGCGAACCGCTGCACGTGCTGGTGCCGGCGTCCCGTCGCGCGGCGCGGACCAGCCTGCGTCGGTTGCCGATCGACATGCCGGCGGTCCTGGTGCACCGCACATCGGTGCTGCCGGAGACCCATCTCCAGCTCGCCCGACCGCCGCGCACCACGACGGCGCGGGCGCTGGCGGACGCGGCCGGCTGGGCTGCTGGCGTGGACGAGGCACAGGCGCTGCTGGCCGCCGGATGCCAGCAGCGCCGGGTGCTGCCCGAGGAGTTGGACGCGGTGCTCGATGTCCTTCCCCGAGCACCGCGTCGACGGCTGATCCGGCAGACCGTCGGGGACATCGCCGGCAGCGCGCAGGCGCTGTCCGAGATCGACTTCGTACGGCTGTGTCGGCGGTACCGGCTGCCCCCGCCGGACCTGCAGAAACACCGGGTCGACGCGGCGGGTCGCAGCCGCTGGCTGGACGCGTACTGGCAGGAGTGGCGGGTGCAGGTGGAGATCGATGGCGCGCACCACATGGACGTCCGGCAGTGGGCGGCGGACATGCGCCGGCAGAACGACCTGTGGACCAGCGGCGACCGGATCCTGCGGTTTCCCGCCTGGCTGGTCCGCGCCCGCCCCGAGGAGGTCGCCGACACCGTCCGCCGCGCCCTCGTCGCCGCCGGCTGGCGGAACGACAAGTGAATCTTGGACGTTCCGGGGGCCACGGTGCCGTTGTAGGAGAGGTTCGTCGCGGTCACCGCCGCGCCGGCCTGGCTGACCGTCGCCGACCAGCCCTGGTTGACGGTCTGCCCGCCGGGCAGGCTGAACCGCAGCGTCCAGCCGTTGACCGCGGTGGTACCGGTGTTCGTGATCGTCACGGTGGCGGTGAAACCGGTGCTCCAGTCGCTGGTGACGTACCCCACCGAGCAGGCGCCGGCGACCGGCGGTGGCGCGGTGGTCACGGCGACCGGCGCGGACGCCGCGGAGGTGTTGCCGGCCGCGTCCACGGCCACCACGTAGAACTGGTACGCCGTCGAGGCGGTCAGCCCGGCCACCGCCAGCGTGGTGGTGGTCGGCGCGCCGACGACCGGGTCGGTCGCGCCGGCCTCCCGGTGCACCCGGTACCCCGTGACGCAGGCGTGCCCGAGCAACCGGTCGGCGTAGGCCCGCGTCGGTGGGCCGGAACACCATCGAGGACGCGGCCATCGCGGCCGCCGTCTCCCCCGCCAGGTCCGCGCCGCCGCAGCTCGCATCGATCCGGTAGGCGGGCCGCGCCATCGGCAGCACCTCGGCCGGTCCCCACCACTTGTGGTCGTCGTCGCCCTTGCCGACCTGTCCGTAGAGGACGTTCGGTGCGGGGTGGGTCTTGATGAAGTAGTCGTTGACGAAGCGCAGGTTGTTCAGCAGGTGCGGCAACTGCCCGGAGGCGGTGTAGCCGCTGCGGTACTCGACCGCGCCCCAGGCGAGCATCGTGGCGCTGAACGCCATCGGGAAGCCGAACTTCACGTGGTCGCCGGCGTCGTATCAACCGCCGGTGAGGTCCAGCCCGCGTCGGCGCCGTCGGTGAGCGCGCTGTCGCCGCGCCAGGAGACGCGGTTCCAGTCCGGCAGCCGGCCGGACTGCTGCGCCTCGTAGAAGAGCAGGGACTTCTGCAACGCCTCCGCGTAGTTGAAGGCCGGCGCGGCGGACGCCGGCCCGGACGGCGGTGCGGCGACCGCCAGGGCGAGCCCGGTGAGCAGGGCGACGCCGGCGGCCAGCAGCCGACGTGGCCAGGGCTGGTCGGCGACCGGCGGCCGGCACCGGTCGGGGCGGCCGGGGACCGGCCGGGTGGGGTGGCGCATGGCGATCTCCTGTCGGTGGCGGAGTCACCACGGGGATCCACGGAAGCGCTTCCATGGATAGTCGACAATGTAATGTGAGCACTGCGGGTTGGGAAGCCCGCCGGAGCGCGCGGAGCGTCGCGACGGCGGTACGTGTTACGGCGACACGCGCAGGAAAGCCGCACAAGTTGGCCGGAATCCTGTTCCTGTCCGGCACGTCGTCCCAGCTCAGGCCGATCGACCGATGTCGCCAAAAGATCCCCTACATGAGATCATGTGCCGTCCCCTCGGCCAATCTCGGAGGAATACTCATGCCACAGCGTCGGCGCCTGGCGCGCGCGGCCGTCTGCACGGCCGCCGCCACGGCCGGTCTCGCTCTCGCCACCCCGGCGTGGGCGGTCGCCACGTCGGTTCCGCTCAACCCGGCTCACGTGGACTCCACCGCGGCGACCTTCCCTGACAAGGACTGCAAGGACGACCGGTTCGACAGCCTGCCCGCCGGCTACGACGGCTGGCACTTCGTCCTTCCGCAGGGCAAGACGTCCAGCAGCTTCGAGTCGCTCACCCTGACCTTCAGCAACGGGTCCACCGCGGTCACGGTGCAGGTGCCGGACAGCACCGACGCCTACCCGGACTACTTCTACTCGGCCGGCGGCAAGCAGATGCACGCCTACCTCTTCACCCCGGCCGGGTGGAAGCTGACCGGCGGCAGCGCCGAGGTCACCAACGCGGTCGACAAGTTCAACCTGAGCCACACCTGTGCCGGCACCATCGCGACACAGTCCCCGAGCCCCACGCCGTCGACGTCGGTCTCGCCGTCTACGTCAGTCTCGCCGTCGACCTCGGTCTCGCCGTCGACCTCGGTCTCGCCGTCGGAGTCGGTCTCGCCGTCGGAGTCGGTTTCCCCGTCGGAGTCGGTTTCCCCGTCGGACTCGGTCTCGCCCTCGGCGAGCACGGGCGGCAACGGTGGCAGTGACACCGAGGGCGGCCTGCCCCTGACCGGTGTGGCCACGACCAGCATCGCGCTGGGTGGCGTCGCCCTGATCGGCGGTGGCGCCCTGCTGATGATGCGGCGCCGTCGCGACCGGATCACCTTCACCAGCTGACCCCGCACGACGCCGCGGCCGGCCGCCGGACCCTGTCCGGTGGCCGGCCGCGACCCGTTTCCTCCGCCGGCCGGCACGTCCGCACCACCGCCGAGGTGAACACCACTCTGGACGATTGATCCGTTGCGGGCGCCGATCCGTACCGACGGGTAACCCGGTCGACGGCGCCCGGAGAAAGCTCACATCATCGAAGTCAACCGATCGATGGTCGGCGTACGCGCAGTTCAAGTTGATCCGGGGCGCGCGCGGCGCCCAGCGAGCGGGCGCGTGGGCGTCCAGCCAGACAAACGTACTGTTGCTGACCCGCTACCCGGCGCGGGACAGTACCGATCACCAGCGGTGCCATCGACGCCGCCGCTCCCCGGTCAACCCTGAGGAGAAGCGATGGCACTACGACTCGCCGAGGGCACCGCATGGTCCGACGTCCTCGCCCGCGCGGTGGCCGCCACCCCCGAGGCGTTCGGCGCCGAGGTCGACGGCGTCACCACACTGCACAACCTGGTAGAAGGCGACTGGCGGGCGGTCGGCGCCCCCGCGCCGGTCCGCACCCCGGTGGACAACACCGTCGTGATCAACCTTCCCCGGCTCGACGCCGACACCGCCCGCGCCGCCGTCGCGCACGCGGCCGCCGCGCACCGGGCCTGGGCCCAGACCCCGCTCGCCGACCGCAAGGCGCGGGTCATCGACGCGCTGGACGCGCTCGCCGCCCACCGCGATCTGCTCGCGCTGCTGCTGGTCTGGGAGATCGGCAAGCCGTGGCGGCTGGCCTGCGCCGATGTGGACCGGGCGCTCGACGGCGTGCGCTGGTACGCGGGAGAGATCGACCGGATGCTCGCCGACGGCCGCGAACCGCTGCCCGGCCCAGTCAGCAACATCGCGTCGTGGAACTACCCGATGAGCGTCCTCGTGCACGCCGAACTGGTCCAACTGCTGGCCGGCAACGCGGTCATCGCCAAGACCCCCTCCCAGGGCGGCGCGGTCTGCCTGACCGTCGCGCACGCGCTGATGCGCCGGGCCGGGCTGCCCGCCACGCTGGTCTCCGGCGGCGGCGAGGAACTGTCCGAAGTGCTGGTCCGGGCACCGGAGATCGGCGCGGTTGCGTTCGTCGGCGGGCGCTCCAACGGAGGCAAGGTGGCCGCCGCGCTGCTCGACAGCGACAAGCGGCACTTCATCGAGCAGGAGGGCCTCAACGCCTGGGGCATCTGGAACTTCTCCCAGTGGGACCTGCTCGCCGCGCACCTCAAGAAGGGCTTCGAGTACGGCAAGCAGCGCTGCACCGCGTACCCCCGGTTCGTCGTGCAGCGTGACCTGGTCGACGAGTTCCTCGACATGTACCTGCCGGTGGTCCGCTCGGTTCGCTTCGGGCACCCGCTCGCGGTGGACGAGACCTGGACCGCGGGCGACCCGCTGCCCGAGCTGGACTTCGGGCCGCTGATCAGCGCCGCCAAGGCCGAGGAGCTGCACCGCAAGGTCGACGAGGCGGTCCGCGGCGGCGCGGTGCCGCTGCACCGGGGCAAGCTGACCGGCGCGCCGTTCATGCCCGGGCAGGACACCTCGGCGTACGTGGCGCCGTCGGTGCTGCTCGCCCCGCCCGGCCGGTCCGGGCTGATGCACGCCGAGCCGTTCGGGCCGGTCGACACGATCGTCGTGGTGGACACCACCGACGAGTTGCTGGCCGCGATGAACGCCTCCAACGGCGCGCTGGTCGCGTCGCTGGCCTGCGACGACACCGACGAGGCCGGCAAGCTCGCGGTGGACCTCCAGGCGTTCAAGGTGGGCATCAACAAGCCGCGCTCACGAGGCGACCGCGACGAGCCGTTCGGCGGCCGGGGCGCCTCCTGGAAGGGCGCGTTCGTCGGCGGTGACCTGCTGGTGCAGGCGGTCACGGTCGGCGGCGACAGCCGGCTCTACGGCAACTTCCCCGACTACAACAGCTACCCCACCACCTGACCACGGTGCAAGGAAGGGCCCCTTGTTAACGCCTCGTGCACAGCAAGGGGCCCCTCTCAACACCGGACCCGCGGCGTACCGTCAAGAGATGGCGATCATCGCGCAGCTCTCCCTGGGCGTGTCCGACGCCGAGCGGGCGGCGACCTTCTGGGCCGCCGCCCTCGGCTACCGTCGCCGGGCGACCCGATTCGATGGCGACGACTGGGTCGTGCTGGAGCCGCCTCCCGGAACGCCGGGCGTGGCCATCGCGATGGACCTCAGCGAGAGCCCGGTGCAGGAGTTCCCCCGGCTCCACATGGACCTGGACGCCGGCAAGCGCAGCCTCGACGAGGAACTCGACCGGTTGCTCGCCCTCGGGGCGCAGCGGGTGGACTGGCGGCACTACCCCACCGACCCGCACCCGACCGAGCCGCCGTACGTGGTGCTCGCCGATCCCGAGGGCAACCGGCTCTGCGTCTCCGGCCGCCGCGAGCCGCCTCGTTGTTAACAACGGGGCCCTTCCTATGCACCAGGCGTTGAGAAGGTGCCCTTCCTTTCCGGGGTGAGCGGGACGGTGAGGCTGAGCAGGGTGCCGTCGCGCTCTGCTGAGGCGGGCCGGTTCAGCCGGCGCAGGGTACGCAGCATCGGGCGGTTCTCGGCCTGTACGTGCAGCACCAGCGCCACGTACCCGGCCCGGTCGGCGTGCCGGGCCAGCCGGCGCAGCAACGCCAAGCCGAGCCCACGCCGCTGCCAGTCGTCGCGCACCAGCAGCGCCACCTCGGCCTCGTCGCCCTCACCGAGCAGGTTCGCCATCGCGACCACCGACTCCGCGCCGCCGTCGTCATCGGTGGCCGTGGCGATCAGGGTCAGCCCCCGGTTCGGCTCCAGAAGCCGGCGCAACCGGGCCCGCTGCGGCAGCGCCGCCCCGCTCAGGTAGCGCCGCTGCCGGCTGCGCGGCGAGCACCCCTCGTGCAGCTCCAGCACCCCGGACAGGTCGTCCGCGCGGGCCGGCCGGACGGCCAGCTCGGCGCCGTCGGGCAGCACGAGGGTGACCTGCTCGGCGGCCCGGCGCGCCACGGTGGCGGCCAGCTCGACCAGGGCCTGCGCCCGGGCGTACTCCGCCGGAGTGAAGGCGGGCGCGGCCCGGCGCAGCGCGAACGAACCGCCCGCCGGGTCCGCCAGCAGCATGCTGGTGCCGATGATCCCCCGGTCGACGCCGGTCGACGCGGGCCGCCAGCTGACCGACTCGGCGCCGAGCAGGGTGGACAGCGCCTCGCCCGTCGCGTCCGGGTCGCGCACCAGCCGGTTGGCCAGCCCGAGCACCCGGGTGGGCTGGTCGGCCAGGCCGCGCGCCTCGCTGCGCGCCACCCAGCAGTCCCGGCCGCGACCCCGCTCGACGGCGGCGATCAGCCCGGCCTCGTCCAGCGCGTCCGGCGCGTCGACCAGGAAGTCGTCCACCGCGCCCCGTTCGGTGGGTTGCACCTGCACGGTGAGGATGTTGACCCCGCGCAGCGCGAGGCTCGCCGTGAGGACCGACAGGTAACCCGGCCGGTCGTCCACCGTCGCTCGGATCCGCCACAACGTCATGGTTGGCTCCCTTCCCCGGTACGAGCCTCGTCCCCGGCTGTTGCCGCCCGGTTGCTCGCCGGTGACGGCCCGGGAACTCCTCGGGCTGCCGCTCAGGGGCCGGCGACCACCGGGGGCGCGCCGACCAGGTCCAGCCGGTCGCCGAGGATCACCGCGCTGGCCCGGACGAGCTGGGTGAGCCGGTCCACCTCGGTGCTGTGGAACGCGGCGGCGGAGAGGGTCTCGCTGTGCTCGCGGGCCACCACCAGGACCAGGCCGGCCCGGCCGAACGGCGCGATCGCGTGGTGGGTGCCGTCGGGGGTGGTCATCGACCGGCCGCGCAGCGGGGTCACCTCCGGCAGCTGCGGCGGTACGGGAGCCCGCCAGCTGGCGTGCCCGATAGCCGCCCCACCGACGCCCCCGCTCCGCGATGCCCAGTCCACCGGCACCACGGCGGCCACGGCCCAGTCGGCCGCCAGCAGCCCGGGTACCGCGTCGACCAGCGTGGCCAGCCCGTCGGCCGGGTTCGCCGCGACCTGGGCCAGCAGCTCCGCGTCCTGACCGGTGGTGGTAGGCGCGCCGATCGCCCGCCATACCCCGTCGACCCGTACGCCGGGGATCGCCGCGAGGCCGGCCAGCAGCCGCTCCACCCGGGCCGCGCCCGTCCAGACCACCGTGAAGTCGTCCACCGCGCGTCCGCCGAGCCGCTCCAGGACGACCACCTGGACGATGTCCGCGCCGGACACGCCCAACGTGCGGGCGACCTGGCCGAGGGTGCCCGGACGGTCCGGCAGGGTGACTCGAACTCGCAGCAACATGTCTGTCCCTCCGCTCGGCGGGCCGGCGGCGGCCGGCAGGCTGGTCACAGCCTGGGCGTTGACCATTTCGTCCCTGTTGCAGAGGCATGTCCCGAGGGGAAATTCCGACCTTGACAACGTGAGCGGGCTGCCATCAACTAGTCGGATGACCGATCCGGCCGTCGATGCGCTCCGGCCGGGGGCCCTTCCGGCGTCCCCCGCCGGCCTGGACCTGGCCCGACTCGCCGGCTATCTGGCGGAACACCGCCCCGAGTTGGCCGTCGGGCCGCTGCGGGCCCAGCTGATCGCGGGCGGCAAGTCCAACCTCACCTACCTGCTGCGCCTCGGCGACCGCGAGGTCGTGCTGCGCCGGCCGCCGCTGGGGCACGTGCTGGCGACCGCGCACGACATGGCCCGCGAGTTCCGGGTCATCTCGGCGCTGGCGCCGACCGAGGTGCCGGTGCCGGGTGCCCTGCTGCTCTGCACCGAGCCGGAGGTGATCGGCGCGCCGTTCTACCTGATGGAGCGGATGCCCGGCGAGGTGTTCCGCACCCGCGCACAGACCGACCCGCTGGGCGACGAGCGACGCCGCGCCCTCGCAATGGCGATGATGGACACTCTCGCGGCACTGCACACCGTCGAGCCGGCGGCGGTCGGGCTGAGCGACTTCGGCCGCCCGGAGGGCTATCTGGCCCGGCAGGTCCGCCGGTGGGCCGGGCAGCTCGACCGCTCGCGCAGCCGCCCGCTGCCGGGCATCGACGAGCTGCGGGACCTGCTTGCGGCGACCGCCCCGGAGGGCGCGAACGCCGGCCGCATCGTGCACGGCGACTACCGCCTGGACAATCTCCTCGCCTCGGCCGACCCGGTCGCCGTGCACGCGGTGCTGGACTGGGAGATGGCCACCCTCGGTGATCCGCTGGCCGACCTGGGGCTGCTGCTGACGTACTGGGACGTGCTGGGCGACAGCGAGACGGCCGCCGGCAACCCGGTGGCCGACGGGCTCGGCCCGCGCGCCGGCTTCCCCACCGGCGCCGAGCTGATCGACCGGTACGCCGGGCGCAGCGACGTGAACGTCGGGCCGCTGCACTGGCACGTGGCACTCGGCTGTTTCAAGCTCGCGGTCATCTGCGAGGGCATCCACTACCGCCACACGCTCGGGCAGACGCTCGGCGAGGGCTTCGACCGGATCGGCGAGATGGTGGCACCGCTGGTCGCGCACGGGCTGACCGCCGCCAGGGAGCGGTGATGGACTTCTCGTACGACGCCCGGACCGAGGAGCTGCGCGACGAGCTGACCCGGTTCCTGACCGAGCACGTCTACCCCGCCGAGGCGGTGCACGCCGAGCAGGCCGCCGCGGGCGACCCGTGGTCGCGTACCCCGGTGCTCGCCGAGCTGAAGGCGGAGGCCCGCAAGCGCGGCCTGTGGAACCTCTTCCTGCCCGACCCGCGCTACGGCGCCGGCCTGACCAACCTCCAGTACGCCCCGCTCGCCGAGCTGACCGGGCGCAGCCCGCACCTGGCGCCGGAGGCGGTCAACTGTGCGGCGCCGGACACCGGCAACATGGAACTGCTGGCCGAGTTCGGCTCGGAGGCGCAGCGGGAACGCTGGCTCATGCCCCTGCTGGAGGGCGAGATCCGCTCCGCGTTCTGCATGACCGAGCCGGACGTCGCGTCCTCCGACGCCACCAACATCGCCACCCAAATCACCAGGGACGGCGACGAGTACGTGATCAACGGTCGCAAGTGGTGGTCGTCCGGCGCGATGGACCCGCGCTGCGAGATCTTCATCGTGATGGGCAAGACCGACCCCCGCGCCGACCGGCACCGCCAGCAGAGCATGGTGCTGGTCCCGCGGGACACCCCGGGCGTGACCGTGCGCCGGGGCATGACCGTCTTCGGCTACACCGACGGTTCGCACGGCGGACACGCCGAGATCGACTTCACCGACGTCCGGGTGCCGGCGGAGAATCTGATCGGCGCCGAGGGCACCGGCTTCGCCATCGCCCAGGCCCGGCTGGGCCCGGGCCGGATCCACCACTGCATGCGGCTGATCGGGATGGCCGAGCGGGCGTTGGAGCTGCTGTGCCGGCGGGCGAACAAGCGGATCGCGTTCGGCCGGCCGCTGGCCGAGCAGGGCGTGGTGCGGGAGTGGATCGCTGAGTCGCGGGTGCGCATCGAGCAGTCCCGGCTGCTGGTGCTCAAGACTGCCTGGCTGATGGACACCGTCGGCAACAAGGGCGCGCACACCGAGATCCAGGCCATCAAGATCGGCACGCCGGCGATGGCGGAGTGGGTGATCGACAAGGCCATCCAGGGGTACGGCGGCGCCGGCGTCAGCCAGGACACCCCGCTGGCCGCCCTGTGGGCGCAGACCCGAACCCTGCGCCTCGCCGACGGCCCCGACGAGGTCCACCGCTCCTCCCTGGCCAAGCGCGAACTCCGCCGCTGGACCCCCACCCCCGCCTAACCCCCACCCCCCGCCCGGGCCCGGCCCCGCGCACCCCGCCCTCGCCCTCGCCCTCGCCCTCGCCCTCGCCCTCGCCCTCGCCCTCGCCCTCGCCCTCGCCCTCGCCCTCGCCCTCGCCCTCGCCCTCGCCCTCGCCCTCGCCCGTTGATCATGAAGTTAATGCCATCCATGTCGGCGTGTCAGGGCAATAACTTCATGATCAACGGCGGGTCCGGCGGCCGGTCCGGGCGGGGTCAGGCGGAGGCGCGGTGGATCAGTTGGGTGTCCAGGAGGATGTGCGGGGCGGGGAGGTCGTCGCCGCGGATCCGGGCGACCAGCAGCCGGGCCATCTGCCGGCCCATCTCCTCCACCGGCTGGAAGACGGTGGTCAGCGGCGGGTCCGCCTGCCGGGCGATCGGCGCGTCGTCGAACCCGATCACCGCGACGTCCTCGGGCACCCGCCGGCCGGCCTCGCGCAGCGCCCGTAGCGCGCCGAACGCCATCAGGTCGGACGCGACGAAGACCGCGTCCAGGTCCGGGCAGGCGTCCAGCAGCCGGCGCATGCAGGCCGCGCCGCTGCCCTCGCTGAAGTCGCCGTACGCGATGAGGTCGGGGTTGACGCCGGCCCCGGTGGCCTTGACCGCCTCGGTGTAGCCGGCCAGCCGGGCCAGGCCGGCGCCCATGTCCTGCGGACCGGCGATGGTGGCGATGCGTCGCCGCCCCCGGCCGGCCAGGTACTCCACCGCCTGCCGGGCGCCGCCCACGTTGTCCACGTCGACGAACCAAGCCGGCTGGGCGCCGGGTTGCAGCATCCGGGCCGGGCGGCCGCCGAGCACGGCGGGCAGGCCGCGCTCCTCCAGCAGGGTCGGCAACGGGTCGGAGTCGTGCAACGACAGCAGCAGGACGCCGTCGACGTGCTGGTTGGTCAGGTGGTGCTCGACCCGTTCCCGCTCCACCGCCGACTGGGCCATGGCCAGCCAGAGCTGCATCGGCGTCTCCAGCAGGCCGGAGCTGATCCCCCGCACGATGCCGGCGAAGAACGGCTCGGTGAAGACCCGTTCGCCGGATTCGGACACCACCAGCGCGACGGAGTCCGTCCGCTGGGTGACGAGGGCGCGGGCGGCCCGGTTCGGCACGTACCCCAGCTCGGCGATGGCCTGCTGGACCGCGGCCCGGGCCTCCGGGCTGACCTGGGGCGAGCCGTTGACCACGCGGGAGACCGTGCCCCGCCCGACGCCGGCGCGCGCCGCGACCGCATCGAGGGTCGGGCGCCCGAGCGACCGGGTGCGCTGCGTTGTCATCGTCTGCTCCTCCGACGGCGGGCGGACCCGGTGCCACCCGCGGGAGGTGGACACCAGGACCGCCCTGATGGCTGGCCCGAGCCTATTGTGCGGCCAGACCGTTGCGTCGGATCACCGAGGCGTACCACCTGGCACTGGACTTGGGGATGCGGACCTGGGTGTCGTAGTCGACGTGGATCATGCCGAACCGCTTGGTGTAACCCCAGGCCCATTCGAAATTATCCATCAGCGACCAGGCGAAGTATCCCCGCAGGGGCACCCCGGCGTTGATCGCCTCGTGCGCGGCGCGCAGGTGGGCGTCGAAGTAGGCCAGCCGGTCGACGTCGTCGACCTTTCCGTCGATGACCGTGTCGACGAACGCGGAGCCGTTCTCGGTGACGTAGAGCGGCAGGTCGGTGTACTCGTCGTGCACCCGCCGCAGCGTCTCGACCAGGCCCGGAGCGTCGATCTCCCAGTTCATGTCGGTGACCGGGACGCCCCGGGTGACGAACCGGACGTCCTCGCTGCCCGGCCAGCAGGAGGGCGCCCGCCAGTACGGCTCCGGCTCGACGCCCTCGACCGGGGCGGCGACCACGTGCCGGCTGTAGTAGTTGACCCCGACCAGGTCGAGCGGCGTGGCGATGGTGGCCAGGTCGCCGTCGCGTACGTGGTCGAAGTCGGTCACCGTGCTCAGGTCGGCCATCAGGTCCTCCGGGTACGACCCGCGCAGCAGCGGGTCGAGGAAGAACCGGTTGGCCAGCGCGTCGATCCGCCGCGCGGCGTCCACGTCGGCGGGGGCGTCACTGGCCGGGTCGACCGGGTAGAGGTTGACGGTCACCCCCACCTCGGCGCTGGGCCGGGCGGCCCGCAGCGCCTGCACGGCCAGGCCGTGCCCGAGCATCAGGTGGTGCCCGGCGCGGACCGCGTCCGCCCCGTTGGACCGGCCGGGGGCGTGCACTGCAGAGCCGTAGCCGAGGAACGCCGAGCACCACGGCTCGTTCAGCGTGGTCCAGTAGCGCACCCGGTCGCCGAGCGCGTCGGCGACCAGCGTGGTGTAGTCGGCGAAGCGGGCGGCGGTGTCCCGGGCGGGCCAGCCGCCGGCGTCCTCCAGCGTCTGCGGCAGGTCCCAGTGGTAGAGGGTGAGCCACGGCTCGATGCCGTGCGCCAGCAGCTCGTCGACGAGCCGACGGTAGAAGTCCAGGCCCTGCGGGTTGGCCGCGCCGGTGCCGCCGGGCTGCACCCGGGGCCAGGAGACCGAGAAACGGTACGACTTCAGGCCCAGCTCGGCCATCAGCGCGACGTCGTCGCCGAGCCGGTGGTAGTGGTCGCAGGCCACGTCGCCGGTGTGCCCGGCGACCACCCGGCCGTCGGTGTGGCTGAAGGTGTCCCAGATCGACGGGGTACGACCGTCCCCGGCCGCCGCCCCCTCGATCTGGTACGCCGCGGTCGCGGCGCCCCACAGGAAGCCGGGCGGAAAGGTCAGCCCGGGGCGCTCGTCGAGGACGCCGACGGCGGGCGGGCGGGCGGGGTTGCTCACGACTTGACGGCACCTTCCATGATCCCGCCGATGATCTGGCGGCCAAACAGGAGAAAGACGAGCACCAGGGGGATGGTGCCGATCGCCGTGGCGGCGAACACCTGGGAGTAGTCGGTGTAGTAGGCGTACGAGAGGAAGGAGAGCGAGACCTGCAGGGTCGGGTTCTCCGGGGTGAGGATGGCGTACGGCCAGAGGAACGAGTTCCAGGTCTCCATGAAGGTCAGCAGACCGAGGACGCCGGCGGCGGGGCGCAGCGCGGGCAGCACGATGCTCCAGTAGATGCGGAACGTGCTCGCCCCGTCGACCCGGCCGGCCTCGATCAGCTCGTCGGAGATCGCCTGGCTGGCGTACTGCCGCATCATGAACACGCCGAAGGCGCTGACCAGGAACGGCACGGTGACCGCGTAGAGGGTGTCGTACCACCCCAGGTCCTGCATCATGCCCCAGAGCGGGATGAGGCCCATCTGGGTCGGGATCATCAGGGTGACGATGATCGCCAGCAGGAGAGCGTTGCTGCCCTTGAACCGCAGTTTGGCGAAGGCGAACCCGGCCAGCGAACCGGTGAGCACCACCGACAGGGTGACCACCGAGGAGACGATGATCGAGTTCATCAGGCCGGTGAGGAAGTTGGCGGCGTCGTTGTCGAGCACCCGTGCGAAGTTGTCACCGAACGCTCCGCCGGGGGTCAGCGGCGGCGGCACGTCGTTGATGGAGTCCAGGCTGCGGCTGCCGATCACCATCATGTAGTAGAACGGGTAGATCGACAGCAGCGCCGCCAGGACGAGCGCCACGTAGGTCAGCGGGCTGGTGCGCCACAGGCGCTGGGAAGCCGAGATCATCGATCTCTCCTCACTTGGCCGAGCGGCGGACGAGTAGGAAGTTGAACAGCGACACCACGACGATGATCATGAAGATCGCCCAGGCGACTGCGGCTCCGTAGCCTGCGGTGTTCAGGTTCACGATGCCCATCTCGTACATGTACATGGCCAGCGTCTGGAACTCCCGCTGGTTGCCGCCGATGATGTTGCCGTTGCCGAAGAGCAGGGGCTCGGTGAAGAGCTGCATGCCGCCGATCGTGGACAGGATGACCACGAAGATGAAGGTGGGCTTGAGCATGGGCAGGGTGATCTGCCAGAACTGCCGCCACGGGCTGGCGCCGTCGATCGCCGCGGCCTCGTAGAGGTCCTTCGGGATCGCCTGCATGCCGGCGAGCAGGATCAGGGTGTTGTACCCGGTCCACCGCCAGTTGACCATGGAGGAGATGGCGACCCAGGAACTCCACCGGTGCCCGTCCCAGTCGACCGGGTCGACACCGACGAAACCGAGCAGCCAGTTGAACAGGCCGAACTCCCGCTGGAACAGCATCCCGAAGACGATCGCGACCGCGGCCACCGACACCACGTTCGGCATGAAGATGGCCATCCGGAAGAAGGTCTTGGCGCGCAGGAAGGTCCGGTTAAGCAGGTTCGCCAGGAAGAGGGCGAGCAACAGCTGCGGGATGGTCGACAGGGCGAAGATGCCGAACGTGTTGACCAGCGCGTTCCAGAAGTACTCGTCGGACACCAGCCGGGTGTAGTTGTCGAAGCCGATGAACGAGTGGTCGCCGATCATGTCCCAGTCGTGCAGCGACATCCAGGCGGTACGCACCATCGGGTACAGCCCGAACGCGCCGAAGATCAGGAAGAACGGGGCGATGTAGAGGTACGGCGAGTACTTGACATCGAGGCGGTTGAGTAACCTTCCCCGGCTACGTCGGGAAGAGACGTCGGGAGAAGGCGGTGCTGCTGGCGACGGCGGTGCCGTCGTGGCCGACAGGCTCATGCGAAATTCCTTTTCCGGCGAGGCCCGGGGGCCCTCGCGCAGGGCGCTACGCGGAGGGGACCGGCCGGTGGCGTCCGGGAAGCCCCGAACGCCACCGGCAGGGAATCACTCAGAAGGCACCCTGAGTCTTTGCATCCTTCGTGAACTGCTCCCAGGCCTTCGCCTTGCCGGCCTGCCCGTTCTCGAACGCCCGCAGGGCCGGCTCGAGCGCGTTCTCCTTCACCGCCTGGTGCTTCGGACCCAGGTGGATCGGCTGGATCTTGGCGACGCTCTCCCCGAAGATCTTTCCGGTCGGCGCGTTGCTGAAGTACTCGTTGGTGTAGCTGAGGAACGCGTCGTTCTTCAGCGCCTCCAGGTTGGTGGGCAGCGGGCCCTTGGCCTTGAAGGCCTCCACCTGGTTCTTGGCGTTGGTCAGGTACTCGGCGAGCTTCGCCGCCTCCTTGGGGTACTTGCTCTGCTCCGGAACCGCGAGCCACGAGCCGCCCCAGTTACCGCCGCCACCCGGCACGGCCGCGACATCCCACTTGCCCTTGTTGGCCGCACCGGAGTTGTCCGAGACGATGCCGAGCATCCAGGACGGGCAGAAGGTGGCCGCGAAGGTGCCCTGCTTGAAGCCACCCGACCACTCCGGCGACCAGGTCTGCGCCTTGGCGGAGATGTCCGCCATCGAGGTGGCGGTCTCCCAGGCGTTCTTCACCGCGGGGCTGGTGTCCGCGATGATGTTGTTCTCCTTGTCGTAGAACAGATCGCCGCTCTGCTGGAAGAGCACACCGTTGGAGACGGCGGTGATCGAGTCGATGAACGCCTTGCCGCCGCTGCCCTGCTTGTACTTCAGACCGGCGTCGTGGAAGCCCTTCCAGTCCTGCCAGAGCGCCGACACCTGGTCGCGCTCGGTGGGCAGGCCGGCCGCCTGGAACAGGTCCTTGCGGTAGCAGACGGCGAGGCTGCCGACGTCGGTCGGCAGGCCGATCAGCCGGCCGTCTGGCGCCTTGCCCAGCTCCCACTTCCAGGGCAGGTACTCCTTGGAGTGGTCGGCGACCAGCGGCGCGAGGTCGGCCCAGTTGCGCGGGTTGGCCTTGAACTCGTTGAGGATGCCCTCTTCCAGGGCGGTGACGTCCGCCGCGCCCTTGCCGGTGGCCAGGTAGCGGACCAGCTTCGGCCGGTATTCACCGAGCTGTGCGGTCTTGCGCAGCTCGACCTTGATGCCGGTGTCCTTCTCGTACTGCTTGACGATCTCGTCGTAGCCGAACTCGCCGAAGGTGTCGACGACCAGCTTGGCGGGCTTCTCGCCGGCCGCCGGCTTGTCATCGTCGTTGCCGCAGGCTGCGAGACCGCCGATTGCGGTGATCGCGGCCAGGGCAGCGGCCGCCAGGCGGGTACGCCGCGTGGTGACACTCATTCGCTGACCCCTCTTTCCGGTGGTGAGGCTGGGTGGTTGTGGTGGGGGGTGCTTGCCGCGCCGGGTCGGCCGCCGGCGGTTGCCGGCGGCCGGACGGAGGAACGTGGGTGACCCGCGCTGCATCCGGGAGCGCTCCCATGAGATTGCCGGCGGGTAACGGGGGTGTCAATAGGGCGATGGGAGCGTTCCCAGATCGTTACCGCCATCGACCGCTGGGGCGGGTCACCCGAAAACGCGAGATTCCCGGCACCTCGGCCGGCGGCTCACAGCGGTGCCCGTCGCGGCGGGCGCCGCCGGGTCAGCAGAAGCGGCGCAGCAGAGTGCCGGCGCGGTCGACGTCGAAGCGGGACGGGTCGAACGTGGAGCCCGCCCAGTCGCGCAGCAGGGCATGCGCCGGGTCGACGTCAGCCGGATCACCCTGATCGGCCAGCGCCACCAGCAGTGCCCGGTAACCCGACGGGCCGCCGATGCCCTCCGGCGGGCAGGCCCGCTCGCCGTCCAGGCAGACCGGGTACCGCTCCTCCGGGTCGGCGGTCAGCGCGTCCTCGACCACCAGGTCGTGCTCCCACCAGTCGCCGAAGTCGTACGTGTAGGTGAACCGGCTGCCCTTGCCGAGCACCGCGTCGAGCCGAACGTCCAGCTCGTCGTGCAGCGCCAGCTCGCCGTCCGGGTCGGGCTCGCCGTACTGCACCGCGTCGATGTCGAACGAGTGCAGGTGGCAGTCCCGCCAGCCCATCGCGTGCTGCACCACCCGGTGCAGCCGATCCAGTGTGTAGCCGGCCGGAACGAGCACCCGGCGCCAGACCGGCGGACGGACGCCGGCGAGGGACATCTTCAGCTGGAAGATCTGACGCGGCATGCTGTCCTGTCCTCCCGCGGCTTAGGCTGCCAGCATGATCTGCCGAGCGTGCCGGGCCCGGCGACACGACGAATGCCCGGGCCGGAACTGGTGCGACTGCCAGCACCGTACCGCCCCACCGACCCCTCCGGTCACCGGTCCGGCCAGCGAATGACCGTCGGAATCCCGATCCGGCGGCTCTGGCCCGAGCCGTCGGCGCTACCGCTCGACGACGCCGCGCTGACCGTGCTCTACGGCCGCGCCGACCAGCCCCGACTTCGGGTCAACTTCGTCGCGAGCCTGGACGGCGCGGTCACCGTCGACGGCTACTCCGCCGGGCTCTCCGGCGAGCCGGACAAGCGGGTCTTCGGTCTGCTGCGGATGCTCTGCGACGCGCTGGTGGTGGCCGCCGGCACGCTCCGCCACGAGGACTACCGGGCGGTCCGGCTCGACGAACGCCGCCGCGCCTGGCGCCGCGATAACGGACTGGCCGAGTACCCGACGCTGGTGGTCGTCTCCGGCGCGCTCGACCTGGACCCGGCGCAGGCCGCCTTCGCCGACGCGCCCGTCCGGCCGGTGGTGCTCACCCACGCCGGCGTCGACCCACCACCGGGGCTGACCGACGTCGCCGACGTGCTGCGCTGCGGCACCGACCGGGTCGACCTGGCCGCCGGGCTCGACGAGCTGCGCCGGCGCGGGTTGTCCCAGCTGCTCTGCGAGGGCGGCCCGCACCTGTTCGGCGCGCTCACCGCCGCCAACCTGGTGGACGAGCTGTGCCTCACCGTCTCGCCGCTGCTCGCCGGCCCCGGACCGGCCCGGATCATCGCCGGCGACGCCACGCCGCCCCGGCAGCTCCCGCTGCGGCACGTGCTCGCAGCCGACGACGGCGTCCTCATGCTCCGCCACGCCCGCGAGTGACACCCGGGTCGGCAACGGCCAGTCGCCGACCAGACACCCAGCGTCGTGGATGTGACGAGCGATGGTGTCGTCCGCCGCGTCGCATGGCGACCTGTCGTACTCCTCGGGCAGGATGCACGTCATGCGCCTCGACCGTGAAGCCCGACCGACCGGAGTCGCCCGATGACCGACGCCGGCCTCGACAGCCCGGGCGAGCCGGTCGGCCGGGTGCTGGGCACCGCCGACGCCACCCCGTTGCAGTTCTGGACGGCCGTGGCCCCCGGCAGCTACCTCCAGCTCGACGACGTGGTGGTGACGCGGCGTGAGCTGCCGGACCGGGAGCCGGTGACGATCGCCGGGGTGGTCACCCAGGTCCGGGCCCGGCACGAGGGCGCCCAGTTCGACTCCGACGTCTTCGCCATCGCCGACGGCACGCTCCCGGCGCAGGTGCAGGAGGCGGCCGAGGTGACCACCACCCGGGTCGACCCGGAGTTCTACGTGCCGCCGACCCCGGGGGCGGTGGTGCACCGCGCCGAGGGCGACGCGCGGGCCCGCGCGCTGCACTTCGACCGGATGGAGCGGCGAATCCCGATGGGGATGGGTCGCGACGGGGTGCCGGTCTACCTCAACGCCGACTTCCTCGACGGCAGCCGGGGCGCGCACGTCTCCATCTCCGGCATCTCCGGGGTGGCCACCAAGACCAGCTTCGCGACCTTCCTGCTCTACTCGGTCTTCCGCTCCGGGGTTCTGGGCGGCGACGCGGTCAACGCCAAGGCGCTGATCTTCAACGTCAAGGGCGAGGACCTGCTCTTCCTCGACCACCCCAACACCCGGCTCGACGAGCCCACCCGCGCGGCGTACGCGAAGCTCGGCCTGACCGCCGGCGCCTTCCCCGACGTGCGGGTCTACGCCCCGCCGCGGGTCGGCGACTCGGCCGGCACGCCGGACGTGAGCAGCCGGCTCACCGGCGTCGACGCCTTCTACTGGACGCTGAGCGAGTTCTGCGCCGACCGACTGCTGCCGTACGTCTTCGCCGACGCCGACGACGAGCGCCAGCAGTACACGATGGTCGTCCACTCGGTCACCGCGCACCTGGCCCGCTACGCCCAACCCGCCGACGGTGGGGTGAGCATCGACGGGGTCCGGCTCGGCTCCTACGGCGACCTGGTCGACCACATCGTCGACCAGCTCAACGACGACGAGACCCGCTCCGACTGGGCGGGCAGCGCGGTCGGTCTGGGCACCGTCAACGCCTTCGCCCGGCGGCTGATCGGCAGCAAGAAGGACCTCGCCCGGCTGATCCGTGGCGACCTGGCCACCCGTCGCCCGCACTCGATCAACACCAGCGAGTCGGCACAGGTCACGGTGGTCGACCTGCACAACCTGCCGGACCGCGCCCAGCGGTTCGTGGTCGGTGTGACGCTCAAGAGCGAGTTCGAGCGCAAGGAGAAGTCCGGCACCGCCAAGCCGCTGCTCTTCGTCGTCCTCGACGAGCTCAACAAGTACGCCCCCCGCGAGGGCTCCTCGCCGATCAAGGAGGTGCTGCTGGACATCGCCGAGCGAGGCCGCTCGCTCGGCGTGATCCTGATCGGCGCCCAGCAGACGGCGAGCGAGGTGGAGCGGCGGATCGTCACCAACTCGGCGATCCGGGTGGTCGGCCGGCTCGACCCGGCCGAAGCCTCCCGCCCCGAGTACGGTTTCCTGCCGCCGGCGCAGCGGCAACGGGCGCTGCTGGCCAAGCCGGGCACCATGTTCGTCAACCAGCCGGACATCCCGGTGCCGCTCTGCCTGGAGTTCCCGTTCCCGGCCTGGGCCACCCGGGTCTCCGAGGCGGGCCGCGCGCCGTCGGAGACGCTGCGTTCGATCACCCAGTCCGCCGACCCGTTCGCCGTCGTGGGCTCTGGCGGCGGCACCGACGACGACATCCCGTTCTAGGGGGCCGGCACAGCCATGAAGATCCTGCACACCTCGGACTGGCACGTCGGCAAGGTGCTCAAGGGGCAGTCCCGGGCCGAGGAGCACAAGGCGGTGCTGGCCGGGGTGATCGACATCGCCCGGGCCGAGCAACCGGACCTGGTCATTGTCGCCGGTGACCTCTACGACACCGCCGCGCCCACCTCCGAGGCGACCCGGCTGGTCACCCGGGCGCTGACCGCGCTGCGCCGCACCGGCGCGGACGTGGTCGCGATCGGCGGCAACCACGACAACGGCCCGGCGCTGGACGCGCTGCGGCCGTGGGCGGAGGCCGCCGGCATCACGCTGCGCGGCGGGGTACGCGAAAACCCGGACGAGCACGTGATCGACGGCACCACCGCCGGTGGCGAGCGGTGGCAGCTGGCCGCGCTGCCGTTCCTGTCTCAGCGGTACGCGGTGCGCGCGCTGGAGATGTACGAGCTGACCGCCGCCGAGGCCAACCAGACGTACGCCGACCACCTGGGCCGGGTGCTGGGTCGACTCACCGAGGGCTTCACCGAGCCGGACCGGGTGCACCTGGTCACCGCGCACGTCACCGTGACCGGCGCGACCACCGGTGGCGGCGAGCGGGACGCGCACACCGTGCTCGGCTACGCCGTGCCGGCCACCGTCTTCCCGGCCACCGCGCACTACGTGGCACTGGGCCACCTGCACCGGGCGCAACGGGTCATCGGCCCCTGCCCGGTGCGCTACAGCGGCAGCCCGCTCGCGGTGGACTTCGGCGAGCAGGAGAACGTGCCCTCCGTGACGATGGTCGAGGTGACCGCCAGCACCGCCGCCCGGGTCCGCGAGGTGCCGGTGACCGCGGCGAGCGCGCTGCGCACCGTGCGGGGCACCCTGGCCCAGCTCGCCGAGCTCGAGGCGCCGGACGCCTGGCTGCGGGTGTACGTGCGGGAGCAGCCCCGCGCCGGCCTGCGCGAGGAGATCCAGGAGCTGCTCCCCCGTGCCCTGGAGATCCGGATCGACCCGGAGCTGCTCGCCGCGCCGGGCAGCGGCGCGCGCATCGCGCAACGCTCGGGGCGTTCGCCCCGGGAGTTGTTCGCCGACTACCTGGACAGCCGGGGGCACGCCGACGAGGGTGTCCGGGAACTCTTCGACGAGCTCTTCGAGGAGGTCGAGCACTGATGCGTCCGATGCGGTTGGACATGGCCGGGTTCACGGTCTTCCGGGACGAGACCACCGTCGACTTCACCGACGCCGACTTCTTCGCCCTGATCGGCCCGACCGGTTCGGGCAAGTCCACCGTGCTGGACGCCATCTGTTTCGCCCTCTACGGCACGGTGCCCCGCTGGGGCGGCACCCGAGGGTTGGCCAACGCGCTCGCGCCGTCGGCGACCGAGGCCCGGGTTCGGCTGGTCTTCGAGTCCGGCGGCGCCCGGTACGTGGCCACCCGGGTGGTGCGCCGGGACGGCCGGGGCAACGTCAAGACCGCGAACGCCGGGTTGCAGCTGATGCCGGCCGGCTTCGACGTGACCAAACTGGACACCGGCCTGAGCCCGGAGGACCTCGGCGAGGTGGTGGCCGGCACCCCCGCCGAGATGGAGCAGGCGGTGCTGGAGGCGGTCGGGCTGCCGTACGAGCAGTTCACCAGCTGTGTGGTGCTGCCGCAGGGGCAGTTCGCCGACTTCCTGCACGCCAAGCCGGCGACCCGGCAGCAGATCCTGGTCAACCTGCTCGGCCTCGGCGTCTACGAGGACGTGCAGAAGCGGGCGACGGCGCGCGCCGCGCAGGCGGAGGCCCGACTGGACGCCGTCGACCAGCTGCTCGCCGGGCTGACCGGCGTGGACGACGAGGCGCTGGCCGAGGCCGACGCCCGGGTCGGCCGGATGACCGAGCTGGCCGCCGCGGTGACCGCGGCCGTGCCGGAGCTGGCGGCGGCCCGGGCCACCGCGCGCGAGGCGGCGGCGGCGCTGACCGCCCTCGACGACGAGCTCACCGTGCTGACCGGCGTGCGCGCGCCGGGCGGCGTGGCCGAGGTGGCCCTTGCCGTGACCGCGGCGCGGGCCGAGGCCGAGGCGGCGGCCACCGGCGTGTCGCTGGCCGAGGAGCGGGAGGAGAAGCTGCGCGGCGAGCTGGCCGGCGCCGGGGACGAGAGCGCGCTGCGGCTGCTGCTGCGGGCGTACGACGACCGCGACCGGCTGACCGGCGAGGCCGAGACGGTCCGCGCGACGGTGACCGCGGCGAACGACGAACACGCCGCGGCGGTGGCGGCGCTGGCGGCCGCCCGCGCCGACGCCGAGCGGGCCGAGGCGGAGCTGGAGGCGGCCTTCCGGGCGCACGAGGAGGCGAAGGCCACCGACCTGGCGGTCAGCCTGCGGGTGCACCTGCATCCGGGCGCCGCCTGCCCGGTCTGCACGCAGCCGGTGGCCGAGGTGCCGGCGGTGCCGGCCGACTCGGCGGTGGCCGCCGCCACGGCGGCCGGCAAGGCGGCGCGGGCCGCCACCAAGGCCGCCCAGGTGGTCGTGCAGCAGCGGGACGCGGCGGCACGCGACCTGGAACGGCTGCTGGTGCAGGCCCGGGCCCGGCAGGAGCATCTGGACGCCCGGCTGGCCGAGCTGGCCGGGCAGCTCTCCGGGGCGGCCGAGCCGGCGGTGTTGCGCCGGGAGCTGGCCGAGCATGCCCGGCTGCGGCGCGCGCTGGAGGAGGCGGCGACCGCCGTTCGGGCCGGCCGGGACGCCGCCCGCCAGGCCCGCGCCGGGGTGGACGCCGCCGAGGAGCGGCTGCGGGCGGCCTGGCGGGGCTTCGACACCACCCGTGACGGGCTGGCCCGGTTCGGCCCGCCCGCGACCGACCGGGACGATGTCGCCGCCGCGTGGGCGGCGCTGACCGGCTGGGCGGCCACCGAGGCGGACCGCCGCCGCGCCGACCGGGCCGGCCGGGCCGCCGTGGTCGCCGAGGCCGAGGCGGCGGCCGACGCGGTGCAGCGGAGCATCGCCGGCATCTTCGCCGCCGCCGACGTGCCCGTCGCGGACGACCCGGTGCACGCCGCGACCGTGGCGGTGGAGCGGGCCGAGGCCGAGCGGCGTCGGCTACGGGAGCGCCGCGAGCAGGCTGGGACGCTGCGCGAGCAGCGCGCCGGTCACGAGCGGGAGGCGCAGGTGGCCCGCGCGCTGGCCGGGCACCTGCGGGCCAACAACTTCGAACGGTGGCTGCTGGCCGAGGCGTTGGACCTGCTGGTCGACGGCGCGTCGGGGATCCTGCGGGAGCTCTCCGGCGGGCAGTACGAGCTGGTGCACGACAAGGGTGAGTTCTTCGTGGTCGACCACCACGATGCCGGGTTGCGCCGGGGCGTGCGCACGCTCTCCGGCGGCGAGACGTTCCAGGCGTCGCTGGCGCTGGCGCTGGCGCTCTCCGAGCAGCTGGCCGGGATGTCGACCACGGCGGCGAGCCTGGAGTCGATCGTCCTGGACGAGGGCTTCGGCACGCTGGACGCGGCCACCCTGGACACGGTGGCGGCCACCCTGGAAAACCTGGCCGCCCGGGGCGACCGGATGGTCGGCGTGGTCACCCACGTGCCGGCGCTGGCCGAACGGATTCCGGTCCGTTTCGAGGTGCGCAAGGATGCCCGCTCGGCGCGCGTGGAACGGACCGGCCGGTGAGCGCGAGGAGCGCAGCGCGGCGGAGCCCCGCAGCCGCGAACGCAAGGGCCACTCGGTGAGCGACGCCGCGTTCTTCGTCGACTCGTGGGACCCGGCGTACGGGGCGTCGTTCGAGGCCTCCGCCGCCGGGCCGGCCGCACCGAGCAGCGCGCAGGTCGACGCGGACGTGGAGCTGCCGGCCGTGGACTGGCGGGCGATCGGGGTACGGCCGGGCGTGCGGGCGCCGGACGTGGTGCTGCTGGTCGACGGGGTACGCCGCATCGACGCGAGCATCTGGACGGCCGAGGCCGACGGCGGGTCGTTCCCCGGGCTGGCCGCCTCGTACGCGGCGGGGGTGGTCCGCTGCGACCTGGGCCAGGGTGCGGCGCAGCTGGCCGGCACCCGGGTCGGCCGGGGCCTGTTCACCGCGAGCCCGTCGGCGCAGGACGTGGTGGCGGGGGCGATCCGCTACCCGGTGCACCGGGTGGGCGGCACCGGTGAGCTGGCCAAGCTGCCGGCGGCCGTGCAGGGCCCGCTGACCGCGTTGGAGGTGGCGGTCTCCGACGCCGCCCGGGTCGACGGCGACCTGCTGGTGGTGGACGGCCCGTTGCGCAGCCGGCGGCAGTTGCCCCGCACGCTGGGTTACATCAAGACCCAGCACAGCCAGTACCTGGACGCCCGGCTGACCGCGGTGGTGACCGGTCTGACGCCCGGTGAGCGCTCGCCCGTGTTCCGGCTGGGCACGGCGTGGGGCGGCTGGTCGTGGTACTTGCGGCTGCCGGTGGCCGTCGGCGCACCGTGGGCCGGCATCGTCCGGGTCGAGTGCTCCGCGGACCTGCCCGTCGAGGCGGCGATCGAGCTGGCCGACCTGTCGCTGGTCACCCTGCCCCGGTTCGCCTCCACCCCGTACAAGGACCCGCGGGCTCCGCAGAACCTGATCCCGATCGCCGGCCTGGAACGCCGGCTGCGGGCCCTGCTCGGCGACTCCCGGTTGCTGCACCGCGCGCTGACGGCCGCGGCCCGAGCGGCCCGCTGACCGCGGATACTGGTCGAGATGGGACGCAAGCGGGCGGGTGACCGGGTGGTCGAGCAGGTGGACACCGGGCAGGCCGAGCTGATCCCGGATCCGGACCGTCCCGGCTCGTGGACGCTGCTGCTGGACGGCGCGCCGCAGTCGCACGTCGACCTGAACGATCCCACCCATCTGGAGTTCGAGTACGTCCGGCGGCTGGCCGCGGCGATCGACCTGATCGCGCCGGCCGGCGAGCCGCTGCGGGTGCTGCACCTCGGCGGTGGGGCGTTGACGCTGCCCCGGTACGTCTCCGCCACCCGGCCCGGCTCCACGCAGCGGGTGTCGGAGGTGGACGGGGCGCTGGTGGAGCTGGTCCGCCGGGCGCTGCCGTGGCCGGCCGATGCCCGGCTGCGGGTCCGGGTCGAGGACGCCCGGGCCGTGCTGGCCGCCACCCGGGACGCCAGCTACGACGTGGTGGTCGCCGACGTGTTCGCCGGCGCTCGCACCCCGGCCCACCTCACCTCAGTGGAGTACGCGGCCGAGGTGGCCCGGGTGCTCCGCCCGGCGGGCTGGTACCTGGCGAACCTCGCCGACGGCCCGCCGCTGCGGCACGCCCGTGGGCAGGTCGCCACGGTCCGTTCGGTGCTGCCCCGGGCCTGCCTGGTCGGGGACGCGGCCGTGCTGCGCGGGCGTCGGTACGGCAACCTCGTGCTGGTCGCCGGGCGGACGACGCCGCCGGTGGCCGAGCTGACCCGGCGGGCTGCCGGCGACTGGTTCCCCGGCCGGGTGGTGGCCGGCGACGAGCTGGACCGCTTCGCCGGCGGCGCGCCCGTGGTGCGGGACGCCGACGCCACCGGCTCCGACCCGCCACCGCCGGGCCTGTTCTCCGTCCGCCGCTGACCGGCTCACCGAGCGGTATCGCAGAACTTTTTTCGCGGTTTGTTGATCCGCTCGGGGCGGCGCTGCGTACCACCGGGCGGCCCGCCTGGTGGGCGGCGTTGGTCAACGGACATCCCGGAGGTCTGCATGCATGCGGTGGCGGCCGGTTGGCATGGCGATGCGATTCGCGCGGACTGGATGTCCGCACGGTCCTCGTCGCGGCCGACGTCGTCTGCCCGGAGGGTCGACGCACGATCGACCTCTCGCCAGAATGGTCCGGTGACGCCGCGACCGGCGCCCGGGCGCCATCAGGCGACGTCAACCGAGGCGAGCCACTCCGACCAGTTGATCCGGCTGCTCTACGCCGAGCACGCCGGCCCGTTGCTGATGTTCGTCATGCGGCTCACCGGGGGGGACCGGCAGCGCGCGGAGGACATCGTCCAGGAGACGCTGCTGCGGGCCTGGCGCAACGCGCACCGCCTCGGTGCGCAGGGGCAGGGCTCGTTGCGGCCGTGGCTGGTCACGGTGGCCCGCCGCATCGCGATCGACGAGCACCGCAGCGAGCAGGCCCGGCCGCCGGAGACGTACGACCGGGACCTGACCGCGTTCGCCGAGGCGGACAGCACCGACCGGGTGCTGCGCACCATGACCGTGGCGGACGCCCTGCGTACGCTGAGTCAGTCGCACCGCGAGATCCTGATCTCGACGTACTTCCGGGGGCGGACGGTGCCGGAGGCCGCCGAGGAGTTGGGGCTTCCACTGGGCACCGCCAAGTCGCGGGTCTACTACGCGCTGCGTGCGCTTCGCACGGCTCTGCAGGAGCGGGGGGTGACAGAATGAGCCGGCCAGACCACATGGACGTCGCCGCGTACGCGCTGGGCGTCCTCGACGAGCAGGACACCGAGCGGTTCGAGGAGCATCTCGCCACCTGCTGGGCCTGCGCCGCCGAGCTGGAGACGATGGTGCCGGTCGTCGGGCTCCTCTCCGGCATCGACGGCGAGACGATGATGGCGTTGGAGCAGACCGCGACCGATCCGGCGCTGCTGGACCGGACGTTGGTCGCGGTCCGCGCCGACCGACGACGCACCCGGTTCCGCCAGTTGCTCGCCACCGCCGCGGCGGTGGTGGTCTTCGGTGGCCTGACCGGGCTCGGCTTCGTGAGCGTGACCGACGATGAACCGCAGGGGGTGCTCGCCGAGCCGACGTTGAGCGCGCCGGGGAACGAGCCGCCGACGAGCGCGCCGACCGGGGCGCCGTCCGGCCCGGGGGTCGGCGGCAACGAGGTGGAGGGTGACCAGTTCGACGCCACCGACCCGACCACGGGCGTGCAGACGACGATGTTCCTGGCCACCAAGGATTACGGCACCCGGATCAATTTCAGCCTTCAGCGACTGCCCGGCCCGCGGACCTGCCGTCTGGTGGTGGTTCGCAAGAACGCGAGCACCGAGGTCATTTCGAGCTGGTTGGTGCCGGATGGCGGCTATGGCACCAACACCCGTCCGCAGGGTCTCGAACTGAGCGCCTCGACGTCGGCTCCGGTGGCCGACATCAAGGAGCTCCAGGTGCAGTCGGTGGACGGCAACGGGGTGGCCAGCCCGCTGGTCACGGTGCCCATGTAGGTTCGCGTTCCGCATCGGCGCCGGCCATTATGACAATGGTCGGCGCTGATGGTCGTTTTCGGGGATCCGTTCCGCGTACGGGCACACGTACGGGTGCCCGGATCGGTTCAATCAATTCACGTGAAATTGACCACTGTTACTCCTTCAACCTTGACAGCTCTCCTCCCGTACCTATGAGTGAACTGCCAAGAATGAGGAGGGCACGTGGCACAGATGAAGCGGACCGTCATCGTCGCGAGCGCGATGGTCGCACTAACGGCCTGCGCTCCCGCGGGTTACGACGGGGCGAACTCGAGCGCGGCCGAGCCGGTCGCCGTCGCCGCGGCCGAGCCCACCGCGGCGGCTGAACCCGAGGCCTCGGCGTCCGCAGAGGCTCCCGCCGCCGACGCGCCGCCGCCCGCGGACGTCGACCTGACCGAGCAGTTGATCGGCAAGAAGGTTGCCCGGATGGGCAGCGTGGTCACCGACCAGGACGGCTGGATCCTGTACCGCTTCGACAAGGACACCGCCGACCCGCCCGCGTCGAACTGTGTGGACAAGTGCGCGCAGGTGTGGCCGCCGGCGCTGACCGACGGCAACCCGCAGCTCACCGGCGTCTCCGACGACAAGGTCGGCAGCGTGACCCGCCAGGACGGCACCCGCCAGCTCACCGTCGGCGGCTGGCCGGTGTACCGCTACATCGGGGACAAGAAGCCCGGCCAGTGGAAGGGCCAGGCCGTCGGCGGCACGTGGTTCGTGGTCCAGCCGGACGGCAAGAAGAACCTCAGCTGCCTGCCCACGTCGACGCCGAAGGCGGTCGCCCCGCCGGCGGACAGCGGGTCGAACGACGCGGGCAGCTCCGGCTACTCGTACTGAGTCCAGGCGCCACCAGAATGCGGTGGTCGGTCGCAGCCGGGGAGGGCGCGGCCGGCCACCGTCGTGCTGAGGGACCTTCGGGCTCAGCGGCATCGACCGTCCCGACGGCGGCGCCAACACTCGGCAACAGGCGGGTACCGCCCACCGTCCTCTGTTCCGGTACTCTTCCGGCCGCTGCGGCTGTGCGGCGACCCACGGGAGGGAACCAATCTTGACCACACTCATCGCCCTTCTCGTGGCCGTCGTGCCTGGGGCGCTGCTCGGCTTCGCGCTTCCGCCGGGGCGGTACCGCTGGGTTGCCTGGGCGGCCGCCCCCGCCCTGACCCTCGGCCTGATCGCGCTGGCGATGGCCTGGCTGCCCGCGCTCGGGCTGCCCGACAGCGCCTCGGCGGCGCTCGTCGCGGAGCTGCTCGTGGCCGGCGCCGCGGTCGCGCTCTCCCGGCTGCTGAGCCGGCGCAAGGCCGGCAACCAGCAGCCGACCGCCGAGCGTTGCGCCGACGACACGAACGGCGACCAACGCCGCTCACTGGTGTCGCGCTTCCGGATCCGGCCCGTCCTGCCGCGCCGCGCCGACCTGATCGCCGTCGCCGTGCCGTCGGTGGTGAGCGTTGCGTACGGCTGGGCGATGGTGGGGCGACTCGTCGCCACTCCCGGCTGGGACGCGATGAACCACGGGTACATGGCGAGACGCATTCTGGACACCAACAGCGTCGACATTCCCTCGGTGTGCAGTTCGGGTTCGACCGACACGGTCACCTCGTGCGAGTTCTATCCGCTGGCGGAGAACGTCGCCTGGGCGCAGGCGACCCACCTGTCCGGCGGGTTGCTGAGCACGACGATGACCGCGTGGGCGATCGTCATCGGGCCGCTCGCCCTGGTCGCCGGCATCTACGCCGCCGTCCGGATCCTCCGCGGGGGACCGGTGATCGCGGCCGCCGCCGCCACCGCTCCGGCCTTTTTGGGCCCGATGTGGACCTCACTGATCACCGGTCGGGTCAACGAGCAGACCGCTCCCTGTCTGGCCGGTGGGGTCGCCCTGCTGCTCGCACTCTCCCTGCGCGGCCCACACCCGGTACGGCTGGGTCTGCTGGCCGGCCTCGGGGGCGCCGGCATCGTGATGATGCACTCGTACGACGTCCTCTTCGTCGGCGTGCTCGCGAGCGGTTTCCTCCTGGTGGTGCCGGGGGCCCTGACCTGGCGCCGCAGCGCGGTGGGCATCGGCGCGGCCGCCGTCGCGGGCCTCGTCCCGATCCTGCCCCTGATCGGCGTCATCCTGGGCGCCGGCGGTGAGCGGATCACCGAGCCGCCCGACCTGCTCGGCCAGTGGGGCAAGGCGATCGAGTACTGGGTCACCGATCCGCAACGCTACGTGCTGTGGGGCTTCCCGGGGC
Source organism: Micromonospora cremea (assembly GCF_900143515.1). Classification (NCBI taxonomy): domain Bacteria; kingdom Bacillati; phylum Actinomycetota; class Actinomycetes; order Micromonosporales; family Micromonosporaceae; genus Micromonospora; species Micromonospora cremea. The sequence continues at coordinate 3,937,731 of NZ_FSQT01000002.1, read as the reverse complement.
CGGGCAACAATGCCCAGCTCGACGGGCTGGCCGTTCAGGTCGGCGTCTGGATCGTCATCGCCTGCCTGCTCGCGTCTCCCCTGTCGCTGGTGCTGCCGCAGGTGCGCTGGGCCCGCCCGTGGCTGCTGGCCGGCGTGCTGTTCACGCTCCTTGGGATCTGGACCGTCGCGTCGGGCTCGTCGGCCGCACAGGCCCTGGCCGGCCTCTGGTACGGCGACGCCGAACGACCCCGTTCGATGATCTTCCCGGTGTACGGGGTGCTCACCGTGGCGGGCGCGACCGTCATCGGGTTGGGAGTCCAGTGGCTGCTCGTGCGGCTCGTCGCCCGTGCCGGGACGCTGCGCGGATCCGCTGTCCCCGCCGCGGTCGCGGCCTCGGTCGTGGTGGCGAGTCTGGCGTCGCTCGCCTTGGTGCCCGACACGTGGCGTCCGCTGCGGAAGACGATGGTGCAGCGGGCGCCGGTCGGGCAGGAGTACGTCCGGACCTTCGAGTGGCTGGCCGAGCACACGCCGCCGGACAAGGTGGTCGCTTACGACCGGCACCGGCAGTTCATGTCCTGGGCCCACGCCGACTACGGCGTCCCGACGCTGTTCGGGATCCCGCCGCTCGAGAAGGTGGGCCGGGAGAACTACACGGACCGGTGGCGGGCGTTCAGCTGGCTGGTCAACCAGAAGAAGGCGCCGAAGAACCAGGGCTGCACGGTACGCCGGTTCGGTATTGAGTACGTGGTGGTGGGCGGCCGCGACTACAAGGGCTGGCGGGCGAACTACGAGCAGAAGCGGCTCGACGACAGCAACCGGGTGACCCTGGTCCACCGGGAGGGCCACGTGCGGATCTACCAGGTCACCGATGCGGGGCGGGCCTGTTCGTCCGCCCAGTGACGTTTCGCCGTCGGCACCGACGGTACGTCGTGAATGGTAAATGGCACCATTTGCCCGATGTAATCCGAACGGACAGTTGCCCCGAGGTGAGGAGAGGGTGTTCCGGCGGAGATCGCACTGGTACCTTTCCGCTGCGCGACCGGCGTGGTGAGCCGGCCGCCCGTGCGGCATGCCCGCACAGTGCCATGGGACGACGCCGACCGCTCACCGGTCGACGACAGGAAACGGGGGCAAGGCGTGGGACGCAGGGTGATCTTTGCCCTTCCGCGGTCGGAACGGAGTGGCCCGGCCCGCCCGCGCCGCCGGATCGCGAGTGACGCGCGGACGCGTCGGAACGGCGGTCGAGCATGATGCTGCGCCCTCACCGGGTGGTGCCGAAGGCGTACCGGGACAAACTCATCCAGCTCGTGCCGCCTCAGCGGCAGCTCTGGCTCGTCCGTCGGTTGACCCAGGTCACCGCCGCCCGCCGATCCCGGACCGCGCCCGGTGAGGTGCGTCAGGTCCGGGATGTCGACGGCCACCGGGTGCATGCCCGGGTCGTCGAGGAGGCGACGCCGCTGGCCCTGCGGCAGCGCAACCTGGACCTGGTCACCCGGGCGCTCGACGAGGCCGGGATCGACGGTTTCCACGTACGGCACGCCGACGACCTGCGCAGCGCGATCGCCGTGCCGCGCAAGCACAGGGCGAAGGTGCTCAAGGTGCTCGCCCGGGCCATGTCGACCGACGGGGTCACCCTGCGTTTCGTCGACGCCGGCCGCCGCGAGGTCAGCGCCAGCCACCGCGACGCCATCGCACAGGTCTTCCACGCGGTCACCGACCCCTTCGGTCACACCGTCCTCGGCAGCGCCTTCGCCTGCGAGGTCGAGTTCTGGCGTACGGTCGCGCCGCCGGAGAAGCCCGAGGCGGACCTCGTAGCGCCGCGCGGCAACCAGGTCGCCACTGCCGTGCCGGAGACGGGCGAGACGATCCGCGTCCCGGCGTCCCAGCTCAGCCGCTTCGTGCCGGCCGGTGGACCGGCCACCTACCGCACCCGGGCCGAGTTCGCCGGCCTCGGCCACGAGCACATCACCTTCCCGATCGACCTCGTCTACACCTGGGTCGACGGTGACGACAGCGACTGGCAGACCCGGAAGAACGCGGCCCTGCGCGAGCACGGGCAGGCCGAGATCAATCTGGTCGGCGCACACGCCTCCCGCTACGCCAGCCGCGACGAGCTGCGGTATTCACTGCGCTCGGTGGTGTCGTTCGCGCCGTGGGTCCGACAGATCTACCTGGTGACCGACGACCAGGTCCCGCCGTGGCTGGACGTGGAGCACCCGATGGTGCGGGTGGTGCGCCACCGCGAGATCTTCGGTGACACCGGCCAGCTGCCGACCTTCAACTCGCACGCCATCGAGTCCCGGCTGCACCTCATCCCGGGCCTCAGCGAGCACTTCATCTACGTCAACGACGACATGTTCTTCGGGCGCCCGCTGCTCCCGACCACGTTCTTCCACGCCAACGGCATCGCGAAGTTCTTTCCGTCGCCGGCCCAGTTGGACGTCGGCCCGGCGACCGTCTACGACGCACCGGTGACCGCGGCCGGCAAGAACAACCGCCGGCACATCGAGGAACGGTTCGGGCGCACCATCACGCAGAAGATGCGGCACGTCCCGTACCCGTTGCGCAGAAGCGTGCTGGAGGACATCGAGCGGCACCTGCCGGCCGAGGTGGTGGGCACCGCCGGGCATCAGTTCCGGCACCCGAAGGATCTCTCGATCCCGTCCTCGTTGCAGCACTACTGGTCGTTCTTCTCCGGTCAGGCGGTGCCCGGGTCGATCCGCTACACGTACGCCGACCTGGCCGACCCGTCCACCCCGGTGAAGCTGGCCACCCTGCTGGCCCGGCGGCACTGTGACGTGTTCTGCCTCAACGACACCGACTCGGGCGAGGTCCTCCTCTCCGAGCAGCTCGCCATGCTGACCGACTTCCTTTCGGCGTACTTCCCGTTCCGGGCGCCGTTCGAGCTCCCGGCCGAGGTCGAGGCGGAGCGGGCGCGGATGACGGCGACGGCGCGGGCCGCGACGTACCTTCCGCAGGCCGCCGCGGTCACCGGTGAGCAGGCCCCCACGCCGGGCGGCGTCGACGGGACGACCGACGAACCCGAGTGGGTCCGATGAACCCGGCCAACCGGATGGCGCAGCCCCGCCTGCTGCAGGCGATGTACGGTGCCCGCCGCCGCGCCGGTCTGGTCACCGACCGGCTCGTCGAGCGGGTCACCCGCCTGCGGCACGACCCGGTGGCCGGGCTGCCGCCGGCCGACTGCGACTTCTTCGCCGTACTCGACGGGCGCACGCTGCACGTGCACGCGGTGCTGCCGGCCGGCACCGAACCGACCGACCGGGCCGAGATCTTCTTCGTCCGCGACGGCGACACGCTCCGCTGCCCGGCGAGGGTCCGGCGGGAGGCCGGTCGACTCGCCGTGGAGGCGGTGGCCCGTCTCGGTGACTCCACCGACGAGATTGCGCTGAGCAAAGGCACCTGGTCGGTGGGGCTCGCGGTGGACGCCGGCCCGGCGGGTGAACGTCGCTTCTCCCTGACGGTCGAGGAGACCCCGGATCGGGACGGACCGACCGTGGGCAACCCGCCGCACCCGGTGTCCGGCTGGCTGTACCGGCCGGGGCGCAGCGGCGACGGGCTCGCACAGCTCACCGTCACCTCCGCGCGCGCCCGGGCCGAGGTGGTCCAGCTCGCGACCGGCCACGCCGAGGCCCGGATCCGGGCCCGGTTCGTCGGCGTACGGCCGCAGGACGCTCCGGCGATCGTCTTCACGCCGCGGGGCGGTGGCGCCGACGTGGTCGTGCCCATCGCGCCGGTCGGCGACGACTTCGAGTTCGTCGTACCCCTCGCCGACCTGGCGCCGGACCAGCTGGGCGAGGAGGTCATCTGGGAAGCGTGGGTGCGCACCTCGGCCACCCGCATGGTCCGGCTCGGCCGGTTCCTGCACGACCTCACCGACCCGCGTACGGTCCTCCGCGTCAGCCGGGCCGTTCTGCCGCTCAACGGCGACCAGTTCGTTGGTTACCGCCCGTACTACACCGCAGCCGGCAATTTGGCGGTGGCCTGCCTCCGCTTCACACGTTTCACGGGGACCCCGAGTTGAAGATCACATTCCTCCTGCTGACCGCCGATGCCATGGGCGGCACGGAGCGCGCCATCCTCACGCAGGCCGACCACCTCGCGCGACGTCACACGGTCGAGGTGATCAGCGTCTACCGCACCAGCGACGAGGGCTTCTTCCAGGCCGACGAGCGGGTACGGATGCGGTACCTCGTCGACCTGACCGGCCCGGCCCCGCGGCCGACCCGCCCGACGAGCGTCGACGACGAGGCGTACGCGGCGCTGTACCGCAGCCCGAGCCGGTTGATGCCGGCCCGGTGGGAGAAGCAGGGCAGCCGCCTGGCCGACCTGGAGATCGACCGGGCGCTGCGGTCGCTCGACACCGACGTGCTCGTCTCCTCCTCGCCGGCGCTGATGGCCATGGCCACCACACTGGCGCCGCCGTCCGTGGTCACGGTGCATCAGGAGCACCGGCCGTCGCAGTTGCGGGGCGGAACCGGCGAGCCGCTGTTCCAGTTCGCCCCGCGACTGGACGCGCTGGTGGTACTGACCGACCGCACCCGGGACTGGTTCGTCGACACCTTCGCCTCGTCCTGCCCGCGGATCGAGGTCATCCAGAACAGCATCCCCGACGGGTTCCGTCCTCGGTCCACCCTCCGCAACCCGGTGGTGAGCGTGGCGGGCCGGATGGTGCCGGAGAAGCGCATCGACCACGCCATCCGCGCCTTCCGCACGGTCGCCGACACGTACCCGGAGTGGACGCTGCGGATCTTCGGCGACGGCCCGCTGCTCGGGGAGATGCGCGGCCTCGCCGCCGACCTCGGTCTGAGTGACAACGTGCAGGTTCTCGGGCCGACCAGCCGGATGGTCGAGGAGTGGTCGAAGACCAGCATCGCGCTGCTCTCCTCGCGCGACGGTGAGGCACTGCCGCTGGTGCTGCTGGAGGCGTTCGCGGCCGGCGTGCCGGCGGTGGCGTACGACATCCAGACCGGTCCGGCCGAGATCATCACCCACGGCGCGAATGGTTTCCTGGTCAGCTCGGGCGACATCGACGGTCTGGCCGACGCGATGATGAGGCTCATCGCGGATGATCGCCTGCGGCAGGACTTCGGCGCCAGCGCCCTGCGCGCCGCCGAGGACTACCGCATCGATCCGATCATGCACCGCTGGGAGCAGCTCTACGCGGACCTGATCGCGGGGCGTGCCGAGGGCGAACAGGCGCGTGCCGACCGGCTCGCGGCGTGGATCGGGCGCACCGGCGGAGCCGGCTTCGCTCCCGCCGCTCCCCGTCCCGCTCAGGTCACGAGCGGGTTGGACGTGGCGGCCGTCGAGGAGCGCATCCAGGAGACCGTCGCGGGGCTGGTCCGCTCCGGTGGCCGCCTCAGCGTCGTCCGGGACGACCTGACGCCCGCCGACGCCGCCCACGAAAACTTCACCGCGGTGACCGATCTCCTCTGGAGACATGGCATCTCCTACTGGGTGGCGCGCGACCACGGCGTCCGACACCGGGTGGTGGTCGCCCCGGAGCATCGCGACGCGGTGTTCGCCGCCCTCGCGGAGGAGTTCTCCGCCGCGCCCTTCTACGCCGAGACCCTCACCACGGGCGCCAAGGTCACGGCCGTGACCCTCGCCGCGTGCCTCACCAGCGAGAGTCGGGCCGCCGAGGCCATCGGCCTGCGGCTGTTCCAGCCGGTGGTGTCGTCGTCGCGGACCCTCCGGTACGGGCCCGCGCTCGGCTGTGACGTCGAGTTCTGGACCCCGTCGCAGGACGGCTCGGCGCTGGTCGCCACCCGCCCCACACTGCTCGGCCCCAGCGTCCCGGTGGCGGCCATGACACCGGCCACCCTGACCGTGCGGGGGCGGGAGCATCCCACCATCGAGCCCTTCACCCATCGACTCGTATCCGATGTGGACTTCCCGGTCGACGTCGTCTACACCTGGGTGGACGGCGACGACCCGCAGTGGCGCGCGGCCAAGGACCGGGTCCTCGCGGAGCTGGGGCGGGAGCCGCTCGCGGCGGCGGACGGGTCGGCCCGTTTCCGGGACCGCGACGAGCTGCGCTACTCGCTGCGCTCCATCGACATGTACGCGCCGTGGGTCCGCAACATCTACGTGGTGACGGCGGGGCAGACCCCGACCTGGCTCGACACCGACCACCCCCGGGTCTCCGTCGTCGACCACCGCGAGCTGTTCGGTGGACGCGGCACCCTGCCGACGTTCAACTCACACGCCATCGAGTCGCAACTGCACCACATCGACGGCCTCGCCGAGCAATTCATCTACTTCAACGACGACTTCTTCCTGGGCCGCCCGATCCGGCCGACGCTGTTCTTCGATCCGACCGGCCTGGCGAAGTTCTTCCTGTCGCCGACGCCGATCCCGATGCTCGACGTGGCGGCGGAGGACGACTTCAACTTCAGCGCGGCCAAGAACAACCGCCAGCTGATCCGGAACGCGTTCGGTCGTACGCTGACCCATGGCCTGCTGCACGCGCCCTACGCGATGACCCGCAGCGTCGCCAACGACCTGGATCGGCAGTTCGCCGACGACGTGAAGCTCACCGCCGCGTCCCAGCTGCGGTCCCACTCGGACGTCTCGGTCGCGTCCTCGCTGCACCACTACGTCGGCTACCTCACCGGGCGGTCCGTGCCGGGCAGCATCCGGATGAGCTACGTCAACACTGGCGAGCCGTTGGAGCACCCGCAGCTGACCCAGATCATGACGACCCGGAGCTACGACTCGTTCTGCCTGAACGACACCCACCACGGTCACCTCGACGCGGCGGAGCAGGGCCGGATCGTCATGACCTTCCTCGAGAGCTACTTCCCCGTGGCCAGTCAGTTCGAGCGGGGCAGCATCCGCAACCGGGCCCGCTGAGCGGGGCCCCTGTCGAGGTCCCCGCTCAGCGGGGACCTCGACTTCGGCTCTACCGCGGCGGAAGGTCCGGTCCCGGGCGGCGATCCTCCGCCTGGTGGTCGGCATGCCGGCCGGTGGCGATGCGGCCCGAGGGTAGCGTCGGCGCGTCCAGCCGGGGGCCGACCCGGGGTTTGTGCACCACGGCCGAGTCCGCATGCCGGCCGACCCGGAGTGCGGGGGTCGTCGGCGCGTCCAACTGCCTGCCGCGCCGGTCGGCGCCGCGAGCTTGTCGCCACAGGTCGGTGGCCCCGAGCTTCCGGCGTTCGGCGATCACGTCGTCGGGCAGCTCGAACGGGGCCGGGAAGGGCAGGTAGCGCGGCAGGAAGTCGGCCAGCATGCTCTCCTGCTCCTGGAACGCATTCGGGTCCGAGTCGGTGTCGTTGAGGCAGAAGACGTCACGGTGCCGACGAGCGAGCAACTCGGTGAGGCGGGCGGGCGTCGAGGGATGACCGAGGTCGGCGTACTCGTACTCGATGTCGCCGGGGACCGCCTGTGCGGTCAGGTACGCCCAGTACTGGTGCAGCGACGACGGGATCGAGAGGTCGCCGTAATGGCGGAAGCGGTGCTGGGCGGTCGCCGTCACGTCCGCCTGCAGGGTGACCTCGATCTGGCGCATGATGCTGCGCCGGAGTGCGAACGGCGTGTGCTTCATCTTCTGGGTGATCGTGACGCCGAACTGCCGCTGGATGTGCCGGCGGTTGTTCTTGCCGGCAGCCTTCACCGGCGCGTCGGTCGGCTTCGCCTCACCCAGCCCGAACTGCGCCGGTGACAGGAAGAACTTCGCGATCCCGTTGGCGTGGAAGAAGTGCGTCGGCAGCAGTGGACGGCCCAGGAAGACGTCGTCGTTGAGGTAGAGGAAGTGCTCGGCCAGACCGTCGATGCGGTGCAGCCGGGACTCGATGGCGTGGGAGTTGAACGACGACTGACCGCCGAGGTCGGCGAAGAGCTCGGCGTGCGACACGACGGTGACCATCGGGTGGCTCGGGTCGAGCCAGCTGGGCAACTGACTGTCGGTGATCAGGAAGATCCGGCGTAGCCACGGTGCGAAGCTGTGCAGCGAGCGCATCGAATACCGCAGCTCGTCCCTGTTGTGGTAGCGCGACGTGTTCGCCGCGATCGCGTGCAGCGGACCGTCGGGAGTGCCGAGTGCGGCCATCTTCCGCTTCAACCACTCCGGGTCCGAACCGTCCACCCAGGTGTAGACGGCGTCGATCGGAAAGCCCACCCGGTCCGGGGCACGAACGGTGAGATCACGCCGGGTGCGGTACGTGTGGTCGTCGGCCTCGGGCACGAAGTGGCTGAGCAGCGCGGCGGCGACCCGGACCGGCTCCGCCCCGGCGGGCGCCTCGTCGATCACCGCGTTGTGCCGGGGGGCGCGGACCACGTCGTCGTGTCGCGTCCAGAACTCGACCTCGCAGGCGAACTGCGCGCCGAGGACCACACCCGCCCGGGCGTCGGTCACCGGAAACCAGATCTGGAACACCTCTGCCGGCGCCGCCTCCGGCTGATCCCGGCTGGGCAGCACCTCGACGACCCGGACGTGCGCGCCCTCCAGCGCGGGTGCCGAGCGCACCAGCCGACTGACGGCGGCACGGTGGTCGTCGAGAACCGCGACCGAGCTGCGGAGGAAGTCGTCGTTACGCAGGCAGTGGTAGTCGATCCCGGCTGACTCCAGGGCCCTCGTGACCGCCGTCAGGTTGCGGTGCCACAGCTCCAACGGCGTGGCCGTGGCGACCACCTCGGCCCGGGTACGGACGCCACCATCGGGGACCGTCACCCGGGCACCCAGCGGATGGACGGTGCCGCCCCCGCGCGGTCCGGAGAGGGTACGTACGACCCCCATCCGCCGGTGCGCGGGGAGCAGGTTGACCAGTCGACGCCGCACAGGTGGGGGCAGCGCGCGGTAGATCCGCAGGGCGATCATGCGGGAGGCCGTTCTGACCGGACGTTCACTCGCGCAGCCATCACCGCATGCCTCTCCACAGCTCCCCGTGACGCTGCGCGACGAGCCGGGCAGGGTTGAGGCGCACGCTGCGACTGCCGCGGATCACCGACCACCACCCAACCCCGGGCCCGGGCCTGCCCGTTCCGGACGGGTATGGCCGCCGCAGGTGAGCCCGAAGCAGCACCTTCACCTACTGGTCACCAAACAACCACACGATCGATGTCCCGCCCACCGACAATCGTCACATATAATAGTCTTGCACTATTTAGCCCGTTTAATTCTGGCCGTTCGGTGGGTACGAATACGGCACAACGGTGGACCGATGGTGTCTTCACGCTGCTGCCGGATCCGGCCGTGCACCGGTATACCGGCTACCGGTGCCGCCTCGATGCCTGGCACAGTGGCGGGGTGACCGCAACAGAGCCCGCCGCGACCAGGGTGCTGCACCCGCCGGCCGGCTACCGGCTCGCCGCGTCGGTCCGCTCGCTTACCTTCAGCCCGTACGACCCGTGCGCGCGCATCGCCGCCGGCACCTTCTGGTGGGCCACCCGCACACCGGACGGACCGGCCACGCTGGCCCTGCGGCCGGCCGCCGGCGAACTGGTCGCCGAGGGGTACGGGCCGGGCGCCGAGCACGTGCTGGCCCGGGCCGACTCGATCGCGGGGCTCCGCGACGACCTGACCGGCTTCGCCGAGCTGGCCGCGGCGCACCCGCTGGTCGCCCGACTGGCCCGGGAGCACCGCGGGCTGCGGATGCCGGCCACCGGGCAGGTCTTCCCCCGGCTGCTGCGCGCGGTCTTCGAACAGAAGGTCACCGGCAAGGAGGCGTACCGGGCGTACGCGGCGACGGTGCGGCACTTCCGCGAGCCGGCGCCCGGTCCGCTGCAACCGCTGCTGCTGGCGCCCGAGGCCGCCGCGGTGGCCGCCACCCCGTACTGGGTGTTCCACCCGTTCGGGGTGGAGCAGCGCCGGGCCGACACGCTGCGTCGGGTCGCCGCGATCGCTGACCGGTTGGAGCGCTGCGCCGACGCCACCGAGGCCACCCGTCGGCTGACCGCCGTGGCCGGTATCGGTCCGTGGACCGCCGCCGAGGTGGTCCGGACCACCTACGGCGACGCGGACGCGGTCAGCGTCGGCGACTACCACATACCGAACACGGTGGCCTGGGCGCTCGCCGGCGAGCCACGGGGTGACGACGCCCGGATGCTGGCCCTGCTGGAGCCGTTCCGGGGTCACCGGGGCCGGGTCTGCCTGCTGCTGGAGGCCGCCGGCATCCGGGCGCCGAAGTACGGTCCTCGCGCGCCGATCCGCTCGTTCGCCCGGTTCTGACCGACGGGTGCGCTCAGCGGCCGGCGCAGAGCCGGCGCAGCGTGCGGCCGAGCCACCAGGCGTACCCGTGCTGCACGGCCCGGGCGGCCGGGCCGGCGGCGCGGGTGAACCAGCGGTCCGGGCGGCTGAACGCGCGTACCTCGAACCAGACCGCGCCGGTGTCGTCCCGGCCGACCACGAACGCCTCCTCGCCCCGCTCCGGATGCCCGGGCAGGGTGCCGTAGCCGAAACCGGCGAGCGCAGGCGAGTCCTCGCTCCAGATCACCCGACAGGGCCCCCAGATGCGGGCCGGACCGAAGCCCAGACCGGCGCTCACCAGGACGCCCTCGGTGGCCCGTGGGGCGTCGGTGCGCATCCGTACCCCGGCGGCGCGGTGCAGCCGCCAGCTCAGCACGGCCTCGGCTGCCGTGTCGAAACAGCCGGCCGGCAGCGGGTACCGGTGGCGCAGGTGGTGGTAGCCGCCGGGCAGCGGCCCATGCCGCGTCCGCCCCACCTCCGGGTACGTCAGCTCGGCCACCACTCCCCCTCGCCTCGTCCGGACACGGCCAGGGTACGGCCGCCGCGTCCGGGCCGCCGGTCGAGGAGCGGTCAGCCCCGTTCGCACCGACGCCTGAGCCCGTCGGCCTCCAGCCGCAGATAGCGGTGCAGCAGATTGCCGTACAGCCAGCCGACCGGCCCGGCGAGCGGCCCGGACTGCGCGATCGCCAGCTCGACCCGGGTGCGCCCGCCGGGCAGCGGCAGCACCCGGTGCTCCGCGCGGGTCCGCACCCCGGGGGTGTCGGAGACCCAGGTGAACGCCTGTTCCTCGGTCAGCTCGGTGACCCGCCAGACCGCCGGCCGCAGTTTCGGCTGGTCCAACCGGGCGGTCGCGCCGACGGTGAGCGGACCGGGCTCCCCCCGCTGCACCCGACGTACCGAGGCCGTCCACTCGGGCCACCGCTGCACGTCGACCAGCACCGCCCAGACCCGCGGGGGCTCGGCGGCGATCTCCGTGCCGGCTTCGAACCGCATCGCGTCTCCTCCCCGGCGGCGCCGCCCGGCGTCGCCGCGCCATGGAGACGAGGCTGCCCGGTGGATCGTGACGCCGGCATCCGCCGGCCGGCCGGCACAGCCGGCCCGTGGGGGGCGCCGCCGCCGGGAGTCAGGCGGCCTCGTGCAGGTCGGCCAGGCTGAGCGGGGTACACCGGCGCAGCAGCTCCGCCAGCTCGGACACCGACCCGGCCTCGCCGAGCACGTTCTTGCCACCGCCGAACCGCTCTGGGTAGCGATGAATCAGTCGGTACCGGTAGCGGCCCCGGATCAGCTCGACGCTCACCCGCCACCGCCCGCAGCAGTCACAGACCCACTCGGACACCTCGCGAAACTAGCTCTGACGTGCGGTTATCTGATCCGCCCGGACAGGACGAGCGACGCGTGCGCGGACACGCCACCCCGGCACCCACGGTGATCTGCCTCACGACTGTCGGCACCGTCTGATTGACTGGTCGCCGTGGACCTGCCGATCAACCCCCCGGTCGAGCCGATGCTGGCCAAGAGCGTCCCCAAGCTGCCCACCGCGCCCGGGATGACGTATGAGCCCAAGTGGGACGGGTTCCGGTGCATCGTCTTCCGCGACGGCGACGAGGTGGAGCTGGCCAGCCGGGGCGGCAAGTCGATGACCCGCTACTTCCCGGAGGTGGTCGAGCAGGCCCTCCGGCAGCTGCCCGAGCGGTGCGCGGTCGACGGCGAGCTGATCGTGATCCGGCGGGACGGCCCGAGCGGCCAGCCCCGGCTGGATTTCGAGCTGCTGGCCCAGCGCATCCACCCGGCCGCGTCCCGGGTGAAGCTGCTGGCCGAGACCACCCCGGCCGACTTCGTCGCCTTCGACCTGCTGGCCATCGGCGACGAGGCGCTGCTCGACCAGCCCTATCCGCGCCGCCGGGAGCGGCTGGTCGAGGCGCTGGCCGGGGTCCGTCCGCCAGTGCACGTCACCCAGGTCACCACCGATCCGGAGACCGCGCGTCGCTGGTTCGACGTCTTCGAGGGCGCCGGGCTGGACGGGTTGATCGTCAAGCCGGCCGACCTGCCGTACGAGCCGGGCAAGCGGCTGATGATCAAGGTCAAGCACGCCCGCACCGCGGACGCGGTGGTGGCCGGCTTCCGCTGGCACAAGTCCGGTCCGGTGGTCGGCTCGCTGCTGCTCGGCCTCTACGACGACGCGGGGGTGCTGCACCACGTGGGAGTGAGCGCGTCGTTCAGCATGGCCCGGCGGGCCGAGCTTCTCGACGAGCTGGCGCCTTACCGGGACACCGGCGGCGAACACCCGTGGGTGCACGGCGACCACGAGCGCGGCCAGCGCATCCCGGGCGGGGTCAGCCGGTGGACCGGCACGAAGAACCTGGAGTGGGAGCCGCTGCGCCCGGAGCTGGTGGTCGAGGTCGGCTACGACGCGATGGAGGGCGAGCGGTTCCGGCACACCGCACAGTTCGTCCGGTGGCGACCGGACCGCGATCCCCTCTCCTGCCGCTACGACCAGCTCGACCGCCCGATCCGCTTCGACGTGGACCAGGTGCTGCGCGGGGACCCGGCGGCCACCGTGGACCGGGCCGCCACCGGCCCGGCGTAGCCTGGCCGTCGACTCGACCCGGGAGGACCACGTGACCCGCACCGCCGCCCAGCCTCGGATGGCGACCAGTCGCCGGGTCCGTCGTAGGCTCGCCGCCTTCGCCGTGGCCGCGCTGCTCACCGCCGGCTGCACCCTGCCGGCCTTCGCGCCACGCACCGAGGTGGAGGGCGAGGCGGCGCCGGCCGGCGGCGCGCCGGCCTGGCGGGCCTGCCCGGAGGTCGCCGACGAGCTGGTCGGGCGGGGCGCCCCGGACATGCGCTACGAGTGCGCCCGGATCGCGGTGCCGCGCGACTGGGGCACCGGCGGCGGAGCGACCGCCGGGCCGGGCGCGGGGCAGACCTTCGAGATCGCTCTGCTGCGGGCTCGGTCCACCAAGCAGCGGGACCGGGTCGGCTCGCTGGTGGTCAACCCGGGCGGCCCCGGCGGCTCCGGCGTCGACACCGCCGTCTACCTCTCCTTCGGCACCCAGTTCGGCGGGCTGCCCACCACGATCACCGAGCGTTTCGACATCGTCGGCTTCGACCCGCGCGGGGTGAGCCGATCCAGCCCGGTCAAGTGCATCTCCGACGCCAACCTGGACGCCAGTTTCGGCTACGACCCCGATCCGACCAGCCAGGCCGCGTTCGACGGCTTCGTGGGGCTGAGCCAGCGGATCGGGCGCGGCTGCGGCGACCGGTACGGCGACCAGCTGCCGCTCTACGGCAGCGAGCAGGCCGCCCGGGACATGGAGGCGGTCCGCGCCGCCGTCGGCGACGACAAGCTCACCTACCTGGGCTACTCCTACGGCACGCTGCTCGGCGCCATCTACGCCCAGCTCTACCCGCAGCGGGTGCGGGCGCTGGTCCTGGACGGCGCGGTCGACCCGCGGCAGCGGCTGGTGGCCGGGTCGGAGAGTCAGGCCCGCGGCTTCGAGCGGGCCTTCGGCAACTTCAGCCGCTGGTGCGCGGCGAACGCCGCCCGCTGCCCGATCGCCCCGGACGCGCGGGCCGCGGTCACCTCGGCGATCGACAAGGCCCGGGTCTCCCCGGTACGCGGCGACGACGGGCGGGAGGCCACCGCCGGCTGGGTGTTCTACGCGGTCATCTCCTCGCTCTACACGGAGTCCGGCTGGCAGGAGCTGGCCCGGGCGATCGACCGGCTGGCCGAGGGCGACCCGAAGGACGTGTTCCGGCTCGCCGACGCGTACGCCGGCCGGCAGGACGACGGCCACTACTCGAACCTGTTCGACGCCAACCTCGCCATCAACTGCGCGGACGAGACGGAGAAGCCGAGCCGGGAGCAGATCCGCCAGTTGCAGTCGCAGTGGCGCACGAAGTACCCGCTGTTCGGGCCGGCGCTCGCGGTCGGCATGCTGAGCTGCGTCGAGTGGCCGGGCCGGCGGGACCCGTACCCGACCGGCCGGGCGACCGGCGCGCCGCCGATCGTGGTGGTCGGCACCACCGGTGACCCGGCGACGCCCTATGAGCAGACCGGTCGGCTCGCCTCGATGCTCGGCGTCGGCCGAGTGCTCACCTGGGAGGGTGAGGGGCACACCGCCTACCCGCAGACCTCCTGCATCACCGCCGCGGTCGACGCCTACCTGATCGACCTGACCGTTCCCAGGGAGGGGCTGCGCTGCCCGGCCCGGTGACCGGCCGGGTCGGCGGCAGCGGCGGCAGCTCGATCCCCTGCCGGGCGGCCAGTTCCTCCAGCAGCGCCCGCATCCGGCGCACGTCGGCCTTGAGCTGCTCCTGCTCCTCGTGCTCGAAGGCGTCGTCGTCGACGATGAGCCGGCTCGCGAAGTGCGCGGTGATCAGTGGGATGACCAGCAGGACCATGGTCGAGATGAGCAGCGCGGCGAGGGTGCGGCCCGCCCAGCTGGTCGGTGAGATGTCGCCGTACCCGACGGTGGACGCGGTCACCACCGCCCACCAGACCGCGTCGGCGGGGCTGCGCTGCTCGACCTCGCCATAGATCACCCCGGCCACCACGATCATCAGCAGGTACGACGTGATCAGGGTGCGCGGCGAGTTCGCGAACCACACCAACGCCCGGTAGATCCAACGGAACGGCAGCAGCAGGGCCTCCATGCCGCCCATGCTGCCCCGCACGGGCAAGCAGCACCGCCCCATCCGCCGATGTCGTTGTGCCAGGCTCACCGGCATGACCGATCTGATCTACCGCGAGGCGATCCGGGCGGACCTGCCCGCCGTCATCGCCCTGCTCGCCGACGACGTCCTGGGCAAGGCCCGCGACTTCACCACGGTCGACGAGGCGTACGAGCGGGCCTTCGCGGACATCAGCGCCGACCCACGCAACCAGCTGATCGTGGCCGAGCAGGGTGGCGAGTTGGTCGGCTGCCTCCAGATCACCTACATCCCGGGGCTCGGCCGGCACGGCGCCGAGCGGTCCCTGATCGAGTCGGTCCGGGTCCGCTCCGACCGGCGCGGCCAGGGGCTGGGCCGCGAGCTGATGGCCTGGGCTATCGACCAGGCTCGGCGGCGTGGCTGCGCGCTGGTGCAGCTCACCACGGACAAGACCCGCCAGGACGCGCACCGCTTCTACCTGAGCCTCGGCTTCGTGGCCAGCCACGAGGGCATGAAGCTCACGCTCTGACGGCCCGGCGGTGGTGTCGCGGAGGCGCAAGCCCCCGCAATCCCATCGCACCTCAGGGACGTGGGGAACCCCGGGTGCCCGTCCGCTCAGCACCTGTCGAGCTGCCCCAGATCTGGGGCAGCGACGGGCGACCGGTCGGCGACCGGCTGGCGACCGGTGGTCGATTGGCGGGCGAACGGCGGGCGATCGGTGGGCGACGGGTGGGCGACCGGCGGGCGACGTCGCTCAGCGGGCCGCCGCCCGGTCGGTTAGGCGTCCGGCCCCCGCCCGCTCCGTGAGCCTGTGCGCCCGGTCCAGGCGCGCTTCATATCTGGGGCAGCTCGACAGGGAGCAACTCGCCCCCTGCCGCCCGGCCCCGCCGAGTCCACCATCCGGGCGCCGCCATCGGATCACGCCTGCACCAGGCGACCGTCCCGCAGGTTGAGCACCCGGTCGGCGAGGTCGATCAGGGCCGGATCGTGCGTGGCCACCAGGGCCGTCATGCCGCGGGCGTGCACCACCGCGCGCAGCAGGTCCATGATGGACCGCCCGGTCTCCGAGTCGAGCTGGCCGGTCGGCTCGTCGGCAATGAGCAGATCCGGCTCGTTCGCCAGCGCGCGCGCCACCGCGACCCGCTGCTGCTGCCCGCCGGAGAGTTCGTACGGGCGCTGCGCCGCGTGCCCGCCCAGGCCGACCAGTTCCAACAGCACGGCGACCCGCTGCTCCCGCTCGGCCGCCGGCACCTGGGCCAGTCGCAGCGGCACGCCCACGTTCTCGGCGGCGGAGAGGATCGGCACCAGCCCGAAGGTCTGGAACACGAAGCCGAGGGTGCCCCGGCGCAGCTGCAACAGCTCCGCCTCGCCCGCCGCGGTCACCTCGTGCCCGGCCACCACCACCTGGCCGCTGTCCGGCCGGTCCAGCCCGCCGATGAGGTTCAGCAGCGTGGTCTTGCCGGCGCCGGAGCGGCCCTGGATGGCGACCAGCTCGCCACGGTGGGCGCTGAACGAGACGTCCCGCACCGCGTGCACGGCGTGCTCGCCCCGGCCGAAGGTCCGGCTGACGCCGCTGACCCGGACCACCTCGCCGGGTGCGATCAGTCCGCCGACCCCGGCCGCGTCCGCGATCACCATGTCCCGACGGCTCACGCCCGTGCCTCCCGTCCGTCCGACGCCCGGTCACCGGGCCGTACCTGCACATGGTCCGGCTCCAGGTCGAGCCGAACCCGTTCCCGCAGCGCCAACGCGTCGACGAAGGCGGCCGGCAGCTGCATCCGGCCGTTCCGGTCCAGCACCGCGTACTCCTCGCTGACCAGCTCAGTGCTGCCGTCCGCGCCGACCCGCGCGCTCCGGCGTACCTCTGAGGCGGTCCGGCCGTCGCGGATCGCGACGGTCCGGCGGACCTGCGTGGCCACGGCGTGGTCGTGGGTGACCACCACGATGGTCACACCGAGCTCGGCATTGATGGTGCGCAGCGCCCCGAAGACCTCGGCGCCGGTCGCCTCGTCCAGCTCGCCGGTCGGCTCGTCCGCGAAGAGCACCTCCGGATCGTTTGCCACCGCCACCGCCACCGCGACCCGCTGCTGCTCGCCGCCGCTGAGCTGACCCGGTCGCCGGTCCGCGCAGTAGCCCACCCCGACCAGGTCGAGCAGCTCCCGGGCCCGTTCCCGGCGGGCACGCCGGGAACGCTTGCCCGCGAGCTGCATCGGCAGCTCGACATTCTCCAATGCGGTCAGGTACGGCAGCAGGTTGCGGCCAGTCTGCTGCCAGACGAACCCGACCAGCTCCCGCCGGTAGCTGAGCCGTCGCTTGGCCGACAGCGCGAGCAGGTCGTAGTCGGCCACCCGGGCGATACCGGCGGTCGGGGTGTCCAGGCCGGACAGGATGTTGAGCAGCGTCGACTTACCAGAGCCGGAGGCACCCACGATCGCCACCAGCTCACCCCGGTCGATGACCAGGTCGAGCCCCTGCAGGGCGACCACCTCCACCCCCTCGGTCTTGAAGATGCGCACCAGGCCGTCGCAGACGATGTGCCCACGCAGCCGGTCCTGGCCGCCGGCCCGCTCAGCGGCGCGTTGCGCGGCCCGCTGTTGCAGGGCGGCCAGGTCGGGCACCAGTGGAGTCTGGGCGGTAGCGGTCATCTCAGCTCTCCTCTCCGAGCCGGAGCACCTCACCGAGGCGCAACCGGCGGTTGTTCAGGGCTTCGACGGTGACCGCGAAGCCGAGGGCGACCGCCCCGAGCGCGAGCACCGCGGCGACCAGGCTGGGTTCGAAGGCCACCCGGACCGGCATACCACTGGTGAACGCGGACAGGCCGAGCACCGGGTTGAGCAGCAGGGGCAGCACCGCGCCGACCAGCGCGCCGGTCAGCACCGACACCGCGACCAGCGGGGTCAACTCGACCAGCAGCAGCCCCCGCCACTGCCGGCGGGACAGGCCGAGGGTGCGCAGCCGGGACAGCACCTGGCCCCGGGCTCGGGCGCCGGCCAGCACGGTGAACGCGATGGCCAGCAGCCCGAGTACGGTGCCGCCGACGGCGCCGACCACGAATCCGAAGGCCAGTACGCCGTTCGCGCCGCCGTTACCGAGATCCCGCCGGACGCCCGCCCGGGTGTCGACGGTGGCCCGGATCGGCCGGTCCTTGCCGGTCACCGCACCGGTGTTCTGGTACCGCTCCTGTCCCTGGTCACCGGCCTGGCGCAGCGCCTCCTGGTCCAACCGGTCGCCGGCAATCAGCAGGCTGGTCGGGACGGGCGTGGTGTTCCGCGCCGGCAGCGCCTGCCAGGGCAGGATGACGAACCGGCCGCTGTTCGACGACAGCAGCGGGAAACTCTCCTCGGTGCCGGCCACCCGGAACTCGTACCGCTGGCCCTGCACCGAGATGAACGCGGAGTGGTCCAGCCCGGCCTTGGCCAGGTCGGCGGCGACCGCCGGGGAGACGATCGCCGGCAGCGGCCCCGGTTCCGGCCGGGCGGTGCGCAGCGCGGCCGGGACCGACAGGTCCACATCGGATTCCCGGGCCACCGCGTCCAGTCCCGAGCCGTCGACCAGGAGCACGGCCGTCTGCGCGACCCGCGCGTCGGTGCCGAGTTCGTCCACGGCCAGTCGCTCATCAGACTCCAACAGCACTCGCGTGACGGCTTGCACCCCCGGCAGGCGGCCCAACTCGTCGACGGTGTCGGGTGCGAAGCGCTCCCCGCGGATCACCGCGTCGGCGGGCACGATCTGCTCGGCAGCCCGTTCTCGGCTCGCGCCGACGCCGGCGGCGACCACCGCGCAGAACGCCGCGGTGCCGATCGCCAGCACCACGACGACCAGCGGAGCGGCGACGGCCGACCGGCCGGCCCGCGCCGTGCCGAGGAAGGCGACGCTGCCCCGGGTCCGGGCGGCCAGTCGGCTGACCAGCAGCAACGGCCAGGGGTACGCCCGCAGCGCGAGCACCGCCGCCGCGACCGCTAGCAGCACCGGTACCGACACCAGCAGCGGGTCCACCTCGCCGAGGGTGAGGCCGCGCCGGCGCAACAGCACCGCGGCGAGTCCGGCGAGCAGCAGCAGGGAGACCTCGACGGTGAGCCGGCGGGCCGACGGGCGTACCCGGACCAGGTCACGACGTGCCGCCCCACCGGCCGGTACCGCCAGTGTCGCCATCGGCAGCGCCAGGGTGACCAGGACGGCCGCCGCAGCGGCGTACGGCGCGGTCGGGTCCGGAGCGCCGGGGAACAGGGTGCCCAGCCACCAGCCCACCGCGGCGGCTATCGGCACCACCAGCAGTGACTCGGCCAGGCTGCGCCGGGCGCCGGCGGTGGCGGCGCCACCGCGGGCACGCAGCAGAACGAACTCCGCCCGGCGCCGCCGGATGGCGAGGGTGGCCGCGAGCACGATCAGCCCGGCCAGGGTGGCCAGCACGCCGGCCGCGATCACCGCGAGCAGGGTACGGGCGGCGTTCACCTGGGCGGCGAACGCGCGCAGCGGCACATCGACACCCTGGGTCAACGTGAGGGTCGACGGTTTGCTGCGCTGCATCTGCTGCAGGCCGTCGATCAGCTGATCCAGATGGCGCGCGTCGATCCGGTCGACGCCCAGCCGGTACCGCCAGTCGGACCGCACGGACCAACCGGCCGCGGCCCGCTTGTTGAGGGCCGACTCGGCGACCACGCCCACGACGATCAACGGCTCGCCGTCCCCGAGCGGCTCGGTGATCCGCTGCAGCGGTGGCAGCCCGTCCCAGATGCCGTTCGCAGGGTCGACGGGGCGGAACAGCCCCGCCACCACCACCGGGGCCACGTCGGTGAGACCGGTCTCGGTGGCGTTACCGATGTGCAGTTTGCTGCCGGGCCGCAGGTTGAGCTTGCGGGCCACGTCGACGTCGAGCGCCACCTCGATCGGCCGACCGGGGACGTACGTCTCGTTCGGCCACGCCCCCTCGACGAGGGTGCCGGCCTGCTGAACGCCGGGGAGGGCACGCAGACTCAAATCGACCAGCAGTTTGCGGGCTGCCAGGTCGGGGCCGACCAGGCGGGCCGGCGCGACGTCCACGCTGAACCACTGCTCCTCCACCGCAGAGCGCAGCCGCGGCGGCATCTGCTCGGCCAGGGCCTCCGACCGCGCACGGGCGTCGGCCATGACCGAATCCACCGGAGAGGCGGTCTGGAACTCGGAGGTGTACGAGACGTCCCGGCGGGCGGCCGGCTCGCTGTTCAGCTGGGCGCGCAGTCCCTGTTCGGCGAGCCGGTTGACCAGCCGGGGCACCCCGCTGATGAGCAGCGTGACCACCAGGGTCAGCACCGCCAGGAGCAGGAACTGCCCACCGTACGCCCGGACCCGCCGGACGGCCCCGCCGACGCTCATCGTTCTCCCCCGATTCGCAGCTGCACCGCCGCCATCCGCTGTCGGATGCCGGTGGCGATGAACGCGCTGAAGGCGAGCGCCGCCAGCAGCAGACCGACCGCCGTCACGCCGATCGGCACCCAGGGCAGCGCGAACGTCGCCGGGGGCACCGGCCGGCCGGCGGCCGGGGTGAGGATGACCAGCGGGGCCATGGTGGCCCCGACCGCGGCGCCGAGCAGCAGCCCGACCCCCACGCCGATGCCGGCGAGGAAGGTCTGTTCGGCCAGCAGCGCCCGGGCCAGCAGCCGAGGCGTGGCGCCGAGGGTGTGCAGCACGGCGAACTCGCTCAGCCGGCGCCGCGCGGTGGCCCACACGTCCACCATGAGGCCGACCAGGGCGAGGAGCACCGCACCGAGCGCCGCGGCGAGCATCCCGGTACGGGATCCGCGCCAGTACGGGTCGTCGGCGGCCGACTCGATGACCGCCTCCCGGTTGAGCACGGTGACGTCCGGCAGCTCGCTGGCCGCTCGGGCGGCGGCCCTCGGGTCGTCGGCGCGGACCCACCACTCAGGTACGAGTCGCACCGCGCCGCTGTCCCGAATCAGCGTGTCGACCGCCGCGGGCAGGTCGAGCAGTATCCCCTCCCCGGTGGTGGCCGGCACGGCGGTCAGCTCACCGACCAGGTGGACCCGGAGCGTCGCCCCGGAGAGCGTCAGGTCGACGGTGTCGCCGACGCTCAAGCTCAGTACGTCGCGTACCCGGGGGGTCATCAGCACCGGCACGGGCGTGCTGCCGCCGGCCGGCACGACGGCGAACCGGGTGGACGGCTGGAACGCGAGCTCCTCGCCCGGAAGCACCGCCACCGCGTTGACCGCGACGATCCCGGTGGCGGTGCTCAACACCGGCGAGGGTCCCTTGCCGGGGACCTTCATCACCCAGTCTCCCGTCAGCCCGGCGGGCCGGGTCGTGCCGTCGGCGGCGACCACCGTCAACCCGTCCACCTCGAGCCCGTAGGAGCTGCCGGCCGCCCGCCCGCCGTCGGCTTCGAACCCGGCCAGCCGCAGCCGTGCCCCGCCCACGTCGGGCAGTCGCACGGTGAACCGGGTGGCCCGGTCAGCACTGTCGGCGTCGGCTATCGGCAGCCGCAGGATGAGCCCGTTGGAGCTGGTGACCAGCAGCGTCACCGCGACCCGGACCGGCTGTACGGCCCTGACCACCGGGGTGCGAACCGTGCCGGTGATCGCTCGGGCGTCGGCGGGCAACTCGATGCCCACGGGCTCTCCCCGCGCCCCGACCATTCGCTTGTACTGGTCCGACACCGGTTCGTCGCTCAGCCGGTCGGCGAGTCGGACGACGCCGGGAGCGCTTGCGGGGTCGACGCCGATCACGGTCACCGGCAGGTCCTCCCGGCCGACCCGCGTCTCGTCCCGCCACGCCGGCAACACCCGGTCCACGCCCGGCAGCGCGGCGAGTTGACCGGCGCGGCTCGGCGGGGCTGACCCGGTCCGTTCGGTCACCCGCAGGTCGGCGCCGACCGTGTGACTGGCCTGCTCAACCTGGGACCGCTCCCCCGTGCTGATCAGGGACCAGGCCAGGGTGCTGCCTCCGACGGCGAGGGCGAGCAGCAGCACCGGGCCGGCGTGTGGACGCCGGCCCGCCTGCCACATGCCGAGCATGGTGGCCGTCCAGGGCCGTCGGTCGACGAACCGCTCGGCGAACCGCGTGAGCGGCGGAAGCACCCGCAACGCCAGCACGGCGCCGGCCAGCACGCCGAGCGTGGGCGCGGCGATCAACAGCGGGTCGAGCCCGAGCTGGCCGCCCGAGCCGGCCAGCGGGGAGGCGTACCGGCGCAGCTGCACCCAGGCGAGCACGGCGAGCGCCACCAGCACCAGGTCGACGCTGGCCCGCTGGACGCTCGCGGCCCGGTTCGGCCGCGACCGGGCGGCCATGTCCGCCACGTACGTGCCGGCGCTGCGCAGCGCCGGAAGAACCATGGCGACCAGGCAGCCGGCCGCGGTGGCCGCGGCGGCTGCCCAGACCAGGGTGGTGTTACCGCCGGCGGTGGAGAGTTCCGCCGACCCGCCGGGCCGGATGTACCGCAGCGCCTCACTGGCGATCAGCGGGCCCAGCATGGCGGCCGGGGCGACCACCAGGGTCGCCTCTCGGGCGGCCAAGCCGGCCAGCTGCCGGCGGGCTGCGCCACGGGCACGCAGCAGCGCGGTCTGGGGGCGGCGGTCCTCATGCAGCAGGGCGGCGACCAGCACCAGTGCGTACCCGCCGAGCACCAGGATGAGCAACAGCGGGGTGGCCAGCGAGGAGCGGCCCACCAGATCGGCGCGGGCGATCCGGTCCAGCAGCCGTTCCATCTTGGTCACCGCCTGCCCGGAGCTGCCCAGTTGAGCGGCCTCGGTCACCGTCGTGGTGGCCTCGGTGAGGGCTTTCCGCATGGCCGGCAGGTCGGCGGTGTTGACACCGCCGAGGTCCGGTTCGGCCAGCCAGGACGCCGACACCGAGCCCCGGAAGGTGGCCGCGAAGTCAGCCGGGTCGAGCGCGAACGGCCCGTACGAGGTGGTGGATCCGACGCTGTCTGCCCCCACCCCGGGGGCCAGCAGCCAGTACGCGTCGGTCGGGTCGCGGGGCCGCCAGGTGCCGGCGACCACGAGTTCGCTGCGCTGTTCGGCGGACCGGTCGCGCACCGGGACGCGTTCGCCGACGCTCAGCCCCAGCTGGCCGGCTACCCGCTCGGGGAGGCTCACCTGGATCGGGTTCGCCCCGGGCCGGGGCCACGCCCCGCTGGTCAGCTCGGCGTGCCCGGCCAGGTCGTCGAACGTGGCCACATTCGCGAAGATGGGTTCGTCGTCGGTGCGGGGCACGGATCCGAGATCGCCGGTCAGCTCCCGGCCAGTGCCGTACCGGGCCGCGCCGACGATGACCGGGACGCCGGCGAACCCGCCGGCGATCCCGGCCCGGACGGCCTTGTCCCGGGTGGCGAACTCGGCGGCGTCGCGCCCACCGGAGCCGCTGACCAGCAGGCCGCGCTCCTCAGCCGGCGAGGCGGCCACCAGCGCCCGCTGCCCGGCGTCCACCGCGCGGCGGTTGTAGTCGGACAGGCCGGTGACCAACGCGACGGCGACCAGGGCGGCGATCACCGCGGCAACCAGCAGACCGCGCGCCTCGCGGGCCCGCCTCCACACCAACTTCATCCGACGCCTCCCCTGGCCCTGGCGGGCCGACGACCATCAAGACAGGTCATCTACCGGGAAAGGTTCGCGCCCGTTACTTGATCGTTACGCGGGGACGGGCTGGCGGGCACGGCTCAGCGCTGGAGCGTCACCGCTGCCTGCCACGTCGGACGCTCCGGACGGCGAACGCGACCGCGCCGACGACGATCACGACGCCCAGGAGTTGGAGGCCCGGAGAGTCATCGGCCTCCCCGAGCACGATGCCGGCGACACCGAGCCCGACGGCGAGGATGGTGACGATCGCGAGGACGTACTTCATGGGGTTTCCTCCTCGACCCACTCGAGCAGATCGCCGGGCTGGCAGTCGAGCACCCGGCACATGGCCTCCAGGGTGCTGAAGCGGACGGCTTTGGCCCGGCCGTTCTTCAGTACGGCCACGTTCGCCGGGGTGAGGCCGACACGCTCGGCGAACTCACCGACGCTCATCTTGCGTTTCGCCAGCTCGACGTCGATGCGGACGATGATCGGCATCAGATCACCGCTTCCATGTCGGTGCGCAGTGCGGTGGCCTGCCGCAGCAGTGCGCGCATCACCACCATCAGCAGCCCGAGCACGGTGACGCCCGTCGTCATCAGGAACAGCAGGAGCGGCAACCCCGGGTCGTCGGCGTTGAATCCGACGTACAGGAAGACGCCCACGAGCACCACCCACGCGGCGGCGATGGCCCACACGATCGCATCCACCCATTTCAGGGCCGTCTCGGTGAAGATGCGGTCGTTCTTGACCAGGCTGAGCAGCTTCCAGGTGGCCACGATCACCACCTGGACACACAGCACCCAGAACACCGTCACGGCAGTCGCCGGCCACCTCAGGTACGCGAAGTCCGGCGACTCCTTCGCCATGTGGGCGAACTGTCCGGGCAGCGAGAAGGTCTGGAACATGACCAGGACCCCGAACAGCAGCACGAGAAAGACCCTGAGCGGAAACACCGCTCGATGCTCTGTGACCATGCATCGATCTTCGCTCGTTACCTATCGAATGTCAATAGGTGCAGTGTCATCTGGCCACTCACGATCGCGCAGCACCGGGCGCCGAGGATCGGCTGATCCTCAGCGCCCGGTCCGAAACTGCTCGGCTGCCCAGGACGTCTACTCGCAGCCCAGGGCCTCCCGGTACCCGGCGGGCGACTTCCCGGCGGCCACCTCGTCGGCGGTCTCCCAGAACACCTCCGGCCAGTCGCCCTCATCGTTCATCTGGTGCAGCACCTTCCACGTGTGGCTGCTGCGCAACGCGTCGGCGGCCCGCTTGAGGGCGGCGGCGTCGCCGGCCTGCTTCGCGCGCAGCCACTCGGCGATCCACCCACAGCCGACGCGGCTGGTCACCTTGGCGCCGAACTGGTAGGCGTCGTTGGTGCCCAGGGCGCCCAGCGCGGTGGCGTCGAAGCCTGGAGGGAGCGGCACGTCCGCGAGAACCTTGGCCGCCTGCTCGTCTGCCCGCTCGGGCGTGACGATCTCCGCCGGAAGCGCGGCCAGCCAGGTACGGGCGTCGACGCGCACGACGTCGGCGATAACCCGATCGAACTCGGTCCGCGTCCACGTGCCTCCGGCACGTAGTTCGACGAAGGAACCGTCGCGGGGCTTGAGCATGACCGCGAAGTCGCTCGCGCTGTACCGGAACAGGTCGCCCGGCCAGCCGTCGACCTTCACCTGCTCCGGCTTGCTGACGTGGAGCCGATCCTCGTGGTAGCCGTCGTACTGGCCGGCCGGGTACCAGTTCATCGACAGTTCCCGCTCGTCGTTGCGGAACGCGATGGTGCCCTCCTTTTCAGCGAACCCATAGACGGTGGTCGCCTTCCAGCCGGGCTGGTCGATCAACAGCCGCGGGCTCTCCTCGGCCGCCTTGAGCACCATGGCCGAGTAGGCCGCCGTTGCCGTCGCTCCCGAGGTGGGGCTGGTCTCCGGGGACGCCTCGCCGCCTCCCGGCTGATCGGAATTCACGACCGAGACGCCGAAGACAACGGCGAGAACGGCGGCCGCGACGCTGGCGCTGGCGAGACCGCCCAGCACGGTGCGGCGCCTGCGGGAGCGTGTGCCCGGTGGTTCGGCGACGGGTTCGAGGGTCGGCGCGGACATGATCTCCTCCAGGAGGTTCTGCGCGGCCCCGTCGAGGTGCGTGATGACATCGGGTCGGTACGGGTCGGCGTCTCGGACCATCCGGTCGAGGTGCTCGTCGGTCATCTGCCCTCCTCTGGGGCTCGTGCGGCCATGACGTCGAGTACATGTCCGGGTGGTGCGAGATCGTCACCGACGAGATCACGCAACCGGGCCCGGGCCCGCGACAGCCGGGTACGGACCGCGGCCGGGCTCACGTGCAGGACCGTGGCGACCTCACGCGGCTCCAGGCCCTCCCAGAAGGTCAGCATCAACACCTCCCGGTCCGACTCGCCCAGCCCGGCCAGCGCGGCCCGGACCGTGAGCCGTTCGGGCACCTCGCTGCCCGGATCGGCGGCGACCACGGGCCGGAGGCGTTGCCGCAACCGTTCACCCAGCCGTCCCCGGCGCACGCCGCCGCGGTGGTGGTTGGCCAGCACCCGCCGGGCCACGCCGTGCAGCCAGAGCCGCACCTCGGCCTCGGGCGGCATCTCCCGGCTGCGCCGCCAGGCGACGAGGAAGGTCTCGGCGACCACGTCGGCCGCGTCTTCGGGTTGCTCGACGCGCCGCAGTGCGTACGCCAGCAGCGGCTCGAAGTTGGCCGCGTAGGCGCGTCGAAAGAGGTCCTCGTGCTCGGTCCCGGAGCTCACGTCTACTTCATGTCCGGTTGAGCGCCGGTCGTGACGGGCCCGATCCGGAAATCACGACGCGCGTCGGGGTCGGCGTCGAGGACCACCGTCAGGCGCTGTCGTCGCCGGGGGTGCGCTTGGCGCGGCTGGGCTGGACCCGCTTGGGCTCGCCGGGCATCTTCGGGTGGTCCGGCGGGTACGGCAGGTCACCCTGGCCGGCGGCGGCATCCCGCTCGGCCCAATCCAGCAGCGGGGTGATGTCCCACGGGGCGTCGTCGATGCCGGTGTGCGGGTCGCCCCGTTCCGTGAGCCGGGCCGGGACGGTGCGCAGGTCGAAGTCGTCCGGGTCGACGTCGGGCAGCTCGTCCCAGGTGACGGGGGTGGAGACGGTGGCCCGCGCGTTGGCCCGCAGCGAGTACGCGCAGGCGATCGTCCGGTCCCGGGCCATCTGGTTGTAGTCGACGAAGACCCGGCTGCCCCGCTCCTCCTTCCACCAGGCGGTGGTGACCAGGTCGGGGCAGCGGCGCTCCACCTCCCGGGCGAGCGCGATGGTGGCCCGGCGCACCTCGGTGAACGTCCAGCGTGGGGCGATGCGCAGGTAGACGTGCACGCCCCGGCCGCCGGAGGTCTTGGGCCAGCCGGTGGCGCCCAGCTCGTCGAGCACCGCGCGGACCTCTGTGGCGGCCCGCGCCGCGTCGGCGAAGTCCGTGCCGGGCTGAGGGTCCAGGTCGATGCGCAGCTCGTCGGGGCGGTCCACGTCGGCGGCGCGCACCGGCCACGGGTGGAACACGATCGTGCCCATCTGCGCCGCCCAGGCCACGTGGGCCAGGTCGGCCGGGCAGAGCTCGGCCGCGCTCCGGCCGCTCGGGAAGGTGATCTCCGCGGTCGTCACCCACGACGGGACGCCGCGGGTCGGCACCCGCTTCTGGAAGAACATCTCTCCTTCGACGCCCTCGGGGAAGCGTTGCAGCGTGGTGGGCCGGTCCCGCAGGGCGCGCATGATCCCGTCGCCGACCGCGAGGTAGTAGTGGAAGACGTCCGCCTTGGTGAAGCCCCGCTGCGGGAAGATCACCCGGTCGGGACTGCTCAGCCGTACGGTGTGCCCGGCCACCTCGACCTCGGCGACCGCTGCCTTGGTGCCACCCATCCCGCGACCTTATGCCACGCCCCCGATGTTCGACGTACCGTTGGGGCGTGAGTCTTGACGACAACGAACTGCCCCGCACCGAGGACGAGTGGCGGGTCCGGTTGACCCCCGAGGAGTTCCACGTACTTCGGGAGGCCGGCACCGAACGCCCGTGGACCGGCGAGTACGTGGACACCAAGACGTCCGGCGTCTACCACTGTCGCGCCTGCGGGCTGGAGCTCTTCTCCAGCGACACGAAGTTCGACTCGAACTGCGGGTGGCCGAGCTTCGACGACGCCATTCCGGGCCGGGTCAAGCAGATCGAGGACCGCAGCCTCGGCATGGCCCGTACGGAGATCCGCTGCGCCCGATGCAACAGCCACCTCGGGCACGTCTTCCACGGCGAGGGCTTCACTCCGAAGGACACCCGGCACTGCGTCAACTCGGTCTCCATCCGGCTGGAACCCCGCTGATCTGAGCGTCCACCGCGCGGCGGTGGGCGCGCCAGCGGCGTACCCCGATCACCGCCGCGCGGCCGGCGGCCCGGTCAGCAGCTCGACCTCGGCGGTCCGGGACCGCTCGATCCGCCGGGCCAGGTCACGGACGTGCTCGCTGCGGCCGACGTCGACCTGGGCTCGGGCCAGGTCCGCCGCCGCCCGCTGGTGGTCGGCGAGCACCTCGCGCAGCACCCGGTCGACGTCGGCGTCCGACGCGGCCCGTAGCCGGTCGAGCGCGGCGTCGTCCCCGTGCCCGGCGTGGTGGTGCCCGCCCGCGCTGGCACCTGGCCCTGCCGTGGGCAACCAGCCGCGCATGGCGGCCAGCTCGTCCGCCTCGGTCGCCTCGATGGCGGCGGCCAGGGTGCGCAGCGCGCCGTCGCGCACCCGGTCCCGGGCAAGCCGGACGATCTCCAGGGTGCGTTCGCTGTGCCCGACCATCGTGCTCAGGAAGACCATGTCGATGCCGCTCAGCGCGTCCCCGGCCGCCGCCGACCCGGCCGGGGACGCGGGAGCGGGTTGGGGCACGGCCGACGGGGTCGACGAGGGCTGCCCGGCGCAGGCGGCGGTGAGCAGCAGCACGGCGAGCAGGGGCGCCAGCAAGGTTCGGCGAGGCATGCCGGGTGCTCCGATCACGCGAAGGCGGCGACACGGGTGCGACCAGGGCCGCACCCGTGCGGTCAGACCTGACTCCAGAGCGCCGGAACGTTCGGCGGCTCCCACCCGGGGATCGCGGTGTGCGCCTGCCGGCAGCGGTACGTCGACCCGCCGTAGGTGACCTGGTCGCCGACCTGGTACGCCCGGCCGGCCGCCCAGGTGCCGCCCGGCGCGGGCGGCGGGGTCGGCGTGGCCGTGGGGGTGGGCCGTGGGGTCGGGGTCGGGGTCGGGGTCGGGCTGGGACCCGGGCCGCCACCGCCGCCGATCTGCACGTCGATGCAGGAGTAGAAGGCGTTCGCGGTGTCGGCGATGTTCCACACCGCGAGAACCTTCTGCCGGCCGGAGAAGCCGCCGAGGTTGACATTGTGCGAGACGGTGGCGCCCGGCTGCTGGCCGTTGCCGTTGACCGACGCGACCCGGGTGTTGCCGATCCAGTACTCCCAGTTGCTGGTCGCGTGCCGGGCGGTGTTCACCCAGGTGAAGGTCAGCGAGCTGCCGACCGACGTGGCCGGCCAGCCCCGGCTGTCGTCGTTGAGAACGGCGAAGTGGGCGATTCCGGCGTTGCAGCTGCGCAGGCCCTTGGGCCCCTCGACGCTCTGCGGCTCGTACTTGATCTGCCCGCAGTCGGGCACCCGGCCCTGGGCGCAGAGCGCCTGCCGGCTCGGTGGGGCGGACACGTAGCCGTGCGCCTGGGCGGGCGCGGCGACGGTGAGGGTGGCGGCGACGGCGCCCGCCGCCACCAGGGGAACGGTGATTCTTCGACGCATCGGGGCACTCCTTCTCCAGGTCCGGTGGGTGCCCCTCAACGTAATTTAAACTTTGTTAACAGTAAAGACCCTCGTCAATAAATACATCGATGATGACGAGTTTTCTGTCAGAGCCGGAGCAGGCCGCCACGGTCGTCGACCTGGTCCGCCGATTCGTCGTCCAGCCAGACCCCGCCGCTGGCGAGGTAGCGGAACCGGTACTCCCCCGGCCCGAGCCGCACGGTCACCGTCCGGGTGCCGTCGCGCCGGGCCACCAGCTCGTGCCGGCCGGGCTCCCAACCGTTGAAGCAGCCGACCACGCTCACGGGGCCGGGCGGGGCGTCCCGGGGCAGGCAGAAGGTCACCCGGGTCTGGTTGCCGAAGAGTTTGTTGCGCTTGATCACTGCGACCCCTCCCGGTGTTGCGGCGGTTCACTCGATCTAACGGACGACACGCCGGAGCCGACACGCCGCTCGGGCCGCCCGGGTAGCGGCATTCCGCCCGCTACAACCGGAAACCGGGGCATTCTGAATACACATGTTCTGATACGGGGGTTTCTGTGGCTACCTGCGAAGTCTGCGGCAACGACTACTGGATGGCGTTCGAGGTGCGTACGGTCAGCGGCGACGTGCACACCTTCGACTCGTTCGAGTGCGCGATCCACCGACTGGCACCAATCTGCGAGCACTGCGAGATCAAAATCGTCGGGCACGGCGTGGAGGTCAACGGCCGGTTCTTCTGCTGCGGGCACTGCGCCCGCGCGGTCGAGGGCGCCGAGGGCGCCGAGATCCGCGACGCCGTCGGGGCGCGTCCCACCTGATCACGCCCCCTGCGGTACGGTCGTCCGATGCGGCCGTTCCTGGGCGTCCTGCCCCCACCGCGCTCCTGACCGGAGCGCCGCGCCTCTCGCCGAGCGGTCACTGACCCGACTCGGCCACCTCGCCGTACGCGCTCCGTCGACGTCGTCCCCGTCAACGGCTCACCCTTTCGGAGCGCATCCGTGTCCACCTCCCGTACCGCGCCGCCGGCCGCCCCGGCCTCGGCCGTCACCCAGGCCCGCACCGGCCTGATCCAGATCACCGTCACCGGAGTGCTGTGGGGCACCACCGGCGTGGCGGTGCAACTGTTGCGCGAGAGCACCGGGCTCAGCCCGGTGAGCATCGGCTTCCACCGCCTGGCCATCGCCGCGCTCGTCCTGCTGGCGTGCACCGCCGGCCGGCTTGGCGCCCTCCTGGCCGCTCTGCGCGCGGCGCCGGTGCCGCTGCTGCTCACCGGCGTCGGCCTCGGGCTCTACCAGGCGCTCTACTTCGCCGCCGTGGCGCTGGCCGGAGTCGGCGTGGCCACCGTGGTCAGCCTCGGCCTGGCTCCGGTGCTCGCCGCGGCCTGGGAATCGGCGCGGGCCCGCCGGGTCCCCGGCCCGCTGCGGCTCGGCACTCTTGCCGCCGCCGTGGCCGGCCTCGCCCTGATCACCGGCGCCACCGCGCAGCCCACCACGGCGGCGCCCGCCCCGCTGCTCGGCCTGCTCGCGGCGGCCGGGTCCGGCCTCGGCTACGCCGTGACCACCCTGATCAGCCGACAGGTGTCGCAGCGCACCGCGCCGATGACGCTGACCACCATCTCCACCGTGATCGGTGCGCTGACACTGGCCCCGCTGGCGCTGGTCGCCGGGGTCGGCCTACCGGTGCGCGTCGACACCGTGGCGCTGCTGCTGCACCTGGGCGTGGTCACCACCGCGGTGGCGTACGCGCTGTTCTACGCCGGACTGCGCACCACCCCGGGCAGCGTCGCCGCCGTGCTGACCCTGCTCGAAGCACTCACCGCGGCCACGCTGGCCGTGGCGTTGCTGCACGAGCCGCTCCCACTGCCGGTGATCGTCGGCGGCGCGCTGCTGCTCACCGCCGTGGCCGCCACCTACCTCGCCCCCACCCGGGCGGACGCGCCGTGACGCCGTCCGGTCGGGCCGGACGCCCCGAGCCCGGCCCGACCGGACGGCCTAGGATCGGTGGGTGCCCCAGCAGACCATCGAGGTCCGGACGGCGTCCTTCGCCGACCTGAACGCCCACACCTTCCACGACCTGCTCAAGCTGCGCATCGACGTGTTCGTGGTGGAACAGCACTGCCCGTACCCCGAACTCGACGGACGGGACGTGGAACCGGGCACCCGGCACCTCTGGCTGACCGACGGCGGCGCGCCGCTGGCGTACCTGCGGATCCTGGCCGACCCGGACGGCGCCGCCCGGATCGGTCGGGTGGTGGTGGCCCCCGCCGCGCGCGGCGGCGGGCACGCCGGCCGGCTGATGACCGCGGCACTGGAGGTGGTGGGCAACCGACCCTGCGTGCTGGAGGCCCAGTCGCACCTGGTCCCCTTCTACACCCGGCACGGCTTCGCGGTCAGCGGCCCCGAGTACGTCGAGGACGGCATCCCGCACACCCCGATGCGCCGCGATGCCATTGACGTCTGACGATCAGCCTGACATCGTGCCGGGTAGAGCCATCGCGGGAGCCTGCGAGTAGGCACGGGAGCGGGCATCTCCCGGCAGTCCGGGTGTCGTCGTCCGACCTCATCCCCCCGGAGGCTCCATGTCCACTCTCGTCCGATCACCACGCGTGCTCTGGCCGCTCGCCATCGCGGCGGCCGCCACGCTCCTGCTCACCACCGCGCTGACCACCGCGCTGGTCCGGCCCGCCTCGGCGCACGGCTCGGTCGTCGACCCGGCCTCGCGCAACTACGGCTGCTGGCAACGCTGGGGCAGCGACTTCCAGAATCCCCGGATGGCCACCGAGGACCCGATGTGCTGGCAGGCCTGGTAGGCCGACCCGAACGCCATGTGGAACTGGAACGGCCTGTTCCGCGAGGGCGTGGCCGGCAACCACCAGGGCGCCATCCCCGACGGCCAGCTGTGCAGCGGCGGGCGTACCCAGAGCGGCCGCTACAACGCCCTGGACACCGTCGGCGCCTGGAAGACCACCGCGGTGTCGAGCAACTTCCGGGTCCGCTTCTTCGACCAGGCCAGCCACGGCGCCGACTACATTCGGGTGTACGTGTCCCGGCAGGGCTTCAACCCGCTCACCGAGACGCTGGGCTGGGACGACCTGGTGCTGTCCGGCCAGATCGGCAACACCCCGGCGTCGCAGTGGAAGCAGGAGACCGGCGGCGTCTCCATCGAGATCCCGGTGAACGCGTCGGGTCGCACGGGCCGGCACATCGTCTACACCATCTGGCAGGCCAGCCACCTGGACCAGTCGTAATACCTGTGCAGTGACGTCGACTTCTCCGGTGGAACGGGTACTCCGCCCCCCACCACGCCACCGCGGACCACGCCCCCGCCGACCACCCCGCCGCCGCCGGCCGGGGCCTGCACGGCGACGTACGCGGTCACCGGCCAGTGGGCCGGCGGCTTCCAGGCCGAGGTGCGGGTGACCGCCGGCGGATCGCCCACCCGGGGCTGGTCGGTGAGCTGGAACTACGCCAACGGCCAGCAGGTCGGCTCCGCGTGGAACGCCACCGTTGCCAGCAACGGCACGCTGGTCACCGCGCGCAACGTCAGCCACAACGGCAGCCTCGCCGCCGGAGCGAGCACCACGTTCGGCTTCCTCGGCTCGTGGACCGGCAGCAACCAGGTTCCACTGGTCTCCTGCACGGCGACCAGTTGATCCCCGGCCGGTGCCGCACCCGGACGGGGGTGCGGCGCCGGCCGGCGGGGAAATCCGGTGGTGCGCCCCGCCGGTCACCGGCATCATCCCGACATGATCGAGATGACCGTGCTCACCCCCGACGACTGGCCCACCTGGCGCGAACTGCGGCTCGCCGCCCTCACCGAGGCACCGGCGGCGTTCGGCTCCCGGCTGGCCGACTGGCAGGGCGATGGCGACCGCGAGCAGCGTTGGCGCGACCGGCTGAGCATCCCCGGCTCGCACAACGTGGTGGCCACCCTGGACGGGCGGCCGGTCGGGATGGCCAGCGGCGTACCCACGCCGGACCCGCTCGTCATGGAGCTGATCTCCATGTGGGTGCACCCCGAGGCGCGCGGCCAGAAGGTCGGCCGCCTGCTGGTGGACACGGTGGCGCACTGGGCCCGCGAGAACGGCGCCGACCGGCTGCGCCTCACCGTCATGCCGGACAACGCGGCGGCGAAGGCGCTCTACCGGCGTGCCGGCTTCAGCCTCACCGACGAACTCGGCGATCTCCTGCCCGACGGCGTACGCCGCGAGCAGATCATGCTCCGCCCGCTCTGACCCGCGCCGCGGGGATCAGAGCAGGCAGTTGACGATCTCGGCGATCGAGCGGCGGCGACCGGTGTAGAAGGGAACCTCCTCGCGCACGTGCCGGCGGGCGCCGGAGGCGCGCAGGTCACGCATCAGGTCGACGATGCGGTGCAGCTCGTCGGCCTCGAAGGCGAGCATCCACTCGTAGTCGCCGAGGGCGAACGAGGCCACGGTGTTGGCCCGCACGTCCGGGTAGCCACGGGCCAGCCGGCCGTGCTCGGCCAGCATTTCGCGCCGCTCGGCGTCGGGCAGCAGGTACCACTCGTAGGAGCGGACGAACGGGTAGACGCAGATGTAGGGGCGGGCCTCCTCACCGGCCAGGAACGCCGGGATGTGGCTCTTGTTGAACTCCGCCGGCCGGTGCAGCGCCATCTGCGACCAGACCGGGGTCATCGCCCGCCCCAGCGTGGTGCGGCGGAACCGCAGGTACGCGTCCTGGAGCGCGTCACTGGAGGCGGAGTGCCACCAGATCATCACGTCCGCGTCGGCGCGCAGCCCGGAGACGTCGTACACGCCCCGGATCACCACGTCCTTGCCGGCCAGCTCCTCGAAGAGGGACTCGACCTCACCGGTGACGTTGTCCCGCAGCGACGGCAGCGGGGCGCTGGCCCGGAACACCGACCACATGGTGTAGCGGATGCTGGCGTTCAGCTCCCGCATCCGGGCCGCGTTCGTCTGCTCGGTCATCTCGCCGATCCTCCCAGTGCTGTGATGATCTCGTCGGCCGCCGTCTCGCCGGAGCGGACGCAGACCGGAATGCCGACGCCGTCGTAGCCGGCGCCGGCGAGGACCAGGGTGGGGTGCGCGGCCCGCAACGCCGTCCGCGCGGCGCCGACCCGGTCGGCGTGCCCCGGGGTGTACTGGGGCAGGGCCCCTCCCCATCGCTGCACGTGCCCGTCGATCGGGGCGGGCAGCGGCGCCCCGAGCACCGCCGACAGCTCCCGGTGCACGGTGGCCGCCAGGTCCGCGTCCGGGCGTTGGAGGTGCGCCTCCTCGCCGTACCGGCCCACCGAGGCGCGGACCAGCGCCAGCCCGTCCGGCCGGCGCAGGTGCCCCCACTTGGTGGTGAAGAAGGTGGACGCCTTGATCAGCAGCCCCTCGGTGCTCGGCACCAGGAAGCCGGACAGCTCGGGCAGCTCGGGCTGCGGCAGCGCCAGGGTGACCAACGCGACGCTTGCGTAGTCCAGCTCACCGACGCTTGCGGCGGCCGCCGGGGCCGGGCCGGCGAGCAGTCGGGCCGCCGGGCGGGCCGGTACCGCCAGCACCACGGCGTCCACGTCGACCTTCGACGACTCCAGCTCGGCGCGTCTGCCGCCGCGCCGCGACCCGGATCCGTCGTCCGGGGCCCGGGGCGGGCCGACCGTGAGCCGCCAACCCGTGGCGGTCGGGGTCAGTTCGCGGACGGCGGCATCCCGCCGTACCGTCGCGCCGCTGGCCGTCACTGCCGCCTCGACCAGGGTGCTGAGTCCACCGGCCAGGGTGCCGAAGACCGGGGCGCCGGGCGCGCGCGGCGCGGCGGCCTGCGCCGCCCGGACCGCGCCGGTCAGGGTGTGCTCCACCCGGGCCGCGCGGGCCAGCGCCGGCATGGTGGTGACCAGGGAGAGGTCGTCGGCGCGGCCGGCGTACACGCCGCCGAGCATCGGGTCGACCAGCCGCTCGACCACCTCGTCACCGAAGCGGGACCGGACCAGCGCACCGACCGAGACGTCCGCGTCGGGCCCGATCAGCGGCCGGCCGCCGTCGGTGTCGGCGTCCACGGTCGGGCGGGCGACCGTGGTCACCCGGTCCAGATCCCCGGGTACGCCCACCAGGGTGCCGCCCGGGATGGGGCGCAGCCCTCCGTCGATGACCAACGCGGCCTGCCCGACCGTGGGGTGCACGATCTGATCGGCCAGCCCGAGCCGGCGGGCCAACGCCACGGCCGCGGACTCGGCCCCCGTCGGGTCGCGCATCAGGAACGACTCGGCGCCGAACTCCACCGGCTGGCCGGCCAGTTCCCCGGTGCGCAACTTGCCGCCCAGCGCGCCGGACTGCTCGTACACCGTGATCTCGGTGCCGGCCGGAGCGCGGTCGCGCAACCGGACCGCAGCGGCCAGCCCGGCGATCCCGCCGCCGACCACCGCCACCCGCCAGGGCTGCCGCATCGCGTGTCAGCCCTGGTCGGCCCGGCGGCTGGAGAGCTCATGCACCAGCGCGACCACCCGGGTCAGCACGTCGGGGTCGGTCTCCGGCAGCACCCCGTGCCCGAGGTTGAACACGTGCCTGGGGGCGGCCCTGCCCTGGTCCACGATCCGGCGCACCTCGGCCTCCACCACCGGCCAGGGCGCGAGCAGCACGGACGGGTCCAGGTTGCCCTGCACCGCCTTGTCCGGGCCGATCCGGCCGGTGGCGACGTCCAGCGGAGTGCGCCAGTCGACGCCGACCACGTCCGCGCCGGCCTCGCCCATCGCGCCGAGCAGCTCGGCGGTGCCCACCCCGAAGTGGATCCGCGGGACCCCGGCGTCGGCCAGCCCGCTCAGCACGGCGGCCGAGTGCGGCAGCACGTAGCGGCGGTAGTCGGCTTCGGAGAGCGCGCCGGCCCACGAGTCAAACAGCTGCACGGCGGACACGCCTGCCTCGATCTGCACCCGCAGGAAGGCCAGCGTCACCTCGGCCAGTCGGCCGCAGAGCGCGTGCCACAGCTCCGGGTCGCCGTACATCAGCGCCTTGGTCTTCGCGTGGGTCCGCGACGGGCCCCCCTCGACCAGGTAGCTGGCCAGGGTGAACGGCGCGCCGGCGAAACCGATCAGCGGGGTGTCGCCCAACTCGATCACCAGCTGCCGGACCGCCTCGTCCACGTACGGGACGTCGTCGCGGGTGATCAGGCGGATCCGCTCCACATCGGCGGCGGTGCGGATCGGCTCGGCGACCACCGGGCCGGTGCCCGGCACGATGTCCAGATCGACCCCGGCCGCGGCCACCGGCACCACGATGTCGCTGAAGAGGATCGCCGCGTCCACTCCGTGCCGGCGCACGGGCTGGAGTGTGATCTCGGTGACCAGCTCCGGGCGACGGCAGGACTCCAGCATCGGCACGCTCGCCCGGATCTCCCGGTACTCCGGCAGTGAGCGGCCCGCCTGGCGCATGAACCAGACCGGCGTGTGCGGGCCGGGCCGGCGCCGGCATGCTCGAATGAAGGGCGAGTCGGCCGGCCCTCCGGGGCGCTGTTCTCCGTCTCGGGCGGCAGTGCCCGTGGTGTCCGTGCTCATCGCCGCAATCGTGCCACGGCACCCACCCCCTCCCCGCCGGGGGTGAAAGGAAGGACACGTTCTCAACGCCTCCGGTAGAGCAGGGGCCCCCTGCTAACACCCGAGCGGTGGGCCGGACCGGCCCGGACGGCGGGCGGGGACAGCCCAGCACCAGCGCCCGGGAACCGCCGTCGGATCGGGTGTCGGCGCGCCGTCGAAGCCGGGGAGCCGACGGCGGCATAGGCTGCCGGCATGGCCCCCCCGATCGCGCTCCCGGAGACCTTCGCCCGCGCGGTCGCCGGGCTGCGGTCGGCGGCGCCCCGGCCGGAGATCACGCTGGAGGAGGTCGGCGCCCCCCAGCGGCTGGCCCCGTACGCGTTCGCGCTCTCCGCGACGGTGCTGCGCGACGGTGACGAGGTGGCCACCGGCCGGCTGATCCTGCTGCACGACCCGGTCGGGCACGAGGCGTGGCAGGGCACCCTGCGGCTGGTCACCTACGTGACCGCCGAGCTGGAGGTCGACCTGGCCGCCGACCCGCTGCTGCCCGGGGTCGGCTGGACCTGGTTGACCGACGCGCTGGACGCCCACGACGCCGGCCACCGGGCCATCGGGGGGACGGTCACCCAGACCATGTCGACCCGGTTCGGCGACCTGGCCGGCCCACCGACCGCCGGCGACATCGAGATCCGCGCCT
Source organism: Micromonospora cremea (assembly GCF_900143515.1). NCBI lineage: Bacteria > Bacillati > Actinomycetota > Actinomycetes > Micromonosporales > Micromonosporaceae > Micromonospora > Micromonospora cremea. The sequence goes on along the minus strand of NZ_FSQT01000002.1, from coordinate 3,900,388 downwards.
CCTGGACCCCGGTCGACGACGACCTGGCCCCGCACCTGCTTGGCTGGTGCGCGCTGCTCGCCTCCACGGCAGGCCTGCCCCCACCCGGGGTGACCGCCCTGTCCGACCGCCGCCCCGCTGGCGCCGCCTGACCCGCCGGGCCCCGCCCCGCGGTGTCGATCATGGAGTTATGGTGGGCGGAATCTTCCCCGCTGCGGCCTTTGAGAGGCACCACAACTCTATGATCGACGAGAAGCGGGGCGTTCAGAGCTCCTCGCAGACCTTGTCCAGGCCCTTCATCGCCCCGTCGTAGGCGCTCTTGTTGCTGGCCGCCGCCGCGCCGAGCGTGGTGGTCAGCTGTCCAGGCAGCTCGCGATGACCTGCTTCTGCCGGGCCTGCTCGTCGCGGTCGTTACGACGTGCGACGTGCCGCCGGTCGGCGCGGGCCAGGCCGACCCGGCGCCGGGGTGCGGCTCGATGCGCGGCGGCAGCGGCCCCGGCCGGTCGGCAGCCGACCCGCCCTGCCCGCGTCGTCAGGCTCGACGCCCGCCGGTCGCCCGTCCCCCGAACCGAAGGCAGCCGTCAGCCTGCGCGAACGGCCGGGTCTCCCCCGATGTCCGGCATCCGAAACGACACCTTGCGGACACCTGACCGACACACGCCGGACCGGCTGCACCCGCCGGATCACCGCGCGCACTAGGGTTGGCAGGTGACCGACGAACCACCCCTGCGCCGTCGGCCCACCGAAGAACTCCAGGGAAACGCACCCCAGCACCCGCCGTCGGCCCAGCCGCAGCCGGCGGGCGACGGGGTCGACCCGACCGACGGTGGGCCCGTTCCGCTGACCGCCCCGCGTGACGGCACCCCTGATCCGGTGGCCACTCCGGCCGGGCTCGCTGAGGTCGTGGCCCGTTTCGCCGCGGGCACCGGCCCGGTCGCCCTGGACGCCGAGCGGGCGTCCGGCTACCGCTACAGCCAACGCGCCTACCTGGTGCAGCTCCGGCGGGCCGGTGCCGGCACAGCGCTGATCGACCCGTTGCCGCTGCCCGACCTCAGCACGCTGGACGCCGTGATCGGCGAGGCCGAGTGGGTGCTCCACGCGGCCAGCCAGGATCTGCCCTGCCTGGCCGAGGTGGGGCTGCGCCCGCGTCGGCTGTTCGACACCGAACTGGCCGCTCGGCTGGCGGGGTTCGAGCGCGTCGGCCTGGCCGCGCTGACCGAGCAGTTACTCGGTTTCACCCTCGAGAAGCACCACTCGGCTGCCGACTGGTCGAGCCGGCCACTGCCCGAGTCGTGGCTCACCTACGCCGCCCTGGACGTGGAGCTGCTCACCGACCTGCGCGACGCGCTGGACGCCGAGTTGGCCCGTCAGGGCAAGTCGGCCTGGGCCGCGGAGGAGTTCGCCGCACTGGTCCGGACCGGGGCCCGCCCGCCCCGGGTCCGCGCCGAGCCCTGGCGGCGTACCTCCGGCATCCACCGGGTGCGCGGGGCGCGGGCGCAGGCCCGGGTCCGCTCGATGTGGTACGCCCGGGACCAGATCGCGGCCCGGCGGGACGCCGCGCCCGGCCGGGTGCTGCCCGACTCGGCGATCATCGCCGCCGCCGAGTTGGACCCGAAGGACGAGAAGACCCTACTGACGCTGCCCGGCTTCGGCGGCCGGTCGGTCCGCCGGCTGGCCCGCACCTGGCTGGCCGCGCTCGACGACGCCCGCCAGCTGCCGGATGACGCGCTGCCGGTCACTCCGGCGGTGGAGGGCCCGCCCCCGCCGCACCGGTGGGCCGAGCGGGACCCGGTGGCGGCCGGTCGGCTGGCTCGCTGCCGGGATGTGGTGGTCCGCATCGCCAGCAAGCACAACCTGCCCCCGGAGAATCTGATCACCCCGGATTCGGTACGCCGGCTGGCCTGGACCCCGCCCGAGGAGATCACCGAGGACGCCGTGGCGGAGACCCTGCGGGGCTTCAACGCCCGCGAGTGGCAGATCGCCCTCCTCACCCCGCACCTGACGCCAGCCCTGAACCCGGACCCTCCCGCCCCCGCCCTCCCCTGACCCACCCAAGGGTTGATCATAAAGTTGTCGCCCTGCGGACCGGCGAGTCGCGACAACAACTTCATGATCAACCCAGCGGGGTGTGGGGTGGGCCACAGTGGGGGATGGGGACGGGGTTGGTTACTGACGAGTAGCATCCGGGGGAACGTGCCCGTGTGCCGGCTAGGAGGCTCAAGTGCCCCGTGAAGTTCGGGATGTCGTCTTCGTCGACGGCGTCCGTACCCCGTTCGGCAAGGCGGGTGGCATGTACGCCAACACCCGCGCCGACGACCTGGTGATCCGTTGCATCCGTGAACTGCTGCGCCGCAACCCGCAGCTGCCGCCGGAGCGGGTCGAGGAGGTCGCCATCGCGGCCACCACCCAGATCGGTGACCAGGGCCTCACCATCGGGCGGACCGCCGCCCTGCTGGCCGGTCTGCCCAAGACCGTTCCCGGCTTCGCCATCGACCGCATGTGCGCCGGCGCGATGACCGCGGTGACCACCGTTGCCGGTGGCATCGCCATGGGCGCGTACGACATCGCCATCGCCGGCGGCGTCGAGCACATGGGCCGCCACCCGATGGGTGAGGGCGTCGACCCCAACCCGCGCATCATCGCGGAGAAGCTGGTCGACCCGTCCGCGCTGGTCATGGGCGCCACCGCGGAGAACCTGCACGACCTGGTCCCGCACATCACCAAGGCGCGCACCGACGCGTTCGCGCTCGCCTCGCAGCAGAAGACCGCCAAGGCGTACGCCAACGGCAAGCTCCAGGACGACCTGGTGCCGGTTGCCATCCGCGACGCCGAGGGCGGCTGGGGCCTGGCCACCGTGGACGAGGCGCCGCGGGACACCTCGCTGGAGAAGCTCGCCACCCTGAAGACCCCGTTCCGCCCGCACGGCAAGGTCACCGCGGGCAACGCCGCCGGCCTGAACGACGGCGCCACCGCGAGCCTGCTGGCCGACGAGGCCACGGCCCGCGAGCTGGGGCTGCCGGTCGCCATGCGGCTGGTGTCGTTCGGTTTCGTCGGCGTCGAGCCGGAGGTGATGGGCGTCGGCCCGATCCCGTCGACGGAGAAGGCGCTGCGCATCGCCGGGCTCAGCATCGGCGACATCGGCCTGTTCGAGCTGAACGAGGCCTTCGCCGTGCAGGTCCTCGCCTTCCTCGACCACTTCGGCATCGCCGACGACGACGCGCGGGTCAACCCGTGGGGCGGTGCGATCGCGATCGGTCACCCGCTGGCCTCCTCCGGCGTGCGTCTGATGACCCAACTGGCCCGCCAGTTCGCCGAGCACCCCGAGGTCCGCTACGGCCTCACCGCCATGTGCATCGGCATCGGCATGGGCGGCACCGTGATCTGGGAGAACCCGCACTGGACGGGGTCCAGCAAGCCGGCTCAGGGGGAGGGCAACAAGTGAGCGCGCTCGCCGCACCGAACGAGGTCGTCACGAAGGCGCTGCTGCGCCAGGTGAACGTGCCGGGGCTGGATCGACCCGCCGCCCTGATCACGCTGGACAACGGCTTCGACCACACCAAGCCGAACACCTTCGGCCCGGCCGGGCTGACCAGCCTGGACGAGGCGATCACCGCCGCACTCGCCGCCGATCCGGCGTTCATCGCGGTCACCGGTAAGCCGTACATCTTCTGCGTGGGCGCGGACATCGTCGGCCTGCCGCAGCTCGCCGACCGTGCGCAGGCGCTGGAGATCGGCCGGCTCGGCCACCGGGTCTTCGCCCGGCTCAAGGACAGCACCGTGCCCACGTTCGCGTTCGTCAACGGCGCCGCGATGGGTGGCGGCCTGGAGCTGGCGCTGCACTGCCACTACCGGACGCTCTCCGGCGGCGCCGCAGCGCTGGCGCTGCCCGAGGTCTCCCTCGGTCTGGTCCCCGGGTGGGGTGGCACCCAGCTGCTGCCGAACCTGATCGGCATCCCCGCCGCCACCCAGGTGATCATCCAGAACCCGCTGATGCAGAACAAGATGCTCAAGCCGAAGCAGGCCGCCGAGCTGGGCATCGCGGATGTGCTGCTGGAGCCGGCCGACTTCCTGGAGCGGTCCCTGGAGTGGGCCGCCGGCGTGGTGCGGGGCCAGGTCAGCGTGACCCGGCCCGAGGTCGACAAGGACATGTGGGCGGGCGTGCTGTACTTCGCCCGGGAGACGCTGAACCAGCGGCTGCACGGCGCGGTCCCGGCCGCGTACAAGGCTCTGGACCTGCTGGAGACGGCGAAGGACGGCGACTTCGCCGCCGGCACCGCCGCCGAGGACGAGGCCCTCGCGGACCTGGTCTTCTCCGAGGAGCTGCGCAGCGGCCTGTACGCCTTCGACCTGGTGCAGCGGCGGGCCAAGCGGCCGGCCGGCGCACCGGACAAGGGCCTGGCCCGCCCGGTCACCAAGGTCGGCATCGTCGGCGCCGGCCTGATGGCCAGTCAGCTGGCGCTGCTGTTCGCCCGCCGTCTCCAGGTGCCGGTCGTGATGACCGACCTGGACCAGTCCCGGGTGGACAAGGGCGTCGGCTACGTGCACACCCAGATCGAGAAGGCCGTCACCAAGGGCCGGATGGACAAGGGCACCGCCGCCAAGCTGTACGGCCTGGTCAGCGGCACGGTCGACAAGAGCGCCTTCGCCGACGCCGACTTCGTCATCGAGGCGGTCTTCGAGGACCTGGGCGTCAAGAAGCAGGTCTGGGCCGAGCTGGAGAAGATCGTCTCCCCGGAGGCGGTGCTCGCCACCAACACCAGCTCGCTCTCCATCACCGAGATGGCCGCGGAGCTGGAGCACCCGGAGCGGGTGGTCGGCTTCCACTTCTTCAACCCGGTGGCCGTGCTGCCGCTGCTGGAGATCGTCCGGGGTGAGCGGACCGACGACGCGACGCTGGCCACCGCGTTCGCGGTGGGCAAGCAGCTGAAGAAGTCCTCGGTGCTGGTGAAGGACGCGCCGGCGTTCGTGGTGAACCGGCTGCTCACCCGCTTCCTGGGCACCGTCTTCGCCGCCGTCGACGCCGGCACCCCGCTGGAGGTGGCGAACAGCGCGCTGGACCCGCTGGGCCTGCCGATGCGCCCGCTCGCCCTGCTCCAGCTGGTCGGGCCGGCCGTCGCGTACCACGTGGGGGGCACCCTGCACACGGCGTACCCGGACCGGTTCGGCGTCAGCGAGAACCTCAAGCGGATCGCCGACTCCGGCCAGCCCATCGTGGTCGACGAGAAGGTCAACGAGGAGGTCGCCAAGCTGCTCGTGGTCGGTGACCAGCCGCTGACCGCCGAGCAGGTACGGCAGAACGCGCTCGACGCGCTCGCGCAGGAGATCCGGCTGATGCTGGACGAGGGCGTGGTCGCCGAGGCGCAGGACATCGACCTGTGCATGATCCTCGGTGCCGGCTGGCCGTTCCACCTGGGCGGCGTCACGCCGTACCTGGACCGGACCGGCACCAGCGAGCGCGTCACCGGCCAGCGGTTCCTGCCCCGCGGGGCGGCGAGCCTGCCCGCCTGACCGGTCGCAGCACCACCGTCGCGGTGGTCGGACCGTCCTCGTGGACGGGCCCGGCCACCGCGATCGTTTCTGGCCCGCCGGACAGCGGGGGAGCTGCGGCAGGGGTAACGCGAGGGTCCGTCGCCGGGTTAAGATCACCCGCTTTGCCATCCGATCTTGGAGCTGACTGATGTCCCAGCCGCCGGCCACCCCCTACGGCCCGCCGCACAACTCCCCTCCCCCGCCGCAGCAGCCGGGTGACTGGTCGCCGCAGCAGCCGGGCTTCCCGCCCGCACAGCAGGGCTTCCCGCCCGCCCAGCAGGGCTTCCCGCCCGCCCAGCAGGGCTTCCCGCCCGCGCAGCCGGGCCAGCCGTACGGTGACCCGAGCCTGGCCGGCGGCCCGCCGCCGGCGAAGAAGTCGAAGGTCGGCAAGATCGTGCTGATCGTGCTGGCCGTGGTGCTGGTGCTCTGCCTCGGTGGAGCGGCGATCACCTGGTTCGCGGTCAAGGACGAGGTGGGTGAGGTCGTCGACGCCACCAACACGCGGGTGGTCGCGCCGACCACCCTCGCCGGCCGGCCGAAGATCGACGACCCGGAGTTGCAGAAGCTCTCCGACGATCTGGTCGCCGAGATGAAGTCGACGGTGCAGAACGAGACCAGCGCCGTCGGCGCCTTCTACGGTGACCCGGCCAAGCAGGACCTGGTCATGATCGCCGGCACGTCCGGCCTGATGGCGGACCCGAAGAAGGAGCTGGACACCGCGGTGACCGGGCTCTCCACCGAGCTCGGGGTGGCCACCATGGCAGCCGTCGAGCCCGGTCCACTCGGTGGCGAGGCGCGCTGCGGCGACGGCAAGGCCGACGGTGTGCCGCTGGGCGTCTGCGTCTGGGCCGACAAGGGCAGCGTGGGTCTGGTGGTGATGTTCTTCAAGTCCGGCGCGGAGGCGACGAGCGAGTTGGCCACCATCCGGGGCCAGGTCGAGCAGCGCTCCTGAGCCGTACGGACCGACCGGGGCCCCGGCCACCCGAGGGTGGCCGGGGCCTCGTGCCGTACGCCGGCGGTCAGGCCGGTTCGCCGTCCTCCGCGGCGGCCCGCGCCGCGGCTGCCGCCGCCCGCTCCGCCACGTTGCCGAGCACGCAGAACTCGTTGCCCTCCGGGTCGGCGAGCACCACCCAGCCCCCGCCGGTCGGCCCGATCTGGTCGGCGACGTGCACCGCGCCGATGCCGAGCAGCCGCTCGACCTCCTCGGCGCGGGTCCGGTCGGTGGGCTGGAGGTCCAGGTGCAGCCGGTTCTTCACCGCCTTGCCCTCGGGTACGGCGATGAAGAGCACCTCCGGCCCGCCCGGCGGCAGGAGCATCGCCTCGGGGTCGCCGGGGAAGTCGTCGGGCTGCCTGGGGCAGTCGAAGACCTGCGACCAGAAGCCGGCCAGCGCGTACGTGTCGTGACAGTCGATGCTGATGTTGTGGATCTTCGAACTCACGGTTGGTCCTCCACAGTGGTGACAGGGACACGCTCTCCGGCGCTGCGTACCACGCAGAACTCGTTCCCCTCCGGGTCGGCGAGCACCGCCCAGCCCGTACCGTCGGCGTGCCGCCGGTCGGCGACCAGAGTGGCCCCGAGGCCGAGCACCCGCTCGATCTCCTCATCCCTGGTCCGTTCCACCGGTTCCAGGCAGATGTGCAGCCGGTTCTTGGTCACCTTGTCCTCCGGCACCGCCTGGAAGAACAGGTTCGGGGTCGCCTCGCCCGGTGGCAGCAGCGCCGCCTCCGGATCACCCGGGACGTCGTCGGGGTGCCGGGCGTACCCGAGCACCGACGACCAGAACCCGGCCAGGGCGTACGTGTCATGACAGTCGAAACTGATGTTGCGGATCCGTGGATACACGGGTGTTCCCTCCGTGCTGGATGGGGACGCTCCGCCTCCGGGGGTCAGCCGAGGAAGACCCGGGGCGCGGAGTCGGTGATACTGGACATCGACGCACCCCCTTTCGATCACGAGCTGACGACGTGATCTTGCCATCGGGTGAGCGCCGCCCGCAACCCCGTTCGCGGCGGACGGGTCAGCCGACGGTGGGCGCCGGGCCGGTCACCGCCGGAGCGTCCGCCGACGGCAGGGTGACCGTCACCTCCAGGCCCCCGCCGGGCTGCGCGATCACCCGCACCGTGCCGCCGTGGGCATCGCAGACCGCCCGGACGATGGACAGCCCCAGGCCCGAGCCACGGGCCCCGGTGCGTTCCCGGCCGCCGCGCCGGAACGGCTCGAACAGCCCCGGCACGTCGGCCTGGTCCACCTCGAAACCGGTGTTGCCCACCACCAGCCAGGAGCGTTCGCGGTCGGTGCCGGTGCGCACCCAGAGCCGCCCGTGCAGGTGGTTGTAGCGAACCGCGTTCTCGATCAGGTTGCCGGCCAGCCGGTCGAGCAGCCCCGGGTCGCCGACCACCGGCGCGGACTCCAGCGAGGTTTGCACCCGCAGGCCGATCCGCTCCACCTCGCGGCGCATCGCCGACAGTGCGTTGGCCGTGCCGGTGGCAAGGTCACACTCGGTGCGGCGGCCGAGCCGCCGCCCCGCCTGCGCCTCGCTACGGGCCAGCACCAGCAGCGCGTCGACCAGGCCGTTGGCCCGCTCCGAGGCGTCCCGGACCACCGTCGCCATCCGGCGGTACTCGGCGGCGTCCGCATCGTCGTCGCTGAGCGTCACGTCGATCTCGGTCCGCATCACGGCGAGCGGAGTACGCAGCTCGTGCGAGGCATTGGCCACGAAACGCTTCTGCGCCTCGAACGCGGACGCGATCCGGTCCAGCATGGCGTCGAAGGTCTTGGCCAGCTCGGCCACCTCGTCGTCGGCGCCCGAGTAGCCGATCCGCTGGTCCAGGGTGGCCTCGCCGAGCCGCTGCGCGGTCGCGGTGACCTGGTGCAGCGGACGCAGAGCCCGGCCCGCCACCGCGTACGCGCCGGCCACCCCGACCACGCTGATCGCCAGCAGCGCGACCAGCCCCTTGGCCAGCAACTCCCCGGAGGCGGCGTCGACCAACTGGCGCTGCCACTGAGCGGCGTCGAGCACCCGGCCGTCGGACAGCACCACGGTCGTGCCCGGCAGCAGCTCGTCGGTGGGTCGCAACGCGTCGCGAACCAGCAGCCAGGCCAGCAGCACCAGGATCGCTCCCGCGCCGATCAGCAGCACACCGTTGAGCACGGTCAACCGCAACCGCAGGGTGGGCCGCAGACGGCCCCGACCGGTCACAGCACGACCTCGCCCGGCGACTGCGGGGCTCGCAAACCCGGCTCACTCCTCGCGCTCACAGCACGACCTCGGTTCGCGACTGCGAGGCTCGCAAACCCGGCTCACTCCTCGCGCTCACTGGACCACCTCGGCGGTACGGTAACCCGCGCCGACCACCGTCTCGATCAGCGGTGGATCACCGAGCTTCCTGCGCAGCGTCATCACGGTGACCCGGACGATCGTGGTGAACGGGTCCGTGTTGGCGTCCCAGACCCGTTCCAGCAGCTCCTCGCTGGAGACCACCGCGCCGCGCGCCTTGAGCAGCTCGCTGAGCACCCCGAACTCCTTGTTCGTCAGGTCGACCGGCACGCCGGCCCTCGTGGCGACCCGGCGGGCCGGATCGAGCACCAGATCGGCCAGTTCGAGCACCGGCGGCGCGGCCGGGGTGGCCCGCCGGCCCAGCGCCTGCACCCGGGCGACCAGCTCGTCGAAGGCGAACGGTTTGGGCAGGTAGTCGTCGGCGCCGAGCTGCAACCCCTCCACCCGGTCGGCGACCGTGCCACTCGCGGTCAGCATCAGCACCCGGGTCAGCGCGCCGGAGGCGGCCAGGTCGGCGCAGATCTGGTCGCCGTGCACGCCGGGCAGGTCGCGGTCCAGCACGACCACGTCGTACCGGGTGACGAACGCCGCCTCGTGGCCGGCGTCGCCGTCGTAGGCCACGTCGACCGCCATCCCCCGCTTGCGCAACCCGCGCGCGATCGCGTCGGCGAGGTTGCGCTCGTCCTCCACCACCAGTACCCGCATCCCGGCCTCCTCGCTGCTGACCACCGACAACCTAGTGCCGGCCGGCAACCCATCGTCCCTCGCCGCCCGCGCCGGCCGGCGTTGCGGACCATCCCGGCGTACGCGATGCTTCCGGCACCGAGCAACGGACGGACCTGTCATGACCATCGCCGCACCACCCGCCCTGCGGGACATCGCCTACCGGGGCTTCCACCTGCCAACGGACCGGACGGCCGGCATCGACGACGGCCTGCGCGCCGACGACCGGGGGCTGACCCCGGCCGGCGCGGACGCGTCGGTGGCCCGGGGCAGCTGGACGTCATCGCCGGTGCGGGTCGGTTTCCCGGTCGCCGAGGTGGTGCCGTCCTGGACCGCCGACACCCCGGACGGCTGCTGGATCGAGGTCGAGCTGCGCGGCTGGCACGGAGACGGGCCCAGCACCGGTTGGTACCTGCTGGCCCGCTGGGCGGCCGGCGACCACGCGGTGCGGCGCACCTCGGTGCCCGGTCAGCGCGACGGCGACGCCCGGGTGGACACCGACACCCTGATCGTGACCGGGGCGGCGGTCACCGGCTGGCAGGCCCGGGTGACCCTGTGCCGGCCGCCGGGCAGCCCGGCCGGCCCGGTGCTGCGCAGCATCGGCGCGGTCGCCACCGGCCACACGGCGACCGACCCGGGGGGCGCGGCGGACGGACCGCCCGCTGCCGGCCCCGTGCCGGAGCTGCCGACCGACGCCGGCCGCGGGAGGGTGCTGGAGGTGCCCCGCTACTCGCAGCGGCTGCACACCGGCCAGCATCCGCAGTGGGGTGGTGGCGGCGACTCCTGGTGCAGCCCCACCTGCACATCGATGGTGCTCGCCTACTGGGGCGCCGAGCCGGCGCCGGAACGCTACGCCTGGGTGGAGCCGCCCGGCCCGCGCCCGGTGGTGGTGCACGCCGCCCGACACTGCTACGACCACGGGTTCGCCGGGGCGGGCAACTGGCCGTTCAACACCGCGTACGCCGGGCTGCACGGGGTGGACGCGTTCGTCACCCGGCTGCGGTCGCTCGCCGAGGCGGAGGCGTTCATCGCCGCCGGCATCCCGTTGATCGTCTCCGCCGCGTTCCGAGCCGACGAGGTGCCGGGGCTGGCGTACGACACCAGGGGCCACCTGATGGTGCTGGTCGGCTTCACCGCCGACGGTGACCCGGTGCTCAACGACCCGTACGCACCCGACGACGACGCGGTGCGCCGTACCGTGCCCCGGCAGCGGTTCGAGGTGGCCTGGCAGCGGGGCAGCGGTGGGATGGCGTACGTGCTGCGGCCGGCGTCGGTGCCGCTGCCCCCGCCGCCCGCCCAGGCCAACTGGTGATCAGTCGGGTAGCTGCCACAGCCCATACGAGCCGTCGACCCGGCGGCACAGCAGGCGACCCGGGCTAGCCTGGCACTCCCCGTTCGCGTCCGACAGCACGTCCAGCGTCCGCACCGTGCCGGCACGGACATTCAGCTCGGCGACGAGCAGCCCGCCACCGGGATACCGGCGTAGCCCGATCATCGGACCCCCGGGATCGGACCCGGCCAGCTCCCAACGGCCCAGCTCGGCCAGCACGCGACCGGTCGGCGGATCGAGCACGACCAGTTGCTCCGCCCCGGGGCCGGCGCTGCTCAACGTGGTGGCCATCAGCCGGCCGTCGAACGGCCAGACCCACCCCCAACGCTCGCTGCTCCAGAGCTCCCGGCCGGTCGCGGGGTCGACCGCCCGCAGCCCGTTGGAACGGGTCTGCAGACACAGGACGGGGCCGCAGTCCGACACGAAATCGATCCGGTCGGCTGTGCTGCTCCAGCGCCGGTCCAGCCGGTCCAGCCCGTACGCGGTGACCGCGACCGGTGCCTCGCCGACGATCAGAAGCAGGTCGTTCACCACCTGCACGGACCCGAACGGCCCGCCGCCGGGTGGGCGCAGGTCGGCGCGGGCCAGCACCGCACCAGTGGTCGCGTCACGTACCTCGACCGGCCCGTCCACCTGGTTGACGACCACCCGCTCCACCCCGCGCCCGGTACCGCCGTAGATGGTGTAGTCGGAGGTGGTGGGTAGCTGCCAGCGCAAGGTGCCACAGCATGGATCAACCGCGCGTAGGCTGACCGGCTCGTTCTCGCCGCCGGACTGGAAAAGCAGGTTTCCGTCGGCCAGCTGGACGGGGCTGCCCGGCTGCTGCCACCGGTACGCCCCGGTCGCCCGGTCCAGCACCACGGTCAGCGTGCCCTGGCGGTCCGGGCCGATCTCGTGCCCGGTGACCAGCAGCATCCCGGCCGCCGACGCGACTCCCCAGTACCGGCCCTCCGCGGGCAACGGCACCTTCCAGACCGGCTCGCCGCCGGGCAGCCGGAAGGCGGCCAGCCGCCGCTGCGGCGTCTGGGGGGTGATCGGGTCGATGACCAGGAACAGGTCCCCCAGGTCCATTACATCGGCCCCGAGCATGGCCGGCAGCGTCACGACAGCCCGCCGGGGCGGCGGTGCGGCGGCGGCGGCCAGGGTGACCAGCACGAAGAGGAGGACCAGCGCGCAGCGCAGCGGCCGGCCGTTCGCGCGGGGCGGGCGGGGCAGCGGGGCGGGCTCCGGCTCGTGCCGCAGCTCGCCGAGGTCGATGAACGGGCCGGTCATCGTCCCAACCTCCACAGCGCGGTCCTGCCGTCGAGGCGGCGGCAGAGCAGGACCGGCGGGGTCGCCTGGCAACTGCCGACCACGCCCGGCAGCACGTCCAGGATCCGCGGCCGGCCGGCGGCCAGGTCCAGCTCGGCGACGACCAGCCGACCGTCGACACCGGGGCGTGCCCCGATCAGCGGATCGTCGCTCCGCAGCACCGGCACCAGGTCCCATCGGCCAAGATCGGTCCGTACCCGCCCGGTCGCCGCGTCCCGCACCGCGTACCGCTGGTCGGGCCCGAGCACCAGCAGCCGGTCGTGCCGGACGTCGGCCAGCGTGTCGTGGTCCGGATCCGACCAGCGCAGCACGCCGGTGGCCGGGTCGAGGACTTGGATCCCGCCGGTCTGCTGAACCAGGCAGAGCAGGTCATCGCAGCCGACCGCATACGCCACCAGCGGCACCTCGGCCGTCCACAGAGGATCCAGCCCCGGTAGGCCGTAGGCGACCACTCGGGTGCTGCCGGGCGAGACGAGCAGCAGCACGTCGTCCACGACCTCCACCCGCTGAAAAGTCGACCGGTCGCCGGGCAGCGTATCGACGCTGCGCACCAGCCGGCCGGTGCCGGCATCGTGCACCTGTACCACGCCGGTCGGCTGGACGATAACGAACTGGTCGACCCCGCCCGCGCCCCGGTGATAGCCGGGTTCCCCGGGCGGCGGAACGGGCACCGACCAGCCCACCCGGCCGGTGTCGGGCGCCACCCGGCTCACCGAGCCCGGACCGTCCGCCAGGCCGCTCATCAGCAACAGAACACCGTCGGTCGTCCACTCGGCGACGCCCGGCAGCTGCCAGCGCTGCTTCCCCGTGGCGGCGTCGAGGGCGGTGGTCTGAACAACTCCGACCGCGGCGCTGACACCGATCAGCAGCACCAGCCCCCGCTCGGCCCGGACGTCGAGGTAGTCGGCGATGCCGGTCAGCGGTGCCTGCCACCGGCGCCGCACGTCGCCGCCCGTCGGCGACGGCCGGGCGTACGCGGTCAGGTACCGGTCGCCGGAGGGTGTCGCGGGATCGACGACGAAGACGCCGTCCCCGGCGAGGTACGACTGGGCGCCCGACAGGGCCGGCACCACGGTCACCGTCCGCTGCGGGCCCGGTGTCGCACCGGCCAGCACGACCAGGACCAGCAGCAGCACCGCCGCGCAGCGCAGCGGGCGGCCGTGCGCGCGCTGCCGGCGGGTCGGCCGCACCGGCGCCACGTCCCCGACCTCGCCCAGTTCGATGATCGACGACACCGACCGTCCTTCCGTCCCCGGCGCCCGCCTGGCCCGCGCATCGGCAAACCGACCGTTGGCGTACCGGCCCGGCAAAAGCGACGCATCCTCGCCTGTACGATGGCGCGTCGTGGCCGTGCCGGTGGTAGACCCTTCACTGAATTCGATGACCGACGCCGACCCGGCCGAGGTCGAGCCGACACGACGCCCTCGACGCCGCCCGGCCCGCGCCGACCTGTTGGCCCTCGGAGCCTATGTGGTGCTGGGCGTGTTCGTCTGCCTCAACTACTGGGGGGACGTGCAGTCCCGGGTGTCCTCACACCTGCCCACCGATCACAGCTGGTTCGAGTGGCTGTTCGCGCATGGCGCGTACTCGCTTCGGCACCTGGAGAACCCGCTGTTCACGGCCCGGCAGAACGCCCCGGACGGGGTGAACATGATGGCCAACACCTCGCTGCTCGGGGTGACCCTGCCGCTGGCCCCGCTGACCATGCTGCTCGGCCCGCAGGTGATGTACGCGCTCTACCTGGGCGGGGCGTTGGCGGCCACCGCTGGCACCGGGTACTGGGTGCTCTCCCGCTACCTGCTGCGCTCGCGGGCGGCGGCCTTCGTCGGTGGCGCCTTCCTCGGCTTCGCGCCGGGGATCATCCACCACGCCAACGGCCAGCCCAATTTCGTGTCCAACTTCCTGCTGCCGCTGATCGTGGTGCGGGTGTTGAGGCTGGGCGAGCCGGGCCGGTGGCGGCGCAACGGGCTGGTGCTCGGGGTGCTGGTGGCGTACCAGATCTTCATCAACGAGGAGATGCTGCTGCTCACCGCGCTGGCCTGCCTGGTCGTCGTGGTGGCGTACGCCGTGCAGCGGCCGGCCGCGACGCGCGCCGCCGCGGGCCCGTTCCTGGCCGGGATGGGCGTCGCCGGGGCGCTGGCGCTGCTGCTCGCCGCGTACCCGATCTGGTTCCAGTTCAACGGTCCGCAGTCCTACCGCGGCCTCCAGGGCGGCGTCTTCCACAACTGGGGCGAGGACCTGGTCGCCTTCGTCACCTTCGCCCGGGACACCTGGGCCGGTGACCCGGCGGTGGAGCAGACGATCGGGCTGACCGAGCAGAACACCTGGTTCGGCTGGCCGCTGGTGCTGCTCTCGGTGGTGGCCCTGGTGCTGCTCGTGCGCCGGTCGCTGGCCGCCCGGATCGTCGCGGTGCTGATCGTGGTCTTCACCGTGGCCGCGATCGGGCCGGTGGTGCGCTTCAACGGCGTGGAGACCGACGTGCGCGGCCCGTGGTCGTACGTGCCGGACGACCTGCCGCTGGTCGAGATGATGATGCCGACCCGACTGACCCTGGTGGTGACCGCCGCGGTGGGCGTGCTGCTCGCGCTCACCTGGGACGCGGCGTCCCGCCAGGGCCGCCCGGTGGCCGACCGGGCCCGGGTGCCGGCACCGCGTGCCGGCGAGCCGGCCCTCGCGACCCCCGGCGACGCGCCCGCGCCTGTCTCGTCGCGCCGGCGGTGGTTGCGCCCGGTGGGGTACGCGGCGGTCGCCCTCGCCCTGCTGCCGCTCCTCCCCCGGCCGCTGCCGGCCCAGCCGGTGGACCCGCCGCCGCACTTCATCACCGCCGGCGGTTGGCGGCCGTACGTGCCGGCAGGCCGGACGCTGGTGCCGGTGCCGATCCCGAGCAATGTGCACGGTCTGCCGACGCTGCGCTGGAGCGCGTTGACCGGGCAGGAGTTCCCCGTCCCGGGCGGCTACTTCATCGGCCCGAACGAGGTGGGCGAGGGAGTCTTCGGCGCACCGAACCGGCCGACCAGCAGTCTCATCTACTCCACGATGGACGTTGGTGCGGTCCCCGCGCTCACCGACGAGAATCGCCGCCAGGCCGTAGAGGACCTGCGGTTCTGGCGGGCGTCGGTGGTGGTGCTCGGGGCGCATCCCCGCGAGGCGGTGCTGCGCGAGCTGGTCACCGCCCTGATCGGGCCGCCCCAGCGGGTCGACGACGTCTGGGTCTGGGACGTCCGCGCGCTGGTGGGCTAGCCAGCCGCCGGTCAGCCGCAGTGCACGGGCCGCTGTTTCAGCCGACCCGGTCCCGGACGTCCCACACCCACCCGCCGTCGACCGGCCGGCCCGGCCCGAGCAGCTCCTCGACGGTCCGGCGGACCGGTTCGCCGTGCGGCAATCGGCCGAGCACCACCACCGCGGCCCGCCAGTGCCGCAGATCCTCTACCGCCTGGCGGCGGTCGGCGTCGGTGACCACCGGCACCGTGCCGGTCTCGGCCACCCGGCGCAGCAGCACGGCGGTGGGCCGGTCCGGCGTACCCCAGCGCGCCGTCGGGTCGTCCGGGCCGGTCGGGCCGATGAAGTACCCGCCCGCGGCGCGGAAGGCCAGCCCGGTGCGGGCGGACCAGAGCATCACCGGGCTCAGCGCGGCACCGGTGACCGGGGGCACCGCGACCACGGTCCGGCCGGGTGGCACCAGCGGGCGCCATCCACCGCCGGCGACGAACTCCGGCACCGGCGCGATCGGTACGGCCCGGATCGGCGTCGGGACCAGGGGCAGCAGTGCGGCGGCCACCGCGCCGGTCCACAGCAGCCGCACCGGAAGCCCGGGTGCGGCCGGCGGCCGACGTGCCGCCCGGACGCGGTCCAGGGAGAGCGCCATCAGCACGCCCAGCACCGGCACGCAGACCAGCGCGAACCGCGCCGGGACCGCGAGGTCGAGCAACGGCAGCCCGGCGACCAGCCGGTACGGCCCGGGGATGCCGGTGGCCCCGCCGTCCACCCGCAGCTCGGTGCCGAGCGAGAGCAGGGCGAAGACCAGCCCGCAGCCGGCCAGCGCGCGGACCAGCGGCCGTCGCCACAGCCAGATCACCACCACCACGGCGAGCACCAGCAGCCCGGGGCCGAAGAACGAGTTCTCCTCGGTCGGGTTCGGTGAGAGCAGCCCCGGCAGCCAGTCGTCGCCGAGCACGGTCTGCCGGGCGGACGCGGTGAACGACGCCGCGTCCAGTTGGAAGCCGTGCGCGGCGAAGGCCATCCCGGAGTAGTGCTGCGGGCCGCGGAACTGGAACCACAGCGGGTACGCCAGCAGCACCGCCGCCACGACGGCGGCCACCGAGAGCCGGCCGATCAGGGCCGGCGCGAGCCTCCGGGCCGCCACCCGGTCGGCGAGCGCGTAGCCCAGCGCGAGCACCCCGGCGGCGAGCGCCAGAAAGACCAGCACCTCCTCGCCGATGAAGACCTGCCAGACGAGCAGCAGCCCGAGGCCGACGCCGGGCCGCCACACCCCGCCGGGCCCCGGCCGGGGCCGGAACACCAGGGCGAGGATCGCGGGCACTAGGAACTGGGCGGCCACGTGCAGGTGCGCGCCCGCCTGGGCGATCATGCCGGGGGCGAAGCCGCAGATCAGCCCGCCGATCGCCGCCGCGGACCGGGCGGTGATCAGCCGGCGGCGCAGCAGCGCGTACCAGGCCGTGGCGGTGCCGGCGAGGCAGCAGACGACCGCCACGCAGAACGCCGCCTGCGAACCGAAGAGCAGGGTGACCGGGGTCAGCGGGACACCCAGGCCGAGCACCGAGGTGTTCGCCATCAGGTTGACGCCGTCCGGCGCGTTCAACGCGGTGCTGAAGAGCGGGTTCTCCCCCTCCACCACGGCGCGGGCCGCGTGGGCGAGCATCCACTCGAACAGGACCTGGTCGCCCGCCTGATGGAATAGCCGCCCGGCTTGCCACCACTGCCCGCTGGTCAGCAGCACGGCCAGCCCCAGGTAACCGGCCACCACCTGGGCGTCCGGCAGCCAGGCGGGTCGGGACCGGCGTGCCGGCGCCGGGACCGCCGTCCCCGGTTCTGCCGTCTCCGAGGAGGCCGTTCGGGTGGTCATCAGACCGATCGGTCGGTCAGCGTCCGGACGTCCCACACCCACACGTCCAGCTCCTGACGGCCGGGACCGACCAGCTCCTCGACGGTCCGCCGCAGCGGTTCGGCGTTCTGCTGCCGGACCGGCAGCACCAGGATCGCCGCCCGCCAGTGCCGCAGCTCGTCCATGAAGCGGCGGCGCTGCCGGTCGTCCAGCTTGGGCGTCCGGCCGGTGGTCGCCACCTCCTCCAGCAGCTGGCCCACCCCGCTCGGTCGACCGCCGAACCGCCCGGGGTCCCCGGTGTTGCCGTTGCGGGGCGCGAGGAAGTAGCCGCCGGGGATCTTGAAGTCGAGGTTGGTGGCCGCCGCCCAGCGCATGCCGTGCGTGTTGCCCATGCTGGGCACCGGGACCGGCACCAGCGTCTGGTCCGGGCCGACGTACGCCCGCCAGCGGTCGGCGGTGATGAACTCCGGCACCGGCGGCCGGGACACCATCCGCAGCGGCATCGGGGCGATCGGCAGCAGCGCGAACGCCAGGCCGGCGACGACGAACTTCCGCACGGTGCGCCGGTCGGCCGGGCGCAGCGCCCAGGCCCGTTCGACGGCGAGCGCCATCAGCAGACCGATCACCACGCTGGTGATCAGACCGAACCGGGTCGGCACCACCGCGTCCAGCAGCGGCAGGTGGACCAACCACTGCCACGGCCCGGTGACCAGCTCGCGGTCCCACCAGGAGATCCGCTCGCCGAGGGAGAGCACGGCGAAGAACCCGCCGGTCGCCGCGAGCGCCCGGACGATCAGGTCACGCCGCAGCCAGACCACGACGCCGACGGCGAGCAACGACAGGCTCCAGCCGAAGAAGGCGTTCTCCTCGGAGTAGTTCGGCGCCAGGTTGATGTTGGCCCGCTGGTTGCCGCCGAGGGTGGGCGAGCCGGGGGCGAAGAAGGCGGCGATGTCGTTGCCGTAGTCCTGCACCGCGTCGCTGAGCCCGTGGTACGCCATCGGTCCGGCGAACTGCACGTACAGCGGGTACGCCAGCAGCGCCCCGGCCAGCAGCGCGCAGGTCGCCAGGCCGGCGGCCAGCGGTTGCCACGTCGCCGACCAGCGGGCCGGCTCCTGGGCGAGCACCGCGAGCAGGAAGACTCCGCAGGCCATCGCGGTGAAGAGCAGGATCTCCTCGTTGATGAACGCCTGCGCGGTGACCAGCAACGCCAGCAGCGCCCCGTCGCGCACCGGCCGGTGGGACCGGGTGAGCACGAGGACCCGCCAGACGATGAACGGCAGCAGGAATTGGCTGATGATGTTCGGGTGCCAGCTGGCGTGCGAGAGCATCGCCGGGGAGAACCCGCAGAACCAGCCGCCCACGGCCGCAGCGAGCGGCGTGCGCACCAGGTGCCGGGAGAGCACGGTGTACCAGGCCATGGCGGTGCCGGCGAGGCCGAGCGTCACCAGCACCACGAAGGACACCGCCGGCCCGAAGAGCAGGGTCACCGGCACCATCGGGATGCCCAGCGCCAGCACCGCCGTGTTGGCCATCAGGTTGACGCCGTCGGGGTAGTTGAACTGCTCGGTGTAGAACGGGTACGCGCCGTGCAGCACCACGCGTACCGAGTGGGCGAGGAAGAACTGCACCTGGGCCGGGTCGCCGGTGTAGAGCGAGGCCACCCGGCCGGCGGGGTCCAGCCAGATCCGGCTGGTCACCCAGAGCGCGGCGAGCAGGAACAGCCCACCCACGGCCAGGTTCTGCCGCCGCCGGGTCCACCCGGTCCACCAACGTCGCCGTGTCCTGGCCGGCGCCTCCACTGCGGATTCCGCTTCCCCGTCCGTCCCGGCCTCGGCGGGCGCGGCCGTCGGTGCGACCGGCCCCGCGAGCGCGGACTCGGCGACGCCGGGAGCCCTGGCGGGCGCGACGGGAGCGGCGGAGCCGACCGGAATGGCCGCCGGGGTGCGCTGGCTCACTGTCTCGTCGGGGCCGGCCTCCGCCTCCCGGTGCGGCGCGGACAGGGCGCGGGACTCGGCAGGCGTCACAGTCGGCGGAGTCTACCCGAGTGACGAAAAGGCACTAAAACCCCGGGGGCGTCCAATGTGGTGGGTGGATCGCCGGCCACCGGAGGCGCTGCGTCGGACATCTCGTACTATGGCGCTTTCCCATGGCGACGACGAGGCGATCGGGGGCGGATCAGGTGACTCCGGACCGCCGGCACGGCAGAGCGCTCACCGTCCTGCTGACCGCCCTGCTGGCCGCCACGGCGTGCGGTCCGGTCGCGGACCGCACGCCGAAGGACCTGCGGGTCGGGTACGACAGCCTGGACGGCTCGCTGACGGTGTGGCCACCCCGGGGCGACCTGTCCGGCGACGCCGCCACGACGGCGGCGGTCACCGACGCGGTACGCGACTGGCGGTCACCGGTCGACGACCGGGCGCACCTGCCCTCGTCCGGGATTCTCTTCTCCGGCCGTGTCGACGGCGCCCCGGTGGCGCTGGTCGCCGCGGACGTGCCCGGCGAGAGCGCCTCCTGGCTGCTGCAACTCACCCGCGACGGCGACCGGTACACGGTCACCCGCGCCACCGAGTACACCGACCCCGGCTACCTGGTCTACTCCGACGTGCTGCCCGTGCAGACCGCCGGCGGCCGGCGCTACCTGGTCTCGGCCCGGGTGCAGCGGCTGCTCGGGCCGCAGGGCCGGGCGCTGACCGTCGCCGACGGCCTCAGCGCGCCGGTCGACGTGCCGGCCTGCACCGCGGTCCCGGTGACCGCGACCCTGCGGGCAACCGCGTCGCTGCCCCGGGGGCGGGCCGCCGAGCGGCTGCTCGACCTGGGCACCGGCACCGCCGACCCGCGTTATCCGCTGGTACGCGACGAGTCCGGCACGGGCCGGCGGGCGCTCACCGGCCTGGACACCTGCGTGCTGGCCGGCGACCGGGGGCCCTTCGGCAGCATCCCGCGCCGGATCGGCGATCGGGACGCGCCGCGGTCGGTGCCGACGTCCTGGCCGATGGCGAAGCTCACGGTCCGCTCGCTCGGCGAGGTCGCTCTCGGCGGCGGCGAGCCGGCCGAGTTGCAGCAGCTCAGCTGGGACACCGACGCCGGCACGATGACCGCGGTGGTCTACCGGCCGGCGGACGGGGGCGCGCCGGTGGTCTCGCCGGCCGACCGGGCCACCCCGTTGCAGACGTACCAACTGCCGGTGCCCGGCCAGCCGCTGGTGGTGCTCAGCTGGCGAGCCACCCGGGACAGTTCGCTCTCCGTTCCGCCGGGCACAACGCTGCTGGTCGAACGTCCCGGCCTGGTGGTCATCCCCGAACCGCCACGCACCCAGACCTTCAGCCTCGCCGGCACCGACAAGACCCACTACCGCTCCGTCACCCCCCGCTAACCCGCCTCCCCGCCCGCGTCGCGTCGCGTCGCCCCCGCCCCCGTCGCGTCGATCATGGTGTTGTGGTGCCTCACCAAATGGCACGTCGGCACACACCGCCCACCACAACTCCATGATCGACGGCGCGGGGCGGCGGGGGCGGCCGACGGGCGGGGAGGGTTGGACGACTGACGGCGGGCGCCCCTTCACGGGCGCCCGCCGTCGTTGTGGCGTGGGTGGGTCAGTTCTGAGCTGGAGCGTTGCTGGGGGTCAGGCGGTCCGGGGTGGCGTCCAGGCCGGAGATCCAGCCGGTGACGTTCCGGGCCACGTCCTGCGCGGTCAGGCCCAGGTCGGCGAGGATCTGGGCGCGGGTGCCGTGCGGGTGCCAGTCGGCCGGTACGCCCAGGTCCTTGAGCGGCACCCGGACGTCGGCGTCGCGCATCGCCTGGCCGAGCGCGTCGCCCACCCCGCCGACCCGAACGCCGTCCTCGACGCTGACCACGAGTCGGTGGCCGGCGGCGAGCTCGACCAGCTCGGCCGGGACCGGGCGGACCCACCGGGGGTCGACGACGGTGACGCCGTAGCCCTGCTCGGCGACCCGTGCGGCCACCTCCATGCCCAGCTGCCCGAAGGAGCCGACGGCGACCAGCAGCACGTCGGTGCGGGCCGACTCGGCCAGCACGTCGACCGGGCCGACCCGGCGCAGCGCCGGCAGGTCCGCGGCGACCGCTCCGGTCGGGAAGCGCACGACGGTCGGGCCGTCGTTGACGGCCAGCGCCTCGCGCAGCTCCTCGCGCAGCGTGGCGGCGTCCCGGGGGGCGGCGATCCGCAGCCCGGGCACCACCCCGAAGACCGACATGTCCCAGATGCCGTAGTGGCTGGGGCCGTCCGGGCCGGTGATGCCCGCTCGGTCCAGCACGAAGGTCACCGGCAGCTTGTGCATCGCCACGTCCAGCAGGACCTGGTCGAAGGCACGGTTGAGGAAGGTGGCGTAGACGGCGACCACCGGGTGCAGGCCGCCCAGCGCCAGCCCGGCCGCCGAGGTGGCCGCGTGCTGCTCGGCGATGCCCACGTCGTACACCCGCTCGGGGTACTTGCGGGCCAGCTTGGCGATGCCGGTCGGCTCCGCCATCGCGGCGGTGATGCCCACCACGTCCGGCCGCTCGTCCGCGATGGCCAGCAGCTCGTCGGCGAAGACGTGGGTCCACTTCACCGAAGGGGCGGCCAGCAGCGCGCCGGTCTCCACGTCGAAGGCGCTGCTGGGGCCGTGCAGGCAGTCGGCCTCGTCCTCCTCGGCCGGGCGGTAGCCGTAGCCCTTGCGGGTGACCGCGTGCACGATCACCGGGCCGCCGAAGTTCTTCGCCGCGCGCAGCGCCGACTCGACCGCCGCCACGTCGTGCCCGTCCACCGGGCCGACGTACTTGATGCCGAGGTCCTCGAACATGGCCTGCGGAGCGACCGCGTCCTTGATGCCCTTCTTGACCGCGTGCAGCACCTCGTACATCGGCCGGCCGACCAGCGGCGTGGAGCCGAGGGCGTCCTTGACCGTGTCGAGGACCTTCTCGTAGCCGGGGTTGAGCCGCAGCGAGGAGAGGTGGTCGGCCAGCCCGCCGATGGTCGGGGCGTACGAGCGGCCGTTGTCGTTGACCACGATGACCAGCGGGTTGCCGGCGGTGGCGATGTTGTTCAGCGCCTCCCAGCACATGCCGCCGGTGAGCGCGCCGTCGCCGACCACGGCCACCACGCTGCGCGCCTCGCCCCGCAGGGCGTACGCCTTAGCCAGGCCATCGGCGTAGGAGAGCGCGGTGGAGGCGTGCGAGTTCTCGATCAGGTCGTGCTCGCTCTCCGCCTGGCTGGGGTAGCCGGAGAGGCCACCGCGCTGGCGGAGCTTGTCGAAGCCGGCCTGGCGCCCGGTGAGGATCTTGTGCACGTACGCCTGGTGGCCGGTGTCGAACAGGAGCCGGTCGCGGGGGGAGTCGAAGACGCGGTGCATGGCCAGCGTCAGCTCGACCACACCGAGGTTGGGCCCGACGTGCCCGCCGGTGCGGGAGACCTTGGCGATCAGGAAGTCCCGGATCTCGGCGGCGAGGATGTCCAGCTCCTCGCCGGACATCCGCTTGACGTCCTGCGGACCGCGTACCGTCCCGAGCAGCCGACCGTGGTTGGCCGTGTCCTCTTCAACACTCATGACCGCAGAGTCTATCGGCCCGCCGTCACTCCGCAGCCCGGCCCGAGCACCGCACGCCCGGGAGCGGCCGGCACCCGCCGGCTGAGCGCCCGGTCAGACACCGTTCGGCCGGGCCGCCCGGCGACCGGCCGCGTGCCTGGTCAGGACCGGATCCGCAGCCGGCGTGGCGGGTCGGCCGGCGTGCCGGGGTACGCCGGCCCGGCCGGGGTCCAGGAGCCGAGCACCGCGCCTTGGGTGGCGCCGGTCACCGACGGGATCGACCCGGGCAGGCCGTGCCAGGACAGCCAGCCGAGCAGCGCGAAGGCGTACGCCTCCTTGGCCTGCGCGGGCACCCCCAGCTCGTCGGTGCCGCGCAGCCGCCACCGGCCGGCGCCCAGCGCGGCGAGCCTGCCCAGCAGGGTGGGGTTGCGCACACCACCGCCGGCGGCGACCACCTCGACCACGCCGTGCCGGTCGCACTCGGCGGCCACCACCCGGGCGGTCAGCTCGGTCAGCGTGGCCAGCAGGTCGTCCACCGGCACCGGCTCACCGAGCGCGGCCAACCGCCGGTCCAGGTAGCCGGCGTGGAACAGCTCCTTGCCGGTGGACTTCGGCGGCGCCGCCGCGTAGTACGGCTCGGCCAGCAACTCGGCGAGCAGCCCCTGGTGCACCCGGCCGGCCGCCGCCCGGGCGCCGTCGAGGTCACACGGCCGGTCCAGGAAGCGCCGCGCCGCCGCGTCCAGCAGGGCGTTGGCCGGGCCCACGTCGTACCCGAGCACCGGTGCCCCCGGCGCGACCACGGTGAGATTGGCGATGCCGCCGAGGTTCAGCGCCGCGCGCGGCGCTGCGGCGCCGTCGGCCGGGTCCAGCAGCAACGCGTCGAAGGCCGGCACCAGCGGCGCGCCCTGGCCGCCGAGGGCGATGTCCGCCGAGCGGAGATCGCTGAGCACCGGTACGCCGACCCGGGCGGCCACCCGGGCCACCGCGCCCAGTTGCAGGGTGCCGAGGGCCACCCCGTCAGCGACCCAGTGGAAGACCGTCTGCCCCGGTGAGACCACCGCGTCGGCCCGCCCGCCGGCCAGCTCGAGGCCGACGGCCGCCGCCTCGGCGAAGACCTCGCCGAGGCGGTTGTCGAGCCGGCAGACCGCCTCGATGGTGGTGGCCGCCGGCGGCAGCAGCGCGGCGATCTCGGCGCGCAGCCGCTCCTCGTAGTCCAGGCCGCGGTGCCCCAGCGGGCGCAGCCACAGGGTGTCCCCCTCGGCGGCGAACTCCGCCGCCACGACGTCCACCCCGTCGTACGACGTCCCCGACATCAATCCAACGATCCGCATGAAGGAAGGTCCCCCTGTTAACACCTCGTGTATAGGGAAGGGTCCCCTGCTAACGCCCGGCCGGCGGGAGCAGCAGCCCGACCAGCTCGACGTGCTGGGTCATCGGGAACAGGTCGAAGCCGCGCAGCGCCTCCAGCCGCCAGCCCAGCTCGGCGAAGGTGCGCACGTCCCGGGCGAAGGCGGCCGGGTCGCAGGCCACGTACGCCACCGCGCGCGGGCCGGCGGCGGCCAGCGCGCGCACCACCGGGGCGCCCGCCCCGGAGCGCGGCGGATCGAGGACCACCACGTCGACCGGGCCGGTGATCCGTCGGCGGGCCAGCGCCGTCTCGACCCGGGCCGACACCACCTCGACCCGGGCCAGGTCGGCCAGGTTCTCCCGGGCGGCGGCGACGCCCTGTTCCGCCGCCTCCACCAGGGTCACCCGGCCGGTCGTACCGACCCGGGCGGCCAGCCCGGCGGCGAACAGCCCGGCGCCGCCGTAGAGGTCCCAGGCCACCTCGCCCGGTCGCGGGTCGAGGAGTTCCAGCACGGCCGCGGAGAGGGTGTCCGCCGCCGCCGGATGCACCTGCCAGAAGGCGGACGCGGGCAGCTCCCAGTCCCGCCCGGCGGCCACCTCGCGAACCATCATGGGCCCGCTCACCGGGGTCGCCACGCCGTCGCGGACCTCCGCGACGGTCACGTCCCCGCCAGTGCTGGCGACGGTCTCCACCGCCTCGGCCGCCGGCCAGCGCGCGCCGGTCGGGGTGAGCACCGGCAGCTGCTGGATGGCCGGGTGGGCGATCCGGCAGCGGTCGATCGGCACCACCTCGTGCGAGCGGTGCTTGAGCAGGCCGGCCCGGTCGGCGGCGTCCACCGCGTAGCGAACCCGGGAGCGCCAGCCCAGCAGCCCGCCGGGCAGCGCCTCGACCCGGACGCCGAGCCGGTCCAGCTCGGCGTCGGTCAGCCCGCCGAGGCGGACCAACTGCTCACGCACCACGGTGACCTTCCAGGCCAGCTGCGCGTCGGGGGCGACGTGCTGCAGGTCGCAGCCACCGCAGGCGCCCGGCTTCGCGTACGGGCAGGGCGGCTCGACCCGGTCCGGCGAGGACTCCAGCACGGTCACCGCGTCGGCCCGGACGAACCCCCGGTGCACCTCGGTGACCTCGGCGATCACCCGCTCGCCGGGCAG
The DNA here is from genome assembly GCF_900143515.1 of Micromonospora cremea. NCBI lineage: Bacteria > Bacillati > Actinomycetota > Actinomycetes > Micromonosporales > Micromonosporaceae > Micromonospora > Micromonospora cremea. Next base: position 3,875,158 of record NZ_FSQT01000002.1, on the reverse strand, counting down.
CGCGTGCCGGACGAAGACCACCTGGCCGTCCACCCGGGCCACGCAGTGCCCGCCGGGGGCGACCGCGTCGACGGTCAGCTCGACCAGCTCCGCCTCGGCCAGCCCACGCTCCGGCGGCGGGGGTGCCGCCGCCGGCCGTACGCCCGGCTCAGTCACGGCCGGTCCCGACCGGGCCGCCGTCGATCGGGCGGCTCTCGCCAGAGGGCGCGGAGACCACCGGCGGTACGTCCGGCGGCAGGGTGCCGCGCGGGGCCACCCGCGGCCCGCGGGCCGGGGTCCGGGACAGCGTGGCGTCCAGCCGGTCCAGGTTCTTGCTCGCGGTCGAGGCGAGCTGCCACGGCACGCTGGTCACCATCACCCCCGGTTCGAAGAGCAGGCGCCCCTTGAGGCGCAGCGCGCTCTGGTTGTGCAGAAAGTTCTCCCACCAGCGTCCGACCACGTACTCCGGGATGAAGACGGTGACCACGTCCCGGGGTGACTGGCGTCGGGTGGAGGCGACGAAGTCCAGGATCGGCCGGGTGATCTCCCGGTACGGCGAGTCGATCACGGTGAGCGGGATGGCCATCTCCCGCCGTTCCCACTCGGCCTGCAGGTCCCGGGTGTCCTTGTCGTCCACGTTCACGGTGACCGCGGTCAGCGTGTCCGGCCGGGTGGCCCGGGCGTACGCGATGGCCCGCAGGGTCGGCTGGTGCAGCTTGCTGACCAGCACGATCGCGTGGTTGCGGGCGGGCAGCACGGCGCGACCCTCGTCCGGCGGGGTCAGCTCCCGGGCGACCCGGTCGTAGTGCCCACGGATGGCCAGCATCAGCAGGTAGATCACCGCCATCGCGGCGATCGCGATCCAGGCGCCGAGCAGGAACTTGGTGATCAGCACGATCACCAGCACCGTGCCGGTCAGGCCCATGCCGAACGTGTTGATGGCCCGGGAACGCTGCATCCGGCGGCGTGCCTCCGGATCCCGCTCGGTCCGCAGGTACCGGTTCCAGTGCCGGATCATGCCGGCCTGGGAGACGGTGAACGAGACGAAGACCCCGACGATGTAGAGCTGAATGAGCCGGGTCACCTCGGCCTGGAAGCCGACGATCAGCACGATCGCGAAGACGGCGAGAAAGACGATGCCGTTGGAGAACGCCAGCCGGTCGCCCCGGGTGTGGAACTGCCGGGGCAGGTAACGGTCCTGCGCGAGGATCGAGCCGAGCACCGGGAAGCCGTTGAACGCGGTGTTCGCGGCCAGGAAGAGGATCAGGGCGGTCACCCCGGCCACCACGTAGAGCAGGATCGACCCGGAGCCGAAGACCGTCTCGCCGAGCTGGGTGGTGACGGTCTTCTGCACGTACCCCTCGGGACCGGCGACGATCTGGAGGGCCGGGTCCTCGACGAACTGCAGGTGGGTCAGCCGGGCCAGCCAGATGATCCCGACGAGCATGCTCACCGAGATGGTGCCGAGCAGCAGCAGCGTGGTGGCCGCGTTGCGGCTCTTCGGCGCCTTGAACGCCGGCACCCCGTTGGAGATCGCCTCGACTCCGGTGAGCGCGGCGGCGCCCGAGCTGAACGTCCGCAGCAGCAGGAAGATCAGCGCGAAACCGGTCACGCTGTGCTCGGCCTGAATCACCAGGTCGGCGCTCGGCGCGCGGAGATCGTCGCCCAGCACGAAGACCCGGACGAGACCGGTGAGCAGCATCCCGCCCATCACGATCACGAAGCCGTAGGTGGGGATGGCGAACGCGGTACCCGACTCGCGCAGGCCGCGCAGGTTGACCGCGCTCAGCAGCACCACCGCCGCCACCGCGATCATGACCTTGTGGGTGGCCACGAAGGGCACCACCGAACCGAGGTTCGCCACCCCGGAGGAGACGGACACCGCGACCGTGAGCACGTAGTCGACCAGCAGGGCGCTGGCCACGCCGACGCCGAACTTCGGGCCCAGGTTGACCGTGGCCACCTCGTAGTCCCCACCCCCGGAGGGGTAGGCGTGCACGTTCTGCCGGTAGCTGGCGACCACGGTCAGCATGACCACGACCACCGCCAGCGCGATCCACGGCGAGAAGACGTACGCCGACGCGCCGGCGATGGAGAGGGTCAGCAGGATCTCGTCGGGCGCGTACGCGACGCTGGACAGCGCGTCGGAAGCGAACACGGGCAGCGCGATGCGCTTCGGCAGGAGGGTGTGCTGCAGGCGGTCGGACCGGAACGGTCGACCGAGGAGAAGCCGCTTCAGCAGCGAGGTGGGACTGGCCACGAACGCCAAGAGTACGACCACCACGGCCGGAGCGCGGGGGTGGGCGATCACGGCTGGCTGGGACGACGGGGTACGGTCGGTCCCCGCTTCCGACCCGGACGTGGCAGGCTCGCACTCGGAGGCCACCGGCAGCGGGAGCGGTCCACACCTTGGGAGGGGCAGCGTGCACGTCGTGATCATGGGATGTGGCCGGGTCGGGTCGACCCTCGCCCACAGCCTGGAGTCCCGGGGGCACTCGGTGGCGGTGATCGACCAGGACGCCGACGCCTTCCGCCGGCTCGGCCCCGACTTCGCCGGGATCACGGTGACCGGGGCGGGCTTCGACGGCGACGTGCTGCAGCAGGCCGGCATCGAGCGGGCGGACGCCTTCGCGGCCGTCTCCAGCGGCGACAACTCCAACATCATCTCCGCCCGGCTGGCCCGGGAGACGTTCGGCGTGTCCCGGGTCGCGGCCCGGATCTACGACCAGCGTCGGGCGCAGGTCTACGAGCGGCTGGGCATCCCCACCGTGGCGACCGTGCGCTGGACGGCGGACCGGATGCTGCGGCATCTGGTGCCCGAGGGCAACGTGGAGATCTTCCGCGACCCGACGAGCACCGTGTCGATCGTCGAGGTCCCCGTGCACAAGGACTGGATCGGCCGGCCGGTGCGCGCGTTGGAGGAGGCGACCGGGGCGCGGGTGGCGTACCTGATCCGCTTCGGCATCGGCACGCTGCCCACCGCCTCTACCGTCGTGCAGGAGGGTGACCAGGTCTTCATGCTGGTCAGCGACGACATCGTGGCGACGGTCACGTCGGTGGCGGCGACGCCGCCGGAAGGGGGGCACTGAGCCATGCGGATCGCCATCGCGGGCGCCGGCAACGTGGGCCGCTCGATCGCCCAGGAGCTGATCGAGAACGGCCACCAGGTGATGCTGATCGAGCGCCAGCCGAAGATGCTGCGCCCGGACCGGGTGCCGGCCGCCGAGTGGGTGCTGGCCGACGCCTGTGAGCTAGCCAGCCTGGAGGAGGCCAACGTCGCCGGCTGCGACGTGGTGGTCGCGGCGACCGGCGACGACAAGGTCAACCTGGTGGTGTCGCTGCTGGCCAAGACCGAGTTCGCGGTGCCCCGCGTGGTCGCCCGGGTCAACCGGGCCGAGAACGAGTGGCTGTTCACCGAGCAGTGGGGCGTGGACGTCGCGGTGAGCAAGCCGCGGGTGATGGCGGCGCTCGTCGAGGAGGCGGTCACCGTCGGCGACCTGGTCCGGCTGATGACCTTCCGGCAGGGCGAGGCGAACCTGGTCGAGATCACGCTGCCACCGACCGCGCCGTACGTCGGTCAGCCGATCCACGCCGTGCCGCTGCCCCGCGACTCCGCCCTGGTGGCGATCCTGCGCGGCAAGCGGGTCCTGGTGCCCAGCCCGGACGACCCGATCGAGGCCGGCGACGAGCTGGTCTTCGTCTGCACCGCCGAGGTGGAGGACCAGGTCCGCGCGGTGATCCTCGGCCCGGACAGCGTCGAGCGGACCCGCAGCTCACGCTGAACGTCGCCGGTGGCCCGGCGCTGCGCTCAGGCGCCGGGCAGCGGGGTCGGTTGCGGCTCGCGGGTGACCCGGCGCACCGTCCAGACCGTGATCAGCAGCAGCAGCGCGTACGGCGGGTAGCCCAGCGCCAGCCGGGCCACGCCCAGCGCGGTGTCCTGGTGGGCCAGGTAGAGCCCGGCCTGCACGCCCACCTTGGCCAGCCAGACCACGCCCCAGAGCACGGTCAGCCGGGTGAAGGTGCGCACCAGCTTCGGGTCGTCCCGCCACTCCGCGCGGCCCTTGGCGACCAGCACCGACCAGATCCAGCCCACCAGCGGCTGCCGGATGGCCGCCGAAACCAGCAGGGCGATGCCGTAGCCGATGCCATAGAGGATGCCGGGCAGGTAGAAGTCGCGCTCGTCGCCGGTACGCCAGGCGATGGCCGCGCCGATGCCGACGCCGAACAGCCCGTTGACCGCGTGCCGGATCGGCCGGCGTTGGGCCAGCCGCAGCCCGGCGATCAGCAGCGCGACGGCCACCGAGGCGATCACCGCGGGCCGTAGCTCGCCGATGATGTTGGCGACGACGAAGACCACCACCGGGATGCTGGACTCGACCAGCCCCCGCCAGCCGCCGAGCTGGTCGGCCATCTGCTCGGCGATCGTCGGCAGCGGCTCGTCGCCCTGAGGGCCGGTCTCCGGCTGTGCCGCCCGGTGCTGTCCCGTCGTCATCGCCGGCCTTCCGTCCGCGGTGCCGTCACTTCGGCGAGTCCAGCTCGTAGTAGGGGTTGTAGATGACCTTGCGGTCGTCCCGCACCGCGACCCGGCCCCGCGCGGTCAGGTGCCGCCCCGGCTCGATCCCGGCGATGTGCCGCCGACCCAGCCAGACCAGGGTGACCACGTCACTGCCGTCGTACAGGTCGGCCTCGAGGGTCGGCAGGTTGGTCCGCGGCGTGTACACCACCGTGCGGAGCCGACCGGCGACCGAGACCACCTGACCCCGGGAACACTGCTGGGCCGGGACACCGCCGCACTCGGCGCTCTCCCGACGCAGCTCCTGCGCGTCGATCTCGGCCTCGCTGGCGGTGAGCCGTTGCAGGATGCGCCGCAGCGACACTCGGCTCTCGTCGGTCATCATGACCTCCGCGTCACCCTCTCCACGCTCACCGGCCCTGGCCGGCACTGGCCCGGCCACCGGCGACGCCGGAACCGTGCCGCCAGCGTACGCCGACGGGGGCGGTTCCGGCGGGCCGGTGCGCGTGGGTCAGACCTGGCGCGGTTCGGCGGCGGACGCGTCCCCGGCCTCGGCGCCGGCCTGGTCGGCAACCTCCTTGGGCAGCCGCAGCGGCAGCGGCTCGCGGACCGGCTTCGCCTCCTGGCCCCGGTCGACCACCAGGCCGTCCAGGCACTCGGCGAGCGGCCCGGCGGTGGCCGGGTCGAGGGCCACCGGGCCCTGGAACACGCCGCGGACCATCCAGCGCGGCCCGTCGACGCCGACGAACCGCAGGTTGGTCGGGCCGTCCGGGGTCTGCACCTGGGCGTGCAGCTCGGGGCCGTACTCGCCGTCGACCTCCTGGGCGTTGGCGCCGTCGCGGAGCAGCGACTGGCGGATCTCCTCGCGCACCTCGTCCCAGATCCCCTCGGACCGGGGGGCGGCGAAGACACCGAGTTGCAGCGCGTTCTCCCCGTGCACCAGCACCACCTGCTGGATCACGCCCTGCGGGTCGGCCTGCACCCGCACCTCCACCTCGGCGACCGCCGGGATGTGCAGGCTGCCGAGATCGAGCCGCTGCACGTCGTCGTTGACCTCGGAGATGTCGTACGGGCCGCGCTCCAGCGTCGGCGTCGACTCCTCGGTGCTCTGGTCGCCGACCTCGGTGGTCCGCTCGTCACGGGTGTGCCGCCCGGCACCGGCCCGCTTTCGGGAGAAGATCACTGCGCCCACCCTCCGCTGTTCGCACTCACCCTGCCACCTCTTCCGTCTGCCCGCGGCTCGGCTCGTTCAGCCGCTGCTCGACCCGGTCCGGGCCCGCCGGCGACGGCACCAGCCCGGCGTGTCCACCGGTGGAGCCGTGCCCACCGGTCCCGCGCTGGGACCCGGGCAGCTCGGCCACCGGCTCGAACCGCGCCCGCGCGACCCGCTGGACCACGAGCTGCGCGATCCGGTCGCCGCGGGAGATCTTCGCCGGCGTCTCCCGATCATGGTTGATCAGGTTGACCAGGATCTCACCCCGGTAGCCGGCGTCGACCGTACCGGGCGCGTTGAGCACCGTCACGCCGAGCCTGGCCGCCAGGCCGGAGCGGGGATGGACCAGGCCCACGTACCCCTCCGGCAGCGCGATGGCCACGCCGGTGGGCACCAGGGCCCGGCCGCCGGGCGGCAACTCCACGTCCGCGGCCGCCACCAGGTCGGCCCCGGCGTCGCCGGGATGGGCGTACGCAGGCAGCGGCAGCTCGGCATCGAGCAGCCGTACGGGCACGGGTACGACGTCGGTCACAGGTCTCTCTTCCGTCCGGTTGATCGGGGTGACCCTGCCATCCTGCCGGTTACCCGGGCCGCCGTGCGCCGTACCCTCGCAGGAGTGAGCATGTCGCCCTCTTCGTCCGCCGGTCAGCCGCCGGTCGCGGCCCGCACGGCGTACGTCGAACGGCTGGATCTGCCCTGGTGGTTGTGGCTGACCGGCCTGGTGGCCGCCGCGCTGCTGGCCGTCGAGATCTGGATGGGCGCCGGCGGCGTCCGCGCCTGGCTGCCGTTCGCGGTGCTGCTGCCGGCCACCGCGGCCGGGCTGTGGTGGCTGGGCCGGATCCGGGTCGCGGTCGCCGACGGTGAGCTGCGGGTGGACGACGCCCGACTGCCGGTGCGCTTCGTGGCGGACGTGGTGCCGCTGGACGTGGCCGGCCGCCGTGAGGTGCTCGGGGTGGGCGCGGACCCGCTCGCCTTCGTGGTCCAGCGGCCGTGGATCGGCGGGGCCGTGCAGGTGGTGCTCGACGACCCGGCCGACCCGACCCCGTTCTGGGTGGTGAGCACCCGGCATCCGGTCGAGCTGGCCGAGGCGCTGCTGACCGCCCGGGACGCCCGAGCCCGCGTCGACCGCACAGCCGGCGAGCCGGGCTGACCGCGGCGGCCCGTGTGCGGGCCGCTCAGGTACCGGTCGACGGGCCGGGCAGCGACGGCGGCGGGGCCGGCCGGGCGATGCCGCGCCGACGCAGGTCCACCTGGAGCTGGTCGGCCATCGACCGGGTCGCCCGCCGGTTGAGGAAGCTGGCCACCGCCGCACCGGTGAGGAACGGCCCGAGCGTGGTGAGGTTGCGCCCGAAGCGCCGAAGCAGGGTGTCCCGCAGCTCCTTGCGGGCGGCGGTGCCGAGCACGGCGCCCACCCCCACGCCGGGCATCATCGGGTTGACCCCGCGCTGGGTGGCCCAGGAGTGCACCAGGGCGACGGCCCGTTGGCTGCCGCCGGCCGGTAGCGCCACGCCGTGCACCTCGTGCAGCTCGCCGACCAGCTTCAGCTCGACCGCCACCACGGCGACCGTCTCGGCGGCGAGCAGCACCGGCGCGGAGAGGAGGGTCGGGGCGACCGTCCATTCGACGGCGGCGACTCCCCCGCCGGCGGCGCCGATCCCGGCGGTGGTCCGGGCCGCGTTGCGGATCAACCGCTCGGCCAGGGCGTTGTCGTCCAGCCCCGGGAAGTGCTGGCGCAGGGTGGCCAGGTCCCGCACCGGTACGTGCGGGGCGATCTCGGCGACGGTGTCGACCATCCAGCGCACGGCGGCGCGGGGCTTGAACAGGTCGCCGATGCCACGGGCGCGGGCCTGCCCGACCATGCGGGTGAGCAGTTGACGGCGCTTTGCCGGCCCGATGTCGTCCGCGGTCAACGCCGCGACGGTGGCGCCGAGGTCATCCGCGCCGGTGCCGGTGGTGTCGCCTCGATCGCTCATGGGGTCGGACCTCCCGGGTGCTGTGGCTACCCCTACGAGTCAAGCAGGTACCCACCCGTGCCGCATGGCTACACCGGCAGCGGCGGCCCCGATCAGGAGGCCGCCGCTGGTGTCGTGAGTGTCAGACGCACTCGCGGCAGATCAGTTCGCCGTTACGCTCGACCGCCAGCTGGCTGCGGTGGTGCACCAGGAAGCAGCGAGCACACCGGAACTCGTCCTGCTGCATCGGTAGCACCTTGACCGTGAGCTCCTCGTCGGCCAGATCGGCGCCGGGCAGCTCAAAGCTCTCGGCCACCTCGGCCTCGTCGACGTCCACCGCGCCCGACTGTGAGTCGACGCGCCGGGCCTTGAGCTCTTCCAGGCTGTCCTCGCCGAGGTCGACCTCGTCGCGACGCGGGGCGTCGTAGTCGGTGGCCATCGGTTTCACTCTCCCATATCGATGTTGTCGCTTCCGGTTGTAACGCCGGACGACGCTGTTTCGGTTCCGCTGGCCGGCCACCAGTTGTGTCGGGCACCCGACCCGGGGACCGAACGGGTCGAGCCCGCTGGGGCGACTCCCCTGCGAGCGCGGAACCTTACCCCCCCTTTGGGCGAGGCATGTATACCGCCCTCGCCGCTGAGATGTACGCCCCAGCACGCGAAGTTGTTCCCAATGTGACTCAGGCGACACGAAGATAGGGGTAGTAGTACCCGGTTCACGGTCGGCGCGCCGGCATGTCGGACTGTTTCCACGCGACGGCCGGACAACCGTTAACCTCAGCGGCGTATTCGACGGCCGCCGGTCAGTGCGATCGTTGGCGGCCGCCGCCACCCACGTGACGTCCGGGAGCGCCCAGATGAGTTTTGCGCGAGTGCGAGCACTCGTCGTCGTCGGCCTGCTCGGGGTGCTGGCCCTGGCCTTCGTGATCACCGCGCTGGTCCGCGACACCCAGGGCAAGGCGGGCACGGCCGAGGGTTGCCCCGACGGCTGGCCGCTGGCCGACGTGACGCTGCACGAGCCCAAGGACGTCAAGATCAACGTCTTGAACGCGACCGACGAGCCAGGCCGGGCCGGCAGCGTCGCGGACGACTTCCGCAATCGGAAGTTCCAGGTCCAGAAGGTTGGCAACGCCCCCAAGGGGATCGACGAGGTGGCCGTGCTGCGGTACGGCCCCAAGGGCGTCGGCTCGGCGCACCTGCTTCAGGCGTACTTCCTCAACAACGCCGAGCCGGGCTACGACCCGAAGCGCACCGACGACACGGTCGACGTGGTGCTGGGCAGCCGCTTCCAGCAGCTCGCCACCACGACCGAGGTGAACCAGTCCCTCGGTGACCTGGGCGCCCCGGTGGCGCCCCCGGAGTCGTGCCCGTCCCCGGTCGCCATGAAGTGACCGGACAGGTCGACGGGCGCTGACCACTGTCGTCACGGCGCGCCGGGCCACCGCCCCGGCGCGCCGCCGACGACGACCGACCCCCCGGACCCACCGGCGCGCCGCGGCTCGCAGCGCCGGTCAGGGACCGCCGGCGGCATCCAGGGCGGCCAGGCGGTCGTGCAGCGGCGCGAAGAGCGCGGGCGGGGCCGCGAGCACCAGGTCCGGGCCGGGCGGACGGCCGTCCAGACCGGTGACCCGCACGCCCGCCTCGGCGGCCACCAGCCCACCGGCAGCCAGGTCCCAGGCGGCCAGGCCCTTCTCGAAGTACGCGTCCAGGCGCCCCTCTGCGACCAGGCAGAGGTCCAGCGCGGCGGCGCCGAGCCGACGGATGTCCCGCACGTGGGCGATCAGCCCGGCCACCACCCGGGCCTGATGCGCCCGGCGGCCGGCGTCGTAGCCGAAGCCGGTGGCGACCAGCGCCTGCCCCAGGTCGGTCTCGCCGGAACAGCGCAACCGGACGCCGTCCCGCCAGGCGCCCCCGCCGGCCGTGGCGGTCCACTCCTCGCCGGTGCTGACGTTGCGCACCACGCCGGCGACCACCACGCCGTCCACCTCGGCGGCGAGCGACACCGCGCTGTACGGCAGCCCGTAGAGGTAGTTGACGGTGCCGTCGATCGGGTCGACGATCCAGCGCACGCCGCCCGGCCCGACCGGCCCGGTGTCCCCCGTGCCGTACTCCTCGCCGAGCACCGCGTCGCCCGGCCGCAGCCGGTGCAGCGCGTCGAGCACCTGCCGCTCGACCGCCCGGTCGGCCGCGGTGACCACGTCGGTGACCGTACTCTTGGTGGCGGCCACGGCGACGCCCTCGACCCGCATGCGGTATGCCGTGGCCGCGGCGTCCCGCGTAACCTCGAGCGCGATCGCCAACAAATCCCCAATTGGCGGCACCGAACGGTCCATCCCACGTCCCCTTCCCGCACGACCGGGGTGTTCCGGGCCACGCGCGAGTATCATCCTTACAAAGTCCACATCTGCGCCGAATCGGCGGTCCCCACCGCCGGTACGCCGTGCGGCGCAGGATGATCGCCGCAGACGGCGTTACAATTCACCCCTGCCACCGCGCCACGGACCGCCGACCACCGGCCGGCCCGGGACACGGGGGTCCCTCAACCACATCGCCCGGCCCGGTTGCCCCACGCTGTGCCGGACGACCCGGCCGTGCCCGCTCTTCGCCTCCGGAAGGTCATTCGTGACAGAACCCCGCCAGACCGGCGCCGACGTTCGCTCGCTTACCGACACTCTGATCGCCCACGCGCAGAGCGCCGGTGGTCAGCTCACGTCGGCCCAGCTCGCGCGCACCGTCGAGTCCGCCGAGGTGACTCCGGCCCAGGCCAAGAAGATTCTGCGGGCACTCTCCGAGGCGGGAGTGACCGTGGTTGTCGACGGCTCGGCGAGCACCCGCCGCCGGGTGGCCGCGGCCCGCTCAACCACGCCGGCGTCCCGGGCCACCACCGCCAAGACCACCAAGAAGGCCGCCGCACCGGCGCCCAAGCAGGCACCCGCCTCCGACGAGGCCCCGTCGACGCCGGGCCCGCGGAAGGTGGCCGCGCGCAAGGCAGCCGGCAGCACCGCCGAGGCCGCCGCCACGCCGGCGAAGGCCGCGACCAAGTCGACCCGGGCCACCAAGGCGACGGTCGCCGCGGCCGCCGGCGCCAAGCCGGCCAAGGCCGGCGGCAAGGGCGCCGAGGGTGAGATCGACCCGGAGGAGCTGGCCGCCGCGATCGAGGACGTGGTGGTCGAGGAGCCGGCCGAGCTGACCCAGGCCGCCGAGACCGACGCCGCCGCCTCGGCCACCGACAACGACTTCGAGTGGGACGACGAGGAGTCCGAGGCGCTCAAGCAGGCCCGGCGGGACGCCGAGCTGACCGCCTCCGCCGACTCGGTGCGTGCGTACCTCAAGCAGATCGGCAAGGTCCCGCTGCTCAACGCCGAGCAGGAGGTGGACCTGGCCAAGCGAATCGAGGCCGGGCTCTACGCCGCGGAGCGGCTGCGCGCGGCCGACGAGGGCGAGGAGAAGCTCACCCGGGAGATGGTCCGCGACCTGGGCTGGATCTCCCGCGACGGCGAGCGGGCCAAGAACCACCTGCTGGAGGCGAACCTCCGCCTGGTGGTGTCGCTGGCCAAGCGGTACACGGGGCGTGGCATGGCCTTCCTCGACCTGATCCAGGAGGGCAACCTCGGCCTGATCCGCGCGGTGGAGAAGTTCGACTACACCAAGGGCTACAAGTTCTCCACCTACGCCACCTGGTGGATCCGGCAGGCGATCACCCGCGCGATGGCCGACCAGGCCCGCACCATCCGCATCCCGGTGCACATGGTGGAGGTCATCAACAAGCTCGGCCGCATACAGCGCGAGCTGCTCCAGGACCTGGGCCGCGAGCCCACGCCGGAGGAGCTGGCCAAGGAGATGGACATCACACCGGAGAAGGTGCTGGAGATCCAGCAGTACGCCCGGGAGCCCATCTCGCTGGACCAGACCATCGGTGACGAGGGCGACAGCCAGCTCGGCGACTTCATCGAGGATTCCGAGGCCGTGGTCGCGGTCGACGCGGTCTCGTTCTCGCTCCTGCAGGACCAGCTCCAGCAGGTGCTGCAGACGCTCTCCGAGCGTGAGGCGGGTGTGGTACGCCTGCGCTTCGGCCTGACCGACGGCCAGCCGCGGACGCTGGACGAGATCGGCCAGGTCTACGGGGTGACCCGGGAGCGGATCCGGCAGATCGAGTCCAAGACGATGTCCAAGCTGCGTCACCCGTCCCGGTCGCAGGTCCTCCGGGATTACCTGGACTGAGCCGATTTCGTCAACCGAACGTGTCGTTTTGACCACCTGGTGTGCAACGCCAGATGGTGATCGTCCGGATGCACGAATGTGATCGTTGACGTGGCACCCTGGGTGCACGGCACACTGTCCCTGCCAGGTGTGACCTCGGTCCCCCGCGGGCACACAGGGAAGGCAGTTCCTAGTAAAGGTGTTGCACGATAGGTGAGCAACGACCGAAGAGATTGTTCATCGGTGACGACCAGAGGAGGAAGGCGATGAACTCGACCCTCACGCCGCCGCCCGAGACGGTGGCGCCCCCAGCCGCCGATGAACGGTGCGACCGCTGCAATGCTGCCGGGAAGCTCCGGATCACTCTGGTGAGTGGGAGCGAGCTGGTGTTCTGCGGGCACCACGCGAACAAGTACGCGGAGGATCTCGTGAAGATCACCGAGCGGTTCGCAACGGAGCCCGATTTCAGCTGGCGTGGCGCCGATCTGATGGCGAACTAAATCCGCAAACCGACATAGCCGGCCGGAGGCACCCCGTGGGTGCCTCCGGCCGGCTTTTCGCTACCCGACACCCACAACCCGCCCCGCCCAAGGTTCAGCGCAGGATCGGACGGATGCGGTGGGTGGCCTGCGGTTATGGGGCCTGATCCACTTCATGTCGCCGATGTGGGGGTGTCTCCGAGACGGGATGCCCCCATCTCAGCGACATCGAGTTGATCAGGGGCAGCGCTTGATCGACTCGGTCGGTCAGAGGGTCTGCACGGTGGCGATGCGTTCCTCAAGCTGCTCGATGGTGGCCTGGGCGCTCGGCGGGCCGCCGCAGAGCCGGCGCAGCTCGGCATGGATCTTGCCGTGGGGCTGGCCGGTGCGGTGGTGCCGAGCGGCCACCAGAGCGTTCAGCTGCCGCCTGAGCGCCACTCGGCGCTGGGCGGCACTCATCGGTGCCGGCGGCGCCGCGACAGGCGCACCGGCCGGCTGAGCGGCCCGCTCGGCGGTACGGCGACGCTGGGCGGCGAGCTGCTCGGCCTGCCGCTTCGTCAGCAGCAGGGAGACCTGGTCGGCGGTGAGCAGGCCCGGCAGGCCGAGGTACTCCTCCTCCTCGGGAGTGCCCGCCTGGGCCGCGGTGCCGAACGACGCGCCGTCGAAGATCACCTGATCCAGCTCGGCGGTGGCCGAGAGCGCGGCGAACCGCTTCTCCAGCTCACCGCTGGCCTGATCGTCGCGCTGCGCCCGCTCCAGCAGGTCGTCGTCGAAACCATCGGATTCCTTGGGCTTGCCGAGCACGTGGTCCCGCTCGGTCTCCATCTCGCTGGCCAGCCCGAGCAAATGCGGCACGCTGGGCAGGAAGACCGACGCGGTCTCCCCGGGCCGGCGGGCCCGGACGAACCGGCCGATCGCCTGGGCGAAGTAGAGCGGGGTGCTGGCGCTGGTGGCATAGACCCCCACCGCGAGCCGCGGGATGTCCACCCCCTCGGACACCATTCGCACCGCGACCAGCCACCGCTGCTCGGACGCCGCGAACGTCGCGATCCGCGCGGACGCGCCCAGGTCGTCGGAGAGCACCACGGCGGCCTTCTCGCCGGTCACCTGCTCGATCAGCTTGGCGTACGAGCGGGCGGACTGCTGGTCGGTGGCGATGATCAGACCGCCGGCGTCGGCCATCCCGGCGTTGCGCAGCACGGTGAGCCGGGCGTCGGCGGCCCGCAGCACCTGGGGCATCCAGTCCCCGGCCGGGTCCAGTGCGGTACGCCATGCCTGCGCCACCAGGTCCTGGGTCATCGGCTCGCCGAGCCGGGCCGCCAACTCCTCCCCCGCGTTGGTCCGCCAGCGGGTCTCCCCCGAGTACGCCAGGAAGAGCACCGGCCGGACCACGCCGTCGCGCAGCGCGTCGGAGTAGCCGTACACCGAGTCGGCGCGGGAGCGCAGCAGCCCGTCACCGCCGCGCTCGTAGCTGACGAATGGGATCGGGTTGTCGTCGGAGCGGAACGGCGTCCCGGTGAGCATCAGCCGGCGTACGGCGGGCTCGAAGGCGGCCTTCACCCCGTCGCCCCAGGACCGGGAGTCGCCCGCGTGGTGGATCTCGTCGAGGACGACCAGGGTGCGTCGGGTCATGGTGCGCCGCCGGTGCACCTGCGGGGCCATCCCCACCTGCGCGTAGGTGACCACCGCGCCGTGGAAGTCGGCCGCGGAGTGCACGTCGGCGTTGCGGAACGCGGCGTCGAGCTGGATGCCCACCCGGGCCGCGGCCTCGGCCCACTGGTTCTTCAGGTGCTCGGTCGGGGCGACGACCGTGACGGCCTCCACCGTGCCGTCACCGAGCAGTTCGGCCGCGATCCGCAGGGCAAAGGTGGTCTTGCCGGCGCCGGGCGTGGCGACCGCGGTGAAGTCCTCGCCGCGCCGGCGCAGGTACTCCACCAGGGCCTTGCGCTGCCAGGCACGTAGTGCCGGGAACGTCTCGAGCACCGGCGTCCGGGCTGCCACGCGAAGCTCCTCTCCTACCGCACGACGGCGGACCCCGGGCGAGGGCCACGAGTACCGCCGCCCATGAAAACGCCTCCGCGCAGAAGCTGCCGCGAAGGCCGACTCAGCATAACCAGCGCGGGCCCCACGGCCCAGGCGACGCCACGCTGGTCACATCCACCACCCCCGCCCCGGCGCACCGGAAAGCGCCCGCCACCGCGTGGGCCCGCGCGTCACCAGTCCCGGTCGGTGCGCGGATCCGCCCCGCCGGTACGCGGCGGGCGCAGCGTCGCCACCGGGGCCGACCAGCGCCGGCGCAGGGCGATCAGGCGCAGCCCGAAGACCAGCGCGGCGGCGGCGGTGAGCGGCACCGGCCCGGTCTGCCCGGTGACGTACAGCAGCGCCACCGCGACCGACCCCACCAGCGCGGCCACCGCGTAGATCTCCCGGCGCAGCACCACCGGGATCTCGGCGGTCAGCAGGTCACGGCCGAGCCCACCGCCGATCGCGGTGAGCATGCCGATCAAGCAGGCGCCGACCGCGGGCACCCGGGCGTCGAGCGCCTTGAGCGTGCCGGTCACGGTGAAGAGCCCGAGGCCCGCCGCGTCCAGCACCAGCACCGTGGTGCGCAGCCGGGCCAACTGCGGGTGCAGCCAGAAGACGGCGAGCGCGGTGACGGCTGCGGTCGCCACGTACCGCCAGTCGGCGAAGGCCAGCGGCGGCACCTCGTCGATGACCAGGTCCCGGACGATTCCGCCGCCGAGGGCGGCCACGAAGCCGACGAACGCGACGCCGAACAGGTCGAGCCGCTTGGCCACCGCAGCCGAGGCCCCGGACGCGGCGAAGACCGCCACCCCGGTCAGGTCGGCGAAGAGCAGGGCGGTTGAGGTGGTCACCGCCGCAGGCTACGTCGCCGGTCGGGACACCGGCCGCGGTTCACTCGCGGTACGAGTCGTAGATCTCCTTGCACTTGGGGCAGACCGGCGAACCCGGCTTGGCCGCCTTGGTGACCGGGAAGGTCTCCCCGCAGAGCGCGACGACGAAAGTGCCCATGACGGCACTTTCGGCGATCTTCTCCTTGCGGACGTAGTGGAACATCTCCGGACCGGTATCGGCGTCCTTCAGCTCCGGACGCTCGAGAACCTCTGTGCTCACGTCTGCACCTCCAACCGTCAAGTTTGGCAGGTCATCACGGCCGGGTCCACTTGAGGCCGGCCAGGGCCCGACCCCGTACCGTGGCCCCCCGTGACTGACTTTCGCATCAGCTACGGCACCGAGGTGGCCGACGCCCTGCGCAACGGCTGGCCGGTAGTCGCCCTGGAGAGCACCATCGTCTCGCACGGCCTGCCCCGTCCGGAGAACCTTCGGGTGGCTCGGGAGATCGAGCAGACGGTCCGGGACGCCGGAGCGGTCCCGGCGACGATCGGCATGATCGGGGGCGAGCTGGTGGTCGGCCTGGACGACGCGCAGCTGACCCGCCTGGCCACCGTCGATGGAGTGACTAAGCTCTCCGTGCGCGACCTCGCGGTGGCGGCGGCGACCGGCGCGGACGGCGCCACCACCGTGGCCGCGACCAGTGCGGTGGCCGCCGCGGCCGGGATCGGGGTGTTCGCGACCGGAGGGCTCGGTGGGGTGCACCGGGAGGCGGCGCACACCTTCGACGAGTCGGCGGACCTGATCACACTGGCCCGGACCCCGATCGCCGTGGTCTGCGCCGGGGTCAAGTCGATCCTCGACGTGGGCGCGACGCTGGAGCGGCTGGAGACCCTCGGGGTCGCCGTGGTCGGTTACCGCACCCGCCGGTTCCCCGGCTTCTACCTCACCGACAGCGGCTTCGACCTGGACTGGTCGGTCGACTCGGCGGAGCAGGTCGCCGCCGTGCTCGCGGCCCGTGACGGGCACGCCGTGCATGCCGGCGGCCTGATCATCGCCAACCCGCTGCCGGTCAACGAGCAGCTCGACCCGGAGCTGCACGACCGGACCCTCGCCGAGGGTCTGGCCCTGCTGGAGCGGGACGGGGTGACCGGCAAGGCCGTCACCCCCTACCTGCTGGCGCACTTCCACTCGGCCACCGAGGGCGCGAGCCTGGCGGTGAACGTCCGGATCATCCTGCGCAACGCCGACCTGGCCGCGCGGATCGCGGTCGCCGCCGCCCGCGCCACCGCCTTCCCGGCATGACCCGACCGGCCCGGGTTGTCGTCGTCGGGGACGTGATCACCGATGTGGTCGCGGTGCTGTCCGGGCCGCTCGCGGCGGGTTCGGACACCGCGGCCGACATCAGCCTCGGCGGCGGCGGGCAGGCGGCCAACACCGCCGCCTGGATCGCCGCGCAGGGGGTGGACGTCACGCTCGTCGGCGCGGTCGGCGACGACGACGCGGGGCGGGACCGGACGGCCGAACTCGACCGTGCGGGTGTCGACTGCAAGGTCGACCGGATCGAGGGCATCCCGACCGGCACGGTGATCGTGCTGGCCACCGACGGCGAGCGCACCATGGTCAGCCAGCGGGGCGCGAACCTGCGGCTCAGTGCCGAGCACGTCGAGCGGGCCCTCGCGGCGGTGCCCGACGCCGGGCATCTGCACCTGTCCGCGTACACCCTGTTGGACGCCGCGTCGCGCGGCGCCGGGCTGCGGGCGCTGGCGGCCGCCCGCGAGCGCGGGCTCACCACCAGCGTCGACGCGGCCTCCGCGGCGCCGCTGCGGCGGGTCGGCGCGGCGGCCTTCCTGGGCTGGGTACGCGACGTCGACCTGCTGCTGGTCAACGCGGACGAGGCGACGGTGCTGGCCGGCGGGCTGGACCCGGCGGCGCAGGGGCGGGCGCTGTCGGCGACGGCCCGGCGGGTGGTGGTCAAGCGCGGCGCGGCCGGCGCGGTCTGGGTGGATCGCACGGCGGCGGTCTGCGTGGCTCCGGCCCGGCGGGTGGCGGTGGTGGACGTCACCGGGGCGGGCGACGCCTTCGCGGCCGGTCTGCTCACCGCCTGGCTCGCCGGCGCCGCCCCGACGGCGGCGCTGAACCGCGCCACCGACCTGGGGGCCCTGGCCGTCTCCACCGCCGGCGCCCGGCCACAGCCGTGAGCTGTCGGACCCTGGCCCGCACGCGGGTCAGGGTTCGGCGTCGATGACCTTGTGCGGACGTTCCTCGGCGGTGAGGCTCATCGGCGGGGTGTCGTCCAGCTGGCGGGGGTGGAACCGGTTGGCCAGCCGGTGCTGCTCCTTCGGCGGCCGGTCGTTGGCCAGCAGCACGGCCAGCCACGGGATGAGCACCATGCCCAGGGCGCACAGCGGCAGCCAGAGCCAGAGCAGTGGGGCGTTCGCGCCGACCAGGATCGCGCCGAGAATGATGCACGCCACCCGGATGCCCATCATCAGGACATAGCGGCGCTGACGGCTGGTGAGCTGATCGTTCTGGCTGCGCGAGGCGTCGGTGATCAGAATCGGCTGGTACGCCTGATGCTTCACCATGAACCTCCTCGAGGGGATTACGACTCATCCTGTCACCGTGAAGCCGTGATCAGCGAAATTCGACTCATCCCGGTGCGTGTTACGCGCGTGGTACGCTCCGCGATGTGGGCAGCAGGTTCAGCTTCACCGACGAGGCGTTGGCCAACCTGAGGGTCTACGACGTCACGCCCGGGGAAGTCTGGGAGGCGCTGCACAGCGCCCGACGGGTGATCCGCCACCTGGGCGACGACGTGATGGTGGTCTACGCCGCCGCCCGGCGGGGCCGCCGACTGGCGGTGCTGCTCGCCGAGGCCGACGGCACCGACAACGACTGGGACATCCTCTCCGCTCGCGAGCTGAGCGACGTCGAGTCCAAGCGCTACGACGAGGCCGTGCGGAGATCGCGCCGATGAGGAGGCCGTGACGATGCACCGTAACGACGCGACCAAGCAGTTCCACAGCGGCGACGACCGGATCGCCGAGCTAATCGACGAGAGCCCGGCGGTGGACCTGCCCACCCCCGACACCGACGTGCCGATGGTGAGCCGGTCGGTCCGGCTGCCGCTGGAGACCTACGAGCGGGTGCGGGCCGCCGCCGACGCCCGCGGCATCGGGGTCACCACGCTGATGCGGCAGTGGATCGAGGCGGGCCTGGCCGACCTGGACGACTCGGCCACCGTCTCGCTCGCCGACGTGCGGCGCGCGCTGGCCTCGCTGGCCCACCCGACCGCCGCCTGAGCGACCGCCCGGTCGGGTCAGCCGCCGGCGGTCTTCGCCTTCGCGGCCGCCTTCATCTGCTGCTTGTAGTCCCGCACCCGACGCAGCGAGTCCGCGTCGGTCACGTCGGCCACCGACCGGTACGCGCCGGGGTCGCCGTAGTCGCCGGCCGCCTCCCGCCAGTCCTGCGGGGTCACCCCGAACCGCTTGCCGAGCAGGGCCACGAAGATCTGCGCCTTCTGCTTGCCGAAGCCGGGCAGCTCGGCGACCCGGCGGAACAGTTCCGGCCCGTCGGCGACGTCGGACCAGAGGCGGGCGGCGTCGCCGTCGTAGCGGTCCACCAGGACCTGGCACACCTCCTGCACCCGGGCCGCCATCGCCTTCGGGAACCGGTGCAGGGCGGGCGGGGTGGCGAAGAGCGCGATCAGGGCCTCCGGGTCGTACCCGGCCAGCTCCGCCGCGTCCGGCTCGTGGCCGAGCCGCTGCGCCAGCACGTACGGCGAGGAGAAGGCCTTCTCCATCGGCACTTGTTGATCAAGAACCATGCCGAGGAGCCGGGCCAGCGGGCTGCGCTCCAGCAGTCGGTTGGCCTCGGGGTCGATGGGCAGGACGAGCGTCATGTGCCCATCCTGCCCCGCCGCCGACCCGGGGTGAACACCGACGCTCCGGAGTCGACCCGGCGGGTGGCGCCGACCGGAGGCACCGCGGGGGGCAGGATGGCGGCGTGGACGAACACGACATGCTGCTCTCCCCCGCCGGCGTCGACGCGCTGCGCACCGCGCTGACCCGGGCCGGGTTCACCAGCAACGGCATCGCGACCCGGCTCGGCTCGCAGGCCACCGGCGGGGTCGCGCGCAACGACTACCGGGCCGCGCTGCGGGCCACCGAGGAGCGCGACCCGCTCAGCACCCTGATCCGGGTGTTCATCTGCGACCAGACCGAGTCGGAGGCGACCGTGGCCGCCGCGCTGGCGCCGCTGAGTGTGGCGGAGGCGGTGGCCGGTGGGCTGGTCGAGCGGCACGGCGACGGCCTGCGCGCCGGCGTCGACCTGGAGCCGTACGGCGACGACTGGTGGGTGCTCGCCGACGTGCCGGCCAGCGCCCGGCCGGGCCGACCGCTGCACTCCGAGCACGTGCTCGGCATCGGCGGGGCCACCCAGACCCTGATCGGCGCGACCGTCCGCCGGCCGGTCGGCACCGCACTGGATCTCGGCACCGGCTCCGGTGTCCAGGCCCTGCACCTGGCCACCCACGCCGGCTCGGTGACCGCCACGGACCTCTCGGAGCGGGCCCTGCGCTTCGCCGCGACGACCGCCGCCCTCAACGGGCAGGACTGGGAGTTGCTGCGCGGCGACATGGTCGCGCCGGTGGCCGGCCGCCGCTTCGACCTGGTGGTGAGCAACCCGCCGTTCGTGGTCGGCCCGGGCACCACCACGCACGTCTACCGCGACTCCGGCCGGGTGGGTGACGCGATCGGCGCCGAACTGGCCGCCGCCGCCCCCGGCCTGCTCACCGAGGGCGGCACCATGCAGTACCTGGCGAACTGGGTGCACGTCGCCGGTGAGGAGTGGGACGAGCGCGTGGCCGGCTGGTTCGCCGGTACCGGCCTGGACGCCTGGGTCATCCAGCGCGAGGTGGCCGACCCCATGGCGTACGTCAACCTGTGGCTCACCGACGTCGGCGAGAGCGCCGACCCGGAGCGGATGGCCGCCTGGCTGGACTGGTTCGACGCGCACAAGGTCGAGGCGATCGGCTTCGGCATCGTGTCGCTGCGCCGCAGCGGGCACGTCGATCCGGTGGTCCGGGTGGAGGAGCTGCGCCAGCGGGTGCAGCCGCCGCTGGGCGACCAGGTGGCCGCCTGGTTCGACCGTCAGGACTTCCTGCGGGTACGCGACACCGAGGCGTTGCTCGCCGAGCGCTACCGGGCCGCCGACGGCCTCCAACTGCGCCAGGAGGCCACCATGGGCGACGAGGGCTGGGCGGTGGACCGGCAGGTCCTCGCGATGCCGCACGGCCTGCGGTGGACTGAGGATGTCGACCCGCTGGTGCTGGCGCTGGTGGGCGGGGCCGACGGCCGGCTGCCGCTCCGTGACCAGCTCGCCCTGTTGGCTGCCGCGCACGAGGCCGAGACGGACGAGCTGGCCGAGGCGGCCGGGCCGATCGTCGCGCACCTGGTGGAGCGGGGCTTCATTGAGCCGGTGACCGGCTGATGCGGGCGGTGGTGCAGACGGTCGGCCGGGCCAGCGTGACGGTCGACGGCGCGGTGGTCGGCGCGATCGACGACGGGTTGCTGGTGCTGCTCGGGGTGACCCACACCGACACGGCGGAGACCGCCCGGACGATGGCCCGCAAGGTGCACGAGCTGCGGATCCTCGATGACGAGCGGTCCGCGGCCGACACCGGTGCGCCGGTCCTGGTGGTCAGCCAGTTCACCCTCTACGGCGACGCCCGCAAGGGCCGCCGTCCGAGCTGGACGGCGGCCGCTCCGGCCGAGGTGGCCGAGCCGCTGGTCTCGGCGGTCGTCGAGGCGCTGCGTGAGCGCGGCGCCAAGGTGGAGACCGGCCGCTTCCGCGCCCACATGCTCGTCGAGAGCGTCAACATCGGCCCCCGCACGATCCTGCTAGACCTGTAACGGGCCGGCCCCCGCTCCACCCGGTCGATCATGAAGTTGCTGCCGCCGCAGCGGCGCCCACCCGCCCGCCGCGCGCCGCGCGCCGCCTTCCCCGCTGATCTAGGGCATATCGTCGCGAGTGGATCTCCAGCAACGACGGTATGCCCTAGATCGACGAGGACCGCGTGTCGGGGCAACAACGTCATGATCAGCGGAGGGCGGGCCGAGGGGGTGGGTCAGGAGAAGAGGCCGCGGCGGGAGAGGGACTGGCGGAGCCAGCCGTCGAGTTCGGCGGTCCAGTCGGTGCGGTCGGCGGTGGCGTGGTCGACCGTGAAGCGGCCGAACGCGTCCCGGCCCTCGGTGAAGACGCCGCCGCGCTTGTCGACCTCCAGCACCACCTGCATCTGCTGCGGGTCGGCGATGAAGGTGACCTCCAACTGGTTGATCGAGCGGGCGTACTGCGGCGCCGGGCTGAACTCGATCTCCTGGTAGAACGGCAGCGTCTGCCGGACGCCGTAGATGTGCCCACGCTCCACATCGGCGCGGGCGAACCGGAACCCCAGCCGCAGCAACGCGTCGAGCAGCCGCTCCTGTGCCGGCAGCGGGTGCACCGACACCGCGTCCAGGTCACCCTTGTCGACGGCGCGGGCCACCTGCAGCTCCGTACGCAGCCCCATCGTCATGCCGTGCAGGTGCTGCCCGTACAGCTCGGTGACCGGTGTCTCCCAGGGCACGTCGAAGCGGAATGGGATGTCGTGGCGCTGCCCGGGCTCCAGCCGGAACGCGCCGGTGACCTGCTGGCGGTGGAACTCCTGCATGGTGTCGTAGTCGTTGTCGCCGCTCTCCACCTCGACCCGGGTGACCAGGCCCAGCGCCACGTGGTCGATGTCGACCTGGTGGTCACCGCCGGCCACCTGGATGCGGCCCTCCAACTGGCCGCCCGGTCGGCAGGTCGGGTTGGCCAGCACCGTCTCGACCGACGGGCCGCCGACCCCCATCGCCTGCATGAGCCGCTTGAAGACCACGTCGTTCTCCATCTCCTGTCGCCGTCGACCGTGGGTGGCCGACCGTCGGCACGGTAACCGGGGCGGGCAAGGAGACACGGTGGCGACACACACCGCGCCCGCGATCCGACCGGATTCCTGTCGGGTGCCCGATCGC
The DNA here is from genome assembly GCF_900143515.1 of Micromonospora cremea. Classification (NCBI taxonomy): domain Bacteria; kingdom Bacillati; phylum Actinomycetota; class Actinomycetes; order Micromonosporales; family Micromonosporaceae; genus Micromonospora; species Micromonospora cremea. Next base: position 3,852,914 of record NZ_FSQT01000002.1, on the reverse strand, counting down.
CTCACTCCCGTTTTACGCCCCGCCCGCCAAGCTGTGTGTCACACCGGCACCACTGGGCCGGAGACACGGCACAGACGTGGACACGGGGAGAGACAGAGATGGTCCTGCAGATGACGGAAAACCGGACGCGCCCGGCCGCCAGCACCACCACCGACGGGGTCACCGAGGCCCTCGTCGACCTGGACGCCACCGACGAGCGCGGCATCTCCACCGACCTGGTCCGGGCCTACCTCAACGGGATCGGCCGGACGAAGCTGCTGACCGCGGCCCAGGAGGTCGACCTGGCCCGGCGGATCGAGGCCGGCCTGTTCGCCGACGAGAAGCTGGCCACCTGCACCCCCGTGTCACCGGAGCTGCGGGCCGATCTGGAGCTGATCGTCGCGGAGGGCCGGGCGGCCAAGGACCACCTGTTGGAAGCGAACCTGCGGCTGGTGGTCAGCATCGCCAAGCGCTACACCGGACGCGGGATGGCGTTTCTCGACCTGATCCAGGAGGGCAACCTCGGCCTGATCCGCGCGGTGGAGAAGTTCGACTACGCCAAGGGCTACAAGTTCTCCACCTACGCCACCTGGTGGATCCGGCAGGCGATCACCCGCGCGATGGCCGATCAGGCCCGCACGATCCGCATCCCGGTGCACATGGTGGAGCAGGTCAACCGGATGGTCCGGGCCCGCCGCGAGCTGGCGGTGACGCTGGGCCGTGAACCCACGGTCGCCGAGGTCGCCCGGGCGCTGGACATCCCCGAGTTCCAGGTCATCGAGCTGATCTCCTACGACCGGGAGCCGGTCAGCCTGGACCAGGCCGTCGGCGACGACGGCGAGAGCGCCCTCGGTGACTTCGTGGCCGCGGTGGACCCGCGCGGCGAGCCGGGCGACGCGGCCGCGCAGGGCGAGCTGCGCAACGAGGTGAGCATCGTGCTGGCCACGCTGTCCCAGCGGGAGCAGGCGGTCATCCGGCTCCGGTTCGGGCTGGACGACGGCCGCCAGCGCACCCTCGACGAGGTCGGCCGGGAGTTCGGCCTGTCCCGGGAGCGGATCCGGCAGATCGAGAAGGTGACGCTGCTGAAGCTGCGCGCGCCGGAGCGGGCCCAGCGCCTGGAGGCGTACGCCTGCTGACGCACTCGTTCCCATGGAAGGCCCTGGCGGTTCGCCGGGGCCTTCCATGCTGTCGAGGTGCTTGACCGAGGCGCCGATCCGCGATAGAAACCATCTGGTTATAAAACCAGGAGGTTATAAGCGATGGGCTCCGAACTGTTGGACGCGACCTTCGCGGCGCTGGCCGACCCGACCCGGCGGGCCATCCTCGCCCGGCTCGCGGGCGGTGAGGCGACCGTGACGGAGCTGGCGCAGCCCTTCGCGATGAGCCAGCCGGCCATCTCCAAGCACCTCAAGGTGCTGGAACGCGCTGGCCTGGTCAGCCGGGGGCGGGACGCCCAACGCCGGCCGTGCCGGCTGGAGGCCCGACCGCTGCGGGAGGCCACGGCCTGGCTCGCCGACTACCGCGACTACTGGGCGGAGAGCTACCAGCGCCTCGACGCCCTGCTCGACGAACTCCAGGCCGTCGACCAGACCGCCGCCGAACGGCGCGCCCAACGGGGCGGGGCCAGCGAATGACCGGTACCGGCGACCCGCTCGTCGTGCACACCCCGAGCGACCGGGAGATCGTGCTGAGCCGGCTGTTCGACGCGCCGGCACACCTGGTGTTCGCCGCCTTCACCGAGCCGAAACTGCTGATCCGGTGGTACGGCGCGCGCGGCTGGCGGCTGGCGGAGTGCGACGTCGACCTGCGGGTCGGCGGCCGGTGGCGGTTCGTGTCACTGGGCCCGCAAGGGGCCCGGATGGTCCAGGCCGGGCTCTACCGGCAGATCGAGCCACCGCACCGGCTGGTCTGCACCGAGCTCTTCGACAACCAGTCCTACCCGGGTGAAACGCTGGTCAGCCACGAGTTCACCGAACTGGCCGGTCGGACGACCGTCACCACCACGCTGCGCTACGCCACCCCCCAGGGACGGGACACCGTACTGCGCTACCCGATGGCCCGGGGCCTCGGGCAGAGCTTCACGCGGCTCGCCGAACTGCTGCATGAGACAACGACGATGCGAGGAGAGCAACCATGAACTGGACATTGGAAGTGGTGATCGTGCCGGTCTCCGACGTGGACCGGGCGAAGACGTTCTACGCCGACGGGCTCGGCTTCGCCGTGGACCACGACACGGTGATCGGTGACGACGCGCGGATCGTCCAGCTGACCCCGCCCGGTTCCGGCTGTTCGATCGTGATCGGCAAGGGCGCCGTCCCGGACATGCCGCCGGGCTCGCTCAAAGGCCTGCAACTGGTGGTGCCCGACCTGGAGCGGGCCCGCGCAGAGCTGGTCGAACGGGGTGTGGAGGTCAGCGAGATCCAGGTGTTGGGCGCCAGCCCGAGCCCCACGCCGCACCCGCTGGACAACGTCGGCTTCGTCTTCTTCACCGACCCGGACGGCAACGCATGGGCAATCCAGCAGATCTCCAGCCGCGCCTGATCCACCGCACGCCCGCGCCCGCCCGCCGGCCGGCCGGGGTTGACAAGGGGGCCTTCTTCTACCGCAGGCGTTAAGAAGGTCCCCTTACAGGCGGCGGGGGCCGGTGTCCGGGCGGGCGGCCACGCCGCCGACCCGCACCTGCGCGTGCAGGACCGAGATGCCGTCCGGGCGGGCGAGCACCGGGTTCAGGGTCAATGAACGCACCCGGGGCTGCTCGTCGGCGAGTTGACCGACCCGCAGCAGCAGATCCGCCAGCGCCGCCCGGTCGACCGGTGCGGCGCCCCGGTGCCCGCGCAGCAGCGGCGCCGCCCGCGGCTCGTCGACCAGCTCGGCGGCGTCCCGGTCCGTCAACGGCACCGCACGCCAGGCCCGGTCGCCGAGCAGCTCGGTGGCGACGCCACCGAGACCGAAGCCCACCACCGGCCCGAACGCCGGATCCTCCACCAGCTCCACCACGCAGGCCACGCCGGGCGGAACCATCGGCTGCACCAGGACGTCCGCGCCGAAGGCCGCCGTCAGCTCGGCGTACGACCGGCGGACCGCCTGCTCGTCGGGCAGATCGAGCCGGACCGCGCCGAGGTCGAGCCGGTGCCGCAGCCCGGGTGCGGCGGCCTTGAGCGCCACCGGGAAGCCCAACCGCGCCGCCACGTCCGCCGCGCCGTCGACCGAGTCGACCGGCACCGACGCCACCACGTCGATGCCGTACGCGGCCAGCAGGGCGGTCGGGTCGGTGGCGTCGGCCCGCAACGCGCCCAGCGCGGCAGCCCGGTCGATCCGGGGCAGCTCGGGTGCCACCCCGGGCGGCCGGCGCAGCCACTCGGCGTACCGGTGCACCTGGGCGAGGGCCCGCACCGATTCCTCCACCCCGCCGTACGCCGGCACCCCGGCCGGCAGCCGGCCGACCAGGACGGTCGCCACGGTCGGCTTGCCCAACGCGAGTACGGCCGGCAGCGCTGCGGTCACGTCGGCGTCCACATCGGTCAGTTGGCCGGGCAGCGGCGGGGCGAAGACGACCACCAGGGCGTCCACCTGGTCGTCGCCGGCCGTCTCAGCCAGTGCGGTCGCGAACTCGGCAGCGCCGGCGCGCGGCCCGACGTCGCGGGGGTACCCGTCGACGACGGTGAGGCCCTGCCCGGCGCACGCGCTGGCGGCCAGGCCGGTGAGCGCCGAGGAGTTGCCGACCACGCCGACCCGACCACCGGCGGGCAGCGGCTGGTTGGCCAGCAGCACCCCCACGTCGAGCAGCTCCGGCACGGTGTCCACCCGGATCACCCCGGACTGGGCGAACAGCGCCGCCACCGCCACCTCATCCGGCCCGGCGGTGTCGCCCACCCCGACCGGGCGGGCCGGCGAGGCGAGCGCCACGACCGGTTTGGCCCGGCCGATCCGTCGGGCCAGCCGGGCGAACTTGCGCGGATTGCCGAAGGTCTCCAGGTACAGCATGATCACGTCCGTGCCGGGGTCGTCCTGCCAGTACTGGAGCAGGTCGTTGCCGGAGACGTCCGCCCGGTTGCCGGCCGAGACGAAGCTGGACAGCCCCAGGCCGCGCCGGTCAGCCTCGGCGAGCAACGCCACCCCGAACGCGCCGGACTGGCTGAAGATGCCGACCCGGCCGGCCGGCGGCAGCGCCGGGGCGAGGGTGGCGTTGAGGCGTACCGCCGGGTCGGTGTTGGCCACGCCGAGACAGTTCGGGCCGACCACCCGCATCCCGGCGGCGTGCGCCGCGCGGACCAGCGCCCGCTGCGCCGCCGCGCCCTCGGCGCCGGCCTCGGCGAAACCGGCGGAGATGACCACCAGGCCGTGCACCCCGGCGGCCGCCGCGTCGGCCACCACCACGGTCGCCGCCTCCGGCGGCACCGCCACCACCGCCAGGTCCACCGGCACCCCGGCGCCGACCGCCGACGGGTACGCGGGCAACCCCGCCACGGTCGACGCGCTCGGGTGCACCGGCACGACCGCGCCGGTGAAGCCGCCGTCGCGCAGGTGCCCGAGCACCGCCGCGCCGACGCCCTGGCCGGTCGCGCTCGCGCCGTAGACGGCGATGCCGCGCGGGGCGAGCAGCCGGGCGATCGAGCGGGCCTCGGTGCGGTGCTCCCGGCCGCGCTGCACCTCCAGGGTGGCCTCGGTGGGCGCGATCGGGAAGCTCAGGTGCACCACCCCGTCGGCGAACTCGCGCTGGACCTGGTAGCCGAAGTCGGCGAAGACCCGCAGCATCTGCCCGTTGGTTGGCAGCACCTCGGCGACGAAGCTCATGATGCCGTTGCGCCGGGCGACGTCGGCCAGGTGCTCCATCAGCACCGAGCCGATGCCCCGGCCCTGGTGGGCGTCCTCCACCACGAAGGCGACCTCCGCCTCCGGGGCCTGCGGGCCCAGCCGTTCGTAGCGGCCGACCGCGACGATCCGGTCGCCGGCCAGCACCACGAACGCCTCCCGGTCGTGGTGGTCGACCGTGACGAAGCGGATCAGATCCCGCTCGGGAATGCGCGGATACGGCGAGAAGTAGCGCAGGTAGCGGGTGCGCTCGGAGAACCGGGCGTGCATCGCCACGATGGCCGGCGCGTCATCCGGCCTGATCGGTCGCAACTGGACGGTGCTGCCGTCGCTGAGCAGCACGTCCACCGGCTGGTCCACCGTGGTCACCGGCGCGGTCCTCCCAGCTCAGTCCCGCGGATCGTGCGGGTCGAGCCCGAGCAGCGGAAAGACCGTCTTGCGGGTGGCCGCGATCGCCCGGTCCACCGCGTTCGGCTCGCCGGTCGGCTGCCACGGCTCGTACGACGGGTCCGCGTCGTCGGTCATCCGCAGCGGCACCTCGCGGCCCGGACGACGGGCGGCGGCCAGCTCCCGCCAGGCCGGCGGGGTGAGCGTGGCCGGGTCGACCGGGCCGCCGGTGGCCACGGCCAGCAGGTGGCTCCAGGCCCGGGGCACCACCTCGACGAGCGCGTACCCGCCGCCGCCGGTGGCGACCCAGCGGCCGTCGCACAGCTCGTCGGCGAGCGCCCGCAGCGCCACGTAGGTGGCCCGCTGCCCGTCCACCGTCAGGTTCAGGTCGGCGAGCGGATCCAGACGGTGCCCGTCGGCGCCGCACTGGCTGACCAGCACCTGCGGCCGGAACGCGCGCAACACCGACGGCACGATCGCGTGGAACGCCCGCTGCCAGCCGGTGTCGTCGACGCCCGGCGGCAGCGGCATGTTGACCGCGGTGCCCTGCGCGCCCGGCCCGCCCGTCTCGTCCGGGAACCCGGTGCCGGGGAAGAGCGCGAGCGGGGTCTCGTGCACGCTGACCGTGAGCACCCGAGGGTCGTCCCAGAAGATCTGTTGCACCCCGTCGCCGTGGTGCACGTCCACGTCCACGTAGGCGATCCGCTCGGCGCCCAGGTCCAGCAGGCGGGCGATGGCCACCGCCGGGTCGTTGTAGACGCAAAAGCCGGACGCCCGGGCGGGCATCGCGTGGTGCAGCCCACCGGCCACGTTCACCGCCCGCCGTGCGTCACCGCGCCAGACCGCCTCGGCGGCGGCCACCGTCGCGCCGGCGATGAGCGCGCTGGACTCGTGAATCCCGTCGAAGACCGGGTTGTCGGAGGTGCCCAGCCCGTACCCGGCGAAGAGCGGGTCGCGCGGCGCGGCGCGCACCGCGGCCAGGTAGGCCGGATCATGCACCCGGGTGAGCAGGGTGTCGTCGGCGGGCTCCGGCTTGACCAGGCGGACCCCGGGGCGGTCCAGGATGCCCAGCTCGCGGGCGAGCGCGACGGTCAGCTCCAGCCGGACCGGGTCGAGCGGATGGTCACCCATGTCGTAGGCGAGCAGCGACTCGTCCCACACCACCACCGTGTCGTCGGACATGGGCCCCATCGTCGCACGAGGACCGTCGCCGGCCCACCACACGCGCTGCTCAGCGGCCAGGTGTCGACCCGGAGGCGACCGGCCGGGTCGGGTCGGCCACCCAGTTGCTCCACGATCCGACGTAGAGCGCCGCGTCCGGTCGGCCCGCCAGGTGCAGGGCGAGAACGGCCTGCGCGGCGGTCACTCCGGAGCCGCAGTACGCCCCCACCGACCGCGCTCCGGTCACCCCGGCGGCGGCGAACCGTTCCCGCAGCACGGCGGCGGCCAGGAAGCGCCCGTCCGGGCCGACGTACTCTCCGGCGGGCAGGTTCGCCGCACCCGGGACGTGCCCGGCGACCGGATCGATCGGCTCGACCTCACCCCGGTAGCGGGGCGCGGCCCGCACATCGAGCAGCACGGCATCGTCCGCCGCCGCCAGCGCGGCGGCCCGCCCGGCGTCGAGCACCGGAAGGTCGCCGGGGCGCACCTCGACGTCGCCGGGGGCCGGGGTGGGCGCCTCGGTGGAGACGGGTCGACCGGCGGCGACCCAGGCCGGGTAGCCACCGTGCAGCAGGCGGACGGGGCGGTGCCCGGCCCAGCGCAGCGTCCACCACGCCCGGGCGGCGGCCAGCCCGTCGCCGCCGTCGTACACGACCACGGGGTGACCGGCCCGGACGCCGGCGGCCCGCAGCGCGGCCTGCAACGCGGCCGGGTCGGGCAGCGGATGCCGGCCGCCGACGCCGGGCGGCCCGCAGAGCGCGGTGTCCAGGTCGACGAAGACCGCGCCGGGCAGGTGACCGGCCAGGTAGTCGTCGCGGCCGGGCGGGCCGGTGAGCCGCCAGCGGACGTCGAGCAGGGTGGGCGGATCAGCGCGGTCGAGCTCGGCGGCGAGCCGATCAGCCTCGACCAGCGGCTCCTGGGTACCGGACATGGCGACCATCCAACACCATCCCGGTCGTCGGCTCGCGGCTCGGCAGCGGTCGATCGTCGTTCGCCGGGGTACCATCGTGCACCGGAGGGCCGCTGACGTCATGAAGTCTCACGACCTGGTCGACACGATTGAGCGCAGAAGTACCTCCGCCGGAAGGAGGCACCGATGCGCCACGATCGCCATGATCTAGTCGACACGACCGAAATGTACCTGCGCACCATCCTCGAGTTGGAGGAGGAGGGTGTGCCGCCGCTGCGCGCTCGGATCGCCGAGCGCCTGAAGCAGAGCGGTCCCACCGTGAGCCAGACCGTGGCCCGGATGGAGCGTGACGGCCTGCTCACCGTCGAGGGCGACCGGCACCTGATGCTCACCGCACAGGGCCGCGGCAGCGCCGTCTCCGTGATGCGCAAGCACCGCCTCGCCGAGCTGCTGCTGGTCAACGTCATCGGGATGCCCTACGAGGAGGCCCACGAGGAGGCCTGCCGCTGGGAGCACGTGATGAGCGACGCCGTGGAGAAGCGGGTGTACGACCTGCTCAACCGGCCGACCCGCTCGCCGTACGGCAACCCGATCCCGGGGCTGGAGGAGCTGGGCTCGCCGGAGCCGGAAACCACCGAAGCCGGCGAGGGTGAGCGCAACCTGGCCTTCCCCGGCCTCTCCGGGCCGGTCGTGGTGCGCCGGATCTGCGAGAGCGTGCAGACCAACGCCGACGTGCTGCGCCAGCTGCACGCCGCCGGTGTCGACCCGGGCGCCACGGTGACCGTGGCCCAGGAGCGCGACGGCGTGTCGATCGACCGTTCCGGAGATCGCGTCCGGCTGCCCCGCGAGGTCGCCTCCCGGGTCTTCGTCGCCGCCAACTGACCACCGCCGGCCAGGAGGGCTGGTCCCCGCGTCACAGCGCCCGGGTGTCCACCTTCTTGGCCAGTGCGATCAGGTCGCCGATCAGCTTCTCGGCCGCCGAACGCTCGACACCGCGCGCCGCCGTCCAGCTCAGCGTGGCCAGCCGCCCTTCGGTGGCCAGCCACCCCACCTCGGCGACCGGCCCGTGCCCGCTCGCCGCGGCGACGGTCCGCCGGTACGCCTGCTGCCCCAGACCGGTGACCTTCGCCGCCTTGTCGGGCACCACGTCCGCGGCGAAGGTGGCCTTGTCGATCTTGATGTCGGTCACGCTCAGCGTCAGCTCCGGCAGCGACGCGCTCTCGGCCCGGACGACGCAGGTGTACGTGTCGACCCGTTCGCTGGCGGCCGCCACGTCGAAGCGCACCTTGACCAGCTGCTCGATGACGGTGAAGTCCAGCAGGCGGCAGGCGCCGCCCGACGACGACGCCGCCACGTCCACCGCGATCGGCGCCGGCGGCGGCACCGCCACCGGCTCAGCCTCGGCGGCGCAGCCGCTCACCAGCAGCCCCGCCAGCCCGGCGACCACGATCCGCCCGCGCACGCTCCACCCTCTCGCCGACCGACGGCGGAAGGTGCCCGCCAGATGTCCGTCGGACACCGTACGGGGTGTCCGCGCCCGGCGGAAGCCCTCATTCGGCGGGTCCGCCGCGACCCGGCCGGCGCTCATCCGGCCAGCGGGTCATCCACGTATGGGCAGTGCCGGCAGCCACGTCCGCAGCAGGTGCCCCGGCGGGCCAGGAAACCGGCGCTGAGCACGAACAGTCCGGTCGCCGGGTCGAGGTAGCCAGCCTCCTCCGCGGCCAGCGCGGCCGTGTGCGCGGCGAGAATCCGGGACCGGTCGGGGTGCTCGGGCGGCAGCCGGGACGGGTGCGGCTCGGTGAGCGGCCGGTCCGCCAACGGTCGTCGCTCTCCGGTCACCGCAGCATTCTAGGGACGCCGTCCGGTGGCGCCGGCGCCCGGCTCAACCGTGCCGGGCCAGCGCGGCGGCCACCTCGTCGCGGCCGGCGCCGGCGGCGAGCAGCAGGCGCAGCAGCACCCGCGCCTTGTACGGGTCGAGCAACCCGCCGTTGAGCAGCCCGCGCCGTTGCAGGTCGGTCTCCGAGCCGACCGCCCCGTACGTGTGCCGCAGCACCGACCCGGCCCCGGATCGGGAGGTGAGCACGACCGGCATCCGGCCGGCGAGATCGCCGAGCACCGGGGCCAGGGCGGCGGGCACGTGCCCCACGCCGAAGCCGGCCACCACCAGGCCCTGGTGGGTGTCGGCCAGCCCGTCCAGCAGCAGCCCGTCATCTTCCAGCGTCACCACGTACAGGGCCACCCGGGTCGCTTCGAGCCGGTCCGGGTCGGCCGGCGGCAGCGGTTCGTGCCGCTGCGGCCGGCTCAGCACCCGCACCTCCCCCTCGATCACCTGCCCGATCGGGCCGGCGTTGGGCGCGGCGAAGGTGGCGGTGCTGGTGCTGTGTGTCTTGCGCAGCCAGCGGGCGGCGTGCACCTCGTCGTTGACGGCGACCAGCACACCCAGGTCACGGGTGGCCGGCGCGGCGGCCACCCGCAGTGCCGCGAGCAGGTTCGCCGGGCCGTCCGCGCCGGCCAGGGTGGGGTTGCGCATCGCGCCGGTGAACACCAGTGGGGCGGCGTGCGGCCAGACCAGATCGGCCAGGAACGCCGTCTCCTCCACCGTGTCGGTGCCCTGGGTGACCACCACGCCGGTCGCGCCGCCGGTCACCGCCCGGGACGCCTCCGCGACCACGTCGAGCAGGTGGCGGCCGGTGAGGTTGGCGCTGGGCACCGCGTGGGTGTCCCGCACGTCCACGGGTACGCCCAGCTCGGCGAGGCCGGGCACGGCGGCGGTGAGGTCCGCGCCGGTGAGCCGGGTGACCACGCCCGGGCGGCTGGCGTCGACGCCGCCCATCGCGATCGTGCCGCCGAGGGTGATCAGGGCGATGGACACTGGTGGACCTCCGTTCCGCCGCCGGGGCGCCGGCGGCCCTGGGACCGTACCCGCCCCGCGGAGCGGCCCGGCGACCCGGCCGGGCGGCGCGAAAAGCGGTGTCGTGTGCGATCGCGGCCCCGATAGGGTCCCCGGGCCGCCGTCCGGTGGCACGCGTGACCGCACAGACAGGCTGTGACCGTGACCCAGCAGATGACCCAGGCTCCGGCGGGCGCGACGGGGCCCGACCCGTCGCTGTGGCGCAGCAGGAACTTCCTGCTGCTCTGGGGTGGTCAGACGGTCAGCGAGCTGGGCACCCGGATCGCCAACGTGGCGGTGCCGCTGCTCGCCGCCGACACCCTGAACGCCAGCGTCTTCCAGGTCTCCCTGCTGACCGTCCTGGCCTGGCTGCCGTACCTGCTCTTCTCGCTGCCGGCGGGCATCGTCGCCGACCGGCTCGACCAGCGGCGGCTGATGATCGCGTGTGACCTGGGGCGGGCCGCGCTCATGCTGTCGCTGCCGGTGGCCGCCCTGGTCGGCCAGCTCACTCTGCCCTTCCTGTACGTGGTGGTCGGGCTCGGCGGGGTGCTGACCGTGATGTTCACCGTGTCGTACAAGAGCATGCTGCCCCGGCTGGTGCCGGCGGACCTGCTGGTGGACGGCAACGCCAAGCTCACCATCAGTGAGGACGCCGCCGAACTCGTCGGCCCGACGGTCAGTGGCGCGCTCATCGGGCTGGTCGGCGCCGCCCGGACGTTCCTGGCCAACGGGTTCGCCTTCCTGGTCAGCGCGCTGACGCTGATCCTGATCCGGGAGGCGCCGGTACGTCGTGAGCCGGCGCCCCGGGTGCCGCTGCGGGTGGAGCTGACCGACGGACTCGGTTTCATCCGGCGGCAGCCGATCCTGGTCAGCATCCTGGCCTGCACCACTTGGTCGAACTTCTGGGTGATGGCGTCCGCCTCGATCGAGGTGACGTTCCTGGTCCGCGAGCTGCACGCCGCCCCGGTGCAGGTGGGGCTGGTCTTCTCGGTCAGCGCGGTCGGCGGGCTGGTGGTGGGGGTGCTGGCTGCCCGCCTGTCGGCCTGGCTCGGCTCGGCCCGGGTGATCTGGGTGGCGATGACCGCGCCGGGCCCGTTCTACCTGCTCATGCCACTGGCGCAGCCCGGTTGGGGGTTGCTGCTCTACGGGGTCGGGCTGGCCGCGTTCTCGGCCAACGCGGTGCTGTTCAACGTGGCGGCGATGTCGTACCGGCAGCGCATCACCCCGCCGGCGATCCTCGGTCGGGTCAACGCGGCGTTCCTCTGGATCTGCTTCGGGGTGATCCCGCTCGGCGCGCTGACCGGCGGCGCGCTCGGCACCGCGCTGGGACTGCGCGGCGCCCTCTGGGTGTGCGTGCTGGGCACCTGGGCCGCGTGCCTGTTCGTGGTCTGCTCCCCGCTGCGTCGGATGCGAAACATGCCGCCGGGCCTGGCCGCCGGGGACGGCACCCACAGGGCCGGCGGGAGCTGAGAGGGTGTGTTCAGGCGCCGAGCTGGTCGTGCAGCCGGGCGCGGGACACTACCCGTGGCTCGACGACGCCGACCGGTTCACCGCGAGGCTCGCGGCGTTCCTCGGCTGACCATCGGCACCAGCCGCTTGAGTCTCCACCGGGGGGAGACAGCATGGTGAGGGACATGAACGGCGAAACGCGTTACACGATCGGCGAACTGGCCCGGCGGACCGGCCTGAGCGTCAAGACCATCCGGTACTACGCGGACCGGGGGATCGTGCCACCCACCGACCGGAGTCCGGCCGGCTACCGCCGCTACGGCCCGGACGCGGTCGCCCGACTGGAGCTGGTCCGGACGCTGCGCGACCTCGGCGTGGACCTCGCCGCCATCCGGCGGGTGGTGGACCGCGAGGTGCCGTTGGCAGAGGTGGCCGCCGCGCACGCCGAGGCGTTGGCGGTGCAGATCCGCGTGCTGCGGCTGCGCCAAGCGGTGCTCACCGAGGCCGCCCGGCGCGGCGGAGGCGCCGAGCAGATGGAACTGCTGCACAGGCTCGCCCGGCTCTCCGGACAGGAGCGTCACCGGCTCGTCACCGACTTCCTCGACGCCGTATTCGACGGTGCGGCCACCGCACCGGCGTACCCGGGGATCATGCGGTCGCTGACCCCGGAGCTGCCCGACGATCCCCGCACCGAGCAGGTGCAGGCGTGGGTGGAGCTGGCCGAGCTGGCCCAGGACCCGGACTTCCGGGCCAGCATGCGACGGCTGGTGCGGGAGTACGCCGCCGACCACGACGTCCCGGGGCTACCGCGCCCGGACGCCGTCGCGGTGGTTCGGGACGCGGTGGCCCCCGCCCTGGCTGCCGGCCTGGACCCGGCCGGGCCCGAGGCCGACCCGGTGATCAGGGCCGTCACCACCCGCTACGCGGGCCTCAGCGCCAGCCCCGACGACGCCGACCTGCGCCGGCGGTTGCTGGACCGGCTGGACACCGCGAACGATCCCCGCCGGGACCGGTACCTCGACCTGCTCGCCGTGATCAACGGCTGGTCGACCGGTGGCGCGGTGGCACCGGCGCTGGACTGGTTCAGCCGTGCCCTGCGCGCCCGAATGCCGTCGCCGGCCTGCTGAACCGTCGGCGACCGCCGACGGTCGGGTCGGCTGACGGCGTCAGGCGAACCAGGTGATGGCTTGGCCGTGCCCCCGGGTCCAGGCCAGTGGCCTGCCGTCAAGCGCCAGGACGTTGTGCAGCCCCTCCTCCGGCGGCTCCGGCAGCCCCTCGTGCGGCAGCACCTCCGGGGCCTCGTTGGCGACCCAGTGCGCGGGCAGCCCATCGACCAGCCGGACGAACGCCTCCCGGCGCGGCACGGGCACCTGGTAGAGCACGGAGGTGTGGAACACCACGAGGGTCGCGCCGGCCGGTGCCCGCGCGGCCAGCGCCGGCAGGTCGTCCACCAGGTCGCCGCGGATCAGCAGTGGCGGATCGGCCGCGGCGATCGCCGTCGCGGCCCGCAGCCGGGCCCGCCGGTGCTCGTGCTCCGGCCAGATCAGCGCGTCCAACCAGGACACGTCACCGGGGTCGGTCACGTCGAGGGGGTTGAGGTCCAGGCCGGCCCGCCACACCACCTCCGGTACGCGTGCCGGCGGCGCCAACCCCGTGGCCGCGCACTCCAGGACCGGCTCCCCGGAGCCGACCCGGTGCTCGCCGTACCGGTAGGCGTACCGGTCGGGATAGAGGCAGAGCCCGGCGGACGCGCCGACCTCCAGCAGGGCGAGCGGCTGCGGCAGCGCGGCGAGCACCGGCAGCAGGACCGCACACCGGCCGGCCTCGTTGGTCTGGGTGGCCCGAGCCCGCACCTGCGCCTCGATGGTCGTCCAGTTCGTCAGGGTGTAGTCGTGAAACGCGGCCGGGTCCTCGACCGGGCCGCCGAGCCACCGGACGACGCCGAACAACAGGTTCGGCTGCCGCTTGGCCGGCGGAAGCCCGTCGAGCAGGGCGAGCAGCTCGTCGTCGCGGGACACCGCCCGGGACAGCCGCTCGTACGCGGGCGAGACCCCGCGCACCTCGCGGCCGGCGAACCTGGCATACGCCTCGGCGGTCGTCATGCCCTGATCGTCGCAGCCATCTCCCGCCTCGGCGAACGTAGGTTCCGCTCGAACTAAGGCCTCCCTGTTCGCCCGGCCCTGACCTGGCCAACTCGCGGTTCCGCCGCTCGCCGCGCCTTTCTCTCCAGGCTGGGGTCGATGGCACCCGCCACGGTGAGCGGTATACCGCACAGTCATAGATATGCCTGTGAGGTATACCGGCCAACGAGCACATGTCCTCCGCGCGAGTCCGCGACGACCTGGAAACGGCGCTGCCCCGCCCTCCGATCAGGAGGCCGGGGCAGGGCCGCTTCTGTCGTATGTCAGCTGCAGCCGCTGGTGGAGCCGCAGCCCTCGCAGACGTAGCAGCTACCGGCCGGGCGCATCTTCGTGCCGCAGGTGAAGCAGAGCGGCGCGTCGGCGGCCTTGCCGATCACGGCCTCCAGCAGTTCGGTGCTGGAGCCCACGTTCGGGGCCGGCTTGGCGGCGGCCACCTCGGCCATCTCCTGCGCCGGCTGCGCGACGGCCTCCGGCTTGGCCGGGGCCTCCACCGGCGCCGAGGACGCCATCGCGGTGAGCTCCGCACCGGTCACCGCGGCACTCTCCGCGTCGGCCTCGGCCCGCAGCTGCGCGGCCCGCTCCGAAGCGGTGAAGATGCCCAGCTCGGCGCGGCGCTCGTACGGCAGGAAGTCCAGCGCCAGGCGACGGAAGATGTAGTCCATCACCGAGGCCGCCATGCGCACGTCCGGGTCGTCGGTCATCCCAGCCGGCTCGAAGCGCATGTTGGTGAACTTGCTGACGAACGTCTCCAGCGGCACGCCGTACTGCAGGCCGATGCTGATGGCCACCGAGAAGGCGTCCATCACCCCGGCCAGGGTGGAGCCCTGCTTGGACATCTTGAGGAAGACCTCGCCGAGGCCGTCGTCCGGGTAGGACGACGCGGTGAGGTAGCCCTCGGCACCGCCGACGGAGAAGGAGACCGTCTCGGACGGGCGCTTCTTCGGCAGACGCTTGCGCACCGGCCGGTACTCGACGACCTTCTCGACGACCGGCGCGGCCGTGGCGGCCTCGACGGCCGCCGGCGAGGTGGCCTTGTTGGACTTGGCCACCGAGAGCGGCTGGCCGACCTTGCAGTTGTCCCGGTAGATCGCCAGCGCCTTGAGGCCGAGCTTCCAGCCCTCGAAGTAGATCTTCTCGACGTCCTCGACGGTGGCCGCCTCCGGCATGTTGACCGTCTTGGAGATGGCGCCGGAGACGAACGGCTGGATGGCCGCCATCATCCGCACGTGGCCCATCGGGGCGATCGACCGCTCCCCCATCGCGCAGTCGAAGACCGCGTAGTGCTCCGGCTTGAGGCCGGGAGCGTCCACCACGTGGCCGTGGTCGGCGATGTGCTCGACGATCGCCTCGACCTGCTCCTCGGGGTAGCCGAGGCTGCGCAGGGCACGCGGCACCGTCTGGTTGACGATCTGCATCGAGCCGCCGCCGACCAGCTTCTTGAACTTGACCAGCGCCAGGTCCGGCTCCACGCCGGTCGTGTCGCAGTCCATCATGAAGCCGATGGTGCCGGTCGGGGCGAGGACGCTGGCCTGCGAGTTGCGCCAGCCGAACTTGTCGCCGATCTTGTTGCCCTGGGTCCACTGCTTGGTCGCCTCGCGGACGATCGCGGTGGCCACCGGGCTGGTGGGCTTGATCTCGTCGTTGGCCGCCGCGTGCTTGCGCATGACCCGCTTGTGCGGCTCGGCGTTGCGGGCGTAGCCGTCGTACGCGCCGACGACACCGGCCAGCTCGGCCGAGCGGCGGTAGGCGGTACCCGTCATCAGGGACGTGATCGCCGCGGCGACCGAGCGGCCCTGCTCCGAGTCGTACGGCAGGCCGGTGGCCATCAGCAGGGCGCCGAGGTTGGCGTAGCCGATGCCGAGCTGCCGGTAGGCGCGGGAGGTCTCACCGATCTTCTCCGTCGGGAAGTCGGCGAAGCAGATCGAGATGTCCATCGCGGTGATGACGAACTCGACCGACCTGACGAACTTCTCCACGTCGAAGCCGCCGTCGGCCTTGAGGAACTTCATCAGGTTGAGCGAGGCCAGGTTGCACGAGGAATTGTCCAGGTGCAGGTACTCCGAGCACGGGTTCGACGCGGTGATCCGGCCGGTCTCCGGGCAGGTGTGCCAGTCGTTGATGGTGTCGTCGTACTGCAGGCCCGGGTCGGCGCACTCCCAGGCGGCCTGGGAGATCGAACGGAACAGCTTCTTCGCCTCGACCGTCTCGATGGTCGCCCCATCGAGCCGACCCCGCAGGTCGAAACCGCCGTCGTTCTCCACCGCCGTCATGAACTCGTCGGAGACCCGGACCGAGTTGTTGGCATTCTGGTACTGCACGCTGACGATGTCGGAGCCGCCCAGGTCCATGTCGAACCCGGCGTCCCGCAGCGCGCGGATCTTGTCCTCCTCGCGCGCCTTGGTGACCACGAACTCCTGGATGTCCGGGTGGTCGACGTCGAGGATGACCATCTTGGCCGCCCGCCGGGTGGCGCCGCCGGACTTGATGGTGCCGGCCGAGGCGTCCGCGCCGCGCATGAAGCTGACCGGACCGGAGGCGTTGCCTCCGGAGGAGAGCAGCTCGCGGGACGAACGGATGCGGGACAGGTTGACCCCGGAGCCGGAGCCGCCCTTGAAGATCAGCCCCTCCTCCTTGTACCAGTCGAGGATCGAGTCCATCGAGTCGTCGACGGACAGGATGAAGCAGGCGCTGACCTGCTGCGGCGACGGCGTGCCGACGTTGAACCAGACCGGCGAGTTGAAGCTGAACACCTGGTGCAGCAGCATCCAGGTCAGCTCGTGCCCGAAGATCTCGGCGTCGGCCGGGCTGGCGAAGTAGCCGTACTCCTCACCGGCGGTGCGGTAGGTGCTGACCACCCGGTCGATCAGCTGCCGGAGCGACCACTCCCGCTCCGGGGTCCCCACCGCGCCCCGGAAGTACTTGGTGGTCACGATGTTCGCCGCGTTGACGCTCCACGACTGCGGGAACTCCACCCCGCGCTGCTCGAAGTTGATCGAGCCGTCCCGCCAGTTCGTCATCACGACGTCGCGGCGCTCCCAGGTGACCTCGTCGTACGGGTGAACCCCCTCGGTCGTCCACACCCGCTCGATCTTCAGCCCGGCGCTCGCGCTGGCCTTGCTCCGTGACCTGCTTGTCGTCACACCATCCCCCGACATCTCATCCGCCCCCTCGTCCACGCGGCCACCCGCCGCGCTTCCACCTGTCAGCAACACACATTTCAGTTGGTACGGCCGGCGGTCCCCGCCGCCCCGGCCTGACCCGCGCCCTCCCGGGCGCGGGCGGCGGCCCGCAATGTCTCGATCTCCTGCTCGAAGTCGGCGAGCGAGTCGAAGGACCGGTAGACGCTGGCGAACCGCAGGTACGCCACCTCGTCCAGGTCCCGCAGAGGGCCCAGGATCGCCAGCCCCACGTCATGGCTGGGGATCTCGGCCGCGCCCTTGGCCCGGACGGTCTCCTCGACCTTCTGGGCCAGCAGCGCGATCGAGTCCTCGTCGACGGGCCGGCCCTGGCACGCCTTGCGCACCCCGCCGATGATCTTCGTACGGCTGAACGGCTCGGTCACCCCGCTGCGCTTGACGACCGCGAGGACCGCCTCCTCGACGGTGGTGAACCGCTTGCCGCACTCCGGGCAGGACCGTCGCCGCCGGATGAGCTGACCGTCGTCGGCCTCCCGCGAGTCGACCACCCGGGAGTCGGCGTGCCGGCAGTACGGACACCGCATCGCCTACCTCCTAATCATGATCAACCACGGCCGGGCCGGGGCACTCCCGGGCACGGCTCGCCACGACGGTGCCATCCGGAGATGACGCCCGCCGTGGTGGACGTTACGGGAGTGCGGTCGGTAGTCGGACCCAACCTGTAGGCAACTTACGCCCGTGTCACTACTACATCTAGGGGTTGACCGTATGTCGCTGGCGAACCCGGGTCAAGTTGGCGGGCGTGTCCGGCGCGTCACGGACCATCCGGTCATCCGCACCCACCGCTCCGCCGGAAGACCCAACGCCGGACCCCCGCCGCGGTTACCGGCCAGCGGGCCCAAGCAGCCCGGAAAACGGCCGAGGATCGAACACGCGTGCTATCCGACGTACCATTTATCAGAACATCCGTACGACAGGAGTGGTTTTTCACCCCGACACGCCGGTGAGAGGTCGTACAGATGTTTGAAAATGACCGATCTCACCTATACGGTCAGGAACAACCGGGCGCGATGGATCTTCACCGCACCCGGCGACGCACCACCCCCAGCACCGTCGTGGCACCACCGCACGCACCACGAGCCGACGAGGCACCCAGCGCCGACCAGGGAGGACGGACGTGACCGAGGACCGGGCCAGCCGGCCGAAGAGCCCGCAGCAGATCACCGAGGCGGGCCCGCCGGCCACCCGACGCCGCAGCGCCGCGCGCAGCCGGACGGGCCAGCCCGCCGTGCGCCCGGTCACCCCGGTGGTCAGCACCTTCCCCGACCCGGCGACGGTCGACCTGACCGCCCGCCAGCGCCGCATCCTGGAGTTCATCCGCAACTGGGTGGAGCGACACGGCTACCCGCCGAGCGTCCGGGAGATCGGCGAGGCGGTCGGCCTGGTGTCGCCGTCCAGCGTCGCCTACCAGCTCAAGGAGCTGGAAAAGAAGGGCTTCCTGCGCCGCGACCCCAACCGGCCGCGCGCGGTGGACGTCCGGGCCCCCAGCGAGGCCATCGACGACGAGCTGTCCCGCGCGCAGCGGCCGACCCCGGCATACGTGCCGATGCTCGGCCGGATCGCCGCCGGTGGGCCGATCCTCGCCGAGCAGGCGGTGGAGGACATCTTCCCCCTCCCCCGCGAGCTGGTGGGCGAGGGCGAGGTCTTCATGCTCCAGGTCAAGGGCGACTCGATGCTCGACGCGGCCATCTGCGACGGCGACTGGGTGGTCGTCCGGCAGCAGCCCACCGCCGACTCGGGCGAGATCGTGGCCGCCATGCTCGATGGCGAGGCGACCGTCAAGACCTACCGGCGGCGCGACGGGCACGTCTGGCTGATGCCGCAGAACCCAGCCTTCGACCCGATCCCCGGTGACGACGCCACCATCATGGGTCGGGTCGTGGCGGTCCTGCGCCGGATCTGACCGGTCCGCGGGTGAGTGCCCACGGCACTCACCCGCACCCGCCCAGCGCCGATGCAATCGTTCGAGGCGCGTCAGGGCACGGGCCGGGATGCGTCAGTAGCGGTCGCCCCGGTGGCCGCGACCGCCCCCGGGATACTGCCCGTACGGGTCCACGGGCGCGTCCTCGTCACGCCGACGACCGGGCCGCTGGCCCCGGTAGTCCGGCTCCGGCCCACCACGCCGCGGCGGCTCCGCCCGACCGCCGCCCGGCTGACCACCGCCGCCGGGCTGGCCACCGCCGCCGTACACGCCACCGCCGGGACGACCACCGCCTGGAGGACGACCACCGCCACCCGCCGGCCGGCCACCGCCACCCGCCGGAGGACGGCCCCCGCCGTAGACGCCACCGCCGGCCGCGCCGCCGCCCGCCGGGGCAGGACCGTAGCCACCCTCGCCGGCCGCCGGACGGCCACCGCCGTACACCCCGCCGCCCGCCGGGGCGGGACCACCACGGCCCGCGCCGCCGCCGTACGCCCCACCGCCGGCCCCGTAGACCGCCCCACCGGCCGGTGCGCCGCCACCGTAGACCCCACCGGCACGGTCACCGGCCGGGAATCCGTCGTCGGCAGGGCCACCACGCGGGCCGAGGGGCTCGCCGTCCGGGTCCGACCGGTCGGACTCATCAGCGGCCGGCGGCCGGCGGCGCGCCCGGACGATGCCGATGATGCCGGCGCCGACCAGCAGCAGGCCGATCACCCCGACCGCGCCGACCAGGTAGGTGATGTCGTCCAAGCTCAGCCCGTCGAACCACGACTGCGAGGCGGCCGACTTGGGTGCACCGGCATCGTCCGCCAGCGGTTGCGCCGTCTGGGTGGACGGCGTGTAGCTGAGGATGTCCACCGGGTCGTCCGCACTGAACTGGCCGCCGTCGGAGACGGTAAGGAAGGTCTTACCGTCCGGGGTGTAGCTGATGGCCTCGCCGAACGGGTCCGTGAGCGGCGTCACCCGGGGCTTGCCGGTGGTGAGCGCGCCGACGATGTCCCCGCCGGCCACGTCGAACTCGAAGGCGTCCGCGTAGGTGCGCAGGACCACCCGGGTGCCGTCCGGCGAGCGCGCCGCGCCCGTGATCGCGACCCGGCCGAACGTGTTGAGCGGGTTTTCCGTCTGCGTCTTGGGCAGTTCGATGTCGCCGACCTTGCGCATCGGCACCGGATCGGTGTCGCCGTTCTTCAGCGCCGCCGCCGGGGTGAAGATCTCGGCCTTTCCGCTGGTCACCTTGGTGATGATCAGCGGCTTGCCGTCGTTGCCGATGAGCAGCGCCTCGGCGTCGTGCGGCTTGCCCTCCGGATAGGAGATCCGGTGCAGCACCGGCTGCTTGGAGCCGGTGACCGGCATCGACCAGAGCGCGACCCGCTTACGGCGTTCCTTGGAGGTGGCGTTGTCGCCGGTGTCCGCGATCCAGAGGGTCGAGCCGTTCGGGGAGAGAGCGAGGTCCTCGGTGTCGAACGGGCCCTGCCCCGAGTACTGGACCGGGTTCTTGGAGATCTTGCACTTGCTGTCGAGGAAGAAGACCCGCTTGCGTGCCGCGACGTCGGTGCCGTCGTTGATCACGATGTAGCCGCTCTTGGTCGCGACCAGGCCCGACAGCTCCCGCAGCCGCTCGTCGGCGACCGTGCATCGCTTCTTGCCGGGAGTGAGGGCAGGCGCATCGGAGGATGCGGGGGCGGGAGCGGCGACAGCGACTCCGGCGAGCGCCACGGTTGCCCCGAGCAGGCCGAGGGCAACCGTGACCGAGGAAACAACGCGGCGCATTCGGCCAGTGTCGCATGCCGCGCGTTTCCGGGGGATGACGCCGGGGCCGCTCAGCGCCGGCTGCCGGCCGCCTGACTTTGCCGCTCGACGTCGAACGGCGCCAACTCGGCGGCGAGCGCCTCGCCGACCCGGACGTGCAGCAGGGTGCCTTCCGGCAGGTGCGACGTGCTGAGCACCTCGCCGGTGCGGTGCACCCGTGCCACCAGGTCGCCCCGGTCGTACGGCAGGACGGCCCGGACCTCCACGGCAGGCCGGGGAAGCCGCTCCTCGATCGCCTCGCGCAGCCCGTCGACGCCCCGCCCGGTGTGCGCGGAAACGAAGATCGCGTCCGGCCAGAGCCGCTTGAGCCGCAGCAGCGTGTCCTCGTCGGCCGTGTCGGTCTTGTTGACCACCAGCAGCTCGGGGAGCCGGTCCGCGCCGACCTCGGCGAGCACCTCGTGGACGGCCCGCACCTGCTCCTCCGGATCCGGGTGGGTGCCGTCGACGACGTGCACCACCAGATCCGCCTCGGCGACCTCCTCCAGCGTCGAGCGGAACGCCTCGACGATCTGGTGCGGCAGGTGCCGGACGAAGCCGACCGTGTCCGAGAGGGTGTAGATGCGCCCGTCGGCGGCGGTGGCCTTACGGGTGGTCGGGTCCAACGTCGCGAAGAGCGCGTTCTCCACCAGCACACCCGCGCCGGTCAGCCGGTTGAGCAAGCTGGACTTGCCGGCGTTGGTGTAGCCGGCGATGGCCACCGCGGGGACGGCGTTACGGGAACGCCGGGCGCGCTTGGTCACGCGTACCGTCTTCATGCTCTTGATCTCGCGGCGCAGCCGGGAGATGCGGTGACGGATGCGCCGCCGGTCGGTCTCCAGCTTGGTCTCACCGGGACCACGCACACCCACGCCGCCGCCGGCGCCGCCGCCGCGACCGCTACCACCGGTCTGCCGGGAGAGCGTCTCGCCCCAACCGCGCAGCCGGGGCAGGAGGTATTCCAGCTGGGCCAGCTCGACCTGCGCCTTACCCTCCTTGCTCTTGGCGTGCTGGGCGAAGATGTCGAGGATCAACGCCGTCCGGTCGACCACCTTGACCTTGGTGCGCTGCTCCAGGTTGCGCAGCTGGGACGGGGACAACTCACCGTCACAGATCACCGTGTCCGCGCCGGTGGAGAGCACCACCGCGCCGAGGTCGTCGACCTTGCCCCGGCCGATGTAGGTGGCCGGGTCGGGCCGCGTACGGCGCTGGATCAGCCCTTCGAGCACCTGCGAGCCGGCGGTCTCGGCGAGCGCGGCCAGCTCGGTCAGGGAATTCTCCGCGTCGGTCACCGTGCCCTCGGTCCAGACGCCCACCAGGACGACCCGCTCCAGCCGCAGCTGTCGGTATTCGACCTCGGTGACGTCGGTGAGCTCGGTGGAGAGGCCCGGTACGCGTCGTAGCGACTGCCGCTCCGACAGCTCCATCTCGCCGGTGGTGACGTCGTCGAGCTCGTCCTCGACGGCGACAAAGCTCTCCTGGTCTCGCAAGCGGTTCTCCTGTCCGTTTTGATAAGTAGAACGTAATCCTGACATGACGCAACGCCGAACGCACCTGCTATATGCCCGTGCCGAAGGTCGCCAAAAGCGGGGGCGAATGCCGGTCGACCTCGACAACCCGGTAGAAATGCTGGGCGGCGGCCGAGCGGCCGCACAGCCGTGACGGAGGGACCCCGTGGCCATCACCCGACTGCCGAGCGCCGGATTCTCGATCACCATCCGGATCGCCGTGACCGCGGACGCCTCCTCGATCGGCCGGCTCACCACCTCGGTCGGCGAAGCCGGGGCGATCGTCACAGCGCTGGACGTGGTGGACTCCGACCCGACCAACGTGATCGTCGACCTGACCTGCGACACCGCCGACGCCGGCCATGCCGACCAGGTGGTCGACGCGCTGACCGCGCTGGAGGGCGTGGACGTGCGCAAGGTGTCGGACCGGACGTTCCTGCTGCACCTGGGCGGCAAGATCGAGGTGACCTCGAAGGTCGCGCTGCGCAACCGGGACGAGCTGTCCCGGGCGTACACCCCCGGGGTGGCCCGGGTCTGCATGGCGATCGCCGAGAACCCGGCGGACGCCCGCCGGCTGACCATCAAGCGCAACACCGTCGCGGTGGTCAGCGACGGCTCGGCGGTGCTCGGCCTGGGCAACCTGGGCCCGGCCGCGTCGCTGCCGGTGATGGAGGGCAAGGCGGCGCTGTTCAAGCGCTTCGGCGGGGTGGACGCCTGGCCGGTGGTCCTGGACACCCAGGACACCGACGAGATCGTGGCCATCGTCAAGGCGATCGCGCCGGCGTACGGCGGGATCAACCTGGAGGACATCGCCGCGCCGCGCTGCTTCGAGATCGAGGCCCGGCTGCGTGAGCTGCTGGACATCCCTGTCTTCCACGACGATCAGCACGGCACCGCGATCTGCGTGCTGGCCGCGCTGACCAACGCGCTGCGGGTGGTGGGCAAGCAGCTCGCGGACGTCCGGGTGGTGGTCTCCGGTGCCGGCGCGGCCGGCACGGCGATCATGAAGCTGCTGCTGCGTCAAGGCGTCGGCGACATCATCGCGTACGACCGGGAGGGCGCCCTGCACCGTGGGCTGACCGGGCTCAACTCGGCGTGGCAGTGGCTGGCGGACAACACCAACAAGGACAACTACGCCGGCGACCTGCCGGGCGCGATCCGGGGCGCGGACGTCTTCATCGGGGTCAGCGCGCCGAACCTGCTCACCGGCGACGACATCGCCCAGATGGCCAAGGACTCGATCGTCTTCGCGCTGGCCAACCCGGACCCGGAGGTCGACCCGCGGGAGGCGCGCAAGCACGCCGCCGTGGTCGCCACCGGCCGCTCGGACCAGCCGAACCAGATCAACAACGTGCTCGCCTTCCCCGGAGTGTTCCGCGGCATGCTGGACGCGCACGCCGAGGAGTTCACCGAGGAGATGGCGATCGCCGCCGCCCGGGCCATCGCGGACGTGGTCGGCGAGGAGAAGATCAACCCGACGGTGATCGTGCCCAGCGTCTTCGACCCCCGGGTCGCCCCGGCCGTCGCGGCCGCCGTGCGCGCCGCCGCCCACAACCCCAGCCCGCTGCCGGCCGCCGACCCGGGCCCCGCCGACCTGCCTGAGATCGCCGCCAACGCCAGCGCCACCCCCTGACGGACTGATTGACGCGAAGCCGGGCCGGCGCGAGCTGGTATGGCCGTGAGCGGGGGAACCGACCACGAACCGGTCGTCTCCCCCGCTCTGCTCTGCTTCAACCACCGCAACGGTCGGTGTCCGATTATCGGACGTCAGCCGTTGCGTGGAGTGAAGCAGAGCAAGGCTGTGCGGTGACCGACCGCAGTCGGGCGCGACGCACGGGCGACAGCAGAGCAGACGGGCCAGCGCCGCCCGACGTCAGGCGGACACGGGCAGCCCGGCGAGGTCGACCTCTCCGGTCGCCACCAGGACGGCCGGGCCGGACAGCCAGCAGGAATCGTCGGTCACGGTGACCGTGAGGCGGCCACCGGGGACGTCGACGGCGACCCTGCCGGTGTCCCGGGCCGCGTCGCGCAAAGCCACCGCGGCCACCGCGCAGGCGCCGGTGCCGCAGGAGAGAGTTTCCGCGCTGCCACGCTCGTACACCCGCATCAGGGTGTGCGCATCGGTGCCGTCGATCGGCTCGCCCGCCACAATGAACTCCACGTTCACCCCGGTCGGAAAGAGCGCCGGGTCGAATCCGGGCGCGGTGGTGAGGTCCAGCGCGGACAGCTCCAGGCTGGCCGGCAGGACGCAGACCAGGTGGGGGTTGCCGAGGTCCACGGCGGTGCCCGGCAGGGTCAACCCACCGAGCGTGGCGGTCGAGCCGGCGTGCAGCCGGGGGCGGCGCATCTCGACGGCGATGGCCTGCCCCTCGACCCGCGCGCGCACGACGCCGGCCCTCGTGGCCACCGGCAGCGCCGCGCCGGCCGGCGTGGCCAACCCGGCGTCGATCAGGTAGCGGACGAAGACCCGGGCGCCGTTGCCGCACATCTCGGCCAACGAGCCGTCGGAGTTCCAGTAGTCCATGAACCACTCGGCCTCACCGGCCTGCCCGGCACCCTCCGGATGCTTGGCCGCGCGGACCACTCGCAGCACCCCGTCCGCGCCGACGCCCCGCCGCCGGTCGCAGAGCGCCGCGACCAGCTCCGGGGTCAGGTCGAGCTGACCGTCCGGGTCGGGGAGAAGGACGAAGTCGTTGCCGGTGCCATGGCCCTTGGTGAACTCCACGCCCCCATCATCGCGCAGGGGCGGGCACCAGGCGCAGGGCAGCCTCGATCACGTCCGGCGCAGCCGAATCCAGCCAGTGGATCCGCGGATCCCGCCGGAACCAGGACCGTTGCCGGCGGACGAACCGCCGGGTGGCCCGGACCGTCTCGTCGTGCGCCTGCGTCTCGGTCAGCTCACCGGCGAAGAACCGCAGCACCTGCTGGTAGCCGAGCGCCCGGCTGGCCGTCCGCCCCTCGGGCAGCCCCCGCCCGACCAGCTCGCGGGTCTCGGCCAGCAGCCCGTCGGCCCACATCCGATCGACCCGCAGCGCGATCCGCTCGTCCAGCAGCCCGGTGTCCAGATCGACCCCGAGCTGCACCGACGGGTAGTACGGCGTCGGCTCGGGCAACGACGCCGCGAACGGGGCGCCGGTGAGCTCGATCACCTCCAGGGCCCGCACGATCCGCCGGCCGTTGCCGGGCAGGATCCCCTCGGCGGCGGCCGGGTCGGCAGCGCGCAGCCGCGCGTACAGCGGCGCCGGGCCGACCTCGGCCAGCTCCCGTTCCAGCCGCTCGCGCAGCGCCGGGTCGGTGCCGGGGAAGTCGAAGCGCTCCAGCACCGCCCGCACGTACAGCCCTGAGCCGCCGACCAGCAGCGGCACCCGCCCCCGGGACAGGATGTCGTCCACCGCCGCGCGGGCCAGACGCTGGTACTCCGCGACGCTGGCCGGCTCGGTGACCTCCCAGATGTCCAGCAGGTGGTGCGGCACCCCGTCCCGCTCGGCGGGGGTCAGCTTGGCGGTGCCGATGTCCATGCCCCGGTAGAGCTGCATCGAGTCGGCGTTGACCACCTCACCGTCCAGGGCGTGCGCCAACGCGATGCTCAACGCCGACTTGCCCGCCGCGGTCGGGCCGACCACCGCGACGACCGTGCCGACCGGGCTGCCCCCGTCGCCGCTCACGCCGGTGCCCAGGACGCCACGAAGTAGGCGACGCCGTAGGGGGCCGACTCGTGCAGCAGCTCACCGCGCCAACCGCCGCCGGTCGACCAGGCCGCGCCGGCGAGCACCTGCCAGGGCGCCCGACCGGCGGCCTTCAGCTCCGCCGACACGACCGGATCGAGGTCGAGCAGGACGTCCAGGTCCGCCTCGGCCAGGGCCGAAGCGACCCGCTGGTCGTACGGGCGGGCGCGCGGATCGTCGTACCCCGGGGACTTCTCCCCCCGACAGGCCGACCCGTCCCCGAGCACCAGCAGCGCCACCCGGGCACCCACAGCACCGACCTCGTCGGCGAGCGCGGCCAGCTCGCCCGGACCGGCGTCGGCGGCCACCTGCACGGGGATCACCGGCAGTCGTACCGCGTGCCGGGCCAGCAGCCACGCACCGATGGTCAGGCTCAACGGCAGCACCGCGCCCCGGTCCGGCTGATCGGGGGTGAGCGGCACGTCCAGGTCGACGCCCCAGGGCTGCAGGGAGCCGGTGGCCGGAGGCGGGATGGCGCCGGTCACCGGCCCGGCGCCGAGCAGCACCACGGTGGCCGGGTCGGCGGCCAACAGCCCGCGTACGGCGGTGTCGCAGGCCGCCCGCAGATCGTCCAGCTCGGGCGCGGCGGCGCCGGCCACCTCGGGCACGAGCAGGGGCGGATGCGGGCAGACTGCGGCGGCGACCAGTGGCACCCGTTCACCGTAGCCGGAATCCCCGGTGCGTCTCCGCGCTGATCCGGTCAATCGGGCCCTAGGACACCGTATGGTCACGGTCGGCGATAGGCGCTCGACGCGGACCGGGTCGGACCTGTGACAATGCCGGAAGCAAGTTGGCTGCGCCGTGGCGGCGACGGGGGACGGTTCCCTCGACGCCGGGAGAACGAGGATGGGCACATGAGCGACTGGACTTCCTTCGGACGGGTGGACGCGGACGGCACCGTGTACGTCAAGACCGCCGAGGGCGAGCGGGTGGTCGGATCCTGGCAGGCGGGAGCACCGGAGGAGGGCCTCGCGCACTTCGCACGCCGCTTCGCCGATCTGGTGACCGAGGTGGACCTGACCGAAGCGCGGCTCAACTCGGGTGCGGCGGACGCCGGGCACTCGCTGAGCACGATCCGGCGGATCCGCGCCTCGCTGCCCGAGGCCCACGTGGTCGGCGACATCGACGCGCTGGCCGCGCGGCTGGACAAGCTGGCCACCCTCGCCGAGGAGAAGGCCGGCGAGGCACGTGCCGCCCGGGACGCCGCACGCGGCGAGGCCCTGGCGCGCAAGACCGCGCTGGTCGAGGAGGCCGAGAAGCTCGCCGCCGAGTCCACCGGCTGGAAGACCGCCGGGGACCGGCTCAAGGAGATCCTCGACGAGTGGAAGACCATCCGCGGGGTCGACAAGAAGGCCGATGGTGAGCTGTGGAAGCGGTTCGCCGCCGCCCGGGACGGGTTCACCCGACGCCGGGGCGCCCACTTCGCCACGCTGGACGCGCAGCGCAAGCAGGCGCAGACGGCCAAGGAGGAGTTGGTCGCCGAGGCGGAGAAGCTCAAGGACTCCACCGACTGGGCGGCGACGGCCAACCAGCTCAAGGAGCTGATGACCCAGTGGAAGGCCGCGCCGCGCGCCTCCAAGGAGGCCGAGCAGAAGCTCTGGGAACGGTTCCGGGCCGCGCAGGACGCCTTCTTCAGCCGCCGCAGCGAGGTCTTCTCCGCCCGCGACAACGAGCAGCGCGTCAACCTGGAGCGCAAGCAGGCTCTGCTGGCTGAGGCCGAGGCGCTGGACATCGACGCCGACCCGAAGGGCGCCCAGGCCAAGCTGCGGGAGATCCAGGCCCAGTGGCACGAGGCCGGCCGGGTGCCCCGGGAGGCCGCCGCCGGGCTGGAGCGCCGGCTGCGTGTCATCGACGACAAGGTCCGCGAGGTGATGGATTCGGCATGGCGCCGGACCACCAAGGAGGACAACCCGCTGCTCGCCCAGATGCGGTCGCAGGTGGCCGAGGCCGAGGACCGGCTGGCCCGGGCGAAGAGCGCCGGGGACGCCCGCCGGATCAAGGAGGCCGAGCAGGCCCTCGCGGCCAAGCGGCAGTTCCTCCAGCTCGCCGAGCAGGCCGGCTGACCTGACGCACCCCGGAGCCCCGGTCCCCGCACGGGACCGGGGCTCCCGCGTATCCGCGCCCCGCCCCAAGGTCGTGCGGGATGGAGCGGGCGGCCGGGGTGTCGACGCATCGACCTGGGCTGATGAGAATGGGCGACGGAGCTAGGTTGGGCCACCGGCACGAAGGCGACGACGGCGGGACACCGCTGTCGGGGGTCGTCGGTGAGCTTCCGCGAGTGTCCCCGTCCGCGTGACCTCGACCGTCGCACACTGTCCGCGTACCCCAAAGGACCGTGGCGTGCGGACGGCCGCCCGCCCGCCTCCGCGCCCCGCCCTCCGCGCGCCTCCGCGCCCCGCCCTCCGCGCCGATCTAGGGGAAATCGTTGCTAGTGGATCTCCATCCACAGCGATTATCCCTAGATCGACGGCGGTGGGGCGGGGGCGGGGGCGGGGCGCGCGGGGCGGGGCGGGGCGGGGGCGGTGCGCGCGGGGCGCAGGCGGGGAGTTAGTGGGTGGCGCAGCCGTTGGCGGGTGCGGGCGCGACCGCTGGAGCGCCGATCGTGGGCAGGCCGAGCAACACCCCGGGGGTACGTGGGGAGCGGCCCGCCTCGGCGGCGTCGCCGGCCCGGGTCCGCCGGTGCGACAGTGGCGCGCCGTCGGCGTTGAGGTGATGCGGGGCGGCGTACGTCACCGCGGTGTGCACGATGTCTCCCGGCCGGATCTGACCGGCCAGCGACCCACCGTCGGACGCTGTAGTCGCGAAGTGCACCAGCCGACCGTCGCGGGCCCGGCCGGACATCCGGCCGGTCCGCTCGTCCTTGCGGCCCTCGCCGACCGCGACCAGCACCTCGACAGTCTCCCCCACGAGGCGCTTGTTCTCCGCCCAGGTGATCTCCTCCACCGTGGCGATCAGCCGCTCGTAGCGCTCCTGGACGACCTGCTTGGGCAGTTGGTCGTCCATGGTGGCGGCGGGGGTGCCGGGGCGCTTGGAGTACTGGAAGGTGAAGGCCGAGGAGAACCGGGCCTCCCGGACCACGTCCAGGGTGCGCTGGAAGTCGGCCTCGGTCTCGCCGGGGAAGCCGACGATGATGTCGGTGGTGATCGCCGCGTCCGGCATCGCCGCCCGGACCTTCTCGATGATCCCCAGGTAGCGGTCGGACCGGTAGGACCGGCGCATCGCCCGGAGTACGGCGTCGGAGCCGGACTGCAACGGCATGTGCAGCGAGTGGCAGACGTTCGGCGTCTCAGCCATCGCGGCGATCACGTCGTCCGTGAAGTCCTTTGGGTGCGGGCTGGTGAACCGGACCCGCTCCAGCCCGTCGATGTCGCCGCAGGCGCGCAGCAGCTTGCCGAATGCGTACCGATCACCGAACTCGACACCGTACGAGTTGACGTTCTGCCCGAGCAGGGTCACCTCCAGCACGCCCTCGTCGACCAGGGCGCGCACCTCGGAGAGGATGTCGCCGGGGCGGCGGTCCTTCTCCTTGCCCCGGAGGGCGGGCACGATGCAGAACGTGCAGGTGTTGTTGCAGCCCACCGAGATCGAGACCCAGCCGGCGTACGTGGACTCGCGTCGGGTGGGCAGCGTGGACGGGAAGACGTCCAGCGACTCCAGGATCTCCACCTCGGCGGCGGCGTTGTGCCGGGCACGGTCGAGCAGCACCGGCAGCGCGCCGATGTTGTGCGTGCCGAAGACCACGTCCACCCAGGGCGCCTTGCGGACGATCTCGCCGCGGTCCTTCTGGGCCAGGCAGCCGCCGACCGCGATCTGCATCCCGGGGTGCTTGTCCTTCACGGGGCGCAGACGACCGAGGTTGCCGTAGAGCCGGTTGTCGGCGTTCTCCCGCACCGCGCAGGTGTTGAAGACGACGATGTCGGGGGTGTCGTCGGCCGGCGCCGCGCGTACGTAGCCGGCCTGTTCGAGCAGGCCGGAGATGCGCTCGGAATCGTGCACGTTCATCTGGCAGCCGTACGTCACGACGTTGTAGGTCCTAGCCACCCTCTTGGTGCCCCTTCCCCTCGGGCTACCAGGGTAGCGGCCCGGTCGGCGGGCTCAGCCGACCGGCATTGACCCGGTGGCCCATGGCGGGGGCCCACGGCGGGCAGTACGCTGCACAACAAGATTGCGCTCTGGGCGATTTCGGGGGCTTTGCACTCGGTGCCGCCGATGCGCGGCTCCGTACTCGGGGACCCGCGGCAGGCAACCGTGACGCGACAACATGCGGCACAGCACTCCGTCGCCACTCCGGACGGCCGGCACCTCGCGGTGGAGACCTCCGGGTCGGAACAGGCCCGACGGGACCCGATGACGCTGCTGGAGTTCCTCCGCCCCCAGTTGCCCGAGGCCGACATCCGGGTGGTCGACGACGTCGCGATCCGCCGGCTGCTGACGTACTGGCTGATCGCAGCGGTACGCGGAGCCGGTACGGGTGACCCGGCCGCCATCGAGTCAGATGGCGGAGTTGAAGGCGGAGACGGGTACGACCGTCTCCGCCGGACCGGTGGCCGGGGGCAGGACGCGGCGTAGGAGCACGTCAACCGTCTCGGGGTGCTCGGTCGCGACCTGGTCAAGCCGAGTCCTCAGGATCGACAGGATCGGGTCGGGAGTCCGACCGGCGGGCGGTGCGAGCTTCTCGTCCACAGTGAATCTCCGGGTCCCGCGAACGCGCCACGGGAGGTGTGATGGACGGCCCGAGGGGCCCTGACGCGCCACCAGAATAGGCAACAGCCCAGACGATGTCATCGTTGGTCAAGTAGCGAACGAGACGAGAAGGAGCACAGCATGTGCCGGAGCATCAAGACGCTGCGTGAGCCGTTCACCCCGCAGGTGACGGAGGCGGACATCGAGGCGGCGGCGTTGCAGTACGTCCGGAAGATCTCAGGCTTCCGGACGCCCGCCGCGCACAACGCCGCCGCGTTCGACGCCGCGGTGGCCGCCGTTACCGAGGCAACCCGCACCCTGCTCCACCAGCTCGTGGTCCGGGGAGCCGGGCCCGCCACCGCAGACCGCCCGCCCACCGCCGCTCCCAGCCACGGCTGACCGCCCACCCGCCCGCCCCCGGCCGCCCCCACCGCGTCGATCTAGGGCATGTTGCTGCCAGTGGATCTCCCTGAGCAACGATCTTCCCTAGATCGACGAGCAGGGAGGGAGCCGCCGGCGCGCGGCCCGACCCGTGGGTCAGGCCGCGGCGAGCGCCGGGGCGACCGTGTCGGGGGCCCAGCGTGAGCGGTGGCACTGCGACCAGCCCCGGCAGCCCGGGTCGGCCAGCGTGCAGAGCCGCTGCCTGCTGAGCACCTCGCCGTCGTCGGTGTCGCGGATGTCGAAGTGCACCGGACGGACCGTGCCGTCCGGGGCGACGAGCAGGTGCCGGCCGGCGTCGAGCGTGTCGTCGCGCAGCAGGCAGTTGCGGTCCAGCAACCGGGCCAGCGCGGCGATGCTGGCGTGCTCGGGAAGCCGCTCGGGCACCCCGTAGCAGTCCACGACCGTCGCGAACTCGCCCGGCGCCTGCCAGACGTCGACGACCACGGCGTACGCCGGCAGCCGGGCCGGGTCGGCCACCGCCAGCGGCATCACCACACGGCCGAGCGCCTCGGCCAGCGCCGGGTAGACCTCCACGGGTCGTACCCGGTCGATTCTCCAGTTCCACAGCTCGGTCATTCCGCCTCCTCGCTGCGTTCGTCCCACCGGCCTCCGGATCGGGCCTTACTGACGATGGTGGGGGGCATATGACCTCAGCCGGGGGCAAGTTACCGGTCTGTGACCATTCCGGGCAAAAATTCCCTGAGCGCCAATGCTCGGAGTAGCGGGAAGGTGACATTTTATCGAGTAAGGTGCCCCGCCCGCACGGTCGGCGCCGCGCGTTCCGACCGGTGACCGCGCGCCGGTGATCGGTCAGCGCAGAACGACCAGGTGCTCGCCGCGTGGCAGCAACTCGCCCACCACGGGCGCCCCCGGCAGCTCACCGGCGACCAGCAGGCCTCCGGAGGTCTGCGCGTCGGCCAGCAGCAGCCGCTCGTCCTCGCCCACAGCGCCGAAGTCCGTCCACGGGGTGACCCAGTGCAGGTTGCGCCGGCTGCCGCCGCTGACGTACCCGTCGCGCAGCGCCTCCCGTGCACCCGGCAGGTAGGGCACCCGCGCGGTGTCGATGGCCACCGTCAGCCGGCTGGCGCGGGCCAGCTTCGAGGCGTGCCCGAGCAGGCCGAACCCGGTCACGTCGGTGCCGCACCGGATGCCGGCCGCGACCGCCGCCCGGGCGGCGTCCCGGTTGAGCGCGCTCATCGTGGCCACCGCCTCCGGAAAGATCTCACCGGTGGCCTTGTGCCGGGTGTTCAGCACGCCCACCCCGAGCGGCTTGGTCAGGGACAGCGGCACCCCGGCCCGGCCCGCGTCGAGGGTGATCAGCTCCTCCGGCCGGACGGTGCCGGTGACCGCGAGGCCGTACTTCGGACCCTCGTCGTCCACGCTGTGCCCGCCAGCCAGGTGGCAGCCCGCCTCCCGGGCCACGTCCTGGCCGCCCCGCAGCACCTCGCGGGCCAGCTCCAGCGGCAGCACGTCGCGCGGCCAGCAGAGCAGGTTAAGCGCGACCAGCGGAACGCCGCCCATCGCGTACACGTCGGAGAGCGCGTTGGCCGCGGCGATCCGACCCCAGTCGTACGCGTCGTCGACCACCGGCGTGAAGAAGTCGGCGGTGCTCACCAGCCCGGTCCGCTCATCCAGACGGACCACCGCCGCGTCGTCGCCGTGGTCCAACCCGACCAGCAGCTCCGCGGTGCCGGTGGCCGGGCCGAGACCGGCCACCATGATCTCCAGCTCACCCGGGGGGATCTTGCAGGCGCAGCCGCCGCCACGGGCGTACCGGGTCAGGCGTACCGGTTCGGTCATCCCCCCATGATCTCGGTAACCTGCGGCCAACGCCACCGATGCGGCCCGCACGGTGACCGGAATCGGACTCGCCGCGACGATCGTGACCGGTGTTACCGCTCCGTGACCCGCCAGGTTGCGTTCCGCCACATCACGCCGCCTACAGTGGCCGCACCGGGGGTCAACCGACCCCGATCCGGGAGACGACAGGGACGGTGGACGACGTGACGACGGGCGAACCGCTCATCGTGCTGGACGCGGTCAACAAATGGTTCGGACCGCTGCACGTGCTGGACGACGTCTCGCTGTCGGTGGGTCGGGGCGAGGTGGTCGTGGTGATCGGCCCGTCCGGCTCCGGCAAGTCGACGCTGTGCCGCGCCATCAACCGACTGGAACCGATCAACTCGGGCACCATCACCTTCGACGGCCAGCCACTGCCGGCCGAGGGCAAGGCCCTCGCCAAGCTGCGCAGCGAGGTTGGCATGGTCTTCCAGTCCTTCAACCTCTTCGCGCACAAGACCATCCTCGAGAACGTCACTCTCGGCCCGGTCAAGGTCCGCAAGGAGAAGCCGGCGGCAGCCCGCGAGCGCGGTCTGGCCCTGCTCGACCGGGTCGGCATCGCCAACCAGGCGGACAAGTTCCCGGCCCAGCTCTCCGGCGGTCAGCAGCAGCGGGCGGCCATCGCCCGTGCGCTGGCCATGCAGCCCAAGGCGATGCTCTTCGACGAGCCGACCAGCGCGCTGGACCCGGAGATGGTCGGCGAGGTGCTGGACGTGATGACCTCCCTGGCCCGCGACGGCATGACGATGGTCGTGGTCACCCACGAGATGGGCTTCGCCCGGCACGCCGCGAACCGGGTCATCTTCATGGCCGACGGCCAACTGGTCGAGGACGCCCCGCCGGCGGAGTTCTTCGCCAACCCGCGCAGCGAGCGCGCCCGGGACTTCCTCTCCAAGATCCTCACGCACTAGGTGTCCGCAGTGGGGCGCGCCGGACACCGGTGGGCTCCGTCGAAGAAGGAGAAGAGTATGCGTATCAAGCGCGTTGCCGCGGTCGCCGCGGTCGCCGCTCTGGCGCTCGGCCTGACCGCTTGTGGCGGCGACGACGGGGAGGACGCCGGCTCCGGCGGCAAGTCCTTCGCGGCCGGCAGCACGATGGAGAAGCTCAACAAGGCGCAGAAGATCAAGGTCGGCACCAAGTTCGACCAGCCGGGCTTCGGGCAGAAGGGCCTGTCGGGCAAGCCGGAGGGCTTCGACGTCGAGGTCGCGAAGATCATCGTCAAGGAGCTCGGCATCCCCGAGGACAAGATCGAGTGGGTCGAGGCCCCCTCGAAGGTCCGCGAGGACGTGATCGTCAACGGCACGGTGGACCTCGTCGCCGCGACCTACACGATCAACGACAAGCGCAAGGAGCGGATCGCCTTCGCCGGGCCGTACTACGAGGCCGGCCAGAACATCATGGTCAAGAAGGACGAGGCGACCATCACCGGTCCGGACTCCTTCAAGGACGGCACCAAGAAGGTCTGCTCGGTGACCGGCTCGACCCCCGCCGAGACGATCAAGCAGTACGTCAAGGACGTTGGCACCCAGCTGGTGCTCTTCGACACCTACGACAAGTGCCGCGACGCCCTCAAGGGCGGCCAGGTCGACGCCGTCACCACGGACAACGTGATCCTGCTCGGCTACATCGCCAAGGACGAGGCGTCCTTCAAGCTGGCCGGCGCCAACTTCACCAAGGAGCCTTACGGCATCGGTGTGAAGAAGGAGGACGCGGACTTCCGCAGCTTCATCAACGACACGCTGGACAAGGCGGTCGCCGACGGTAGCTGGAAGAAGGCCTGGGACGACACCGCCGGCAAGTTCGGCGCGGAACTGGGCGCGGCTCCGACCATCAACCGCTACTGATCTGATCCTTCGATCTGGAGGGTGGGGAGGAACACCGACCCGTGAACGTGCTCATCGACAAGTTCGACGTCTTTGCGGGTGGTTTCTGGCTCACCCTCCAGATCTGCGTACTCGCCGCGATCGGCGCCCTGATTCTGGGCGCCGTCGTGGCGGTGCTCCGGATCTCGCCGGTGCCGCCGCTGCGGGCGGTCGGCACCGGCTACGTGAACGTCTTCCGGAACATGCCGCTGACCGTGGTGATGTTCTTCGCCGCGTTCGGGCTGCCGGCGCTCGGTTCGAACGCGGACTTCCTCCGCCTCCCCGGGCTCGAAGCGGTCTTCAGCCGGCTCGACACCGACCTGCCGTACTTCCGCTTCGCGCTGATCGCCCTGGTGCTCTACACCGCGGCGTTCGTCTGCGAGGCGCTGCGCTCGGGCGTCAACGCGGTGCCGGCCGGGCAGGCGGAGGCCGCCCGGTCGCTGGGGCTGACCTTCGGCCAGAACCTGCGGTACGTGGTGCTGCCCCAGTCCTGGAAGGCCTCGATCGTGCCGCTCGGTTCGGTGATCATCGCAATGATCAAGAACTCGGCGCTGATCGGCTTCTTCGGGGTCGTCGGTGACCTGTCGGCCACGGCCGACCAGCTCACCGGAGCCGAGGGCTACGCCTTCATCCCGGTCGCGATCGGCATCTCGATCGGCTACCTGATCATGACCGTGCCGCTCGGCGCCCTGCTGGACCGGATCGAGAAGCGACAGGCGGTGGCCCGATGAGTCAGCAGACCGTCCTCTACGACGTACCCGGGCCCCGGCAACGCCGGATCACCCTCGTCAGCAGCCTCGTGGCCACCGTGCTGCTGCTGGTCGGCGCGTACTTCCTGATCTACCGGCCGCTGGACGCCAAGGGCCAGTTCTCGATGGAGCTGTGGGGGCCGCTGATCGACCCCTCCAATGAGAACTTCTCGCTGGTCTGGGACCGGATCGGGCTCGGCCTCAAGAACACCCTCACCGCGGCGGTGCTGGCGATCATCTCCTCGCTGGTGATCGGCACCGCGCTGGCGGTGCTGCGGATCCAGCTCAAGAGCCTGACCCGGCGCCGGTTCACCGGGCTCGCCACCCCCGTGTCATATCTGCTGCGCGGGCTGAGCGTCCTGCTGTCGGCGGTCACCCGGGTCTGCGTCGAGGTGTTCCGTGGCCTGCCCGTGGTCATCACCATCTTCTTCGTGGCCCGCGGCTTTCCCGAGTTCGGCGTCACCTTCGACACGCTCTGGTACCTGGTCATCGGTCTCACCATCTACAACTCGGTGGTGATCGCCGAGATCCTCCGCTCCGGCATGGAGGGCCTGCCCGGCGGCCAGGGCGAGGCGGCGGCTGCGATCGGCCTCTCCCCGGCGCAGACCACCCGGATGATCCTGCTGCCGCAGGCGTTCCGGATCATGCTGCCGGCGCTGATCAGCCAGCTCGTGGTGGTGCTCAAGGACACCTCACTCGGCTTCATCATCAGCTACGAGGAGACCCTGAACATCGGCAAGCAGATCATCGGCGCGCTGGGCAACCCGATCCCGGTGTACGTGGTGATCGCCGTGCTGTTCATCGCGGTGAACTACTCGCTGTCGAAGCTGGCCCAGTACGTCCAGCGCCGGCTCTCCCGGGGCCGTAAGACGGCCGGCACCGCAGGCACGGCCACGCCCCCGGCCGCGCTCATGTCGCAGTCCGAGGCCACCGGAACCGGCATCTGAGCCACGCCGCACCGACCACGAAGGGCCGTCCCGAGCGAATCGGGGCGGCCCTTCGGTCGTACGGGGTGCGCGTCAGCGGGCGATCTCGGTGACCCGGGACTCGCGCACCACGGTCACCCGGATCTGACCCGGGTAGGTCAGCTCCTCCTCGATCTGCTTGGCCACGTCCCGGGCCAGCACGGCAGCACCGATGTCGTCCACGTCGTCCGGCTTGACCATGACCCGGATCTCCCGGCCGGCCTGCATGGCGAAGACCTTGTCCACGCCGATCTTGCCGGCCGCGATCTCCTCGATACGCTCCAGCCGCTTGACGTACGCCTCCAGGCTCTCCCGGCGCGCGCCCGGCCGACCGCCGGAGCAGGCGTCGGACGCCTGGGTGAGCACGGCCTCGATGGTCTGCGGGGGCACCTCGTTGTGGTGCGCCTCGATGGCATGCACCACGTCCTCGTGCTCGCCGTACTTGCGGGCCAGGTCGGCGCCGATGATGGCGTGGCTGCCCTCCACCTCGTGGGTGAGCGCCTTGCCGATGTCGTGCAGGAATGCCGACCGCTTGATGGTGGGCACGTCCAGGCGCAGCTCGGCGGCCATGATGCCGGCGATGTGCGCGGTCTCGACCAGGTGCTTGAGCACGTTCTGCCCGTACGAGGTGCGGTAGCGCAGCCGACCCAGCAGGGTGACCAGCTCCGGGTGGATCTCGGTGATGCCGACCTCGACCAGGGCGTCCTCGGCGGCCCGGTGGCAGAGCTCCTCCACCTCGTGCCGCGCCAGGTCGTAGACCTCCTCGATCCGGTGCGGATGGATCCGCCCGTCCAGCACCAGCTTCTCCAGGGTGAGCCGGCCGACCTCCCGGCGTACCGGGTCGAAGCAGGAGAGCAGCACCGCCTCCGGGGTGTCGTCGATGATCAGGTTGACCCCGGTCACCGACTCGAAGGCGCGGATGTTGCGCCCCTCCCGGCCGATGATGCGCCCCTTCATCTCGTCGCCGGGCAGGTGCAGGACGCTGACCACGCTCTCCGCGGTCTGCTCGCTGGCCACCCGCTGGATCGCGTCGACCACGATGTGCCGGGCGCGCTGCTCGGCGGTGTTGCGGGCGTCGGACTCGATGTCCCGCACCAGCAGCGCCGCCTCCCGCTTGGCCTGCGTCTCGATCGCCTCGATCAGCTCCAGCCGGGCCGCCTCGGCGGTGAGCCCGGCCACCCGCTCCAGCTCCCGGCGGCGCAGCTCCTCCGCCTCGGCCAGCTCGGTCTCCCGCCGGGTGAGCTCGGCCTTCCGGGTCGCGAGTGCGGCGCGGGCCTCGGTGAGCTGCCGCTCCCGTTCGGCGAACCGCTCCACTTCCTCGGTGTGCAGCCGCTCGCGCTCGTCCATCCTGGCCGCCCGGCGCTCCACCTCGGCCGCCTGCTCCCGGGTGGTGGCGGCGAGCACCGCGACCTCCCGTTCGCCGCTGCGCCGGGCCGTGGTGCGCAGCTGCTCGGCGTCCGCCTCGGCCTGCTTGTGGGCCCGCTCCAGCACGGTGTCGGCCTCCGCGCGGGCGTCGTCGAGCACCCGGCGGGCCTCCGCCCGGGCCGCCTTCGCCTCGGCCTTCGCGGCGGCGGCCTCGGCCCGGGCGGCCGACGCCGCGGACTTCGCCACGTCGATCGTGCTGTTCGCCTGGTCGGCCGCGCTGCGCAGGGCGGCCAGGGACTGCTCCTGACGATCCTTCTCGGCGATGAAGGCCGGATCCTCCGGCACCGGGGCCGCGCCGACCTGGCGCAGCGTCCGGACGCCGAAGAGCACCGCGCCGACCACCACCACGGTCAGGACCAGTACGGCGGCGAGGAGCACGATGTCGAAGGTGCTCATGCCCGGACCTCGTGCGGACCGCCGGTAAACCTGTGCCGCCCCGCCATGGCCGCCTCCCCCTGGATACGTCGGCGCCGCAGCGACCGTGCCAAGGGCACGCTCCTGCGGCTCTGGACGCCCGACCGGAGCGACTGGCCGTGGATAGCTCTCTCCGCCGGCGGTGCCCTCGGGCATCGTCGGCGGCCGGGTGCAGTTGTCGCGCCGGCTCCGGACCGGCCTGCCCGGAGCTGCGATGAATGGCCGGCTGCGCTGGCCAAAGTGATGCTGTTCTGTTACGCGATCTATGTTGTGCGCTTAGCCTGCGCTTGGTCGGGCAATGTGAGCCTGTATGGCGAGGCTAGGTCTCCGGAGGTGGTCTGGTCAAGAACTCATGATCAAACCCCCCGAACGGAGAGAAGCCACGGCATCACCGCGTGCTGATGTCGGGCCGGACACGAGCGGACAAACTCCGCGAGTGCTCCGCCCGGTGAGCGTGTCCGGCCTGCTCAACCCCGGCCCAACCGCCCACTGGATGACACTCGACCAGCTGGGCCGGCCCCAGTGTGTGACCCATCCGTCCAATTGCGGACATCGCCGAGTGACGCGGCGGGTTCGCCCCGGAGCATCCACCGGGCCGCTCACTCGGCCGGGTGGTTGTCCCGCTCCAGCTCGCCCTCGGCGTCGGCGAGCGCGTCGGCGTCGATCTGCTCGGCGAACTCGGCCGCCTCGGCGCTCTGCGCGGCGATCGCGTCCTTCACCGCCCGGATGGCCACGCCGGGCGGGTAGCCCTTGCGGGCCAGCATGCCCACCAGCCGCCGGAAGACCGCGTCGGGCTCACCCCGGGCGGTGCGCAACTTTCGCTCCACGAGGGCACGGGCGGTCTCCGCCTCGGTCTCCTCGTCCAACTCGCCGAGCGCCTCGGTGGCCACCTCGCCGTCCACGCCCTTCTGGCGCAGCTCGTTGGCGAGTGCCCGCCGGGCCAGGCCCCGCCCAGAGTGCCGACTGGAGACCCAGGCCCGGGCGAATGCGGCGTCGTCGATGATGCCGACCTCGTCGTACCGGTCGAGCACCTCGGCCGAGACCTGCTCGGAGATGCCCCGCTTGGCCAGCGCCCCGGCCAGCTCGGCCCGGGTGCGTGGCCGGACGGCGAGCTGGCGCAGGCAGATCTCGCGAGCCACCTCCGATTCG
Organism: Micromonospora cremea; assembly: GCF_900143515.1. Classification (NCBI taxonomy): domain Bacteria; kingdom Bacillati; phylum Actinomycetota; class Actinomycetes; order Micromonosporales; family Micromonosporaceae; genus Micromonospora; species Micromonospora cremea. Next base: position 3,813,519 of record NZ_FSQT01000002.1, on the reverse strand, counting down.
TCGCGAGGTGGTGACGGGGACTCGGCCGCGTCGGCCTCCTCGGACCGGCCACGGCGACCCCGACGGGGGCGGGGCGGATCGCTGGCGTCGCCCGTACGGGGCGGACTGGCATCCCAGCCTCGCCCCGTACGGGCGCGTCGTCCTGCCACGGATCAGCGACCGGTCAGAAGTCGACCGGCGGCAGCTCCGGGCCGCCGGCGGCGTCACTCGCGCTGACCCCGACGCCGAGCTTCTCCAGGATCTTCTTCTCGATCTCGGCGGCCACGTCCGGGTTTTCCTTCAGGAACTCCCGGGCCTTCTCCTTGCCCTGGCCGAGCTGGTCGCCGTCGTAGGTGTACCAGGCGCCGGACTTGCGGATGATCGCCTGCTCCACGCCGACGTCGATCAGCGAGCCTTCGCGCGAGATGCCCTTGCCGTACATGATGTCGAACTCGGCCTGCTTGAACGGGGCCGCGACCTTGTTCTTCACGACCTTGACCCGGGTGCGGTTACCGACCACGTCGGTGCCGTCCTTGAGGCTCTCGATGCGGCGCACGTCGAGCCGGACCGACGCGTAGAACTTCAGCGCCCGGCCACCGGTGGTGGTCTCGGGGCTGCCGAACATCACGCCGATCTTTTCCCGGAGCTGGTTGATGAAGATGGCCGTGGTGCCGGTGTTGCTGAGCACACCGGTGATCTTCCGCAGCGCCTGGCTCATCAGCCGGGCCTGAAGACCCACGTGGCTGTCGCCCATCTCGCCCTCGATCTCGGCACGCGGCACCAGGGCCGCCACCGAGTCGATCACGATGACGTCGATCGCGCCGGAGCGGATCAGCATGTCCGCGATCTCCAACGCCTGCTCGCCGGTGTCCGGCTGAGAGACCAGCATCGCGTCGGTGTCGACCCCGAGGGCCTTCGCGTACTCCGGGTCGAGCGCGTGCTCAGCGTCGATGAAGGCCGCGATGCCGCCGGCCCGCTGGGCACTGGCCACCGCGTGCAGCGCCACCGTGGTCTTACCGCTGGACTCGGGGCCGTAGATCTCGACCACCCGGCCGCGGGGCAGGCCACCCACGCCGAGCGCCACGTCGAGCGCGATGGAACCGGTCGGGATCACGGCGGTCTGGATGACGGGCCGCTCCCCCAGCCGCATCACCGAGCCCTTGCCGAATTGCTTGTCAATCTGAGCGAGAGCAAGGTCGAGTGCCTTCTCCCGGTCAGGCCCTGCTGCCATGGTTGCCACCCCTGCCTTCGCCGGCGTCTTTGCTGAGCTTCGCGTCACGCGGACACGCTAGGCGCTGGGTCCGACAGAAAACCAGCCGACGGGCCGCGAGCTGTGGACGAGCACCCCGCTGTGGACAATAGCCGAACAGGTGTACGACTCGACAAGCGACACGCGGAAGCCACAAAAAGGCTGCTCAGCGTAGTCGAGCGGGCACCCGGTCGGGGTACGCGGCGCAGACCGCCCGCCACACCACGTGCGTCTGCTCCCCCGACGCCAGCGCCTGCTCGATGGTGCGCCCATCGAGCTGGGACAGCACCTGGTCGCGGGCGATGCTGGCCGCGTAGCCGGGGCCGAACGCCTCCTCCAGCCGCGCCCAGAAGTCGGTCAGCCGCACGTGATCAGCCCTCCTCATCCGGTGCCCCGGTCGGCACCGGCCGCAACGCTAGCGCCACCAGGGGCACCGTCGCGACCGCCGCGAGCAGGGCGAGCACCGGATAACCGGCCATCTGCATGACAAACCCGCTGACCATGGCGGCGCCGGCTCCGGCCAGCCCCATGGTCAGGTCGGACAGTCCCTGGACGCTCGGCCGCACGTCGGCCGGCACCGACTCGGAGAGCAGTGTCGAGCCGGCCACCATCGTCCCCGACCATCCCAGCCCGAGCAGGACCAGACCCACCGAGAGCCGGGGCGTGTGGTGCCCGGCGGTGCCGGCGACCGCGCAGGCCGCCAGCAGCAGCCCGACCCCACCGAGGATCACCGCCCGCCGGCCGAGCCGGTCGGTGAGCCAGCCGACCAGCGGGGAGAACGCGTACATGCCGGCGATGTGCAGGCTCAGCACGATGCCGACCAGCCGCAGCACGTCGGCGTCGGCGTGCGACTCACCGAGCCGGACCGGGGTCATCGACATCACCGCCACCATCACCAGGTGGCCGACCGCCACCGCCGCGATGCCGAGCCGGGCCGCCGGCCGTCCGCGTACCACCGACCAGGCCGTCCGCATCCCGGCCCTGCGCGACGGGCGCGCCCGGACCGGCGCGGTGGCCGGTGCCGCACCGCCACCGGCCGGACCACCGTCCGCCGGCGCCTCGGCCGCCACGACAGTCGCCGGCACGTCGGCGGCGGGCGGTGCGTCAGCCGCCGCGAGACGGCGCGCGGTGAGCAGCGGGTCGGGCCGGAGCAATCCGAGGAGTACGCCGCCGGCGAGCACGAACGCGACCGCGCTGAACGCGAACGGGCCGGCCAGCGGCGGCAGCCCCCAGCCGGTGGTGACCCGGTCGGCCAGCGCGGCGAAGTTCGGCGCGGCGACCGCGCCGATGGTGGTGGCCCACACGATCAGGGAGAGCTGCCGGCCCCGGCGAGCCGGCTCGGCGAGGTCCACCGCCGTGTAGCGGGCCTGGAGGTTCGCGGCGGTGCCTCCGCCGAAGAGCAGCATGCCGAGGAAGAGCAGCGGCACCCAGCGGGTGGCCGCGGCCAGCACCACCAGGACGCCGCCGACGGCACCGACCGCGTACGCCACCACCAGGCCCGGCCGCCGGCCGTGCCGCGCCATGATCCGGGTGACCGGGATGGCGAGCAGCGCCGCGCCCACCACCCCGGCGCTCTGCGCCAGCCCGGCCACCGCCGTGCCGGCGATCCGGGCGGCGAGCAGCGCACCGACGGCGATGCCGATGGTCACGCCGACGCCGCCGATGATCTGGGTGGTGAAGAGCAGCCGCAGGGTACGCCGCTGGATCGGCGCGACGTCGGGCCGGACGGTACGCGGCGCGGTCAGGTCGGTGGCCATCGGCGCTCCTCAGGACGGGGGTGACCCATCCTCGCGCACCCGTGCCGATCAGCGGCAGTGGGTTTCGCTGTCGGCCGAGCCGACGCTCGTCGCTCCGGCGTCGCCGCAGGGGCTCGGCGCGGTCAGCTCAGGACATCCGCCGGACGCCCGCAATCTCAGCCGCGTCGTCAATCTTGGACAGTTGTCGATCGCAGCGAACGGAAACGGTCCAAGATCTGGAGCCGCACGGCAACGTGTCAGCCGGCCAGGGCGCGGGCGGCGACGGTGAGGTCGGTGACCAGGCCCTCGTATGCCTTGTCCTGATCGTCGGCGCGCAGCACCGCGGACGGGTGGATGGTGGCGAGCAGGCGGGCCTGGGGCGCGTCGGCCACCCTGCCGGCGCTGTCCACCGGCACCTGGGTGAAGTCCTCCGGATGCTGGGCCGACGCCGGCCAGGGCAGCAGCTCCCCGCGCTGCTTCGTCACCCGGAACGTCGGGCCGAGCAGCGCCTTCGCGGCGGTGGCGCCGAGCACCACGACGATCTCCGGGTCGAGCCGGGCGAACTCGGCGACCAGCCAGGGTCGGCAGGCGGTGATGTGCATCCGGTCCGGGGTCTGGTGGATACGCCGCTTGCCGCGCACCTCGAAGCGGAAGTGCTTCACCGCGTTGGTGAGATAGATCTGCGCGGGGTCGAGCCCGGCGTCGTCGACGGCCTTGCGCAGCAGCCGGCCGGCCGGACCGACGAAGGGCAGCCCCTTCTGGTCCTCCATGTCGCCGGGCTGTTCGCCGACCAGCACCACCCGGGCGCTCTCGTCGCCCCGGCCGAAGACCGTCTGCGTGGCGTCCCGGTACAGCTCGCACCCCTGGCAGCCGCCCGAGGCGGCGCGCAGCTCGTCGATGGTGTCCGCGCCCGGCGGGATGAACCGCTGGGCGCCCGGGGCGCTCCCGGTCTGCTCGGCCATGCCGACTGTTATATACCCGTTCGCCGTCCGACGCCCGGTACGCCATGGTGGAGCGCCGGCACCGTCGGCGGCGCCGCGTCAGTACCCGTTGCCGCCACCATCACCACCGGACGCGAGCGCGATCAGCACGATCACGATGATGATGATCACCACCGCCACCGCGATCCAGAGCCCCTTGCGTGAGCCACCTGAAGCCATGTCATCCACCTCCGGCGGCCCGCATACCCACCCCAACCGTCTCGAATCGTCGCGATACCGCACTTTCTGCCCCTACCAAACCGGGACGGTCCGGCTTGGCGGCGACCGCCGCGGCAACTCCCGTGGGTCAGGTGGAGAAGCCGGGGGGCGGGGTGGGATGGGCGGCGCGGGCCAGAGCGGCCGCCAGGGGGGACAGATCCTGGGCGGTGAGAGGGCTGACGGTGATCCGGAGGGCGGGCGGGGCGGCGATCCGGTAGAGGGCTCCGGGGGCCACCGACCAGCCGGCGTCGCGCAGTGCGGTGACCGCGCTGGTCTCGTCCGCCACCGGCAGCCAGACGTTGATGCCGCTGCGGCCGTGCGCGGGCAGGCCGTGCTCGGCCAGGGCGGCCAGCAACCCCTCGCGCCGCCGCTCGTAGCTCTCCGCCGCCCGCTCCACCACCTCAGCGACCGCCGGGTCGCGCCACAGCGCGAGCACCAGCCGTTGGAGCACGGTGGAGACCCAGCCGGCGCCGACCCGCGTCCTGCCGGTCACCCGGGCCACCGTGGTCTCGTCGCCGACCAACACGGCCAGCCGCAGGTCCGGGCCGAAGGGTTTGCTCACCGAACGGAGAAAGGCCCAGCTCGCGGTCGCGCCGGCCAGGGGATGCAGCGGTACGCGGGCCAGCTCGGCGGCATGGTCGTCCTCGATCAGCAGCAGGTCCCGCCGGCCGGCGAGCAGCGCCCGCAGCTCCCCGGCCCGGGCGGCGGAGACGGCCGCGCCGGTCGGGTTCTGCGCCCGACTGGTGACGACCAATGCCCGCGCCCCGGCGGCCAACGCGGCGGCCACCCCGGCCACCAGCGGCCCCTCGTCGTCCAGCGGTACGCCGATCGGGCGCAGCCCCAGCGCGGCGACGAGGTCGAGCAGGTTGGCCCAGCCCGGGTCCTCCACCGCGACCGCGTCGCCGGGGCGCAGGTGGGCGCCGAGCAGCCGCTCGATGCCGTCCAGCGCGCCACCGGTGAGGGTGAGATCCCCGGCCGGCACACCGTCGGCGCTCAGTCGGGCGCGGGCCGCCACGGCCAGCTCGGGCAGCACACCGGCGTCGGAGTAGCCGACCGGCGGGCCGGTTTCGGCGGCGAGCGCCGCCAGGTGCGGGCCGAGGGCGGGCAGCAGCCGGGGATCTGGCTCACCCCGGGACAGGTCACGGGCCCCGGGCAACGGCGCCGGACGCAACGCGGAGCGGCGGGCGGCCACGGGCGGGCGGGGGCGGACCCGGGTGCCGTGCCGACCGGCGGTGGCGAGCAGGCCGCGTTGGCGCAGCTCCTGGTAGGCGCGGGCGACCGTGGCCGGGCTGACGCCCAGCTCGGCGGCGAGCACCCGGACCGGCGGCAGGGCGGCACCGGGCGCCAGGCCCCCCGTACGGATGCCCGACTCGATGCTGGCCGAAATCGCGACGGCCGTCGCCCCGGCGAACTGATAGCGTGCTGACACAAATAAGAGATTGTACTAGAACAAAGGGGCGAGCATGTACCCACCCACCGCCCGGACCATCCCCAGCCGTTCCCGCGACCGGATGAGCTACGACCGGGCCACCGCGCACGCCGTGCTCGACGAGGCGTACCACTGCGCGCTCGGCTTCACCGTCGACAGCCAGCCGCGGGTGCTGCCCACCCTGCACGTACGCATCGGCGACACGCTCTACCTGCACGGCTCCACCGGCAGCCGGCCACTGCTCGCCGCCCGGGGCGACGGACTGCCGGTCTGCGTCGCGGTGACGCTGCTCGACGGGCTGGTCTACGCCCGCTCCCAGTTCCACCACAGCGCCAACTACCGCTCGGTGGTCGCGATCGGCACCGCCCGACTGGTCACCGACGAGCGGGAGAAGAGCGCCATGCTCACCGCGCTGGTGGAGAAGGTCGGCCCGGGACGCAGCGCGGCCAGCCGGCCGCCCAACCGGCGGGAGCTGGCCGAGACCGCCGTGCTGGCGCTGCCACTGCGCGAGGTGTCGGTCCGGGCCCGCACCGGTGGGGTCCGCGAGGACGAGGCCGACCTGCACCTGCCGCACTGGGCCGGCGTGCTGCCGCTACGGCTCACCCCCGGGTTGCCGGAGCCGGACGCCGGGGTCACCGCGCCGCTGCCGGCGTACCTGCGGGCGACCCGCACGCCCTGGCACGACCCGACGCCGATGGCCGGCGAGCACGTCCGGCTGGAGCCGCTGGACCTGACACACGCCGACGAGCTGCACACCGCCACCGCCGACGCGGAGGTCTGGCGGCACCTCAACGTCGCGCTGCCGACCACCCCGGCCGGAACCGCCGAGGTGATCACCGGCGCGCTGGCCGCCCAGCACCGCGGCGAGCGGGTGGCCTGGGCGCAGCGCTGCGCGGCGACCGGGGCGGTGGTCGGCACCACCTCCTACTACGACATCGACCCGGAGCGGCGATCGGTGGCGATCGGGCACACCTTCCTCGGCCGGCCGTGGTGGCGGACCGGGATCAACACCGAGGCGAAGCTGCTGCTGCTCAGCCGGGCCTTCGACGAGCTGGGCGCGGTGCGGGTGGCCTGGCACACCGACATCCGCAACGAACGCTCGCAGGCGGCCATCGAGCGGCTCGGCGCAACCCGGGAGGGCGTGCTGCGGATGCACCGGCAGCGCCCGGACGGCTCCTGGCGGGACACCGTGCAGTACGCGATGACCGTCGACGAGTGGCCGAACGCACAGGCCAGGCTGCGGGAAAGGCTTCACCGGACGGCACCCGTGGCGTGATGATGGCGGGCGTGCTGGGGATCACCGACATCTGGACGTACGTGCTGGGCACCGTGGCGATCATCCTGCTGCCCGGGCCGAACTCGCTCTTCGTGCTCTCCACCGCCGCCAAGCGGGGCGTGGCGGCCGGTTACCGGGCGGCGGGCGGGGTGTTCGTCGGCGACGGAGTGCTGATGTTCCTCTCCGCCGCCGGGGTGGCGTCGGTGCTCAAGGCGTACCCACCGCTGTTCCTGGTGATCAAGTACGCCGGCGCCGCGTACCTCGGTTATGTCGGGGTGACCATGCTGCGCGGCGCCTGGCGTCGCTGGCGCGACCGCAACGACCCGAGCACGCCGCGGCTCATCGACGCCGCCGAGCCGGCGGCGATGCGCAGCCCGTTCCGCAAGGCGCTGGTGATCAGCCTGCTGAACCCGAAGGCGATCCTGTTCTTCATCTCGTTCTTCATCCAGTTCGTCGACCCCGGCTACGCCTGGCCGGCGCTGTCGTTCCTGCTGCTCGGGCTGATCGCCCAGGTGACCAGCGCGATCTACCTGACCGCGTTGATCTTCGCGGGCACCTTCCTGGCCGCGCAGTTCCGCCAGCGTCGCCGGCTCGCCGTCGGCGGCACCACCGCCGTCGCCGCGCTCTTCCTCGCCTTCAGCCTCAAACTGGCCACCGCCAGCGCCGGCTGACCCGCCCGGGTCAGGTGCCGTCGCCGCCGGAGCCGCCGCCACCGACCCCGGCGGCGCCGGCGGTGCCACCGAGCCCGTAGCCGTGCTGGACCGGCTCGTCGGGGTGGCGGCTGACGTGGGCGGACTCGTTGAGCTGAGCGGACCAGTCGGCGTGTGCCGCCGCCGCCGCGTGCCGGTTGATCGCCTGGCGCAGCCAGCCGTCCACGGTGGCGACCCAGTCCCGCCTGTCGGCGTCCGCATGCCAGATCCGGAACCGGCTGATGCTCTGGTGGGTGATCCCGGCCAGCGCCAGCCGGCGGTCCATCCAGAAGATCGCCTCCAGGCCCGCCGAGTTGGTCACGAAGATCACCTCCAGCTCGGTGATCGGACCGGCGTAGAGCGGCGCCACCCAGTAGCCCCACCGCTGATGCAGCGGCAGGGTGTGCGCCACCCCGGGCAGCCCACCCTCCTGCAGCCCGGCCTGGCGGATCATGAAACCCAGCGTCTCCAGCGCCGCCAGCACGTGCTCCTGAGTCGGGATCGGGTGCACGAAGACCGGCACCATGGCCCCCTGATCCAGATCCGGGTCGACGGAGACCTCGGTACGCAGCCCCATCCGCAGGCTCAGCAGCGGCACCCCGCCGAAGATGGTCACCGGGGTCTCCCACGGCAGCGGCAGCGCGAAGTCGACCGCCCGCCGCCGACCGGCCGGTACGACGAACCGGCCGGCGATCGGCAGCTGAAAGAACTGCACCAGGCGCTTGGCGGCGGCCGGGTCATCCGGCTCGACCGTGGTGACCAGGCCGAGCCGGATGTGCCGCACCAGGACGTCGTCCGGCCCGGCCGCCAACGTCACCCGCCCCGGCAGGCGCAGGCCCGGACGGGTACTCGGGTTGGGAAGCGTGGTCTGCACGGACAGCCCTGTCCAGCCGGACTCCCGGGACACCCCCGTCAGCCGCACCGCGCCCCCTTTTTCCGGAAGGGACCCTGCTGGTCCGCACCAGCCGCGCCTACCCGGTCGAGGTCACCTCAAGCCCGCCGGATCAGCGCAACCGCCGCCCGCGCGGCACCGTGTCGGTCTCGTCGTCGAACTCGCCGATGACCTCCTCCAGCAGGTCCTCGAGGGCGACGAAGCCGATCGGCCGGGCCGGGCCACCGCCGTTGCGCACCAGCGCGAGCTGGGACTGCCGGGCCCGCATCGCGGCCACCGCCTCGGTGACCGAGGACGTCGCGGGCAGCGTGAACGCGGACGTCATCAGCTCACCGGCGGTGGCGACCCGACCGGTGGTGACCACCCGCACCGCCTCCCGCACGTGCACCAGGCCGCAGACGTCACCCGCCGCGTCCAGCACCGCCAGCCGGGACCGGCCGCTGTCCCGGCTGACCTGCTCGATCCGCTCGGCCGGGTCGTCCCGGCGGACCGTGACCATGGTGGCGAACGGCTCCATCACCTGCGCCACCGACGTGCCCTGCAACTCCAACATGCTGGTGAGCAGTTGGTGCTGCTCGGCGCCGAGCAGCCCGTGCTCACGCGACTGCTCCAGCAGCATCCGCAGCTCGTCCGGGCCGTGCACCTGGGCCAGCTGATCCTGCTGGTTGACCCCGACCAGCCGCAGGATCGCGTTGGCCAGCGCGTTCAGCGCGGAGAGCACCGGCCGGGCCACCCGGGCGAAGGCACGGAACGGCAGCGCGAGCAGCGTCGCCGAGCGCTCCGCGTCGGTGATCGCCCACGACTTCGGCGCCATCTCCCCCACCACCAGGTGCAGGAAGGTGACCAACCCCAGGGCGAAGACCAGGGCGATCAGGTGGCTGGCCGCGTCCGGCAGCCCCACCGCGTGCAGCAGTGGGCTGAGCAGGTGCTCGATCGCCGGCTCGGCCAGCGCACCGAGGCCCAGGGTGCACAGGGTGATGCCGAGCTGCGCGCCCGCCAGCATCAGCGACAACTCGCGGACGCCGTCCAGCGCGGCCCGTGCCGCCCGGCCACCGCTGGCCGCCGCCTGCTCCAGGCGGTACCGCTTGCTGGCCACCAGGGCGAACTCGGCGGCCACGAAGAACCCGTTCAGCGCCAGCAGGATCACCGAGCTGAACAGCGCGATCCCCGGACTCATGCGGCCACCTCGCGCCGCTCGCCCGGCTCGGTCAGCTGCAACCGCACCGAATCGGCCACGTGCCGGTCCACGGCCAGCACCTCGACCAGTGCCCGGGGTTCCGCCTCGCCGTCCTCGGCGTCGGCGCCCTCGGGCAGCAGGCTGATCTCCAGCCGGTCGCCGACCTCCGGCACCCGGCCCAGCTCCCGCATGACCAGGCCGGAGAGGGTGTCGTACTCCGGGGCCTCGGGCAGGGCGATGCCGGTGCTGTCGGCGACCTCGTCGATCCGCCAGCGGGCCGGCACCACCCAGGACCCGTCGTCCTGCCGCGCGGGCGCCCGCTCCGGTGGGTCGTCCTCGTCCCGGATCGGACCGACCAGCTCCTCGGCGATGTCCTCCAGCGTAATCACGCCGGCGAAGCCGCCGTACTCGTCGACCACGCAGGCCATCTGCCGATGCCCGGACCGCAGCCGGTCGAGCACCGTGGGCAACGGCAACGTCTCGGGCACCAGCAGCGGCGGCCCGGCCACCGCGCTCACCGGGGTGGTGGCCCGCTCCCCCGGCGGTACGCCGAGCACGTCGGCGATGCCGACGACGCCGATCAGGTCGTCGACGCCCTCCGCGCCGCGCACCGGGAAACGGGAGTGGCCGCTGTCCAGCAGCTCGACCACCCGGCTCACCGGCTCGTGCGCCCGTACGGTGTGCACGTCGACTCGGGGCACCATGGCCTCGCCGGCGGTCAGCTCGCGGAAATCCAGCCCCCGGTCGAGCAGCGTGGACATCTCCGCGTCCAGGCTGCCCTCCTCGCGGGACTCGGCGATGATCTGTTCCAGGTCGGCCGGGGTGGCTCCGCTGGGCAGCTCCTCGATTGGCTCGATGCCGATCCGACGGAGCAGCCGCACCGACGCCCGGTCGAAGAGCCGGATCACCGGCCCGGCGACGGTGAGGTACACCAGGGTGGACCGGCTCAGCGCCCGGGCCAGCGGCTCGGCCCGGGCGATGGCCAGGTTCTTCGGGGCCAGCTCACCGAGGACCATCTGGACCACGGTGGCGATGACCAGCGCCAACACCACCGACAGCGGCAGGCTGACCGCCTCGCCGACGCCGGCGACGCCGAGCAGGTCGGCGAGGCCGCCGCCGAGGTACGGCTCGGCGACGTACCCGACCAGCAGCGCGGTGACGGTGATGCCGAGCTGCGCGCCGGAGAGCATGAAGGAGAGTCGGCTGGTGACGGTCAGGGCCCGGGCGGCGGCTGCGTCGCCGTCATCGGCGAGCTGGCGGAGCTTGCCCCGGTCGACGGCGACATAGCCGAACTCCTGCGCCACGAAGTAACCGGTGGCGGCGGTGAGCACGATGATCAGAAGGAGACCGACGACGATCAACACGGGTCGCTCAGGGCTCCCGGGGTCGTCGGAACGGGAATATGCCGGGCACGACCCGGCTGGCTACTGCTGCCCTCCTGGGCAGAAGAGTCGATCATGCCCCCATTTTATCGGTGCTGGCTGGGACCCCGCTGAGGGTGGGCCGAAGGCGCCGATCGTCCGATTCCTGAGCGGCGGCCCAGGCCGTCACCCCGGCCCCGCCGGCCCGCCGCCCGGTCCGCGTTCGGCCAACTCGTCCGCGTCGAGCAGGTCCCGGTCGAACCGGCCGGCCCGGTACGCGGCCCGACCGATCATCTGTGCCGCGACGGGCGCGGTGGCCAGCTGGAAGACCGCCACCAGCAGGATCATGCCGAAATCCGCCTGGGACCGCAGCCGCAGCGTGATGCCGAGCAGCAACAGGAGCACCCCGAGCACCTGTGGTTTGGTGGCCGCGTGCATCCGGGACAGCGCGTCCGGAAAGCGCAGCACGCCGATCCCGGCGGCCAGGCCGAGCAGCGCGCCGGCCACCAGGCAACCGGCACCGAGCCAGTCCGCGATCGTCCCGATCATGCCTGCTCCCGGACGGCGAAGCGGACCAGCGACACCGAACCGACGAAGCCGAGCAGGGAGAGCACCACCAGGACGGGCAGCGTCGTGGCGTGCCGGTTGACCGCGGCCTCGGCGCCCACCGCGCCGACCATGGTGGCGAGCAGCATGTCCGCGGCGATCACCCGGTCCAGCAGCGACGGGCCCCGGTAGAGCCGGGTCAGCGCGAGCAGCGCGGTCACCGAGAGCAGGGCGGTGAGGACGACGGCCAGGAACGTGATCACGGCAGGGTTCCCTTCTCGACAGGATCGGTCTCGACGCGGCGCAGTTCGGCGGCGGAGCCCACCGCCCGGACGATCCGCCGCTCGACGGCGAGGGTGCGCTCCCGGGCGGAGGTCAGCTCCGCGGGCCCGTGGGTGTCCAGCACGTGCAGGTAGAGCGTTCCGGAGTCCCGGTCCACCTCGAGGATCAGCGTGCCGGGCACCAGCGAGACCGCCTCCGCGGTGAGCGCCAGGTTCAGGTCGGTGGGCACCCGCAGCCGCACCGCGATGATCGCCCCGCGCGGTCGGTAGCCGGGCTGCACCGCGATCCGGGCCACGTGCAGGCTCGCGCCGACCAGTTCGGTGCCGAACCGGACCGCGAACACCAGCAGCGCGCGGGGGCGCAGCCGGCCGGCGAAGGTGACCGCCGGCAGCGGAAAGAACAGCAGCACCGCGCCGCCCACCAGCAGGCCTCCGGCCAGGTTCGCCCAGTTGACCTCGCCCCAGAGCAGGCTCCAGACCACCACCAGCCAGCCGAGCGCCAGCGCCTGGTCCCGCCAGCGTCCGAGCCGGCGCCGCCGTGGCGCGGCCGGCTCGTCGGCGCCGCTCGGGGCCGACCCGCTCGCGCCGGTCACGGCGCGCCGACCGGCAGCACGGCCCGCACGTACGGGGTGCGCGAGCGCAAATCGGCGGCCGCGTCGGCGGTGACCTCGAAGAGCGGACCGGCCAGCACGGTCAGCGCCAACCCGAACGCGACCAGGGCCACGGTGGCCCCGACCATCAGCCTGGGCAGCTGGACGGCCGGCTCGGTGGTGGCCAACCGGGGCGACCGCCAGAAGGCGATGTTCCACAGCCGGGAGGCCACATAGAGGGTGAGCAGGCTGGTCAGCGTGCCGGCCGCGACGAGCACCCCGGGCAGCGGCCCGCCGGCCGCCACCCCGGCCTGGAGCAGGCCGAGCTTGCCGAGGAAACCGGAGAACGGTGGCACGCCGGCGAGGTTCATCGCCGGGACGAAGAACAGCACGCCGAGCAGCGGTGCCATCCGGGCCAGCCCGCCGAGGCGGCGCAGGTCGGTGCTGCCGGCCCGCTCCTCGACCAGCCCGGCGACCAGGAACAGCGTGGTCTGGATGGTGATGTGGTGCACCACATAGAAGATCGCGCCGGAGAGCCCCGCGACGGTGCTCAACGCCACCCCGAAGATCATGTAGCCGATGTGGCTGACCAGCGTGAACGAGAAGAGCCGCTTCATGTCCGACTGGGCCACCGCGCCCAGGATGCCGACCACCATGGTCAGCCCGGCGACGACCATGAGCAGTTCGTCGGCCTGCCCGCCCGGAAAGAGCAGCGTCTCGGTGCGGATGATCGCGTAGACGCCCACCTTGGTCAGCAACCCCGCGAAGACCGCGGTGACCGGAGCCGGCGCCGTGGGATAGCTGTCCGGCAGCCAGGCCGAGAGCGGAAAGACCGCCGCCTTGATGGCGAACGCGAGCAGGAGCATCAGTTCCAGGGTCAGCCGCACGCCGGCGGGCAGGTCGTCGAGGCGCTGGGCGAGTTGGGCCAGGTTGAGCGTGCCGGTGGCCGCGTACACCAGCCCTACCCCGGCCAGGAAGATCATCGAGGAGAGGATGCTGACCACCACGTACGTCGATCCGGTGCGGATGCGGATCTCGGTGCCGCCCAGGGTGATCAGCACGAAGCTGGCGGCCAGCAGGATCTCGAAGCCGACGAAGAGGTTGAACAGGTCACCGGCGAGGAACGCGTTGGTGACGCCGGCGGTGAGCACCAGGTACGTCGGGTGGAAGATGACCACCGGCGCGGTCTCGCCGGTCTCGCTGCGGCCCTGGCCGATCGAGTACAGCAACACGCAGAGGATGACCGACGAGGAGACCACCAGCATCAGCGCGGCGAGCTGGTCCGCGACCAGGACGATCCCGACCGGCGCCGGCCACCCGCCGATCGCCATCACCACCGGCCCGTACCGGTACGCCTGCACCAGCAGCAGCAGCGCCACGATGAGGGTGCCGCTCAGGCAGAGCACACTGACCGCGCGTTGGAGCCCCGGCCGGGCGGCCAGCAGCAGGGTCAGCGCCGCGCCGAGCAGCGGCATCACCACCGGCAGTGGCAGCAGCCGGCTCATCGCGTCCCTCGCGTCCCGGCCATCACGCCTCGTTCCCGCGCCGCAGCCGGCGTCGGGCGGGCTCGGGATCGACCTGCTCCGGATCGTCGTCCGGGCCCTCCCCGCCGAGATCGGCGGTGCCCACCTCGTTGCGCTCGGCCCGGCTGATGATCTGCCGGTCCTCCAGGTCGTCGGGCACCTCATCGTCGCCGGTGAGATACCAGCTCCGGTACGCCACGGCGAGCAGGAACGCGGTCAACCCGAAGGTGATCACGATGGAGGTCAGCACCATGGCCTGCGACAGCGGGTCGCTCATCCGGTCCACCGGGCCGGTGCCGACGATCGGTGCCCCACCGGACCGACCGCCCAGCAGGATCAGCAGGTTGACCCCGTTACCGATCAGGATCACGCCGAGCAGGATCCGGGTCAGACTGCGCTCCAGCAGCAGGATCACCCCGCAACCGACCAGCACTCCGACGGCGAGCACCAGCACCAGCACGGGCCCGGCGCCGCTGGTGGTCATGACCTGTCCCCCTTGTCGACGGCGAGCCCGCCGGTGGCGGCTCCGGTCGCCTCGATGTGCCGGTCCACCTCGGCTCCGAGGCTGCGCAGGATGTCCAGCACCAGCCCGATCACGACCAGGTACACGCCGATGTCGAAGAAGAGCGAGGTGACCAGGTGCGCGTCGCCGACCAGCGGTAGGGACCGGTCGACCTTGGCGCTCTCCAGCACCGATCCCCCGGCCAGCAGCGCCACCACGCCGGTACCCACCGACAGGGCCAGCCCGGCCCCGAGGACCGTGCCGGCGCCGACCGGTGCGGCCTCGGCCAGCTCGTACCGGCCGCCGGCCAGGTAGCGGACCACCAGGGCGAGCCCCGCCACCAGCCCGCCGGCGAAGCCACCGCCCGGCGCGTTGTGCCCGGAGAAGAGCAGGAACAGGGAGAACAGCACCACGGTGTGGAAGATCAGCCGGATGATCACCTCCAGCACGATGGAGCGGCGCTCCTCGTACAGCGTGGGTCCGCCGCGCAGCCACACCGACCGGTCGGTCTGATCCGGCGGGCCCGCCGACTCCGCCCGGCGCGGCCGGGGCCCGGTGCGGGACCGCTCGAAGATCAGGCTGGCGACTCCGGTCGCCGCCACCACCAGCACGGCCAGCTCACCCATGGTGTCCCAGGCCCGGATGTCGACCAGGGTCACGTTGACCACGTTGCGGCCGTACCCCTGGGCCACCGACAGGTCCGGAAAATCGGTGGAGATGTCCGGCGCCCGGCGGGCGCCGGCGGCGACGAGGGCCAGCCCGGCGGCCACCACGCCCACCGTCACCCCGATCGCCCGGCGGGCCCACCGGCTGCGGCGCAGCGGACGGGCCGAGAACCGGTTGGGCAGGCGGCGCAGCACCAGCACGAAGACGGCGATGGTCGCGGTCTCCACCAGGAACTGCGTGAGCGCGAGGTCGGGCGCGCCGTGCAGGACGAACAGCATGGCGCTGCCGTAGCCGGTCACCCCCACCAGCAGCATCGCGGTCAGCCGGCGGCGGGCTCGGACCGCCAGCACCGCGGCCACCCCGATCACCAGCACGACCACCGGTTGCAGCGGGGTGTCCCAGAGCGGGACCCGGGCCCGCCACGGGCCGACGGCGAGCATCGCCCCGCCGGGCAGCAGCACCAGGACGACCAGGATGATGCCCAGATACTGCGGCAGGGAGCCGCGCTGGGTCGCTCCGGTGACCTCGATGGCCATCCGGTCGAACCGGCCCACGATCCACTCGTAGCCCTGGTTGCCGCTGACCGGCCAGCGGAGCCGGGCCAGCACCGGAGCGAGCGGCCCGCGCAGCGCGAAGAGCAGGCCGCCGCCGGCGAGCGCCAACACGGACAGGCCGAGCGCCGAGGTCGGTCCGGACCACAGCACGAGGTGCGCGTGCACCCCGCCGAGCAGATCGGCGTACGGGCGCAGGAGGCCGTCCAGCACGCCGGCGGCCGGGCCGGCGAGCAGACTGACGCCGGCCAGCACGGCCGGTGGGACCAGCAGCGACCCGGCGATCGGGCCCGCCTGGACCGGCTCCACACCGGGCCGGTCGGCGAACGCGCCCCAGACGAAGCGGGCGCTGTACGCGACGGTGAGCACCGTCCCGGCGACCAAACCGGCGAGGAGCACCGGCCGGTCGGTGAACGCCGCGAACACCGCCTCCTTCGCCACGAAGCCGACCAACGGCGGCACGCCGGCCATCGACGCCGCAGCCAGCACCGCGACCACGAACAGCGGTCGGGACCAGTGCCGCAGCCCGGACAGCTCGCGCAGGTCGCGGGTGCCGGCGCCGTGATCGATGACGCCGACGACCAGGAACAGCGCCGCCTTGAACAGCGCGTGCGCCAGCAGCATCGCCGTACCGGCCAGCGCGGCGTCCGGCGTGCCGGACCCGGTCACCACGACCAGCAGACCGAGCTGGCTGACCGTCCCGTACGCCAGCAACAGCTTCAGGTCGGTCTGCCGCAGCGCCGCCCAGCCCCCGACCAGCATGGTGGCCAGGCCGGCGACCTGCACCACGGGCCGCCAGGGCCCGACCACGGCCAGCACCGGCGCGAGCAGCCCGACCAGGTAGACGCCGGCCTTGACCATGGCGGCCGCGTGCAGGTACGCGCTGACCGGGGTGGGCGCCGCCATCGCGACCGGCAGCCACGAGCTGAACGGCAGCACCGCCGACTTGGACAGCGCGCCGGCCAGAATCAGCAGCACGGCGGTGACCAGGTAACCGCCGCCGGGCAGCGGCTGTGCGGAGATATCCGACCAGCGGTAGCTGCCCGCGTGCTCGCCGAGCAGGATGAACCCGACCAGCATGGCCAGCCCGCCCAGCGTGGTGACGGTCAGCGCCTGCGCCGCCGCCCACCGGCTGGACCGCCGTTCGGTGCTGTGCCCGATCAGCAGGTACGAGAAGATCGTGGTCAGCTCCCACCCGACGTAGAGCAGCAGCAGGTCGTCGGCGAAGACCAGGACGAGCATCGCGCCGGCGAAGGCGACCAGGACCGCGGCGAACTGCGCCAGCCCGGTCGAGCCGGCGGCGAAGTACCGGGCGCAGTAGACGAGCACCAGCGCGCCGATGCCGCCGATCAGCAGGGTCATCAGCCAGGACAGCGTGGTGAGCCGCAACGCGATGTCGAGGCCCAACTGCCGGATCCACGGGTACGTCTCGACCACCGCCCCGCCGTCGCCGACGGCCGGGGTGCGGGCCACCGCCCAGCCGAACGCGGCGGCCGGCGCCAGCGCCAACGGGTAGCACGCACGCGGACCCCACCACCGGACGAACAGCGGCGCGACGAGGGCCGCCACGAGATGGAGGATGAGCAGTACCAGCACCCGCGCTCCCGGTCGAGGTGGCCGACGCCCGCACAGCGGTGGCGCCGAGGGCGTGTTTCAGAGGTGCCGGTCGAGCCGAACCGGAGTCCAGGCGTCGTCCGGCAAGGCGGAGGGTGTCCGGATACCGGTGTTGCATCCGGACATTGCGACAACGCCGCCGGGCGGCGCCTGGGCCCGGCGCAGACCGGCCAGCACTTCTGAAACACGCCCCACAGCGATCAGACGCCAGTTCGTCGCCCATCGGGCCGTTTTGCCGGAATTCGTCCGCCTTGCGGTGGTGAGCGCGTGACCGGCGGGATGCGGCGGCGTCAGCGCAGCAGGGCGTCCCCGACGGGCAGCGCGTCGTCGGGCACGGGGCGGTCGCGGCGCAGCTCGGCCAGCAGGTCGACGCGGCCGAGCTGGCGGGCGACCTTGTCGACCACCCGCTCCGCGGCGGCCAGCGACCGCACCGAGAGCAGCCGGCCGCGGCTCTCCCGGCGCAGCACGAAGTAGTGGACGGCGGCGCGGACCTGGCCGCGGTCGGCGGCACTGGCCTGCGCGGTGGAGATGACCAACTCACGTAGGCAGCCGGCCAGGCGTTCGGCGAGCTCCAGCTCCGGCCCGTGCAGGCCGCCACGGAGCGTGGCCAGGTGGCTGTCGACCTTGCGGATCAGCACGTCGGTGCCGGGTTCGACATTCCGCTGCTCGCCGGCCATCCGATCCCCCCACCCCGGTTCGCGTTGCGAGTGAAGTTACTTTATGTTGCTCCTCACATGCAAGCAGTTAAGTGAGACTTAACGCATTAAGGGCGCATCTAGTGCTTATGCCTCTGACTCCGACACACTTCACCGCCGGCCGCTCGTGGTAGTCGTACCGGCGGGGCACGATGGACCGGTGACCGGCGCAGACGCAGACGAAGCCGGGGTGCTGGCCGGATTCGGCCCGGCCACCCGGGCCTGGTTCGACGCCGCCTTCGCCGCCCCCACCGCCGCCCAGGTGGGCGCCTGGCGATCGGTCGCCGCCGGCCGCAACGCCCTCGTGGTGGCGCCCACCGGTTCCGGCAAGACGCTCGCGGCCTTCCTCTGGTCCCTCGACCGGCTGGCCCGCGAGCCCGCCCCGGCCGAGGCCCGGCAGCGCTGCCGGGTGCTCTACGTCAGCCCACTCAAGGCGCTCGCCGTCGACGTCGAGCGCAACCTGCGCGGTCCGCTGGCCGGCATCCGGCAGGCGGCGACCCGGCTCGGCGTCGCCCCGCCCGACATCACCGTCGGCATGCGCACCGGCGACACCCCGGCCGACGAGCGACGAGCCTTCGCCCGCACCCCACCGGACATCCTCATCACCACGCCCGAGTCGCTGTTCCTGCTGCTCACCTCCGCCGCCCGGGAATCACTGCGCGGCATCCAGACGGTGATCGTCGACGAGGTGCACGCGGTGGCCGGCAGCAAGCGCGGCGCCCACCTCGCCCTCTCGCTGGAACGCCTCGACGAGCTGCTGCCCGCCCCGGCGCAGCGGATCGGCCTCTCCGCCACCGTCCGGCCGATCGACGCCTGCGCCCGGTTCCTCGGCGGGGCCCGGCCGGTCGACGTCGTGCAGCCGGCCACCGCGAAGACCATCGAGGTCAGCGTGCAGGTGCCGGTGGAGGACATGACCCGCCTGGACGAGCAGGAGCAGCCGCCGGAGGACGACCTCGGCGGTCCCGGGCCGCGCCGCGCCTCGATCTGGCCGGCCGTCGAGGAGCGGGTCTTCTCGCTGATCGGCGAGCACCGCTCGACCATCGTCTTCACCAACTCCCGGCGCAGCGCCGAACGACTCTGCGCGCGACTCAACGAGCTGGCCGCCGAGGAGGTGGCGGACGGCCCGGCCGGTTCGGGCCGCAACCGGCTCCCGGCGGAAGTGATGGCCCAGTCCGGCGCGGCCGCCGGCGCGGCGCCGGTGATCGCCCGAGCGCACCACGGCAGCGTCTCCCGGGAGGAGCGCAAGCACATCGAGGAGGCGCTCAAGTCCGGCCAGCTCCCGGCCGTGGTGGCCACCTCCAGCCTGGAGCTGGGCATCGACATGGGCGCGGTCGACCTGGTGGTGCAGATCGAGGCGCCGCCGAGCGTGGCCGCCGGCCTGCAACGCGTCGGCCGGGCCGGGCACCAGGTGGGCGCGGTCTCCCGCGGGGTGGTCTTCCCGAAGCACCGGGGCGACCTGCTCTCCTGCGCGGTGGTCGCCGAGCGGATGACCGACGGCGCGATCGAGGAGCTGCACTACCCGCGCAACCCGCTGGACGTGCTGGCCCAGCAGATCGTCGCTATGGTGGCACTGGAGCCGTGGCCGGTCGGGGACCTGGCCGTGCTGGTCCGCCGGGCCGCGCCCTTCGCCGAGCTGCCCGACTCCGCGCTGCACGCCGTGCTGGACATGCTCTCCGGCCGCTACCCGTCCACCGCCTTCGCCGAGCTGCGCCCCCGGCTGGTCTGGGACCGGGCCACCGACGTGCTCACCGGCCGCCCCGGCGCGCAGCGGCTCGCCGTGACCAGCGGTGGCACCATCCCCGACCGGGGCCTGTTCGGCGTGTTCCTGGCCGGCGCCGAGCGGGCCGCGCGGGTCGGCGAGCTGGACGAGGAGATGGTCTACGAGTCCAGGGTCGGCGACGTCTTCCTGCTCGGCTCCTCCTCCTGGCGTATCGAGGAGATCACCCCCGACCGGGTGCTGGTCTCGCCAGCCCCGGGGCAGGCTGCCCGGATGCCGTTCTGGAAGGGTGACCAGCTGGGCCGGCCGGTGGAGCTCGGCCGGGCCATCGGCGCCCGGGTGCGCACCCTGCTGCGGCAGAGCGACGAGGCGGCGCTGGCCACGTTGCGCGACGGCGGGCTGGACGACTGGGCCGCCGCCAACCTGATGGCGTACCTGCGCGAGCAGCGCGAGGCCACCCGTTCGCTGCCGGACGACCGCACCATCGTGGTGGAACGGTTCCGCGACGAGCTGGGCGACTGGCGGCTGGCCGTGCACAGCGTCCTCGGTGCCCGGGTCAACGGGCCGTGGGCCCTCGCGGTGGGCCGCCGGCTGGCCGAGCGGTACGGGGTGGACGCCCAGGTGATGCCCTCCGACGACGGCATCGTGGTGCGGCTGCCGGACACGGCCGAGGAGCCACCCGGCGCCGACGTGGTGGTCTTCGAGCCCGACGAGATCGCCCAGCTGGTGGAGGAATCGGTCGGCACCTCCGCGCTCTTCGCCGCCCGGTTCCGGGAGTGCGCCGCCCGGTCGCTGCTGCTGCCCCGCCGCGACCCGCGCCGCCGCCAGCCGCTCTGGCAGCAGCGGCAACGTGCCGCGCAGCTGCTCGACGTGGCCCGCGAGTACGCCGACTTCCCGGTCACCCTGGAGGCCGCCCGGGAGTGCCTCCAGGACGTCTTCGACCAGCCGGCGCTGGCCGGGCTGATGCGCGACCTGGCCGCCCGCAAGGTGCGGCTGGTCGAGGTGGAGACCAGCCAACCGTCCCCGTTCGCCCGGTCGCTGCTCTTCGGCTACGTCGGGGCGTTTCTCTACGAGGGCGACGCGCCACTCGCCGAGCGGCGCGCCGCCGCGCTCGCCCTGGACTCCACGCTGCTCGGTGAGTTGCTCGGCCGGGTCGATCTGCGCGAACTGCTCGACCCGACGGTCCTCACCGAGACCGAGCGGCAGCTACGTTGGCTGACCGAGCAGCGCCGCCCGCGCGACGCCGAGGACGTGGTCGAGCTGCTGCGGGTGCTCGGCGACCTGAGCGACGCCGAGCTGGCCGAGCGGGGCGCACCGGAGACCTGGCTGACCGAGCTGGAGGCCGCCCGCCGGGTGCTGCGGGTCCGGATCGCCGGCGAGCAGCGTTGGGTGGGCATCGAGGACGCCGCCCGGCTGCGCGACGCGCTCGGCGTGGCGCTGCCGGTCGGGGTGGCCGAGGCGTACCTCGCCCCGGTGGCCGATCCGCTCGGCGACCTGGTCGCCCGCTACGCGCGCACCCACGGGCCGTTCGCCGCGGCGAGTTGCGCGGCCCGCTTCGGGCTCGGCGTGTTCGTGGTCGAGCAGACACTGCGCCGGCTGGGCGCCACCGGTCGGGTGGTGTCCGGGGAGTTCACCCCGGATTCCGCCGGCGCCCAGTGGTGCGACGCGGAGGTGCTGCGACTGCTGCGTCGCCGCTCGCTCGCGGCGCTGCGTCGGGAGATCGAGCCGGTGCCGCCCCGGGCGCTGGCCACGTTCCTGCCCCGCTGGCAGCAGGTCGGCTCGTCCGCCCGAGGGGTCGAGGCGCTCGCCGCAACGGTGGAGCAGTTGCAGGGCGCGGCGGTACCGGCGTCCGCGCTGGAGCGGCTGGTGCTGCCCGGCAGGGTCGCCGACTACTCCCCCGCCCAGCTCGACGAGCTGTGCGCCAGCGGGGAGGTGGTCTGGGCCGGGTCGGGGGCGATCTCCGGCGGCGACGGCTGGGTCACCCTGGCGTACGCGGACACCGCGCCGCTGCTGCTGCCCCCACCCGACGAGGCGCTGACCCGGACCCCGCTGCACGAGGCGGTGCTCGACGCGCTCGGCGACGGGCAGGCGCTGTTCTTCCGGCCGCTGGCCGACCGGGTGGGCTCGACCGACGACGCCGCGCTGACCGCGGCGATCTGGGACCTGGTCTGGGCCGGTCACCTCACCAACGACACCCTCGCCCCGCTGCGCGCGGTGCTCGGCGCCGGCGGAGCGCACCGCTCACGGCCGTCCGCGCCGCGCACCCGCTACCGGCGGCCCGGCCGGGTGGCGCTGCCCACCCGGGGTGGCCCGCCGACCGTCGCCGGTCGCTGGTCGCGGCTGCCGGAACGGGACCTCGACCCGACCCGGCGCGCCGCCGCTCTGGCCGACGTGCTGCTCGAGCGGCACGGGGTGGTCACCCGCGGCGCGGTCATGGCCGAGCAGGTGGTCGGCGGGTTCGCCGCGGTCTACCCGGTGCTGTCGGCGCTGGAGGAGCGCGGCGCGGCCCGCCGGGGCTATTTCGTGGAGGGGCTGGGCGCGGCGCAGTTCGCGGTGCCCGGCGCGGTGGACCGGCTGCGTGCGCTGGCCGAGCCGGCCGACGGGGCCCGGGCCCGGGGCGGGTCGGCGACGGTGCTCGCCGCCACCGACCCGGCCAACCCGTACGGCGCGGCGCTGCCCTGGCCGGACCGGGTGATCGACTCCGGCGACGGCGCCGCCCCGGCGACCGGGCATCGGGCCGGCCGCAAGGCTGGCGCGCTGGTGGTGCAGGTCGCCGGCGACCTGGTGCTCTACGTGGAACGCGGCGGCCGGACGCTGCTCTCCTTCACCGATGACGCCGACACGCTCGCCGCAGCCGGCAAGGCACTCGCCGACGCCGTCCACTCCGGAGCGTTGGGTGCGATGTCGGTGGAGCGTGCCGACGGTGAGGCGGTGCACTCCTCGCCGCTGCGCGACGCGCTGACCGCCGCCGGCTTCCGGGCCACCCCGCGCGGCCTGCGCCTACGCGGCTGACCCGGCGGAAGCACCCCACCCGCCGCACGGCCTACGCCCGGCGGACCGCACCCTCTTGCGCGTCATGCCTGTGAGGCATATCTATGACTCACAGGTATGACGCTCAGCAGACAGACATGCCCGCCGGCGCCACGGACTTGGTGCTCGGCCGAGGTTGGCGAGGACCTTCTCGTAGCGCGTACGGTCCGCGGCCGGGGTCTTCGCCTCGAGGTAGTTGAGCACCACCGCGCCGCGCCGGTACGACCGATGTATCACCAGGGCAGTCTGCCCAACCGCGCCCGGCGGCGGGAGTGGCCGGTCGGCCAGTGCCGTGTCCCATATCCGCCAGCCGCCGTCGACCGAGCGACGCGGGTACGCTCTTCGGCCGGCGGAGCAGACGGGGCGGCGCGGGAGGCGGGGACGTGGGTGGGTTCGAGGTGCGGGCGGTCGGCCCCGCCGAGCGGGCGGCGGTCGACGCGTTGCACGAACGCGAGTGGGGCGGCCCGTACGTCATCGCCCACGACACCCGGTACGACCTGCGTACCCTGCCGACACTGGTGGCGGTGGACGGCGCGGGCGTGGTGGTCGGTGCGCTGGCCCACCGGGCCAACGCCGACGGCCTGGAAGTGGTCAGCGTGGTCGCGGCCGTGCCCGGCGGCGGCGTCGGCACCGCGCTGCTGTCGGCGGCGACCGCGACGGCCGCCGCGGCGGGCCTGGCCCGGGTGTGGCTGATCACCACCAACGACAACCTGCGGGCGCTGCGGTTCTACCAGCGGCGCGGCATGCGGCTGGTCCGCGTGGACCGGGGCGCGGTGGACCGGGCCCGGCTGCTCAAACCGGAGATCCCGCTGGTGGGCGAGGACGGGATCCCGCTGCACGACGAGATGGTCCTCGAGCTGCGCATCGGAGCCGCGGGTCAGCCTCCCGACATGTCCGCCACGCCCTGGATCTCTGCGGTGGCCCCCGGTGACCTCCTGCGGGTCGCCGGCTGATATTCGACTGTGGAATGCTTCCCCGGTGGGTGAACACGTAGTTCCCGTGGCCTGTCCCTGCTGTGCCTCCCGGACCGGCGGCGGGACCTGCCCGGTCTGCTTCTGGACCGATGACGGTCAGTCCGACGCCGACGCCGACGCGGTCCGGGGCGGCCCCAACGGCGACCTGAGCCTCTCGCACGCCCGACTCAACTACGCCGTCTACGGCGCCAGCCACCCGCGCTACCAGGACATGGTGCGCCTGGCCCGCCCCGACGAGCGCCCGGACGGCGCCCGGCGGGGCTGAGTCCGGGTCAGCAGACCGGCACGGAGCCGCCGTACACGGCGGAGATGTACGCGTGGCTGACGTAGTGCCCGCTGGCCAGGCGGTTCCACCGGGTGGTGGTGCGGTAGGGGCCGGCCACCGACTGGCCGGTGACGTAGCACTGGATCGGCACGTTGGCGAACCGGGCGGCGAGGCCACGGATCGGGTACGACGTGCTGGCCCCGGTGCGGATGTTGAGCGGCTCGTCGCCGACCACCCCGCGCGGCCCGCCACCGGTCCACAGGTAGGCCACGTCCACCCAGGCGTTGGTGGTCAGCTGCAAGCCGTCCCAGAACGTGCCGTCGGCCAGGTCGATGCCGGCCGGGTTGAGCACCGTACGCCCGAACTGGTCCCGCCCGCCGTTGTAGCCGGACTGGTACGCGGCCTGTGCCTCGGGCCGACCCTGTGGCAGGTTCTTCCAGTTCTCCCGCACGGCCGACGGGTTCCAGTAGTCGTCGCGGGTGTTCCACGGCCCGACGTCCCAGACCGGCGCGTACTCACAGCGCGAGCCGGTGGTGGTGCAGACCCGCACGGTGTAGTCGCCGCTGTTGAGCGGGGAGAGCCCACGACGCGACGGCAGCGCCACGAAGTGGTCCTGTGGCTGCACCGTACGGCCGTTGGCGGTCAGCTCGCCGACCAGCCCGATCCGGGTGGCGTACACCCGGTAGGTGAGGCCGGGGGTGGCGGCGGAGACGGCGGCGGTCGCGTCGGCGGTGAGCTGGACACCGCGTACCGTCGCGGTGGCACCACCGGCCCACGCGGTGAGCACCACCCGGGTCTGCACCCGGCTGACCGGCCGGTCGAAGACCGCGCCGGCGGTGGCGCCCCGCCACTCGGTCCAGCCGCTGACCCGCCAGCCCCGGACCTGCGCCTCCACTGTGGCACCGGCGGGGACTGAGGCGGTGATCTCGGCGCGGACCCGGGTGGCCGGCCGGCTGAGGGTGCGCGGAGCGGTCAGCAGCATTCCCTCGGCGACCGCGCTGCGGCTGTGCCCGGCGGCCCGAGCCTCCCGCAGCCGGAGCCCGGCGGCGCTGCGCCGGACGTTGACGTCCCGGTCGACGACGGACAGGTCGGCGTTCCACCGTTCGCCGCCGGGGGCGGCGGCGGTGAGGGTCAGCGGCTGGCCGGCTGCGGGGGTGGCCGGGCTGGTGGCGGGCACGAGCGCGGCGGTGAGCGCGAGAGCCAGGGTGGGAACGAGGACGACGGAGCGAGGACGCCATCGGGGTCGTGTCATGGGCATTCTCCTCAGAACTCCCCGACCCTCGTATGTCGGGAGATCATGAGGAACCTGGGTACAAATGACGACACATGCCAATCTTGCTCGAAGGAGGGAAGATAGCGGGGTGCCCGAAGGCGACACCGTCTGGAACACCGCGCGCGTGCTGCACCGCGCGCTGGCTGGCGCGCGTCTCACCGGCAGTGATTTCCGGGTGCCCCAGTTGGCCACCACGGACCTCACCGGTTGGACCGTCCGCGAGTCGGCCAGCCGGGGCAAGCACCTGCTGCTCCGCCTCACCGCCCCGGACCCGAGCCGCGCCAATACCGGCGGGCCCACCGTGGGCGGGGCGCACTGGACGCTGCACTCGCACCTGCGAATGGACGGCGCCTGGCGGGCGTACGCGCCGGGGGAACGTTGGAGTGGCCGGCCGGCGCACCTGATCCGGGTGGTGCTGCGCAGCCCCGGGGCGGTCGCGGTCGGCTACCACCTGCACGAGCTGGTCCTGGTGCCCGCCGCAGAGGAGGACACCCTGGTCGGCCACCTCGGCCCCGACCTGCTCGGCCCCGACTGGGACCCGGCCGAGGCGGTCCGCCGGCTCGCCGCCCATCCTGAACAGACCATCGGCGAGGCGCTGCTGGACCAGCGCAACCTGGCCGGCGTCGGCAACCTCTACAAGTGCGAGGTGCTCTTCCTGCGCGGGGTGTCGCCGTGGACGCCGGTGCGTGCGGTGCCCGACCTGGCCGGCACGGTGGCCCTGGCGCAGCGGCTGCTCGCCGCCAACCGGGGCCGCTGGACGCAGAGCACCACCGGCTCGCTGCACCGGGGGAAGACCAGCTACGTGTACGGCCGCCGCGCTCAACCCTGTCGCCGCTGCGGCACCGCGATCCGCAAGCAGGAGCTGGGCGAACGTGTCACCTACTGGTGCCCGGTCTGCCAACCGGAGCACCAGGAGGCCCCTCCGCCCGCCTGACCACCCCACCTGGACCGAGGTCGCCCCAGATACGGACGATTGGGTAATTCCTAACCGGCCGCCGGAGTCGCATGCTGCGGTTGAGTGCTCACCGATCGTCAGAGTGCCGGGCCCGACCAGGTCGCCACGCCGGGGTGGCGGCCCTCGTGCCCCGACCCCGGGGAGAGCCATGGCGATTTTCCGCAGACTCCGCTCCACCTGGTTCGAGCGGAGCGCCCGCGACGGCAACGGCGGTGCCAATGGACGGGTGGCGTCCGTGCCGGCCGCACGCACCGTCGAGGAGGCCGCCCCGGCGCCCAGTCTCGACCCGGCCGTCGTGCCGCACTGCTTCGGCCCGGTGCCGAACTTCGCGCACAGCCCCCGCCCGGCACGCGATCCGCACGGACGGGTCGTGCCGGGCACCGGGCTGCGCAAGTTCGTCGACGTGCTGCCCACCCCGGGCCAGCTGGGCCGCAGCGACCTCGGTGGGTACCTGCCGGTGGCGGTGCCGGACACGATCAGCTATCCGGGATGCGACTACTACGAGATCGGCCTGCAGGAGTACGCCCAACGGCTGCACCGGGACCTGCCGGCCACCCGGCTGCGCGGCTACCGGCAGCTCAACCTGGGCACCGACGCGTCCGGCCACAACACGGTGGCGCCCCCGGAGCGGCCCTGGCACCTCGGGCCGATGATTCTCGCCCGCCGGGGCCGGCCGGTCCGGGTGAAGTTCATCAACCAGCTCCCCACCGGCCGGGCCGGCGAGTTGTTCCTGCCGGTCGACGACACGGTCGAGGGGGCCGGCACCGGGCCGCTGGACGGCCCGGCGCCGTACCCGCAGAACCGGGCGGTGCTGCACCTGGCCGGGGCGCAGACCGGCTGGACGAGCGCCGGCAACCCGGGGCAGTGGATCACCCCGGCCGGGGAGATCACCCCGTACCCGACCGGGACGGGCCTGACCCACGTGCCGGACATGCCGCCGCCCGGGGCCGGCGCCACCACGCTCTACTACCCCAACGAGCAGAGCGGCCGGCTGCTGTGGTTCCACGACAACACCCTCGGCCTGGCCCGGCTCACCGTCTACGGCGGGCAGCTCGCGCTCTACCTGCTCACCGACCCGGCCGAGGACCAGCTCGTCGCGGACGGGGTGCTGCCGGCCGACCAGCTACCGCTGGTCATCGAGGACAAGACGTTCGTGCCGGACGACACCCAACTGGCCGCCGAGGACCCGACCTGGGACCGGGAACGCTGGGGTGCCCGGGGCAGCCTCTGGCACCCACACGTCTACCAGCCCCGGCAGAACCCGTACCGGTCCGGCGGGCGCAACCCGACCGGCCGGTGGGACTACGGCCCCTGGTCGCGCACCACCGCCCCGGACGGCACCCGGAGCGACGGCTGGCCCGCGGTGGACGGCTGGCCGACGGCCGACGGCGTCACCGGCGGACCGCCGCCGACCGGACCCGGCCCGGTGCCGAACCCGCACCACGACCCGGTCGGCGCGCCGGACGAGCCGCCGCTGGGCCCCGGCACGCCGCACCCGTGCGCGGTGCCCGAGGTGTACGGCGACACCCCGCTGGTCAACGGCGCCGCCTACCCGTACCTGGAGGTGCGGCCGCGGGCGTACCGGTTCCGGATCCTCAACGCCTGCCTGGGCCGCAGCCTCAACCTCCAGCTCTACCGGGCCTGCTCGGACTCACCGATGTGGACGGACGACGGCGCTCTGGCCGACCCCGACGCCGGTGAGGTGCCGATGGTGCCCGCTGTGCGGTCGGCGGACCGACCGCCGGACTGGCCGACCGACGGGCGCGACGGCGGGGTGCCGGACCCGCGCGCCGCCGGGCCGGCGTTCATCCAGATCGGCAACGAGGCCGGGCTGCTGCCCGCCCCGGTGGTGCTGCCGAACCGGCCGATCGGCTACCGCTACGACCGGCTCGACCCGACCGTGCTGAACGTCGACGGGCACACGCTGCTGCTCGCCCCCGGCGAGCGGGCCGACGTGCTCATCGACTTCTCCGCCGTACCCCCGGGCAGCACGCTGATCCTGTACAACGACGCCCCGGCGCCGCTGCCCGGCTTCGACCCGCGCTACGACCAGCACACCGACGCGCCGGACCGGAGCGCCGAGGGCGGCCCACCCCCCACCGAGCCGGGGTACGGCCCGAACACCCGCACGCTGCTCCAGTTCCGGGTGACCGGAGCGCCGGCGCCGCCGTACGACCTTGCCCGGCTGCGCGGCCGGCTGCCCCTCGCGTACGCGGCCAGCCAGCGCCCGCCGATCGTGCCGCAGCCGGCGTACGATCCGGCGTTCGGCACGCGGACCGCGCGGGAGACGACCGTGCCGGTGCACGCCGGCACGGTCACCTTCACCCCGGCGGGCGCCACCGGGCCGGTCACCCTGCCCGTCGCGGTGAAGGCCGCGCAACAGGTCTTCGAGCCCGACCACGGCCGGCTGGCCGGCCGACTCGGTGTCGGGCACCCGCACGCCGGGCCGCTCACCCCGGCGACCCTGCCGCTCGGCCCCACCGACCCCGTCACCGAAGTGCTCTTCGCCGCCGATCCGGCCGTGCCGGTCGGCGCGCCGACCGACGGGACCCAGCTCTGGCGGATCAGCGGCAACGTGCGGCAGACCGAGCCGCTGGGCATCGGCGGCTGCGACGTGCAGCTGATCAACCGGGTGGGCTGGGACGGCACGCTCCGGCTCCCACACGGCAGCGAGCTGGGCTGGAAGGAGATCGTCCGGGTCAATCCCCGGGAGGACGTGGTGGTGGCGCTACGCCCGGTCGCACCGACGCTGCCGTTCAAGCTGGGCGACAGCGTCCGGCTGCTCGACCCGGGCCGCCCGGCCGGCGCCCGTACCGGCTCGACCCCGATCAGCCCGGCCGACGGGCGACCCGCCCTGGTGGTGAACCATCTGGTCAACCTGGGCTGGGAGTACCGCTGGCACAGCCAGCTCGCCGGCCACCGCGACCTCGGGATGAACCGGCCGTTGGTGCTGCGGGTGGCGCCGAAGGCACCGACCGGGCTGACCGCCACGCCGGCGCCCGGCTCGGCCACCGCGCTCCCGGCGATCGCGCTGGCCTGGACCGGCAACGGCGGTCGCCCGCCAGCCACCAGTCACCTGCTGCAACGGGCGACCGACGCGACCTTCGGCGGCGAGGTCACCACCATCACCGTCGCGGCCACCGCCACCCGCTACACCGACGCGACGGTCACCCCCGGGGTCACCTACCACTATCGGATCCGGGCGGAGAACGCCGTCAGCTACTCGTCCTGGTCGAACAGCGTGCCCGCCTCGGTGCACCTGGCCACACCGAGCGGGCTGGCCGCGGCGATCCCGCCGGCCGCGCCGCTGCGGGTGGCGCTGCGCTGGACGAACCGCTCCTTCGCCACCGGCATCGACGTGCAGCGGGCCACCAACCCGACCTTCACCAGCGGTCCGGGCACCACCGCGATCGGGGTCGGTGACAACCACCTGGACGTCACGGTCGCCCCGGACACCACGTACTACTACCGGGTGCGGACCACGTACCTGGGCGCCGCCTCGGCCTGGTCGACGGTGGCCGCGGTGAGCACCCCACGCGCGCCGGTCACGCCGAGCGGGGTCGGTGTCACCGCCAGCGCGCCGGGGCCGGACACCGCGACGGTGGTCCTGGCCTGGGCGGCGAGCACACCGGTCGGCCCGGGGGCCGGGTTCATCGTGCAGCGGGCGCTGGACCCGGCCTTCGGTCGGGAGGTGGCCACCTTCACGGTGACCGGTCGCGGCTTCACCAACACCGGTCTGGTGCGAGGCGTGACCTACCACTATCGGATCCGGTCGTTCAACGTCGTGGGCAGCTCGCCGTACACCGACCCGATGCCGGTCACCACTCCGCCGTGACCTGGCGACGTGCGCGGCGCCGGTCAGCGGGTGGGCGCCGGTCAGCGGGTGGGTGCGCGCAGCGGGGAGCCGACCGCACGGAGCTCGGCCAGCGCCGAGGCCACGCCGTGCAGCAGGTCGGTCGCCTCGGTGAGCCGGGCGGCGGCCGGGTGGGCGGTCTCGGGTCGGGCGTCCTCGGCCAGGTAGCCGGCGGCGGCGACCACCAGCCGTTCGTAGGCCGCGACCCCGCTCTCCAGTTGGGCGGTCAACGCGCCGTGCGCCTCGGCCAGCGGTGCCCGGGCGTCGGCCGGGGCCAGCCGCAGCGCCCGTTCGACGCTGGCCACCCGGGCGGCCAGGTCACGCAGCGACTGATCGGCGGCGGCGGCCTCCAGCACCGCCGGCTCGGCCAGCCCGGTGAGCCGGGGGGCCATCCCGGCCAGGGTAAGGGCTGCCCGGTCGAGTCGGACCCACTGCTGCCCGGCACTGGTGCCGCGCAGCGCGACCCGGCTGCGGACCCGGCGTACCTCGGCCAGCACACCCGCACCGACCGGCAGCCGCTCGACCGCCGCCACCAGCCGGGCCCGCGAGCGGGCCGCGGCCTCGGCCGGGTCCAGGGCCGGGGGCGCCGGCTGGGCGGCCAGCGCGCGCAGGTCGATCCAGCGCCAGGCGGCTAGCGCCAGCGCACCGCCCGCGGTGCCGGCCCAGGCCGCGTCGGGCAGACCGAGGCCGGCGTACGGGGTCAGGACGGCCGCAGCGCCGCCGAGCCCACCGGCCAGCACGCTCCACCGCCGGGCGGACCGGCGCAGCCGGCCCAATCGACGGAAGTACCGCGTCCGCTCGTCTGCCACTCTGACCTCCTCGGACCGGTCGTTCAGCCGGCGGCGGTCGGGTCGCCGGTGCCCCGTTCGCGGGCCATGCTGGCCCGGAGCTCGTCCAGCCGGGCAGCGGCGGCCGGGTCGCTGGCCGGGGCGGCCGCGCCGGTCGTTTCGCCCTGCGGCACGGCCGGTCGCTGCGCAGCGCCGCCGAGCTGTTCCCCGGCCATGCTGGACCGGATCTGTTCCAGTCTGGCCGAGCCGGCCGAGTCGATGGTCGCCTTCTGAATCTCCAGCATCCGTCCCTCGACCGAGTTGCCGGCCAGCTCCGCGCGGCCCATCGCGTTGGCGTACCGCCGCTCGATGCGGTCGCGGACCTCGTCCAGGGACGGGGTGGTGCCGGGTGCGGTCAGCGACGACATCGACTCCAGCGAGCGGGCCACCGTCTCCTGCATCTTGGCCTGCTCCAGCTGGCTGAGCAGCTTGGTGCGCTCGGCGAGCTTCTGCTGAAGGATCATCGAGTTGTTCTCCACCGCCCGGCGGGCCTGCGCGGCGGCGCCCAGCGCCTGGTCGTGCAGGGTCTTGAGATCCTCGGTGGCCTGCTCGGCGGAGACCAGCTGGGTGGCCAGGGTCTGCGCGGACTGCTCGAACCGCGCGGCCTCGGTCTCGTCACCCTTGGCCCGGGCCTGGTCGGAGAGCACCAGGGCCTGCCGGGCGTTGCCCTGCAACCGCTCGACCTCGGACATCTGCCGGGACAGCTTCATCTCCA
This sequence comes from Micromonospora cremea, assembly GCF_900143515.1. Taxonomy (NCBI): domain Bacteria; kingdom Bacillati; phylum Actinomycetota; class Actinomycetes; order Micromonosporales; family Micromonosporaceae; genus Micromonospora; species Micromonospora cremea. The sequence goes on along the minus strand of NZ_FSQT01000002.1, from coordinate 3,781,955 downwards.
GCTGACGCTGGTTGCCGATCACCGCGGCAGCCTGCTGAACCAGCGCCTGGTGCTGGCGCTGGGCATCCTCGATGGCCTGCTGAATCTGCACCTTGGGATCGGCGTGCTCGTCGATCTTGGCACCGAAGAGCGCCATCAGGTAGTTCCAGCCCTTGACGAACGGGTTCGCCATCTCCGCCGTATCCCCTCAGTAGCGTCGCTCCACCGCGGCCCGGCCGGATGGTCCGGCCGACCACGACCCGGCCGGTCTCCATCGTCCCAGCCGGAGGCCAACGAGGCATCCGTACCGGGCGGTCGACGGCACACCGGCAGCTCCTGCGCGCCACCCTACGCGGCTGGCGCCAACTCGCCCATGGTCAACCGGAAGGACGGGTTCAGGCGGCGCAGACCACGTCCCGGTCGCGCTCGGTGGGGCGGACCCGGGTGCTGCGCAGCGTGGCCTTGAGCGGCGATTCCTGGCGGACGGAGACGGCGACCTTGCCGTCGGAGGTGACCTGGCGAACGCCCCGGTTGGTGTTCCGGCGCACAGTGGGGGCGGCGCCGACGGGCACGGCCTCGGCCGACTCGTCCTGCATCGGGACCAGCACCCCGGGCATCTGCTCGGCCAGCGCCACCGTGTCGCTGACCTCGCGCAGCAACTCGGACAGGCGGGCGCCGAGCGCGTCGCAGATCGCGGCGAGCAGCTCGCTGGACGGCTCCTTGTGCCCGCGCTCGATCTCGGAGAGGTAACCGAGGCTGACGTTGGCGGCGGTGGACACCTCGCGCAGGGTGCGATGCTGCCCCTGCCGGCGCGCCCGCAGTGCGTCACCGATCACCCGGCGTAGCAGGACCATCGCACCTCCCCCTGAGGGATACCTCTCGCCCGGCGTCCCGCAGCCGGTCGCGGCGGACCGCGCCGGCCCCGAGCGCCGAAGCCTTCCCGCAACCGTACCCGGTGTGGGCCCGGGCGACATCCCGCCCCGCCCGTCGGTTCGCCGGGGACGACTCACCGTCGCCCGGCCCCGGCGGTTCCCGCCTCGGCGGCGCTGCCGGTCCCCGCCGCTTCCGCGGCGTCCGCGTCCGCCGCATCGGCGGCGTGGATCCGCTCGGCGAGCAGCCGCAGCGCCTCGGTCACCGCCGTCGAGCGGACGTGGTCCCGCCCGCCGTCCAGGTCGAGCTGGCGCACCTCACCGCCGTTCGGGCCGGCGACCGCGACGTAGACGAGACCGACCGGCTTGCCGTCCTGCGGCTCGGGACCGGCGACCCCGGTGGTGGCGAGCCCCCAGTCCGCGCGGCAGCGCTTCCGGCCACCCTCGGCGAGCGCCGCCGCCACGTCCGGGTCCACCGGCCCCCGCTCGGCCAGCAGCTCGGCCGGTACGCCGGCCAACTCGGCCTTCAGATCGGTGGCGTAGACCACCAGCCCGCCCTGGTAGACCCCGCTGACTCCGGCGATCTCCACGATCGAGGCGGCGAGCAGCCCACCGCTGAGCGACTCGACCGTTGCCAGGGTCTCGTGCCTCTGCGACAGGCTGTGCACCACGCCCGCGGCGGGACTACCGACCTCAGGGCTACCCACCGGCCGCTCCCGACCCTCTTTTCGCTCCATACACCCCGTCCTTCCCCACCCGTGCCCGCCCAACCCTCCCGGACCGGCGCTGTCGATCATGAAGGTATCGCCCCGACACGCCGCGCCGGACGGCAATAACTTCATGATCGACGGGGGGTGCGGCGGGGGCCGGGGGGGCAGCGCGGGTGGGGTCAGCGGGGGCGGCGGAGGCGGAGGGCCTGGGCTATGTAGTCGAAGCCGGTGGCGACGGTGACCAGGACGGCGGCGGCCATGATCCAGGGGCCGACGGCGGCGAGGGCGGCCGGCATCGGCCAGAGGTACCAGGCGATGGCCAGGATCTGGAGCGCAGTCTTGATCTTTCCGCCTCGGCTGGCCGCGATCACGCCGTGCCGGATCACCCAGAACCGCAGCCCGGTGATGCCCAGCTCACGGACGAGGATCAGCGCGGTCACCCACCAGGGCAGCCGGTCGTACCAGGAGAGCAGCACCAGGGCGGCGCCTGTGAGCGCCTTGTCCGCGATCGGGTCGGCGACCTTGCCGACCGAGGTGACCAGCCCGAACCGGCGGGCGATCCAGCCGTCCACCAGGTCGGTCGCGGACGCCACCGCGAAGATCAGACACGCGGCCATCCGCCAACCGGCGTGGCTCATCGCGGACACGACCACCGAGGCGGCGAAGACCGGCACCAGCACCAGCCGCAACGCGGTCAGCGCGTTGGCCGCGTTGAGCACCGGCGGCACCCGAGGAACCACCCGGGCCGGCGTCGACTCCGTCGCCCCAGTCACCGGCTCGCCCCACTCGGGCCGCCGTGGCGTTCCCGACACCGCACCACCTGGCTCCCCCGCTCCACTCGGGCCCGCCGTCACCGTGCCGCGCCGGGCGCCGCCGAGATCATCTCATCCGGCACGGCGAGCAGGTCCACCCCTTCGGTGCCGGTCACCCGGGCCCGCACCAGGTCACCCGGGCGCAGCGCGGCCAGGTCGACCCCGCCCTCGACCGGGGCGACCAGGGTGGTGGAGCCGTCCACCTCCGGCGCCTGGTGCGCCGCCCGGCCCTCCACCACGCCATCGACGATCGAGTCGACCAGCACCTCGACGGTCGAGCCGAGCCGATCCTCGGCCCGCTGCGAGCAGAGCTCGTCGGCGAGCGCGCTGAGCCGGTCGTAGCGCCGCTTGATCGTCGCGGCGGAGACCTTGCCAGGGAGCCCGGCGGCCTCCGTGCCGTCCTCGTCGCTGTAGTCGAACATGCCGATCGCGTCGAGCCGGGCCTCGGTCAGGAACCGGACCAGCTCGTCGACGTCGGCGCGGGTCTCGCCGGGGAAGCCGACGATGAAGTTGCTCCGGGCGCCCGCCTCCGGGGCCAGCGCCCGGGCGCCCGCCAGCAGCTCCAGGAACCGGTCGGTGGAGCCGAACCGGCGCATCCGGCGCAGCACCGGCTCGCTGGAGTGCTGGAACGACAGGTCGAAGTACGGAGCCACCCCCGGCGTGGCGGCGATCGCCTCGACCAGCCCGGGCCGGGTCTCGGCCGGCTGGAGGTAGCTCACCCGGACCCGGACGATGCCGGACACCGCGGCGAGCTGCGGCAGCAGCTTCTCCAGCGCCCGGGGATCGCCCAGGTCCTTGCCGTAGGAGGTGGAGTTCTCGCTGACCAGCACCAGCTCCCGGACGCCGGACTTGGCCAACCACTCGGCCTCGGCGAGCAGCTCGTCAGGGGTACGCGAGACGAACGCCCCACGGAAGGCCGGGATGGCGCAGAACGCGCAGCGCCGGTCGCAGCCGCTGGCCAGCTTCAGCGAGGCGACCGGGCCGGTGTCCAGCCGGCGGCGCAGCACCTGACGCAGGTGCGCCGGGGTGTGCTCGTCGGTGTCGACGGCCGTGCGCGCCGGCGTGCCGTGGCCGGGCAGCGACACCGCGGCGTCGCGCCGCTTCACCGGGGTGAGCGGCAGCAGCTCCCGCCGGTCCCGGGGGGTGTGCGCGGTGACCTGCTCGCCGGCGACGACCGCGTTCAGTCGGGCGGCGATGTCCGGGTAGTCGTCGAAGCTCAGCACCGCCTGCGCCTCGGGCAGGCTGTCGGCCAGCTCCCGGCCGTACCGCTCGGCCATGCAGCCGGCGGCCACCACCTTCGCGCCGGTCTCGGCGGCGGCGAGCAGGGTCTGGATCGAGTCCTGCTTGGCCTTCTCCACGAAACCGCAGGTGTTCACGACCACCACGTCGGCGCCCTCACCATCCGTGGTCACCTGCCAGCCGTCGGCGTGCAGCCGGGCGGCCAGCTCCTCCGAGTCGACCTCGTTGCGGGCACAGCCCAGGGTGAGCAGGGCGACGCGACGGCCCTCGGCGGCGGACGACAGCTCCAGCGGCGCCGAGCTGGAGTCGGAAGGGGAGGTGGCAGACACCATCCGAGGGTACCGGGCCAGCCGGGAAAGCCCGTGCACGCGGGCGGCCGAGAGATCGGGCGCACCCCCTTCGGTCCCCGGCCCGCTCCTCAGCCCGCCCCGCTGTGCTGCGGTGCGGACTCGCTCGGCAGTCGGGACAGGGCGGTAGAAAGCAGCCCGCCGAGTTGTGCGGCCTCGATCTCGCCGGCGCCCGGCCCGCGGACCAGCAGCAGCACGAGGTCCCCCCGCCGACCGACCACCCGATCCGGCCCGGCGTACGCCTCGTCACCCACCCCGGGCAGCGGGACACCCGTGCTCCGCCCGACGGTCAGGTTGAACCGCGCCATCATCCCCCGGGTGACCTGGAGCACGAGGACCGTCGCCCCGCTGCCGTCGACGAACGACGCCGTGCCCCGCACCTGACCGGTGCTCGTGGCCGGTCTGACCAACGACACCCGCCGACCGGTCGCGGCGCCCACCTCCGCCGCGCTGAGCAGGCGCTCCGGCTGGACCGCGCGGTGAGTCGCCGTGGCAGGCAGGGCGGTGCCGGGCAGCAGGTCGTCGTCGGCGTACGCGTCCGGGTCGGCCTGCTCGGGAGCGGCGCGCTGGACGGTCACCCCGAGCACCCGCCGGGTCCACGGCCGGACCCGTGCGGTGACCACGTCGCCGAGCCGGCACTCCCCCGCGATCTGCTCCGGGATGATCCAGGCGCGGAGCCGCTCGGCGTGGCCGTCGTCGATGACGAGGTAATGGTTGATCGTCCGCCCCGGCCCATCGTCCGACGTCTGCCGCTGCCACACCTGGTGCCAGAGCACCTCGCCGGTGACCGTGGCCGGGGCCACCAGGTCGACCAGCGCCCGGAGGAGGAGATATCCGGCGAGGCCGAGCAGCGCGAACCCGAGCAGGACGAAGCCGAGCGTGACCGGGCGGAGGTCGGTGAACCCCATCGAGCCGGCCGACGAGTCCCCGGTCGAGGCGAGGAACACCCCGCCGACCACCCGAGCGAACGTCCAGCCCAGCAGGCCGGCGATCAACGCCCGGAAGACGACCCAGCCCAGCGGCTGGCCGTACCTGGGCAGCCCGCGCGGATAGCTGACGCTGACCCGGCGCCACCGGCCCCCGTACGACGACCAAAGCCGTCTCCGGTCGGCCATGCCCAGGTCGATCACCTGCGAAGCCACCCGGGTGACGCCGAGCGCGGCCCCGTACGACAGATAGCGGTCCCAGACCGTGACGGCGGCGGGCGGCAGGTCGGCGAAGCTCTCGTGCCCGGCGAGCCAGGCGCGAAACCCCAGCCAGCGGGCGGCGGCGGCCCGGCCGGCGGGGGTGTCCCGTTCTCCGAGGTCCCGGCCGGCGAGGCCGGCGAGCGCGACGATGGTGACGAGGAAGGCGGCGACGGGAGCGAACGGGTCCTCGCCAGAGCGGGCCACGTAGTGCCAGACCCCGCCCGCGACCCCGCCGGCGGCGACAGCGCCGAGCACGGTGAGCAGGGCAACCAGTGCCCGCGAGAATCGCCGACGGGAGAGCCCGAGCCGCTGGGCGTCGGCCACGATCGACCGGCGCAGCCGCTTGGCCCACGAGGCGGATCGGTTGGCTTCCGAGAATCCCAGTGCGGTCAGCGGCACCATCCTGTCGACCGCGCGGGCCGTCACCCGGTCGAAGACCTGCCGCTCGTACCGGTTGAGGTCGTCGGGGGCGCGGCCGGTCAGGTGCACCGTGGTGTGCCGGGGATCGGGGCCGGCCTGGCGCAGCTCCAGGTAGTGGCGCGCGGCGAGGTCGAGCAGGGTGGACTCGGCGGCGTCCACGGTGATCTTCCAACGGTTGGCCAGCAGGCTGACCACGGCCGGCGGCTCCTGGCCGGGGAACTCCATGGCAGGGGGCGCCGAGGCCACGGCGGCGGGCCGGCTGGCCAGCCGGGTGATCCCGTAGACCAGCGCCCAGAGGGCGAGGCTCGCGACCGGCAGGCCGATCTCGACGACCGGGTCGGAGAGTCCCATCACGGCGGGCGGCTAGAACCGGACGGAGACGTCAGTGCGCTCCGGACCGGTCGCCTCGAAGTACGACTCCGGACGGAAGCCGCCCAGCCCGGCGATGACGTTGGTGGGCAGGGTCTGCACGGCCGTGTTGAGCGATTGAACGGACGAGTTGTAGAACTGCCTCGCGTAGGCGATCTTGTCCTCGGTGGCGGCCAGCTCCCGCTGCAGCCCGGCGAAGTTCTCACTCGCCCGCAGCTGCGGGTACGCCTCGGCGACGGCGAACAGCCGGCCGAGCGCCACCGTCAACGCATCCTCGGCGTCGACCCGCGCCGGCCCACCACCCGCCACCGTCGTGGCCGTGGCCCGTGCGGCGGTCACCGCCTCCAGGGTCGCCCGCTCGTGCCCGGCGTAGCCCTGCACCGTCGACACCAGGTTGGGGATCAGCGAATGTCGCCGTTTGAGCTGGACGTCCACCTGCGCCCAGGACGCATGCACCTGGGCCCGCAACCGCACGAGCCGGTTGTAGCCGCCGACCGCGACGACCAGCAGCACGACGACGAGCACCACCAGGACAGCTACCAGCACCAGCCCGAGGTTCATGACACCTCACGTTCGGGTTGCTCCGCCGGCCCCGTCGCGGCGGTCGCCCCCATGATGATCGGTTCCCGGGGCCGGCAACTCCGCCCGGTCGCCTATGCGACCGTCCACTGTTCGGTCAGTCCCGATCGCGCCGGCTCGCGAACCGGTCAGCGCGTCGCGGCTCCCACCCGGGTCAGCCGGTCGAGCAGGAAGACCTCGGTCCCGGCCAGACCCGTGGAGCAGAAGACGGAGACCTGGTCCGCGGTTGTCCGGCCGGGGACCGCGCCGGCCAGGATGCCGCCCAGGTCGCGCAGCCGCCCGGCGTACGGGGGCGTGGCGGCGAGCATCGGCGGCCGGTAGTCCGCCGCCTGGGCCGGCGAGTCGGTGACCAGCAGGTCGGCGGCGTCCAGCAGGTCGGCACCGAACTCGCTGCGATCACGCTGCTTGAAGCCGACCGCGTTGACGTGCGTGCCGGGGCTCAGGTCGGCGGCGCGGAGCACCGGGGTCGGGCTGGTGGTGGCGAGCACCACCATGTCCCGCGCGGTCACCGCCGCGCTGGGCTCGGCGACCGCGCGGGCCGGCACACCCAGTTCGGCGCGGACCCGCGCGGCGAAGGCGTCCCGCCGGGCGGCGGAGCGGCTGTGCACCACCACCTCCCGCAGTGGGCGGACCGCCGCGGCGGCCCAGACCTGGGTCCACGCCTGCCGACCGGAGCCGATCACGCCGAGGGTGGCCGCGTCCGGTCGGGCCAGCGCGTCGACCGCGACGCCACCCAGCCCTCCGGTACGCCGGGAACCCAGCTCCTCGCCGACCGCGACCGCCCGGATCGCGCCGGTGCGGGCGTCGTGCAGCACCACCAGCTGCTCGCCCTGCGGGTGGCCGAAGGTGTCGTACGAGCGGAAGCCGTACCACTCGTCGACGAGGTGACCAGCGGTGAGCACCATCCGCCCACCACCCAGCGGGGCGGCGGCCCGGGGCGGGGCGACCAGCCGCCCCTCGTACGCGGCCAGCAGGGCGGCGCGCATGGCGTCGACCGTGGTGGCGGCGTCCAGCGCGGCGGCGACCTCGGGGTCGGCGTAGAGCAAGGTCATGACCGCCATACTGCAAGTTGAAGTGAGGTGCAGGTCAACGTGGGGTGGCGGGGGTCACCGAGTCGTCGGCGGACCGACCGACCGCACGCCGCCGACGGGGCCCGGTGCTAGCGTCGATGGCGGTGGCCCGGTTCGCCCGTGGCCACTCCGGACGAGTGGTGGGCGTACCCGGTCAGGCCAAGACGCCCCGTGTCACGTGCAGACTCCGCTCGTCCCGGCGCGAGAGCCCGGGCGCTCCCCGTGAGGTGAATGATGGCCTGGCTGGTACTGGTGATCTCGGGAATGTTGGAGACGGCGTGGGCGATCGCCCTGGACCGCAGCGCCGGCTTCAGCCGGCTGGTCCCGTCGCTGGTGTTCGCGGTGACCCTGCTGCTGAGCATGGGCGGGCTGGCGTACGCGCTGCGGGAGATCCCGGTCGGCACCGGGTACGCGGTCTGGGTCGGCATCGGCGCGGTCGGCACCGCCCTGGTCGGGATGCTGGCGCTCGGCGAGTCGACGAGCCTGCCTCGGATCCTGTGCCTGCTGCTGGTGGTGGCCGGCGTCGTCGGCCTGAAGATCTTCCACTGAGTACCGCGCGGCGCGGCACCGTTACGCGTGACCAGCGCCCACAGTGGGTAGAAATCGATCCATCACGACAGGCTCTCAACCGGAGGCAGACATGGCCGACATGCCCAGCACCGCCCGCCCGCGCAGCAACGCCGCCCGGATCCTCACCATCGTGGGCTTCGTCTTCGCGGTCCTCGCCCTGTTGCTCAACCCGATCATCTTCGGCGTGCTCGGCGTGATCGCGGGCATCGTCGGCGCCGTGCTCGGCGACAAGCCGCTGGGCTGGTACGCCGCCGCGGCCAGCGTCGTCGCGGCCGTGATCGGCCTGGTGGTCTTCGCCGCGCTGATCAACAACTGACCACTTCTCCGCCGCGGGCCCGCCGGACACCGGCGGGCCCGTCGCGTTGCACGGTCATTCCCCGTCGCCGCGCAGGCCGGCGAGGACCTCCTCCATCTCGTCCGGCTTGACCAGCACGTCGCGCGCCTTGGAACCCTCCGAGGGGCCGACCACGCCACGGGTCTCCATCAGGTCCATCAGCCGGCCCGCCTTGGCGAAGCCGACGCGCAGCTTGCGCTGGAGCATCGAGGTCGAGCCGAACTGCGAGGTGACCACCAACTCGACCGCCTGTGTCAGCAGGTCGAGGTCGTCGCCGATGTCCTCGTCGATCTTCTTCTTGGTGTCCTGCGCGGGGGCCAGCACGTCCTTGCGGAACTCCGGCTCGCGCTGGTCCTTGCAGAACTTCACCACGTCGGCGATCTCGCGCTCGGTGACCCAGGCGCCCTGGATCCGCACCGGCTTCGAGGCGCCCATCGGCAGGAAGAGCCCGTCACCACGGCCGAGCAGCTTCTCCGCGCCCGGCTGGTCGAGGATGACCCGCGAGTCGGCCAGGGAGGACGTGGCGAACGCCAGCCGGGACGGCACGTTGGCCTTGATCAGACCGGTCACCACGTCGACCGAGGGCCGCTGGGTGGCCAGCACGAGGTGGATGCCGGCCGCCCGGGCCAGCTGCGTGATCCGGACGACGGAGTCCTCCACGTCGCGCGGCGCCACCATCATCAGGTCGGCCAGCTCGTCCACGATCACCAGCAGGTACGGGTACGGGCGCATCTCCCGCTCGCTGCCCGGCGGGGCCTTGATCTCGCCGTTGCGCACCTTGCGGTTGAAGTCGTCGATGTGCCGGACCCCGTTGGCGGCGAGGTCGTCGTAGCGCATGTCCATCTCACGGACGACCCAGTCCAGCGAGTCGGCAGCCTTCTTGGCATTGGTCACGATGGGCGTGACCAGGTGCGGGATGCCCTCGTAGCCGGTCATCTCGACCCGCTTCGGGTCGATCAGCAGCAGCCGCACCTCGTCCGGGGTGGCCCTGGTGAGTACGGACACCAGCAGTGTGTTCAGGCAACTGGAGTTGTGCGTGGGGATGCACGCACGACTGGCCAGGTACAGGTGGCTCGGGCTGTCGACCTCGATGCATCGGACGGGTACCGAGGGGATCGGCCGCACGTCCACGATGTAGCGCTGCGAGGTCGTCGCGCGCGTACTGATCACCTGGCGGCTTGCTTTGCGCGTCAGCCGAAAGACCTTGTCAGCCGGGGTGAAGTGGATCCGATAGCAGGTGGAGGTCAACTCACTCCGACCTTTTACCCGCTTGGTCGTCATTGTGGCCTGGTAACCGAGCCCGATGATCAACTCGAGAGCATCCTGCGCCAGACGCTCATTGGTGAGTGCGAGCTCGACTCCGCCTCGCGCGGAAACCGTGCCATCGGTGTCCAACAGACCCGCCAGCAGGGCTCGCCGCTGCTGCTCAGAAGATCGCAAATAGATGGCAGGGATGTGTTTCGTACCAAGCTCGCGGAACAACTGCCGCAGCGTCCGGTATCGGTCACGGGAAGGAGCTCCCGGCTCGATGTGGCTCGGCGGCTGAAGCCTTTCCTGACCGCGGGCTGCCAGACACACCGCGGAAAGGCCGACCCCGAGCTGCCTGGCCGCCCGAGCGAGGCTCACGCCCCGGGTGAATAGCTCCACAGCCTCGGCGATTCGCCCGTCCCGCTCCGGCCTGTTCGAGATCGTGTACTGCATCCGGCTGGCGGGATGCTTCGTCACGACGTACCCGTCCAGACGAATGTTGTCCAGCAACTCCTGTTCGTCGCACGTAAAACCCGCCGACCCGGTGGTGCCATCACCCAGCCAGCAGCCCAAGGTGTACGGCGCGATCGGTAGATCCTGCTCTGGATAGTCAAGCGCTCCGCACACTGCCACCGCGTGATTGGTCCAGGATCCGCTACGCCCGACCACCCGTAGCGAGGCTGCTATCTCTGCCGTCGTGACTGGTCGATCGTCAAAGCTGCGCCTCCGACCTGATCGTCCCGGATCTGCGACAAGCTCGCGCAATGCCTGGTAGACCCGGTGACGGGAATAGGTAGGGACCCGGCGGGTCACCTCGCGACTACCCCGCAGGTAGCTGGTCAGCGCGTTTCCTGGTTCCTTGGGCAACCCACGCACGATCCGGTACAGCACGTTCCGGAACTGCTGGCCGACATCTGCGATGACCTCGTCAGTCGACACCGGCCGATCGAGATCCGACAGCACAGTGTCGGCCCGTGCAGTCACCCGCTGCACATCATTGACGGACCAGTAGGAACCATCCTTCCAACGGTGGGTTCGCTGGGTCCGGCCAGCCCTCGTCGTCGTCTGCCACTGATGCTGGGCGTCGGCAACGATGACCGTGCCATCGGAAAACTCCACCTCGTAACAGGGGCGGTCATACATGACCGGGGTGGCGGCGACGATGGTGCACGGCCGGCCCTGCTCGTCGAACACCTTCCCGCCTACCCGGAGGGCACCCATGGTGGACCAGCCGTCAGGCGTCGGGATCGGTGTATCGAGGGCCAGCGCCTTCCCAGCACCCGTCGCGCCCGCGATGAGGATGTGTGGCATCTTGGCGAGGTTGGCCACCACGTAGCCGCCCTCGATGTCCTTGCCGAGCGCCACCACCATCGGGTGGTGGTCGCTGGTCGCCGCCCGCGAGCGCAGCACGTCGCCGAGCGCCACGTTCTCCGGGTCGGTGTTGGGGATCTCCACACCGACCGCGCTCTTGCCCGGGATCGGGCTGAGGATCCGCACGTCCGGCGACTTGACCGCGTACGCGATGTTGCGGGAGAGCTGGGTGATCCGTTCGACCTTGACGCCGTGCCCCAGCTCCACTTCGTACCGGGTGACCGTCGGGCCCCGGGTGAAGCCGGTGACCGCGGCGTCCACGTCGAACTGGTCGAACACCCCGGTCAGCGCGGCGATGACCTCGTCGTTGGCCTTGCTGCGGGTCTTCGCGGCGGCGCCGGCGCTGAGCATGTTGGCCGGCGGCAGGGTGTAGTCGCCGGCCAGGCCGGTCAACGCGAGCTGCTCGGCCCGGGTCGGCGCGGGCGAGTGCTCCGGTGGCTCGGCCGGCTTGCGGCTGGCCGGCACCTTCGCCGGCGCCTTGCGCGGCAGCACCATCGTCTCCTGGAGGTCGGCGCCGTCCAGGTCGTCGAAGTCGTCCGGGTCCACCAGCGGCGGCATCCGCTTCGCCGGTCGCTTACGCGCCGGCCGCAGGGCCGTCTCGTCCGCCTCCTCCTCGGTGGCGTCCGGCGGGGCGACCAGCCCACCGGCGAGCAGACCCAACCGCTCGGGAATCTTGTTGATCGGCGTCGCGGTAACCACGAGCAGGCCGAAGAGCAGCAGCAGGATCAGCAGCGGCACCGCGACCCACGCGGTGACCGCGCGCTCCAGCAGGCCGCCGACGCCGGCGCCGACCAGACCGCCGGCGAAGTCACGCTGCACCGGGTCGACCGGGTCCTGCCCGATCTGGAGCAGCGCGGCGGTCGACACGAGCAGTGAACCCCAGCCGATCAGCCCCCGGCCCCGGTGTGCCGGATCGGCCGGCTGGCGCATCAACCGCCAGGCTCCGATCATCAGCAGCACCGGCACGACCACGGAGATCGCGCCCAGGAACAGCCGCACGGTGTCGGCCAGCCGCGCGCCGACCGGGCCCGCACCGGAGAACCAGAGCGCGACGGCGCTGAGCAGGGCGAGGCCGAACAGCAGCAGCCCGCCACCGTCGCGGCGGTGCTCGGGGTCGAGGTCGCGGGCGGAGGCGGCCTGCCGGCCGGCGGCTCGCACCGCCCAGCCCATCCCGTGCGCCAGGCCCATCCACAGTGCACCGATCGCGCGGCCCACGTAGACGGCCGGCCCCGGTCGGGCGGCCGCGGTGCGGCGCCGAACCGGTGCCCGGGTCTTCTTCGCCGGTTGACGGGCACGGCTGTTGGTGCCACCGCGCGGCGACGCGCCGCGTCGCCGGCTCGCCTGAGAGGTACGGCCCGCCATAGAGTCACGGTAACGGCGGGACCCGGCAGATCGCCGCTTTTCCGGGTCGTGTCCGCGCGTCGCACCACGGACCGCGCCGCCGGCCGTGATATCCGCCTCAGAAGGGATGCCCGATGGCGTCGCCGGGATTCGAGGACGATCCGCTGGCCGGACACCCTGACGCGTTGCGTCCGCTGACCGGCGAACTGGTCGCGGCGGTGCTCGCCGCGCGCGGCCGGCCGGTCGGTCGAGCCGTCAACGGCGACCTGGTGGGCCGCTTCGACGACAACCTGATCTGGTTCCTGCGCCTCGGCGGGGACGGCGAGCTGCTCCAGGTCCGCACCCTGGTCGCGCCGACCTTCCCCATCGAGCAGGTGCCCGCGCTGTACGCCTTCTGCAACTCGTGGAACCACGACCGGCTCTGGCCGAAGGCGTTCGTGCACGTCGACGACGACGGCCGTGCTCGGGTCTGTGGCGAGGTGATCACCGATCTGGAGCGCGGGGTGACCCCGCACCAGCTCGACCAGTTGCTCGACTGTGGCATCTCGGCCGGCTGCCAGCTCGCCGTGGCGGTCGGCCGGCTGCCCGGCGCGGTGCCGGCATGACCGGCCGGGAGGAGTCCACGAGCAGCCGGACCGACGATCCCGGCGCGCCGGGCGCCGGGCCCGCTGACCGGGCCGCCGTCCGTCGCGTTCCGGCGCTGGTAACGGCGCTCGCCGACGCCCGGGACCTGCCCGACGGGTCGGGCCGGCTGGTGGCGCTGGAAGGGCTCGCCGAGCGGGCGGACGCGGCCGGGGACGCGCGGACCGCGGTGGAGGCCCGCTTCGCGCTGATCGAGGCGTACCTGCTGCACGGGGAGCGGTGGCGGCTGGTCGAGCCGGTCCGGCGCTGCCGGGTCGCCACCGACCACCGGCCCGAGCTGCTCACCGACGCCGAGGCCGGTTCGCTGCTGCGCTACCAGCGGTTCGCGGTGGAGGCGCTGCTCGGCACCCCCCGGGTCGGGCTGGACCAGACCCGGTCCCTCCTCGACGATCTGGCTCACCGGGTCGGCGCGGACGGGCCCGACGCGCCGACCGTCGCGGAGCTGCGCTGCCGGATCGCCGACCACCTCGGCGACGAGCCCACCGCCCGCCACTGGTACCAGCGGTGGGCGGGGACGCGTCCCGGGGCGACCGGCGGTTGCCCGGGCTGCGCCCCGGCCCGGCGCGCGGAGCTGCTCGCCGGCTGGGGCGAGTGGCGAGCCGCGCTCGCCGAGCTGCGGGAGTGCGCGGACGAGCCGGGGGCCTGCACGGACCAGCCCGAGCGGGCGCTGGTCGCGGGGCTGCTGCCCGCTCTGCGGGCCGGCGAGCCGGAGCGGGCCGCGGCGGCACACGTGCGGGCGTACCGGCGGCACCGGCGCGAGCGCGCGGCGTTCCCGCACCTCGCCGCGCACCTGCGGTTCTGCGCGCTGGGCGGGCATCTGGAACGCGGGCTGGAGGTCCTGACCGAGCAGCTGCCCCGGTTGGACCGGCCCACCGACGACCTCGCCGCGATGGAGTTCGCCGCCGCGGGGGCCCTGGTCTGCGGGCTGGCCGTGGAGGCCGGCCTGGGCGGGCGGACGGTGCACCGCCCCGCGTACGGTGACCGGCCGGCCACCGAGCCGGACGTGGCCACCCTCGGTGCGCTGCTGGTCGGGGTCGCCAGCGAGCTGGCCGGCAGCTTCGACGCCCGCAACGGCACCGGCCACCACTCCGGTCGGATGGCTGCCTGGCTGGCCGAGCGCCCACTCGCGGAGCCGGTCCCGCTGCCCGCCGACGACGAGCCCGTTGAGGGTCCCGATGACGGGCTGGGCGAACGTGAGCTGCTGGCGCTGACCCTCGACATGGTCACCGCGGCGCTGGACCGGCGCGGCGACCGGTACCTGGTGGATGAGGGGGGCACGGTGGTCGGCCGGTGGGGTGCCGCGGTGATCCAGTTCCGTCGGGCGGGCGAGAGGGGCGAGGTGCTGCACACCCGGGCCATGGCGGTGCGCCGACTGCCGGTGGCGCGGCGCGCCGAGGCGTACGCCTTCTGCAACGCGTGGAACCACGACCGGCTGCTGCCCAAGGCGTACGCGCACGACCTCGGTGAGGATCTGGTGCTGGCCGGCGACGTGGCCACCGACCTGGCGCACGGGGTGGCGCCGGCGCAGCTGCTGGTGCTGGTGGACGCCGCGATCGCCACCGGCGTCGCCTACGCCGAGGCGGTCGCCGCGCTGCCCTGACCCGTGAAATGGCGACGCCCGCCGGCACACGGGGTGCGGGCGGGCGTCGTGACGCGCGGGTGTCAGACCTCGACGACGGTGGGCACGATCATCGGCCGACGACGGTACGCGTCGTTGACCCACCGCCCCACGGTCCGCCGGACGATCTGCTGGAGCTGGTGCGGGTCGGTGATGCCGTCCGCGGCGGCCCGGTTGAGCGCCTCGGTGACCAGCGGGATCACCGGGTTGAACGCCTCCGGGTCCTCGGAGAAGCCCTTCGCGGACAGGGTCGGGCCGGCGACCACCTTGCCGGTGACCGAGTCGACGACCACCGTGGTGGCGATGAAGCCGCCGTCGCCGAGGATCCGTCGCTCGGTGAGCAGGGACTCGCTGACGTCGCCGACCGCGAGGCCGTCGACGTAGACGTACCGGCTCTTCACGTGCCCGACCAGGCTGGCGCGGCCCTCGACCAGGTCGACCACGTCGCCGTCCTCGCAGAGCACCACCCGGTCGGCGGCCACCCCGGACTCGATGCCCAACCGGGCGTGGGCGCGCAGGTGGCGCCACTCGCCGTGCACCGGCATCAGGTTGCTGGGGCGGACCACGTTGAGCAGGTAGAGCAGCTCACCGGCCGGGGCGTGCCCGGAGACGTGCACCTTGGCAACGTCCTTGTGCACGACCACCGCGCCGGCCCGGGCCAGCCGGTTGATCACCCGGTAGACCGAGGTCTCGTTGCCCGGCACCAGCGAGGAGGCCAGCACGACGGTGTCACCGGGGGCGATGGTGATGTGCCGGTGGTCGCCGCTGGCCATCCGGCCCAGCGCACTCATCGGCTCGCCCTGCGAGCCGGTGGACATGAGCACGATCTGGTCCGGAGGAAGCGTGGTCGCCTCCTCGATCCCGATGACCAGGCCGGCCGGGATGTTGAGCAGGCCGAGGTCCCGGGCGATGCCCATGTTGCGGACCATGGACCGGCCGATCAGCGCCACCTTGCGGCCGTGCTCCGCGGCGGAGTCGAAGACCTGCTGCACCCGGTGCACGTGCGAGGCGAACGAGGCCACGATGATCCGGCCCTTCGCCTTCACGAAGATCGAGTCGAGCACCGGCCCGATCTCCCGCTCCGGGGTGACGAAGCCGGGGATCTCCGCGTTGGTGGAGTCGGACAGCAGCAGGTCGACGCCCTCGGCGCCGAGCCGGGCGAAGCCGGCCAGGTCGGTGATCCGGCCGTCCAGCGGGAGCTGGTCCATCTTGAAGTCGCCGGTGTGCAGCACCAGGCCGGCCGGGGTACGGATGGCCACGGCCAGGGCGTCCGGGATCGAGTGGTTGACCGCGAAGAACTCACACTCGAACGGGCCGAGCCGTTCCCGGCCGCCCTCCCGCACGGTCAGCGTGTACGGCTGGATCCGCCGCTCGGCCAGCTTCGCCTCGACCAGGGCGAGGGTGAACTGCGAGCCGACCAGCGGGATGTCCGGCTTGTGGGCGAGCAGGTAGGGCACCGCGCCGATGTGGTCCTCGTGGCCGTGGGTCAGCACGATCGCCTGGACGTCGGCCAGCCGGTCCAGGATCGGGCCGAAGTCGGGCAGGATCAGGTCCACGCCCGGCTGCTCGACGTCGGGGAAGAGCACCCCGCAGTCGACGATCAGCAACTTGCCGTCGAATTCGAAGACGGTCATGTTCCGACCGATGGCGCCGAGCCCGCCGAGCGGGATGATCCGCAGGCCACCTTCCGGCAGCGGCGGGGGCAGTTCCGCCTCGATGTGCGCCTCGGTCACGCGTTCACCTCATTCTGCGACGCCGTCACTCGGCGCCCATCGTGTCGTTCGATCATTCGGGAAGCTCCAGGCCCGCTGCCGCGAAGTCCGCGCGCAGCTGGGCGATCTCGTCGTCGGTGGCGTCCACCAGCGGGGGTCGCACCGGGCCGGCCGGCAGGCCCAGCGACGCCAGGCCCGCCTTCACCAGGATGGTGCCCTGGGTGCGGAAGATGCCGGTGAACAGCGGCAGCAGCCGCCGGTGCAGGGCGAGCGCGGCCGGCATGTCCCCCGCGTCGTACGCCTCGATCATCTGTGCGGTCAGCGCCCCGGTGAAGTGCGTGGAGGTGCCGACCAGGCCGACACTGCCGACGGCCAGCGCCGGCAGGGTGAGCGCGTCCTCGCCGCTGTAGAAGGCGAGGGAGGTCCGGCTGGTCACCCAGCTGGTGGCCGTCAGGTCGCCCTTGGCGTCCTTCACCGCGACGATCCGGCCGTGCTCGGCGAGCCGGACCAGCGTCTCGGTCTCGATCGGCACGCCGGCGCGGTGCGGGATGTCGTACAGCATCACGGGCAGGCCGGTCGCGTCGGCCACCGCCGTGAAGTGCCGCAGCAGGCCGCTCTGCGGCGGCTTGTTGTAGTACGGAGTGACCACCAGCAGGCCGTGCGCACCCGCCTTCTCGGCGGCGGCGGCCAGCTCGATGGTGTGCCGGGTGTCGTTGGTGCCGACGCCGGCGACCACCTTGGCGCGGTCACCGACGGCCTCCGCCACGGCCCGGATCAGACGCTCCTTCTCCGCGTCGGTGGTGGTCGGCGACTCACCGGTGGTGCCGTTGACCACCAGCGCGTCGTTGCCCTGCTCGTCGACCAGGTGGCTCGCCAGACGGGCGGCGCCGTCGAGGTCGAGCGAGCCGTCGGGAGTGAACGGGCTCACCATGGCCGTGAGCAGCCGCCCGAAGGGGCGGGACACCGATCGGTTGGCGGCGTCAGGGTGGTCGTGCGTCATACCCTCCAACCTAGCGGACGACCAGCCGGGGCCTGCCGGGGAAGGCCTCAGGACGCCTCGTGCGGGCTGGCCGCCACCTCGGTGCCGTCCGGCAGCGTGGAGATCACGAAGTCGGCGAACACGTTCGGGGCGACCCCCTGCAACTGGCGCAGGCACTCCACGGCCAGCTCACGGATCTCGACGTCGGCCTGCTCGGTGGCCCGCATCGCGATGAAGTGCCGCCATGCCCGGTAGTTGCCGGTGACCACGATCCGGGTCTCGGTGGCGTTGGGCAGCACCGCGCGGGCCGCCTGCCGGGCCTGCTTGCGGCGCAGCGTCGCGTTCGGCTCGTCGGAGAACCGCTGCTCCAGCCCCTCCAGCAGCTCGTTGTACGCGCGCACGCTCGCCTCGGCGGCCTCCACGAAGCGCTTGTGCAGCTCCGGGTCGTCGGCGATCACCGCCGGCTCGACCATGGCCGCGTCCCGCTCCGGGACGTACCGCTGGGAGAGCTGCGAGTACGAGAAGTGCCGGTGCCGGATCAGCTCATGGGTGAAGGAGCGGGACACCCCGGTGAAGTAGAAGGTGACCGAGCCGTGCTCCAGCACCGAGAGGTGCCCGACCTCGAGGATGTGCGCGAGGTAGCCGGCGTTGGTGGCGGTCGCCGGGTTCGGCTTCTTCCACGACTGGTAGCAGGCCCGGCCTGCGAACTCGGCGAGCGCCTGGCCACCCTCCGCGTCCGTCGACCACGGCACGTCGTCCGGGGCCGCGAACTGGGTCCACGCGATCAACCTGACCTGGGGCTGCACCATCTCCGGCATGCCTCGGACTGTAGTGGTCCCTGGCCCTGCGCCCAACTCGGGCTCGCGGTGGCGAAACCGCCCAGTCGCCGCCAAACCGCCGACACTTCGCGGTCCTCGTGGCTTCGCAGGTGTCGAAGGTCTCGACGAACCGAGCCAGCGCCGGGCCGGCCCTGGCCATGTCCCCGGCTGCCCTGTCGAGCTGCCCCGGATAAGGGGCACGGCATCGCCGCCCATCAGCCGAGCCGTGCCGCCTGACCCGCGCCGTCCAAGCCCCTGCCATCTCGGCATCGGCCCACCCGGCGAACCGCGCTCTCCGGACCGATGCCATCCGGTACCTCAGGCCGGGCACGGCGCCGCGCCCCATGTCTGGGGCAGCTCGACAGGACGGTCCTGGTCCGGGCAGAGACCGGCCGCACCGCACCACACCTCCGGGCTTCGGGGAGCCGGGCCGCTGGGGTCAGACGTACAGCGCGGTGAACGGCGCCCAGGGCAGGTTGCGCAGCACCGAGAAGGCGAGCCACGCGGCCAGGAAGCCACCGATGACCTTGGAGCTGATCCGCAGCTCGGGCAGCCGCCAGCCGAACGCCTGGTTGCCCGCCCAGGCCACGAAGAGGTACGCCAGGAACGGCAGCGCGAAGACGAACAGGAAGTGGTGCCGGGCGGCGGCCGGCAGGTCACCGTGCAGCACGTACCAGAGCGCTCGGGTGCCGCCGCAGCCCGGACAGTCCAGCCCCGTGGTCAGCTTGAGCAGGCAGGTCGGCGCGGCGTCCGGGTCGGCGTGGGTCGGGTTGCTGAGCAGCGCGTAGCCCATGCCGGCGGCGACGCAGCCGACCGCGGCCAGCGGCACCGCCCAACGCGGCGAGCGCTCGTAGAGCCGCAGCACGAACCGGGTGAGCCGGTCCGGCTCGGGGGCCGGGTATCCGCCCGGCGGGCTCGTCGGCCAGCCGGCCGGGTCGGTTCCGACAGCACCGGCCGGCGAACCAGCGGCCGGGTCGGCGGTGACCGTCGGGGTCGACGCGACCGGCTGCGCTTCCGGTCGCGGGTCGACCGCACCGGGCGCGGGCTGCGGCTGGTCGACCGGTCCGGGAGTGCTCGTCACGCGCTCACGGTACACCGGACACGCCGGCCAACGCGGCGGTGAGCGGACCGGCCAGATCGCCGGCCGCGGGGGGCGCCACCGCGTCCAGCCCGAGCCAGCCGGCCAGCCGGTACAGCTCGCCGGCGAGCGCCACCGCGGTCTCCCCCGGGTCGGCGCCGGGCTCGATCCACGCGGCCGGCACCAGCAGCACCCCGGCCCTGCGGTCGGCCTTCAGGTCGACCCGCGCGGTGAACCGGTCGCCCTGCAGGAATGGCAGCACGTAGTAGCCGTACACCCGCTGCGGCGCCGGGACGTAGATCTCGATCCGGTAGGTGAAGTCGAAGAGCCGTTCGGTGCGGCCGCGCTCCCAGATCAGCGGGTCGAACGGGCTGACCAGCGTGTTGCCCCGGACCCAGCGCGGCAGCCGGGCGCTCGCGTGCAGCCAGGCCGGCTGCCGCCAGCCCGGCACGGTGACCGGCACCAGCTCACCCGCCTCGGCCAGCTCCGCGACGGCCTGGCGGGCACCGGCCAGCGGCAGCCGGAAGTAGTCGCGCAGCTCCGGCTCGGCGGCCACTCCGAGCGACCGCGCGGCGAGGGCCACCAGGCTGCGGTACGCCTCGGCGTCGGTCGGGGTCGGCGCGGCCAGCACGGCGGCGGGCAGCACCCGCTCGGGCAGGTCGTAGCGGCGGGCGAAGGAGGTGGTGCGCTCCGCGGCGGCCACCTCGCCGGCCCAGAACAGGTATTCCAGTGCGCGCTTCACGGCCGACCAGTTCCACCCCCAGTTGCCGGTCTCCCGGGGGGCGTCGTGCTCGATCTCGGCGGCGGTCAGCGGACCACGGGCCGCCACCTCGTCGCGCACCCAGGCGACCAGCTCCGGCTGCTCCTGGGCGATCCGCCGCATGCCACCCCAGGACTCGCTGTGCGCCCGGGCCATCCGCCAGCGCAGCATCGGGTGCAGCCCGACCGGGACCAGCGACGCCTCGTGGCCCCAGTATTCGAAGAGCTCCCGTGGGCGGCGGTAGGCGGCCTGGTCGAGCAGGGTGGTCGGATAGGGCCCGAGCCGGCTGTAGAGCGGCAGGTAGTGCGCGCGTTGCAGCACGTTGACCGAATCCATCTGGATCAGACCGACCCGGTCGAGCACCCGGCGCAGATGCCGCCGGGTGGGCACCCCGGTCGGCGCCGGGTCGGCGAAGCCCTGGGCGGCGAGCGCCACCCGCCGGGCCTGGGCGAGCGAGAGTGATTCCGGTGCGGCCATCGTCGGCGACCTTAAATCATCGGTACGACGCCGGTGCGGGAAGCTGGACTCGGACGGTCGCCGGGGCATAGAACGGTGCAATGCTGACCATCCGCCGGGAGGAGCCGGACGACGCCGAGGCGGTCGCCCGGGTACACGTGCACGGCTGGCAGGCGGGCTACGCCGGCTTCATGCCGGACGAGGTGCTCGGACGGCTCAACGTGCTGGCCTGGGCGCAACGCCGCCGCGACATCGGCACCGCCGACCCCGAGCATCCGTTCACCACCCTGCTCGGCGAGGTGGACGGGCTGGTGGCTGGCTTCACCACCTTCGGGCCGTACCGCCGCAACCAGGACCGCGACGACCTGGACCCGACGGTCGGCGAGGTGCTGGCGCTCTACGTGGAGCCGGAGTGCTGGGGCGACGGCACCGCCGCCGCGCTGCTGGCCGCCGCCCGAGCCGGGCTCACCGAGCGGGGCTGGACCGACTACCGGCTGTGGGTGCTGGCGGAGAATCGGCGGGCCCGCCGGTTCTACGAGCGGGCCGGGTTGTCACCGGACGGTGAACGGTCGACCTACCAGGTGCCGCTCGCCGGTGGGAGCCCGCCCGTCGGACTGGTCGAGCTGCGGTACGCCGGGCGCCTCGACGACTGACCCGCCCGGCGCCAGCCACCGGCGGATCGGCAGGAAGGCCAGCAGCGCCAGGCTGATCCAGACGTAGGCGTTGCTCCCCACGAAGCCGTCGACGCCGGTGAAGTCCTTCTCCCAGAACCAGACGGTCCGGCTGATCAGCAGCGCGTACCCGACGGTCGCCGCGGCCAGCAGGACCCGCCGCCGGTTACCGGCCGGCGCGGCCATCGCGTTGTCGACCAGCAGGATCAGCGCGGGCAGCAGCCAGACCAGGTGGTGCACCCAGGTGACCGGGCTGACCAGACACATCACCGCACCGGTCAGCGCCAGGCCGGTCGCCTCGTCGCCCGTCGCGACGGCCGCCCGGGACCGCCCGGCCCAGAGCGCCAGGGTGCCGAGCACCAGCAGCAGCCAGAGCAGGGTGCTCGGGTGCTCCGGGTCGAGCCTGGCCACCACCCCGCGCAGCGACTGGTTGGAGACGAACGCCAGCTCGCCCACCCGACCGGTGTTCCACAGTGCCTCGGTCCAGAACTCCCGGGAGGCGTCCGGGAAGAGCGCGCCGGCCAGCAGGGACACCCCGGCGGCGGTGCCGCTGGCGGTGAGCGCCGCCCGCCATCGCCCCGTGACCAGCAGGTAGACGATGAAGATGCCCGGGGTCAGCTTGATCGCGGTCGCCAACCCGATGCCCACCCCGGCCCACCGGTTACCGGAGGGCAGCAGCCGCAGGAGGTCCACCGCGACCAGGAAGAGCAGCAGCGTGTTGACCTGGCCGAAGTTGACCGTCTCCCGTATCGGCTCGAACGCGGCGGCCAGGCAGAGCGCCACGGCGAGGGCGAACCACCGGGTCCAGCCGGCCCGGCGGGCGATCGGGTCGACCAGCCACCAGATCAGCACCGTGGTGGTGACCACGCTGGCCAGCACGCTCACCACGATCGCGGCCGACCACGGCAGGTACGCCATCGGCAGCATGACCATCGCCGCGAAGGGCGGATAGGTGAAGCCGTACTGGGTGCCCGGCTTGAGGTAGTCGTAGATCTCGCCGCCGTCGTGCACCCACCACGTCAACGCGCCGTAGTAGACCTTTAGGTCGAAGAAGCCGTGCCGGACGGCCGCGACGGCGAGGAACGCGGTGACCGCCGCGGCGAGCACCACCACCCCGACGACCTGCGCGGCCGTCCTGTTGGCACCCTGCGCCACCGTCGCCTCCCTGGCCCTGCGTAGGCTTCCGTCCCATGGCTCTCGGGTACGTCCGCCCGGCGCGTCCCGAGGACGCCGGCGAGATCGCACGCATTCAGCTCGCGACCTGGCGGGTCGCGTACCGCCGGATCCTGCCTCGGCACGTGCTCGACAACCTGGACGAGGCGTTCCTCGCCCGGCGGTGGAGCGCCGCGGTGCAGGAGCCGCCCTCGGGCGCGCACCGGGTGCTGGTCGCCGTCGAACAGGCCGAGCAATCGTATCTGGTGGGGTTCGCCGCCTCCGGCCCGGCCGACGCCGAGGCGCTGGCCCCGGGCGAGCCGGCCGAGGCGCTCGGCCCGGACGTGGCCGCGGTGACCGACCTGCTGGTCGAGCCGCGCTGGGGTCGGCGTGGGCACGGCAGCCGCCTGCTCGCCGCCACGGTCGACCTGTGGCGGGAGGACGGGCTCAGTCGGGCCGTGGCCTGGGCGTTCGAGGGCGACGAGGCGACCCGGAAGTTCCTGACCAGCACCGGCTGGGAGCCCGACGGCGCGGCCCGCGCGCTGGACGTCGACGACATGCTGGTGCCCCAGGTGCGCCTGCACGTGGGCGTCCCGGCCGAGAAGGTGCCGGCGGACGACCAGCCCGGCGACTGACGCGCGATCCCGGCCGGAGTCGCGGGGCCGGGTCGGGGCGGCGCGTCCGGGCCGTCGCGGGTGCCGATGTCGGACGGGTCGCCTACCGTCGGCCCATGAGCGCAGCGACCGCGCCGGTGACGGCGCCGACCGGGGATGGCCGGCTGGAGGAGTTTCGGGTCGAGCTGACCGGCTACTGCTACCGGATGCTCGGCTCGCTGTACGACGCCGAGGACGCGGTGCAGGAGACGCTGCTGCGGGCCTGGCGTGGCTGGGACGGCTTCGACGGCCGGTCCAGCCCGCGCACCTGGCTCTACCGGATCGCCACCAACGTCTGCCTGGACCTGCTGCGGGGTCGCCGACGGCGGGCCCTGCCGATGGACTTCGGCGATCCCTCGTCGCCGGTGGCCACGGCGGTGGGCGATCCCGAGACCGGCTGGGTGGGGCCCGCGCCGGACGCGGCGGTGCTGCCGACGGCGGCCGATCCGGCCGAGCTGACGGTGGTTCGGGAGTCGGTCCGGTTGGCGTTCGTCGCCGCGCTCCAGCATCTGCCGGCCCGGCAGCGTGCGGTGCTGATCCTGCGGGACGTGCTGCGGTGGCGGGCCGAGGAGGTCGCCGGCCTGCTCGACACCACCGTGCCCGCGGTCAACAGCGCGCTGCAACGGGCCCGGGCCACGCTGGCCGACCGGGTCGGCGACGCTCCGGGCCGGCCGCTGGATCGGGAGCACCGCGACCTGCTCGACCGCTACGTGCAGGTCTTCGAGCGCTACGACATCGACGCCCTGGTCGGCCTGCTGCGCGCCGACGCCGTCCAGAGCATGCCGCCGTACCGGATGTGGCTGCGCGGCGCGGACGACATCGGCCGCTGGCTGGCCGGGCCGGGGGCCGGCTGCCGTGGTTCCCGGCTCATCCAGGTGGCGGCCAACGGCGGCCCGGCCCTGGCCCAGTACCGGTCCGACCCGGCGGGCGGGCACCGGCCGTTCTCGATCCAGCTGCCGGAGGTCGTCGACGGCCGGATCGCTCGCCTCACCCACTACCTCGACCTGGGGCTCTTCGCGCGCTTCGGCCTGCCCGCCCGTCTCGATCCCTGACCATGAGGCCGGCCGGGCGATGAGTTCCGGCCGGCGACATCGTCCACCCCTCGTACGTCGACAACGAGGAGATCACCGTGTTCACAGACACCAAGGCGTTCAGCGGGTTCTCGGTGGACGACACCGGGCGCGCCGAGCGGTTCTACGGCGAGACGCTCGGCCTGCGGGTCACCCGGGACGCCGCGATGGGCGGGTTGCTGACCCTGCACATCGCCGGGGATCGGCCCGTCCTGGTCTATCCGAAGGATGACCACGTCCCCGCGACCTACACGGTGCTCAACTTCCCGGTCGACGACATCGACCGGGCGGTCGACGAGCTGATCGCGCGGGGGGTCGACTTCGCCCGCTACGACGGGATGCCGCAGGACGAGAAGGGGGTCATGCGCGGGCAGGGGCCGGCGATCGCGTGGTTCACCGATCCGGCCGGCAACATCCTGTCCGTCCTCCAGCAGAGCTGACCGGTGTGGCGGCTCCGCCCGTCGGAGCCGCCCCACCGGTCGGTCAGCCTTTGTCCGAGCCGTCGTTGGCATCCCGGACGAAGTACCGCTGGAACAGCACGAAGATGATCGCGACGGGGATGGTGGCCAGCAGCGCCGCACCCAGCTTGAGCGGATACTGGGTGCCCTTGCCGAGCGAGCCGCTGACCAGGTCGGCCAACCCACGCGGCAGGGTGAACAGGTCCGGGTCCTGCACCGACACGAGGCTGTGCGGAAACTCGTTCCAGGAGCCCTGGAACGACAGGATGGTCAGGGTGATCAGCGCCGGTTTCGCCATCGGCAGCACCACCGACCAGAAGGTCCGGAAGATGCTCGCCCCGTCGATCCGGGCGGCCTCCTCCACGCTCAACGGGATCGACTCGAAGAACTGCTTCATGATGAACACGCCTGCCGCGTCGGCCAGCAGCGGCACCACCAGACCCGCGTAGCTGTTGTAGATGCCGAGCTGGTTGAGCACCAGGAACTTCGGGATCAGCAGCACCACTCCGGGCACCGCCATCACCGCGATGACCGCCGCGAACAGCCCGCCGCGTCCCCGGAACCGCAGCCGGGCCAGCGCGTATCCGGCGAGCGAGTCGAAGAACACCCGGCCGAGCGTGACGAGCACCGTCACCAGCAGGGAGTTGCCCAGCCAGAGCGGGAAGTTGGTACCGGAGAAGATCCGCTCGAAGCCGGCCAGCGTGAGCGGGTCCGGGAACGGCGAGAGCGGGTTGGCCGCCGCGTCGGGCTCGGTCTTGAGTGAATTGCCGATCTGGATGACGAACGGGTAGAGGAACACCAGCCCGAAGAAGATCAGCGTCGCGTACCCCAGGAAGCGGGTGGCCAGGGTGCGGGCCGCGCGCTGGTCGCGCCGCGCGGGCGCCGCCGCCGGGCGGTCGGTCAGCACGGCCATCTCAGGACCTCTCCGGTACGCGTCGGCGCCGCCAGCCGCGTCGCGGCCGGTCGGTGTCCCGCTCGGCCAGCGCCCGGCGCTGGATCAGCGTGAGCACGATGATGATCAGGAACAGCACGAACGAGATCGCCGCGCCCGAGCCGTAGTCGAAGTCCCGGAAGGCGGTCCGGTACGACAGGTAGGCCGGGGTGAGTGTGGTCTTGGCCGGGTCGCCCTGGCTCATCACGTACACCTGGTCGAAGACCTGCCAGGAGCCGATCAGGCCGAGGGTGAGCACCAGGAAGGTGGTGGGCCGGATCAGCGGCAGGGTGACGTGACGGAACCGCTGCCACCGGGACGCGCCGTCGAGGGTGCTCGCCTCGTCCAGCGCCACCGGCACGTTCTGCAGGCCGGCCAGGAACATCAGCATGAAGGTGCCGGAGGTGGTCCAGACCACCAGCGTGATGATCGACATCATCGCCACGCTGGGTCCGGCCAGCCAGTCCCACCAGCTCAGCCCGAACGGCCCGCCGTCGGCCAGCGCCGCCGGGGGCGAGTCGACGCCGACCGCGCCGAACAGCAGGTGCAGCACGCCCCGCGAGTCGGCGAACCACTCCGGGCCGTCGATGCCGAGGACGCTGAGCAACGCGTTGACCGCGCCGGAGTTGGCGAACAGGAACAGGAACACCACGCTGATCGCGACCGAACTGGTGACCGAGGGGAAGTAGAAGGCGCTGCGGAAGAAGCTCTTGCCCTTCAGCATCCGGTTGTTGACGACCAGCGCCAGCCCGAGCGCGAGCACGGTCTGCGCCGGCACCACGATCGCCACGTAGTAGATGTTGTTGCGGATGCTGGTCATGAAGTCGCGGCGGGCCAGCCCGTCCTCGGTGAACAACTGGGTGTAGTTGTGCGCGCCGACGAACGGAACGTCCCCGGTGAACGGGCTGCCCTGGCCGTTCCAGTCGGTCAGGCTGACCCAGAGCGCCATCAGGATCGGCAGCAGCAGGAACAGCCCCAGAATGACGATCACCGGCGCGACGAAGAGCCAGCCGGCGACGTTCTCGTTGCTGCGGATGCCGCCCCGACGCCGGCGGGGGCTCCCCCCGGACGCGGTGGCCACGGCGCTCAGTGTTTCGGTTGCCATCTCCCCTCCCTCCCTCACTCGGACCGACGGTGAAAGGAAGGGCCCCTTGTTGATGCCTGGCGATAAGAAGGGGCCCTTCCCAACAGGTCAGCTGGCGCCGAGCGCCGCCTTCGCGTTCTTGTCGAAGTTCTGCAGCACCGTCTTCGGGTCACCATTGGTCAGGCCCTGCAGGCTGGTGTCCAGGTCGACCAGGACGCTGTCCATCTTCGGGGCGTTCACCGGGCCCTGGGCGTACGCGGCGCCGTCGATGAACGGCTTGTCCGCCGGGAAGGCGCTGGTGTACTGGTCGCGCACCGACTGCCGGGACGGCATCACGCCGAACGCCTTGGCGAAGCTCATCTGCTGCTCACCGCTGGTCATCGCCTCGACGAACTTGATCGCCTGGTCCTTGTACTTGCTCTTGGCCGCGATGCCCCAGCACTGGGTGAAGGAGAGCGTGCCCTGGCCCTTCGCGCCGGCCGGCAGCGGGACGACCTTGTACTTGATGTTCGGGAAGTCGTTCTGGAGGGCGCCCTTGATCCAGTTGCCCTCAATGGTCATCACGGCCTTGCCCTTGCCGAACGCCTCACCGGACCAGCCGGCGTCGAGCTGCTTCGGGTACTTGGCGAGGCCCGTGGTCAGCATGGTCTTGACGTACTGGAGGGCGGCCAGGTTCTCCGGGGTGTCGGCGGTGGCCTGCTTGCCGTCCTTGCTCATCAGCCAGCCGCCGTTCTGCACCATGAAGGCGCCGATCCGGTCGCGGGTGTCACCGAGGGCCAGCGGGACCTGTCCCTTGGCCTTGATCTTCTGGGCGGTCGCGGTGAGCTGGTCCCAGTTGGTCGGCACGTCGGCGTCGGTCAGCCCGGCCTTGGCCCACAGGTCGGTGTTGATCTGCAGGGCCAGGGTGGAGAAGTCCTTGGGCGCGCAGTAGAGCTTGCCGTCGTAGGTGAAGGCGGTGCGCAGGCTCTCGTAGAAGTCGCTGGGGTTGCTGACCTTGTCGCCGTACGGCTCCAGGGCGCCGACGCTGGCGTAGTCGGCGAACCGGGCCGCGTCGACGTAGAAGACGTCCGGCGGGGTGCCGCCGGCGAGGGCCTGGCCGAGCTGCTGGGTGAGGTCCTGCGCCGGGGTGACCGTGGCGGTGTTGCCGGAGCTGCCGGCCCACTTCGCCGCGGCGTCCTGGACGGCCTTGGTCTCGGCCTCGCCCGAGGAGCCGATCAGGATCTGCAGGCTGGCCGGGCCGCTGGACTGGGTGGCGTCGCCGGAGGAGTCGTCGAAGCCACTGCCGCAGGCCGCGGAGCCGAGGAGGGCGACGGCGGCGAGGCCGGCCACCGCCGCCCGGGTGAGGGTTCGAGGTGCCATGGTTTCTCCTGGTGAGGGAAGGGACTACGCGGTGTGCCGGAGCGCCAGCGCGGGCTGGAGCAGCACGTGGGTGGAGGTCTGGTGGTTGCCGTCGAGGACACCGGTGAGCAGGTCCACGCACCGGGCGGCGGCCTCGCCGAGCGGTTGGCTGACGCTGTCCAGCCCGACCGCGGCGGCCACCGGCGTGTCGTCGAAGCCGATCACCGACACGGGCGGGTCGGTGCCGCGGATCGCCTGGAGGGCGCCGAGGGCGAGCGAGTCGCTGGCGCAGACCACAGCGGTCGGTGCCACGGTGACGAGCAGGTCGCGCATCAGCCGCTCGCCCTCGGCGATGCCGTCCTCGGTCTCCCGGTGCAGCCCGGTCGGGTCGACGCCGGCGGCGCGCAGCGCGTCGCGCCAGCCGGCCCGGCGGTCGTCGCCGACGCCGGAGCCGAGCGGCCAACCGATGAACGCGATCCGCCGGTGCCCGGAGGACAGCAGGTGCCGGGTGGCCTGGGCCGTGCCGGCTGCGCCGTCGACGTCCACCCACGGGTGGGCGTCGAGCGCGTCCCACGGCCGGCCGAAGGTCACGAACGGCACGTCCCGGCCGGCGAGCCAGGCGGTACGCGGGTCGCCGTACTTCGTGCCGACGAGCACAAACGCGTCCAGCTCGTACGTGCCCAGCAGGTCGTCGTAGGTGGCGATCTCCCGCTGGTCGTCGGTGGCGGTGTAGAGCAGCACCCGGTAGCCGGCGGCGTCGGCGGTCTCGGTGAGGCCGTGCAGGAAGCGGTCGAGCACCGAACCGTTGATGCCGTCGCGGGTCGGCTCGATCCGTGCGGCGATCAGCCGGGACCGACCGGTGCGCATCTGCCGGGCGGCCTGGTTGGCCCGGTAGCCGAGCGCGTTGATCGCGTCCTGGACCCGTAGCCGGGTCTCCTCCCGCACGATGTGCGGGGCGTTGAGCACGTTGGACACTGTCTGGCGGCTCACTCGGGCGTGCCGGGCCACCGTCGCGATGGTCACCTTTTCGGCCACTTAAATCCCTCTCGCCACCTTGAACGATCCAATCTGGATAAGGCAGGATTAGATCGTTCAAGTTTCTGGAATGTTTCGCACTTTGCACCGCCAGGGGCGCGTTGTCAAGACGTCCGTCCCGCACCCTGAGGATCTGGAGCCACACCGTGATCGAACGCCAGCTGCAACCCCTCCTGCACGAGTTGGTGGGGGTGGTCCTCGCCCCCACCAGCGCGCTGGGGGACGCGACCGGGCAGATCCGCCCGACCGGCGTCCAGGGCGTCTTCCACGCCGACGCCAGGGTGCTCTCCCGGGCCGAGCTGCGGGTCGACGACCGGGAGCTGGAAGGACTGACCCGCGGCGACGACGGCCCGCACGGCGCCCGATTCGTGAGCCTGGCGCGCTGGCTCGGCGACCCCGTGCCCGACCCCACCGTCCGGGTCGACCGGCTCCGCCGGGCCACCCGCGACGGCCTCACCGAGGAGTTGCGGGTCGTCTCCACCGCTACCGTGCCGGTACGCGCCACCGTCAGCATCGACCTCGGCTGCGACCTGGCGCCCATCGAGGTGGTCAAGTCCGGTGGCGCCGTAACCCCACTGGAGGCCAAGACCGGTCAGCCCGGCGTGCTCACCTGGTCGGCGGAGGGGATCACGGTCACCGTCACCGGCGCGGGTGCCGACGTGCTCGCCACCGGGGAACGGATCATCGCCCCCCGACTGGCCTGGCCGGTCGAGCTACCTCCCGGCGGCGAGACGGTGCTGCGTTGGCGTCTGACCGTCGAGGATCCGCGCGCCGTGGTCATCGGCCCGGCCGGCGAGCCGGAGTGGTCCCGGCCCGACGTGACCGCGGACGACCGGCGGCTGGTCCGGCTGCTCGACCGCAGCCTCGACGACCTGCGCGGGCTGCGACTGGCCGAGACCGGCGCACCCCGCGACGTCTTCCTCGGCGCCGGGGTGCCCTGGTTCCTCACCCTGTTCGGCCGGGACAGCCTCTGGGCCGCCCGGATGATGCTGCCGCTCGGCACCGACCTGGCCGCCGGCACCCTGCGCGTGCTGGCCCGGCGACAGGGCACCCGGGTCGATCCGGCCACCGGCGAGGCCCCCGGCAAGATCCTGCACGAGCTGCGCCGGCACGAGTTCGCGCTGCCCGACGACGGGCTGCGCCTGCCACCGGTCTACTACGGCACCGTCGACGCCACCATGCTCTGGGTCAACCTGCTGCACGACGCCTGGCGCTGGGGTCTGCCGGCCGAGCAGATCGAGCCGCTGCTGCCGTACCTGGAGGCGGCGCTGCGCTGGCTCGGCGAGCACGCCGACCCGGACGGCGACGGGCTGGTCGAGTACGTCGACACCACCGGGCACGGGCTGTCCAACCAGGGCTGGAAGGACTCCGGCGACGCCGTCCGGTTCCACGACGGCTCGCTGGCCACCGCGCCGATCGTGCTGGCCGAGGTGCAGGGGTACGCGCACGAGGCGGCGGTGAACGGCGCCGCGCTGCTGGACGCCTTCGGCCGCCCCGGCGGGGACCGCTGGCGTGAGCACGCGGCCGCGCTGGCCCGCCGGTTCCGGGACAGCTTCTGGGTGGACGGCCGGTACGGCCCGCAGCCCGCGCTGGCCCTGGACCGGGACAAGCGGCCGGTCGACTCGTTGACCAGCAACATCGGTCACCTGCTCGGCACCGGCCTGCTCACGGGCGACGAGGAGGACCAGGTCGCCCGCCTGCTCACCACGGACACGCTGGCCGGTGGCTTCGGGCTGCGGACCATGTCCACCGAGGACGCCGGCTTCAGCCCGCTGTCGTACCACTGCGGTTCGATCTGGACGCACGACACCGCGATCGTGCTGGCCGGGCTGGCCCGGGCCGGGCATCGGGACGCCGCGCTCGGCCTGGCCGAAGGGTTGCTCGCCGCCGCCGAGGCGTTCGACTACCGGCTGCCCGAGCTGTACGGCGGCGACGACCGATCACTGGTGAACCGCCCGGTGCCGTACCCGGCCGCGTGCCGACCGCAGGCGTGGGCCGCGGCCGGCGCGGTGCTGCTGCTCCAGGCCGCCACGGGGCTCTACCCGGACGTACCGGGCGGCACGGTTCGTCTGGCACCCCTGGCGGGAGCAGAGCTCGGTGCCGTCGCGGTCGACGGCTTCCGCGTGGCCAACACCCCCGTGCACGTCACGGTCGACCGCACCGGCGAAGCCACCGTCACCGGTCTCCCCACCCCGCTGACCCCGGCCCTCCCCACCCAACGCCGCCCAACAACCCCGACCCTCCTCCGCTAGGCCGGACCGAACACCCGGCGATCTTGCAGTTTCGGCGGTCGAGACGCGGAGGATGCACCTTATGTCCCGACCGGAAGTGCAAGATCGCGGCGGGTCAGGGGATTCGTTCGGCGATCAGTTCGCCGTCGTCCACCGCACCGGTGGGGTGGAAGCCCAGGGAGGTGTAGAGGGCTGCGGCTGGGGTGTTGTCGGGGTGGTACGACGGGCGGACCGGGGGGTTACCGTCTTGAGCCGCCAGCCAGGGGGCCAGCGTCTGCACGGTGGCCCGGCCGACGCCCTGGCCCTGTTCGGCGGCGTCGATCAGCATCCCGCCGATCCAGTGCGAGCCGTCGTCGTCCACGCCCCACATGACGTGGCCGACGACGGTCTCGTCGGCGTACACCGCGAGCGAGTTCCACACCTCCGAGCGCATGCTGACCAGCAGGTAACGCGCGCCCAGCGCGGCCACGAACCGGCGTTGGTCGTCGCGCGGGGCGACGTCGGCGACCGCCCGCCAGTTGTCGTCGTCGACCGGCCGCAGCGTCACTCGCCGCCCGGCCCGGTCACCATGTCCGCCATCGATCATCGGGGCAGCGTAGGGGCGGTCGGACCCGCGCCGCGACCAGGTTTCGCCCCGGAAGGACCCGGGGTCGGTCAGTCGAGCAGGGCGTCCAAGCCG
Source organism: Micromonospora cremea (assembly GCF_900143515.1). Lineage (NCBI taxonomy): Bacteria > Bacillati > Actinomycetota > Actinomycetes > Micromonosporales > Micromonosporaceae > Micromonospora > Micromonospora cremea. The sequence goes on along the minus strand of NZ_FSQT01000002.1, from coordinate 3,750,145 downwards.
ACGGTGAGGCCGGGGCGGTTGCGCACCGCGCGGACGGCCAACAGCACACCCGGCATGAACGACACCCGGTCGTACGAGTCGTGCCGGATGGTCAGCGTCTCGCCGGTGCCGCCGAACAGCACCTCCTGGTGGGCGACCAGGCCGGTGGCGCGCACCGCGTGGACGCGTACCCCGTCGATCTCGGCGCCGCGCGCACCCAGCACCTCGTCCTTGGTGGCGTCCGGCACCGGGCCGAGGCCGGCCTCGGCCCGGGCCTGGGCGATCTGCCGGGCGGTGTGGGTGGCGGTGCCGCTAGGGGCGTCCAGCTTGCGCGGGTGGTGCTGCTCGATGATCTCGACCGACTCGAAGTGTCGGGCGGCGCGCGCGGCGAACTGCATCATCAGCACCGCGCCGATGCCGAAGTTCGGGGCGATGACCACGCCCACCTCGGGCTTGTCGGCCAGCCACCCGCGCACCTGCTCCAGCCGCTGCTCAGTGAAGCCGGTCGTGCCGACCACCGCACTGATGCCCTGCTCGATGCACCACTGAAGGTTGTCCATGACGACGTCAGGCGTGGTGAAGTCGACGACCACCTCAGCGGTGGAGACGGCGGAGCGGCTGTCACCCTGGTCGATCGCCGCGCTCAGGGCGAGATCGTCGGCGGCGTCGACCGCCTTGCAGACCTCGATGCCCATTCGGCCGCGCGCACCAAACACGCCGACCCGCAGCTGCTGGGCCGGGGCCTTTCCCTGCTCATCAGTCACGGGGCACAACCTATCCCAATCGGGACGGGCCCTTCCGGCCGGATCCGCTGTGCTCCACCGGCCGGGACGCCCGACCGGGATGCCTCGACCGGGCCGGGCGGCAGACCTCAGACCGCGAAGTCGCCGGCGCCGAACGGGCCCACCACGGCCAGCGACATCGGTCGGCTGAGCAGCTCGGCGGCGAGGACGTTCACATCCTCCACGGTGACCTCGTCGACCCGGCGGAGCAGCTCGTCGACCGGCATCAGGTCGCCGTAGAGCAGCTCACCCTTGGCCAGCCGGCTCATCCGCGAGCCGGTGTCCTCCAGGCCGAGCACGAACGAGCCCTTGCTCATCCCCTTGCCCCGGGCCACCTCGGCCTCGGTCAGCCCCTCGGCGGCCACCCGGGCCAGCTCGGCACGGGTCAGGGCCAGCACCTCGTCCACCTTGCCCGGAGCACAGCCGGCGTAGACGGCAAACAGGCCGCTGTCGGCGTACTGGCTGGCGTAGGAGTACACCGAGTACGCCAGACCGCGCTGCTCGCGGATCTCCTGGAACAACCGGCTGGACATGCCGCCGCCGAGCACGTTGTTGAGCACCCCGAGGGCGAAGCGCCGCTCGTCGATGCGGTCGATGCCGGGGCAGCCGAGGATGACGTGCGCCTGCTCGGTCTCCTTCGGCTCCACCACGGTGGTGGCAAGCCGCGTCCGTACCGCAGGGGTGGCCTCGCGGTGCGGTGCCGGGGTCGCCGGGTCGCTGTCCAGCGGGGTGCCGCGCACCGCCTGGCGGACCAGCTTGACCACCGTGGCGTGGTCGAGGTTGCCGGCGGCGGCGATGACGATCTGCGGCGCGGTGTAACGGCGCCGGTAGAAGCTCTGGATCTGCCGCCGGGTCATCGGCGTGACGGTCTCCTCGGTGCCGGAGATCAGGCGGCCCAGCGGGTGGTCACCGTAGACGGCGCGGGCGAAGAGGTCGTGCACCTCGTCGCCGGGCTCGTCGTCGTGCATGGCGATCTCTTCGAGGATCACGCCGCGCTCGGTCTCCACGTCGGCCGGTTCCAGCAGCGAGTCGGCGACCAGGTCGCACATCACGTCGATCGCCAGCGGCAGGTCCTCGTCCAGCACGCGGGCGTAGTAGCAGGTGTATTCCTTCGTGGTGAAGGCGTTGGTCTCGCCACCCACCGCCTCGATCTGCGAGGAGATCTCCAGGGCGTTGCGCTTGTGGGTGCCCTTGAAGAGCAGGTGCTCCAAAAAGTGCGCGGCACCGGCCTGTGGGCCGGTCTCGTCCCGCGAGCCCACCGCCACCCAGATGCCGAAGGAGACACTGCGCATCGCCGGGATCGCCTCGGTGAGCACGCGCAGGCCGCTGGGCAACACGGTACGACGTACCGTGCCGCCCAGCGGGTCGTCGCTGAGCGTCCGGGTCACCGCCCGGGCGGTGCCGCCGGAGCGGCCCGCCCCGGTGTCCCGGGACGCGGCCACCCCCCGTCGATCCGGAGGAAACGGCGCACTGAAGGCCCGACTCACGTACTGCTCCCAGATCGACGAGGGGTGGGTGATGCGATGAAGGGAACGATCAGCTGTGCCGGGTCCGGCGGCGCGGACGCTCGCCGCCCTCGCCACCCTCACCGCCGCCGTTGCCGCCGCCCTCGCCACGGTCGCCGCGCTCCGGACCACGGCCGCCCCGGTCGCCGCCACGCTCGCGGTCGCCCCGGTCACGCGGGCCACGGTCACCCCGGTCGCGGCTGGCCGGCCGGTCGCCACCGGCGGCCTCACCGGCGGCCGGCGCCTCGGCGCCCTCCGGCCGGACCTTGTCCAGGTAGATCTTGCCGCGGGCGTCGATGTCCGCGATCTCGACCTCGACCCGGTCGCCGACGTTGAGGAAGTCCTCAACGCGCTCGACCCGCTTGCCGTCGCCCACCTTGGAGATGTGCAGCAGGCCGTCACGGCCCGGCAGCAGCGAGATGAACGCGCCGAACGCGGCGGTCTTGACCACCGTGCCGAGGAACCGCTCGCCCTGCTTGGGCAGCGTCGGGTTGGCGATCCCGTTGATCCGGTCGACCGCCGCCTGGGCCGACGGGCCGTTGGTGGCGCCGACGTAGATCGTGCCGTCGTCCTCGATGGAGATCTCGGCGCCGGTCTCGTCCTGGATCGCGTTGATGGTCTGGCCCTTCGGGCCGATCACCATGCCGATCTTGTCGACCGGGATCTTGACGGTGGTGACCCGCGGGGCGTAGTCCGACATCTCGGCCGGAGCCTCGATCGCCGCCCGCATCACCCCGAGGATGACCTGCCGGGCCTCGTTCGCCTGCTGCAGCGCGGCGGCCAGCACGTCCGACGGGATGCCGTCGAGCTTGGTGTCGAGCTGGAGCGCCGTGACGAAGTCCGGCGTGCCGGCGACCTTGAAGTCCATGTCGCCGAACGCGTCCTCGGCACCGAGGATGTCCGTCAGCGTCACGTACTGGGTCTTGCCGTCCACCTCGTCGGAGATGAGCCCCATCGCGATGCCGGCCACCGGCGCCTTCAGCGGCACACCGGCGCTGAGCAGGCCCAGCGTCGAAGCGCAGACCGAACCCATCGAGGTGGAGCCGTTGGAGCCGAGCGCCTCGGAGACCTGCCGGATGGCGTACGGGAACTCCTCGCGCGACGGCAGCACCGGAATCAGCGCCCGCTCGGCGAGCGCACCGTGGCCGATCTCGCGCCGCTTCGGCGAGCCGACCCGGCCGGTCTCACCGGTCGAGTACGGCGGGAAGTTGTAATTGTGCATGTAGCGCTTGCGGTTCTCGGGGGACAGCGTGTCCACCATCTGCTCCATACGGAGCATGTTGAGCGTCGTGACGCCCAGGATCTGGGTCTCGCCCCGCTCGAACAGCGCCGAACCGTGCACCCGGGGCAGCACGCCGACCTCGGCGGTCAGCGGGCGGATGTCCCGCGGGCCACGGCCGTCCATGCGGACCTGCTCACGCAGCACGCGGTTGCGCACCTCGGACTTGGTCAGCGAGCGGAAGGCAGCGCTGAGCTCCTTCTCCCGACCCTCGAACCGACCACCCAGCGCCTCGGCGACCCGGGCCTTGACCCGGTCCAGGGCCTCCTCGCGGTCGGCCTTGCCGGCGATGGTGATCGCCTCGGCCACCTCGGTGCGGGCCACCTCGGCGACCGCGTCGTACACGTCGTCCTGGTAGTCCAGGAAGACGGGGAACTCGGTGACCGGCTTGGCGGCGACCTCGGCCAGCTCGCTCTGCGCGCGGCACAGCTCACGGATCGCCGGCTTCGCGGCCTCCAGACCGCTGGCCACGATCTCCTCGGTCGGCGCGGTCGCACCGGCCGAGATCAGGGCGACGGCGTGCGGCGTGGCCTCGGCCTCGACCATCATGATGGCGACGTCGCCGTCCGGCAGCGTGCGGCCGGCCACGACCATGTCGAAGGTGGCGCGGGCCAGCTCCTCCAGGGTCGGGAAGGCGACCCACTGGCCGTCGATGTGCGCGACCCGGGTCGCCCCGATGGGACCGGAGAACGGCAGGCCGGAGAGCTTGGTCGACATCGAGGCGGCGTTGATGGCCACCACGTCGTACGGGTGCTGCGGGTCGAGCGCGAGGACGGTCTCGACGACCTGGACCTCGTTGCGCAGGCCCTTGACGAACGACGGGCGCAGCGGCCGGTCGATCAGCCGGCAGGTGAGGATGGCGTCCTCGCTGGGCCGGCCCTCACGGCGGAAGAACGAGCCGGGGATCCGGCCCACGGCGTACATCCGCTCCTCGACGTCGACGGTCAGCGGGAAGAAATCGAACTGCTCCTTCGGGTGCTTACCGGCGGTGGTGGCGGAGAGAACGACCGTCTCGCCCAGCTGGGCGACGACGGAACCGGCGGCCTGGCGAGCCAGCCGACCGGTGGAGAAGGTGATCTCACGGGTGCCGAAGGACCCGTTGTCGATCACGGCGGTGCGGGATTCGGTGCCGAGGTTGGTCTCGGTCATGTGCTGTAGTGCTCCTTCGCGTCGTGGGCCCCACGACACGGGGAACTGCTCAGCCGGCCGGTCTTCGATCGAAGCGCCCGGGTGGCCGGCATGATGCCGGGATTCCCGGGGGCCACTACCGGAGACCGGTACGCTGACCGGCTCCCTGTCGGGTGGTCGCGCGGCCCGTGTTCTTCAGGTGGGACGCCGATCGGGGGAGCGGCCGGTCGGCCACTCCCCCGTCACGTCACCGGCGCAGGCCGAGCCGCTCGATGAGCGACCGGTAGCGGGCAATGTCCTTCTTCTGGACGTAGTTGAGCAGCCGACGGCGCCGGCCGACCAGCAGCAGCAGCCCACGGCGGCTGTGGTGGTCGTGCTTGTGCACCTTCAGGTGCTCGGTCAGCTCAGCGATCCGCTTGGTGAGGACCGCGACCTGGACCTCCGGCGAACCGGTGTCGCCCTCGGCGGTCGCGTACTCCGCGCGGATCGTGGCCTTGGCTTCCTGGTCGAGCGCCATGTTCTCCCTGTTTCAGTGGGTTGATCAAGTAGGTGTCCGTCGTCCCGATGGACCGGGAACGGACCGGTACCTCGCACCCGCGGCGTCGAGCAGGCACGCGAGGCCCCACGCCGGTCACCCGACGTTTCCGCCAGACTACCAGCACTCGCCCCTAGCACCCGGTCAAGGGCCTCGGCGAGGGCTGCCTGGCCCGGGACGATCAGCCCAAAGCGCGCCGCGTGCGCTCGACGTCCTGTTTCATCTGGGCGATCAACGGCTCGATCGAGTCGTACCGGATCTGCCCCCGCAGGTGCGCCACGAAGTCCAGGGCCAGGCGCTCGCCGTAGAGGTCGCCGTCGAAGTCCAGCGCGTACGCCTCCACCCGCCGCTCCCGGCCGGAGAAGGTCGGGTTGGTGCCCACCGACACCGCCGCCATCAGCGGCTCGCGCTGCCCGCGGCGGATCAGCCGGGCCGCGTACACCCCGTCGGCGGGCACCGCCGCGTACCGGTGGCAGAGCAGGTTGGCGGTGGGGAAGCCCAGCTCCCGCCCACGCTGGTCACCACGGACCACCACGCCCTCCAGCCGGTGCGGGCGACCCAGAGCGGCCGCCGCCGCGCCCACGTCGCCCGCGTCAACGCAGGAGCGGATGTACGTGGAGGAGAAGACGGTGCCGTCCTCGGCGACCAGTGGGCCGCCCTCCACGCCGAAGCCGAAGGTGCGGCCCAGCGTCTCCAGCAGCGCCACGTCGCCGGCCGCCCGGTGCCCGAAGCGGAAGTTGCTGCCGACCACCACCAGGGCCGCGTGCAGATGCTCGACCAGGACGTCGTGCACGAACTGCTCGGCGGGCAACCGGGAGAACTCCGGGGTGAACGGCACCACGCAGAGCACGTCCACGCCGAGCGCCTCGATCAGCTCAGCCTTGCGGGCCGGCTCGGTGAGCACCGCCGGATGCGAGCCGGGGCGGACCACCTCGGCCGGGTGCGGGTCGAAGGTGACCACGACCGACTGCACGCCCAGCTCCCGGGCCCGGGTCACGGCGTGCCCGATGGTCGCCTGGTGCCCCTTGTGCACGCCGTCGAAGACGCCGATGGTGACGACCGAACGCCCCCACCCGCCGGGCGCCGCGTCGTACCCACGCCACCGCTGCATGCCGCTCCTCTCCGTAAGGAAGGGCCCCTTCTCAACGCCTCGTGCGTAGGAAGGGCCCCTTGTCAACGCTCGCCGGCGGATCCGCGCCGCCGGGCGCGGGCCGGCGCACCAGCGCCCGCCGTCACGCCGGGGCGAGCACGATCTCCGCCCGGGCCCGCCCGTCCCGCTCGCTGACGATAGCGATCAGCCCGCCGGACGGCCCGAAGACGGCGTACGGCCCGGCGAGGCCGGCCGGGTCCAGCGGCCCGCCGTGGGCGAGCACCCGCGCCTCGTCGGGCGTGGCCTCCCGGCGTGTAAAGAACCGGTCGGCCGCCGCGTCGAGCGGCAGGTTGACCACGTCCGGCGCGCGCTGCTCCAGCTCGTCGAGGGTGGCCGCCTCGGCGAGGGTGAAGCCGCCCACCGCGGTCCGGCGCAACGCGGTCAGATGCCCACCGACGCCGAGCGCCAGGCCCGCGTCCCGGGCGATGGCCCGGATGTACGTCCCGGAGGAGCAGGTGACGTCGATGTCCACGTCCACCACGTCCGGCTCGGTGCGGCGGATCGCCAGCACCTCAAGGCGGGAGATGGTGACCCGCCGCGCCGGCAGCTCGACGCTCTCCCCGTCGCGCACCCGCTTGTACGCCCGCTGCCCGTCGATCTTGATGGCGCTGACCGCACTCGGCACCTGGTCGATCTCCCCGGTCAACGCGGTCAGCGCGCCCCGGATCGCGTCGTCCGTGACCTGACCGGCCGGGGTGGTGGCGATCACGTCGCCCTCGGCGTCGTCGGTGACGGTGGCCTGGCCGAGCCGGATGGTGCCGGTGTAGCTCTTGCCCGCGCCGATCACGTACGTCAGCAGCCGGGTGGCCCGGCCCACACCGATCACCAGCACGCCTGTGGCCATCGGGTCGAGCGTGCCGCCGTGTCCGACCCGCCGCGTCTTCGCCAGCCGGCGGATCCGCGCCACCACGTCGTGCGACGTCATGCCGCCGGATTTGTCGACCACGATCAGACCATCGGTGCTCACGTCGGCCAAGCCTGCCAGACGCCCCGGACGCCGGAGTGTGTGGGCAGGCCCCGCCTCAGCGAACGGCGCCGACGACGGCCCAGGCGCCGGTGCGCATTCGCAGCAGCAGGGCGACCAGCCGGATCACCACGAACAGGGTGAGACCGGCCCAGATGCCCCCCAGCCCCAGGTCCAGCCCGTACGCCAGCCAGATGGCCGGCAGGAAGCCGCCGAGCGCCGCCACGATGGTGAGATTGCGCAGGTAACGCACGTCGCCGGCGCCGATGAGCACGCCGTCGAGTGCGAACACCACCCCGGCCAGCGGCTGCATGGCCACGAACCAGGGCCAGGCCACCATGGCCTGCTCGCGTACCCCCGGGTCGGAGCTGAACCACGACGGAACGACGCCGGCGCCGGCGGCGATGAGCAGCGCGAAGCCGACGCCGCAGATACCGCCGAACAGTGCGATCCGGCGGGCCAGCGCCCGTGCGCCCGCCTCGTCGCCGGCCCCGAGCGCGGCGCCCACCAGGGACTGCGCGGCGATGGCCAGCGCGTCGAGCACCAGCGCGGTGAAGAACCAGAGCTGGAGCGCGATCTGGTGGGCGCCGACGGCGGCGGCGCCGAAGCGGGCGGCGACGGCGGTCGCGGAGAGGAAGCTGGCCTGGAACGCCACGCCCCGGATCAGCAGGTCCCGGCTGAGCACCAACTGCTGGCGGATCAGCCGGGGCCGGGGGCGCAGCGACACCCGCTCGGCGACCAGCGCCGCGGCGAAGAGCACCCCGGCGAGCGTCTGCGCGATCACGTTGGCCACGGCGGAACCCACCAGGCCGAGCCCGGCGGGGTAGACCAGCAGCGGGCAGAGCAGTGCGGAGAGCAGGTTGGGGCCGAGCACGAAGACCAACGGGCGGCGGGTGTCCTGCACGCCGCGCAGCCAGCCGTTGCCGGCGGCGGCGAGCAGCAGGCCGGGGGCGCCGAGCGCCGCGATGCGCAGCCACTGCGCGGCGGCGTCGGCCACCTCACCGCCACCTCCGGCGAGGGTACGTGCCAGCGCGCCTCCGCCGAGCTGCATGCCGACGGCGACCAGCAGCCCGACACCGAACGCCAGCCAGGATGACTGGACCCCCTCGGCCACCGCCGCCGCCCGGTCGCCGGCGCCGAAGCGGCGGGCCGAACGCCCGGTGGTGCCGTACGCGACCACGGTGCCGAGCCACGCGGTGAGCGTCATGACCGTGCCGCCCACGGCGAGCGCGGCCAGCGGCACCCGGCCGAGGTGACCGACCACGGCCGTGTCGACCAGCACGTAGAGCGGTTCGGCGGCCAGCACCACGAGGGCGGGCAGGGCGAGGCCGGCGATCCGGCGGGGGGACGCGGCAAGCGTGCTGGTGTCCATCGCCGGCGATCCTGTCATGAGCTCGGTAAGGATCGCAAGGTTGGCCAGCACTTACCAACGATGACCGGCGGGGCTACCCGTGCGGCGGTGCGGGATCAGTGGGTGGCCCGGCGCGGGCGGGACGAGGCCGGTGGGGCGGTGACGCCGTGGACGGAGGCCGTCGGCGGCGTCACCGCCGGACGGGTCGGGTCACTGACGGGTGTCCATCGACGTCTGCAGCGCGCGGCGGGCCTGCTCGCGGGCGTCGTCGGTGGTCTCCGGCTTGGGCTTGTTCGGCATGGTGGCGCTCCTTCCAGGGTGCGAGCCACCGGCACGCGGCGGCCCTCACGGGCGGTCGTGCTGAGCGCCCCACGGCGGTCCGGGGTTACCGGAGCAGCCGGCTGGGCGGCATGAGCCCGGGTCGGTCCGACCCTGGAGGGAGGCGGCACGAGGTGTGGCACCACCACCCGCGACCTGCACCGCAACGCGGTGCCGGCCGTCTCCCAAGCTATCGTTCAGGTCCACATACTGCTCACGGTTCCCGCCATCTGGACAGCCCGGGAGCCGGCTCAGCGGGCCAGGAAGTGCCAGCCCAGCCACCACCAGAAGCCGAACAGACCGATCCGGCCCACCGGCACCGGGCCGACCTCGTAGCGCATCACGTACGCGCAGACCTCGCCCAGGGTGGGGATCCGGGAGCCCTCCCGCCGGGCCAACCACTCGACCATGCCGAAGAGGGCCAGTGCGGTGAGGAAGCCGCCGATCGCGAGCACCCGCATCATCGGCGCACCAACCCCCAGAACGCGGCCAGCCAGGCGAACCAGACTGCCGAGCGGGTCAGATGATCCTCCAGCAGGGGATCGGCCAGCCGGGAGAAGGTGGGGAACTCGTCACCCACCGCCAGCACGAAGGTGGCGCCTTCGAAGACCCCGAAGACCACCACCGGCAGCGCCCACCAGGCCGCGCCCGCGCCCAGCCGGCGCGGCGCCGGGCGACGGGGCACCCGGTTGCTCAGACCGAGCCAGATCAGCACCCCGCCGGTGCCGAGGGTGTACAGGTTGGCCTCGGTGGAGAATGACGCGAACCGGCCACCGACGAGCGACAGGCAGACGAGGACCGGTACGGAGACGGCAGGCCGGTCCCAGGCGCGGGGGGCCTCCACGGTGAGGTCGTGCGGCTGCTCCATCCCGCAATTCTTCCCGGTCTCACCGAACGCGGGAAGACCAACACTCCCCGGAGTTGACCCTGATCTTGCCTCTCGCCGGGCGGTAGCTGGCTGGCGTTTCCACCCCGTACGACAGCGCGGGGCCGGTCAGCCGCCGGGGCGGATCAGCGCCGCGTCCAACTGGCCGCGGATCGCCTCGACCACCTGCTCGACGGTGCCCCGGCCGGTGAACCCGGCCGCGAACCTGTGGCCGCCACCGCCCAGCGCGACCGCCACCCGGCTGACGTCGACCGCGCCCTTGCTGCGCATCGACACGGCCCACTCGCCGGGCCTGGTCTGCTTCAGCACGCAGCTCACGTCCGCCTCGGCGGTGCACCGCACCGAGTCGATCAACGCCTCCAGCACGTACGGCCGCTGGTCGTGCCGGGCCAGGTCGTCTAGGGTGGCGAAGGTCCACACCAGACCCCGACCGTCCGCCTCGGCCGGCTCCAGCCGGGCCCGGCCCAGCACCTCGCCGAAGAGCCGGACGGCGCCGAAGGGGCGGGTGTCGAAGACCCGCCGGGAGATGTCACCGGGTGAGATGCCGGTGGCCAGCAGCCGGGCGGCCAGCTGGTGCACCGCCGGGGTGGTCGCCTCGAACCGGAACGAGCCCGTGTCCGTGGTCAGCGCCACGTAGAGGCACTCCGCGATGGCCCGGTCCAGCCGCACACCGAGCCGGGCCAGCAGCTGATCGGCCACCACGGAGGTCGCCGCGGCGGCCGGGTCGACCAGGTTGACCGTGCCGAAGCCGCTGTTCGAGGCGTGGTGATCGAGCACCAGCGCGGCGCGCGCGGACGACAGCCGCCCGACCAGCTCACCGAGGCGCGACTCGCCCGCCGCGTCGAAGCAGATCACCAGGTCCGGGTCGGAATCCGCGGCGCTGGCCGGGACCAGCAGGTCCAGGCCCGGCATCCCCCGGAACGGCTCAGGCACCTCCGGCGGCCCGGGAAAGGTCGCCTGCAGGTGGCGTACGCCGAGCTGACGCAGGCCCAGGCCGAAGCCGAGCATGCTGCCCAGCGCGTCGCCGTCCGGGTTGACGTGACAGATCAGCAGCACCCGGCCGGTCGGCGGAAGGGCGCGCACCAGCGCCTCGGCCGCCGCCCAGTCCGCCTGGGTGGGGCCGGCACCGACCGCCGTGGCGAGCTGGGGGCCGGCGGTGCCGGTCACCGCGCTTCCCCACCCCGGGGGTTCTCCGGGACCTCGGCGCCCTCGGCAGTCTCGGCGGTCTCGTCGGTGTCCTCGTCGACCCGGTACGGCTGCGCCTCGCCCGCGTACTTCGCCTGAGCGGCGAGCCGCTGCACCTCGGCGTCCGCGTTGCGGGCCGCGGCGAGCAGGTCGTCGATGTGCTTGACCTGGTCCTGCACGTCGTCCAGGACGAAGGTGAGCGTCGGCGAGTGCCGCAGCCCGAGCGCCTTGCCGACGGTGCTGCGCAGCAGCCCCTTGGCGCTCTCCAGCGCCGCCGCCGTGTCCGCCTGGGCCACCGCGTCCCCGAGCACCGTGTAGAAGACCGTCGCGTCGCGCAGGTCCGCGGTGATCCGGGCGTCGGTGATGGTGATCATGCCGAGCCGCGGGTCCTTGATCTGGCTCCGCACCACCGACGCGACCAGCTCACGCACCCGTTCCGCGTGCCGGCGTACCTTGGCCGGATCAGACATCTCGCCACCTCCACGGCGTCCTGCTCCCGGCCGACGCGGCGACCCGCGGGCCGCCGGCCGACCGGCCAACATCTCGAACATTACCTTCGCGACCGGCCGGGTCGCCCGGCACCGCCGGCACCCTGGTCAGTCGTCCTCCGCGCCGTACAACCGGCGCCGGACCGACAGCAGCTCGGCTTCGGGGCGACCGGCCACCAGGCGCTCGCAGGAGTCCAGCACCTCGCGGACGTGCGCCGCCTCGGCGGCCACCACGGCCACCGCTATCTGCGCTCGACCGTGCAGGTCGAGCGCTCCCACCTCGGCGGCCGACACCTCGAAGCGGCGCAGCGCCGCCACGATCGGCCGTACATATGATCTCTTGGCTTTGAGCGACCGGGAGTCGCCCGGCAGCAGCAGGTCGAAGACCGCGGTTCCGGTGAACATCGCCCCGGACGATACCGCCAACCCGCCCCGCATGATCAAGGGGTTTACGCCATTCGGCGTAAACCCCTTGATCAGCGTGTCACCGCCGGATCAGGCGCGAACCTTCTCCCGCATCTCGAAGGTCTCGATGATGTCGCCGACCTGGACGTTGTTGTAACCACCCAGGGTCAGACCACACTCGAAGCCCTCGCGGACCTCCGTGGCGTCGTCCTTGAACCGCTTGAGCGAGGTGATCGTGAGGTTGTCCGCCACGACCGTCCCGTCCCGAAGCAGGCGCGCCTTCGCGTTGCGCCGGATGATGCCCGACCGGACGATACAACCGGAGATGTTGCCGATCTTGGACGAGCGGAAGACGTCGCGGATCTCCGCGCTGCCCAGCTCGACCTCCTCGTACTCCGGCTTGAGCAGGCCCTTGAGCGCAGCCTCGATCTCCTCGATGGCCTGGTAGATGACGGTGTAGTACCGGATCTCCACGCCCTCGCGGTCGGCTATCTCACGGACCTTGTTCGAGGCCCGCACGTTGAAGCCGATGATCGTGACCGGCTCGGACGAGGCGCTCGCGAGCATGACGTTGCTCTCGGTGATCGCGCCGACGCCCCGGTCGAGGACCTTGAGCTGGACCTCCTCGGGAATGTCGAGGCTGAACAGCGCGTCCTCCAGGGCCTCCACCGAACCGGAGCCATCGCCCTTGAGGATGAGGTTGAGCGACGTCTTCTCGCCCTCCTTGAGCTGCTCCATGAGCGTCTCGAGGGTGGCCCGACCACGGGAGTTGGCGAATGCCGCCGCCCGCCGCCGCGCCTGGCGCTGCTCGGCGATCTGCCGCACCGTACGGTCGTCCGCCGCGGCGAGGAACGTGTCACCCGCGCCGGGCGGCGCGGTCAGACCCAGGACCATGACCGGACGCGCCGGCCCGGCCTCGGCGACCTGGTTGCCGTTCTCGTCGAGCATGGCCCGGACCCGGCCGTGCGCCCCACCGGCGACGATCGAGTCGCCCGCCCGCAGGGTGCCCTTCTGCACCAGCACCGTCGCCACCGCACCGCGGCCCTTGTCCAGGTGCGCCTCGATGGCCACACCCTGCGCCGGCCCGTCGATCGGAGCGGTCAGCTCCAGCGACGCGTCGGCGGTCAGCAGGACAGCCTCGAGCAGCTCCTCGATGCCGATGCCCGGCTTCGCGGCCACGTTGACGAACATGGTCTCGCCGCCGTACTCCTCGGCGACCAGGCCGTACTCGGTCAGCTGCTGGCGAACCTTGTCCGGGTTGGCCTCCGGCTTGTCGACCTTGTTGACCGCGACCACGATCGGCACGTCGGCCGCCTTGGCGTGGTTCAACGCCTCGATCGTCTGCGGCATCACGCCGTCGTCGGCCGCGACCACCAGGATCACGATGTCCGTCACCTGCGCACCACGAGCACGCATGGCGGTGAACGCCTCGTGACCCGGGGTGTCGATGAAGGTCACCGCGCGGTCCACGCCGTCGTGCGGCACGTGGACCTGGTAGGCACCGATGTGCTGGGTGATGCCACCGGCCTCGCCGGCCACGACGTTCGCCTTGCGGATCGCGTCGAGCAGCTTGGTCTTACCGTGGTCGACGTGACCCATGACGGTCACGACCGGCGCACGGCTGACCAGACGCTCCTCGGCCACCTCCGCGTCGAGGTCGATGTTGAACTGCGCGAGCAGCTCGCGGTCCTCGTCCTCCGGGCTGACGATCTGGATGTCGAATCCGAGGTGCTCACCCAGCAGCTGCAGGGTGTCGTCAGAGCAGGACTGGGTCGCGGTGACCATCTCGCCCAGGTTGAACATCTCCTGGACCAGCGAACCCGGGTTGGCGTTGATCTTGTCGGCGAAGTCCGACAGCGAAGCGCCACGGGAGAGCCGGACGACCTGACCCTGACCCCGGGGAGCACCCGAGCTCATGGTCGGGGCCGACAGGTTGTCGAACTCCTGTCTGCGCTGCTTCTTGGACTTGCGACCGCGCGTCGGCCGGCCACCCGGACGCCCGAAGGCACCCGCGGCGCCACCGCCACGGCCACGACCGCCCGCACCCGGACGACCGCCACCACCGGCCGGAGCACCCGGACGGAAACCGCCACCGGGAGCACCGCCACCGCCGCCGGGGCCGCCACGGTAGCCACCGCCACCGCCGGCACCTGCGCCGCCACCGGGGCCGCCGCGGTAACCGCCACCGCCACCGGCGCCACCGCCGGGACCGCCACGGAAACCACCGCCACCGCCACCGGGACGACCTGCGCCACCACCGGGACGGCCTGCGCCGCCACCGGGGCCGGGGCGACCGGCAGCCGGACGCTGGCTCGGCATGGACGCCGGGCTGGGCCGCGGCGGCATGGAAGCCGGGCTCGGCCGCGGCGGCATGCCCGCCGGGGTGCTGGGCCGCGGTCCACCCGCGCCGGCGGCCGGCGGCCGCTGCTGGCCACCCTGGATACCGAACGGGTTGTTACCGGCGCCGCGCGCCGGCGGGCGACCGCCCGGCCGGGCACCCGGACCGGGAGCCGGCGTGCCCGGACGGGCGGCCGGCGAACCGGGACGGGGCGGCATCGCCGTGGGACCCGGCCGAGGGCCGGGGCCGGGGCGGTTGCCGTCGGCCGGAGGCTCCCGGCGGACGTTGTCCCGCTGCTGCTGACGGGCGGCCTGCGCGGCCTTGACCGCGGCCTCCTGCTCAGCCTTCAGCGCGGCGGCACGCGCCTCCGCGGCCGCCACCTCGATGTCGTGGGCACTCGCCGGCTTGGCGACCGGAGCCGGGGCCGCCGGCTGCGGCGCGCCAGGCACCGGACCCTTCGGCTTCGGACCCGGGGCCGGCGCGGCCGGCCGCCGAGGCGGCATCGGCTTGGCCGAGACCCGAGGCGCGCCCGGGGTCGGGGACGGCGTCGGGGTCGGGGTCGAAGCCGGCGCCGGCGCGGGCGCCGACGGGGCGGCCGGCGCCGGAGTACCGGCGGACGCGACGAATGCGTTACGCAGCCGCCGGGCGACGGGCGCCTCGACGGTGCTGGACGCGGACTTCACGAACTCGCCCATTTCCTTCAGCTTGGCGAGAACGGTCTTACTCTCGACCCCGAGCTCTTTTGCAAGCTCGTGTACGCGGGCCTTGCCTGCCACTGCACTCCTCACTCCGAGGTCGTGCGGGCAGCACCCGCAGCGACCTCACTCGTGCACTTGAAGCCTGGTCATTTCAGGGACTTCATCGTGTGCTCATGTCGGTCGTCCTACCCTGCTAGCGACCCTCGCCCGGTCGGGCTGACCGGACGTAGTGGTTGGCGCATCGACGTGCTCCGCCAGCACACCGTGGTCAAGGACCTCGGTGATGCGCAGCGCACGCCCGAAGGCGCGGCGCCGCACCGCCAGCGCGAAGCAGGCCGGATCCGGGTGCATGTTCGCTCCCCGACCCGGCAGCCTGCGGAGCGGATCAGGCTGGAGGCTGTAACCAGCCTCGCCCCTGACCGCGACGATCCGCAGCAATTCGCTGGCCGGCGCACGTTGCCGGCAACCCACACAGGTGCGCTCCGGCTGCGCGCGTCGTACCACTGGAGGAAGTCTACCCCTAGCTGCCCGAGATCGCGCCGCCCGGTTCCGGCACGTGATCAGCCGCGCCCCGCGCAGCCGGACTGGTCTGCTCCGCGTCGGACCGAATGTCGATCCGCCAACCGGTCAATCGGGCCGCGAGGCGGGCATTCTGCCCTTCCCGCCCGATGGCGAGGGAGAGTTGGAAGTCCGGAACGGTCACCCGGGCGGCCCGGGCGGCCAGGTCCACCACCTCGACCCGCAGCGCCTTGGCCGGCGACAACGCGTTGCCGACGAAGGTGGCCGGGTCGTCCGACCAGTCGATAATGTCGATCTTCTCACCGTGCAGCTCGCTCATCACCGCGCGCACCCGCTGGCCCATCGGGCCGATACAGGCGCCCTTGGCGTTCACCCCGGGGGTGGTGGAGCGTACGGCGATCTTCGTACGGTGACCTGCCTCACGGGCGATCGCGCCGATCTCCACCGTGCCGTCGGCGATCTCCGGCACCTCCAGCGCGAACAGCTTCTTGACCAGCGCCGGGTGCGACCGGGACAGGGTGATCTGCGGCCCGCGCATGCCCTTGGCCACGTGCACCACCACGCAGCGGATCCGCTCGCCGTGCGCGTACCGCTCGCCGGGCACCTGCTCGGACTGCGGCAGCACGCCCTCCAGCTTGCCCAGGTCGACGCTGACGATGCCCTTCTCGGTCCGCGTCTCGTGCGCCTGCACCACGCCGGTGACCAGGTCGCCCTCGCGGCCGACGTACTCGCCGAAGTGCACCTCGTCGGTGGCCTCCCGCAGCCGCTGGAGGATCACCTGCTTGGCGGTCATGGCGGCGATCCGGCCGAAGTCGTGGGGGGTGTCGTCCCACTCCCGCACCAGGGTGCCGTCCTCGTCCATCTCCTGCGCGTACACCAGGGCGGCGCCGGACTTACGGTCGATCTCCACCCGGGCGTGCGACTCGGCACCGTCGGTGTGCCGGTAGGCGGTCAGCAACGCGGTCTCGATCGCCGCGAGAATCGTGTCGAACGGGATCTCCCGCTCGCGCTCGAGTGCGCGCAGCGCCGCGAGGTCGATGTTCACCTCTCCTCGTCCTCCACATCATCTTCGTCGTCGATGTCGTCTGAATCGTCGATCTCGTCGGTCTCGTCCGCGTCGTCGAGTTCGTCCGATTCGCCCAGCTCGGCGAGCCTGGTGAACTCGACCTGCACCCGGCCCGGCCCCAGCTGGGCGTACGCCCAGGTGGAGCGGCCGTCGTCGGTCTCCAACTGCACGCCGTCGTCGTCGGCGCCGACCACCCGGCCGGTCAGCTGACGGTCACCGGCGGGCTGCTCGCCGCGCTGGCCGGGCAGCGCGGCCGCGCCCCGGACGGTGACCTTGACCAGCCGCCCCACGTTGCGCCGCCAGTGCCGGGGAAGGGTGAGCGGCCGGTCCACTCCCGGCGAGCTGACCTCCAGCTGGTACTCCCCGGCGACGATGTCGCCGCCGGTCTCCTCGGCAGCGTCCAGCGCGGCCGAGACGGCGCGGGAGACGTCCGCGACGGCGTCCAGGTCGATCCCGCCGTCGGCGTCCACGATCACCCGCACCACGTGCCGCCGGCCGGCCCGGGAGACCGAGAGGTCCTCCAGGTCGTAGCCGACGCCGTTGACCACCGGCTCGATCACAGCCCGCAACCGGGTACGCCGCGCGGCGAGATCACCACCGCGGGGACCCGCGCCGTCGCGGGGTCGACCTGTCGACCTGGTGGCACGGCCACGCTGCGTCATCTCCGCACCCTTTCCCTGGTCGACGGTCCCGCTCGTCCCGCCATGCCGGCACGCCACCGGAGCGGACGCGCCGGTGGCTGCGCAGAGCGTAACGCGCCTGCCCGTCGGCGGGCCGGGCGGCGCACCGACGCCAGTGGCCCCCGGAGCGGCGCGGATGGTGTTGACTTGCCCGGTGGGGATCGGCAGAACGACACAGCGCGACCAGGCATCCGGGCATTCCCGGCGAAAGCTCCTGCGTGCCGGGGCGCTGCTGGCGCTCGGCGGCGCAGCGGCGCCGCTGACCGGCTGTGATCTTTTCGACCGTGACGACGAGCCGGCGCCGCCACCGGACCCGCTGCGGCCGATGGTCGACGAGTCGCTCGCGCTGGCCGCGGCGCACCGGGCGAGCGCCGCGGCGCACCCGGAGCTGGCCGACCGGCTCGGCCCCATCGCCGAGGCGCACACCGCGCACGCCACCGAGCTGGCCCGGGTGATCGGGGTAGCGGTGCCGTCGGCGCCCGCCGCGGACCCGACCATCGCCCCGGCGACCGACCCGGCCGGCGCGCTGACCGCCCTGCGGACGCTGGAGAAGACCGGCCAGCGGTCCGCCACCGTCGCCTGCGCCTCCGCCCCGGCGGAACGGGCGGCGCTGCTCGGGTCGATCGCCGCCGCCCGGGCCACCCACCAGGAGGCACTGAAGTGAGGCAGCCGTCCGCCGCAGAGGCGCTCGCCGCCGCCCTCTCCGCCGAGTACGCGGCCATCTACGCCTACGGGCGGATCGGCGTCCGGCTCACCGGGGCGGCCCGGGACGCCGCGCACCAGGCGGAGGCCACCCACCGACGCCGCCGTGACGCGCTGGTGGTGCAGCTCAGCACCGCCGGCAGCACGGTGCCGGCGGACCGGGCCGGGTACGCGCTGCCGTTTCCGGTCACCGACCGGGCGAGCGCGTTGCGCCTGGCCGTCGAGGTGGAGGAGCGCACGGCGGCGCACTGGCGGGCCGCGTTGGCCTCCACCACCGGCGCCGACCGGGACCAGGCGCTGGCCGCCCTGGTCGAGTACGCCGTGCGCGCCACGAGGTGGCGAAAGGCCGCCGGACTCACCCCGCCGACTGTCGCGTTTCCCGGCCGCCCGGCCTGAACGGGTTCGCCGCGGTTGCGGAGCGCATACCAGGTATGCATACTCCGTTGCCATGTCCATCCGTCACGGGTTGCTCGCCCTGCTCGAACGCGGCCAGATGTACGGCTACCAGCTTCGCGCCGCGTTCGAGGAGTCGACCGGCTCGACCTGGCCGCTGAACATCGGGCAGGTCTACACCACGCTGTCCCGCCTGGAGCGGGACGGTCTGGTGCGCCCGTTGCCGGAGAGCGAGGCCGGGCAACGACCGTACGAGATCACCGACGCCGGCCGGGCGGACCTGGCGCTGTGGTTCGCCACCCCGGTCAGCCGTACCGACCGTCCCCGTGACGAACTGGCGATCAAGCTGGCGCTGGCGCTGACGACCCCCGGCGTGGACGTCCGCTCGGTGGTCCAGGCCCAGCGCAGCGCGACGATGCGGGCGTTGCAGGAGTTGACCCGGTTGAAGTACGGCAGCGACCGGCCGGAGGACCTGCCCTGGCGGCTGGTGCTGGACTCGATGGTGTTCCAGGCCGAGGCGGAGGTGCGCTGGCTGGACCACTGCGAGACCAGTCTGGTGCGGCACCAACCCGCGGCCCCCGGGGCACCCTTGCCCAGACCGGGCGACGCCGGGGCGTCCGACGCGGCGCGGTGGGCCGACGAGGAGGCGCGACGGTGAGCGGAGCGGACGACGCGGTGCTGGAGCTACGCGCCGTCCACCGCACCCACGGGGCCGGCCCCGCGGCGGTGCACGCCCTGCGCGGCGTCAGCCTCGTCGTCCGGCCCGGTGAGCTGGTCGCCGTGATGGGTCCGTCCGGCTCCGGCAAGTCGACGCTGCTGGCCCTCGCCGGCGGGCTGGACCGCCCGACCGGCGGCGAGGTCCGGGTCGAGGGGCAGCCGTTGGGGGCTTTGGACCGCAGAGGGCTGGCCCAGCTGCGCCGCCGCCGGATCGGCTACATCTTCCAGCAGCTCAACCTGCTGGGCAGCCTGAGCGCGCTGGAGAACGTCGCGCTCCCGCTGGAGCTCGACGGCACCGGCGGGCGCCGGGCCCGCGCCGCGGCCCTGGCCGCGCTGGCCGAGGTGGGCCTGCCGGCGCTGGGCGACCGGTTCCCCGACCAGCTCTCCGGCGGCCAGCAGCAGCGGGTGGCCATCGCCCGCGCGCTGGTCGGCGAGCGGCGACTGGTGCTCGCCGACGAGCCGACCGGGGCATTGGACTCGCAGACCGGCGAGGCCGTGCTGCACCTGCTGCGCCGCCGGGTCGACGCGGGCGCCGCCGGCGTCCTGGTCACCCACGAGGCGCGACACGCCGGCTGGGCCGACCGGGTGGTGTTCCTGCGCGACGGGGTGCTGGTCGACACGACCGCGCCGCTGGGCAGCGTCGAGCAACTGCTGTCCGGCAGCGGCCGGTGACGATCCGCCGGGCGCTGCGGGCCCCCGGCCGCGCCGACGCCCCGGCGGCCCCGCCGGTCGCGCCACCGGGCCGACGGCGGTTGGCCGAGCTGGTCGGCTCCTGGCGGGCGGCGCTGCGGATCGCCCGGCGCGAGTCGCGCCGGACCCGCCGGCGAACCGTCCTGGTGCTCGCGATGATCGCCCTGCCGGTGCTGGTGCTGGCCTTCCTGGCGGCCAGCTACGACATGGCCGAGCTGACCCCGCAGGAGCGGATCGACCGCCGGCTCGGTGTCGCCGACGCGGAGCTTCGCTGGCTCGCCGACACCCCGATCGGACAGGACGAGTGGGGCGACACCTGGTATTCCCGGGAGGGTGACCACGCGTCGGGCCGTCGGCTGGCGACCGCCTCCGAGGTGACCGCGCTGCTCCGCCCGGGCAGCCGGGTCACCGAGGTGCGCGCCCCACTCCCGCTGGCGGTGCACGGACCAGAGCGCGACGAGAACGTGCAAGGACGGGTGCTGGACCTCACCGACCCGTTGGCCCGGGGGCTGGTGCGGTTCCGGGCCGGACGGGCGCCGCTGCAGCCCGGCGAGGTCGCGGTGAGCCCGGCAGCGCTCCGGCGCCTGGACCTGCGCCTCGGTGGGGCCGTGGCGACCGCCGACGGGACCAGGGCGTACACCGTGGTCGGGGTGGTCGAATTCCCCGACAATCTCGGCCCGGTGGTGGCGCTGCACCCCGCTGCCGTGCCACGCACCGATCCGGAGCCGAGCAGCACCTGGCTGGTGGACGTGCCCGGCAGCGTCGACGCGGCGCTGGTGTCCCGGCTCAACGAGCGCGGCGTGCTGGTCACCCCTCGGCACCCCAGCGGCCCGGCGGCGCAACCGTCCCGGCGCTGGCCCGGGCTCATCGGTCCGGCCGACGCGGCCGACCTGAGCACCGGCGTGCTGATCGCCGGCCTCGGGCTGCTGGAGGTCGTGCTGCTGGTCGGACCGGCCTTCGCGGTCGGCGTCCGCCGTCGGCGACGTGACCTCGCGCTGGTCGCGGTGGCCGGAGGGGACGCCGCCCAACTTCGTCGGGTCGTGCTCGCCGACGGCGTGGTGCTGGGTGTGCTGGGCGCCGCCGCCGGCCTGCTGCTCGGCGTCGGCGCCGCGTTCGCCGGCCGCCCGCTGATCGAGCAGTACGTCTTCGGCGCCCGCTTCGGTGGGTACCGCTGCTGGCCGTCGGCGCTGGTCCTGCTCGGTGGGGTCGCCGTGCTGGCCGGGGTGCTCGCCGCGCTCGCACCGGCCTGGACCGCCGCCCGGCAGGACGTCATCGCCGGGCTCGCCGGGCGACGCACACCGCCCCCGCCCCGGACGCGGTGGCTGGTCCTCGGCCTGACGCTGGTGATCGGCGGGGCGGCGCTCGCGGCGTTCGGGGCCACCCAGACCTCGCCGGCGGTGATCCTGACCGGCCTGATCCTCGGCGAACTGGGCCTGGTCTGCTGCACGCCCACCCTGATCGGCGCGCTGGCCCGCCTCGGCCGGGTGCTGCCGTTGGCGCCCCGGATCGCGCTGCGCGACGCCAGCCGCAACCGGGCCGCCGCCGCGCCGGCGATCTGCGCCGTGATGGCGGCGGTGGCCAGCAGCGTCGCGCTCGGCGGGTACCTGGCCAGCAACGGGGCCCGCGAAGCGCGCGCCTACCAGCCGATCCTGCCGACCGGTCACGTGCTGGTCAGCCCGTCGGAGTCGACCCGGGAACCCGCGCCCACGCTGGCCCAGGTCACCACGGCGGCCCGGGCGCAGCTCGACGCCGAGGCGGTGGCCCCGCTGCACGCCGCGGCCTGCCAACCGGCGGCCACCCCCGGCGGCTACTGCTTCGTCGAGCCGGAGCTACCACCGGAGCGGGCCTGCCCCTGGCGACCCGGGGACGGCCTCTCCGAGGCGGAGCGCCGGCAGGCCCGGGCGGACCCGCGCTGCGTGGTCCCGGTCGGGGACTACTACGGCAGCTACGTGCAGACACTGGTGGACGACGGCAGCGCGCTGCCGCTCCTCATCGGCGCGGATCCGGCGGAGACCGCCGCCGCCACCGCGGTGCTGCGCGCCGGGGGCGCCGTGGTGACCGACCGACGCTATCTCCACGACGGCCGGGTGACCGTGAAGGTCAACCAGGTGGAGAGCGGGTCGGACGGGCCGATCGTCACCACCGGCGACGTGCCCGCGTACGCGCTGAGCCCGACGGTCGGCCAGCCCAGCCTGCTGCTGTCCCCGAGCGCGGCCCGAGACCTCGGCCTGAGCTGGTCCCCGAGCGGCTGGGTGATAGGCACCCCGAGCCCGCCGGACGTGCACCAGCAGGAGCGCTTCACCGCCGCCCTGCAGTCGTTGGGGACATTCTCGTTGAGCGTGGAGGAGGGGGCCGCGCCACGCGACAACTCACCGCTGCTCCTGTTGCTCGCGGCGGCGGCCGGGCTGATCACGGTGGGCGCGGCCGGGATAGCCACCGCGCTCGCCGCCGCCGAGGGGCGCGCCGAGCTGTCCACCCTCGCGGCGGTCGGCGCGGCCCCGGGGGTACGCCGGCTGCTGGCGATCTGCCAGGCCGGGATCATCGCCGGCCTCGGCTCGGTGCTCGGCATCGTGGCCGGGCTGGGCACCGCCGCGATCGTGCTGCTCTCGGTCAACCGGCAGTACGCCACCGCCTGGCCGGTGCGCGAGCCGTACCCGTTCCTGGTGCCCTGGCCGGCGCTCGGCGTCCTGGTGCTGGTGCCGGTGGTGGCGATGCTCGGCGCGGGCCTGTTCACCCGCGCCCGGCTGCCGATCGAGCGGCGGCTGGACTGACCAGGGCTCTCCGGCGGGGCATTCGGGGGTGCCGCCGGGGCGCGGCAGCCGGCAGACTGTCGGCGTGTCAGTGCTGGGAACCCTCACCCGTCGAGTCGGTCACCACCGCTGGTTCGGCGCCGCCGCCCGCCTGCTGGTGCCGGCCGACCGGATCGTCGGCCGGCTCACCCGGGGCCGGGTGGTCGCGCTCGGTCTGATCCCGTCCCTGGTGATCACCACGACCGGCCGCCGCTCCGGCAGGCCGCGCAGCAATCCCCTGCTCTACGTGCCGGACGGCGACGCGTACGTGGTGATCGGCTCCAACTGGGGGCAGACCCACCAGCCCGGCTGGGCGATGAACCTGCTCGCCGAGCCGGCCGCCGAGGTGGACGTGAAGGGACGTCGGGTGCCGGTACGGGCCGAGCCGGCCACCGGCGCGGAACGGGACCGGCTGTGGCAGCTCCTGGTGACCGAGTGGCCGGCGTACCGCACGTATGTGCAGCGGGCCGGCGGCCGGGAGATTCGCATCTTCCGGCTGGTGCCGACCGGGCGCGGCGCGCCGGCCGGCCCGCCACCGGCTGGCTAGGCTGACGCTCAGTCACGAGGCGGGGGTGGTCCGGTGAGCGCGAGGAGTGAGCCGGTGTTGCGGGCCCCGCAGTCGCGAACGAAGGTGGCCCGGTGAGCGCGAGGAGTGAGCCGGTGTTGCGAGCCCCGCAGTCGCGAACGAAGGTGGCCCGGTGAGCGCGAGGAGCGAGCAGGCCGGTGTCGACCGGGGCCTCGACGATCGACGGTGGACGGTGGCGGAGCAGGTCGCCGCGGCTACCCGGCGGCGTTTCCCGGCCGATGTGCTCGCGGTCGCGGTGCACGGGCCGCTGGCGCACGGCGACGACGACGGCGGCGGAGACCGCGAGGTGGGCATGCTGGTGGTCACCTACCGGCCCGGCACCGGCCCGGCACCGGCGACGCGGCGGGTGGACGGGGTGCTGGTCGACCTGACCGTGGCCGCCGCCGATGACTACCTCGGGCAGGCCCGGGTGCTCTCCCCCCTGTGGCCGCTGACCGCCGACCGGTACGTCACCACCCGGGCGCTGCACGACCCGACCGGCTGGCTGCCGACGCTGCGCGACGAGCACCTCGGTCGGCTGGCCCGGGCCCGGCCGGCGGAGTTCAGCACCGCCGCCCGGCAGGCCTGGTACCGGGGCAGCGCGGCGCATGCCCGGGCCGCCCGGTTGGCCGAGTGGTACGAGACGGATCAGGCGCTGCTGATGCTCGGCGAGGCACGGCTGGCCGCGGCCACGGTGACGGGGCTGCTGAGCCGCACCTACTTTCGTGACCCGGGGGACGCGGTGCGACGCACCGGGCTGGCCGGCGCGGACATGACCGAGGTGGGGTTGGTGCTGGCCCGGCAGGCCGAGGAGCTCACCGCCCGTGGCCGCCCGGTCGACGGCACGGTCGACGAGCTGCTCACCGGCTGACCGGCGTCACAGCCCGCCCTGCACGCCGATCAGCGAGCCGATCAGGTAGGTGGCGGCGGCCGCCGCGGCGCCCAGCACCAGCTGGCGCAACCCGCTGGTCCACCAGGGCCGGTTGGTGAACCGGGCCACCACCGCTCCGGCGGCGAACAGCCCGAGCCCACCGACGGCGAGCGCCAGCCACAGCTCGGTGGCCCCGAACAGGTACGTCAGCAGCGGCACCAGCGCGCCCACCGAGAAGAACAGGAACGAGGAGATCGCGGCCGTCCACGGGCTGGGCTGGTCGTCGGGGTCGACGCCCAACTCCTCACGGACGTGCACCCGCAGGGCCTCCTCCGGGTCGCGCCGCACCGCTTCCGCGACCTGGGTGGCCAAATCCCGCGGCAGGCCGCGGGCCACCCACGCGTCGGCCAGCTCGCGGGCCTCCGCCTCGGGGTGCCGCTCCAGCTCCCGCCGTTCCTTGGCCACCTCGGCGGCGACCTGCTCGTTGGCCGAGCGCACGCTCGTGTACTCGCCGAGCCCCATCGAGATCGCGCCGGCCACCAGACCGGCGGAGCCGGTCAGCACGATGCTGCGCGGCGAGACCCCGCCGCCGCCGACCCCGGCGATCAGGGCGATGTTGGTGACCAGCCCGTCCATCGCGCCGAAGACGGCCGGGCGCAGCCAGCCGCCGGAGACGTCCGCGTGGTGCGCCTCGCGCAGCGCCGCCGGGGTGTCGGTCACGGCAGGGTCAGGATCTCGTGGCCGTCGTCGGTCACCACGATGGTGTGCTCGAACTGCGCCGTCCACTTCCGGTCCTTGGTGACCACGGTCCACCCGTCGTCCCACATGTCGTACTGGTAGGTGCCCAGCGTGATCATCGGCTCGATGGTGAACGTCATCCCCGGCTCCATGATGTCGGTGGGCCGTGGGCTGTCGTAGTGCGGCACGTAGAGCCCGCTGTGGAAGGACTCGCCGATGCCGTGGCCGGTGAAGTCGCGGACCACGCCGTAGCCGAACCGCTTGGCGTACGACTCGATGACCCGGCCCACCACGTTGATCTGCCGGCCCGGGGCGACCGCGCGGATGCCGCGCATCATCGCCTCGTGGGTCCGCTCGACCAGCAGCCGGGCCTCCTCGCTGACCTCGCCGACGCAGAACGTGGCGTCGGTGTCGCCGTGCACCCCACCGATGTACGCGGTCACGTCGACGTTGATGATGTCGCCGTCCTTCAGGACGGTGGAGTCCGGGATGCCGTGGCAGATGACCTCGTTGAGGCTGGTGCAGCAGGACTTGGGGAAGCCCTTGTAGCCGAGCGTCGACGGGTACGCGTCGTGGTCGCAGAGGAACTCGTGCACCACCCGGTCGATCTCGTCGGTGGTCACGCCCGGCTTGCAGTGCTCACCGGCGAGCTGGGTCGCCTGGGCGGCCAGCCGGCTGGCGATCCGCATCTTCTCGATGGTCTCCGGCGTCTGCACGTGCGAGCCGCGCCACTCCTGGGGACGCTTCTTGCCCACGTACTCCGGTCGGGGAATGTGGGCCGGCACGGGTCGCATCGGGGAGAGCGTGCCTGGGGTCAGCGGCGGACGGACGGTCATGCCACAAGCCTATCGCCGGACCCGCTGGTGACCCGCGCCACGGCCGGTCCGGACCGGTTGTTGCCCTGCCAGGTCCGCTGTGCCATGGTGTCTGCGTGGATCAAGGAGGAGCACCACCCGTCTTCTCCGCCAGCGCGGAGACCGACGGTGACCACCTCCGGGTGGTGGTGGCCGGCGAGGTCGACATGTCGACCGCCGACACCATGCTCCAGACCGCGCTGCGTGAGCCCGCCGCGCGGATCACCCTCGACCTGAGCGCGGTCACCTTCTTCGACTCGGCCGCCATCCACGCCCTGGTCCGGCTCGCCCAGCAGTTTCCCGGCACACTCACCGTGCTGCCGTCCCGGCAGGTCCGTCGGGTGCTGGACATCTCCGGCCTGGGCGACCAGAGCTGGCTGAGCCCGGCCTGAGAGGCCCGCGCTCCGCACCCTCTGTGGGCACCCGCGGTACGCGGCGACCGCCGCGCGTGCTCAGGCCTGCAACTGCCGGCGCAACGTGACCTCGGTGCCCTCGTCGGTACGCCGCACCGACAGGTCACCCAACGCCTTGATCAGAGCCAGCCCGCGCCCCCGGAACCCGGAGCCGGTCGACTCCCGCCACTGCCCGCTGTCGCGCACCGTGGCGGTCACCGTGCGGTCCTCGATCGCCACCTCCACGCTGATCATCGGCTCGGCGGGCAGGACCGGGTGCTCGATGGCGTTCGCGGCGGCCTCGGAGATCGCCACGGTCAGGTCGAACAGGTCCGTCTCGCCGACCCCGTGCGCGACCAGGAAATCCTCCAGGCGCTTGCGCAGCACGCTCAGCCGGGTCGGGTCCGCCGGCAGCCGCAACGCGAAACGGTTCAGCTCGGCCGCCTCCAGGGCGAGCACCGCCACGTCGTCGCGGCGCGGCCGCCCGGCGACCCGCTCGACCACCGCGTCGATCAGGTCCTCCACGTGCTCACCGGGGATGGCCGCGTCGACGCGCAGCTGGGCCAGCGCATCGTCGATGCCGAGCTGACGGTCCTCGATCAGCCCGTCGGTGTAGAGCAGCAGCCGGCTGCCGACGGGCAGCTCCCCCTCGACCGCCCGGTACGTCGTGTCGGGGATGGCGCCGACCGGTGGGCCGAGCGCACGGTCGTGCAGGAACGCCGCGTCGTCGCCGCGGATCAGCAGGGGGGACGGGTGGCCGGCGCTGGCGTACCGCAGCCGGCCGGTACGCGAGCTGAACAGCAGGCAGACCACGGTCGCGAAGGAGCGACCCTCGGTGGACGTGACGAGCCGGTTGAGCCGGGTCAGCGACTCACCCGGGTCGAAGCCCTCCAGGACGTACGCCCGCAGCGCGTTGCGCAGCTGTCCCATCGCCGCCGCGGCCCGGACCCCCTTGCCGACGACGTCACCGATGACCAGCACCAGCTCGTCGCCCTCCAGCGCGATCACGTCGTACCAGTCGCCACCGACCTCGACATCGGTGGTGCCGGGCAGGTAGCGGCTGGCCACCACCGCGCCGGGCAGCTGGGGCAACGACCGGGGCAGCAGGCTGTGCTGCAGCGTGGTGGCGACGCGGTGCTCGGTCTCGTAGAGCTGGGCGTTCTCCAGCCGCACCCCGACCAGCCGGGCCAGCTGGGTCAGTGCGGCCTCGTCGGCCCGCGCGTCGTCGCCGGGCGGCCGCCAGACCCGCAACTCGCCGAGCTGCTCGCCGGCGGTGCCGGTCAGCTCGGCCACGAAGGACGGATCGGTGGCGGCAGTACCCCCGGCATCCGCCTCGGCCCGGGCCCCGCTCGCGGTGACCACCACCCGGGCGGCCTCGGCGAGGCTGAGCGCGTGCCGGGCGGCGATCCGAAGCACCTCGGCGGTGGACCGGGCGGTGTTCACCGCCACGGCGGCGTCGGCCAGCGCCCGGAGCCGGCGGATGATCTGCCCACGCAGCTGGCCCAGCTCGACGTTGGCCCGGACCCGGGCGATCAGCTCCTGCCCGGAGAAGGGCTTGGTGAGGTAGTCGTCGGCGCCGGCGGAGAGGCCGGCGACCGCCTCCGCGGAGCCCGCCCGGGCGGAGAGCAGCACGATCGGCACGTGCCGGGTACGCGGGTCCGCGCGCAGCGTGCCGACCAGGCCGAACCCGTCCAGCCGGGGCATCATCACGTCGGCGAGCACAAGGTCGAATCCACCCTCACGGGCCAGCGGCAGGGCCACCAGGCCATCGTTCGCGGTGACCACTTCCCAGGTCGGGGAGAGTAACCGGGTGACGTGCTCACGCAGGTCCGCGTTGTCGTCGACGACCAGGATCCGGCCGGCCGGGGCGACCTCCGCCGGCTGGCTGCCGAACTCGGGCGTCGGCTCTGCGCCGGTCCACAGCGCGGTCTCCGCCACGTAGAGCCGGGACTGGTCGGGCTCGTCCTCCGGCAGGGGGGCGAATGGCGCCACCCGGTCGGCGGGCAGGTGCGCCGATCCGAACGGGATGCTCACCGTGAACGTGCTGCCCTCGTCGATCTGACTGGTCACCCCGACCTCGCCGCCGTGCATCTCCACCAGCTCCCGGACCAGCGCCAGGCCGATCCCGGTGCCCTCGTGGGTCCGGGCGCGGACTCCGGGCACCCGGTGGAACCGCTCGAAGACGTGCGGCAGCTCGGCCGGCACGATCCCCACGCCGGTGTCGGTCACCTCCAGCCGGGCGGCGCCGTCGACGGCCCGGACCCGGACCCGGATGTCGCCGTCGAAGGTGAACTTGAGCGCGTTCGACACCAGGTTGAGGACGATCTTCTCCCACATGTCCCGGTCGATGAAGACCGGTGCCGGCAGTGGCGGGCAGTCCACCACCAGTCGCAGCCCGGTCCGGTCGGTGGCCGAGCGGAAGGTGCTGGCCAGCCGGGCGGTGTAGCCGGCCAGGTCGGTGGGCTGGTAGTGGGCGGCCAGCCGACCGGACTCCAGCCGGGAGAAGTCCAGCACGGTGTTGACCAGCTTGAGCAGGCGCAGCGCGTTGCGGTGCATCATGGTGAGCCGGTCGGTGTAGCCGGCGGGCAGTACCGGGTCGGCCAGCAGGTCCTCCAGCGGGCCGAGGACCAGCGTCAGCGGGGTCCGGAACTCGTGGCTGACGTTGGCGAAGAAGTTGGTCTTCGCCCGGTCCAGCGCGGCCAGCTCCGCGGCGCGGGCCCGTTCATGCTCGTACGCCCGCTGCTTGCCCACCGCCCGGGAGATCTGGGCGGCGACCAGGTCGAGGAAGTTCCGGTACTCGTCGTTGAGGGGCAGCCGGCGGGCCACGCCGACGACGAGCGCGCCGACCCTCTCGTTGGTCGCCGTGACGGGCAGCACGAGCGCCTGGTCGGCCGCGTCGGCCGGCGGTGGGTCGAGCAGCCCGGCAACGTCGATCGTGACGGGCACGCCCTCGGCGGCCACCCGGGAGAGCACCTCGGGGTCGACGTCGACGGCGTCCCGGCCGGTGCCGTCGGAGCCGGCCAGAGTGAACCGGCCGGCGTCGTCGGCCAGGTAGATCAGCGCGAACGGTACGTCGGCCCGGTGCCGACCGAGGACCTCGGCGACGGTCCGGCCGAGCTCGGCCGCGCTGCCCACGTCGGCCAGCTCGGCGCCCAGCTCGGCCAGCGCCCGCAGCCGACGCTCGCCGAGAACCCGGCCGGTGGTCTCGTTGACGATGCAGTAGACGCCGTTGACCGAGCCGTCGGCGCCTCGGATCGGGTCGTACGAGACGTCGAAGTAGGTCTCTTCGAGAAAGCCGTGCCGGTCCAGCAGGAAGGGGTGGTCCTCGCCCCGGTAGGAGCGCCCGGTGTGCCGTACGCCCTCGAGCAGGGGGCCCAGCACCTCCCAGGTCTCCACCCAGTGCTGCGACGCCGGTTGACCGAGCACGCCGGGGTGCTTGCCGCCGATCGTGGCGCGGTAGGCGTCGTTGTAGAAGGCGAGCTGGTCGTCGCCCCAGAACATGACGATCTGCGCGCTGGAGGCGAGCATCATGCCGACCGCGTTGGAGAGCGCCGGCGGCCAGCTGCCCGGGGCCCCCACCGGTGTCGAGGACCAGTCGAGGTTGCTCAGCCGCTCACCCAACTCTCCGCCCGCCGCGAACGCGGCCGCCAGCATCGGGGGGAGGTCCGCGCCGACCGCGAAGGGATCCTCCGCGTCGGCGCCCCCCAGGCCCGAGCTCATACAGCCTCCCGCTCCGGCCGTGCCCCAGCCGTTGATCTCCGCCTGTCGTGTCCCGACCTGTACCCCGGCGGACGCGCCGCGTAACGCATGACGCCGCTCGGACGCTGGTTACCTGCGCCGGACCCGTCAGCCACCCGACAGTGGGGCGGAGGCAGCGCCGGGGCGACCTTCGGCGGAGCGACCTAACGGCTCAGAAGACGGGCAGCCCGTCGATGCTCGCCGCGTTCCTGGTGGTCCGGTAGGCCACCAGGTCGTCGGCGGTACGGCGCGCGTGTGAGCTGAGCAACAGGTCGCGTTCCGCGCGGTAGTCCATCAGCGGCACCGCGTACCCGCAGGAGTCGCTGACCCGGTCCACCTCGACGGTGATCACGGCCCGCACGGCGTGCACGTCCGGCGGCTCGGGGAACTCGGCGAGCCGGTCGGCGAACGCCTCCTCGGTGACCGCGACGCTGGTGCCCCGGCTGTGCAACCGGACGATCTTCGGCGGCCCGTCGAAGGCGCAGAACATCAGCGTGATCCGGCCATTGTCCCGCAGGTGGGCGATGGTCTCCGCGCCGCTGCCGTGGTAGTCCAGGTAGGACACCCGGTGCGGACCGAGGATCACGAAGGTGCCCCGTATGCCCTTCGGCGAGACGTTGACGTGCCCCTCGGCACCCGACGGCGCGGTGGCCACGAAGAAGACCGGCTGGGCCGCGATGAAGTCGCGCAGCCGACCGTCGATCTCCGGATAGACCTTGCCCATGTGCCGATCCTCCCACCGGCCACCACGCCCGGTGGGTGCGACGTAACGTCACGTCGCCCGGGGTCGCACCGATCGCACGGCCTCGTCGGGCGCGGTGACGGGCGGGCTGGACGGTCGCTGGCCGGCGGCCCGGACCAGCGCGGCGACCGGGCGGGGATCCGGTTCGTTCTCCGGATGCCACTGCACACCGAGCACGAACGGCCGCTCCGGATCCTCGACCACCTCGATCACACCGTCTTCCGCCCAGCCGCTGACGGCGAGCCGCCCGGGGTCGGCAACCCCCTGGTGGTGGTACGAGTTGACCCGGTCCACCCCGGCCAACACCGTGGCGGCCAGGCTGCCCGGCGCGAACCGCACCGGATGCGCGCCGTAGACGCCCGGCGCCGGACGGTGCGCCTCGTGACCGACCACGTCGGGCAGGTGCTGGTGCAGGGTGCCGCCGTAGGCGACGGCGAGCAGCTGCATCCCCCGGCAGACGCCCAGCACCGGCAGCTCCGCGGCGAGCGCCGCGGCCAACAGGGTCAGCTCGCCGTCGTCCCGGTCCGGCCGGTCCTCGGTCCTGGGGTCGGGCGGCTGGCCGTACCGCCCCGGGCCGACATCCGCACCACCGGCCAGCAGCAGCCCGTCCAGGACGGCCAGCACGTCGCCGTCCTCGTCGTCCGGCGGCAGCACCACCGCCCGACCGCCGGCGACGGTCACCGCCCGCACGTACGCCTCGGGCACCAGCACGGCCCGCACGCCCCGCCAGACCGCCCAGTCGGCAGGCTCGACGTACGCACTGATCCCGATCAGCGGCCTCTTCATAGAGGTGTGACGTACGCGCCGGTGATGCCGCCGTCGACCACGAACTGCGCGGCGGTCATGAACGAGGCGTCGTCGCTGGCCAGGAACGCCACCGCGGCGGCGATCTCCTCCGGTTGCCCGAACCGGCCCATCGGCACGTGCACCAGCCGGCGGGCCGCCCGCTCCGGGTCGGCGGCGAAGAGTTCCAGCAACAGCGGGGTGGCCACCGGGCCGGGGCAGAGCGCGTTGACCCGGATGCCCTCGCGGGCGAACTGCACGCCCAACTCACGGGTCATCGCCAGCACCCCGCCCTTGCTCGCGGTGTACGCGATCTGCGACGTCGCCGCGCCCATCAGCGCCACGAACGAAGCCGTGTTGATGATCGAGCCCCTGCCCTGGCGGCGCATGTGCGGGATGGCGTACTTGCAGCAGAGGTAGACGCTCGTGGTGTTGACCCGCAGCACCCGCTCCCAGGCGTCCAGGCCCGTGTCCAGAATGGAGTCGTCGTCCGGCGGGGAGACGCCGGCGTTGTTGAACGCGATGTCGACCCGCCCGTGCCGGTCGGCCACCCCGTCGAAGAGGTCACGCACCGCCGACTCGTCGGCGACGTCGGTGGCCACGAACTCGCCGCCGCACTCCTCGGCGGCCCGCTCGCCGGCCGTCGCGTCGATGTCGACGCAGACCACCCGGGCCCCCTCGGCGGCGAACCGCCGGACGGTGGCCAACCCGATCCCGCTGCCCGCTCCGGTGATCACGGCCACCCGGTCCTGCAACCGACCCTGCACAGGCGTCACTGCTTCCTTGTTATTGCTCATTGCTGAGCACGTCGGATGATTCGCTCTCCGCCCGCTGTACCGGGCTGGAGTCCGGGAGCGGCAGTCTGCTCCGGTGGCGATCGGCCCGTGCCTGCACGATCTGCCTCACCGCGCGATGCGGGGTGCGCAGGGTGATGTCGGGGTCACCATGTCGTCGCAGGACGTTGATCGCGGCGTTCACGTCGGCCTGCCACACCACCCCGCACAGCGTGCAGTGAAGCCGATCCCCGGCGCGGCGGCCAAAGCAGCCGCAGCGGTGACAGACTTGTGAGGTGTAGGCGGCGTTGACGTGCACGAGCGCAGAACCTCTGCGCTCCGACACATCCTTCAGCGCCTGCGCGGTGACCCCCTTGGTCCACGCGGCGAGACGCCGGTTGGTGTTCCTGCCGAACTGCTTGCGCCCGGTGAACGTCTTGGTCAGGTCTTCGGCGACCACGACGGCGGCCTTGTCCACTACCTGATGCACGGCGGTGAAGATCTCCGTGCGCACCCGCCCGCGGTGGCGGGCGGCCTGCCGGTTTCGCTTGATCGTGCCGAGGTTGATCGTGGCGATCCGCTCAGCCTTCGCCTGGTCGCCGCGCCGGGCTGCGGTGTTGGCGATCGAACGCAGTTTCGCCCGGCGGCGGTTGCGTTCCTTGATCCGATCAGACTCGGCGGTCAACAACTGACCGAGGCGATCGCCGTGGTGGTTGCCATCGGAATCGGTCAGCGCCTCGGTGTAACCCTTGTCCACCCCCAGCGTCGCGGTGCCACACGGACGCTGTGAGGTTTTCATGGTGGCGGCGTCGATTTGGTAGTGGATCTCCACGCGGTCGCCGCGCAGGATCAGCCGCAGCGTGCCCGTCGGAGCGACGGTGGTGTTCAACGGGATGCGGACCATCTGGCGCCGCACCAGGCCGGGAACGGCCAGCCACAGCCGTCCACCCTCGTCAGCCCGGGTGTGATGCTGATCGGCACGCACCACGATCTGGTTATGGGTGCGGTTGTGCCCGCGCCGCCAATGTGAGCGCATCTGCCGCGACAGGTACGGATCGTCGACCCACCGGTCAGCCTTGAGCAGCCCGAACAGCCGCCTCTGCTCTGCCTGATCGCCGGTGCGGCGCCGAATAGCCCGGCGCACCTGCGTCTTGGCCGACTCGCGGGCCGCGGCGATGTCGGCCATCGCGTCACGGACGGTTTCCTTCCACGCGTTCGCCAACACCCCGAACCGGTGGTGGATGCCCTCAGCAAGCCACCGGTCGCGAACCTCCCGGTCGGTCAGCCCAGCACCGCCCGCCGAGCCGTACCGCTGCCACACCTCACTGCGGACCCGACCCAACCGGCGCGCCTGCTCGGTCAACGAGTGGTACTTCCCCGCGTTGAGGCGGTGTGAGTAGGCGATCCGGGTCGTCCTCACGACGACACCTCGGTCAAGTCTGCAGCGTTCAGCTGCTTCTCGTAACGACGCTGGCCGTGAAGGCGGCCGGAGAAGGTATCCACGATCGCCAACAGGTCCTGCATCATCTCCTCTCGCGGCGACAGTGACTCCTGGTTAGCAACGAGAATTTCGCAGCCAGCGGTCTCAGCCTCGTGCGCAAGGTCGTCATAGCCGAACCGGGCCAGCCGGTCCTTGTGGGCGATGACCACAGTTGCCACTCGCCCGACTTTGACGTTGCCCACGGTTGAAAACCATAGACAACTTCGATAAGCAAGCAAGCCTAGAGTCACTCCTCTGTCGCGATGAACAGGTTCTTGACATCGGTGAAGGCGTGCAGCGCGTCCGGACCCAGCTCCCGGCCCAGCCCGGAGCGCTTCATGCCGCCGAACGGGGTCCAGTAACGCACCGAGGAGTGCGAGTTGACGCTGAGGTTGCCCGAGTCGACGGCGCGGGCGAGCCGGAGCGCGCGGCCCACGTCCCGGGTCCAGATGGAGCCGGAGAGGCCGTACTCGGTGTCGTTGGCGAGCCGGATCGCGTCGGCCTCGTCGTCGAACGGGAGCACCGACACCACCGGGCCGAAGATCTCCTCCCGCCAGTGCCGGTCGGCCGGCGAGTCGGCCAGCAGCACCGTCGGGGCGTGCCAGAAGCCGGGACCGTCGGGGCAGGAACCGGTGAACGCGACCCGGGACCCGGCCACGTAGCCGGCGACCCGGTCCCGCTGGCCGGCGGAGATCAGTGGGCCCATCTCGGCGGTGTCCCGGGCCGGATCCTCCACCCGCACGGCGCGTACCGCCGGTTCGAGCAGTTCCAGGAAACGGTCGTACACCGGGCGCTGGACCAGGATCCGGGACCGGGCGCAGCAGTCCTGGCCGGCGTTGTCGAACACCGCGCCGGGCGCGGTCGCGGCGGCGCGTTCAAGGTCGGCGTCGGCGAACACGATGTTGGCGCTCTTGCCGCCCAGTTCCAGGGTCAGCCGCTTCACCTGGGCCGCGCAGCCGGCCATGATCCGGGTGCCGACCTCCGTGGAGCCGGTGAAGCAGATCTTGCGGACCGCCGGGTGGCTGACGAACCGCTCCCCCACCACCGCACCCTCGCCCGGGACGACCGTGAACACGTCGTCGGGCAGGCCGGACTCGCGGGCCAGCTCGGCCAGGCGCAGCGCGGTGAGCGGGGTCAGTTCGGCGGGTTTGAGCACCACGGTGTTGCCGGCGGCGAGGGCCGGGACGAACCCCCAGGCGGCGATCGGCATCGGGAAGTTCCACGGCACGATCACCCCGACCACGCCGAGCGGCTCGTGGAAGGTGACGTTCAGCCCGCCGGGCACCGGGATCTGCCGCCCGGTCAGCCGCTCCGGCGCGCCCGCGTAGTAGTCCAGCACGTCCCGGACGTTGCCGGCCTCCCAGCGGGCGTTGCCGATGGTGTGCCCGGAGTTGCGGACCTCCAGCGTGGCCAGCTCGTCCAGGTGCGCGTCGACCACGGCGGCGAACCGCCGCAGCATCCGGGCCCGATCCCCCGGTGCCACCGCCCGCCACGCCTCGAACGCGATCGCGGCCCGCGAGATCGCCGCGTCGACCTCCGCCACCGAGGCCCCCGGCACGTCCCGAAACGCCTCCCCGGAAGCCGGATCCACCACCAGAGTCACGTGTCCCACCCCCCGCCCTGGTCGATCATGGAGTTGTGGTGCCGCACGGAAGCCGCGATCACGCGCGTTCCGCCCACCACACGTCCATGATCGACGCAGTGGATGGGGTCACAGGCGTTCGAAGCCACGGGTCAGCTCCCAGTCGGTGACGGCGGCGTCGAAGGCGGCGATCTCCACCCGGGCCTGGTTGGCGTAGTGGGCGACCACCTCGGGGCCGAAGGCGTCCGCGGCGGCGCTGGAGGACTCCCAGAGGGTCAGGGCGTCGCGCAGGGTGCCGGGCACCCGCTCGGCCTCCGGGTCGTCGTACGCGTTGCCGGTGCACTCCGGCCCCAGCTCCAGCTCCCGCTGGATGCCGTGCAGCGCGCCGGCGACCAGCCCGGCGATCGCCAGGTACGGGTTGACGTCGGCGCCGGGCACGCGGTTCTCCACCCGCATGCCCTGCCCGTGCCCGACCACCCGCAGCGCGCAGGTGCGGTTGTCCACCCCCCAGCGCAGCGCCGTCGGGGCGAACGACCCCGGCTGGTAGCGCTTGTAGGAGTTGATGTTCGGGGCGAAGAGCAGGCTGAACTCCCGCATCGTGGCCAGCAGCCCGGCGAGCACCCGCTGCCCGGTCTCCGACAGGTGCGCGGGCCCGTCGCCGAGCATCGCCGAGGCGCCGGTGGTGTCGCGCAGCGAGAAGTGGATGTGGCAGGAGTTGCCCTCCCGCGCGTTCGGCTTGGCCATGAAGGTGATGGCCATGCCCTCCTGGGCGGCGATCTCCTTCACCCCGTTCTTGTAGATCACGTGGTGGTCGGCGCAGGCCACCGCCTCGTCGTACCGGAAGGCGATCTCGTGCTGGCCGAGGTTGCACTCACCCTTGGCGCTCTCCGGGGTCAGCCCGGCGCCGGCCATCTCGGTGCGGATCCGGCGCAGCAGCGGCTCCACCCGGGCGGTGCCGAGCAGCGAGTAGTCCACGTTGTACTGGTTGGCCGGGGTGAGGTCGCGGTAGCCGCGCCGCCAGGCGTCCTCGTACGAGTCGCGGAACAGCACGAACTCCAGCTCGGTGCCGGCGTACGCGGTCAGCCCGTGCTCGGCCAGCCGCCCCAGCTGCCGGCGCAGGATCTGCCGGGGCGAGGCGACCACGTCACCGGAGCCGTCCAGCCAGGTCAGGTCGGCCAGCAGCAGCGCGGAGCCCGGCTGCCACGGCATCCTTCGCAGCGTGTTGAGATCCGGCACCATCGCGAAGTCGCCGTAGCCGCGCTCCCAGCTCGACATCGCGTACCCGCCGACGGTGTTCATGTCCACGTCCACGGCGAGCAGGTAGTTGCACCCCTCGCTGCCATGCTCGACAACCTGATCGAGGAAGAAGGGTGCGTGGAACCGTTTGCCCTGCAAGCGGCCCTGCATGTCGACCAGGGCCAGCACGACGGTGTCGATCTCACCGGCCTGGACCGCGACCCGCAACTCTTCCAGCGTGAACGGCGTTCTGCTCATCAGCGGGCCTCCATCACAAGGTCTACTGGCAATCCGGATCACCGTCAATGCCCCCGGCGCGATCGGCGGCAAACCACGCGAGAAGCTCTCATGCGTCTTCGGGTCATCCTGGCCGTCGCCGTCCTCGCCGTGGGGCTGATCACACCCGGCGAGCGCCGGGGCGGGCGTGCGGCCGGAGCACGGATCGGCCGCCGGGCTGGGCGCGGGCGATGTCGACTTCGCCGAGCCGCAGGTTGTCGCGACCGGGCTCGAAGCTCCCTGGGGGCTCGACTTCCTGACCGACGGCAGCGCCCTCGTCGCCCAACGCGACCAGGGCACCGTGCTGCGGCTGCGACCGGGCCGCCCAACCGTGCAGGTCGCCCGGATCGCAGGGGTGGTCGCCGGCGGCGAGGCGGGGCTGCTCGGCCTGGCCGTATCACCCTGGTACCTGCTGGACCGGTGGGTCTACGTCTGCTTCACCACCGCCTCGGACATCCAAATCGTGCGGTTCCGGCTGGGCGCGCCGCAGTCCCAGCAGGTGATCCTCAGCGGCCTCGCGCGGGCGTCCGTCCACGACGGTGGCTGGATCGCGTTCGGCCCGGACGGGATGCTCTACGCCGGCATCGGCGACGCCGGCGTTCCCGCCAGCGCGCAGAACCTGGCCAGCCGCAACGGCAAGATCCTGCGGATCCGGCCGGGCGGCGGCGTTCCGGCCGACAACCTGTTTCCCGGATCGCCGGTGTACAGCTACGGCCACCGCAACGTGCAGGGCCTGACCTGGGACACGCGGGGCCGGCTGTTCGCCACCGAGTTCGGCCAGAACACGTGGGACGAGGTGAACCTCATCGTGCCGGGCGGCAACTACGGCTGGCCGGTCGTGGAGGG
Source organism: Micromonospora cremea (assembly GCF_900143515.1). Lineage (NCBI taxonomy): Bacteria > Bacillati > Actinomycetota > Actinomycetes > Micromonosporales > Micromonosporaceae > Micromonospora > Micromonospora cremea. Next base: position 3,712,722 of record NZ_FSQT01000002.1, on the reverse strand, counting down.
TCCGAGCACGGACCCCCGGTTCCGTGCTCCGGTCGTCGTCTGGACCCCCGCTCAGGCGTCCCCGAGCGGCGCCGCGTTCGCCAACGGCACCCTGTTCGTCGCGGCGCTGCGTGGGGCCCGGCTGTGGGCCGTGCCCGTGAGCGCCGCCGGTCAGGTCGGCACGCCGTCCGCCGAGCTCGTGGGGGCCTACGGCCGTCTCCGTACCGTCGAGAGGGCGCCGGACGGCTCGCTCTGGGTGGCCACCAGCAACCGCGACGGCCGCGGCACGCCGACGGCGGCCGACGACCGCGGCCTCCGCTTCACGACCGGCGAGCGGCAACCACCGCCCGCCGGTCGCGTCGGATTCCACGCCGATTCTGCGCGGCCCTGATCCGCCGGTGGGCGCGGGTCAGCCCGGCCCGTCGACCGGCGCCGGGTCGGGTGCGGGCGCCGGGTCGTCGACGGTACGCACCGGGCCGGCGAACCACTTCCGGGCCGAGGCGTACCACCAGACGGCGACGACCAGCAGCACCCCGCCCACGGCCAGCGGCGCGTAGTTCACCGCCGACCAGGTGAACCCGTCGTTGCCGGGCACCCCGGCGGGCACGATCGGCAGCACGAAGTAGATCGCGATGACCGCGATCTCGATCACCGCGATCCAGCCGAGCAGCTTGTACTTCCGCCCGAGCGTCCACGGCCCGGGGACGAACCGGTCGCCCATCCGCAGGCGCAGCGCGATCGGGATGAGGAAGGACAGGTAGAGCCCGAGCACCGCGACGGAGACCACGGCGTAGAAGGCGATCGGGATGCCGGCGGAGCTCTCGTAGAGCGCCGGCAGGGTGAGCACCAGGCCGGCCAGCGTGGCGCCGATGATCGCGTTGACCGGGGTGCCGTTGCGGTCCACCCGGGACCAGAGTCGCCAGCCCGGCACGGCGCGGTCGCGGCTGAACGCGTACGCCATCCGGCTCATCGAGGTCACGCAGCTCATCCCGCAGAAGAACTGCCCGATGGTGGAGATGATGATGACGACCTTGAAGAAGACCGGGGTGAGCGCGGACTCGAAGATGGCGCCGGAGAAGCCGCCGGCCGCGTTGATCGCCTCGACGTCGGTGGCCGCGAAGAGGAACGCCAGCAGCAGGATCCAGCCGCCGACCGCCGAGTAGAAGATCGACTGCCAGAGCCCGCGGGCGGCCGCCTGCGAGGCGCCGCGCGTCTCCTCCGAGACGTGCGCGCAGGCGTCGAAGCCGGTGATCGTGTACTGGGTGAGCAGGAAGCCCAACGGCAGCACGTAGAACCAGAAGGTCAGCCCAGCGGTGTCCCCGTCGCCGAAGCCGGAGTTGTTGAACCGCTCGGTGAACACGAACTGGAAGCTCTGGTGGTTGTCCGGAACGAGGACCAGGATGGCCACCACGGCTGCCGCCCCGGCCACGTGCCACCAGACGGAGACGTTCTGCAGCACGTCGATGATCCGGTGCCCGAAGATGTTGATCAGCCCGTGCAGGACCAGGATGATCACGAAGAGGACGAACGCCTGGCGCAGCGTGCCGGCCCAGCCGTCGAAGAGCGCCGACAGGGTGAGGTTGAGGAAGGTCGCGCAGCCGTAGTCGACCGACGCGGTGACCGCGACCAGGCCGATCAGGTTCAACCAGCCGGTGAACCAGCCGTGCACCGGGCGGCCCATGGTCGCGGCCCACCAGTAGATCCCGCCGGCGGTCGGGTACGCGGATACCAGCTCGGCCATGCAGAAGCCGATGATCAGGATGAACAGCGAGATCAGCGGCCAGCCCCAGGAGATGGCGACCGGTCCCCCGTTGTTCCACGCCTGACCGAAGGTGGTGAAACAGCCGGCCAGGATCGAGATGATGGAGAACGAGATGGCGAAGTTGGAGAAGCCGCTCCACTTGCGGCGCAGCTCCTGTTTGTAGCCGAGTTCGGCGAGCCGGCGGGCGTCGTCGTCCATCGGGTGCTCGGCGGTCGGCACAGGCGTCGTGGCCACTGCACACCTCCCTGAGGTGATTCCGCGTACGAGTGCGCAAAGTGTCGTCCCGCCGATCAAGGTGGTCAATACGATGACGGTGGGAATCTCACCGTCGTCGCGGCTAATTACGTTGCCGTGTGGCCGGGCCGCCCGCATCCTTGACCTCGTGACCAGGCCCGATCGCGACGGGCCGACCCCCGGGCGCTCGGACCGCCCGGCACCGCGGCGGCGCGGGGCACGTCACCTCTCTCGCACCGGTACGGCGGGCTCCGCCGTGCCCCGACACCCGCCCCGCGCCGCCGCCCCCACCGCTGAGATGAGCAGGGACGGATCACGTCAGCAGCAGGCCGGCCAGCCAGAGCGCGGCGATGACGACGCCCGCGGCGAACTCGACCAGCATCGACAGGCCGGCGGCCTTGACCGCCTGCTTCGTGGACGGCCAGGCGAGCCGGTTGCTGCCGAGTCGCAGCCGCTCCGCCGCCCAGACCCCACCGACGAAACCGAGCACCAGCCCCACCACCGGCACCACGAAGAACCCGACGATCGCGAGCACCCCGCCGGCGAGCAGCGTGGACGTCGGCACTCCGGTGCGTTTCAGGTTCCGCCCGGGCCAGGCGTACTTGATGACGGTGCCGCCGGCGGCGACCAGCGTCGCGGCGGCGAACACCGCCCAGCCACCCGGGCCGGCGCCGCCGAAGATCGCCCAGACCAGCACCCCGCCCCAGCACAGCGGCAGCGCCGGCAGGCCGGGCACCACCACGCCGGCCAGCCCCGCCAGGATGGCCAACGCGGCCACCACCGTCACCGCCGTCTGCGAGTCGGTCACGCTCACGCTGTCACCTTCCGTAGCCGCCCTCGGGCCCGGCCAGGCCGGCGAAATCCCGGGCTCACGCTGCCGCCCCGCCACGCAGCCGGGAAGTGATCACTTCGGCTGGCGCCGGAGCGCCGAAGTACCGCCCCTGCCCGGTGTCGCAGCGCAGCGCTCGCAGCCGCTCGGCCTGCACACCGGTCTCCACGGCCTCGGCGGTGACCCACAGCTCCAGCGCGTGCGCCAGCCGGACCAGCGCGTCGACGATCCGCTCGTCGCGGTGGTCGGCGACGGCGTCCGTCCCGTCGGCGCGGATGCCCTCGACGAACGGGCCGGCCAGCTTCAGGCAGTGGATCGGCAGCCGCCGCAGGTATGCCAGGTTGGAGTACCCGGTGCCGAAGTCGTCCACCGCCAGCCGAACGCCGAGCGCGGCGAGCCGGTGCAGGCTGCGCAGCGGCTCGCCCGCGCTACCCATCACGGCGCTCTCGGTCAGCTCCAGTTGCAGCAGCTCCGCCGGCAGCCCGCTGGTGGCCAGCGCGTCGGCCACCGTCTCCACGATCGCCGGGTCGTCGGCCTGCCGGGCGGCCAGGTTGACGCTGACCACCAACCGGGCGTCGGGGAACTCCCGCCACCACCGCTCGGCGTCGCGGCAGGCCCGCCGCAGCACCCACTCACCGAGCCGGACGATCAGGCCGGTCTCCTCGGCCAGGCCGATGAACCGGTCCGGCCCGATCAGGCCCAGCTCCGGGTGCTCCCAACGGACCAGCGCCTCCACCGCGAGCATGGTGCCCTCCAGCAGCGACACGATCGGCTGGTAGTGCAGCACGAACTCGCCCCGGTCCAGCGCCGCCGGCAGCCCGGCGACCAGCGCCGACCGGGCGATGTCCCGGGCGCTGCGCTCCGGGTCGTAGACCGCCCACCGGCCCCGGCCCGCGGCCTTGGCCCAGTAGAGCGTGGTGTCCGCGGCCTTCATCAACTCCGAGGCGGTGGTCGCGGCGGCGGGGCAGTCCACGATGCCCACGCTGGCCGAGACGGCCAGTTGCTGGTCACCCACGTGCACCGGGGCGGCGACGGCGGCCAACGCGGCCTCCGCCACGGCCACCGCGTCGTCGAGGTCGTCCCCGCCGTCGACCAGGATGACGAACTCGTCGCCACCCATCCGGGCCACCAGGTGGCCATGGTCGGCCACGCACTCGGCCAGCCGCCGGCCGATGATCACCAACAGCCGGTCGCCGAGGTCGTGACCGAGGCTGTCGTTGATCGCCTTGAAGCCGTCCAGGTCGAGGAAGCACACCCCGACCCGCCGCTCGGGCCCGGCGGTGTCGAGGACCCGGCCCAGCGTCTCGAAGAACAGCGTGCGGTTGGGCAGCCCGGTCAGCGGGTCGTGCAGCGCCTGGAAGCGCAGCCGCTGCTGGAGCTCGTACCGCTCGGTGATGTCCTCGATCATCGCGACGGTGAACCGGGGCCGGCCGTCGTCGTGCCGGATCAACGAGACCGCCAGATCCGTCCAGACCACGCTGCCGTCCTTGCGGTGGTAGCGCTTCTCCACCCGGACCGAGTCCTGCTTGCCCTCGATCAGCTCCTGGTACAGCTCCCACATGCCGGCGGCGTCGTCGGCGTGGAACAACGCCGACACGTTGGTCTCACACAGCTCGCCGATCGAGTAGCCGAGCATGTCGGCGAACGCCTGGTTGGCGTCGATGATCCGGCCGTCCACGCCGGCGATGCCGATCCCGATGGCGGCGCCGGTGAAGACCGCCCGGAACCGCGCCTCGCTGTCGCGCAGCGCCTGCTCGACCTCGTCCCGCGCCTGCCATGCCGACCGGGCGATCCGCTCCTGCTGACTGAAGGTGCGGTCGCGCAGCGCACGGGCGAACCCGGCGGCCAGGCCGCCCTGCGCCGCCGCGATCCGCTCGGTCAGGTCCGCCGGCCCGTCGTCAGCGGCCAGCACCCGCCGGGGGAATTCCTCACCGAGGGCGCGCAGCGACCACTCGAGCGCCCGAGGCTCGGTGAGGTGCGCCTCCACCAGTGCCCGCCCGACCTCCTCGGCGGGGCGGGCGGAGAACGGCTCGGCCCGTACCGCCTGAGCCAGCCGGACGGTGTGCACCAGCAGCAGCCGCTCGGTCTCGGGCGCGCTGAGCGGCACGAAACCGAGGCGGCGTACCGCGCGGGCCCAGTCGGCGGCGTAGCCCTGGGCGTCACCCCGGCCGGCGTCGACCCCGGTCGGATCCGGGACGGCGGCCACGGGATCAGCCGGCGGGCTGGTCGTACCGGGCGACGCCTCCGAAGGCGCCGAACCGCTCCGGGTGCTCATCCACATCGGACGGTGAGTCCGGACGCCAGAGCGGCATGTGCACCACGCCCGGTTCGAGGACGGTCCAGTCGCCGAAGAAGCCGGTGACCTGCGCGCGGGAACGTAGGGTGATCTCGGTGTCCGTCCGCGAGGAGAGCCGCTGGGCGTCCAGCATCTCCTGCGGCTGGTCCTCGAAGGTGGAGTGGGAGATGACCAGGAAGCTGCCGGGCGCGGCGGCGGCCCGCAGGGTGGCCAGGATGTCCTCGGGCCGGTCGGCGTCCGGGATGAAGTGCACGACACCGGCCAGCAGGATGCCCATCGGCCGGCTGAAGTCGATCAGCCCCAGCTGGCGGGTCTCGGCCAGGATCCGCTCCGGGTCGCGCAGGTCGGCGTGGATCACCCCGGTCAGATCGTTGCCGGCGAGCAGTTCCCGGCTGTGCGCGACGGCAACCGGATCGATGTCGACGTAGACCACCCGGGCCTTGGGGTTCGCCCCCTGAGCCACCTCGTGCACGTTGCCCACGGTGGGAATTCCGGAGCCGATGTCGAGGAACTGCTCGATACCGGCGTCGAGCAGAGCCCGGACGGCCCGGCGGAGGAAATCCCGACCGGAGCGCATGGTGGCGGCGAGATTCGGGGTCATGCTGGCGATCTGCTCGGCCAGCCGACGGTCGATCTCGAAGTTGTGCGCCCCGCCCAGGAAGTAGTCGTACACCCGGGCCGCGCTCGGCCTGGTCAGATCGATCTCGGTCGGCAGTCCGTCCGGCATCAGCGTGCTCCCCAGTTCATCGCCGCGGCGCGGGACGGCACCGGCGTCGGCGGACACGCGCGACCACCGGTCGACCCGCGGGTCGTGTGGTGTCGACCACTCTAAGCCGCCGACTCCCGCGTCCGGGAGATCCCTTCACGCCCTTTTAGCGCTCAGGCGGCCGACTCCAGCAGCAGCGAGATGCCCTGCCCGACACCGATGCACATGGTGGCCAGGGCCCGCCGGCCGCCGCGACGGCGCAGTTCCAGGGCTGCGGTCAACGCGAGCCGAGCGCCGCTGGCGCCCAACGGGTGCCCCAACGCGATGGCGCCGCCGTTCGGGTTGACGTGCTCGGCGTCCGCGGGCAGCCCCAGCTCACGCAGCACCGCCACGGACTGCGCGGCGAAAGCCTCGTTCAGCTCCACCACGTCCACCGCGCTCAACTCGACGCCGGCGCGGTCGAGCAGCTTGCGGGTGGCCGGCACCGGGCCGATCCCCATGATCCGGGGTGGCACGCCAGCCGCCGCCGCGCCGCTGATGCGGGCCAGCGGGGTGAGGCCGTACCGGGCCACCGCGGCCTCGCCGGCCACCAGCAGCGCGACCGCACCGTCGTTGACGCCGGAGGAGTTGCCGGCGGTCACCGTGCCGCCCTCCCGGAACGGGGTGGGCAGCGCGGCAAGCTTCTCCAGCGAGGTCTCCCGAGGGTGCTCGTCGACCTCGACCAGCCGGGTCTCCCGGCGGCCGGCCGGCACCGAGACCGGCACGATCTCCTCGGCGAAGCGGCCGTCGGCCTGCGCCTTGGCCGCGCGCTGCTGCGAGCGGTACGCGAAGGCGTCCTGCTCGGACCGGCTGACGCCGTACTCGGCGGCCACGTTCTCCGCCGTCTCCGGCATCGAGTCGATCCCCCAGCCGTCGCGCATCAGCGGGTTGACCAGCCGCCAGCCCAGCGTGGTGTCGTACACCTCCGCCGAGCGGGAGTACGCCGACGTCGCCTTCGGCATCACGAACGGCGCCCGGCTCATGCTCTCCACCCCGCCGGCGACCACCAGCTCCGCGTCCCCGGCCACGATGGAGCGGGCGGCGGTGGCGAGAGCGTCCAGCCCGGAGCCGCAGAGCCGGTTGACCGTGCTGCCAGGCACGTCCTCGGGCAGGCCGGCCAGCAGCGCCGCCATCCGGGCCACGTTGCGGTTGTCCTCGCCGGCCTGGTTGGCGCAGCCGAGCACGACGTCGTCCACCCGGGCCCAGTCCACCGACGGGTGCTGGGCGACCAGCTCGCGGATCACGTGCGCGGCCAGGTCGTCGGGACGGACACCGGCCAGCGCGCCGGCGTACCGGCCGATCGGGGTGCGGACACCGGCCACCAGGTATGCCACGGTCATCGCGAGTCCTTCGGGGTGGAGACGGCGGGGGGGGGTGGAGGCGCCCACCGGGGTCGTGCGGGCTACCAGCCGCCAGGATATCCGCGCCCACAGCGGATAGGTTGACGGCATGGCTCGGGCCCAGTTCAGCGCAGAGACCAGTGGCGGCGGCGCGTTCGTCCGCCAGCCCAACCGGTTCGCCGGCCGGGTCACCCCGGACTCGACCTCCCCGCCCGGCGGTGGCCCGGACGAGCAGGACCGCTGGCCGCTGGAGGCGGGCCGCTACCGACTGATCTGGTGCCGCGCCTGCCCGTGGGCGCACCGGGCCCGGATCGTGCGCGGGCTGCTCGGGCTGGACGACGCGATCTCGCTGGGCACCGTCGACCCGATCCGGGACGAGCGGGGCTGGGCGTTCGCCCTCGACCCGGACGGCTTCGACCCGGTGCTCGGCGTCAGCTTCCTCTCCGAGGCGTACCTGGCGACCGACCCGGACTACACCGGCCGGGTGACCGTGCCGGCGCTGGTCGACACGCTGACCGGCCGGGTGGTCACCAACGACTACCCGCAGCTCACCCTCGACCTGTCCACCGAGTGGCGGCGTCTGCACGCCCCCGACGCCCCGGATCTGTACCCGGTCGAGCTGCGCCCCGAGATGGACGCGCTGATGGCCGAGATCCACACTGACGTCAACAACGGCGTCTACCGGTGCGGCTTCGCCACCTCCCAGGAGGCGTACGACGAGGCGTTCCGGGCGCTCTTCGCCCGGCTGGACGCGCTCTCCGAGCGGCTGGCCGGGCAGCGCTACCTGATGGGCGACGCGATCACCGAGGCCGACGTGCGGCTGTTCACCACGCTGGTCCGCTTCGACGCCGCGTACCACGGGCACTTCAAGTGCAACCGGCAGAAGCTGACCGAGATGCCGGTGCTCTGGGCGTACGCCCGGGACCTGTTCCAGACCCCGGGCTTCGGCGAGACGGTGGACTTCGACCACATCAAGCGGCACTACTACGGCACCCACCGGGAGATCAACCCGAGCGGCATCGTGCCGCTCGGGCCCGACGAGTCCGGCTGGACCACGCCGCACGGGCGTGGCTGAGCCGGGCCGGTCCGGCACCACGACCGCACCGGCAGCCCGGGCGGACGTCGCGCGCCGGGCCGCCGGGTGGGCCTCCGCCGGGTCGGGGCTGGCCGGTGCGGTCGCGGTGGTGGTCGCGGTGCTCTCCGGTTCCGGGCCGTGGCTCACCGGGTACGTCAGCGAGGCGGGCACCGCCGACGGCGGCCACGCCGCGACGTACCGGATCGGGATCCTCGCACTGGCCGGCTCGCTGCTGCTGCTCGCCGCGGCCCTGCCCCCCGGGGTGCGGGCGGCGCCGGCGCTGCTCGCCGCCGGTGCCCTGTTCACCGCCGCGTCCGGGGCGGTGACCTGCTCCGCCGGCTGCCCGCTGCCGCCGTTCGAGCGGGCCACGGCGGCGGACCTCGTGCACGGCGGCGCGAGCATCGCGGCGACCGCGTCGGTGGTCTTCGCGATGGTCGCGCTCGCCGTGTCCGGCCCGGCCGGCCGGACGGTACGCCGGCTGGCCGGCGGGGCCGGGGCGCTGAGCCTCCCGCTGTGCGCCTCGGTGGGGCTGGCCATGCTCGTGATCGGCCGGGGCGCCGTGGTGGGCGTGCTGGAGCGCCTGATCCTCGCGCTGGCGATCCTGTGGGGTCTCACCACCGCCATCGCGCTCGCCCTCACCCGCCGGTAAGGAAGGGCACCTTTAACGCCTCGTGTATAGGAAGGGCCCCTTTCAACGGCTGATCAGCGGGCATGTAAGGAGCGTCACGTGGATCGTTCCTTGCGACGGCCAGCCATCGGCGTATCGTCGGCTGGCGATGACCAATGTCTGGGACCTCACCGTTCGCCTGTATGTCGATCTTCGACTGCAGGCCAGCGGCATCTGTCCGGCGTAGCTGCGCTCCTTCGCCTACCCCGTTCAGACCAGACCATTGGATAGACCCTCATGCCTTTCGGCCTGCGCAAGATTCCCTTCTCCGTGCAGATCCTGCTCGGCCTCGTGCTCGGCGTGGCGCTCGGCTTCCTGGCCCGCACCAACGACCTGAGCTGGCTGACCAGCACCCTGCACACCGTCGGCGGCCTCTTCATCCAGCTGCTCAAGCTGGCCGTGCCGCCCCTGGTCTTCACCGCCATCGTGGTCAGCGTGGTCAGCCTGCGCGGCGTGGCCAACGCCGCCCGGCTCGCGCTGAAGACCCTGCTGTGGTTCGGCATCACCGCACTGATCTCGGTCGCCATCGGCATCGGCCTCGGCCTGCTCACCAACCCGGGCAAGGGCGTGACCCTCGACCTGGGCGGTGCGGCACCGCCGAAGAACACCGGCTCGTGGACGGACTTCCTCACCGGCATCGTGCCCACCAACCCGGTCGGGGCGTTCGTCGAGGGCAACGTGCTCCAGATCGTCTTCCTCGCCCTCGTGGTCGGCGCCGCGGCACTGCTGGTGGGTGACGCCGCCGAGCCGTTCGTGGCGCTGAACCGCTCGCTGCTGGAGATCGTCCAGAAGGCGCTCTGGTGGGTCATCCGGCTCGCCCCGATCGGCACGCTCGGCCTGATCGGCAATGCCGTCGCCTCGTACGGCTGGGACCTGCTGGCCCCGCTGGCCAAGTTCACCACCGCCGTCTACGTCGGCTGCGCCATCGTGCTGTTCGTGGTCTACCCGCTGGTGCTGATCACCGCCGGCCGGCTCAACCCGCTGCGCTTCTTCGCCGGCGCCTGGCCGGCGATCGAGCTGGCCTTCGTGTCCCGCTCCTCGGTGGGCACCATGCCGGTGACCCAGCGCTCGGTCGAGCGGCTCGGCGTGCCCCGCGAGTACGCCTCGTTCGCGGTGCCGTTCGGCGCCACCACGAAGATGGACGGCTGCGCCGCGATCTACCCGGCACTGGCCGCGATCTTCGTGGCGCAGGTGTTCGGCGTGCACCTCGGCATCACCGACTACCTGCTGATCGCCTTCGTCTCGGTGGTCGGCTCGGCAGCCACCGCCGGCCTGACCGGCGCGATCGTGATGCTCACCCTCACCCTGAGCACGCTGGGCCTGCCGCTGGCCGGCGCCGGCCTGCTGCTGGCCATCGACCCGATCCTGGACATGGTCCGCACCGCCACCAACGTGGCCGGGCAGGCGCTGGTGCCGACCGTGGTCGCCGCCCGCGAGGGCACCCTCGACCGGGCCGCGTACGAGGCGGCCGGCCGGCGGGACCTGACCGACCCGGAGCCGGTCACGGACAGCCGGCCCGAGCGGCGGGACGAGCTGACCCCCCTCCCCGCCTGACCAGTTCTCACCGACGACGACGGGCCCCTCCGCGGGGGCCCGTCGCCGTTTCCGAGAGGATGACTGAATGAGCTCCCTGTTCACGCCGCTCGCCCTGCGCGCGGTCACCCTGCCCAACCGGATCGCCATGGCGCCGATGTGCCAGTACACCGCCGGTCCGGACGGTCTGCCCACCGACTGGCACCTGATCCACCTCGGCAGCCGGGCGGTCGGCGGGGTCGGGCTGGTGCTGACCGAGGCGACCGCCGTGCTGCCGGAGGGCCGGATCAGCCCGCAGGACACCGGGCTGTGGTCCGGCGCACACGTGGACGCGTGGCGTCCGGTGACCGCGTTCGTCGCCGGTCACGGCGCGGTGCCCGCGGTCCAGCTCGCGCACGCCGGGTTCAAGGCCTCCACGTACCGGCCGTGGGCCCCGAGCCGCGGCGGCGTGCCGGACGCCGAGGGCGGCTGGAGGCCGGTCGGCCCCGGGTCCGAGCCGTTCGTCGCCGACTACCGGGTGCCGACCGCCCTCGACGCGGCCGGCATCGACGGTGTGGTCGAGGCGTTCGCCACCGCCGCCGAACGCGCCCTGGCCGCGGGCTTCGCGGCCGTGGAGATCCACGCCGCGCACGGCTACCTGCTGCACGAGTTCCTCTCGCCGCTGACCAACCACCGCACCGACTCCTACGGCGGCGACCGGGCCGCCCGGATGCGGCTCACCCTGGAGGTGGCCCGCGCGGTGCGCGCCGCGGTCGGCGAGAACGTCCCGGTGCTCACCCGGATCTCCGCCACCGACTGGGTCGAGGGTGGCTGGACGATCGAGGACAGCGTGGTGCTCGCCGGCGAGCTGGCCGGTGTCGGCGTGGACCTGGTCGACGCCTCTTCCGGAGGCGTACGCCCGGACGCCCGCATCCCGCTCGGCCCCGGCTACCAGGTGCCGCTGGCCGCCCGGATCCGCCGCGAGGCCGGCGTGCCGACCGGCGCGGTCGGCCTGATCGTCGAGCCGGAGCAGGCCGAGCAGATCGTCGCCGGCGGCGAGGCCGACCTGGTGCTGCTCGGCCGGGAGTTGCTGCGCGACCCGTACTGGCCGCGCCGGGCAGCCGCGAAGCTCGGCGTCGCGTACACCGGGCCCGCCCAGTACGCCCGCGCCAACTGATCCCCGCCGTTCGGGCGGCTGCCTGGCAGGGCAGCCGCCCGAACGTCAGCCGGCCAGGTGCGACCAGTCGCCCTCGAGGTCCCGCCAGGCACCCTGGGCGGCCACCGTGCCGCCGAGCAGCACCACCACGTGGTCGGCGCGGACCAGCGCGGCGCGCTTCGCGGTCGAGCCGACCACCGTCACCCCGTGGGCGCGCAGCGCCTGCCACAGCGCCAGCTCGGTGGTGACGTCCAGCGCCGACGACACGTCGTCGGCGACCAGCAGTTCGGTACGCGGCGCCAGCGCCCGGGCCAGCGCCAGCCGCTGCAGCTGGCCTCCGGAGAGCCGGGTGCCCTTGTGCCCGATGAGCAGGCCCAGCCCGCCGCCTGCGGCGGCGAGGTCGTGGTCGAGCTGGGCGGTGCTGACCGCCCCGGCCGCGTCCACCTGGTGGCCGAGCGCGATGTTGTCGGCCACCGTGCCGGAGAGCACCCGGGGCAACTGGCCGACGTAGCCGACCTGGTTGGGGCGCAGGAACAGCTCCGGCTCGGTGACCGGGTCACCGTTCCAGGACAGCTCCCCGGTGTGGTGCACGATCCCGGCCAACGCCCGCAGCAGCGACGACTTGCCCGAGCCGACCGGCCCGACGACCAGAACGAGCTGCCCGCGTTGCACGGTCAGGTCCACGTCCCGGACGGCCACCGTGCCGTCGGAGTGCACCACGCCGAAACCGCGCAGCTCCAGCCGGCGTAGCGGGTGCCGGGGCGGCGGGGTCGGCGCGGGCGCCGTCCCGGCGGCCAGGTCGACCGCGGGCACCCCCGCCGAGTACCCGCCCACCCCGGTCATCGCCACCGTGCGCCGGGTCCAGACCCGCGCGGAGGGCAGCTGGGAGATCAACGACGCGGTGGTCCAGGCGAACCAGCGGGCCGCGCCGAGGGTGGAGACGGCCACGAGCACCGCCCCGGCGGAGAGCTCACCGGTCAGGTAGAGCGCCCACGCGCCGATCGGTAGCAGGCCGCTGGCCACCGACGGCGTGGAACGCGACCACACCTGCACCGAGATCTCCCGCCGCTGCCGGTCGCTGCGCAGCACGTCCAGATCGGCGAGGTGGCGTAGCACCGCCGCGGTCGCGCCGGCGAGCTTCACCGTCCGCGCCGCGGAGAGCGCGGAGACCAGCGCGGTGGCGAAGGCGGCCCGCGCCGCCACCGTCGCCCGGGCCGCCCGTTCGAGCTTCGGCCCGAACAGCGTCGCGGCCAGCCCGGAGACGACCATCGTGCCGAGGAAGAACAGCGCCGGTACGACGCTGCCGGTGACCGCCGTCATGGCGACCACCAGGACCAGCGCGACGGCCTGGTCCAGCACGTTGTCGGCGAGCTGGACCACCCGCTCGGTGTCACCGCCCTGCGCCACCACCTCGGCCGGGGTGTGCGAGCTGACCCGGCGCGGCCCGGTCTGGCCGTGCACCAGGCGCAGGCCGATCCGCAGCATCTGCCGTACCCACCACTGCGGGAACCAGACGTGGGTGTAGAACGGCAGCGGCAGGGTGACCAGCAGCCCGGCCACGATCCCCAGGGCCGGCAGGTACGGGTTGCCGGTCCCGTCGACCAGGTCGGCCCAGAGCCAGGGCAGCACCGGGCCATCCAGCCCGAGCAGGGAGAGCCCGAGGAACAGCGCGATCGCGGCCAGCCCGTACCGGGGGTCGTTGGTGCAGAGTCGGACGATCTCCCGCAGCGTCCGGGCCGGCGGAACGGGCGGCAGTGGCGGCGGGTCGGCACGTTTCGGCTCGACCGGCTCGACCGGCCCGACCGGCGCGGTCACCGGCCCGCTCGGCCAGGCATCGGCCGGGTCGGGGCCGACCAGCAGGTCGGTGCCGGCGCCGCTGCGGCCGGCCGGCACCACTGCGGCGTACGCGGCGGCGTGGCTGGTCGCGAGCAGCTCGGCGAAGCGCGTCGACGTTTCCAGCGGCCCGGCCTCGACCACCGCGCCGTCGGCCAGCACCACCACCTCGTCGCAGCGGCGCACGGAGGAGAGCCGGTGCGCGATGACGATGCCGATCCGGTCGCGCAGCAGCCGCTCGGTGGCCCGCTGCACCCGTGCCTCGGTGACCGGGTCCAACCGTGCGGTGGCCTCGTCGAGGATCACCACGTGCGGGTCGCGGACCAGGATCCGGGCGAACGCCACCAGCTGCTCCTGACCGGCGGAGAGCACGTGCCCGCCCTCTCCCAGCCGGGTCGCCAGCCCGTCCGGCAGTTCGGCGATCCAGCCGGCCAGGCCCAGCTCGTCGAGCGCTCGGGCTGCGGCGTCGAGCAGTTCCGGGTCGAAGAGCGCGACGTTCTCGGCGAGCGTGCCGGCCAGGATCTCGGTGCGCTGCGGCACCAGCGCCACCCAGCGGCGCAGCTGCTCGACGTCGAGGTCGCACAGGTCGGTGCCGCCGAGGAAGACCGTTCCCGGCGGCACGTCGACGGCCCTGGTGAGCACCTTCGCCAGGGTCGACTTGCCCGAGCCGGTCCGCCCGATCAGCGCGTACGAGCGGCCACGCGCGAAGGTGAGGCTGACCCCGCGCAGCGCGGCCCCCCGGCCGCTCTCCGGCCCACTCACCTGGTACCCGAACGTCAGGTCGCGGATGCGCAGGTCACCGTCGGTCGGGCTGGCCCCGCCGAGGGGCTCCTGCCGGGCCTTCTGGAGCAGTTGCACCCGGGCCCACGCGCCGAGGGCCTCCTGGAGCTCCGGCACCATCCGGCTGACGTGTTCCGCGGTGGCACCGAAGGCGAGGGCGAGCAGCCAGATGGCGGTGAGGCGGGCAGCGTCGATCCGGTCGGTGGCCAACGCCCAGGCACCGCCGAGCACGACCACCCCGATGCCGCCCCGGATCGTCGCGGTGGCGGCCGCAGCCACCCGGGCGGACAACACCCAGACCAGACGCCCCCGGGACAGCACGGCGGCGGCCCGCCGGGCGTACAGCCGCAGCACGTACGGCCGGGCCAGACTGGTGCGTACGTCGTCCTGGCCGTGCACCGCCTCCTCCATCACCGCGGCCAGGTCCGACCATGCCTCCTCCTCGGCCATCCGGGCCGGACCGATCCGCGCCGTGGGCCGGCGCAGGCCGACGGCGAGCACCACCGTGAGCAGCAGCATCGCGATCCCGGCCGGCCACCACACGGCCAGCGCGACGACCATCGACAGCAGGCCGACGCAGAGGCCCTGGGCGAGCCGGGTGCCCTGGTTGCGGACCGCCGACGCCACCTGGTAGACGTCCCCGTCGATGCGGTCGAGCAGCTCACCCACGGGGGTGGTCTCCAGGGTGGGCAGGTCCTGCCCGAGCGCGACCCGGCAGAGCCGCCGACGCACGTCGGCGGACCAGTCGGCGGTCAGGCCGGCCATCAGCAGGCTCACCGCCAGATCGGTGAGCACCACGGCGACCAGCGCCGCGGCCAGTACGGCGAAGAAGCCGGCCGAGCGATGCACCAGCACCGCCCCCGCCAGCGCCGACGCGCCCGCCTGGCCGGCGGCGCCGAGCACGATCAGGACGGCGACGATCGTCAGGCGACGTGGTGAAGTGCCCCACAGATCACGGAGCAGGCGCATCGGTGTCCTCCGGACGTGGGTGGCGGAGAATCCAGCGTGCCTGTTGCGCCCCTCCCCCTCAACCGATTTACCCGCTCTGAGCAGGGCTTCCGGTCAGGCCCGGGCAACCCGACGGACGATACCGAGCAGCGCCTCCCGCACGTCGTCGATCGGGCCGGTCGGGTCGAAGGACCAGCCGGTCACGGCCACCACCGGACCCTCCCCGGACAGCGCCGAGGGGACGGTGGGCGCTGCGGTCCCCAACCCGTCGGTGGTCCCCGTCCGCAGTGATCCCGCGCTGGGTACGGCAAGCCCCGATCGGCGGCAATCATGGGCTCGTCCGGCCCCTGCGCTGTGTCCGGCAAGCCCGGGTCGACCGGCGATCATGATCCGTCCGACCCTGCGCTGTTTCCGGCAGGCCCGGATCGGACGGCGATCGTGATCCGTCCCGATTCTTGCGCCAAGTGCGGTGAGTCCCATCCCGTCGGGTTCGTAGTTCGCGCTGAGCCCTGCGCCCTTAACGCATCCCGCCGACGGCCGCCGGCCCGGCCCATGCGGTGAATGTGGCCAGGCCACCGCCTCGGGACGGTCGGTGTTGTGAGCGGTATACCTGTGAGTCATACATATGCCTCTGAGGTATACCGCTCGCTGGCCACCTCGCCCCCGGATCGCCTTCGCCCGGGATGATCGACTTCGACCTCGCCGATATTGCGGTATCCACGGCCACCGGATACCCCGACATCGGCGATATCGAGTCGATCAACCCCCAACAGGCCCATCCGATGCCGGGCAGCCGATTGGACAGCCCCTCCGGATCGAGCCGAGCCCTCGGGCGGACGGCCTGATGGAAACGGCTCGCCGATCTCGTGCCGGATGTCCGGTATCGGGGGTGTCTGGCCTGTGACCGGCCGCACCCGTGGGCTGGAATCGTGGCCGGCCCGGGGTCGTTACACACCCTGACGATCGCAGCACCACCGGCCCGCCACCCCGCCTCGGGGTTGGGATGGCAGCCAGGCGGGTTGGAATGCCCGCGGGTGCGCGGTCGTTGCAGACTCCCTGAACGACCGCACCAGCACCTGATCTACCGGGTGTCGACGGATGGGCCAGCCCCGGAATGACCCCGGCCCGCCGGTCGTTACACACGGTCCCGGCGCCACGAGGCCCCCGCCCGTAGGCCGCCGAAAGACTTTCCCCCGTGTTGAAAGCGCCGGACGAGGTGCTTGCACCCACACGCCGTTCCCCCGAACTGGGCGGTGGGTGTCTACCCCCTGAAGGAGCTCACCCCCATGAACACGATCATTCGTAAGAGCATGCTGTCCGTTGCTGGTCTCGCGTTCGCCGGTGGTGTCTTCGCCGGCCCGATCGCCGCCCACGCCGCCCCCGTCGACGGCAAGCCCGCCGCCGTGGCGGTGCAGACGGTCAAGGCGCAGGGCGCGCAGTCGCACATCGACCTCAACGACGAGCAGATTGCGAACGTCAAGGCGATCATCGCCGCGACGAAGAAGGCCGATCTGCCTGAGCGGGCCGCGGTCATCTCGATCGCCACCAGCCTGCAGGAGTCGAAGCTGGAGAACCTGGGTCACCTCGGCGACAAGAACGACCACGACTCGCTGGGCCTGTTCCAGCAGCGCCCCAGCTCGGGTTGGGGTACGCCGGAGCAGATCACCGACCCCGCCTACTCGACGACCGCGTTCCTCAAGGGTCTCAAGCAGGTTGACGGGTGGCAGGACATGGCGTTGACCGACGCCGCGCAGACCGTGCAGGTCTCGGCCTACCCCGATGCCTACGCCCAGTGGGAGCAGCAGGCCACCGACCTGGTCGCCCAGCACTGGAACAACTGACCCACCGCATGACACCGACCGCTGGCCGGCACCCCGAACCCGGGGTGCCGGCCAGCGGCACATCCACGACCGACGAGAGCGTCGACGACGGGCGGTCAGAAGAGGACCGTGGCGAGGGTGCCGACCGGCTGGAAGCCGCAGCGCTCGTAGACCCGGCGGGCCGGCACGTTGAAGTCGTTGACGTACAGGCTGACTGTCGGGGCGACCCGCAGCAGCGCGTCGCGCACCACCGCCGCCATCGCGGCGGTGGCGATCCCGCGGCCCCGCCACTCCGGCGCCACCCAGACGCCCTGGACCTGCGCGGTCCGCTTGGTCACCACGGCCAGTTCGGCCTTGAAGACGACCTTGCCGTCGACGAAGCGGGCGTACGCCCGGCCGGCGCGGACCAGGTCGTTGACCCGCCGGCGGTAGCTGCGCCCGGCGTCCTCGGCCAGCGGGGAGACGCCGACCTCCTCGGTGTACATGGCCACCGCCGCCGGAAAGAGTCGGTCGACCTCACCGGTGCGGACCTGGCGCACCTCCGGGTCGACCGGTACGGCCGGCAGCGCGTCGGTGGCCAGCAGCGGCTGGTTGGGGCGGACGTCCCGGGCCGGACCCCAGGTGTCGGAGAGACGATCCCACAACCCGAGGACGGCGTCAGCCCGGCCGACGATGGAGGAGCAGAGCCGCTCCTCGCCGGCGAGCAGGTCGGCGAAGGCGGCCACCGCGGCGTCGGTGGCGAGCACCGGGGTGAGGTTGCCGCCGATCCAGCAGAGCGATTCCAGGTTGCGCCGTGGGCCGTACCCCAGGATCCGGCCCTCGGCCCGCCACCAGGCGAGCCCGCGCGCGGCGACGCGCTCGGCGACCTGCGCGCCCGCGAACGGGTCCAGGTCGAGCAGTCGCTCGACCGCGCGGCGCTCCGATTCCCCCAGTTGCCGTACCGGCACCGTCAGCACGTCTACCAGCCTGCCAGATCGCACCCCCGGCCCGCCGGCCGAGTGCCGAGGCCGGTCTCAGACAGTCACCGGCTCGTCCGCCGGGCTGGTCGACCTGGTCCGGCCGGCCCACCGGACGACCGGGGGCACCAGGGCACCGAGCAGGAGGAACAGCCCACCCAGCACCAACCAGCCGGGCACACCCCAGCCGAGCGCGAGAGTGGTCACCACCACCGGCGCGAGCATCTTGCCCAGCTCGTAGCCCATGCCGTACGCGCCCTGGTACTGCCCCTGCGCGTCCGCGGGCGCCAGCCCGAAGGAGATCCCCCATCCGGCGGCGGAGTGCCACAGTTCCCCGATCACGTGCACGAGCGCCCCGCAGCCGAGCAGGCCGACAGCGCCCGCCGTGGGGAGCGCACCGCTCGCGGCGAAGAGTACGCAGGCCAGCGCGATGGCCACCCCGGCCCGCCGGGCGGCGCGGGCGGCCCCCGGCAGGGTGACCGCGCTGCGCGCGGCGCGTACCTGAAGGAGCACCACCAGCACGGTGTTGATCAGCGTCAACGCGGAGATCATCCAGGCGGGCGCGGCGGTGTGCCCGGCGATCCACAGCGGCAGGGCGATGGTGAGCAGGCTGAAGTGCATGGACATCAGGCCGTCGAGCAGGGTGAAGGCGAGGAACGGGCGGTCCCGCAGGGCGATGAGCCGGGGTCCGTGCGTCGGGGCGGCGACCGGCGCGACGGTGGGCAAACGGAGGAAGACCGCCGCAGCGGCCAGCGACGCGGCCGCCGCGGTCAGGATCAGCGCGACGTACCCGGCGCGGGTGTCGGCGGCGATGGCGAAGCCGCCGAGGACGGCACCGACGGAGATGCCGACGTTGGTGGTGGCCCGCAGGTAGGCGCGGGTGTGCACCCGCTGGTCGGCGGGGATCGCGCCGGCGATCAGCGCGCCCCGGGCGCCGCGCTCGACCGCGTCGGCGAGCGCCGTGGCGGCGCCCACCACCAGGAAGGCGGCGAAGGAACGGACGGTGATGAGGCCGGCGGTGAGGGTGCCGGCGACGATCAGGCCGCCGACCTGCGCGCCGCGCGGCCCGACGCGGTCGGCGAGGTAGCCGCTCGGGGCGCTGGCCAGCACGCCGGCCAGCGCCGAGATGGTGAGCCCGATCCCGACCTGCGTTGGTGAGAGGCCGACGGACCGGGTGAGGAAGAGCGCGCTGGCCACCAGCCAGAGGCCCCGCCCGACGGTCTTGACCAGGGTGCCGAGGGTGAGGACCCGGGCGGGGCCGGGTGGTGGAAGCAGGCGCATGCCCGACACCCTAGCAAGACGTACGTACGGTTTGTAACGTTCCCCTTGTCGGCGATGCATTGCCGATATATCGTTGATGCATCAGCGACAGTACGTAGAGAGGAAGAACGAATGAGGTTCCATCGACAGCAGCACCCGCTGCACGAGGCCCGGATGCGCGGCTTCGGCTTCCCGCCCGGCCCGCACGGCCACGAGCACGGCGGCCCGTGGGGCGGCCGGGGCCGCGGACGAGGCCGGGGTCGACGCCCCAACGTCCGGGGCGCCGTGCTGGCCCTGCTCACCGAGCGGCCGATGCACGGCTACGAGATGATCCAGGAGATCGACTCCCGTACCGGCGGTGCCTGGCGTCCGAGCCCGGGCTCGATCTACCCCACCCTCCAACTGCTGGAGGACGAGGGAGTGATCGTCGCCAGCACGGAGGAGTCCGGCGGCGGGCGGAAGCGTTTCACGGTCACCGAGGCCGGTCAGGCCGAGGCCACCGAGGCCGCGCAGACCCCACCGTGGGCGGACGTCGCCCAGGGCACGGTGAGCAGTTGGCACGACATCCGGGACTCTGGCGCGCAGGCGATGAACGCACTCCGCCAGGTGATGATGAACGGCACCGACGACCAGCGGGAGCGGGCCGCCCAGGTGCTCGACGAGACCCGGCGCAAGCTGTACGCCATCCTCGCCGAATCGGAGTGACACCGAGAAGTGCCACCCGCCCGAGACGGGCAGATCCGGCACCCGCTACAGACAGCGAGCGGCCGTTCCCTCAGTGGGAACGGCCGCTCGCTACGTAACAGGTCGCCGACGCGCCGGCGGGCGGATCAGTGGACGGTGACGGTCGGGCCGGTGACCAGCCCGCGCAGTTCCTCGGGAAGCTCGGCGCCCATCTCGTCGGCGATCCGCAGCGCCTCCTCGATCAGCGTCTCCACGATCTGCGCCTCGGGCACCGTCTTGACGACCTTCCCCTTGACGAAGATCTGGCCCTTGCCGTTGCCGGAGGCGACGCCGAGGTCGGCCTCGCGGGCCTCGCCCGGCCCGTTGACGACGCAGCCCATCACGGCCACCCGCAGTGGCACCGGCAGCCCTTCCAGACCGGCGGTGACCTCCTCGGCGAGCTTGTAGACGTCCACCTGGGCCCGGCCGCAGGACGGGCAGGAGACGATCTCCAGGCCCCGCTCGCGCAGCCCCAGCGACTCCAGGATCTGGTTGCCGACCTTGATCTCCTCCACCGGCGGGGCGGACAGCGACACCCGGATGGTGTCACCGATCCCCTCGGCGAGCAGGGCGCCGAAGGCGACCGCCGACTTGATCGTGCCCTGGAAGGCCGGGCCAGCCTCGGTGACGCCCAGGTGCAGCGGGTAGTCGCACTGCTCGGCCAGCTGCCGGTACGCCCGGATCATCACCACCGGGTCGTTGTGCTTGACCGAGATCTTGATGTCCCGGAAGCCGTGCTCCTCGAACAGCGAGCACTCCCACAGCGCCGACTCGACCAGCGCCTCGGCGGTGGCCTTGCCGTACTTGCTGAGCAGCCGCTTGTCCAGCGAGCCCGCGTTGACGCCGATCCGGATCGGCACCCCGGCGTCGCCGGCGGCCTTGGCGATCTCCCGGACCTTGTCGTCGAACTGGCGAATGTTGCCCGGGTTGACCCGGACCGCCGCGCAGCCCGCGTCGATCGCGGCGAAGACGTACTTGGGCTGGAAGTGGATGTCGGCGATCACCGGAATCTGCGACTTCTTGGCGATTGCCGGCAGCGCCTCGACGTCGTCCTGGGACGGCACGGCCACCCGGACGATCTGGCAGCCCGACGCGGTCAGCTCGGCGATCTGCTGGAGGGTGGCGTTGACGTCGGAGGTGAGGGTGGTGGTCATCGACTGCACGGACACCGGCGCGCCGCCGCCGACCGGCACCGAGCCGACCATGATCTGGCGGCTGGCCCGGCGGGGAGCGAGCGGCGGGGGCGGTACGGCGGGCATACCGAGACTGACAGCGGTCACTTCAGCACTCACCTTGGGAAGAGCGTGATCGGGTTGACGACGTCGGCGGTGATGGTCAGCAGCGTGAACACGCCACCGATCAGGATCACCACGTACGTGAAGGGCATCAGCTTGAGGTAGTCGACCCGTCCGGGGTCGGCACGGCCGATCCGCGCGTAGATCCAGGACCTGGCCCGTTCGAACCAGGCGATGGCGATGTGGCCGCCGTCCAGCGGGAGCAGCGGCAGCAGGTTGAACACTCCGATGAAGAAGTTCAACGAGATGAACAGCGTCACGAACAGCAGCCAGGCCTTGTTGGCGAACGCCTCGCCGCCGAGCCGGCTGGCGCCGACCACGCTGATCGGGGTGTCCACGTCACGCTCGCCGCCGGTGATGGCGGTCCACAGGGCGGGGACCTTCTGCGGCAGCCGCTGCAACGCCTGGACCGTGCCGACGGCCAGTTCGCGGGTGAAGTCGGCCGTGGCGCCGAACGCCGCGACCGGACCGTAGGTCACCCGGGTCGGCGTGGTGGGCACGAGGCCGACGCCGAGTGCGGCGACCGGGGCGACGGTGCCCTTCGCGTCGTCGAGCGGCGGGCGCTGGGTCTGCGCGAGCACGGTGCTCGTCTTCCCCGGCTGGCCGTCGCGGACGTAGTCGATCTGGGCGGTGTCGCCGGGCTTGAGCCCGCGCAGGGCGACGAGCAGTTCGCCGTAGTTGTTGATCGGCCGGCCGTTGACCGAGGTGATCCGGTCACCGTCGCGCAGTTGGGCCTGGGCCGCGGGGCTGGCGACGTCACCCGGGGCGCAGGCTCGGGCGGCGTTGTCCGGGACCACACAGTCGGACAGCGCAATCACCGCCGGCTCCTGGCGGATCTCCGCCTCGGTGGAGGGGAAGTCGCGGTTGGGCAGGCCGAGCGAGACGGCGGCGATCCAGATGGCGATCAGTGCCAGCGCGAAGTGGGTGATCGAGCCCGCGGACATGACGATCGTCCGCTTCCAGACCGGGTAGCGCCACATGGCCCGCGGCTCGTCGGCCGGGTCGACGTCGTCGTCCTGGGCGGTCATCCCGACGATCTTGCAGAAGCCGCCGAGCGGAATGCCCTTGATGCCGTACTCCGTCTCACCCCGCTTGAACGACCAGAGGGTGGGGCCGAAACCGACGAAGTACTTCGTGACCTTCATCCCGAACGCCTTGGCGGTCAGCATGTGACCCGCCTCGTGCAGGCTCACCGAGACGAGGATGGCCAGGGCGAAGAGCGCCACCCCGAGCAGGTTTGCCATCAAGCTCCTTCCACCGAACCCGCGATGATCTCCTGCGCGTGCGCACGCGCCCACGACTCCGCCGCGAGCACGTCCTCGACGGTACCCGGTTCGCTGAAGTCCGGAGCCTCCTCCAACACCCGTTCGAGGGTGTCGACGATCCCCAGGAACGGCAGCCGACCGGCCACGAACGCCTCGACGCACTCCTCGTTCGCCGCGTTGTAGATCGCCGGGCGGCAGCGGCCGGCCTCCCCGGCGGCCTTGGCCAGCGCGACGGCCGGGAACGCCGTGTCGTCGAGCGGCGCGAACTCCCAGGTGTGCGCGGCCGTCCAGTCGACCGCGGAGGCGGCCCCCGGGACCCGGTCCGGCCAGCCCAGGGCGACCGCGATCGGCAGCCGCATGTCCGGTGGGCTGGCCTGGGCGATCGTCGAGCCGTCGACGAACTCGACCATGGAGTGGATCACTGACGTCGGGTGCACCATCACGGTGATGTCGGCGTAGGGCACGTCGAAGAGCTCGTGTGCCTCGATCACTTCCAGCGCCTTGTTGACCATCGTGGCGGAGTTGATCGTGATGACCTTGCCCATGTTCCACGTGGGGTGTGCGAGCGCCTGCTCGGGCGTGACCTGCGCCAACTCGTCGCGACTGCGGCCCCGGAAGGGCCCTCCGCTGGCGGTGACGATCAGCCGGCGTACCTCGCCGCGCGAGCCGGAGCGCAGGCACTGGGCCAACGCGGTGTGCTCCGAGTCGACCGGGACGATCTGCCCCGGCCGCGTCACCGCGGCCTTGACCAGCGGGCCGCCGGCGACGAGCGATTCCTTGTTGGCCAGGGCGAGGGTGCGACCACCGCGCAGCGCGGCCAGCGTCGGCGCGAGCCCGAGCGATCCGACCACCCCGTTGAGCACGATGTCGCACGGCCACTGCGCCAGCTCGGTCATCGCATCCGGCCCGGCCACGATCTTGGGAAGCTTGAAGTCGCCGGTGGCCCAGCCGCGCCGGCTCGCCTCGGCGTAGAACGCCAGCTGGAGGTCCTGCGCGGCGGACGCCTTGGCAACCCCGACCGCGTCGACGCCGAGTTCGAGGGCCTGTGCGGCGAGCAGTTGGACGTTGCCGCCGCCCGCGCCCAGGGCGACCACCCGGAACCGGTCCGGGTTGCGCCGGACGATGTCGATGGCCTGTGTGCCGATCGAGCCGGTGGACCCGAGCAGGACGAGGTCGCGGGGGGAAGTCACCCGGCCATTCTTCCCCACGGCCGCTGTACGCCCGCTGGGAGCCTCAGCCGTCGCCACCCACCTGCGGATCGACGGCTTCCTCGGCGCCTTTCCCGATGATCGACTCCAGGTCGATCAAGCTGCCGGCCGGGCGGCCGAGGGCCGCCGGAGCGACCCTCGGCCGGGACTAGCCGCCGTTGATGACGAACTGCGACCCCGGCTGGATGACGATGTTGCCGTCGGCCGAGTTGGTGATGGTCACGTTGGTCAGCGTCGCGTTTCCGCGGGCACCGCTCATCGCGAGGATGCCGGCGCCGTTGTTCGACTTGTCGATCCGCACGTTGGTGATCGCGACGTTCGGCATGTTGCCGCCGCCGTTCTTGAACTGGATGCCGTCGTAGGTGGAGTCGTAGATGTCGGTGTCCCGGATCGTGACCCCCGTGATGTCTCTCGTGGCGGGGAAGAGGGTGATGGCGCCGAACTCCTGGTCCTCGTTCCAGAACGCGCCACCGGTCCGGTAGAGCCCGTTGTTGGCGATCAGCGTCGTCCCAGAGAAGGGCAGCGGGTCGTGGTCGGTCGCCAGCATGATGCCCGGGTAGTTCGCGGTGTCGTAGATCAGGTTGTTCTCGATCGAGTTGTCGTAGCCGCCGTAGATGGCGATGCCGTTCGCCCGCCAGGGCAGTTGGATGGTGTTGTTGACGAAGCGGTTGTCGTGGGCGATGTCCACGTTCCGGTCCTTGACGTACGGGTTGGCCCAGACGGCCAGCGCGTCGTCGCCGGTGGTGCGGAAGGACGAGTTGAACACCCGCGAGTTTCGCGTGCCGTTGCTGAAGTTGATGCCGTCGGCGTAGGTGTTGCGGATCCGCATCCCGCTGAACTCCAGCCCGTCGGCCGGGCCCCACAGGTCGGGGATGTTGTCGTAGTCCCGACCCACCCAGACACCCACGTTGGCGTGCTCGATCCAGACGTTGCTGATCCTGGTGCCCGTGCCGAACCGGCCGTTCAGACCCACGCCACCCTCAGCGTTGCCGTCACCACCACGGATCCGGCCCGAGCCGAAGATGGCAATGTCCGAGATCTGGGTGTTCTTGTCGATGTCGAACCCGAAGTTGCCCTCGTGCGGGTGGTTGATGCCGCCCACCACGTTCTGCGGCTCGGTCAGTGTGTAGAGCTGCGAGTGCCACATCCCGGCGCCCCGGATCGTGACGTTGCTGATGCCGACCTGGTTGTGCGTACCCCGGTTCAGCGGGTCGTCGGTCAGGATCTTCTGCTCCTGCCGCCACTGCCCCGCCGGAATCCAGACGCAGCCGATGACCCCGTTCTGGTCGTCGGTCACCGCCCGCTGGATGGCGGCGGTGTCGTCCAACCCGTCGTTCGGGACGGCACCGTACGACGTGATCGAGGTGCACCCGGCCGGCTGGCTCGCCGCCGGCGCCACCTGCTCCAGGTCGATCATGTCGATGACGTAGAACGAGGCCGAGTCACCGGCGTCGCGCTGCAACTTGAATCGGGTACCGGCCGGGTACGACTGCGACAGCAGCGCGTTCGACTCGTCGAACAACCGTCGGGCGTCGGCCTGCGGGGTGTTGGTCAGCGCCTCCGGCCCGTCGGTGTTGCCGTAGAGCCAGCTGTGCCGCGACGAGAGTGTCAGCTTCCGGGAGAAGACGTCGTTGACGTAGAGGCTGATCGTCGCCTCGATGCCGCCGCCACCGGGGGCGTCCGGGATGGAGTTGCGCACCACGATGGCGTTGGCGGGGTTGGTCGAGGTGAACTGGACGAACTGCCCGGTGCTGTTCAGCCGTACCGACTTGCGGCCGGAGGACTCGGTCGCGAAGTTGGTGTGGCCGAAGGTGCGCAGCGGGTCGGCCTCCAGCAGCGTGCCCTGGTACTGGGCGGCCTCGGCCTCGTAGGAAACGTACGGGACGGCAGCCCCACGCCCGACCACGATCGACTGGGAGAGCGCGTTGTTGGTCTCGTTGGTCTCGGCGACCGTGTTGGTCGCGTCGGCGGTGGCGGTGATGGTGGCGCCGCCGCTGGTGGCGGTCCAGCTTCCGGCGACAGCCACGTTGACCGTCGCGCCGGCGGCGATCGAGCCGGTACTGGTGTTGAGCGTGGTGCTGCCCACCGCCAGGCGGGTGACCGTGGTGGCGCCGGTCGCGGTGGTGCCGCGGTTGCGTACCGCCACGGTGAACGTGACGGACGCCCCGACGGCCGGGTTCGGCGGGTTGGAGGCGATGCTGAGGACCTGCAGGTCGGGACCCGGAGCCTGCACGACCACCAGCGGCGAGGGTGTGGTGTAGCTGTTGTTGCCGTTGTTCTGCTCGACGATCGTGTTCGTCGGGTCGACCACGGCCGAGACGCTGTAGCTGCCCATCGGACGGGTTCCGGCGTTGAACGAGACCGTGGTCGAGCCCCCGGCGCTGAGCGCGCCCACCGCGGCGCTGCCGACGACCGCGCCGGCCAGGCTGAAGTTGACCGTGGTGGCTCCGGCGGCCGCCGACCCCACGTTCTGGACCACGGCCGAGAGGGTGACCGGAGTTGCCTCGCTCGGCGACGCGGGCGACCAGGTCGCCGAGCTGATGACCAGGTCGGGGTTGGGTGCCGGCGTGCCGCACACCTCAAGCTCGGCCACCTGACCCGACGGGGCTCCGCTGTTGGCCGTGAACCGCAGCTGCACGTCGGCGGTGGTCGCGGTGACCGGGATCCGCACCACGTTGTTGCCCTGGACGAACTGGTAGCTCGCCGCCGACACCAGGTTGGTGTACGTCGACGAGGCCTGGTCGCGACCAAGGACCTGGATGGTCTGCGTACGGGTGCCCCAGGCCGGGTCCGGGTTCAGCTTGACGGTGACGGCCGAGACGGAGTGGTTGGCGCCCAGCGCCACGGTCAGGTTCTGCGGATAGCTCGCCGCGCCCTCCCAGTACGTCGCGAGCTGCCCGTCGTTCGCCTTCTCAGGGGTGAAGGTGAAGGTGGAGCCGCTCGCGGTCATGGTCTTGCCCTGCGCCACGTTCGTGCAGGCAGGGGGCACCGTGCCGGTCCGGGTGACCGTGTTGCTGTTGCCGGACAGGTTGCCCGCACCGTCCCGGGCACGGACGTAGTAGGACACGGTCGCCGTCGCTGGCTGGGTGTCCTGGTAGGTGAGGACGGTGCTCAGCGTCGCGATCAGGCTGCCGCCGCGGTAGACGTTGTAGCCGGCCAGACCGCTGCCACCGGAGTCGGTGGAGGCGCCCCAGTTGAGGGTGATCGTGCTGCCCGACTGGGTGTACGAGAGGTTGCCCGGCACGCTCGGTGCGGTGGTGTCCGGGGTGGTGCCGCCACTGCCGTACACCTCGAGCTCGGACAACTGCCCGGCCGGCCAGCCGCTGTTGCCCGTGATGGTGATCCGCACGTACCGGGTGGCGGCCTGGCTGAAGTTGATCGTGACCGTGCTGCCGCTCGCCGGGTTGAAGGTGTAGGTCTGCGAGGCGACCAGGTCAGTGAACGACGAACCGGTGGCGCTGCCCTGCACGCTCAGAGTCTGCGTGCGGGTCGCCCAGCCGGAGGTCGGCAGCTTCAGCACGACCTGGTTGACGGCCTGCGACGAGCCGAGATCGACCTGCACCCACTCGGGGAAGGAATTGTTGACGCTCTCCCAGTAGCTGCCCGCGTTGCCGTCGACGACCTTCGACGAGTCGTAGACGTCGGCGTGGCCGCTCTCCTGGGTCGGTCGCCCCTGGGCGAGGTTGGTGGCTGCCGGGGCGAAGGCGGCGCTCGACGCGGCTGTCGTGTCGGCTGGGCGGGCGGCGCCGGCCGGGTTCGCGACGGCCGCCGACCCGACGGTGGCGATCACCGTGGCCGCGACTGTCGCCGCCACCATCCTGAACAGATTCGTTCGTCTCATCACTGTCCTGTCGTTGGGGGACGGTGCCGCGGCGGGCTGACCACGGCGTGGGGCGTGATTCGGCGCGTCGTCGGCCGACGCGCGGGGGCGCGCCGGCCGGTGTGGGAGGTGCCCGAAGAGGCGAGGTGGTGGTGGCGGGTTCGGGGGAGAAAAACCGCCAAAGAGGCGGCTCGCGAGAACTTGCGACGCCGTGCGAGAAATCAAGCACACCTTTGTCGAGATTTTGCATGACGTTGACCAGATGTTACTGACGTGCTACAAGGGACGTCAACACTTCGACCGCCGTGACTATTGACGGCTGTCGGTTCACTCGCTCTGCGGAGCCCCGCCCCACGAGCACGCCACGTATGAATGGAAGGGCCCCTTGTTAACGCCTGGCGTTAACAAGGGGCCCTTCCATTCACCTCAGCTGGTTGGGGCGGTCAGAACGAACGTCTCCAACTCCTCGCCGCCGTACCAGTCGGTGCGCCGGCCCACGTGGGCCATCCCGAGTCGCCGGCACACCGCCATCGACGGGTCGTTGCCCGGCGAGACCACCGCGTAGATCTCCGGCGTGCCGGCCGCGAACTCCCGCGACATGACCGCACGAGCCGCCTCGGTGGCGTAGCCGTGACCCCACGAGTCCGGGTGCAGGTGCCAGCCCACCTCGATGTTCTCGGTAAGCCGTGTCTCGTCCCGCCCCGGCATCGGCTTGAGCAGCACGGTGCCCGCCACGGGGCCGGTGTCCCGCACCTCGATCGCCCAGGTGCCGTACCGGCCGTGGTCCTCGGCGTGCCGGTCCCGCCAGATCTGCAGCCGTTCAGCGGCCTGCGCCGGGTCGGTCATCGGCAACCCCGGAGACACAGCCAGCCAGCGGGTGATCTCGGAGCGGGAGTAGATGTCGTAGATCCGGGTCAGGTCGGCCGGATCGTCGGTCCAGTCACGCAGGATCAGGCGGTCGGTGGTGAGAACGGTCATGGCGGGCGATCTTAATGAGTGGCGGACCCGTCGACAGGGAAAGAGATCGTGGTGGGCAGCGGATGGCGGCGGACGAAGCGGATCATCAATGCCGCGTTCCGCCCCGTGCGCGGCCGGGACCTGTCACTGCACGCCGCCGCGATCACGTTCTACGGGGCGATCGCCGTGGTGCCGGTGGCCCTGCTGGCGCTCTGGCTCACCTCCCTGATCGCCGGGGCCGACCGGGTACGCCGGCTCACCTCGTACGCCGTGGAGGCGCTGCCCACCGCGATCGGCGCGCCCCGCGCGGTGGCCGCGCTGGTCGACGCCGGGGCGGAGTTGACCCCGCTGCTGGCTCTGGCCTCGCTGCTGCCCGCATCGCTGTACGGCGAAGGTCTGCGCCGGGCGTTCGTCTCGGTGGCCGCGCCCCGCACCGACGAGCACCTGGTCGGCTGGCGTGGCCGGTTGCTGCTGCTGCCGCTGCTCGCACCGGCCCCCGCGCTGCTGCTGTCGATCCTGCTGGCGCTGCCGCTCACCACCGGCCTGGTCCGGCGGGGCGGCTGGGTCGGGGCGCTGGGTGTGGTGCTGTCGTTCCTGGCGGTCTGGCTGGTGCTCACGCCGGTGCTGATGTGGGTGTTCCGGGTGGTCGGGCCGGCGTCGCCGGACTGGCTCTCCACGCTCGGGATGGGGTCGTTCACCGCGGCGAACCTTTCCGGCTTCATGCACGGCTTCGTGCTCTTCGCCTCACTCCCGCTGGATCTGGGCGTACCGTTCGGCGGCTTCGACGAGATCGGCGCGGGCGTCGCCGTCCTCCTCTGGCTCTACCTGTTCCACGTGATCGTCCTGGCCGGCTACTCGGCCACCCTGGCCCTCTCCCGCTGGCGGGGCCAGCGCGCCGGTCGGCTGATGAGCGGCTGATGACGGGTCGTCCGCCCAGGGTTGCGGGACCGGGCGAAGAGGCTGACCCGGCGGGCGGTGCCGACTAGGCTGCCGCGGCATGAGCAGCGAACTTCCCGGCCGCGCCGACGTCGTGATCGTCGGTGCGGGGCACAACGGTCTGGTCTCCGCCATCCTGCTGGCCCGCGCGGGCCTCGACGTCCTGGTGCTGGAGGCCGCCGACGTGATCGGCGGCGCGACCCGCACCGAAAACCCGTTCCCGAAGGTGCCGGGGCTGCGCCACTCCACCGGCTCGTACCTGCTCGGGCTGATGCCGCCGGAGCTGCTCGCCACGCTCGACGTACGGATCCCGGTGCTGCGCCGCGACCCGCACTACTTCCTGCCCACGCCGGGCGGTCTCGGCTCGCCGTACCTGCTCTTCGGCAGTGACACCGCGGCCACCCGGGCACAGCTCGCCGAGTTCTTCTCCCCCGCCGACGTGGCCGCCGACGACGCCATGCAGGCCGAGCTGGCCGCGCTGCGCGAGGACCTCGCCCCGGCCTGGCTCGCCGAGCCGCTGACCGCTCAGGAGACCGCCGACCGGCACGTCCGTCCGGCGCTGCGGCAGGTCTTCGTCGACCTGGTGCAGGGCTCGGTCGCGGACTACCTGGCCCGGTTCGAGTTCCGCTCCGAGCTGCTGGTCAGCATGTACGCGGTCACCGACGGGCTCTCCGGGCTCAACGCCGGCCCGGACGACCCTGGAACGGGCCATAACTTCCTGGTGCACAACATGTGCCGGCTGCCCGGCTCGGGTGGCACGTGGATGATCGCCGAGGGCGGGATGGGCACCGTGTCGCGCACCTTCGCCGACGCCGCCCGCGCCGCCGGCGCGACCATCCTGACCGGTGCGCCGGTGACCGCGGTGACCCTGGACGGCGGCGCGGCGAGCGGTGTCGTGCTCGCCGACGGCCGGCAGGTCGCCGCCCGGGTGGTGCTCGGCGCGTGTGACCCGTACCGGCTGATGGACCTGTTGCCCGACGGGGCGCTCCCGGCGCCGCTCGGCGAGCGGATGGCGGCGGTCCGCCGCCCCGGCACCACCCTCAAGCTCAATCTGGCGCTGACCGGGCTGCCCCGCTTCTCCTGCCTGCCGGCCGGCACGCCGAGCCCGTTCGGCTCGACCATCCACCTGCTGCCCGGCTCGGCGTCGCTGGTCGGCGGCGATGCCACCTCGCCGATGGCCGCGCTGCGCTCCATGTGGGCGGACGTGCAGGCCGGGCATCTGCCGGCGGAGCCGACCATCGAGTGGTACCTGCACACCACCGTCGACCCGTCGCTCTCCGACGCCGCGGGGCACCACTCGTCGGCGCTCTTCGTCCAGTCGGTCCCCTACGAGCTGACCGGCACCACCTGGGATGCGGCACTGCCCGGCTACGTCGACCGGTTGATCGGGATCGTCGAGCGGTACGCCCCCGGCACCGCCGACCTGATCGCCGACGCGGTGCCGTTGCCCCCACCGGGCATCGAGGCCCACTTCGGCATCACCGGCGGGCACATCCACCACGTCGACAACACCGTCTCGTTCGCCGACCGGATGCCCTACGCCACCGGGGTCGACGGCGTGTACGCCGGCAGCGCCGGCTGCCACCCGGCCGGCAGCGTGATCGGTGCCGCCGGCCACAACGCCGCCCGCCGCATCCTCGCCGACCTAGGCCGCTGACCCGCCCTTCGCCCGGTTGGCGGACGGTCGGAGGTCCCCGGGGCCGCCGATCAGGTAGAAGGCGACCAGCAGGAGGTACGCGCAGAGGCTGAGGATGGGGTCGACGAAGACGACGGCGAAGGCGACCAGGTAGAGCAGGGGCTTCAGCAGGATCCGCCGTGCGACCGCCCGGGCCAGCCCGGGATCCATGTCGGGGTGAAGAAGCCCGCGCCGGCGGGCCCACCACCAGCTCAGGTTGACGAAGAGCGCCTCACCGAGCACGGTGCCGAGGTAGAGGGCGGCGGTCAGCCGCTGCTCGGTGGCACTACCGCGCAGGTTGTCCGACAGCAGGTCGGCGGTGAACGGGATCGTGGCGATGAAGAGCAGCACGAGCAGGTTGAGGACCAGCAGCATCTGGTCGACCCGGATGATGTACCGCCACAGGTTGTGGTGGGCGAGCCAGACCTGCCCGGCGAGCGCGAAGGTGATCAGGTACGCCAGGTAGGACGGCCAGGCGTGGGCGAGGGCGTCCGGAAGCTCCCGCCCGCTCTCCCGGGCCGGGCCGGTCTGGAGCAGCTCGACGGCCATCACCGTCAGCACGACCCCGAAGACCCCGTCGCTGAACGTCTCCACCCGCGCCGCGTCCCGGGTCATCTCCCGGCCACGCCCGTACCGGTACGCACCCTTCTGCGCGTCCGCCCCCGCCACGCCCGCCCCACTCTCGGTGTGTCCGGTTGGCGCCGGACTGCGGCTTTCGCCGCTCTCCATTGCATCGTGGTGCATGGAGAGGCCGCGCGGACGCGGATCGGGGCTGCGGCCGGGGCACCACGTCGGGTGCCCCGGCCGGCCGGTCAGCTCAGCGCCTCGCCCGCGGGGGCCGGGGTGTCGGCGTCGACGCGGTGGGCGCGGACCTTGTGGCCGACGCTCGTCAGGCAGCGGCCGGTGGCCAGGTCGAACCGCCAGCCGTGCAGCTGGCAGGTGAGCTGGTCGCCCTCGACGATGCCGAACCGGGTCAGGTCGGCCTTCAGGTGCGGGCAGCGCCGCTGCACCACCCAGTCGCCCAGGGTGATGTCCTCCGCGTCGGTGGTGCGCTCGTGCTCGTCGTACCAGCCCTCGGCGTACTGGAGCCGCTCCTCGGAGAGGCACTTGAAGAACGCGTAGACGAACTCGTTGTACTGGCCGATCCGGGCCGCCGAGAACCGGCAGGAGAGGAAGAGCGAGTTGACCCAGTCCACCTCGTCGATGAAGAGCAGATGCTCGATCAGCGCCCGCTCGGTACGGAACCGGTAGCGGACCTTCTCGTCGGCATACGGCCGGACCTCCTTGCCCGGGAAGTCCACCACGATCGACTCGACGCTCTCACCGTCGTACCCCACCAGGTCGAAGCGGACCGGCCCGCCGACGCCCTTGGCCAGGTAGATCGACTCGTCGAGCAGCGGCTCGATGCGGCTCTTCATCTGCCCGAGCACATCCACCTCGGGGTGCCGCCAGGACGCCTTCTCCGCCTCGATGATGGGCCGCTTGCGCTCCCGCATCTCCTCCAGGTGGGCGACCTTGTTCGCGAAGAACTCGTCGACCGGCACCGGGTGCGTCGTCGTCGCGCCCTCGGTGGTCACCTCGGCGACGCTGCCCGGCAGCAGCACGATCCCGTTGGTGCCGCCGACCTTGGCGTACTCCGACAGGAAGACAGACTGGTCGGGGAAGATGTTGCCCTCGTCGCCGTGGATGTCGTTGAACTGCCACAGCGCGTCGTCGAGGAAACACGGCGGACCGGCGCTCGGGAAGACGTGCGACGCCTTCAGGTCGTCGATGTAGCGCCAGGTCCGGTCGAACTGCCGGTCGCGCTTCTGCTTGCCGAACGCGGTCTTCGCCGCCTGCGGCAGCTCGTAGACCATCGGATACCAGATCGCGCCGGAGAACTGCATCAGGTGCGCGTGCACGTGCCCCAGCTCGGCGAAGACGCTCAGGTCGGTGGGGCGGGCGTCGTTCTGGTTGAGCAGTCGCACCCCGTCGTACTCCACCCACAGCGAGGAGTCGCCGATCGGGCCGTCGGTGGGGCTGGTCAACGCCTGAATCATGACCTTGAGCCCACCGGGCAGCTCCACCACCTGCTCGTTGGGCGCCTTCAGGAATTTGGTGAAGCCCAGCGCCCGGAACTCGTCCTCCATCTCCGAGGTGGGGAATTCGGGGAGCAGGACGGTGGCGTCCTTGGAGACGAAGTCCCGCAGGTGCTTTGCGTCGAAGTGGTCCCGGTGCAGGTGCGAGACGTACAGGTAGTCGACCTGGCCCAGGGTCTCCCAGTCGAGCAGGGAATTGTCGGGGAACGGAAACCAGGATGCGAAGTAGGCCGGATTGACCCACGGGTCGCACAGGATGCTGCCCGCGGCCGTGTCGATCCGCATGCTGGCGTGCCCGGTTCCGGTCACTCGCACCGCACAGTCCCCCTCAAACAGACAATCAGGTGTACGCCAAACGCTACCGGAGGGAGTCTGACCGCCGCCTCGCGACGCCCGTAGTGCCATTCGACCCGGGTGGGCAGGGCCCGGTGACCGGGAAACACCCACCGCGCCGCCCCGGGCAGCAGGCGTGCCAGACTAACCGGAGATCCGATCGCGAGGGAAGGACCGACAGTGGCAGGAAGCGAGCCGGTAACGTCGCCAGACCAGCACAAGCCCGGGCACCGTAAGTCCGGGCGGATCGGCGCGGTCCTCACCGCGCTGGCGCTGCTGGCGATGATCTGCGGCAACCACGAGGGCAGGGTCGAGGACATCTGGCTGGCCGGCCTGGCCGTGCTGCTGCTGGTCATCGTGATCGGCGACGCCGTGCTGCGGCGCAACGGTCTGCGCTCCTGACCGACCACCGGACGACCGGCCGACGACGCCGAGGGCCCGCCCCCACCCGGGGACGGGCCCTCGTCCGTACGCGTCGGGGTCAGCGCCCGAAGAGGATGTCCTGCACGTCCTTGAGCGCGGCGTCGACCTCGGCCTCGAAGTAGCCGCCCGGCACCAGACCGAACCGGAGCGTGTCCAGGTCCTTCGGGTTGACCGGCATCGGGTTGCGGCCCTGCATGCCGCCGAGCAGGGTGTCGAAGAACCGGTCGACCTGGTCCGGGTCGTACCCGCTGCCGAACCGGCGCACCTGGAAGCGACGCCGGATCTGGTCGACCCGGTACAGGTCGCTGCCGGGCGGGCCGGCCATCGGCGGACCGCCCATCGGCGGGCCGGGCACGGCGGGCGGACCGGCCATCGGCGGGCCACCCATGCCCTGCTGCGGCATCGGGGGCGGGCCGGCCGGACCACGGCGCATGTCGCGCAGGTCCCGCTCGGGCATCCGGATCTCGGCGGTCATGTCCGCACGACCGTGCCGACCGGCCTCGAAGCCGTCGAAGCGCGGCTCCTCGGGCGGGTAGCCACCGGGCGCACGCTGGTCGTCCGGGCCGTACCCGCCGGGCGCACGCTGGTCGTCCGGACCGTACCCGCCGGGCGCACGCTGATCGTCGGGGCCGTACCCGCCGGGCATCCGCTGGTCGTCCTGGCCGTAGCCACCGGGACCGGCGGGCAGGCCGCGCGGCGGGAGACCGTGCCCGCCCATCGGGCCACCCGGACCCATCGGGCCGGGACCGGCCGGGCCGCCCGGACCACGCGGAGCGTCGTAACCGCCGCGGGGGGCGTCGTACCCGCCGGCGAAGGCGCCGGTCGGCTCGTCGTACCGGCCGTAGCGGTCGGGCGGGCCGGCCTGCGCCGGCATCGGCCGGGGCGGCATCGGCTGCGGGACCATGCCCCGGTCGTCGCGCATCGGCGGGCCCATCCGGTCCGGCGGACCCATCCGGGGGTCGCCGCCGCGCCCGGCGGCACCGCGCTCCTCAAGCTCGGCCAGCTGCCGCTCGACCCGGTCGAGGTGCAGGTCGACCTGCCACTCGTCGTAGCCGTTGAACCGGACCCGGAAGACGACGTCGTGGACCTCCTGGGAGGCCACCGGCGCGCCGACCTGCCGGCCGTCGAGCGTCGCCTCGACCCGGTCGAGGAAGGCATCCACCTCGTCGACCTTGTATCCCCGGCGGAGCGCCTTGCGCCGGAAACGCTGACCCTGACTCGCCACTATGTCTCCTGGTCTCGTTCGCCACGCCCGGTCACGCCGGTGCCTCTCCGGCGCGGTCGGTGTTGGTGTCGTTGTCCTCGGCGGCGGCGAGCTGGCCACACGCGCCGTCGATCTCGCGACCTCGGGTGTCCCGAACGGTGGTGGACACCCCGGCGTCGCGCAACCGCCGGACGAACTCCCGCTCAACCGGCTTCGGGCTCGCGTCCCAGCGGCTGCCCGGCGTCGGATTGAGCGGGATGAGGTTCACGTGGGCCAACTTGCCGGCCAGCAGCCGCCCGAGCAGGTCAGCTCGCCACGGCTGGTCGTTCACGTCCTTGATCATCGCGTACTCGATCGACACGCGACGGCCCGTCCGGGCGGCGTAGTCCCACGCTGCGTCCAGCACCTCGGCTACCTTCCAGCGCTGGTTTACCGGCACGAGTTCGTCGCGCAGATCATCATCGGGGGCGTGCAACGACAACGCAAGGGTCACTGAGAGGTCTTCGCTGGCCAGTCGGCGGATGGCCGGAACCAGGCCGACCGTGGAAACGGTGATGTGCCGCTGCGACAGGCCGAGCCCCTCCGGAGCCGGGCTGACCAGGCGGCGGATCGCCGCGATCACCCGAGAGTAGTTGGCCAGTGGCTCGCCCATGCCCATGAAGACGACGTGCGACAGCCGCGGCGGGGAGCCGGCGACCGCACCGGAGGCCGCCACCCCGGCCAGGTACACCGCCTGGTCGACGATCTCGGCGGTGGACAGGTTGCGGGTCAGCCCGGCCTGGCCGGTCGCGCAGAACGGGCAGGCCATGCCGCAGCCCGCCTGGCTGGAGATGCAGACGGTGACCCGGTCCGGGTAGCCCATCAGCACGCTCTCCACCAACGCGCCGTCGTGCAGCCGCCAGAGCGCCTTGCGCGTCGCGCCGTCGTCACAGGCCAGCTCGCGGACCGGTGTGAGCAGCGTGGGCAGCAGCTGGTCGGCCAGCCGGTCACGGGTCGCCGCGGGCAGGTCGGTCATCGCCTGCGGGTCGCGGACCAGCCGCCCGAAGTAGTGGGTGGAGACCTGCTTGGCGCGGAACGCCGGCTCACCCAACCCGGTGACCAGCGCCTGGCGGCCGGCAAGGTCGAGGTCAGCGAGGTGCTGCGGTGGCATGGAGGCCCGGCGTGCGGCGGGGGCGTCCGAGGTGGCGGGGATCAACGGCAGGCTCGTCATGGCTGGTCCAGTGTGTCACGCCTTCGGCGGCACGTACCCGTCCGGAGGTGTCGAACCGGCCCCGACCGCCGGGTCGGGATGACCGGGGCGCCGTGATCCATGCCTCAGTTCACCATCGGCACGAAGATCGCCAGCAGCAGGTACGCCGTCGGCACCGCGAACAGGATCGAGTCCAGCCGGTCCATCAGGCCGCCGTGGCCCGGCAGCAGGTTACTCATGTCCTTGACCCCGAGATCCCTCTTGATCATCGACTCGGCCAGATCGCCCAGGACCGCCGCGCAGGAGACCGCCAGCCCGAACAGCGCACCCCACCAGGGGGCCAGGTCGAACATCAGCCAGAGCAGCAGGGCGCTGCCCAGCGCCGCTGCGGTGACCGAGCCGGCGAAGCCCTCCCAGGACTTCTTCGGGCTCACCGACGGCGCCATCGGGTGACGACCGAAGGAGACGCCGGCCGCGTACCCGCCGGTGTCGGAGAGGACCACCGCGATCAACGTGGCCAGGATGCGCAGCGGACCGTCGTCGGGGGCCGCCGCCAGCAGCGCCGCGAACCCGCCGAGGAACGGCACGTAGACGGCGATCAGGGTGGCCGCGGTCAGGTCCCGCTGGAAACCGCCCGGGCCGTCGCCCAGCCGCCAGATCATGGTGCCCAGAACCGTCACCAGCAGGCCCAGGCTGAGCGCGTCCGGGCCGGCGAACCAGGCCAGGCCCACGGTCAGCACGCCACCGGCGATCAGCGGCACCAGCGGCGGGTGGGCGCCGCTGCGCCGGACCGCCCGGGCCATCTCCCAGATGCCGACGGCGATGGCGGCGGCGATCACCGGCAGGAACGCCAACGGGTAGAAGACCAGCGGCACCACGATCAGCGCGCCGAGGCCGAGCCCGACCCCGATGGCCGCCGGCAGGTTGCGGCCGGCCCGCCCGGTCCCCGCCTGCTGGGTGGCCGGTCGGTCGGCACTGGCCCGGCGTCGGCCCCGCGGCCGCCGGCCGGACGGCGGTTCCGACGAGGTCACTTCGTCCTGGTCCGGCGCGAGGTCGGCCCGGATCGGCGCGAGCTGCGCGGTCGGATACCCGGATTCGTCGTCGTAGTCGACCGGACCACTGCGGTCGTCGAAGCGCTCCGGGCCGTCGTACCGGGTCGGGGCGTCGCCGCCAACGGGCGGGCGATCGCCGTACCGGCCGACACGGCCCCGGTCGTCGTACCGGTCGGGCTGGTTCCGGTCGTCCTCGTACCGGTCCCGATCGTCGAAGCGGTCGCGCCGGTCCCGGTCGTCGAAACGGTCCCGGTCATCCGGGCGGACCGTCCGGCCGCGCTCGTCGTACGGGTCCGGCGGGTACGGGTCGGCGTACGGGCGGGTGCGGGGCTCGGCGTACAGCTCAGGGCCCGCGGCCGGACGACTGCTCCACTGGCCCGCTTCGAGCTCCTGCTCGGGCCAGGGCAGGGCCACCGGCCGCTCCGGCCGGTCCCAGCCGCGCGGCTCGCCACTGTAGGGGTCGGGGTGGGTCATCACGCACCGCGACGCGGCACGAGAACCACCACATGACGCAAGACCACAAGCATCCCCTACAGGCGCGACTTTGTTCCTCTGGTTGACCGCCCCGGCGGTCGGTCGATTCCCGGTGTTCACCGCCCGGTGGCCGGGAATCCTGCCGAGCCTACTGCACCCGCCGCCGGGGCGAGGCGGACGATGGCGCCCGCGCGAACTCGCGCGGTCGACGAGCGGGGCGACGGCGGCACCAGCTGCGGACCTCGCCCGTCGACCCCCGACCCGCGCCGGCCGTCGATCCACCGACGCCTATCCGACCGTGGCACCGGGCGAACGGGGGGGACCGACCCGGCCCACCGGTG
Source organism: Micromonospora cremea (assembly GCF_900143515.1). NCBI lineage: Bacteria > Bacillati > Actinomycetota > Actinomycetes > Micromonosporales > Micromonosporaceae > Micromonospora > Micromonospora cremea. The sequence goes on along the minus strand of NZ_FSQT01000002.1, from coordinate 3,674,557 downwards.
GTCGGCTGTCAGTGCGCCGGTGCCCGCCGGCGTCGCCACGGGGAAGGGAGCGCTTCGTGCGCAGAATCAGCCTGGCGATGCTGACGATCGCCGCCATCGTCCTGTCGGTGGCCCCACCGGCCGCCGCCGCGACGCCGAGCACCCGCATCACGATCGAGCACCGCGCCAGTGAGTTGTACCCGTACGACCCGACCTACGAGCAGGAGGGTCCCGACTACCCGGCCACGAGGGTCTGGGGCGAGCTCCGGCGCTGCCCGGCCGGCGTCTACAACCTGTCCGCGTCGTTGCACCAGGACGGCCTGCCAACCGTCTGGGCCACCAGCGGGCGCGGCGCCGGGGAGATCACCTGCGACGGCGGCACCGAGAGCCTCTCGATGAGCTTCTACCGGACCGACCCGGTGCTGCACTCCGGTCGGGCCACCGTGCGCTTCGAACTGCACGACGCGTACGTGGGGACGACCCTGACCGAGACGACCCGGACGGTGCGGATCCCGCGCTGACCAGACGGCACGAGGCCCGGCCCCGGATCGGGGTCGGGCCTCGTGACGGCGTCACGCCGGGCGTTGCCGGGTCGGGGGTCAGACCTCCAGCAGCTCGGTCTCCTTGTGCTTGACCAGGTCGTCGATGCTGGCCACGTAGCGCTGGGTCAGGTCGTCCAGCTCCTTCTCGGCGCGGCGACCGTCGTCCTCACCGGCCTCACCGTCCTTGACGATGCGGTCCAGCTCCTCCTTGCCACGGCGGCGGACGTTGCGGATCGCCACCTTGGCCTCCTCGCCCTTGTGCCGGGCCACCTTGATCATGTCGCGGCGGCGCTCCTCGGTCATCTGCGGGAGCAGGATGCGCAGCTGGTTGCCCTCGTTGTTCGGGTTCACGCCGAGGTCCGAGTCGCGGATCGCCTTCTCCATGGCGTTGATCTGCGAGTTGTCGTACGGCTTGATGATCGCCATCCGCGGCTCGGGGATCGCGACGGACGCCATCTGGGTCAGCGGCGTGGGGGTGCCGTAGTAGTCGATGATGACCTTGGAGAACATGGCGGGGTTCGCGCGACCGGTGCGGATGGCCCCGAACTCCTCCTTGGCGTGCTCGACCGCACGCTCCATCTTTTCCTCGGCCTCGAGGAGGGTGTCGTCGATCACCGGTCTCCTCGCCTCCTTCTGTGCTCGTCGTGGGCTCTGCTGAAAGTCGTCAGGACCGCTGCCGCCGTCGCCGGAGGCGGTGGCGCTCAGGCGGTGATCAGGGTGCCGATCTTTTCGCCACCCACCGCGCGGATGATGGTGTCGTCACCCTGCGCGCCGAAGACCAGCATCGGCAGGCCGTTCTCCATGCAGAGGCTGAACGCCGCCGCGTCCGCCACCCGGAGGTTGCGGCGCAACGCCTCGGAGAAGGTGATCGAGTCGAGCTTGCTGGCGGTGGGGTCGATCCGGGGGTCGGCGGTGTAGACACCGTCCACGCCGTTCTTGCTCATCAGCACCACGTCGGCACGGATCTCCAGCGCCCGCTGGGCGGCCACCGTGTCGGTGGAGAAGTACGGCATCCCAGCGCCGGCACCGAAGATGACCACGCGGCCCTTCTCCAGGTGCCGGATCGCCCGCAACGGGATGTACGGCTCGGCGACCTGTGCCATGGTGATGGCGCTCTGCACCCGGGTCTCGATGCCTTCCTTCTCCAGGAAGTCCTGCAGGGCGAGGCAGTTCATCACGGTGCCCAGCATGCCCATGTAGTCGGCGCGGGCCCGGTCCATCCCGCGCTTCTGCAGCTCCGCGCCGCGGAAGAAGTTGCCGCCACCCACCACCACGGAGACCTGCACGCCGCGGCGGACCACGGTGGCGATCTGCCGGGCGATGGCCTGGACGACGTCCGGGTCGACGCCGATCGCGCCGCCACCGAACACCTCACCGGAGAGCTTCAGCACCACCCGGCGGGCGCGTCCGGGCGGCGGCGCCGTCGGATCCTCCACCGCCAGCGTCCGGTCACTCACAACCTGCGTCATCCGCCCCGCCCTTCCCCACGCGCACGCCCCGTGCGGCGCGTACCGCGAACCTGCCGCTGCCGACCTTATGTGACGAGGAGGCCGCGGTGCCTGTCACGTACACCGGCGGCCTCCTCCTCGACGTCTCTGCCCACGGGCGCCAACGGCGCCCGGCGGCGGCTCAGGCCTGGCCGACCTCGAACCGCACGAAGCGGGTGACCTCGATGCCGGCCTCGGCCAGCATCTGCTTCACCGACTTCTTGTTGTCAGCCACGGACGCCTGCTCGACCAGGACGTAGTCCTTGAAGAAGGCGTTCACCCGACCCTCGACGATCTTCGGCAGGGCCGCCTCGGGCTTGTTCTCCTCGCGGGCGGTCTGCTCGGCGATGCGCCGCTCGGACTCGACGACCTCGGCCGGAACCTCGTCCCGGGTGAGGTACTTCGGCCGCATCGCGGCGATCTGCATGGCGACACCACGGGCGTCGGCGTCGCCCGCCTCGTCGCTCTTGCCGGTGTACGACACCAGCACACCGACGGCCGGCGGCAGGTCCTGGGCCTTGCGGTGCAGGTAGACCGCGGTGGTGCCCTCGACCTTGGCGAACCGGTTGAGCACCAGCTTCTCGCCGATCTTGGCGGACTGCTCCTGGATCAGGTCGGCGACGCTCTTGCCGTCCAGCTCGGTGGCGAGCAGCTCCTCGGCGGTGTTCACGCCGGAGCGCTCGCCGTGCTCGACGAGCTGCTGGGCCAGGGCGATGAACGAATCGGTCTTGGCCACGAAGTCGGTCTCGCAGTTGAGCTCGAGCAACGCGCTGCCGGAGTGGGCGACCAGGCCGTTGGCGGCCGTCCGGCCGGCCCGCTTGCCGACGTCCTTGGCGCCCTTGACGCGCAGGATCTCGATGGCCTTGTCGAAGTCGCCCTCGGCCTCGGTCAGCGCCTTCTTGCTGTCCATCATGCCGGCGCCGGTGAGGTCGCGGAGCTTCTTGACGTCCGCGGCGGTGAATTGGGACATGGCTCTCTCTTCGGTGTTGAGACGGCGTGTGGATGGTCAGAGGTGCCGGTTACCCGGATCCGGGCTGATCGTGCCCGGCGTACCGTCGCCGCCCGCCGTCCGTCCGGAAAAACGGACGGCGGGGCAGCAACGGTGCGGTCACTCCGCGGCGGCGGTCGCCGGCTGCTCGGTGGCGGCCGGTGCCGGCTGCTCAGCGGCGGCCTGCGCCGGCTGCTCGGCCGGAGCGGCCGACTCGTCGGCCTTCTTCGGCTGCTCGAGCAGCTCGCGCTCCCACTCGGCCAGCGGCTCGTCGCTGGCGACACCCGGCTCGGGCTTCTCGTCGGTGCCCCGGCGGCGGCCGGAACGCGCGATGAGACCGTCCGCGACGGCGGCGGCGACGACCCTGGTCAGCAGCTCGGCCGAGCGGATCGCGTCGTCGTTGCCCGGGATCGGGAAGTCGACCTCGTCCGGGTCGCAGTTGGTGTCGAGCACCGCGATCACCGGGATGCCCAGCTTGCGGGCCTCGTCGACGGCGATGTGCTCCTTCTTGGTGTCGACGATCCAGACTGCGGCCGGCAGCTTCTGCATGTCCCGCAGACCACCCAGCGTGCGGGTCAGCTTGATCTTCTCGCGGGAGAGCTGCAGGGTCTCCTTCTTGGTGTACCCGGCGGCGGTGCCGCTCAGGTCACCGAGGGCCTCCAGCTCCTTCATCCGCTGAAGGCGCTTGTACACCGTCTGGAAGTTGGTCAGCATGCCACCGAGCCAGCGGTGGTTGACGTACGGCTGGCCGACGCGGGTCGCCTGCTCGGAGATCGCCTCCTGAGCCTGCTTCTTGGTGCCGACGAAGAGGATGCTGCCACCCTCGGCGACGGTGCCACGCACGAACTCGTACGCCTTCTCGATGTAGTCGAGGGTCTGGCGCAGGTCAATGATGTAGATGCCGTTGCGCTCGGTCATGATGAAGCGCTTCATCTTCGGGTTCCAGCGCCGGGTCTGGTGCCCGAAGTGGACACCGCTCTCCAACAGCTGGCGCATGGTCACGACGGCCATGGTGGGGTACTCCTCAAGATCCCTGGTTGTCACGCCCGGCCGGTGGCCGGGCGTCCTGGCGCCTGGTCGCCGGCCATGGTGTTCCCGACCAAGATCGGGACCAGGGAGGCCGTCGCCCCACGACGATTCGTGGAGAGGGCGCGCGAGGTCGACCGCACGAGGCGGTCGCCAGTTGGCCAGTGTACGCCCCTGTCCGCCCGCCGGGCTGCCGGGTTCGCGCCGCCACCCGCCTCGGCGGCTCAGCCGACGGTGAGCGGCAGCCCTGGGTCCCGGCTCAGCCGGCGGCGAGCGCGGCGGCGACGAAGAGCACCAGGCCGACGGTCAGGTAGGCCGTCGGAGGGCGCAGCCAACCCCGACCGCCATCGGAGAGGGCCAGCCCGCCGGTTCGTAGCCCATACAACCCCGTTGCGAAGATCGGCAGCCCGGCGACCAGGAAGATGCCCACCACCACATTCCCGGCGGACAGCGGATCGCTGGTCACCCCGTCGAGCAGCACCCGCAGCGCCGGGATCTCGAAGATCAGCACCAGCAGGGCGAAGAGCACCGCCAGCGCCGGCCGGCGGGTGCGGTAGACGCCATCGGCCGCTGGCGGGTACACCGACGGCTCCCCCGCGGGCAGCTCACCGCCCCGGGGACCGACGGACGGCATCGGGCCGGTCGGCATCTCCAGCGGGTGCGGCTGGTCGCCGCCACGCGCCGGTTCGACGATCGGGTACCCGCTGAGCGGGGCGGGACGAGTCTGGTCGGCGAGCACACCGGCCGGCGGATCTCCGGCGGACGTCGCCTCGCGGACGCCGGTCAACGGCATCGGCTCCCGGGCGGCGGTCAGCGGCGAGCCCGTCGACGCCGCATCCCGGGCGGCCCGGCGACCGGGCAGCTCACCGGAGACCTCCGAGGGGTCCCGGTCCTCCGCCCGCCGGGAGCGGGCAGCCCGGTAGCCATCGGCCTCGGGCTCGACCGCCCCGAACCGTCCGGAGTCAGGCCCGGACGTACCGAAGCGGCCAGCCTGGGCGTCGACGGTGCCGAAGCGCCCGGAGTCCGATTCCCCGAGCCGGTCGGGCACCGCGGCGAACCGGCCGGAGTCGCTCTCGGGCGGCGTCAGGTCGGTCCCGGTCGAGTCGAGCCGGGCCGACTCCCGGCGCCGACCGGCGCCGGTGTCCTCGCCGTAGCGGCCCTCGTCGGCGCCGCGCTGATCGGGAATTTGGACCTCGTCGTCCCGATACCGCGGTTCGCCCGCACCACGCCACTCCGACTCGCCGTAGCCGCGACCCCGCTCATCGGGGTACCAGCGCGACTCCTGATCTTCCGGAAAGCTCCGTCGTCCGTCCACGTCCGGCACCGTATGCGACGGACTCCCGCCGCGCCATTTCAGCCCGGCGGGGGACGGCCGACCTCAAGCGGAAGCGGCGCGCGCCCGGGTCAGGCGGCGCGGGCCCGGCTCGCCGGGCTGGCGACAGCGAGTACCGCAGATCATCCGCCGGCCCGGCTTTCCCGAGCCGCTCGCCCGCCTCATCCAAGTGGGTGCGGCACAACGGGCCACCACGCCCGACCGACGGCAACGAAGCCCGCTGATCCGACCTTTCGATGCAGCGAGGACGCCCGCCGGCGCCGGCGCATGATGCGGGAACGACGGCATCCACCATTGTGAGCGCTATACCTCAGAGTCATATCTATGACTCTGAGGTATAGCGGGTTCACCCCCATACCCTCCGCGAGGGCCTGCAACGACCGGGAGCGACACGGCGCTCGTGGACCTGGCGAGGCTGGCGGGGTTGGGCGCGAGCGTGGGGGGTTGGGTCTCGGCTGTCTGAGTCGAGGGTGAGGTTGAGGATCTGCAGTCCGGTGACGGGCTGAAGCAGGGTGTGCGCGATTCCGCTGTGGCGAAGCTGCGGCGTGACGTAGAGGTCGCGGGTCGACCAGGCGGTGCCCAGCGTCAGTGACGCCAGCATCGCCGTTGTGGTGCAGCCGCAGGGGCGGTCCGCCCTAGCACAGGGCGGGGTTGATCGTTTGGTCGTCCACAGGACACCCGTCGTCCACAGCCGGCCGCCGCAGGGGTCGCGGCGGTCGGGCCTCGGCGGGCACCGTGCCGACCATGAGAAGCGGAACCAGGCAGCCGGCGCGTACGGCGAGCGCTGTGCGACCCGGCACCTGATCGGGGCGGGGCTGCGCCCGGTCGCCCGGAACTGGCGCTGCCTGGACGGGGAAATCGACATCATCGCCTGGGACGGGCCTGTGCTCGCCTTCTGCGAGGTGAAGACGCGCCGGGGCGACAGCTTCGGCACCCCGGCCGAGGCGGTCGTGCCCGCCAAGGCACGGCGGCTGCGCGGGCTCGCCGCGCGCTGGCTGGCCGAGACCGGGACGACCGCCGAGGAGGTGCGGTTCGACGTGCTCTCGGTGCGGTTGCCCGACGCAGGTCGGGCCCAGGTCGACCACCTCAAGGGCGCGTTCTGAGATGCGCGCTCCGGGCGGTCGAGCGGTTGGCGCAGGCGGTGACGCCCCAGGCGCTACGGCCGATCGTCTCCTCCGCGACGGCCGGGCCGAGCACGTTCACGCCGCCAGCGAGGGCCGCGTTGAGGATCATGAAGCCGAGCACCACCCAGACCCAGGTCCGCGCGGTGAATTCCGTCCAGCCCTCCCGGAGGTCGGCGACGATGCTCGTGCGGGTGCTCTTCGCCGGCGAGGCAGCGACCCGGACTCCGGTAAACGCGACAGCCGCGATAGCGAAGGTGAGCGCGTCGATGGCGAGGCCCCACCCCGGGCCGACGGCGGCCACCAGGAGGCCGCCGAGCGCGGCCCCGCCGATCATGGCCGCGTTGATGCCGAGCCGGATGAGCGCGTTGGCCGGCTTGATCAGCTCCGGCGGCACGGTCTGCGGCGTCGCGGCGGTTGAGGCTGGCTGGGACAGGGCGCTCACGATGCCGTTGGCCGCACCGAGCGCCAGCAGCAGCGGGATCGTTGCCGTGCCGGTGAGCACCAGTGCGGCCACCGCCGCCTGGGTCAGTGCACCCAACACATTGGAGCCGACCAGAACCAGCCGGAGCGTAATTCGGTCGGCCACCACCCCGCCGATGAGCACGAACAGCACGTTCGTCAGCGATCGCGCACCGACCACCAGGCCCAGGTCGCGCACCGAGCCGGTCAGATAACGCCGCGGGGGCCCGGAAACACCGAAGACCCCGCGGGCGCTACCGCGGTCAGTGCGTGGGCTCGGCCACGATCAGCTGGAACTTCTCGAAGGTCACCTTGACGGTGTTGTGCTGGGCGTCGACGGTGCCCAGCGAGATGCCGTTGAACGGGTCGGTCAGGCGGTACCGGCCCTTGCCCAGGCCGCGCAGCTCGACGGTGCCGTCCCACTGGTCGGCGTAGAAGGCGTAGTGCAGGGTCCGCTCCTTGCTTACGACATGGGCCTCGGGCTTGTCGAAGCCGATGTCGTAGAGCTCGCCCCGGTACTCGCCGGTGGGCAACATGTTCTTGTCGTACAGCCGCACCCACTTGCGCCAGAGGACCTCCTTTTCCGGCGTGAGCAGGGTGTCGTTGTCCGGGCCCGTCGGGTAGGTGAACTTGGTCGACAGGACGCCGCCGACGCCGTACGTGGACGCGAAGTCGTCGCCGTTGTCGCTGAGTTCGACGTGGTCGCCGGCGTAGCTGGCGCCGTGGCCCATCATCGCGTGCATGGTCTTGCCCTTGCTCCGGACCTGGTACGACGACGTCGGGTCCGAGCCCGGGTATTGGTCGACGTAGGGCAGGTTGTGGAAGGCGAAGGCGGTGCCGCAGGGGCACAGCTCGACGACGGCGTTGCGGTTGGCCTTGTGCGCGGCGTCGTACACCGCCTTCCAGAACTGCGCCAGGCCCTCGGTCGACTCCTCGGGGCGGGCGTGCCCGTGCGCCGGGTTGTAGCAGGGCGTGACCCCGTTGAGGTGCTGGCCATCGATCTTGAGCCCCTCGTAGCCCCACTCACCGATGAACTTCCTGGCCTGCGCGGCGAAGTAGTCGACGACGGGCTGGTACGCCGGGCACAGCGTCCAGGCGTTCCACCACGTCACCCGCTGCATCTGGCCGTTGCTGTCCAGCAGGAGCATGTCGGGGCGGTTCTGGAACAGGTTGCTCTCCGGGTCCGCCGCCAGCGGCGCCCACCACAGCCGCGGCCGTAGGCCGGCGTCCCGGATCTGCTTGGTGAAGGCCTTCATGTCGGCCTCACCGCGCGGGAACTTCGCCAGGTTGATGTCCCAGTCGCCCTCGTTGGTCTGCCAGCCGTCGTCGAGCCCGGCCCACTTGAGGCCGACCTCGCGCACCTTCGGCAGCGTCGCGACGACCTGCTCGACGGTGAAGTCGCGCTCGTAACCCCAGGCGCACCAGATCGTCTCGAAGCTCGACTTCGGCGACTTGGGCGCGCGCTGGCCGATGTCGCTCATGTAGTCGCGGTAGCGCTGGAGCGGCACGAAGTGGTCGCCCGCGTGGGCCGTCAGGAACGTGGTGTCGGTGGTCAGCGGCTCGCCTGGCTTGAGGGTGCGGACGACGTCGCCCTCGACGGCGATGCTCGCGCCGTTGGCCGACTTTCGCACCGGCAGGCGCAGGATTCGCGCCACGGGCTCGACGTGCCCGACGGAGATGCCGCCGTCCGGACGCCAGACGGAGGCCATCGGCGTGCCACCGCCGTAGTCGGAGGAGTCCATGCCCAGCGAGTTCTTTTGGTCGAACGTGGCCGTCACCGGCCGCACCCAGTCGCGCCGGTTCCGGTAGGTGGTGCCCGAGAAGGTGTAGAAGCCGTCGGACTTCTCCAGGACCTCGTGCGCGCCGCTGCGCCAGCCCGTGACGTTGAGGTCGGCGCGGGACCGGTTGGTGTAGGTCACCTGCATGACGACCATGCCGGTCAGGCGCTGGAAGGAGGTCAGCTCCACCGTCTTCCGCACGCCGTTCGCGGAGTCGCCCCAGACGGTCACCTGGACGCCCGCGCCGTGCCGGGAATGCTTGGTCTTGCGGGTGTCGTGGCCGCGGTAGGCGAAGTCGCCGACGGTCGTGTCGCCCAGGAGCAGTGCCTCGCTGGCGTCGAAGCGGGTGATGTCGACGCCCTTGAGGGCCACCCGGGTGTGCAGTTTGTCGTCGAACTCCACGGTGATGGAGGTGTCGCCGACCCCGACGACATCGTGGTCATGCTTCGGTTTCGCGGCCGCCGGCGTGGCGCCCACACCCACGGCGGGGAGGGCGGCCAAACCGGCGCCCCCCAGTGCCAACTTCAGTACGGTCCGCCGCTTCATGTCGGTCATGTCGCACTCCCTTTCGGGTTCGTTGCGCAGCTTTGAGGACCAGGCCAGCCATTGCTCGTCGCGGTGAATTGTCAAGATCAAGCGGGGTGGTCTGTTCGACGAACGTAAGTGGCATGTTAATGGCTTGTCAATGGTCTGTGTCCGGTTGTTTTCTGGTATGGCCGCTGACTGGTATGGTCGACCGGTATGACCGTTGCGACGACGCGCACGCCGCGTCGCCTGTACGCCGACGAGGCGCTCCCGCTCTACGAGCGCACCGCAGCCCAGCTCCTCGTCGATTTGCGCGCCAACGCCGCCCGCGTCGGCGACCGGCTGCCCTCCGAGCGGGCCCTGGCGACCCGCTACGCCGTATCCCGCGTGACGCTACGCGCCGCCCTCGCCGACCTGGAGTCGCGTGGCATCGTGCGGCCGGCGTCCTCACGCGGCTGGTTCGTCGGCGACCTCGACCCTGACCCGGCCCCGGCCCCGGCGGCGCCCACCGCCGCCGCGCCCCAGCTGCAGGTGCAGGGCCTCGCCGACTTCGCCCGCGTTAACGGTCTGACGCCGAGCAGCCGCGTGCTCTCCGCCGCGGTCCGCCCGGCGACGGTGTCCGAGGCCGAGGAGCTGCGTATCGCACCGGGCGCCGATCTCTTCGAGCTGCACCGGTTGCGCTTCCTCGACGATCTGCTCGTCGCGTTCGAACACAACCGGCTGCCGCTGGCCGCCTGCCCGGCCCTGGCCGAGACCGACTTCAACAGCGCTTCGCTGTACGCCACCCTGCGCGCGGCGGACCCGCCACAGCTCCCCCGGGTCGCGGACTACTCGGTCGAGGCCCGGCACCCGACGCCGCGGGAGATCGAGCTGTTCGGGATCGGTGACACCATGCCGATGCTCGTCGCCACTCAGCTCACGTTCAACCAGGCCGGCCGCCCGATCGAGCTGACCGTCCAGGTCTATCGGGGCGACCGCTACCGCTTCCGGGCCACCATCACCAACCGGCCCTGAGTCAGTCGGTGATCGATCCGCGGAACCGGTACCGGTCACCGCGGTAGACCTGGACAGTCAGCTCGATCGGCTGGCCGTCCTGGTTGAAGCTCAGCTGGGTCGCCACCAGCATGGGCACCGTGCCGTCGACCTCCAGCAGGCGCTGCTCCTCATCGGTCGGCTGTCGCGCCTCCACTGTGTACTGCGCCAGGCGCGGCAGCTGTGGCGGTTTCGCGGCGCGCAGGGTCGCGTACAGCGAGGCGGTGGTGAAGTCGGTGGTGGCCAGGGCCGGGCAGATGGCCAGCGGCAGCCGGTTGTACTCCAGCACCACGATCAGGTCGTTGAGGTAGCGCAGCCGCCGCATCTCGAACAGGTCGGCGCCGGGCGCGATGCGCAGCGTCTCGGACTCCGCGACCGTGCAGGGCCGCACCCCGGACTCCAGGACCACCGCGCGGGTGGTCAGGCCGTGCGCCGCCGCGTAGTCGGCGAAGCCCTGCACGACGTGCCCGGACGGCCGGCCGTCGCCGGGCTGCGGCGTGCCGCCGTCGCTGGCCGTCAGGTCGGTGAGAAACCAACCGCGGGCCGGCGAGGGCGTGATGACGCCCTGCTCGGCGAGCTGGGTCAGCGCCGCCCGCAGCGTGGACCGGGAGACGCGGTAGTGCTCCGACAGGACGCGTTCGGACGGCAGCCGGTCGCCTGGGCGGAAACCGCCGGCGACCAGGTCGTCGACCAGTCGCGTGGCGGTGCGTCCGTAGAGCAGTGCCGACGAGCTGGTGGGAAGGGCCTGGGGCAGTACGGGCTCACGGGGAACGGCCATGGCGGCAACCATACCGGATTACATACCATCTAGACAGTGGCCGGCCAGTTCGAATACCAGTAGGGTCCATTTCACCTTGGGTACGGCGAGGAGGAACCGCCCCGTGACTAACCCGCTCGACTCCGTGGTCGCCCGGCACAAACGGGGGGAACCGGTCGGCATCACGTCGATCTGCTCCGCCCATCCGTTGGTCCTGCAGGCCGCGATGGCCCAGGCCTGGGAAGACGGCGACCTCGTGTTGATCGAGGCGACCTCGAACCAAGTCGACCAAACCGGCGGCTATACCGGTATGCGACCGGCGGACTTCCGCGACCTCGTGCACCGGGCCGCCAACGACGCCGGCCTGCCGCGGGAACGGGTCGTGCTCGGCGGCGACCACCTGGGCCCGAACCGGTGGCGCTCGCTGCCGGCCGACCGGGCTATGGCGCACGTCGACGTGCTCGTGGCCGCCTACGTCGAGGCCGGCTTCACCAAGCTTCACCTCGACTGCAGCTACCCGTGCGCGGACGACCGGACGCCGTTGACCGACGAGGTGATGGCCACCCGCGCCGCCCGCATGCTCGCGGTCGCCGAGAAGACCGCCGCCGCGACCGGGCGGGCCGGCACGCTCCGGTACGTCATCGGCACCGAGGTTCCGGTCCCCGGCGGCGCCGAGGAGACCATCGAGGAGCTCCGGCCCACCACCGCCGAGTCGGCCCGCGGCACCCTAGCCCGGCACCGGGCGGCCTTCGCCGCCCAAGGCCTCGCGCACGTCTGGCCCCAGGTGATGGCCCTGGTCGTGCAACCGGGCGTCGAGTTCGACCACCTCCGAGTCGTCGACTACGACCGGGACCGCACCAAGGACCTGCAGCGGGTGCTGGACGACGAGCTGGCGATGGTCTTCGAGGCCCACTCCACGGACTACCAGACCGTCCCGCGGCTCGCCGCCCTGGTCGAGGACCACTGGGCCATGCTCAAGGTCGGGCCCGGCCTGACGTTCGCGCTGCGGGAGGCCCTGTTCGCGCTGGCCGCGATCGAGGCCGAGCTCGTCGCGGACCACGACCGCTCGAGCCTGCCGGAGGTGGTCGAGCGGCGGATGCGCGCCGAGCCCGGGCAGTGGGCGAAGTACTACACCGGCGACGCCGACGAGCAGCGCCTCGCCCGGCGGTTCAGCTACAGCGACCGGATGCGCTACTACTGGCCGGACCCGGAGATCCAGGCCGCCGAGCGGCGTCTGCTGGCCAACCTGACCGGCCGGACGATCCCGCTGCCGCTGCTCAGCCAGTACCTGCCCGACCAGTACCAGCGGGTCCGCGCCGGCGTCCTCGCCGCCCACCCCGTCGACCTCGTCCTCGACCGCATCCGGGACGTCCTGCGCGGCTACCGCCAGGCGACCGCCCCTTCTGAATGGCGACAGGCAGCATGAGCACCCTCCTCGGTTACGACCCCGACCAACTGCGCCGGCTCGGCGCCATCGACACCAGCCGCGAGATCGCGCAACAGCCGGCCGTGTGGCGCGAGATCGGCCGGATGACGGCGGAGGCGGGCGCGGAGACCGACGCGTTCCTCAAGCCGCTGCTCGAACGGCCCGACCTGCGCATCATCCTCACCGGAGCGGGCACCTCCGCGTACGTCGGCGAGGTGTTGGCGCCGTCGCTGCGCCGCCGGCTGGGCCGCCGGGTGGAGGCCCTCGCCGCCACCGACATCGTGGCCGACCCGCTGGCCTGCTTCGCCGAGGACGTGCCGACGCTGCTGGTCTCGTTCGCCCGCTCCGGCGACAGCCCGGAAAGCCTCACCGCGCCCGAGCTGGCCTCCGAGGTGCTGACCGACTGCTGGCACCTGGTGGTGACCTGCAACGCGCAGGGCCGGCTCGCGCGGCAGCACGCCGACCGGTCCAGCTCGTTGGTGGTGCTGCTGCCGGCGGCGGCCAACGACCGGGGCTTCGCGATGACGTCCAGCTTCACCGGCATGGTGCTGGCCGGCCTGCTGACCCTCGGCAGCCCCGACGAGGATCTGGTGGAGCGCCTGGCCGCCGCGGCCGAGCAGGTCCTGGCCACCCGGCCGGCCGCGACGGCCGACCTCGCCGCCCGCGGTTACGACCGGATCGTCTACCTCGGCAGCGGCACCCTGCAGGGCCTAGCCCGGGAATCGGCCCTGAAGGTGCTGGAGCTGACTGCCGGCGGAGCGGTGGCGCTGTCCGAGTCCGCGCTGGCCTTCCGGCACGGCCCGAAATCCGTGCTCAACGAAGCGACCCTGGTCGTCAGCTACGAGTCCAACGACCCCTACACCAGCCAGTACGACCGCGACATGGTCGCCGAACTGCTGCGGGTCATCCCGGAGCGGAACCTCGTCACCGTCACCGCCCACGCCGGCCGGCCGGACGCGTGGACGCTGCCCGGCATCGACGACGTGGACGACGCCGCCCTGGCGCTGCCCGCCGTGATCTGCGCCCAGCTGATCGGCCTGCACTTTTCCCTGGCGCTCGGGTGCACACCCGACAACCCCTTCCCCGGCGGCGAGGTCAACCGGGTCGTCCAGGGCGCGATCATGCACCCGCTGCACACCCTGCACGCGAACCGGAGGTGAGAGACATGTTCCTCGGCGTGGACGGCGGCGGCACCAAGACCGCCTTCTGCCTGCTGCGGCCGGACGGCTCGATCGCGGCTGAGAGCACGGCCCCGAGCAGCTACTACTTCAGCGAAGGCATCGACCTGGTGACCCGGGTCCTCAAGGAGGGCATCGGCGCCGTCTGCGCCACGGCCGGCATCACCCCCGCCGGCATCGACTTCGCGTTCTTCGGGATACCGACCTACGGCGAGGTCAGCGGCGACGTCGCGACCCTCGAGGCGGCGCCGCGGGGAATCCTCGGCCATGACCGGTACCGGGTCGACAACGACATGGTCTGCGGCTGGTCCGGATCGCTGGGTGCCGCGGACGGGATCAACGTCATCAGCGGCACCGGATCGATGACGTACGGCGAGCGGGCCGGTCGCGGCCACCGCGTCGGCGGCTGGAGCGAGCTGTTCGGCGACGAGGGCTCGGCGTACTGGATCGCGGCCCGCGGCCTGCAGGCGTTCTCCCGCATGAGCGACGGGCGCGCGCCGGCCGGCCCGCTCCTGGACGTCCTGCGCGAGCACCTGGAGCTGTCTGCCGACCTGGACCTGATCGACGTGGTGCTCAACCGGTGGCAGGGCGACCGCGGCCAGATCGCGGGCCTGTGCCCACAGGTCATCACCGCCGCCGACCGGGGCGACGAGGCCGCGGCCGCGGTCCTGCGCGAGGCCGCCCGGGAGCTCGCCCTTCTGGTGGACACGACTCGTAGCCAGCTCGGCTACGGCGCCGACGAGCAGGTGTTGGTCTCCTACTCCGGCGGCACGTTCAACGCGACACAGGTGCGCGAGGAGTTCCGGGCGCATCTGCACAAGCTGCACGACCGGTACGACCTTCGTCAGCCCCTGTATTCACCGGTCGTCGGAGCGGCGCTCTATGCCGCGAAACAGGCCCGCAGCCCGCTCGGCGCCGACGCGCTCGAGCGGCTCCGGACCACCCCCACCGCCACCGCTGCCTGAGGAGGCGCTAGATGCCAACGACTATTTCCCGCATCGGCCGGAGCTGGATCCCGTACGCGGGACTGCTCGTGCTGTTCTGGGGCGTCTGGGGAGCTTTCTCCGCCGTCCCGACCAGCGACTACGGCTACCCCGACGGCATGGTTTACGTCGTCTGGTCGATCACCATGATCATTCCCGCCATCGCGGCGCTGCGCGGCGCTCGGGTCGATCGCCGCCCGGTCGCGACCGTGTACGGGCTGCTCGTCGGCCTGACCGGCGCCGGCGGCCAGCTCCTGCTGTTCAAGGCGCTCACCATCGGCCCGGCGTACCTCATCTTCCCGTTGATCGCGCTCTCCCCCGCGATCACCGTGCTGATGGCCATGCTGCTGCTGCGTGAACGCATCCCGCGGCTCGCCGTGATCGGCGCGATCGCCGCGCTGGTCGCCGTGGTGCTCTTCAGCGTCAGCGACGGCGACGGCTCCGCCACCGGTGGGCCGTGGCTGCTGCTGGCCATCGTGGTCTGCGTCGCCTGGGGCGTGCAGGCGTACTTCATGCGCAAGGCGGCGACCGAAGGCGTCAACGACGCCACCACCTTCCTGTGGATGACGATCAGCGGCCTGCTGCTGGCGCCGATCGCCATCTGGATGGCCGGCGGCCTCGCCCTGGACGCGCCGTGGCAGGCACCGACCCTCGCCGCGGTGACCCAGGTGCTCAACGCCGTCGGCGCGCTGTTCCTGGTGATGGCGTTCAGCCGCGGCAAGGCCTCGATCGTGGCGCCCACGACCAACGCCCTCGCGCCGGTGCTGACCGTGATCCTCTCGCTGATGGTCTACCAGAAGGTCCCGTCGGCCTACGCCACGATCGGCATCGTGCTGGCCATCGTCGGTTCGACCCTGATGGTTTACGCGGACGAGAAGCGCGGCGAGGCCGCGGCGGCGAACGTGACCGGCCCGGCCAGCCGCGACCGCGACGCCACGCCGGACGTCGCCGTGCCGTAACCCCTGGATCCACCCGGCGGCCGCCGGTCCGGGCCGACCCCGGACCGGCGGCCGCGTCGCTGTTGCTAGCGTGCGATCTTGTGAATGCACCGGCCCGTCGCCGCACAACACTGCGTCGGCCAGCTGTTGGAACTGACCCATCTGGCGCTGATCTCCTACCAACTGCGCGACACCGGTGAAGTCGTCCCGCTGCTGCAGATCGTCCCGTCGAAGTCGAACAGCGAGCGGCTGTTGCTCGTCACGCCGGAGCTCGCCAGCGTCCTGGCCACGATCATCAAGAGGATCCGAGACCCGCAGACCGGGCGGATCCCGCTCGTCGCCCGCTATGACCCGCACGAACGCACAACCGGGCCGATGCTTCCCCACCTCTTCCAGCACGTTCTCGGCTGGCGCCGCGAGGTGATCAGCCAGCGCCTCGTTCAGCGGAATCTCAACGACATCCTCGGCCTCGCCGGACTCACTGACGCCGCCGGCAAGCCGCTCCGCTACACCCCGCACGACTTCCGGAGGATGTTCGTCACCGAGGCCGTCGCCGGCGGTCTGCCGGTCCACATCGCGGCCCGGCTGCTCGGTCACGCAAATCTCAACACCACCCAGGCCTATCTCGCGGTCTTCCAGGACGACCTGATCCGCTCCTACCGCGCGTTCGTCGCCGAACGGCGAGCCCTGCGCCCGGCCGCCGAATACCGGGACCCCACGGACGCGGAGTGGGAGGAGTTCCAACAGCACTTCCAGCTCCGAAAGCTCGAACTCGGCACCTGCGGCCGGCCCTACGGCACCCCCTGCAACCACGAGCACGCCTGCATCCGCTGCCCGATGCTCCGCGTCGACCCGGACCAACGCCACCGCCTCGTCGAAATCGCGACCAACCTCGAAGGGCGCATCGCCGAGGCCCACGAGAACGGGTGGCTCGGCGAGGTCCAAGGGCTCCAGGTCAGCCTCGAGGCCGCCCGCTCGAAGCTGGGCGCGCTCGACCGGCAATCGTCCACCGGACCGGTGAACCTCGGACTTCCCATCCTCCGGGACCCCGGCTAAGAGCGACCGGCGATAGGCGTTATTTGAGTCGGCGGGTGGTGGGTCGGGTGTCCCAGCGGTAGAGGGTGCGGGCTCGTTGGATGAGTTGACGGATGGTGACGATCGTCGCGGCCAGGTACAGGTAGAGGTCGATGATCTGGGCGTCGCGGTCGGTGCAGCGGCGGATCTTGCCGAAGCCGTTCATCCAGGAGTTGGTTCTCTCCACGACCCAGCGTTTGCCGATTTGGACTGGGGTGGGTATGCCCTTGCGGGCGATCTCGGCGTCGAAGCCGATCTCTTCGAGCAGGTCACGGGTTCGGTTGCTGTCGTAGCCGCGGTCCAGGTGCGCGGTGACCTGCTCGGGCCAGTGGTGCCGCAGTTGGGTGCTGCATGCTGTGAAGGTGTCGCGTAGCAGCGGGGAGTCGTGCCGGTTGGCGGGCGCGCTGGTGATTCCGAGCGGGATGCCGTAGCCGTCGACGCCGGTCGAGCGTTTCATGCCGCCTTTGCCGCGGTCGACCGGGGACCGGCCGGCCCGGTCCCCGCCGCACGGGGCCTTCGTGATGGCGCCGTCGGCGCTGACGTCGGCCAGGTCCAGCCCGATCATGCGGTCGTAGGCATCCAGGGCGAGCTCATGAAGCTGTTCGCCCAGGCCGGCCTGGGCCCACGACCGCAGACGCCGGCGGATCGTGCGGTCCGAGCAGGCATCCGACGCGACGCGCTCATAGCCCGAGCCGTGTACCAAAGCGGCGATGACGTGCTCGAACACGACCCGGTCAGGGATCCGGCGCCGATGGCAGCCCAACGGATGTGCTGGATCGAACTCGGGTTGCTCAGGCCAGAGCGCGGCGAACTGGACCCAGACAGGTTCGAACAACGAAGATGGCAACGCAGGCACGGGACTCCATCGGTCACGAAGCGTAGAGAACTCCGATGATCTATGGCCCCGTGCCTGCTTGCTACCCCGAGGGTCCCGTCTGCCCAGATCCTCTACCTACTGCCGGTCGCTCTAAGAGAGACGAGACCACGCACCTCGCGCGCCAGCATCCGGTCGAGACGGTGGTCTTCCCCGAGCACAAGGAGCCGGACCTAGGCCTCGCCCTCGTCGAGGTCGACCTGGTGGGGCCGCCGTGGTTCTGAGCGCGAGTAGCGGTCCCGACTGGGCGCGAGTTTGGGTCCCGGCGTCTTCCGGCGGATTTCATTGGGCGCGAATTTGGGACCCGGGGCGCGTGTACCTCGAGCTCGCCGACGCGACGCCAGCCTGGGCCGCGACGCCGTAGTGGCGTTAGAGTCGCTGGCCATGGAAGTCCTCACCTTCAGCCTCAACCTCACACTGGACGGTTGCGTCGACCATCAGGAGGGGGTCGCCGACGACGAGACGCACGCCTTCTTCACCCGTCTCATGGACGAGTGCGGGGCAATGCTGTGGGGTCGCGTCACCTACGAGATGCTGGAGAGCTACTGGCCGGCCGTCGCCCGCGGCGACGACGAGGCGCCGCCGGCCATGCGCGAGTGGGCGGTCAAGCTGGAGGCCAAACCCAAGTACGTGGTGTCGTCGACGCGCAAGAACTTCCCGTGGACCAACAGCCACCACATCGCCGGCGATCTGCGCGAGGGCGTGCAGAAGCTCAAGGACGCGACCCCGGCCGGGGTCCTCCTCGGAAGCGGCAAGCTCGCGACCGAGCTCGACCGGCTGGACCTGATCGACGAGTACAAGATGCTCGTCCATCCCAGGATCGCCGGCCACGGCCCGACGCTGCACCAGGGCGGGCTGCCCGGCACGCGCCAGCTCGAGCTGCTCTCAGCGGAGCCGCTCCGCAACGGCGCGGTGGCCATGCACTACCGCCGCGCGCGCTGAATCACAGGAGTCCATCGCCGCCAGCTCACCGGCAGCGCGGCGTCCTCCTCGCGCTCGCCGCGCAGCGCCGAACGACTCCTCGAAGGCGAGGACGTCTTCGAAGAGCCGGTCGAGGGCTACGTGGCTCAGCTTGCCCGAGTTCCGCGACCCGCGCATCGATCGTGTCCTCAAGAAGCTCAAGCCCGGAGAGCGGGAAGTCGCTGACCTCTATGCAAGCCACGACGGCATGACCTGGGATCTAGCCGCCGCCGCTGCCGGTCAGCCGCCGGCCTTCGGCGAGCGTGTCCCCAGGAAGTTGAGCCGGTTGGGTGACCAGTTCGCCAGCCGACAGGCTGGCGAACTCCACATCCCCAACACGACGAAGCCGAGGACCAGGCCAGCTTTCGGCTGAGCCCGTCCCACCTGCGACGGAATTCGCCGCTCGCGACCGCGAACGGTCGCGAGCGGCGAATCCCCGGACTTTCTTCTCGCCCGGTTCTCCTGGAGGTTCTCCATGCCCGCGAACGCGGATAGCTCTCGCACGCCCAAAAACCGGAACACGACCCCGAACAAGTCCAACCCCAGCACCAACCTCACGGTGAAAGTCGTTGCCACCGGCGGCTGCAGCACGTTGTTGGTCTCGTCGCTCACCCAAGCGCTGGATCTGGTTCCGGTCAACCTGCAGACCGAGTTCCATGGCGGCCTCGCCCTGGCCGCAGCGCTCGGCCTTGTCTACTTGCTGCTCCCCCACAAAGCGAAGATCACCCTGGAGTGGGAGCGGTAGTCACAGACAGCAACAGAGGCCGGGGCTTACGGCCCCGGCCGGCAAGTCCAGAAAAGTTCCTGATCCGCAACCGAGTCATCGCCGGTGGCACCCTCGGCACCGTCGTGCTGCAGGCGTCCGCGCGTAGAGGCGCGACGCAGACCGCTCGGCGGGCCGTCTACACCGGCCGGGCGGCCATGGTGGTGCCGGGCCGGTGACCTCGGCGATGTCCGTCGCCGCGCACGAACTGCTCCGCGAGTTCCCGAAGGCTCGCCTCGTCACCGGAGTGGCGCACGTACTCGAGGAGGTGGGCCGGATCGGCGCCGACCTGGCGCCGCTGGCCCGGGGCCCGCAGCGACCGGCCGACGCGCTCGACGACGACGCTCGGTCGCTGCTGGAGGCGCTACCTCGCCGGGGCACGCTGGGCGTGGACTGGCTGGCGGCCCCGGCCCGTGTCGACGTACGCACCGCACTGCGCAAACTATCCCTCCTGGAGGAACTGTCCCTGGTGGTCCGCCACGACGACGGCCCCTCGCCTCGCCCGCCCGACAGAAGAGCGGGACGTCCGCCAGCCCGACACCGACTTCACAAGCACCGACCACACCGGTCCTGTCGTGGCCGGCGGTGCGCGACGCGCAGCCGTAGGCTGGTGCCGTGCCAGCTGTCAGCGGGGGTGCGCGAGCCCATCCACCGGCCCGCACCACGGCGCCGCCGACCTGGCGGCGATGAGCCGGCCTGCCCGGGGCACCCGGGCCACCCACCAGGAGCTGCCGCCAGCGCTGCGCGACGCGGTGGACGACTTCGCCGACCACCTGTCCCGGGTCCGTAACCGGTCGGCGCACACCGTCCGCGCGTACGTCACCGATCTGGTCTCGCTGCTCGACCATGCCGTTCGGATGGGCTGTGTCGACCTGGCCGAGCTGGACCTGTCCGTGCTGCGCAGCTGGCTGGCCCGGCAGCGAACCACCGGCGCCGCCCGCACGTCGCTGGCCCGGCGGGCCGCGTCGGCGCGAGCGTTCAGCGCCTGGGCGCACCGCGCCGGGCTGCTCGCCGCCGACGTGGGCGCCGCGCTGGCCAGCCCTCGCGCGCACCGGGAACTGCCCACCGTCCTGCGCGCCGACCAGGCCGCCGCCCTGGTCGAGGCGCCAAGCCGGCTGCCCCCCGCTTCCACACCGACCGGACCCACAACGGCAGGGCAGACACCTGCTGAGCCGACACCGGCAGGGCAGACACCGACGCCGGCAGGGCAGACACCGCGAGGGGCAACGCCGGACGCAGCGAAGCCCGGCCTGGCGGAAGGGGCGTCGGCCGAGGCGGTTCCACTACGCGACCGGGTGCTGCTGGAACTGCTCTACGCCACCGGCGTGCGGATCAGCGAGGCCTGCGGGTTGGACGTCGGTGACGTCGACCACGGCCGGCGGGTGATCCGGGTATTCGGCAAGGGCGGTCGGGAGCGGTCGGTGCCGTACGGGGTGCCCTCGCAGCGAGCGCTTGACGACTGGCTGCGCCGGGGCCGCCCGGCGCTGTTTGGTGCCCGCTCGGGCGACGCGCTGCTGCTCGGCGCCCGGGGCGGCCGGCTCAACCCGACCACCGCGCGCCAGATCGTCGGCGGGTACGCCGAGACCGCCGGCCTCCCCCGGACCAGCCCGCACGGGCTGCGCCACTCCGCCGCCACCCACCTGCTGGAGGGCGGCGCGGACCTGCGCGCGGTGCAGGAACTGCTCGGCCACTCGTCGCTGGCCAGCACGCAGATCTACACGCACGTCTCGGTGGAGCGGCTGCGCGCCGCCTACCGCCAGGCCCACCCGCGGGCCTGAACCAGGCCAGCCCCCTCGCGCCAGACCGGACACCCGCCGCCGAGCACAGGCACACCCGCGCGCCCACCCGCCAGACCCACCCGGGCAGGCGCACCCCGGCGCACCCCGGGAGGCGCACCGGGGACGGAGCCGGCCGACCCGTCCGGCGGGCCGATCTGCGCCGGGCCAGACCCGACGAGCGAACCACTCAGGGACGATCGACCGGCGGTTACGATCACCGGGTGAGCGTCCCGCAGCCCCCGAGCCGATCCCGGGCGCCCGCCTGCTCTTCTCGCTCGACCCGGCGGGCGTCAAGGTTTCCTAAGCCCTGATACCCTCCCGGCATGCGGGTTCTTGGGGTGGTGCGGCTCAGCCGTGAGACTGATGAAAGTACGTCGCCTGAGCGGCAACGCGAGACGGTGACCAAGTGGGCTGACCTCCACGGGCACACCATCGTTGGCTGGGCGGAAGACCTTGACGTGTCCGGGGCTGTCTCCCCGTGGGAGCGGCCCCAGCTTGGGCCGTGGCTGCGGGAGCGGTCCGGGGAGTTTGACGCCCTGGTCGCGTGGAAGGTTGACCGGATTTCCCGGCGGCTGCTGCACTTTGCCAGCCTGTTGGACTGGGCGACGGAAAACAAAAAGACGGTTGCTTCCGCCACGGAACCTATCGACACGTCGGACCGATTCGGGCGGCTGATCGCTCAGGTGTTGGCGATGTTCGCTGAGTTCGAGCGGGACGCTATCCAAGAGCGGGTTCTAGACGGACGGGACAAGCTGCGGGAGGCGGGCCGTTGGGGCGGGGGTCACCCGCCGTTCGGCTATCAGCCGGTGCGGGTTGATGGCGGGTGGAGGCTTGAGCCGCACCCCGACCAGGCCCCGATTGTGCGGGAAATGGTTTCCCGGGTTATCGCTGGCGCGTCTGTGCTGTCCGTGTGTCGATCGTTGAACGACCGTGGCCTACTCACCCGCAACAAGGCGGAATGGACGGCATCTAGCGCGTTCCGGGTTCTCCGCTCCCGAACGACCCTCGGGCAAGCGGAACACAAGGGGGAAGTGTTGAAGGATGCTGACGGGCTTCCCCGGAGGATCGCTGAGCCCATCGTCCTGTACGACGATTGGCGGAGGGTTCAAAAGGTTCTAGATGACCGGGGGAAGGCGGAGAAGGTGCGCACCCACGGTGCCGCGCTGCTCTTGGGTGTCGGGTTCTGTGAGTGCGGGCAGCGGCTTTACCGTCAATCCGGGGTGAGCAGCGGCAAGCTGTATTCGTACTACGTCTGTTCGGGCCGGAAGCGCGGAAAGCGTACCGAGGATTCCCCGGAAAACCCGGGGTGTGCCAACAAGCCGATTGCGGCCCCCATCCTTGACGACGCGGCCGTGGGCAGTTTGCTCCTGATGACCGGGGACCTTGAGTTTCAGGAGAAGCGGTTTGTCCCTGGCGAGAGTCACGCGGACGAGCTGGGGCAGGTTGAACAGGCTCTCAAGGAAGCGCGGGAGGAATGGGACCTCGGGCTTTACGGTGGTGACCGGCAAAGCTACCTTGAGCGGCTTACCCGCTTGAGTGAGCGGAAAGCCAAGCTTGAGGCGATGCCCCAAACTGAGGACCGTTGGGAGATGGTGCACACCGGGGAGACGATCCGGGAAATGTGGGACGGGCTTGCGTCGGTGGAGGAACGACGGGCGTTCCTGCTCAGCCTCAACGACTTCCGGGTGACGCTGCACGCTCAGCCCGTACGCACACGGTCCCTGTTCCCTGGCACGCCCTCCGGCGAGGCAACCGGCGGCCGGGTGTCGGTGGACATCCCGCACGACCTACAGCAACAGGTGTTGGAGCGGGCCGCCAGAACGGCCTGAGAGCCACTGAGAGCCGCCAACGACCCCGGTTGAATGCCCCGCTAAAGGCGCTTAACCGGGGCTTCTCTCTGCCCTCTGACGCCCTTGCACTAGCCGCTAAGCTGACACAGCAAACCGGGCGGGGTGTTGGCCGCTTTTAAAGTTACCCAGCAACCCCCGGAGAACGGGGACTCAGCTACTTGGAATGGGTCCCATCATTGGGCCCGTTCTCTGTCTCTACGGCAGTTCGCCGTTTAAACGCATTCATCATTCATCGTTGGGGAGGAGTGTGCCCAAAGTATGGCGTATTCAAGGGAACGGAGCGCGCAAGCTAGCGCGTATCTCGATTGGCAGAGGGCCCTACTTGAGGAACCGATGCCATGCGACGGCCCCGGGGCTGAGATTGCCAGGCGGTATCACGTAGCGACGGAAGAAACCTGGCAAGGCTTCAAGCTGTTCATCCTGCGCATGTCCCTTTACGGGACGTGGGGAGACAACATCCGGGTCGGCTACGGCAAGGTTGCTGACGTGATGGGCAGTGGCAGCACCCGGAAGGCTCAAGACCTCGTTACGGCGGCACGCCAGCTCGGCTGGCTGGTGCGGGTTGGTAATGCTGGTTCCCGGGGTGGCCCGGATGGTGGCGGTACGGCCTCCCTGTGGCGCGTAAACACCCCGTACGCCGCTGACGATGACGTGGACGCCACCGATGATCCCTGGCGGCAGCCTGTGCCTGCGCGGTCTAGCAACTTCGACCAGGAACCCCCGTTTTAGACGGACTGTAACCCGCGGCAGGACGCCACTGCGAACCATTCTGCGGGCCCACATTCTCGACGTGTCCCCCGTTGTGTTTCCCGCCTACCCGGATACCTACGGGTTGGCGATTGCCGCATAAGACGCCCCGGGCCCTCATTGGGTCCGGGGCTCTTTTTCGTCTCAGGAGGTTTGCAATGGATGAGTTGATGTACGAATGGCCGGCGTGGGCGGTGCTCCATTCCGAGCGTGACGGAGATTGCCTGCTGTGGCGTGGTGAGTACCGGAAGGGCACCCGGACCCTGTATTTCACCCATCCGAACGGGGAGCGTATAAACGTCCGGCTGTTTCTGATGCTCGACCCAGGGGACGCGTACGTTAAGGCGTACCGAACGTCTTGCCGTCGTCGGCGTTGCATTTCGCCACTGCACCAGGAGTGGCAGTTTTTCAACAGCCCCGGGGTTGAGCTATCGGGGTGGCTGGACAACAGGCCCCGCAAGGGCCTCTAGAACGGCCGTAGACGCGAGAGGGGGCCGGCGCGGCCCCTCTGCCTGCCCCTGCCCCTCCGGGCGGTGGGGACGGTGCCTGAGGGGGCGTCACTGCGGGGACTTTTGGCACCCTGTCCAAAAGGATGATTCTTTGGCTCACCCGTTTGGCTTGATCCAATGTTCTGTTGGTATCCACAGGGGACATTGCTCGCATTTGCGTCCGTCTACGGCCCCGGCTGGGGCGTCAGTTGACGCGCCGGACACGCCGGCCAACTTGACGGGTACTTGTGGTCCGGCTGCAATTGACGGCAGCGACAAGGGGTTACACGGCTGTAGTTAGCCCGTAAGCAAGCAACGCCCGGGGTGCATCCCGGGCGCTGCTGGTGACTCCGAATCAACGTTGTTCGGACGGAACGCACGAAGTTGGAGACGGCATGAATGTACCCACACCCGTGGAATGCGTCAACGCTGACGCATTGCAGCCAGCGGAAAGTGTCACCCCTGACGCGCCGCCAGTCAGTGGGGATGACGACAGGCGGCACCGGCGGCGGATCGAGATGATCACGGCTGCTGTCTCGCTGATCGTCGCACTCGCCACGCTGATCACGGCGCTCAAGTCTTAGCTGCGGGCAGCCGGGGGCCCCTTCACGGGGCCCCCGGGCTAGGGGTGGGATCAGGAGGCGTCGGGAACCTCGAAGGTGGCGAACAGGATGCCGTCGGGGTCTAGCACAACCTCAGTGCAGACAGCCTCCGGGGGAAGCTGGGCGGCTAGCTCCGCCAGGCGGACGGGCGTGACCGGGGGGTCAACGTACGTGACAAAGACGTTGGCGGAATCCCGTACAACTCTCACAGGGGCGTGATCCTTTCGTGGGCGGCACTGAGCGTACGTAGCTCGCCCCGGGTAGACAGCGGGTTTTCCGCCACCGGGCTACGGGCCCACCAAGGGGCCGCCTGCGGTGGCTGCCTCCGCCGCATGGTGGGGCCCCGGCCGTCGATAGGCTGCCGTCATGTCCGGGCAGATCATTGAGGGTGTCTACGTCGGCTGGGATCGCATTCGGGAATCCTTCTCACTCGACCCGGCGGTCAGCCACCTCAACCACGGCTCGTTCGGCGCGGTACCGATCGGCGTGCAGCGGGCCCAACAGCGGCTGCGCGACGAGATGGAGGCCAACCCGCTGCGCTTCTTCACCCAGGGGCTGGTCGACCGGATCGCGCACACCCGCCGGCACCTGGCCGGTTTCCTGGGTACCGACCCGGACGGCAGCGCACTGGTCGGCAACACCACCACCGGCGTCGCGGTGGTGCTCCAGTCGCTGGGGCTTCAGCCCGGCGACGAGGTGCTCAGCACCGACCACGGGTACGGGGCGGTGAGCCTGGCCATCCAGCGGGAGTGCCGCCGGACCGGGGCGGTCAGCCGCGTCCTGCCGATCCCGCTGGCCGCCACCGACGAGCAGATCGTGCAGACCGTCCGCGCCGGCCTGCGCCCGGGGCGGACCCGGCTCCTCGTCGTCGATCAGCTCACCTCGGCCACCGCCCGGCTCTTCCCGGCCGCCGCCATCGTCGGGGTGGCCCGCGAACACGGCGTCCCGGTCCTGGTGGACGCCGCGCACGCGCCGGGCATGCTGCCGACCCCGGTCACCAGCATCGGCGCCGACTTCTGGGTGGGCAACCTGCACAAGTGGGGGTACGCCCCACGCGGCACCGCCCTGCTCGCGGTGACCGCGCCGTGGCGGGATCGGATCGAGCCGCTGGTGGTCTCGTGGGAGCAGGACGCCGGTTTCCCGGCCCGGCTGGAATGGCAGGCCACCCTGGACTACACCTCGTGGCTGGCCGCCCCGGCGGGCCTGTTCACGCTGCGCAGCCTGGGCGTCGACCGGGTCCGGGAGCACAACGCCGCCCTCGCCGCGTACGGCCAGCGGGTGGTGGGGGATGCGCTGGGGGTGCCTCCCGCCCAGCTGCCCGACCCCGGCGGGCCCGCGGTGGCTCTGCGCATCATTCCGCTGCCGGCCGGCATGGCCACCACCATCGACGCGGCGCGGGCGCTCCAGACGCGCATCGGCGAACGGCTCGCCGCCGAGGTGGCGGTGATGAGCTGGAACGGTCGGGGGTGGCTGCGACTCACCGGCCAGGTCTACAACGCCGCCGACGAGTACGAACGGCTGGCCGTACGGCTGCCGGCACTGCTCGCCCAGCGCTGACCCCGCCGAGCGGGAGCAGGCGCACCGGGCCGAGGCCGAGCAGGGCCAGCGGGTCGAGGTAGTCCGCTCCCCGGCGCAGCCCCCAATGCAGGCAGGCCGCAGCCGTGCAGCCCGGATGCGCAGGCAGCAGCTCGCCCAGCGGCGCACCGGCGGCGACCGGCTGGCCGGGGCGTACCGCCGGTCGCACCGGCTCGTGGGTGGTCCGCAGCCCGCCGGCGTGCCCCACGTCGACCACCGGCCGACCGGCGACCATGCCCGCGAAGAGCACCGTGCCCGGCCCGGCGCTGCGGACCACCGCTCCGGCCGGGGCCGCCAGGTCCACCCCGCGGTGCCCGGCCAGCCATGGGCGGGGCGGCGGGTCGAATCGGCGCACCGGGCGGGGCGGCCCGTCGACCGGCCACCGGAACGGCCCCGGGCCGGCGTCCGTTGGTGCGGGCGCCACGACCGCGACCGGCACGACCAGCGCCGGCGCGAGGCGGGGCAGCGGCGCGACCAGCAGCGCCAGCCCGCAGAGCTGGACGGTCAGCGCGAGCGGGAACGCGGCGCAGAGCAGGACGGCGCGGCGGATCGAGAAGGCACGCGGGGCGAGTGGCGGTCGCATGACGGCAGCCTGCGACCATGCCTGGACCGCTTGCCACGCCGAGCAGCCGAGCTGTGGACGAGCGGGGGTGCTGTGGACTACCACCCGGAGCCTTCGGTGATCTGCCATGTCGCGGGCCGGCTGGCGCTGCCTATGCTGGGCCGATGGCTCGGGACTGGCTCGCCTGGCACGACGACTACGACCAGCCGGGGTCGGCGCTGGCCGCCCGGCTGGCCGAGGTGCGGGAGCAGGTTCGGGCGGCACTGGACCGGGCGCCGACCGGGCCGCTCCGAGTGCTCAGCGCGTGCGCCGGTCAGGGTCGGGACCTGATCCCGGTGCTCGCCACCCATCCGCGCCGCGACGACGTGACCGCCCGCCTGGTCGAGTTGGACCCGCGCAACGCGGCGGTGGCCGAGGACGCCGCCCGGGCGGCTGGTCTCACCGGCGTACAGGTGGTGGTCGGCGACGCGGCGGTGACCGACGCGTACGCCGATCTGGTCCCGGCCGACCTCGTGCTGCTCTGCGGGGTGTTCGGCAATGTGTCGGACGCCGACGTCCGGGCCACCGTGGGGCACGCCGTCGCGCTCTGCGCGAGCGGCGGCACGGTGATCTGGACCCGGCATCGCCGCGAGCCCGACCTGGTGCCCACCATCTGTGAGTGGTTCGCGCGGGCGGGATTCACGCCGGTCGCGGTAGGTACCCCGGCGGACCGGGTCGGCGTCGGCGTGCACCGTCACCTCGGCCGTCCCCGGCCGCTGCCACCCAAGGTGACGATGTTCCATTTCCTTCCCCGCTGACCCCTGTCCGGCGGCGCCGTCACCCGCGCCGGGTCGGTGGGGCCGCTCGCACCGGGCCGCGCTCGGACCGTCGCGGAGGGCCTAGGCTGGTCCGCGTGCGAGCGCACCGCCGCCGTCCGAACCGGGGAGGCCCCTATGACCACTGTCGATGACCGGACGCCGGGGTCGCGGCAGGACGACTCGACTCCGCACCTCGGGGCCGTCGGCGCGCCGACGGCCCCGGGGTCGCGGCAGGACGACTCGACTCCGCACCTCGGGGCCGTCGGCGCGCCGACGGTGGCCGAGGTGAGCGGGCCGTCCCGGCTCGCTGAGCCGGACGAGGCGATCAGCGCCGAGGAGTTGCAGCTCGCCGCCCGCAACCACGGCATCCCGCTGGAGGCGCTGCGCTACGACGTCACCCCGGCCGGGCTGCACTACCTGCTCACCCACTACGACATCCCGGAGCTGGACGCGGCCACGCACGCGCTGACCGTCGGCGGCGCGGTGGACCGGCCGCTGACCGTCAGCTTGGCGGAGCTTCGTGAGCGGCCCCGGGTCACCCACCGGGTCACCCTGGAGTGCGCCGGCAACGGTCGCGCTCTGCTGCACCCCCGGCCGGTCAGCCAGCCCTGGTTGGTCGAGGCGGTCGGCAACGCCGAGTGGACCGGCACCCCGCTGGCGCCGCTGCTGCGCGAGGCGGGTCTCGGGCCGGACGCGGTCGACGTGGTCTTCACCGGCGCCGATCACGGCGTCGAGCGCGGGGTGGAGCAGGACTACCAGCGTGGGCTGCCGGTCGCCGACGCGCTGCGCGAAGAGGTGCTGCTGGCGTACGAGATGAACGGTGCTCCCCTGCTGCCGCAGCACGGTGCGCCGCTGCGGCTGATCGTGCCGGGCTGGTACGGCATGGCGCACGTGAAGTGGCTCCGCTCGGTAGAGGTCCGGACCGAGCCGTTCGAGGGCTACCAGAACGCGGTCGCCTACCGGCTGCGCCGCGACGCCGAGGACCCGGGTGTTCCGGTCACCCGGATCGAGCCGCGCGCGCTGGTCCGCCCGCCCGGCTTTCCCGACTTCATGTCCCGCCGCCGGGTGCTGCGGCCGGGACCGTGCACTTTGGACGGTCGGGCCTGGTCGGGGCACGCTCCGGTGGTGGCCGTGGAGGTGACCACCGACGGCGGGGCGAGCTGGACCCCGGCTGAGTTGGACGCCGCGGAGGGCGACTTCGCTTGGCGGCGGTGGCGGCACGAGTGGACCGCGACGCCGGGCCGGTACGTGCTCAGCGCGCGGGCGACGGACGCCTCCGGGCGGACCCAGCCGGTCGAGCAGCCGTGGAACCGGGGCGGCTTCGCCAACAACCTGGTGCAGCGGGTAGAGGTCGTGGTGCCGGCCGAGTGACCGGCAGCGTGGGCTGCGTCACGGGTGGGGGGCCCGTGGTGCGGCCGGACGCCGTCAGCCGCCGAAGCCGGAGTCGGCGGGCAGCGAGATGTCGGGCTTCTCCAGCTCTTCGACGTTGACGTCCTTGAAGGTCATCACTCGGACGTTCTTCACGAACCGGGCAGGACGGTACATGTCCCACACCCAGGCATCGTGCATCTCGACCTCGAAGTAGACCTCGCCGTCGGAGTTGCGCACGTGCAGATCGACCTGGTTGGCCAGGTAGAACCGGCGTTCCGTCTCCACCACGTAGGAGAACTGGCGGACAATGTCGCGGTACTCCCGGTAGAGCTGCAGCTCCATCTCGGTCTCGTACTTCTCGAGATCTTCCGCGCTCATCGCACTCCGCCTTCCATGACCACATCTTCCCCCACCGGCGCCGGAGGCCGAAGCTGCTCGCCCAACGCCACGCCGACGGTACTCCCTGACGCCCAGGAGCGCTCCATCGGCTCGTCCGGGCCCGGGTGGACGGGCCGCCGGGCGCGCGGCGGCCGGCCGTCGCGGCCGGAGACCGCGGCGACGTTGATGTACGAGAACCGGTGCTCCCGGCACGGCCCGTGCTCCCGCAGCGCCGCGGAGTGCTCCGGGGTGATGTAGCCCTTGTGCTCGGCGAAGCCGTACGCCGGGAACACCCCGTCCAACTCCACCATGATCCGATCCCGGGTGACCTTGGCGAGCACGCTGGCCGCCGCTACGCAGGCCGCCACCCGGTCGCCCTTCCACACCGCCAGCCCCGGCACACCCAGGCCGTCCACGCCGAAACCGTCGGTCAGCACGTACTCCGGCCGGGTGGTGAGCGAGGCGAGCGCCCGGCGCATCGCGGACAGGTTGCACACGTGCAGCCCCCGGGCGTCGACCTCCTCAGCCGGGATGACCACCACGGCGTACGCCAGCGCGCGGTCCACGACCTCCGCGTACACCCGCTCCCGGCTGGCCGGGGTGAGCAGCTTGGAGTCGGCCAGCCCCTCGATCTCGCCGCGTCGGCCCTCGGGCAGCACCGCCGCGGCGGCGACGAGCGGACCGGCGCACGCGCCCCGGCCGGCCTCGTCGGCGCCGGCGACCTGCCGGAAGCCGCGCCGTTGCAACGCCCGCTCCAGCGCGTACAGCCCGGCCTCCCGGCGCACGACGGTGCGCGGCGGGGTCAGCACGAGCCCTCGTCCCGGCCGACACCGGCGGTCGGTTGCAGGAGCCTGGTCAGCAGGGCGGGCAGCTCGGCCGGGTAGTACCGCTCATCGGTGGCCGCCAGCTCCTCCGGCGACCACCAGCGGTGACCGGCGATGCTGCGCCGCTCGACGTCGTCGAAGCCCGCGGTGTCCACCTGCCACGACGACACCCGGACCAGGAAGAACATCTGCTGCTGGCGGTACCACACACCGTCGAACGGGAACTCGGCCGTTTCGGACCAGACCGGCTCGCCCAGCTCGGCGGGGTCGAGCCGCAACCCGGTCTCCTCGGCCAGCTCCCGGGCCGCGCCCGCCGCCGGTGACTCCGCCGGATCCAGCCCACCGCCCGAGGTGAACCAGTAGCGGTGCCCGGGGCGGGCCGGGTCGAAGCCGTTGAAGAGCAGGACCCTGCCGGCCGCGTCGACGAGCAGCACGCGGGCGGCGCGTCGAGGGGTGTAGACGGTCACGGCCCCCAGCCTGCCAGACCGGCGGCGGATCGCCCACGCCCCCGTCGGCCTACGGCTTCGGGATGCCGTCGTACTGATCCGGCACGGTCAGCCAGGTGGCCCGGCTGACCGGCCAGAATACGGTGAACGCCCGCCCGACCACCTCACCCTCGGGGATGGTGGCCTCGGTGATGTTCTGCCCGGACTGCTGCCAGTGCTCCAGCGAGTCGCCCGAGGCGGCCCGGTGGTCGCCCATCACCCACAGCCGCCCCTTCGGCACGGTGATGTCGAATTCCTGGTCGGCCGGCTTGTCGCGGACCCCGTCCATCGAGAAGATGTACGGCTCGTCGAGCGACTTGCCGTTGATCACCAGCCGCTCCTGCGGGTCGCAGCAGACCACGTGGTCACCACCCACGCCGATTACCCGCTTGATGAAGTCCTCACCGTCGGGGTTGCCGCTCCACTCGATCGGCGCCTTGAACACGATCACCTCGCCGCGGTGCGGTGACCGGAAGTCGTAGACCAGCTTGTTGACCAGCACCCGGTCATCGATCTTGAGAGTGTTCTCCATGGATGGGGAGGGGATGAAGAAGGTCTGCAGCACGAAGGCGCGGACCAGCACCGCAACCAGGATCGCCACACCCAGCAGGATCGGCAGCTCCTTCCAGAAGGAACTGCGGGGCTTGTCGGTCTGCTCGTCAATCACGCCAAGGAGCCTACGTTGCCGGGCCGGACGTCACCGTCCGGAACGCGCGGGAACCCCGCAGCGCGGCCACCAGGGGAAGAAGCAGCAGCACACCGCCCTGCGGGGTCGGTCTGATCGGCGGCGCGCCCGAGGAGGCGCCAGCCGGCCCGGACACGTCGTCGAACGTCGACGGCACCGACAGCGGATTCCACCGGGAGGACGGCCAGACCACCATGAAGGCACGGCCGACCACGTTGTCGATCGGCACCGGGCCCTGGCAGCGGGCGTCCTGGGAGACCAGCCGGTGGTCGCCCATCACGAAGATCTGGCCGGGCGGCACGACGACCTCGTCGAAGCGCCGGGAGCGGCACTCCCCCGGGTTGGGCGGCAGTTCCAGCGGGGAGTCGCGCACCACGTAGGGCTCGTTGAGCGGGGTGCCGTTGACGGTGACCCGGCCCTGGCTGTCACAGCACTTGACCCGGTCGCCGGGGAGGCCGATCACCCGTTTGATGAAGTCCTTCTCGCCGGGGCGGCTCACCCCCACCAGGTCGCCGACGGTCCGGGTGAGCTTGCCGGTGAAGCCCGGCGCCGGCTGCTCGTCGACCTGCGGCGCCCAGCGGTCGGTGCCCCGGAAGACCACCACCTCGCCGCGCACCGGGTCGCGGACGTCGTAGACGACCTTGTTGACCAGCACGCGGTCGCCGATCAGGAGAGTGTCCTCCATCGAGCCGGACGGGATGAAGAACGCCTGGAGCAGGAAGGTTCGGATCAGCACCGCGAGGCAGAACGCGACGACCAGCAGCAGCGGGAGCTCCTGCCAGAGCGGCATCTGCCGGCGGGCGCGGCGGGCCCGCCGGCGCCACGGATCGACGGTGCCGTCCTCGTCAAGCGTCTGCACCACGCCACTCCCCGGTCCGCAGAAACACCACCGCCCGGGAGCCTCGTCGAGGCCCCACGGGCGGTTGTGGACAGCTGCCCGCCAGGTGGGCGGGGCCGCCGCCTCGCTGCGCCCGTACGACCAGGGTAGTGCGCTCCGGTCGGTACGGCATACGCGCAGCTCAGGCGGCGTGGCGAGCGGGAAGTCAGCTGGGCTGCTTCTCCCGCTTCTCCTTGATCTTGGCCTTCTTGCCGCGCAGCTCGCGCAGGTAGTACAGCTTGGCGCGGCGCACGGCACCACGGGTCACGATCTCGATCCGGTCGATGCCCGGGCCGTTGAGCGGGTAGGTCCGCTCGACACCGACACCGAAGCTCACCTTGCGGACCGAGAAGGTCTCGCGCAGTCCGTCACCCTGGCGGCGGATGACGACGCCCTGGAAGATCTGGACACGGGACCGGTTGCCCTCGACGACTCGCGCGTGCACCTTGACGGTGTCACCGGCACGGAAGTCGGGAAGGTCGGTCCGCTTCGACTGGGCGTCAAGGGCGTCCAGGATGTTCATCGCTGCGTCCTCGTGAGGCTCACGGCGCACCGTGACTCGGTGCGCGGGTGGGTGATTCTGATCCCCGGGTGATGGTCGGCGAGCCGGCCCCGGTCGGAGATCCTCGCAGCCGCCCGCGGGCGCGGACGGATGCGGCAACCCCTCTACTTTGCCACATCCCCCGGCGGCGGCTGAAATCCGGCCCGGTCCAGCGCCGCGATGTCCCGTTTGTCGAGCTGATCGGCCGGCAGCGCGGCGAGCAGGTCCGGACGCCGGGCGGCGGTGCGCAGCAGTCCCTCCTCGCGGCGCCAGCGGGCGATCTTTCCGTGGTCGCCGGAGCGGAGCACCTCTGGCACGTCGTGCCCGCGCCAGCTCGGCGGCTTGGTGTAGATCGGCGCTTCGAGCAGCCCGTGGGCGTGCGACTCCTCGTCCAGCGAGCCGGCGTTGCCCAGCACACCGGGCAGCAGTCGGGTGACCGCCTCCAGGACGACCAGCACCGCAACCTCGCCGCCGAAGAGCACGTAGTCGCCGAGCGAGACCTCGGTGACCGGCATCCGGGTCGCGGCGTGCGCCAGGACCCGCTGGTCAATCCCCTCGTACCGGCCGCAGGCGAAGAGCAGGTGCGGCTCGGCGGCCAGCTCGTGCGCCATGGCCTGGGTGAACGGGACACCGGCCGGCGAGGGCACCAGCAGCCGGGGCGGCGGGGCCTCGGCCGGCGCGAGCGCGTCCAGCGCGCCGCCCCACGGCTCCGGGCGCATCACCATGCCCGGACCGCCGCCGTAGGGGGTGTCGTCGACCGTGCGGTGCACGTCGTGGGTCCAGGTCCGCAGGTCGTGCACGGCCAACTGGAGTACGCCGTTGGCCCGGGCCCGGCCGATCAGCGACAGGTCCAGAGGGGCGAAGTACTCCGGGAAGATCGACACGATGTCGACGCGCATGCGGGTGTGCTCCACCTAAAGATCGAGCAGTCCGGCCGGCGGGTCGACGATCACACGTCCACCGGCCAGGTCGACCTCCGGAACGATCGCCCGGACGAACGGGATCAACGCGACGCGCCCCTCGGGGCGTCGCAGCACCAGCAGGTCGGAGGAGGGCGCGTGGTCGATCCGGGCCACCTCGCCCAGCCGCTCGCCGGCCGGGGTGACCACGGCCAGCCCGACGAGCTGGTGGTCGTGGAACTCCTCCGGGTCCTCCGGCGGCTCCACGTCGGCGCTGTCCACCACGAGCAGGGTCCCGCGCAGCGCCTCGGCGGTGTCGCGGTCCGGTATCCCGGCGAACGCGACCAGCATCCGGCCCTGGTGGAAGCGGGATTCCTCGATGGTCAGCTCCGCAGGAACCCGGAACGGCACCCCGGGCCCGTCCGCGGGCGGGGGCGGCGGAACCGCCCCAGGCTCGGTGCGCAGCACCGAGCCTGGGGCGAACCGTGCTTCGGGCTCGTCGGTCCGCACCTCCACGGTGACCTCACCGCGGACACCGTGCGGCTTGCCGATCCTGCCGACGACGAGCTGCATCAGTACGAGTCGACGATGTCGACGCGTACCCCGCGCCCGCCGATGGAGCCGATCACCTGGCGCAGCGCCTTGGCGGTCCGGCCGGACCGCCCGATCACAGTGCCGAGGTCCTCGGGGTGCACGCGGACTTCCAGCCGCTTGCCCCGACGGGAATCGACCATCCGCACCCGGACGTCATCCGGGTGGTCGACGATGCCCTTGACCAGGTGCTCCAACGCCGGACGCAGAGGCATGTCAGGCCTGCTCACCGGCGTCGGCAGCCGGGGCCTCGGCCGGAGCCTCGGTCTTCGGCGCCTCGGTCTTCGGAGCCTCAGCCGGAGCCTCGGTCTTCGGCGCCTCGGTCTTCGGAGCCTCAGCCGGAGCCTCGGTCTTCGGAGCCTCGGCGGCCTTGGCGGCCTTCTTGGCCGGCTTGGCCGGGGTCTCCGGGGCGAGCCCGGCGGCGGCCTTCGCCTCAGCCTCGTACGCCGCCTTGCGGTCGGCCCGCTCGGGGGCGACCTTCAGCGGCGGCGGGGCCGGCAGGCCCTTGTACTTCTGCCAGTCACCGGTCAGCTCCAGCAGCCGCTGCACCGCCTCGCTCGGCTGAGCGCCGACGGACAGCCAGTACTGGACCCGCTCCGACTTGACCTCGATGACCGAAGGGTCCTCCTTCGGCTGGTACACCCCGACGAACTCGATCGCCCGGCCGTCACGCTTGGTGCGCGAGTCGGCGATGACAATGCGGTACTGCGGGTTGCGGATCTTACCCATCCGCAGGAGCCGGATCTTTACGGCCACAGTTGTTTCGCTCCTGTTGCGATCTCACCAGCCCGGCACGGGCGGTGTGTATGGGTGAGCGCCGACGGCACAGTGGGGTTGGGCCGGAGACTACTCGGTGGACTGGCGACACGCCCGGGTTAGAGGGCGCCGGACGCGCGCCGGATACCAGCGACCCATTCTGCCAGATCCGGAGCCGATCTCTCGCACCGGACCCGGACACCGCGCCCGGCTCGCTCGGACCGGTGACCCGGAACACCCTCTCAGCGCACCGGCGGACGGTCCCAGCCCAGCGGAAGTTCGTCCGGTACGTCCCAGTCGGCGGGGGCGTGAAGTCGCACCAGGTGCCGTCGAACGGGAACTCACCGGCCTCGGCGAGCGCGATCACCCGCTCCCCCTCGGCCCGGACCGCCTTCTCGTCGGTCACCCAGTAGTCGTCCGGGAAGTCGAGGCGCTCGACGAACTCCTCCTCGTCCTTCCACTGCCAGCTACGGTCCGGGTGCACCACCACGTCGAGGTCCTGGTCCACCACGTCGACGCCGGCTACCGGGCCGTCGTCCCAGCGCACGCCGGGCTCCTCCAGGTTGACGTACCAGTGGGCGAAACGGCCCTGCGCGTCCCGGAACCACCAGACGGAGTGCGCCGCACCGGTGGGCAGGAACTTCAGCAGCGGCGGCCCGTTCCAGCGCCCGTGCGCCAGCCGGTACGCCGACGAGATCCACTGGGCGAACGGCATCGCCCGCATCCCGAGCCCCGCCTCGGTCACCTCGTGGGCGACCGGCGAGTCCCGGGCGATCCAGACCAGCAGGCCCCGCTCGTCGTCGCTGACCACCCGGCCCGGCCGGACCCATCCGATCCGACCGCGTCGCACGCTGCGGTGCATGATCAGCCGACCCGACTCGAAGCGCACTGCACCACCTCCGGGGCTGTCAACAGGGGGCCCTTCCTCTACCGCAGGCGTTGAGAAGGTGCCCTTCCTTGCCTCAGTAGGCGCGGGCGAGGATGGCGATCAGGTCGGGCTCGTCCTCGGAGTCCGGCACCGAGCCGTCGGCGCGCAGCAGGCAGCGCACCGTGACGCCCTGGCCGTTCGCCTCGGCCTCGCCGGCCACGCCGACCGCCGACCACGGCACCCGGGCCCAGCCGTTCGCGGCGGCCTCGATCGCCTCGGCGAGGGTGGCCACCTCCACGGTGCGCGACTCGCGGTTGGCCAGCGCCTGGTCGTGCAGCACCTGCTGGTCGGTCTCCAGCGCGGCCAGCACCGCGCCGACCACGTCGGCCACCGGCGTCGGGGCCTTCGAGCCGTCGGTGCGGCGCACCACCACCGCATTGCCGGCGGCCAGGTCGCGGGGGCCGACCTCGACGCGTACCGGATATCCGCGCAGCTCGGCGTCGACCGCCCGGCGGCCGAACGCGGTGTCGGTGCGGTCGTCGAGCGCGACCCGGACACCGGCGTCGCGCAGGCCGTCGCGCAGCTTGGCAGCCGCCTCGGCGACGCCCTCGCCGTCCTTGACGATCATGACGTACGCCTGGATCGGGGCCAGCCTCGGCGGCACCCGCAGGCCGTTGTCGTCGCCGTGCGCCATGATCAGGCCGCCCAGCATCCGGGTCGAGGTGCCCCAGGAGGTCGTCCAGGCGTGCTCCCGGCCGCCCTCCTTCGAGGAGTAGCTGATGTCGAACGCCTTGGCGAAGTTCTGGCCCAGCTCGTGGCTGGTGCCCAGCTGGAGCGCCTTGCCGTCGCCCATCATGCCTTCACAGGTGTACGTGGCGGTCGCACCGGCGAACCGCTCGCGGGCCGTCTTCAGGCCCACCACCACCGGGATGCCGATCACGTTGACCATCAGGTCCTCGTACGCCTCGTGCAGGATCCGCCGGGCGTAGGCCCGGGCGTCCTCGCGGGTGGCGTGCGCGGTGTGCCCCTCCTGCCAGAGGAACTCGCTGGTGCGCAGGAAGATCCGCGGGCGCAGCTCCCACCGGACCACGTTCGCCCACTGGTTGAGCAGCAGCGGCAGGTCCCGGTACGAGTCGATCCACTTGGCCATGAACTCGCCGATCACCGTCTCGCTGGTGGGGCGCACCACCACCGGCTCGGCGAGCTGCTTGCCGCCACCGTGGGTGACCACCGCAAGCTCCGGCGAGAAGCCCTCGACGTGCTGCGCCTCGCGCTTGAGGTAGCTCTCCGGGATGAACAGCGGGAAGTACGCGTTCTCCGCGCCCGCCGCCTTGATCCGGGCGTCCATCTCGGCCTGCATCCGTTCCCAGATGGCGTAGCCGGCCGGGCGGATGACCATGGTGCCGCGGACCGGGCCGTTGTCGGCCAGCTTCGCCTTGGCGATCAGGTCCTGGTACCAGCGGGGGAAGTCCTCCGCACGGGGAGTGAGCACGCGTGCCATGACCGCACATCCTATGCGCCGTGCGGGCGGCCGCCGCGCCCGGGAGGCGACGCGCCGTCCGCCTGGTATTCCGCACCCGCTCTTCGCAGCGGCCGTGTCCGCCCCTGCGCGCGCTGGCGGGGCGACCGTAGGCTTCGACCACCATGACTGCATCGACCGACTCCCCGCGGCAGCGGCTGCGGGACACGATCGTGGACGCCGCCCGCGCGCGGACCATCGCCGCCGGCTGGGACGCGGTACGCATGGGCGGCGTGGCCTCCGCGGCCGGGGTGAGCCGGCAGACCGTCTACAACGAGTTCGGCAGCAAGGCCGGCCTGGCCGAGGCGCTCGCCCGGCGGGAGGTGGACCGGTTCGTCGGCGACGTCCGGGCCGCCCTGGTCGCGCACGGCCCCGACGTCCGGGCCGGCGCGTACGCGGCGATCGCGCACACCCTCGCCGCGGCGGCGGACAACCCCCTGGTCAAAGCGATCCTGACCAGCGCCCGGGGCGGCTCGGACGAGCTGCTGCCGTACCTGACCACCCGGGCCGAGGTGGTGCTCACCGAGGCGTCCGGCGCGCTGATCGAGTGGGTCGGCGACTACCTGCCGGAGGCCGACCCGGCCGCGCTGGCCTTCGCCGCCGACACCATCGTCCGCCTGGTGGTCAGCCACATCGTGCTCCCCCGGGGCCCGATCGAC
This sequence comes from Micromonospora cremea, assembly GCF_900143515.1. Lineage (NCBI taxonomy): Bacteria > Bacillati > Actinomycetota > Actinomycetes > Micromonosporales > Micromonosporaceae > Micromonospora > Micromonospora cremea. The sequence continues at coordinate 3,636,479 of NZ_FSQT01000002.1, read as the reverse complement.
CAGACTGCCACGGCCCTGGCCGACCTGGCCGTACGTCTCTTCCTGACGGCCGCCCGCCCGCCCCGCTGACCCCACGGACCAGCCCGGCACCCCGCGTCGATGCCGCCTCGCAAGATCACGCTGCTTCCTGGAAGTAGTGGTCCCAGGACGCCGAGGCCACTACTTCCTGGATCGAGCGCGATCTTGCAGCGCCGCCCGGGCGCAATCCGCCGGCGTCAGCGGATCACGCGGCCGCGCAGGATCGTGCGGGAGGGCGCGCGGACCACGCGCAGGTCCCGGCGCGGGTCCTCGGGGTAGACGGTCAGGTCGGCGAGACCACCCTCGACCAGACCGGGGAAGCCGAGCCATTCCCGGGCGCCCCAGGAGGCGGCGGCCAGCACGTCGAGCGGCGCCATCCCGGCCCGCTCGTGCAGCAGCAGCATCTCCTCGGCGGCCAGCCCGTGGTCGATGCCGCCGCCGGCGTCGGTGCCCACGTAGATCGGCACGCCCGCCTCGTGCGCGGCACGCACCACCTCGGGGAAGCCGTCGCGCAGCGCCAGCATGTGCTCGGCGTACCCGGGGAACTTGGCCCGCGCCTGCTCGGCGATGCCGCCGAAGGTGGCAATGTTGATCATCGTGGGGACGAGCGCGGTGCCCTGGCGGGCCATCTCGTCGATCAGGTCGAGGCTCAGCCCCGTGCCGTGCTCCACCGAGTCCACCCCGGCCCGCACCATGATCTCCACGGCCGACTCGGAGAAGGTGTGCACCGCGGCGCGTACCCCGGCGTCGTGCGCGGCCCGCACGGCCGCGGTGAGGGTGTCCGCGTCCCAGGCCGGCGCCAGGTCGCCCACGCCGCGGTCGATCCAGTCGCCGACCAGCTTGACCCAGCCGTTGCCGGCCCGCGCCTGGGCCGCGACCGTCGCGGCCACCTCGGCGGCGCCGACCTCCACCCCGATGTCGCGCAGGTAGCGCTTCGGCGGTGCGACGTGCCGGCCGGCGCGGGCCAGTCGCGGCAGGTCCGGCTCGTCGTCCAACTCGGGGTACGGGTACGGCGAGCCGGCATCACGGATCGCCAGCACCCCGGCGGCCCGGTCGACGCAGGCCAGCTCGCGGGCCTGGTCGAGGGAGGTGATCGGGGCGCCGCCGCGGGCGATGCCGATGTGGCAGTGCGCGTCGACCAGGCCCGGCAGGACGAAACCGCCGTCGACCACCGTCTCCGCGCCGGGCACCGGTTCGAAGGTGACCCGATCGCCGACCAGCCACAGGTCCCGGACCTCGTCGTCCGGCAGGAGCACACCGCGCACATGCAGAGCCATGTGCACAGTCCTACCGGATCACCCCCCGCCGTGCCGCGCCGGGCCGGAGCCGCCCGGCGCGGCGGCTTCACCCGAACCGGGTGGGGCCGCCTCACCCGGTGGCGGCGGACGGTGGTCGGACGAGAACGCAGGGAGGAAAGATGGCTGTCCGGACCAAGGCACGACCCTCGCCGACCGACGAGGTCCCGCTGTACCCGGCGTACGGCCACCTGATGCGCCGCCAGCGGCACCCGATCGGCGTACGCGGCGGGCCGCGGCGCGCCCCGCGCGGGTACCAGCTGAGCGACAATGATCAGCGGCAGGTCCGGGCGGCGTACGAGCTGCGCGTACGGCAGCTGGCCCGCGCGGTGGTGACGGCCGGCCGGCAGCCGGGCGACGCGACGGAGAACCTGGTCGGACAGTTGGAACAGCGGATCGACGCGCTGGTACACCGGGCTGGTTTCGCGCCCTCGGTCGACGCGGCGCGGGACCTCGTCGCCCACAACACGTTCACCGTCGACGGTGGCAAGGTCAACCGTTCGTCGTACCTGGTCCAGCCGGGGCAGACAATCGAGGTGCGCGCGGACCGGCAGTGCCGAGCGCCGGTCGCCATGGCCGAGCACGCCGAGGGCGACGCACCGCCGTACCTGGAGGTCAGTTCGGAGCGGTTCACCGCGACCCTGACCCGGGAGCCGCAACGGCAGGAGGTGCCCGCGTTGCGGGACGTCCCCCTCGCCGTCCACTCGAACGAGGAGGTCGCACGATGAGCATGCCGATTCCGAACGACCGGCGGGTGCCAACCTACCTGCGGCAGAGCGGGCGGCCGGAGCTGACGCCGCGGCAACGGCGTCGCGCCGAGCACAAGGAGGCACGGCGGGAGAGCCTCCTGGGTCAGCGTCCGCCGAAGCGGTCGCGGGAACGGTGACCCGCGGTCGGCCCGGCCGCCGGCCGGCCGACCGGGCGGTCCGAAGGGACCCGGGGGCCGGCGACGCGCGCCGGCCACCCGGGGTCAGCGCTTGCCGTCGCCCTTGCCGAGCTTGTTGAAGTCGATCTTCGGGAGCTTGAAGCCGGGCGGCAGGCCCTGACCGCCGGCCAGGTCGTTCGGGTCCATCCCCGGCGGAAGCTGCGGCATGCCACCCGGGAAGCCGCCCGGCATCGCGGCGCCCGCCCCGGTACGCGGCCGACCGCCACCCTTGGTGCCCTTGCGCTTGTTCTTGGGGCTCTTGGTCGCCTTGCGCCGGCCACCGCCGGGCAGGCCCATCATGCCGCCCATCTGCTTCATCATCTTCTGCGCGTCGGCGAAGCGGTTGAGCAGCTGGTTGACGTCCATCACGGTGACCCCGGAGCCGTTCGCGATGCGCGCCCGGCGGGAGCCGTTGATGATCTTGGGGTTGGTCCGCTCGCCCGGGGTCATCGACCGGATGATCGCGGTGACCCGGTCGAAGTGGGTGTCGTCCAGATCGGCCAGCTGGTCCTTCATCTGCCCCATGCCGGGCATCATGGCCAGCACGTTGGCGATCGGGCCCATCCGCCGCACCGCGATGAGCTGGTCGAGGAAGTCCTCCAGGGTGAACTGCTCGCCGCCCATCAGCTTGGCGGTCATCTTCTCCTTCTGAACGGAGTCGAAGGCCTGCTCGGCCTGCTCGATCAGAGTGAGGACGTCGCCCATGCCGAGGATCCGGCTGGCCATCCGGTCCGGGTGGAAGACGTCGAAGTCCTCCAGCTTCTCGCCGGTGGAGGCGAACAGGATCGGCTGCCCGGTCACCTCACGCACCGACAGCGCGGCGCCACCACGGGCGTCGCCGTCGAGCTTGGAGAGCACCACGCCGGTGATGCCGACGCCGTCGCGGAACGCCTCGGCGGTGCGGACGGCGTCCTGACCGACCATCGCGTCGATGACGAAGATGACCTCGTCGGGCTGGACCGCGTCGCGGATGTCGGCGGCCTGCTGCATCATCTCGGCGTCGATGCCCAGTCGGCCGGCGGTGTCGACGATGACGATGTCCCGAGCCGCCCGCTTCGCGTGCTCGATCGACGCGCGGGCCACCTGGACCGGGTCACCGACGCCGTTGCCGGGCTCCGGGGCGTACACCTCGACGCCGGCCCGGCCACCGAGCACCTGGAGCTGCCCGACGGCGTTGGGGCGCTGGAGGTCGGCGGCGACCAGCAGCGGCTGGTGCCCCTGGCCCTTGAGCCAGCGGGCCAGCTTGCCGGCGAGGGTGGTCTTACCGGAACCCTGGAGACCGGCCAGCATGATCACCGTCGGGGACTGCTTGGCGAACTGGAGCCGCCGGCCCTCGCCGCCGAGCACCGTGATCAGCTCTTCGTTGACGATCTTGATGATCTGCTGGGCCGGGTTCAGCGCCTGGGAGACCTCGGAGCTGCGGGCCCGCTCCTTGACGTTCGCGATGAAGCCCTTGACGACCGGCAGCGCGACGTCCGCCTCCAGCAGCGCGAGGCGGATCTCGCGCGCGGTGGCGTCGATGTCGGCGTCGGTGAGCCGCCCCTTGCCGCGGAGCTTGGTAAAGATCCCGGACAGCCGGTCACTCAAGGTGTCAAACACGCGAACATCCCGTTTGTCAGTGTTTCGGCGGGCACAACGCGGTCGGCAGTGCGGAGTCCGACCACCGCAAGGGTAGCCGGCCCGGTCGCACAGCCGCTGTCGCCCGGCCCGGCCCGCGTCCCGGCCGCCCCAGCCGTGCCCGGCCACCGCCCGCGCGGGGCCGCCGCCGCCGCCGTCATCCGGACACCAGCCCCGACTGGTACGCGAAGACGACGAGCTGCGCCCGGTCCCGGGCGCCCAGCTTGCCCATCGCCCGGCTGACGTGGGTCCGCGCGGTCGCCGGGCTGACCACCAGCCGGGCGGCGATCTCGTCGTTGTTCAGCCCCTCACCGACCAGGCCGACCACCTGGCGCTCCCGGTCGGTGAGCGCGTCGAGCCGCGGATGCGGACGGGGCACCCGGGACGGCCGGGTGGCGAACTCCCGCACCACCCGCCGGGTCACCGACGGCGACAGCAGCGCCTCCCCCTCGGCGACCAGCCGGATCGCCCGCAGCAACTCGGCCGGCCGAGTGTCCTTGGTGAGAAAGCCGCTCGCCCCGTGCCGTAGCGCGTCGAAGACGTACTCGTCCAGCTCGAAGGTGGTGAGCACCACCACCCGCGTACCGGCCAGGTCGGGATCGGCGACGATCCGGCGGGTGGCCTCGATTCCGTCGATACCCGGCATCCGGATGTCCATCAGCACCACGTCCGGTCGTTCCCGGCGGGCCAGCTCCACCGCCCGCAGCCCGTCGGCCGCCTCACCGGCCAGCGCCAGGTCGTCCTCGCTCTCCACCAGCGCGCGTAACCCGAGCCGGACCAGGTCCTGGTCGTCGGCGATCAGCACCCGGATCACGCGGACGGCTCCACCGGCAGCCGGGCGTACACCCGGAAACCGCCGTCGGGGCGCGGCCCGACGGCAAGCCGCCCACCCAGCGCGTCGACCCGCTCCCGCATCCCGGCCAGACCGTGCCCGCCGGTCCCGTCGGCGGCGGGATCCAGCCCGTCGCCGGTGGCACCCGCGCCCCGGTCGGTGACCTCGACGGTCAACTCGTCGACGTGGTAGCCGACCGTCACCTCCGCGCTGGCCACCCCGGCATGGCGCAGGACGTTGGTCAACGCCTCCTGCACCACCCGGTACGCGGCCAGATCCACCGCCGCCGGCAGCTCCCGGGGATCACCGACCACCCGCAGCTCGACGTCGAGTCCGGCCCCGGCGAGCCGGTCACGCAGCGCCGGGAGCCGCGCCAGGCCGGGCACCGGCCCACGCTCCGCGCCGCGCCGCACCGCCCCCAGGGTGACCCGCAGCTCGTCCAGTGCCTCCCGGCTGGTCCGGCTGATCGCGGTCAGCGCGGTCTCCGCCTGCTCCGGCCGTTTCGGCAGCAGGTGCAGGGCGATCTCCGCCTGCATGCTGATCGCGGCCAGCCCGTGCCCCACCACGTCGTGCACCTCCTGCGCGATCCGCAGCCGCTCCTCGTCGGCCTGCCGCCGGGCCTGCTCGGCGCGGCTGCGAGCCTGCTCGGCACGACTGCGGGCGACCGCCTCGCGGTTGACCCGCACCACCATCCCCACCGCGAACGGTACGACCGCCCAGGCCGACGCGGGCAGCACTCCGGCCCAGCCCGGGGCCGGGCCCCGGGACCAGAAGACGTGCGTCTGCAGCAGCACGAACGCGCCGCCGGTGGCGAGCGCCGCCGGCCGCACCGGCAGCCGCACCGCCACGGTGTACACCGCGATCAGGAAGGTGAGCAGGATCGGTCCGTACGGGTAGCCGAGCACGAGGTACGTCGCGGTGGCCACGGTGACCACGGCGAGAGTGACGACCGGGGCGCGCCGCCGGGCCAGCAGGGCCAGCGCGGCGACCGCGATCAGCACCCGGCAGGCGGCGTCCACCGGCCTCGACCCCGGTTGGTTGTCTCCGGCCAGGCCGGTGGCGAGCAGCCCGAATCCGAGCAGCACCAGGGCGAGCACGGCGTCAGCGCCCGTCTCCCGCCACCCTCGCTGCCCGCTGCCTCGCATGGCCGTCATTCTGCCCGCGCCGATGCCATCGGGCGTGCGTCCAAGAGCGGCACCGCAGCTACGCCCCCGGACGTACCCGCCGCCCCAGCGAGCCCGCCTCTTTCGGCCACTCTTCGCCGCACGCCTGTTCAGAGGAGCGCCGTCCAGGGGGCACTGTCCGCAGGAACGCCGTCCGGGAGCATCCGGACAATGCCCCCTGGACTGCACCTCTCCGGACGGCACTCTTCCGGACGGGCTCGACAGCGCTCCCGACGGGCGGTGAGACCAGCCGAAAGGCTCGGGCGCGCGCCCGGGCGGCGGCGGACACCTCCGCGAGCGTTATGAGTCTGGGGCATAAATATGACTCTGAGGTATAACGCTTGCGAGCGAGACGGGCTGGCACGAGGGTCGGGCGGACGGATCATGCGGGGGCGCGGCGGCCGGACAGCGCCGGCCGGCAGCGCCAGCGGCGGGACAGCAACGGCCCGGCAGCGCCGACGGCCGGACAGCAACGGCCGGACAGTGGCGGCAGCCGGACAGCGGCGGCAGCCGGACAGCGGCGGCAGCCGGACAGCGGCGGCAGCCGGACAGCGGCGGCAGCCGGACAGCGGCGGCAGCCGGACAGCGGCGGCAGCCGGACAGCGGCGGCAGCCGGACAGCGGCGGCAGCCGGACAGCGGCGGCAGCCGGACAGCGGCGGCAGCCGGACAGCGGCGGCAGCCGGACAGCGGCGGCAGCCGCGGTACTGGCAGCAGGCATAACGTCCGGGGCAACGTCCGCCTCGCTGGGGGCGGCCGCGCCGAGCTCACCGATGAGGTGGTGCGGCGGCCAGGTGACCGCGCAGCCGGGCGTAGGGCGTCGGGCGGTCGCGGCGGATCCGATCGCGGGTCAGACGGCGGCGAGGACCGCGGCCTCCAGGCGGGCCCGGGTGGCGTCGTTCGGCCAGCCGCCGACCAGGTAGAAGGCGTCCACCACGTCGGCGCCGAGGGTGGAGATACGGGCCGCGCGGACCAGGGCACCCGCCTCGTCGAGCGCGCAGGTGACCCGGTAGAGCAGCCCGGCGGCGTCGGAGGCGCGCAACTCCAGCAGCACGGCGTCGGTGGCCGCCTCGCGGTGCCAGACCACCCGGGGGGCCGCGCCGCCGCCCCGGGCGGCGAACGCACGGCCGCGCAGCCGTTGGGTGACCGACACGTCGCCGGCGACCGCCCGCCGCAGGTCGGCGCGGAGCGGGACCGGGTCCGGCGGTAGACCGTAGCGCGGCTGCACCCGGCACTCGACCAGAGCCCGGCCGTCGACCGCGGAGGCGTCCGCGGAGATCACTTCCAGCCGGTGCAGGGCCAGGCAGCCGGCCACGGTGGCGAGCAGGCCCCGCCGGTCCGCCGCGGCCACCGCCACCCGGTCCCCCGTCAGGTGGACGACCGGCAGAGGCCCGGCCAACAGCGTCGGGTCAGGGGCCGGCGGTTCCGGCAGCACGCCGGTGTCCAGGGCGGTGCGGACCCGGACGACCAGCTCGGCGACCAGCCGGCCCTTCCAGTCCGACCAGGCCGCCGGCCCGGTGGCCGCTGCGTCCGCGCGGACCAGCGCGTGCAATCGGTCGAGGGTGCCAGTGTCGCCGACCGCCTCGGCCACCGCTGCGATGGTCACCGGGTCGGCCAGGTCCCGGCGGGTGGCCACGTCGGGCAGCAGCAGGTGCAGCCGGACCAGCGTGCCGATCAGCTCAACCTCCCCGGCGGGCAGACCGATCCGGGTCGCCACCGCCTCGGCCAGCGGCACGCCGACCGCGCTGTGATCCCCGGGCAGTCCCTTGCCGATGTCGTGCAACAGAGCGCCGAGGAGCAGCAGGTCCGGACGGTCCACCTCGCGGGAGTGCCGGCTGGCCTCGTGGGCGGTCTGCACCAGGTGCCGGTCGAGGGTGTACCGGTGCACCGGGTTGTGCTGGGGCAGGCTGCGCAGCCGGGCCCACTCGGGCAGCCAGCCGTCGACCAGGCCGTACCGGTCGCAGGTCTCCCAGGCCTGCACCAGACCGGGACCGGCGCCGAGCAGGGTGGTCAGCGCGGCCCGGGCCTCGGCCGGCCAGGGCGCGGGCAGCGGCGGGCAGTACGCGGCCAGCCACTCGCAGGTGGCCCGGGCGATGGGCAGCCGGGTGGTGGCCGCCGCGGCGGCCACCCGCAGCGACAGGCTCGGGTCGGGGCGCGCCCCGATGGCGGTGCGGGCCAGCACCAACTCGCCGTCTTGCTCGACCACGTCCCGGGCCACCGGGCGGCGCAGCGGGCGCCCGCTGGCACCTCGGGAGCGGCCGGAGCGCAGCCGGTCCGCGGCGCGGAAGGCATCGTCGAGGGCGTGGCTGACGGTGCGCGCGTCCCCCGCCACCCGGCGCAGCAGGGCGTCACCGTCGTGCACCGCGGCTCCGTCGCGCTGCGCGGAGTCGGGCGCGCCGAGCTGGGGTTGTCGGAGGCCGAGCAGCGCGGCCACCCCGTTGCGTTCCTGGGCGACCAGGCGGTCGACCCGCCGGCCGACCTGCTGGTGCAGGGCGTCGCGGGTGTCCAGGAGGCGCAGGTGGGCGGCGCGTACGGCCGGACGCAGCGCGTCGGTGATCCCGGCGGCCGCGATGGCCCGCAGCAGACCGACGTCGCGCAGCCCGCCAGCGGCCTCCTTCAGGTCGCCTTCGAGCAGGAACGCCAGCTCGCCGTGGGCCTGCCAACGGGCGGCGGTGACCTCCCGCAGGCCGGGCAACTGGCGCACGGCGGTACGCCGCCAATGGTCGGCGGCGGTGCGGATCAGCGCGTCGGCCAGCTCCGGGTCGCCAGCGACCAGCCGGGCGTCGAGCAGCCCGAGGGCGACCTTGACGTCGTCCTGGGCCACCGAGAGGGCCTCCGTGACGGTGCGCACCGAGTGGTCCAGCCGCAGGCCGGCGTCCCAGATCGGGTACCAGAGGGAGGCTGCCAGCTCGTCCGTGCCGGGTACCCCGGCGTGCAGCAGCACCAGGTCCAGGTCCCCGTACGGGGCGCACTGCCGCCGCCCTAGCCCGCCGACCGCGAGCAGGGCGATCCCGCCGCGGTCCGGCAGCAGGGAGGCCAGCCAGGAGTCGTACGCGTCCGCCCGCGCGGCCCGCGCCCCCTCTCCGATCCCCCCGGGTACGCCGACGACCTCGTTGATCAAGAGGTTCGCGTCGCCGTCGCCGGGGTGTTCTGACGCATTCTTCTTGATCAACGAGGCCATCGGATGGGACTCCCTACAGGGCGTCGAGGCCGCGTTCGCCGGTACGCACCCGGACGACCTCCTCGACGCCGGTCACCCAGACCTTGCCGTCGCCGATCTTGCCCGTGCGGGCGGCACCGACGATGGCGTCCACGATCTTGTCGACGTCGATCTCGTCGGTGAGCACCTCGACCTTGATCTTGGGCAGGAACTCGACCGTGTACTCGGCACCCCGGTAGACCTCGGTGTGCCCCTTCTGTCGCCCGTACCCCTGGACCTCGCTGACGGTCAGCCCGGCCACCCCGAGGGCGTGCAGAGCCTCCTTCACCGCGTCCAGCTGATAGGGCTTGATGACCGCGGTCACCAGTTTCATCCGAGTCGCGGCGTGGCAACCCGGCCGTTCAGGGCCGGGAGGAAACGCCGCTCCCTCCCTCCGGCGATCGTCCTACACAAATGGGTTATAGAATGTTGCCTATGGGTCATGCGGTGAAGCGGACGTACAAGTACCGCTGTTACCCGTCCCCCGAGCAGGCCGAGCAGCTCAACCGCACCTTCGGCTGCGTTCGGAAGGTTTACAACCTGGCCCTCGACGCCCGCACTCGAGCATGGTCCGTGGATCGACAGAGCACCACCTACGTGCAAACCTCGGCCTGGCTGACCGAGTGGAAACGCACCGACGAACTCGCTTTCCTGAATGAGGTCAGCTCGGTGCCGCTCCAGCAGGCTTTGCGGCATCTTCAGGCGGCGCTCGCCGCGTTCTGGGACAAGCGGTCCCGCTACCCCCGGTTCAAGTCGAAGCGCAGGTCGAGAGCGTCGGCGGAGTACACCCGCTCGGCGTTCCGTTGGCGTAACAGGCAGCTCACTCTGGCCAAAATGGACACCCCGCTGGCGATCGTGTGGTCCCGTCCCCTGCCCGAGGGGGCGCAGCTGTCGACGGTCACGGTGTCCCGGGATGCCGCCGGGCGGTGGTTCGTGTCCCTGCTGGTCGAAGATCCGACCATCAAGACGCTGTCGCCGGTGGACTCGGCGGTCGGGGTGGATGCCGGGATCACCAGTCTGGTCACCCTCTCCACCGGGGAGAAGGTCACGAACCCGCGGCACGAACGCGCCGATCGGCGCAAGCTCGCCAAAGCCCAGCGGGAGCTGTCCCGCAAGGCCAAGGACTCCCGCAACCGGGCCAAGGCCAGGTTGAAGGTGGCCCGCATCCATGCCCGCGTCGCCGATCGGCGGCGTGACCTGCTGCACAAGCTGAGCACTCGACTCGTCCGCGAGAACCAAACGGTCGTGATCGAAGACCTCAGCGTGCGCAGCATGCTGCGAAACCACAGCCTGGCCCGGGCCATCTCCAACGCGGCCTGGTCCGGCCTCCGCAAGATGATCGAGTACAAGGCCGCCTGGTACGGCCGGCAGGTGATCACCGTCGACCGGTGGTACCCGTCGTCCAAGACCTGCTCGACGTGCGGCCAGATCAACACCTCCATGCCGCTGTCGGTCCGCTCGTGGACGTGCTCCGGCTGCTGCACGACCCACGACCGAGACATCAATGCAGCGAAGAACATCCTCGCCGCCGGGCTGGCGGAGAGGTGAAACGCCTGCGGAGCTGACGTAAGACCCCACGGGAACCCTCCCTACGGGCAGTCGGTGATGAAACAGGAACTCTCACCGGTGACGGCGGGATTTCCGGCCTTCAGGACCGGAAGGATGTCAAGTCCAACCCCTCCATCAGCGCACAGCAGCAACGTCAACCGGCGATCTTCTCGCCCACGGGCGCGGCGGCCGGTTCGGCGGCGGCCTCCGGCGTCGGCTTCCCGGAACCCGAGGTGAGCCCGGCCATCGCGAAGGCACCACCGCCGCTGCTGCCCGTGGTGGGCGAGAGGTCGTACGCGCTCTCCGCGTGCTCGGCGACGTCGATGCCGGCGACCTCGTCGTCGGCGTCGGCGCGCAGGCCGATCACGGCCTTGACCGCGAGGGCGATCAGCACCGCCACCCCGAAGGAGTAGACCGAGACGATGCCGCTGGCCAGCGCCTGCCGGCCGAGCTGGGTCACCCCACCGCCGTAGAACAGGCCCTCGCTGGCACCCAGGCCCTCGATCGCCGAGTTGACCTGCAGGGTGGCGAAGAGGCCGATGAACAGCGACCCGATCCAGCCGGCCACGAAGTGCACGCCCACCACGTCGAGGGAGTCGTCGAAGCCGAGCTTGTACTTCAGGCCGACCGCGTAGGCGCAGACCGCACCGGCGATGAGGCCGAGCAGCACCGACGGCAACGGTGCGATGAAGCCACAGGCCGGGGTGATGGCGACCAGGCCCGCGATGGCCCCGGAGGAGGCCCCGACCAGGGTCGGCTTGCCGCTGCGGATCCACTCCACCACGATCCAGCCGAGCACGCCGGCGGCCGTGGCGACCTGGGTGTTGACGAAGGCGACCGCGGTGGTGCCGTCGACGGTCAACTCCGAGCCCGCGTTGAAGCCGAACCAGCCGAACCAGAGCAGGCCGGCGCCGAGCGCGACCAGCGGCACGTTGTGCGGCTTGAAGCTCTCCCGGGGCCAGCCGACCCGCTTGCCGAGGATCAGCACCAGGCCGAGCGCCGCGGCGCCGGCGTTGATGTGCACGGCGGTACCGCCGGCGAAGTCCAGTGCCTTGATCTTGGAGCCGATGAAGCCGCCGCCCCACACCCAGTGCGCCACCGGCAGGTAGACGAGGGTGAACCAGGCGAACGCGAAGAGCAGCCAGCCGGAGAACTTCAACCGGTCGGAGACCGCGCCGCTAATCAGGGCGACCGTGATGATCGCGAACATCATCTGGAAGACCATGAAGACGTACGTGGGGATGCCGGTCCCCGCGCCGAGGAAGAGCCACTCCTCGCCGATGAAGCTGGTCTCCGTGCCGAGGTACTGGGTGAAGCTGCCGATCACGTTGTTGACCCCGGCGTTGCCGTTGGTGCCGAACGCCAGGGTGAAGCCGTAGATGACCCAAAGAACAGAGATGAGCCCGATCGCGGAGAAGCTCATCATCATCATGTTGAGCACGCCCTTGGACCGGTTCAGCCCGCCGTAGAACAGTGCCAGACCCGGCGTCATGAGCAGCACGAGCGCAGACGACAAGAGCAACCAGGCGGTGTTGCCGGTGTTGATCTCCACGCTGCCTCCTCTCGGTGTGGAAGTCCTCCCGTCGGCTGAGAAGTGAGCAGCATCGCCCGTCAGCCGGTTGCGCGGAAGCTTCGTTGCCGGCTGTTTCACCCGTGGTCCCCGACCGGTTTCCGTTCGGTGACGGCTTGTTTCGTACGTGTGACGGGAACCGCACAGGCAGCGGCATGGACGGCGGTGGATCGGCCGGGCGGCGGGCGTCGATGACTAACCGGCCGACCCCATCGACCGGCGGGCCCGCCCAGCGGCCGACCCCATCGACCGGCCGGCTCAGCGCAGCGCGTTCTCCAGGGCGTGCCGCTCGTAGTCGAGCAGCCGCAGGTCGCGCATCGGCCGGCGCAGGTGGCCCTTGTGCACGATTCGGACGAAGGCGGGCTCACCGGCTGCGGCCATCCGGCGGATGCCCTCGACGTGGTCGACGATCCGCTTGCGGATGGTCCGGATCAGCCGGTGCCGATCCCGGGGGATCAGCCCGTACGCGTCGGCGAAGAGCCGCAGCCGGCGGGGCCGGTCCGGCCGCTTCCAGCCCAGGGTGATCGAGTCGCGGTCGGCGAAGATCGGCACCCAGGTCCAGGCCGCGTACGCCACGTCGTAGATCCGTGCGCCCGGCGAGGCCAGGTCGAAGTCGATCAGCCCGAGGGTGCCGTCCGGCCGCCAGATCACGTTGTGCGGGGCGGCGTCGTGGTGGCAGATGACCTCGGTGTCCGGTGGCGGCGGCCCGAACGAGCGCCAGACCGCCCCCGGCGGCGGGGTGAAGCCGTACTGGGCGTCGTGGAACATCCGCAGCATGGTGGCCACCGTGACCAGGGCCTCGTCGGTCACCCAGTGCGGGGCGAGCGGGTATTCCCCGCACTCCCCCTCCAGGTACGAGAGCACCTCGCGGTTGCGCTCGTCCATGCCGAGCGCCCGGGGGGCGCCGGTGAACCCGACGTACTCCAGGTGGCGCAGCAGGGCGTGCACCGAGGGGGTCCACGGCCCGGCGTTGCGGCGGACCGTGTCACCGACCCGGACCACGGTGCTCACGTTGCCGCCGTGCAGCGGGATCTCCTGCGAAGTCACGTACGGTCTCCCGAGGCGCTGCGAGGGGTGGCCGGGGTCGCGCCAGCCCGCGTACGCGCGATCGTCAGTGGTCACCCGAGACTACGCGTCCCGTCCGGCCTCGACGCCCAGCAAGGCATCGACGAACTGCACCGGATCGAACGGGGCCAGGTCGTCCTTGCCCTCGCCGAGGCCGACCAGCTTGACCGGGATGCCGAGCTTGCGCTGCACGGCGATCACGATGCCGCCCTTGGCGGTGCCGTCGAGCTTGGTCAGCACCACGCCGGTCACGTTGACCACCTCGGTGAAGACCCGGGCCTGCTCCAGGCCGTTCTGGCCGGTGGTGGCGTCGAGGATCAGGATCGTCTCGTCGATCGGGCCGTGCTTCTCCACCACCCGCTTGACCTTGCCCAGCTCGTCCATCAGGCCGACCTTGTTCTGCAGCCGGCCGGCGGTGTCGATCAGCACGGTGTCCACGCGGGTGTCGATGCCGCGCTTGACCGCGTCGAAGGCGACGCTGGCCGGATCGGCGGCCTCGGGACCGCGGACGGTCTCCGCGCCGACCCGCTCCCCCCAGGTCTGCAGCTGGTCGGCGGCGGCGGCCCGGAAGGTGTCGGCCGCGCCGAGCAGCACGCTGCGACCGTCGGCGACCAGCACCCGGGCGATCTTGCCGCAGGTGGTGGTCTTGCCGGCGCCGTTGACCCCGACCACCAGCAGCACCGCCGGCACGCCGTCCTTGGGAGTGGTCTTCAGCGTCCGGTCCAGCGTCGGGTCGAGCGCGTTGACCAGCTCGGCGGCGAGCAGCGCGCGCAGCTCGAAGGCCGAGCGGGTGCCCAGCACCCGGGTGCGTTCGCGCAGCCGGTCGACGATGTCGCGGGTGGCGTCGACGCCGACGTCGGCGGTGATCAGGCTGTCCTCGATCTCCTCCCAGGCGTCCTCGTCGAGGTGGTCGCGGGCGAGCAGGCCGAGCAGGCTCTTGCCGAAGACGTTCTGCGAGCGGGACAGCCGCGAGCGGAGCCGGACCAGCCGCCCGGCGGTCGGCTCGGGCACCTCGACGGTCGGCACCTCGATGACCGGTGGCGGCTCGACGAGGACACCGGTGGACAGATCGGACTCCGGTGCCTCGACCGGCGGGCCGGCGAGATCCTCTTCGGCCCGGGTGTCGACCTCGGTGCGCGGCAGTGGGGGCTCGGGCCGACGCCGCAATCGCGGCACGACCAGCCCGACTGTGCCGACGATCAGCACACCGAGCAGGACCAGAGCGAGGACGAGATATTCGGCCATGCCGGAATCCTGTCAGATGCCGGCCGCGGCGTCCCAGCCACCGCACCCGGCCGGTGCCGGGAACCGGCGGTAGGCTCGGCCGCATGCCCGCCGCACACCTGCTCATCGGCCCCCTCCTGCGGCGCGTGGTGGACACCCGGGCGACCATCTGGGTGGAGACGGCGGCTCCCGCTGTGGTCACCGTCCGCACCGCGGACGGCGCCACCGGCACCGCACCGACCTTCTCGGCGTACGACCACCACTACGCGCTCGTGGTGGTGGAGGGGCTCACCCCGGACAGCGCGACGACCTACGAGGTGCTGGTCGACGACGAGCTGGTCTGGCCCGTGCCGAGCAGTGGCTTCCCGCCGAGCGTGATCCGCACCCGGGCCGCCGACGACCGCGACCAGCCGGTCAGCCTGCTCTTCGGCTCATGCCGGGAGACCACCCAGCACGCCACCACCCGCAAGCTCCCGCCGGACGCGCTGGACGCGTACGCCCGGCGGTTGATGGCTGACCCCGAGGCGAGCCGACTGCCCGACCTCCTGGTGCTGCTCGGCGACCAGGTCTACGCCGACGTCACCTCACCGACGGTGCGCCGGCTGCTGCGCCGGCGCCGGCGGCGACCGAAGGACGCCCCGGCCGACCAGGTGGTGAGCTTCGACGAGTACACGAAGCTCTACCTGGAGTCCTGGCGGGATCCGGAGATCCGCTGGCTGCTCTCCACCGTGCCGAGCGTGATGATCTTCGACGACCACGAGATCATCGACGACTGGAACACCTCGGCGGCCTGGCGGGACGAGGTCCGCGAGCAGCCGTGGTGGTCCGAGCGGATCGGCAGCGGGCTCGCCTCCTACTGGGTCTACCAGCACCTGGGCAACCTCTCCCCGGGCGACGTCGCCGCCGACCCGGTCTTCGCGAAGGTCGCCGCCGCCGAGGACGCCACCGGCGTGCTGCGCGAGTTCGGGCACCGCGTCGACCAGGAGTCCGACCTGGCGCACGACACCGAGCGCTGGCGCGCGGTGCAGTACCAGTGGAGTTACGCGCTGGACCTGGGCCGGACCCGGCTGGTGATGCTGGACAACCGGTGCAGCCGGGTGCTCGACCGGGGCAACCGGGCGATGCTGCCGCCGGGTGAGTGGTCCTGGTTCCTCGACCAGGCGCACGGGGTCTACGACCACCTGGTGGTCGGCGCCTCGCTGCCCTGGCTGCTGCCGCAGGGCATCCACCACATCGAGGCGTGGAACGAGAAGCTCGCCGACTCGCGCCGGCCCTGGGTGGCGCGCGGGGCGGAGAAGCTGCGGCGGGCTCTGGACCTGGAGCACTGGGCGGCCTTCCGGCGCTCCTTCGAGGCGCTCGCGGAGACCTTCGCCCGGATCGGCACCGGCACCCCGAGCCGGTCCGGCGCTCGGGTCGGCGCCGGCCCGGCGTACGCCCCGCCGGCGTCGATCAGCGTGCTGTCCGGGGATGTGCACCACTCGTACGTGGCCCGGGCCCGGTTCGCCGACCCGGCGGTGGTCACTCCGGTGCACCAGCTCACCTGTTCGCCGATCCACAACCAGGTGCCGGCCGGCATCCGTCCGCTGATGCGGCTCGGCTGGTCGGCCGGCCCGGCGGGGGCGACCCGGACGCTGGCCCGCTCTGCCGGTGTCCGCCACCCGGGGGTGCGCTGGCGCAAGCTGGCCGGCCCCTACTTCGGCAACGCGGTGGCCACTCTGACCCATCGGGGGCGCGCGGCTGAGGTAACCATCGAGGGCACGACCAAGGACGGGCGACTACGCCGGGTGATGCACCGCCAGCTCTCCGGCAACGGCTGAGCCGGCCCACCGTAGTCTCTACGCCGTGGACGACGAGCGCCTGCCGGAGCCGATCCGGGCGGTCGAGCATGAACTGACGGCCCTGCTGCGTCGTGGCCGGGCGGTCTCCTGGGAGATCGCCCGGGAGGTGCACCCGAACCTCGAACCGAACACCTACGGGCTGCTGCTCTGGCTGCGCCGGAGTGGCTCGATCCGGTTGACCGAGTTGGCGGGACGGCTCGGGGTGGGCAAGGGGACGCTGAGCCGGCAGATCAACGGGCTGGAAGCGCTCGGCCTGGTCCACCGCGACCCCGATCCCAGTGATCGGCGGGCCGCGCAGATCAGCCTCACCGAGGAGGGTCAGCGCCGGTTCGACGTCGCCCGGTCCGCCCGGTTGGGGGAGTTCCTGCGCGCCCTGGACGGCTGGCCGGCCCGGGACGTCGAGGAGTTCGCCCGGCTGCTCGGCCGGTTCAACGACTCCTGGATCTGACCGGCGAATACGGGGAATGCCGGCGCGGTCCGACAAGTTGTTGCTTTAGGCAACCAACCCGTACGGTTGCTTCAGGCAACTTCTGGGCGGCACTCGCTTCACGGCCCCTGCCGCTCCACCTCGACTCCACCCGGAGGCAGCAACGATGACCCAGGCGACAGCGCCCACCCGGGCGACCGGCGTCGACATGACCCACCGGCAGATCCTGGAGGCACTCTCCGGTCTGCTGCTGGGCATGTTCGTCGCGATCCTCTCCTCCACGGTCGTCTCGAACGCGCTGCCGCGGATCATCACCGAGCTGCACGGCGGTCAGTCCGCGTACACCTGGGTGGTCACCTCGGCCCTGCTCGCGACCACCGCGACCACCCCCATCTGGGGCAAGCTCGCCGACCTGACCAGCAAGAAGCTCCTGGTCCAACTCTCCCTGGGGATCTACGTGCTGGGCTCGGTGCTGGCCGGCGCCGCACAGGGCACCAGTGAGCTGATCGCCTGCCGGGTGCTCCAGGGCATCGGCGCCGGCGGCCTCACCGCGCTGGCCCAGGTGATCATGGCGACCATGATCGCGCCGCGCGAGCGGGGCCGCTACAGCGGCTACCTCGGCGCCGTGTTGGCCGTCGGCACCATCGGCGGCCCGCTGATCGGCGGCGTGATCGTCGACACCTCGTGGCTGGGCTGGCGCTGGTGCTTCTACGTCGGCGTGCCGTTCGCCATCGCCGCGCTGGTCGTGCTCCAGAAGACCCTGCACCTGCCGGTCGTGAAGCGGAAGGCGCAGATCGACTGGTGGGGCGCCACGCTGATCACCGCGGCCGTCTCGTTGCTGCTGATCTGGGTCTCGCTCGCCGGTAACCAGTTCGACTGGACCTCCTGGCAGTCCGCCGTCATGGTGATCGGCGCGCTGGTGCTCGGCGCGCTGGCGATCCGGGTGGAGACCCGGGCCGCCGAGCCGATGATCCCGCCACGGCTGTTCCGCAACCGCACCATCACCCTGGCCGTCGTCGCGAGCATCGCGGTCGGCGTGGGCATGTTCGGCGCCTCGGTCTTCCTCGGCCAGTACTTCCAGATCAGCCGCGGCCAGAGCCCGACGATGTCCGGCCTCATGACCCTGCCGATGATCCTCGGTCTACTGGTCGCCTCGACGCTGAGCGGTCGGATCATCACCAAGACCGGCCGCTGGAAGCGGTTCCTGGTGATCGGTACGGCGCTGCTCACGGCCGGCTTCGCGCTGATGGGCACGCTCCGGGCGGACACGAGCTTCACCCTGCTCGGCATCTACATGGCGCTGGTCGGCATCGGCCTCGGCATGACCATGCAGAACCTGGTCCTCGCCGTGCAGAACACCGTCGGCACGCACGAGCTCGGCGCGGCCAGCTCGATGGTGGCGTTCTTCCGCAGCCTGGGCGGCGCGATCGGCGTCTCCGCGCTCGGCGCGGTGCTCGGCCACAAGGTCACGGGCTACACGTCCGAGGGCCTGGCCCGGCTCGGCATCTCCGCGTCCAGCTCGGGCGGCGGTGGCGTCCTCCCCGACGTGCACACCCTGCCCGGCCCGATCCGGGCAGTGGTGGAGAGCGCGTACGGTCACGGCGCCGGCGACATCTTCCTGGCCGCTGCCCCCTTCGCGCTGATCGCGCTGATCGCTGTGAGCTTCATCAAGGAGGTGCCGCTGCGGCAGCACGCCGGCTCCCCGGTCGGCACCGAAGTCGAGCAAGAATCAACCATCGGGGCGGGCGCTGGTGCCGCCGTCGTCCGTACCGGCGAGCAGAGGTGAGGTAGGCAGCCATGAGCGTGGGAGCACCAGACCGCGAGGAGTACGGGCCCCGGACCCGCCCGCTGCCCTTCGAACGAGGCACGGACGGGCCGCGGGTGATCATGGTGGGCGTGGACGGCACCCGCACCTCCGAGCGGGCCGGCTCCTACGCCGCCGGCCTGGCGCGCCGGCAGGGCGCCGCGCTGGTGGTGCTCTTCGTCAGCTCGGCGAGCGGACTGACCGCCCTGGTGCCCGGGATGGACGCCGGCGCCGTGCAGCGCACCCACGACGAGTTGGCCGACGAGCTGCGCCGGGAGTGCCGGCGCGGCGCCGAGGAGCTCGGCGTACCGGTGACCTTCCTGTGCCGGCGCGGCGACGCGTACGGCGAACTGTGCGCGGCGGCCGACGAGTTCCAGGCCGACATGGTGGTGGTCGGCGCCTCGGAGCAGGCCGGTCACCGGCTGGTCGGCTCGGTCGCCACCCGCCTGGTCCGCACCGGCCGCTGGCCCGTCGTCGTGGTGCCCTAGGCGCGAAGGAAGGGCACCTTGTTAACGCCTGGAGTGGTACAGGGGGCCCTTCTTAACGCGCCGGCGGTAATGCGCTCGCCGTTGTCGGTGGGTACCGCCAGGATGGCCCGATGACCTGGAGAGCACCTGAGATCGACCGCAAGCCCGAGCCCTACGTCGGTGACGAGCGCACCATGCTCGACGGATGGCTCGACTACCAACGCGAGACCCTGCTGCTCAAGTGCGCCGGGCTCACCGCCGAGCAACTGAAGATCCCGAGCGTGCAGCCCTCCGGGCTCACCCTGCTCGGCCTGGTCCGACACCTGGCCATGGTCGAGCGCTGGTGGTTCCGGATCCGCGCCGCCGGCGAGGACCTGGACGACCTCTACTGCACCGAGGCCAGCCCCGACGGCGACCTGGACGACGTCGCCGACGCCGACGCCGAGCGTGATTTCGCCACCTACGCTGCCGAAGTCACGGCGGCCCGAGCGGCTGCGGCCGCACTCTCCCTGGATCACACCTTCGTGCGCCGCCGCCGCGACGGCAGCGCCGACGAGATGAACGTCCGTTGGGTCTACGTGCACATGATCGAGGAGTACGCCCGGCACAACGGCCACGCCGACCTGATCCGCGAGCGGATCGACGGCGTCACCGGCGACTGACCCGGCCGGTCAGCTCGGTCGCCCGGCCCGCAGCATGTGCTCGCCCAGCGGGGTCAGCGTGTGCAGCACCGACGAGCCGGCCCGGTGAGTGGCGATCAGCCCGGCCTGGCGCAGGGTACTGGTGTGCTGGCTGGCCGAGGCGACCGAGATGCCCACCGCCCGGGCCACCTGTGACGTGCTGGGGCCGTCGACGATCACCCCCAGCACCGCGGCCCGGGTCCGCCCCAGCAGATGGGCGAGGGGCTGGTTGGTGGTCAGCTCCCGCCGGGCCGGCCGGATCGGGTAGGTCAGCACCAGCGGGCCGGCCGGGTCGTCGAGCACCGCGGGCTGCGGCACGAAGTACGACGGCACCAGCGTGACGCCCCGGCCGCCCGGCGACAGACCGACGTCGGCGCCGAAGGCGCACCGGTACGACAGCTCGTACGTCTCACCCGTCGGCGTGAAGTGCAGGTGCGGGCTGAGGTCACGGAGCACCCGGTCGAGTCCCACGTCCCCGATGGCTCGACCCCGCACCGCCCGGTCGGCGTGCACCGCCGCGACGATCGTCTCCCAGTACGCACCGACCGCGACGGCGTGGAACGCCACCATCGCGTCGAGCAGCCGGCGCACCGCCGCCGGTTCCCCGGCGGCGAGCGGACCGACCCGGGGTGGCAGCTCACCGGCCTCGATCCGGGGCCGCAGCTCCGCGGTGAGGGCCGCCGTGGGGGTGGCCGCGACCTCGGCCAGCGCAGCGCCCAGTTCGCTGCCGAAGCCGGGCGGGGTGAGGAAGTCCGGGAACCAGCGCTCCTGGCGGCACAGGTCCAGGTACGGCCGCATCTCCGGACGCAGCGCGGCCCGGGTGCGGGCCCGCCACGCGGCCAGGTGCTCCGGCACGGTGGCCTGGAACAGCCGCTGCCCGGCCGCCCCCAGCTCCAGCAACACCGACGGCGCGGAGCGCAGCACGGTACGGCCGAGGTCCGCCGCGCTCAGGTGCAGGGTCACCACGGCATCGACGCTAACCGCCTTTCAGCCGCACGTGAAAGGGGGTGGAGAGGGGCCTGCGGTCCGGCGATCCTCGGCGCATGAAGAAGCTGCTCGCCTCGACCACCGCAAGCCTGGCCGTGCTGACCGTCGCCGTACCCGCGCCGGCGCTCGGCGCCGGCCCGCGCCCTGACACGTACGTGGTCTCCCGGGAACCGGGGGTGCTGCCCGAGGGGATCGCGGTCACCCCGGACGGCACTCTCTACGTCACCAGCGTCGGCACCGGCACCGTCTACCGCGGTCACGTACGAGACCGGAAGCTGCGGCCGTTCCTGCCGGCGGGCGCCGACGGGCGTACCCGGGCCGCCGGTGTGCACGTCGACCGGCGGGGCCGGCTCTTCGTCGCCGGCTGGGACACCGGCACGCTGTTCGTCTACGCCTCGGACGGCGGGCTGCTGGCCCGCCGCACGGCGCCTGACGCCGTCCTCAACGACCTCGCGATCACCGCCGATGCCGTGTACGTCACCGACTCGGTCACCGGCACCGTGTGGCGGGCGTCGCTGGACGGCCCGGAGGTCGGGGACCTCGTCCCGTGGCTCACCGCCGCCGACTTCCCGGCCGTGCCGGGCTTCCTCAACGGCATCGCCGTCGCCGACGGCGGGCGGGTGGCGCTCGTCGCCGACCAGGGCAGCGGCGAGCCGGGCACGGAGCGGCTGTGGCGGGTCGACCTGGTCGAGCGGACGGCAACGGTCGTCGAGGTGGTCAACGGGCAGATGGGCGCTGACGGGCTGCTGCTGGAGGGCGACAAGCTCTACGGAGTGGTGAACTTCCCCGACGGCGCGGGCGGCTGGGCCTTCGCGGTGAACCTGGCGATCCTGAACGCCGACCTGCGGACGGCCCGGGTCGTGCGGCAGTCCCGCCCGGCCAGCCTGACGCAGTCACCGACCACCGTCGTCCGGGACGCCGGCCGCCTGCTGTGGGTGAACAGCCAACTCAACGCCCCCACCCCGGCTCCGCCGTTCACGGTCACCCAGGTCCCCGGCCTGCACTGATCCACTGCACCTCGCCGAGGTGGCGGCGTCGCTCACCGGGACGCCACCATGTCGGCGCGACGGTGCCGATCGGCCGCACTCAGGACGCGAGCGCCGCCCGCAGGTAGCGCAGGTCAGCGTGCCCGCCCCAGCGGTGCGCCGACAGCCCGGCGGCCCGGGCGCCCCGGACGGCCCAGTCCTCGTCGTCGACGAAGAGCACCCGGGCCGGCGGGGTGGCCAGTGCCGCGCAGGCGGCCTGGAAGTAATCCGGGGCCGGCTTGTGCACCCCGAGCGTCGACGAGTTCACCACCACGTCCAGCTCGCCGGTCAGGCCGAGCGTGGCCAGGTCGGCGTCGAGCAGGTCGGTGGCGTTGGTGGCCAGGCCGACCTTGATCCCGGCGCCGCGTACCTCCCGGACGAAGTCGAGCACCTCGGTGTCCACCTCACCCCGGTAGCGCTGCCACTGCTGCACCGCCGCTCGGGCCCGGTCCGGGCCTCCGGCCGGCTCGGCCAGCGCCTCCGCCACGCTGCTCACCCAGTCGTCGTGGCTGACCTGGCCGGTGAGCACGGGCTGGAGCCGGCCCCACTGCATGGCGATCTCGGTGAGCACCCCGTCGGCGAGGCCGTACTCCCGCTCCACCCCGGCGGCCACCGCCGGGTCGAACCGGCGCAGTACGCCGTCCAGATCCAGCAGGAGCGCCGTCGCGCGTTCCCGAGCCACTACCCGTTCTCCTCGCCGCGGCTGCGCCGCTGGTCGTCCTCGTCGGCCCGGTTGAGCCGCTGACTGATCACCTGGGTGACCCCGCTGCGCATGGTCACTCCGTAGAGCGCGTCCGCGATCTCCATCGTCCGCTTCTGGTGCGTGATGACGATCAACTGGCTCTTCTCCCGCAACTGTGCCAGCAGCGTGATCAGCCGGCCCAGGTTCACGTCGTCCAGGGCCGCCTCCACCTCGTCCATGATGTAGAACGGGCTGGGCCGGGCGCGGAAGATCGCCACCAGCATGGCCACCGCGGTCAGCGACCGCTCGCCACCGGAGAGCAGGGACAGTCGTTTGATCTTCTTGCCCGGCGGGCGGGCCTCCACCTCGACGCCGGTGGTGAGCAAATCCTCGGGGTCGGTGAGGATCAGCCGGCCCTCGCCGCCGGGGAAGAGCACGGTGAACACCTGCTCGAACTCCCGCGCGGTGTCCTCGAACGCGCTGGCGAAGACCTCCAGGATCCGCTCGTCCACGTCCTTGACCACGGTGAGCAGGTCCCGCCGGGTGGCCTTGAGGTCCTCCAGCTGCTCGGAGAGGAACTTGTAACGCTCCTCCAGCGCGGCGAACTCCTCCAGCGCGAGCGGGTTGACCTTGCCGAGCAGGGCCAGTTCGCGTTCCGCCTTGGCGGCCCGCTTCTCCTGCACCGGCCGCTCGTAGCGGACCGGCTCGGGCACCGGCAGCCCGTCGCGTTCGGCCGCGGCGACGTCGGCCTGGGTGGGCGGGACGGGCTGGGTAGGCCCGTACTCGGCGACGAGGGTCTCCACGTCCAGCCCGAAGTCCTCGGCGGCCTTCGCCTCCAGCTGCTCGATGCGCAGCCGCTGCTCGGCGCGGGCCACCTCGTCCCGGTGCACCTGGCTGGTCAGCCGCTCCAGCTCCGCGCCGAACCGCTTGGCGGCCCCGCGTACCTCCTGGAGTTCCGCCTCGCGGGCGGCGCGTTCCCGGGCCACCGCGTCGCGGTGCTCCTCCGCCGCCGCGATCGAGGTGGTGAGCCGGGTGAGCGCCTCCCGGGCGCCGCCGGCGACGGCCCGGGCGATGCCCGCGCCCCGGGTGCGGGCGGCCCGCCGGGCCGCGGCGCGTTCCCGGGCGGCCCGCTCCGTGGTGGCCTGCCGGGCCAGCGAGTCGGCCCGGCCGGCGATCGAGGAGACCCGTTCCTCGGCGGTACGCACCGCGAGCCGGACCTCCATCTCGTTCTGCCGCGCCTGCGGCACCATCGCGGCGAGCTGGTCCCGCTCCTCGGTGGAGGGCTCGGCGTCGACCGGGGTCTCCTCGGTCAGCCGCAGCCGCTCCTCCAGCTCGGCCAGCGCGGTGAGGTCCCGCTGCCGGGCCGCCTCGGCGCGGGCCCGGGACTCGCCGAGGCGGTCGGTCTCCGCCTTCGCCGAGCGGGCCGCCGCGCCCAGTTCGGCCAGTCGGCGGGCGGCGGCGTTCCGGTGGCTCTCCGCCTCGCGCTTCTCGGCGGCGGCGTGCTGCACGACGTCCTTGGCGGCGGCCACCTCGGCGCGTGCCTCGACGAGTTGGTCGCGCAGCTCCGCGCCGGCGCGCTCGGCGGCGAGCCGGTTGCTGCGGGCCTCCTCGACGGCCGCCTGCACCTCGATGTAGCTGGGCGCCTTGGCCGACCCGCCGGCCGCCGCGTACGCCCCGACGACGTCCCCGTCCGGGGTGACCGCGCGCAGCTCGGGGTTGCCGGCGACCAGGTCGGCCGCGGCTGCCAGGTCATCGACGAGCACCACGTCGCGCAGCGCCCGGTGCACCGCGGGGCGCAGCTCGGCGGAGCATTCCACCAGGTCGGGCGCCCATCGCGCGCCGTCGGGCACCTTTGGACGCAGCGCGTCGGCGGAGCCGGTCATGCCGGGCCCGGCCGGGCTGCCCACCAGCAGGCCGGCCCGACCGGCGTCGGAGATCTTGAGCAGCCGCATGGCCTCGACGGCCTCGTCCACCCCGCTGACCGCGACCGCGTCGGCGAGGCCGCCGAGCGCGGCGGCGAGCGCGGCCTCGTGCCCCGGGGCGACGGTGAGCAGCCCGGCGAGGCTGCCGAGCAGGCCGGGCACGTCGCCGGCTCGGGCGAGCAGCGCGCCCGAGCCGTCCTTGCGCCGCAGGCCCAGGGAGAGCGCCTCCTCCCGGGCCTTCCAGGTGGCCGCGTCCTTCTCCGCCGTCCGCTCGGCGTCGGCCAGCGACCGGACGGTGGCCTGCGCCCGCTCCTGCCCGGCGACCGCCTCGGCGTGCCGGGCGTCCAGGTCGGCGTTGTCCCGGTCCGCCTCGGTGGACTGCGCCGAGACCGCGTCCAGGTCGGCCTGCGCCCGCTCGGCGCGGCTCAACGCGTCGACGTGCGCGACGGTGAGCCGTTCGATCTCCTCACCGGCGCTGGTGGTCCGGGCCCGGGCCGAGTTGACCTGACCGGTGAGCCGGGCCATCCCCTCGCGCCGGTCGGCGATGGCCTTTGCGGCGGCGACCAGCTCCCGTTCGGCGGCGGCGAGCTGACGTTCCAGCTCCTGGCGGTGCTCCACCGCCTCGGCCAGCCGGATCTGGTCGTCGGTGAGTGCCGCGCGCAGCTCCTCCTCCTGCTCGCGGACCCGCTCGGCCTCGGCCTCCAGCTGGTCCGGGTCGCGACCGGTCCGCTCGTCGTCGCCGGTGGCGCTCAGGTGCCGCAGCCGTTCCCGGGCGAGCTGTTCGATGGACCGGAAGCGTTCCTGCAGGGCGGAGAGCTTGTACCAGGTGTCCTGGGCGGCGGCGAGCAGCGGGGCGTCCTCGGCCAGCGCGGCCTCCAGCTCACCGAGCCGGCCCTGCACCTCGGCGTGCTCGGCCTCGACCTGTTCGCGGCGCTCCCGCAGCGCGGTCTCGTCGGCGATCTCCCGGTCCAGGGTGGTCCGCAGGGTCGCCAGGTCGTCGGCGAGCAGCCGCAGCCGGGCATCGCGCAGGTTGGCCTGGATGGCGGCGGCCCGCCGGGCCACCTCCGCCTGCCGGCCCAGCGGCTTGAGCTGGCGGCGCAGTTCGGCGGTGAGGTCGGTGACGCGGTTGAGATTCACCTGCATCGCGTCGAGCTTGCGCAGCGCCTTTTCCTTGCGCTTGCGGTGCTTGAGGACGCCGGCTGCCTCCTCGATGAACGCCCGGCGGTCCTCCGGCTTGGCGTGCAGCATGCCGTCGAGCCGGCCCTGGCCGACGATGATGTGCATCTCCCGGCCGATGCCGGAGTCGGAGAGCAGCTCCTGGATGTCCAGCAACCGGCACGTGTCGCCGTTGATCTCGTACTCGCTCTCGCCGGAGCGGAACATCCGGCGGGTGATGGAGACCTCGGTGTACTCGATCGGCAGCGCGCCGTCGGTGTTGTCGATGGTGAGGGTGACCTCGGCGCGACCCAGCGGCGCCCGGCCGGCGGTGCCGGCGAAGATGACGTCCTCCATCTTGCCGCCGCGCAGCGCCTTGGCGCCCTGCTCGCCGAGCACCCAGGCGATGGCGTCGACGACGTTGGACTTGCCGGAGCCGTTCGGACCCACCACGCAGGTGATCCCGGGCTCCAGCTTCAACGTCGTGGCGGAGGCGAAGGACTTGAAGCCCTTCACCGTCAGGCTCTTGAGATACACCTTCTCGATCCTCGTCCGGTGGCCGCCGTACCGTCGCCGGCTGCGCGGACCTGGTGAACCCGCAGACTAACCCGGTGGCGGGAGCGGTCGGGCACGCGACCCGCCCCGGAGCGCGCCGGCCGGGAGGGCGGGACGTGCGCGCGAGCCGACCGCGCAGTTGTTCGGGAGGCGGCGAAAAAGACAAACACCGTTCATGATCGGTACGCCGACCGATGCGTTTCCGGAAACAACTGGCGCGGTTCCAGTGCCGCCCAACGCAAGATCATAAATCGTCGGCCGGGAAAGGGGCCGGACAGCGTTGCGCGCCGGCACAGAGGTGTCGGCGCGCATTTTTGCGATGGTGCGATTCAGTTTTCCGACCCCGAAGATCAGGTCAGCGCCGGCTCGGCCAGACGAAGCAGGTCGTCCGCCTCCGCCGCAGCCGCCGCGAGCCGATCGTTGTCGGCGCGCAGACGCGTGATCTCGAACTCCAGTGCCTGAACCCTGGCACGCAGTCGGGTGACCTCGTCGAGCAGGCGCCGGTCGGGCGCTGCACCTACGTGGCCGTAGAGGGCCTTCGCCATGCTGACTCCTTGATATGCGCTGCCGGAAAGGCCGGCCAACGCGCGCCCATTCATACGCGACTGTCATTCCAGCTGTATCTGGGCATGACCGGGCGCGACTGGCGACACCTATATATTGAGCCGCAAACCCCTCCTTCGTCAAGTTCTCGCAGGCCGTAGATCATCTCTACGTCGACCTGTCCACTTGTCGGGGGGCTGCCTCAAGGCACGGACACTCTCTGTCCGGACACCTTTACTGTACGCCGGAATTCCGGGAAGTCCGCACCCTGGCGTCCGACTTCCCCTTAACTCTTCCTTAGCCACGTTGCCGCAGGTCGTGGGCGAGTCGTAGCGTCACCCCGGCCCGCAACCGACCCCGTGGAGGCAGTGCCGTGTACGGCTGGACCGACCCGATGGACCCGAACGGCGCCCCCCGGCGCGCCGAGCGGCCGACCGACGAGCCGGACTGGCTGAGGGACCGCCCGGAACCCCGCTCGGCCTACCTGTTCGGCGACGACGACCCCGACCAGCCCGGCGACGAGTGGCACCACGCGCAGCCCACCGCTCGTTGGCAGCCGGAACCGCCGGCCCCCGCCGGGCCCGCCGACGGCCACACCGCCGCCTGGCCGGCGTACGAGCCCGCCTACCAACAGGACGACGAGTCGACCGGCGGCTGGCGCGACAGCGCCCCCGTCGAGGAGACCACCGACGGCTGGCGGACCGGTCCGACCGACGCCGGCCGACCGGGTGAGGGGCGACACCGCTCCCCGCGGCGCTGGCGTCGGCCGCTGATGATCGGCGGCGCCGCCGCGGCGGCCACCCTCGTGGTGAGCCTCGGCATCGGCGCGCTCGCGATGCCCGGCGGGAACGACACCGCCGCCGAGCCGACCGCCGTCGACGACACCCTCGCCGCCGCGCCCGCGGTGCCGACCGAGCAGCCGACGGTCGACACCCTGGTCGCGCCCTCCCCGACCGCCGCGCCCAGCTCGGCCAGGCCGAGCCCGACGCCGAGCAAGGTCGTCAAGCCCACCCCGGCGCCGTCACGCACCAACGCCGCCTCGCGGCGCAGCGTCGAGCGCAGCAGCGCGCCGAGCACCACCACCAGCACGGGCTCCAGCGGCAGCGGCACCGTCAGCGCGCAGGCTCGCGAGGTGGTGGACCTGGTCAACGCCGAACGGGCCAAGGCCGGCTGCAAGGCGCTGAGCATCGACGACAAGCTGATGACCGCCGCCCAGCGGCACAGCCAGGATCAGGCCGACCACCAGAACATGTCGCACACCGGCAGCGACGGCAGCAACGCCGGCGTCCGGCTGGACCGGGTGGGCTACGCCTGGCGCACCTACGGCGAGAACGTGGCGTGGAACCAGAAGACCCCGGCCGCGGTGATGGACGCCTGGATGAACAGCTCCGGCCACCGGGCGAACATCCTGAACTGCGCGTTCACCGAGATCGGCGTCGGCATCGCCAACAGCAACGGGCCGTACTGGACGCAGGTCTTCGCGGCGCCGCGCTGACCGCGCGTCGTCCGCGCCCCCGCGCTCGTTTGACCCGGTGAGGTACGCCGGGCCGGAGCGTGGGGGCGGCGGCGTACCGGTGAGGGCGGCGACCGGCCGCCCGGGACCCGGGAGCTGCCGATGCGGATCCGGCTGCGGCGACGCGCCGTCGTAGCACGCCCGCTGCGCCGAATCGTGGCGGCCAGCGTCGCCCTCGTCCTGGTGGTGCCGGCGTACGGCTGCCGGGTCGAGTTCACCCCGCCCGGCGCGCCCACCCGGTGGCCGGCCGACCAGGCCCGGCACTGGCAGTGGCAGTGGCAGCTCCGCGGCCCGCTCGACCCGACGGTGGACGCCGACGTCTTCCTGCTCGACCCGGTGGCCACCACCGCCGCCCAGACCGCCGAACTGCGCTCCCGGGACCGCCGGCTGATCTGCCACGTTCACGTCGGCTCGGTCCGCTCGGCCGACCCGGACGCCAGTCGGCTCCCGGCCGCCGTACAGGGCTCGTCCGGCCGCCAACCCGGCAGCCGATGGCTGGATGTCCGGCGGTGGGACACCCTCGAGCCGGTGCTGGCCGACCGGTTCCGGCTCTGCCGGGGCAAGGGCTTCGGCGCGGTGGCGCTGGCCGACGCCGACGCGTACGCGCACCGCAGCGGCTTCCCGCTCGACTTCGACCACCAACTGCTGTTCAACCGGCGGCTCGCCCGGCTGGCCCGGTCGCTGGACCTCTCCCCCGGGCTGGTCAACGACGTACCGCAGGTCGCCGCACTGGCCCCGGACTTCGACTTCGCGATCAACGAGGAGTGCGTCCGGCTGGATCAGTGCGCCAAGTTGCTGCCCTTCGCCGACGCCGACAAGCCGGTCTTCCACGTCGAGTACACCGGCTCGACCGACGACTTCTGCGTCACCACCGTCGGCTACGGCTTCGCGTCCATCCGCAAGGAACGAACGCTGAACGCCTGGCGGCAACCCTGCCCCCTCCCCTGACCCCTCCCCCTCCCCTCCGCGCGCCCGCCGCCGCCTTCCGTCCGCGTCGATGCCTCCCGTCCGCGTCGATCTAGGGGAAATCACTGTGGACGGAGATCCACTAGCGACGACTTTCCCTAGATCGACGCGGATGGTGGCGTCGGCGCGGACGGTGGGGTCCGCGGGGCCGGCGGGGCGGCGGGGCGTTGGGGCGGTGGGGCGGTGGAGGGAACGGTCAGGGCACCGGCACCAGCTCCGGGGTGGGGGCCGGCGGCTCGGTGGGGGCGGGCGCCGACCGCGGCCGCAGGAAGCGCGGGGCCCACCAGTTGGCGTCGCCGAGCATGGTCATCAGCGCCGGCAGCACCACGCCCCGGATGATCGTGGCGTCCAGCAGGATCGCCGCCGCCAGGCCGATGCCGAGCTGCTTCATGTCGATCGTGCTGAGCGTGGCGAAGATCGAGAACACCCCGACCATCACGATCGCCGCACTGGTCACCACGCCGGCCGACGACGTGATTCCGTACGCCACCGCGTCCCGGTTGGGCATGCCGGCCCGGATCCCCTCGCGGATCCGGCTGACCACAAAGACGTGGTAGTCCATGGAGAGGCCGAAGAGCACCACGAAGAGGAACAGCGGCAGCCAGGACACGATCGCGCCCATCGAGGTGAAGCCGAGCGGCCCCGCCGCCCAGTCCCCCTGGAAGACCAGCACCAGCAGCCCGTACGCGGCGCCGGCGGAGAGCAGGTTCAGCACGATCGCGCTGGCCGCCACCACCACCGACCGGAAGGTGAGCACCATGACCAGGAAGGTGAGCACCAGGACGAAGCCCATCACCAGTGGCAGCTTGTCCCGGATGTGCTGCGCGTAGTCCTCGCTGTCGGCCACGCTGCCGCCGACCGCGTACTCGATGCCGGGGATGTCCCGCAGCTCGGCCGGGACCAGATCCTCACGCAGCTTCTCCAGCGACCGCACCGACCGGTCGTCCCGGCTGGCGTACGGGGTGGCGACGTCCAGCACCGACACCCGCCGATCGGCCGACACCTCGATCTTCGGGCCGTCGGCCTCGATGGGGGCGAACAGCGGATCACCGGCTGCCCGGGTGGCCAGGTCGGTGAGCGCCGCGCTAACCCGGTCGGCCTGCTCGGCCGGCGCCCGGACGGCCACCACGTGGTTGGTGCCGGTGCTGGGGAAGGCGGCGGTGAGGCGGTCGTACGCCTGCATCGCCGGGGTGGTGCGTGGCAGGTCCTCCATGCCGGGGAACTTCAGCTTCATGCCGAGTGCCGGCGCGGCCAGCGCGAGCAGCAGCCCGACCGAGATGACCAGGGTCGGTACCGGGGCGCGCAGCGCGGGCCGAAGCACCGCGGGCCAGAGCCGGGGCGAGCGGGGCTGGCCGTGCCGGCCGGCGCGCGGTGTGGTGAGTCGCCAGAGCAGCGGCACCCGGGGCCGGTCGACCCAACGACCGAGCTTGGCCAGCAGGGCGGGCAGCACGGTCAGCGAGCCGACCACCGCGACCGCGACCACCAGGATCGAGCCGACGGCCAGCGACGAGAAGACCACATCGCCAGCGAGCAGCAGGCCGGCCATCGAGATGATCACTGCGAAGCCGGAGACCACCACGGCGTGCCCGGAGGTCTCCGCCGCGATCTCCACCGCGTCCAGCCCGGAGCGGCCCTTGGCGCGTTCCTCCCGCTCCCGACGGACGTAGAACAGCGAGTAGTCGACCCCGACCGCCATGCCGATCAGCAGGATCACGGGGGCCGTGGTGTCGGTGGCCGGCACGAGGTGCGAGGCGAGGGTGGACAGACCCATCGCGGCGGCGACCGAGGAGAGCGCCAGCAGCACCGGCACGCTGGCCGCGATCAGCGCGCCGAACGCGACGATCAGGATCGCCAGCGTGACCGGCAGGCTGAGCAGCTCGGCGCGCTTGAAGTCCTTGCCCAGGGTGTCGTCGAGGGCCTGCCCGATGGACGGCCCGCCGACCTGCTCGACGCGCAGCTGCGGGTGCGCCTCCTGGACCGTGGCGGTGGCGTCGCGCAGCGGTTGCACCCGGTCGGACGCGGTACCCGCGTCGCCAGACATGGTGATCGGCAGCAGGAGCGCGGAGCCGTCCCGGGCGGTGACCGGCGGGCCGATCTCGGCGACGCCGGTGACCGTGCGCAGCCGGGCCGCGGCGTCGTCCGCCGCCACCTTCGCCGCGGTCTGGTCCAGCGCGCCGCCCCGCGAGGTGATCAGGACGTTCTCCACGGCCGCGTCGTCGAACGCGCCGGCATCCACGATCAGGCTGGCGCGCCCCGCCTCGCCGATCGCCTGGTCGCTGCTGGTGGCCTCGTTGAGGCCGGCGGCGTTGCCACCGAGGAAGCACACCGCCACGAACACGGCCCACAGCGCTATCGCCCGCCACGGGTGCTCGGCGCTCCACCGCGCCATCCGCACCGTCACCGGTCTTGTCCCCATCTCGGGTCCCCCTGTCACGTCAGCCCCCTGTCAACGGTGCTGACGCTAGGGGCGTGACGAGGCGGTCACATCGGGGATCGGCCCCCGCCGTCCCCGGAGCCGGTCCACACAGGTCCGCGGGACCGCTCGGGCGTTACGGCGGGCATCAGCCCGCGATCCGGACAACCGCCCGGGTCCAGCCCGGAGAGGTCGACCGCGACCCGCCGGCACCGACCCCGAACCACCTCCGGGTCATCCCCGAAGGGAGCCCCTTGGCCGGGGCTGGCAGCGTGGGCAGCTGTACGAGGAGCGGTTCATGAACGCCTCCCGGCGGACCGGCGCGCCACACCGCCGGCACGGCTCACCCTCGCGACCGTAGACGTTCAGCGCCCGGTCGAAGTAGCCGCTCTCACCGTTGACGTTGACGTAGAGGGCGTCGAAGCTGGTGCCACCCTCCTTGATCGCCTCAGCGAGCACGTCGCGGACGTGGCCGAGCAGGCGCTGCGCCGCCGGGGCGGTCAGCGCGTCGGTCGGACGGGTGCCGTGCAGCCCGGCGCGCCAGAGCGCCTCGTCGGCGTAGATGTTGCCCACACCCGAGATCAGGGTCTGATCGAGCAGGGCCCGTTTCACCTCGGTGCGTCGGCGGCGCAGCGCGGCGACGAACGCCGCGTCGGAGAACTCCGGGTCCATCGGGTCGCGGGCGATGTGCGCGATCTCCGCGGGCAGATCGGCGCCACCCTCGCTGACCGAGAGCCCGCCGAACGTGCGCTGGTCGACGAAGCGCAGCTCCGGTCCGTCGTCGGCGAACCGGAACCGCACCCGCAGGTGCGTCTCGTCGGCCGTGCCGGGCGGCTGGAGCAGCAACTGGCCGGACATGCCGAGGTGCCCGATCACCGCGTCGCCGCTGTCCAGTGGCAGCCACAGGTACTTGCCGCGGCGGCGGACGTCCAGCACGGTCCGGCCGGCGAGCACGTCGGCGAAGTGCGCGCCGCCGGGGACGTGTCGGCGGACCGCGCGGGGGTGGCGGACCTCCACCGAGGCGATCCGGCGGCCGATGACCCACTGGGCCAGCCCCTGCCGGACCGTCTCCACCTCGGGCAGCTCAGGCACGTCCCAGCCCCGTCCCGCGGTCACCGGCGGCGGCGCCGGTCGCGTCGGCCCTGGTCGAGTCGGCGGCGGCCCGGGTGCCGTTGGCACCGTCGGCGGTCGGACGAGTGCCGTTGGCCCGGGCCTGCTCGACCCCGGACGGGGCCTGCTGCTCCGCGACGTCGGCCGGCATGACCTGCGCCAGGTGGTCGGCCTGCTCGGTCTGGGCCGCCCGCTCGGCCCGTTCCATCGGCCCGGCCGGTTCATCCCGGTCGGCCGAGGCACCCCGATTCCGCTCGTTCACACCAGCCTGGTCCTCCTGACCAGCCTGGCTGCCGTCCTGGTCGGCGAGCGTGCGCCAGGCCGCCTCGGCGGCGCGCTGCTCGGCCTCCTTCTTGCTGCGTCCCTCGGCGCCGCCGTACCGGTTGCCGGCCACCACCACCCAGGCGGTGAACGTCTTGAGGTGGTCCGGGCCGGTGCCCTCGATCCGGTATTCCGGCACGCCGAGCCCCTGCGCCGCGGTCAGCTCCTGAAGGCTGGTCTTCCAGTCCAGGGCCGCGCCCCGGCCGGCCGACTCCGCCATCAGCGGGTCGAAGAGCCGGTGGATGACGATCCCGGCGGTGTCCAGCCCGTACTGGAGGTAGATCGCGCCGAGCAGCGCCTCCAAGGTGTCGGCGAGGATGCTCGCCTTGTCCCGACCGCCGGTGGTCTCCTCGCCCTTGCCGAGCAGCAGGTACGCGCCGAGGCCGTCCGGGCCGAGGCCACGGGCCACGTCGGCGAGCGCGCGCATGTTGACCACGCTGGCCCGCAGCTTGGCCAGCTGCCCCTCAGGCAGGTCCGGGTGGTTGTGGAAGAGCGCCGTGGTGATCACCACGCCGAGCACCGAGTCACCGAGGAACTCCAGCCGCTCGTTGGTGGGCAGGCCGCCGTTCTCGTACGCGTACGAGCGGTGGGTCAGCGCGCGTTGCAGCAGGTCGGGGTCCAGGCTCACGCCGAACGCGGCTTCCAGGTGACCGACGGACGCCCGCCGCCGCTTGTCGTTGCTCATGATGTGCGTACCTCGGTGTCGGTGGAGCGGTCGGTGCGGTGCGTCGCGGCGTCGCCGTCGAGCAACGCGGAGACCAGGTCGGTGGCGCGTCGCCGCCACAGGTGGGCGGCGAGGGCGATGCCGGAGGCGACGTCGGCGGCGCGAGCGGAGCCGTGGCAGACGACCACCGTCCCGGCTACGCCGAGCAGTGCGGCGGCACGGGGGGCGCCACCACCGACGGGCGGGCCGCCGGCCATCGCGTACGCGCCCTCGATCGCCTTGAGCAGCACGTTACCGGTGAAGCCGTCGGTGACCACCACATCGGCGCGCGCGCCGAGGGCCACGTCGTACCCCTCGACCAGCCCGACGTAGCGCGCCCCTCCGGGCAGCGGCTCGACGGCGAGCAGTGGATCGGTGGCTCGACGGACCCGGTCGCCCTTCCCGGCCTCGGTGCCGACCGAGAGCAGGCCGACACGGGGCTCGGCGATCGAATGCGCCACCGCCGCGTACGCGGCGCCGAGCACGGCGTGCCGGGCGAGGGTGGCCGGGCGGGGCTCCAGCGAGCCGCCGACGTCGAGCAGCACGACCGGCCCGGCGACCGCGGGCAGGGTGGCGACGAGGGCGGGTTGACGGATCTCGGGCCAGCGGCCGAGACCGAGCACGGCAGCGGTGACGGTGGCGCCGGTGGCGCCGGCGGAGACCAGGGCGTCGGCGGTTCCGTCGCGGACGGCGGTGACAGCGGCCCGCACGGTGCTCTCCGCGCGGGCGGCACTGGGATGGTCGGCCATGCCGACGGCGTCGCGGACGGGCCGAACCGTGATCCGGGTGCGTTGGGCCGGACCGAGGGCAGCGATCAGCCCCTCGGCGACCTCGGCTGGGCCGACGAGAAGGAGATGCAGGTCAGGGTCGGCGCGCACGGCCCGCAGAGCGCCGTCAACCACGACGGCGGGAGCGTCGTCCCCGCCGAGGAGGTCAACGGCGATCCGCGCGGTGCCCGGCTCCACCGGAACGTCGACCGGAGTGGGCCGGCCTGCGTCGGAGGGAGCCGGGGCACCGGGCGAATGCCAGGGTGCGCGCGCCGCCCGACCCGGGGTCGGGGGCGTCACTCGGCGTCCAGGTCAGACCTCGATGACCTGGCGGCCGTTGTAGGTGCCGCAGACGGAGCAAGCGGCGTGCGGCAGCTTGGGGGACTTGCACTGCGGGCACGCGACGGTCGCGACCACGGTCGCCTTCCAGTTCGCCCGGCGGGACCGGGTGTTGCTGCGCGACATCTTGCGCTTCGGGACGGCCACGGTTCTTACTCCTCTGTACGGGTCAGTTGCGACAGGCCCACCCAACGCGGGTCGATCTGCTGGTGACTGTGGTCGGCCGGCAGATCGTCCCAGTGCGTCCCGCATTCGGGGCACAGTCCTGGGCAGTCCTCCCGGCAGAGCGGGTTGGTCGGCAGCGTGAGCACCAACGCGTCCCGCAGCGCCGGCTCCAGGTCGATCAGATCGCCCTGCATCCGGCCCACCTCGTCCTCCTCGGTCGTGGCGTCCGTGGTGCTGTTCTCGTACGCGTACAGCTCCTGGATCGTCACGGCCATCGAGTCGTTGATCTCGCGCAGGCAGCGCCCGCACTCGCCCCGGACGGGACCGGTGATGGCCCCGGAGACGAGCACGCCCTCGGACACCGACTCCAGCCTCAGGTCGAGGTCGAGGTCCGCGCCCTCCGGAACGCCGATCAACTCCACACCGAGGTCCGCCGGTGCCGGCACGACCCGCTGGACGGTACGCAACGCGCCAGGCCGGCGCGGCAGGTCCCTCGTGTCGAGGACCAGCGGCGACCTGGGGTCGAGTGTCGATGGCGAGTGTTTGGGCATAGTCAGACTCCGGCCGGTGTGAGGCCGACAAAAAAGGTTACCTGGGCGACCGCCGGCCCGTCGAACCGGGGGCGACGCCCACCCAAGAGTGTCGGCTGGTGAAGTGCCGCTCAGAAGGGTAGCGGGCGTTCCGCCTCTTCCCCACCGAAGGTGCCGATCTCCCGCAGCGCGTGCATCTTGTCGCGGCCGCGCTCTATCGAGGCGAGCGCCCTGGTGAGGAACTGTTCGAAGTTGGCCAGCGCGGTGTCGACGTAGTCGTCGACCTCCTCGCGCAGGCGCTGAGCCTCGGCCCGGGCCTCGGCGATGATCCGGGCCCCCTCATGCTCGGCCGAGACGGTGATCTCGTTCACCGAGACGAGGCGGGCGTGTTCCGCCTCACCCTCGCTGATGATCCGGTCCGCCTCGCGCTTGCCGGCTTCCATGATCTTGTCGCGCTCGTCGAGCAGCGCGGCGGCGCGACGCAGGTCGGCGGGGAGGTCGGCGCGCATCTCGTCGAGGACCGCGATCATCTCACCCCGGTCGACCATGCAGTTGTTGCGCGACATCGGGACGGAGCGGGCCTGCTCCACCATGGCGATCAGTTCGTCGATGCGATCGAGCGGGTCCACCGGTACCTCACTCCTGTCGTTCGTCGGCCGACCTCCATGATGCGGGCTACGGCCGGTTCCCCGCTCTACCAATCATGTCGTGCCCACCCCACACCTGCCCGATCCACCCCGACCCGGCGCGTCGCGGCACCGTCACACGGCGCGACCGTGCCACCCCACCCCGGCCGATCTTGCACTTTCCGCCGCGACAAATCCTGTCAAAAGGCGCGACTCGGGGTCCGAAACTGCAAGATCGCGGAGGGACCGCGGGTCAGGGGCGGGGACCGAGGCGGGACTGGAGGGCTTCGCGGACCGGGTCGGGGACGTGGGCGGAGATGTCGCCGCCCCACTTGGCCACGTCCTTGACCAGACTGGAGGAGAGGAACGAGTAGAGCGGGTTGGTCGGCATGAACAGCGTCTCGACGCCGGCCAGCCCGATGTTCATCTGGGCCATCTGCAGCTCGTAGTCGAAGTCGCTGACCGCCCGCAGGCCCTTGATCAGCACGCTCGCCTGCTGGGCCCGGCAGAAGTCGACCAGCAGCCCCCGGAACGACTCGACCCGCACGTTGCCGTACGAGGCGGTCACCTCGCGGAGCATGTCGATCCGCTCCTCGACGGTGAAGAGGCCACTCTTCGACTGGTTTATCAGCACGCCGACGATCACCTCGTCGAAGAGCCGACTGGCCCGGCCGATGATGTCGAGGTGTCCGTTGGTGACCGGATCGAACGAGCCG
The DNA here is from genome assembly GCF_900143515.1 of Micromonospora cremea. NCBI lineage: Bacteria > Bacillati > Actinomycetota > Actinomycetes > Micromonosporales > Micromonosporaceae > Micromonospora > Micromonospora cremea. The sequence goes on along the minus strand of NZ_FSQT01000002.1, from coordinate 3,599,771 downwards.
GGGCACACCGCACGTCTCATGATCGGCGACCGTACCAAAGCGTGGTCTCGCCGTAACGGCGACTGCGCTCGGCCGTGATCCCGTCCACCCACTCGACCGGCCCGGTGCGGCTGGACCGCTCCAGCACCACCAGGGCGTCGCTCGCCAGCCAGCCGCCGTCGACCAGCGTGGTCAGCAGCGCGGTGATCTCCGCGTCCGGCACCGCGTACGGCGGGTCGGCGAAGACGACGTCGTACGGCCCACCGTCCGGGCCGGCGGCCAGCACGGTCGCCACCTTGCCGGTCACCAGGCGGACGGCGGAACCGGCCCGCAGGGCGGCCACGTTCTCGCGGATCACCCGGGCCGCCCGAGCGTCGGACTCGACCAGCAGCACGTGCCGGGCGCCCCGGGAGAGCGCCTCCAGCCCGACCGCGCCGGAGCCGGCGTACAGGTCGGCGAAGCGGGTGCCGTCGAGATCGGCCTCGGCCTCGACGGCGCTGAACAGCGCCTCCCGGACCCGGTCGGAGGTGGGTCGGGTGCCGGCGCCGGGGGGCGCGGCGATCCGCCGGCCGCCGAGCGTCCCGGCCACGATCCGGGTCACCGTCTCCTCCTGCGCATGACCCCGACGCTACGCGAGCCAACAAAGGCCGCGACCGACACCGCCCGTATCGCCCGAGCGACCACATGATCACGTTTCGTATATCGATGATCTCATATTCATAACATCAGTCTTAGCGAATCCTGAGCGCTGTATCACGCGCGGCGATCTCGCTAGGGTCTGCCGGGTGCCGGCGGCAACCCGCCGGCCCACGGCTCGGGAATGCATCCCTCCCATCCGGACGTGCAGTGACCGTCCACTGTCGTTCCCGGGCCACGCCCCTAACGCTTCAGCACTCCAGGAGTACCAGTGATCCGTCCGAAGTCTCCGTTCCGGCGCACCGCGGCCATCGCCGCCGGCGCGCTGCTCGGCATCGGCGCCATGACGACGTTCGCCGCGCCGGCGAGCGCCCACCACCCCGAGCCCTCCGGCACCTACTGCCTGGCCGCCGACGGCCAGGCAACGGTCACGTGGAAGGTCGGCAACAGCGAGGACATCGATGCCGAGATCACCTCGGTCAAGTCGACCGTCCCCGGCGACTTCAGCGATGGCGACCTGAAGGTCGGTGCCACCCTCCCAGCGAAGGGTGGGGACCTCCTCACCGCCACCCAGACCCACACCTTCACCGAGAAGAACCCGAAGATCGAGCTGTTCGTCGAGGCGCGCTGGGAGCGTCCGGACCGGATCGTGACCGAGCACCGGACGGTGGCAGCCACCGAGGCTGGCACCTGCGCCGCGGAGCCCACCCCGACGCCGACCGCCACCCCGACGGAGTCCCCCACCCCGACCCCGTCCCCCACCACCGCGTCTCCGTCGCCGAGCCAGCCGCCGACCGAGAGCCCGAGCCCGACGCCGACCGTCACCCCGGCGCCTGCCGAGCCGGTGGGCACCGTCGAGTCGACCTGCGACAGCCTCACCTTCACGATCGAGAACCCGGCCGACGGTAAGACCGTCGTCCTCACGCTGACCCCGAACAAGGGCGAGGCCAAGACGCTGACCGTCGAGCCCGGCAAGACCGGCTCCGTCTCCTTCGCCGCGACCGAGGGTCTCACCGTCACGCCGGCCGCCGACGGCCTCGACGACACCGAGCCGATCGCCTGGGAGCAGCCGGCCGAGTGCGACGAGGGCGAGGGTGGCGGCCTGCCGCTCACCGGCACGAACACCACCCTGATCGCTGGCGGCGCCGTCGTCCTGCTGGCCGCCGGCGCGGGCCTCTTCGTGATGGCTCGTCGTCGCCGGCTCCGGTTCACCGTCTGAACCGAACCGCGCTGAACCCGAGGGCGCGTCGACCATCCGGTCGACGCGCCCTCGGGCCTCTACCCCGCAGCGCTCCCGAGATCCAGACACAACCGCGTCACGTTTAGGTCACGGGTGGCGGCTGGCACCCCGGGTCGGGACAACGCCGCCGCATCGCCGTCATTACCGTCAGTCAATGAACCGGCCCGCTGGCGCCCGCATGGCGGTCGAATCCATCCCCGCACCGGCACGGCCGGCTCTTCCCGTCAGGTACGACACCACGACAGGAGAGAGCCCATGCACAGCCATCGAGTCCCAGGCCGCCGCCTCCTCGCCGCCCTCGCAGCGACGGCGATCGGCTGCACCAGCGCCCTCGCCGCAGGAGCACCGGCGAGTGCCCACCACAGCGCCCTCCAGGGCAAGCCGGCCGGGCCGACGGCCACGTTCACCTCGGTCTGCGCCAACGCGATCGACGTCCGCCTGGCCAACCGGCGAAACGCGCCCGCGACCGACGTCGTCCTGGCCTCGATCCCCGCGGGCAGCTTCACGCAGACCGTGGCGCTGAGCCCCGGCGAGAAGATGACGGTGCGCTTCCCGGTCGAGGGCTGGGATGGCATCAGCGTGACCGTCGCGGGCGCGACCGACCCGTTGGCCACCTACGTGTGGCAGGACCCGGGCAACTGCGCCTCCGCCAGAATCACCACCCGCTCCACGTGCGACACGTTCACGGTGGTCTTCACCGACCCGCCCAACGGCGACCGGTGGACGGTCACCTTCTCCCCCAACTACGGGAAGGTCCGCACGCGGACCGTCAAGCCGGGTCAGACCGTCGAGGTGACCTTCCCCGGCCGGGAGGGGCAGTTCGTCGTCGCCGGGTACGACTACTGGGATCCGGAGAGCGACGTCTTCGGCCCGTGGGAGTGGGAGCAGCCCGCGGACTGCGCTGACGGTGGTGACGACAGCGGCGACCTGTCGTAACCGGCACGCCTCCGCGTGCCGTGCCCGGTGATCACGGTCGAACGAAACGTCAGCCCTTTTCCAGGTATTCGGCGCGGTCCTCGTCGACCAGGGCGGTGACCGACGCGGCCAGCGCCGGATGCCGGGTCAGCTCGGGGTCCTCCTCGACCAGGGCGATCGCCTCGGCGCGTGCATCGCGAATCAGGTCGGCGTCGCGCAGCAGGGACAGCAGCCGCAGGTGTGAGCGCCGCCCGGACTGGGTGGCACCCAGCACATCGCCCTCGCGGCGCTGCTCCAGATCCAGCTCGGCGAGCTTGAAGCCGTCGCCGGTGGAGGCGACCGCGTCCAGCCGGTCCCGGGCCGGCGACCCCTCGGCCGCCTCGCTGACCAGCAGGCAGAGCCCTGCCGCGGCGCCCCGGCCGACCCGGCCGCGCAACTGGTGCAGTTGGGAGACACCGAAGCGGTCGGCGTCCAGCACGATCATCACGGTCGCGTTGGGCACGTCCACGCCGACCTCGACCACGGTGGTGGCCACCAGCACGTCCAGATCGCCGGCGGCGAAGGAGCGCATCACCGCGTCCTTCTCGTCGGCCGGCAGCCGGCCGTGCAGCACCCCGATCCGCAGCCCGTGCAGCGGCCCGTCGGCCAGCAGCGGGGCCACCTCGGTCACGGCCAGCGGCGGCCGGCGGCCGTTGTCGTCCACCGGCGGCGGCTCCTCCTCCGAAGCCGGCCCCTCTCCGATCCGCGGGCACACCACGTACGCCTGGTGGCCGGCGGCCACCTCCTCGCGCAGCCGGCGCCAGGCCCGGTCCAGGAAGGCCGGCTTCTCGGCGGCCGGCACCACGTGCGAGGCGATCGGCGAGCGCCCCCGGGGCAGCTGGGAGAGGGTGGAGACCTCCAGGTCGCCGTAGACGGTCATCGCCACCGTGCGCGGGATCGGGGTGGCCGTCATCACCAGCACGTGCGGCGGCTGCTCGGCCTTGGCCCGCAGCGCGTCGCGCTGCTCTACCCCGAAGCGGTGCTGCTCGTCGACCACCACCAGGCCGAGGTCGGCGAAGTCCACTCCCTCGTAGAGCAGCGCGTGGGTGCCGAGCACGATGCCGGCGGCGCCGCTGGCCACCTCGCCGAGAGCCCGGCGGCGAGCGGCCGCGCCGAGCGAGCCGGTGACCAGCTCCACGCGGGTGGCGTGCTCGGCGGAATCCAGCTCGCCGGCCCGCCCGAGCGGCCCGAGGAGGTCGAGCATGCCGCGGTGGTGCTGTGCGGCCAGCACCTCGGTGGGGGCCAGCAGCGCCGCCTGGCCGCCCGCGTCCACCACCTGGAGCATCGCCCGCAGCGCCACCACCGTCTTGCCCGAGCCCACCTCGCCCTGCAACAACCGGTGCATCGGATGCGGGGCGGCCAGGTCGGCGGCGATCTCCACGCCGACGTCACGCTGACCGGCGGTCAGCTCGTACGGCAGCCGGGCGTCGAAGGCGTCCAGCAGCCCACCGGGGCGCGCCGGGCGGGGGCGGGCCGGCCAGTCGGCGGCTCGGTGCTTGCGCTGCACCAGGGTCAACTGGACGGCGAACGCCTCGTCCCACTTGAGCCGGTGCCGCGCCCGGTAGAGGTCCTCCTTGCTGCTCGGCCGGTGGATCTCCCGCAGCGCGGTGCCCAGCCCGACCAGGTTGCGGCTGGCCCGCACCGTGCCCGGCACCGGGTCCTCCGGCGGGGTGAAGGTGTCCAGCACCACCCGCACGCAGCGGGCGATCACCCAGGTCGGCACCGCCGCCGCGGCCGGGTAGACGGGGATCAGCGCGCCGGCGAACTCCTCGATCTCGTCGCTGACCGCCGCCTCGCCGTCGCCGCCCTCGCCGAGCAGGACGTACTCCGGGCCGTTGAGCTGACGCTTGCCCCGGAACTCGGTGACCTTGCCGGCGAACAATCCCCACCGGCCCGGACGCAGCTCCCGCTCGCGCCACGCCTGGTTGCCGAAGAAGGTCAGCGTCAGCAGCCCTCCGGAGCCGTCGCCGACGGTCACCTCCAGTAGGTTGCCCCGGCGTTGGCGCATCGGGCGCACCGCGGTGCGCTGCACCTGCGCCAGCACGGTGACCTGTTCGCCGACGTCCAGCGAGCGGATGTCGGTGTGCTCGCCACGCTCGTCGTAGCGGCGCGGGAAGTGGTAGACGAGATCACCCGCGGTGTGCAGGTCGAGGTGGGCGGCCAGTGCCTTGGCCGTCTTGTCCCCGACCAGCTTCTTCAGCGGGGTGTCCACCGTGGCCGGTTCGCTCATTCGACTCCCACCAGGAGCGGATAATACGGCTGGCCGCCCGGGTACGCCTGCACCTCGACGAACGGCCAGCGCCGCGCGACGTGCGCGCGGACGGCATCGGTGAGCCCGGCCGGCGCGTCCACCCCGGCCAGCAGGGTGACCAGCTCTCCGCCGCCGCCGAGCATCCGGTCGACCACCGCCGCGCAGGTGTCGGTGAGGTCGGCGCCGATCAGGTGCACCTCCCCCTCGACCAGCGCCAGCACGTCACCGGGGCGGCACGGGCCGGCGACGGTCAGCGCCTCCCGGCTGGCGTGGCAGACCTCGGCGTAGCGGCAGGCGCCCGCGGCCTCGGCCATGGCGATCACGTCGTCCTCGAAGCGGCGGGCGCTGTCGCGGACCGCGAGCGCGGCCAGCGCCTGCACCGGCGAACGGGTCGGCACGACGCTCACCTTGATGCCGTAGCGGTGTGCCTCGCGGGCCGCCGCGCTCGCCACCGCCTCGGTGTTGGGGTCGTTGGGCAGGACCACCACCCGTGCCGCGCCGGTGCTGCGCACCGCGTCGAGCAGCTCCCCGGTGGACGGGTTGCCCGGCACCACGGTGGCTCCCTCCGCGGCGAACAGCCCGGCGATCCCGACGCCTGTGGCCACCACCACGGCGGCCCGGCCGTCCGCCGCCGGGCCGGGGGACGGCTCCGGTTGGTCGGCGAAGCGGGTCACCGAGATCCGGTACGGGCGGCCGGCGGTGACCCCCGCCTCGACCGCCGCGCCCACGTCGTTGACGTGGACGTGGACGTTCCAGGTGCTCTCCGGCTCGCGGCCGTCGCCGACGACGACCAGGGAATCCCCCAGCGCCTCCAGCGCCCGGCGCATCCCGGCCACCGCCTCGGCCGGGGCGTCGAGCAGGAACTGCACCTCGTAGGCGTACTCCTCGGAGCCGGTCTCCCGGGCGACCGTGGCGGCCGGCCGGGCGGCGCGCGGCGCCGGCGCGGCGCGCACGGCGATCTCGCCGGTGAGCACCTCGACCAGGGCGTCGAGCAGCACGCAGAGGCCCCGGCCGCCCGCGTCGACCACACCGGCGCGGGCCAGGGCCGGCAACTGCTCCGGGGTGTGGGCCAGCGCCTCGGCGGCCGCCCGCGCGGCGGCCCGGGCCACCTCCGGCAGGTCGTCGTTGTCCGCCCGCTCGGCCGCGGCGGCGGCCGCGCCGACCACGGTGAGCAGCGTGCCCTCCACCGGCCGGGCGACCGCGCTGTACGCGGCCACGGTGGCGCCCCGCAGCGCGGCGGCCAGCTCCCGGCCGCGTACGGCCGGCACGGCGGCGGCGGCGTCGGCGAAGCCGCGCAGGATCTGCGAGAGGATCACCCCGGAGTTGCCGCGCGCGCCGAGCAGCGCACCCTGGGCCATCAGCCGCAACGCGTGCCCGTGCGCTGTCGGCCCGCTGTCGGGGAGCGTGTCCAGGTCCATGGCCAGGGCCTGCTGGGCCGAGGTGAGGGTGAGCACCAGGTTGGTGCCGGTGTCGCCGTCGGGCACCGGATAGACATTGAGCTCGTCGATCTCGCCCTGGTGGCGCTTCAAGGCGGTCAACCCGGTCGCACACCACCGGCGGACAGCGGCGGCGTCGAGGGTGTCCAGCACGGCCAGAAGCCTACTGGCGCGCACCGACAGCCGTCGGACTCGTGCGGCGTGTCCGTTCGCCCCGGCTCCGGCGCTGAACCCGGCTCGGGCGGCCGGGGCGGGGACCTCGGGTATCGTTGCCGCCGGACCGACCCACCACCCGGCGGACGGGCGCACCAGCACCTGCCGGCCGGGCCACGGACGGTCGCCCGACCGGGCCGGTTGGCCGGGTCGGCGGGTCATCGGGTAACCTGACCAGGTTGCCCGGGCAGCGCCTGCCGGCGACCTCATGAACGTTTCAATCCCAGGAGTATCCCGTGGCTAGCGTGTGCGACGTCTGTGGCAAGGGACCGGGCTTCGGCCACAACGTGTCCCACTCGCACCGGCGGACCAACCGCCGCTGGAACCCGAACATCCAGTCGGTGCGTACCCCGGCCGGTGGCGGCAACACCAAGAAGTTGCAGGTCTGCACCTCGTGCATCAAGGCCGGCAAGGTCACCCGCGCCTGACGCGGTAGCACCCACCTTCTCGTACGGCTCAGCCGGCGGACCTCTGTGGTCCGCCGGCTCTGTCGTGTCCGCGCCAGGTCGCTGACGACTAAGCGACGCGGCCGCCCGCTCCGGCCGCCCGCCCGGTTAGGGTCTCGCTGCGCCGGGTGTCCGGTGCGGTCCGGGCGGAGGGGTGACGGGTGCAGCTGGACCTGAGCCGGGACGAGATGGTCTTGATGGGCTCCGCGCTGGATCTGCTGCGCGGGCTCGGCGACCTGCTGCCCGCGGGCAGCGTGGTCGTGGTCGAGGAACCCGACCTCATCCGCCGCCGCGACCTTGAGCGGCGCTGCGCGGCGCTGCCGTTCGTCTCCCGGGTGGTGGCGGCCGAATACCAGACCGGCCTGGACCCGGCGGCGCTGCTGGCCCGGGAACCGGGGCTGGCCGCCGCGCGGCTGGTGGTGCCCGGCCAGGAGTACGGCGTGCTCGCCGCGGCCCGGCTGGCCGACGCGCTCGGCCTGCCCGGCGCCGGCGTGAAGGCCGCCGAGATCTTCACCGACAAGCACCGGATGCGGTTGCTCGCCGCGGCGGCCGGCCTGACCAACCCGGCGTTCACGGTGGCCGCCACGGCCGCCGAGGCGACCGAGTTCGCCCACCGGCAGGGCGGGCGCTGCGTGCTGAAGCCCACCCGCAGCGCCGGCAGCCTCGGCGTGCAGATCGTCACCGACCCGGCGCTGGTCGCCACCGCCTGGGCCGCCAGTGCCGATCCGGAGACGCCTCCCGACGCCATCGCCCGCGGCCTACCCACCGCGGTCCTCGCCGAGCAGGTGCTGATCGGCACCGAGCACAGCGTGGAGCTGCTGATCGCCGAGGGCGAGGTGCGCTTCGGCAACGTCACCGACAAGCGGGTGCTGGCCGGTGGGCGGCCGGTGGAAACCGGGCACACCGTGCCGTCCGCCCTGCCCGAGGACGCCCGACGGGAGCTGCTCGAGGTGGCCACCCGGCTGGCCGGCGCCGCCGGCTTCCGCACCGGCGTGCTGCACAGCGAGTGGATCCGTACCGTCGACGGCCCGGCGCTGGTGGAGTGCGCCGCCCGGCTCCCCGGCGACCTGATCACCATGCTGATCTCGGTCGCCTACGAGTGCGGGTTCGTCGCCGCGTACCTGCGCACGCTCCGGGGGGAACGTCCGGCGCTGCCGGCCGGGCCGAGCGGCGCGGCGGCGGTGGAGTTCCTGCTCGCTCCGCCCGGCACCGTCACCGCCGTGCACGGGGTACGCGCGGCCGCCCGGGTGCCGGGCGTCCTGGACGTCGGGGTGGGTGTGACGGTGGGTGACAGGGTGGCCGAGGTCACCTCGTCGGTGCGGCGCAGCGGCCAGGTGCTGGCCTGGGGCGCCGACCCGGCGGAGGCGACCGGGGCGGTCGCCCGGGCCGCCGCGCAGATCCGGATCACCACCGGCTGAAACGCCGCCCCCGGGCACTGGGCGACGCCGGGGGTCAGAGGGTGCGGCCGAAGGAGACGCAGCCCTCCTCGTCCTTGTAGAAGCCGAAGTTCGGGATCTGCTCGTAGCCGGCGGAGGTGTACATGGCGATCGCCTCGGGCTGCCTGTCCCCGCACTCCAGGACCATCCGCTTGCGGCCCTGCTCGCGGGCCGAGCGCTCGACGGCCGCCAGCACCGTCCGGGCCACGCCGCGCCCACGGGCCGCCGGGGCGGTGTACATCCGCTTCAACTCCGCGGTGTCCGCGCCGTGGCTGCGCCAACCGCCACAGCCGACCGGCTCGCCGGCCAGGTAGGCGACGAGGAACGCGCCGTCCGGCGGCTCGAACTCGGCCGCGTCCACCGGGGTGTCGTCGCCGGTGCCGCCGTAGCGGGCGCCGAGGTCGGCCAGCGCGTCGCGGATCAACTGCTGCGCCACCGGCGCGTCGAACCGCGACACCCGGATCTCGATCTCACTCACGGCATCCAGGGTACGGCCGGCGCGCGGCCTCACCGGAAGTGGTCCCAGCCCCGCGGCCCCTCGTAGGGCGCGCCGTCGACGGTGACCCCGGCACCGGCCGTGACCAGGCCGACCGGCCGCCAGTCCGCCGGCAACGCCACCGCCGGGGGAAAGGTCGCGGCCAGCGCGTGGTCCTCGCCACCGGCCAGGAGCCAGGTGTACGGGTCGACGCCGAGCGCCTGTGCGGCGTCGGCCATCTGCCGGGGCACCTCGAACGCGTCCCGCCGCACGTCGATCGCCACCCCGCTGGCCGCCGCCACGTGTCCGAGGTCGGCGAGCAGCCCGTCCGACACGTCGATCATCGAGGTGGCGCCGAGCCGGGCGGCCTGCGGTCCGGCCGGGTACGGCACCTGGGGCCGCCGGTACGCCTCGACCAGCAGCCGGGGGGTGCGGAAGCCACGGGTGAGCACGGTCAGGCCGGCCGCCGCGTACCCGGTGCGGCCGGCAAGGGCCAGCACGTCACCGGGGCGGGCGCCGGAGCGCACCACGGGCGGGCGGCCGCCGAGGTCGCCCAGCGCGGTGACCGCGATCGTCAGTGTGGGGCTGGACGACATGTCCCCGCCGACCACGCTCGCGCCGACCGTGGCCGCCTCCGCGGCCAGCCCGTCGGCCAACTCCTCGGCCCAGCTGGTCTCCAGGTCCGCCGGCATGCAGAGGGCGACCAGCAGGGCGGTCGGGGTGGCGCCCATCGCCGCGATGTCGGCCAGGTTGGCCGCCGCGGCCCGATGCCCGACATCCCGGGCCGAGCACCAGTCCCGCCGGAAGTGCCGCCCGTCGACCAGCACGTCGGTGGAGGCGGCGACCCGGCCGTCCGGGGCGGCCACCACCGCCGCGTCGTCCCCTGGACCGAGCAGGGTCGTCGGTCCGACCGGCAGGCGGGCGGTGATCCGCCCGATCAACCCGAACTCGCCGATCCCGCCCACGCTGGCGACACCGCCGGCGTTCCGTCCGTTCTGCCCGGCACCGCCGCGCTCGCTCACTGCTGCTCCTTGACCACCGATAGGGATCAGACCTGGTCCGTAAGGTAGTTTCACCCTTCGGGCCGCCCCTGGGCGGCGACGGACGGAGGTCGAGTCGTGGTACAGGCGTACATCCTCATCCAGACCGAGGTCGGCCGCGCACGTGACGTGGCCGGTCTCATCGCGGACCTTGCCGGCGTGGTACGGGTCGACGCCGTCACCGGGCCGTACGACGTGGTCGTCCTCACCGAGGCGAACACCGTCGACGAGCTCGGCAAACTCATCGTCAGCAAGGTGCAGATGGTGCCTGGCATCACTCGCACCCTCACGTGTTCGGTGGTGCGGCTGTAAGTGGACGAGATGGCTACCTCCTCCGCTCAGAACGACGACCGGCTCGCCGGGGCGCGCGATGGTGCGCCCGAGCCGGCTGACGGTACCCGCGAGCCGGCCGACCCGGCCGCCGACGCGCCGGCTGGCCGGGACCGGACCCTTCGCGGCGCGGCCCTGCTGGCCACGTTGATCGCGTTGCCGGTCACGCTGCTGGTGGCCGTGCTGGCCTTCACCAAGCTCTCCCCGGCCGAGCCGGCCGCCACGCCGCGCCCCACGACCGCCCGGGTGCAGTCCACCGCCCCGGTCGAGATGGCCGCCCCGGCGCTGGCCGCCCGCCCGGCCACGGTCTGCCGCGCCCTGCTCTCCCAACTGCCGCCGACCATCCGCGACCTGGCCCAGCGCCCGGTCACCGCCGGCCCGGAGCAGAACGCCGCGTACGGCGACCCCGCCCTCACCGTGGCCTGCGGCGGCACCGAGCCGACCATCCCGGCCACCGACGAGGTCTGGACGGTCAACCGGGTCTGCTGGCACTCGGTCGAGCAGGGCGACACGACCGTGCTCACCGCGATCGACCGGGAGACGCCGGTGACGGTGCGCATCCCACGCTCCTACGAACAGCCGTTGCAGTGGGTTGCACCGGTCTCCAGCGCGATCGTCGCCTCGGTGCCCTCCGGCGGCGCCATTCCGGCCGGCTGCCGGGCCTGACCCGCGTTCCGCCTGAGTGTGGTGCCGCGGGCCGGCGCCGGGTGGCTCAGTGCAGGCCGACGCCGCGCCGCTGGGCGGTGCGGATCAGGCGGTTGACCAGCTTCGGGTACTCCAGGCCGGAGGCCGCCCACATGCGCGGGAACATCGACGTCGGCGTGAACCCGGGCATGGTGTTGATCTCGTTGAGGTAGACGTCCAGCTCGGGTGTGACGAAGAAGTCGGCCCGGGCCAGACCGGCGCAGTCCAGCGCGGTGAACGCGCGGACGGCGTACTCCTGCACTTGGCGGGTCACCTTCTCCGGCAGCCCGGCCGGAATGTCGTACTCGCAGGAGTCGTCGAGGTACTTCGCCTCGAAGTCGTAGAAGTCGTGGTCGGCGACGACGCGCACCTCGGCCAGCACGGACGCCTCGGGCGCCCCACCGGCCTCCCCCTCCAGCACACCGCACTCGATCTCGCGGCCGACGACCGCGGCCTCGATGATGACCTTCGGGTCGTACTGCCGGGCGGTGGCGACCGCCGCGTCCAGCTGCGCCCAGTCGGTGACCCGGGTGATGCCGAACGACGAGCCTGCCCGGGACGGCTTGACGAAAACCGGCAGGCCGAGCCGCTCCTTGTCCTGCTCGCTGAGCGTCATCCCGTTGCGCAGCACCGCGTACGCGCCGACCGGGATGCCCTCGACCGCGCAGAGCTTCTTGGTGAACTCCTTGTCCATGGCGGCGGCGGAGGCGAACACGTTCGCCCCGACGTAGGGGATGCCGGCCATCTCCAGCATTCCCTGGATGGTGCCGTCCTCGCCGTACGTGCCGTGCAGCACCGGGAAGACCACGTCCACGTCGGCCAGCGCGCGGGGGCCCTCAGTCGGGTCGAGCACCATCAGCCCGTTGCCGGTCGGGTCGGCGCGCAGCACGATGTCCGCGCCGGACTCGGCGGTGATCTCCGGCAGCTGGCGGGCGTTGATCGCGAGCTGCGCGGGGTCACCGCTGGTCAGCACCCACTGGCCGGCCCGGGTGATGCCCACCGGCACCACCTCGTACTCGTCGGGGTCGAGCGCGCCGAACACGCTGCCGGCGCTGACGCAGGAGATGCCGTGCTCCGGGCTGCGGCCGCCGAAGACGATCGCCACGCGGGTCTTGCCTGGGCTGGTCACTCCGGTCACCTCTTCGTACGCGACTGCGGCTGGTCGTGCTCGCCGGTGGCGCTCACCCGGTTGACCTTACTGTGCGTGGCGGTAGAGCGAGGCGATACCCGGTGAGCCACAGCACGACACGGCAATCGGTCAACAGAGGATATACGGTGCGTGACGGGATGTCGGTGCCGGCGATCCGCGCGGGACCGGCCGGTGTGGGAGCGTCAGTCCCGGGCGTGCCGGCGGCCGACCGCGATCACCTTCACCCGCTGCCGGCCGGCGCGCACCACGCCCAGCGCCATGAACGCCCCGGCGATCCGGTCGGCGGCCTCCCGACTGCTGGCGCCGACCACCCGCCGGCGCCGCTCGGGGGCCGTCCGCTCGTTGCGCTCGATGCCCTCGACGGGACGCACGTCGGTGAGCACCACCAGGAAGCGGGTCATCGTCGGCCGTCCGGGTGTACGGCGGGGGGCTCCGGACCGGTGCGCACGTCGTCTCCTTCCGGCGGGCCGGGATGGCGGCGGCACACGACGATCGAGCACGGGGGAGAAACCCGATCGCCGCGCGCCCCACCGGGTCAAGGTCCGGCTCGACCGGCAACAGCGGCTCACCGGCGACGCCCCGCCCATCCTCGACGCGATCATCGACGAGGGCGCGCTGCTACGCCCGGTCGGCGACCGGGCGGTGATGGATGGGCAGCTGCGCCACCTGGTCAAGATGGCCGAGCTGCCGAACATCACCGTCCAGGTGATCCCGCTGTCCGCCGGCTACCACCGGGGCACCCGCGGCTCGCTGCACATCCTGGAGTTCGCCGACCCGGAGGACCCGATCATCGCCTCCGTGGAGACCGTCGCCGGCCAGATGATCCTCGGCCGTGCCGGCGAAACGCGTGCCTGCACCATGATCATGGGGCACCTGCGGAGCGTGGCGCTCAGCCCGGCGGACATCCGCGACCAGCTCCTGACACTTTCCTTGACGTCCCGGTCGTGGTCGGCCCCACAAGCGGGGCAGGTCCACGACCGCACGCGGAGCGGCATGGTCGGGTTTATTCGCCTGCACGTCGAGCACGTCTTGCTCGACGGGAACCACCGATCAACGGCGACCGCAGCGCGTCCGTACCACTGGGCTTTGTACTCCAACATGCCCCGCAACTCCGACCAGGCCGCGTCGGAAATGGCGCGGGCAAGATTGTGGTTGCGGAGCATGTTCCGCACGCTGAGGTCTTCGATCACGACCGTTTGGTTCTCGCGGACGAGTCGAGTGGTCAGCTTGTGCAGGTGATCCCGGCGCCGGTCGGCGATCCGGGCATGAATCCGGGCGACCTTCACCCGGGCCTTGCCCCGGTTGGCAGAGACCTTGTCTTTGCGGGCCAGTTTCCGCTGCGATTTGGCCAGTTTTCTCCGGTCGGCGCGTTCGTGGCGCGGGTTAGTGATCTTCTCGCCGGTGGACAGTGCGACCACACCGTCGGGCAGCGGCCGGGACCACACGATCGCCAGCGGCGCGTTCATTTTCGCCAGGGTGAGCTGTCCGCCGCGCCACCGAAACGCCGACCGGGTGTACTCGGCGCTGGCCCTCGACTTGCGCTTGGACTTGAACCGCGGGTACCGGGACCGCTTGTCCCAGAACGCCGCGAACGCGACTTGCAGGTGTCGCAGCGCCTGCTGGAGCGGCACCGAGCTGACCTCGTTGAGGAACGCCAGCTCATCCGTGCACTTCCACTCAGTCAACGCCGTCGACGTTTCCACGTAGGTCATCGACCGGCGTTCGGTGGTGTAGGTGCGGGTCCGTGCGTCGAGCGCCCGGTTGTAGACCAGGCGAACGCATCCGAAGGTTCGGTTGAGCTGATCGGCCTGCTCAGGGGTCGGGTAGAAGCGGTACTTGAAACGCCCGCTTCGCGACCCCACCCATGTCTCATGTTCTACCAGTCTGCTGTGTAAGCCGAATATTGAGGGAGCCGCGTTTCCTCCCCGGGCTGAACCCCGGGGTCTCCACGCCGCAACTCGGATGACACCGACGATCACAGCGGCGCTGACCGCGGCCGCGTGGCGCAAGAGCAGCCGCAGCGGCGAGGGCGCCTGCGTGGAGGCGGCCGCGATCCCGCGGCTGGTGGCCGTCCGCGACTCCAAGGACCCGGCCGGCCCGGCCCTGCTGTTCCCGCCGGCCGCCTGGGCCGCCTTCGCCCAGGCCCCGCCGCGTCGCTGACCGGACGAAGGCGGGCCGGCGCGGGCTCAGGCTCGCGTTCAGCGGCTCAGGCGACCAGCGGGCTGGGCTCCGGTACGGCGCGCAGCGCCTCCAGCGCGGCGATCGCCACCCCGCGGGCACCGGCCATGTCGCGCTCCGGCACGAGGGCGAAGGTGGCCACCGCCGCCTGCTCCTTCCGGAGCACGGTGTGCTCGCGGACGGTCGCCAGGAACCAGTCGCGGAACTCCGGCGCCGCCTCCACCACCCCGCCGCCGACGAAGTACGCGTGCGGGTCGGTGAAGTTGGCCGCCACGGTGAACAGCCGGCCCAGCGCCATCGCCTGCTGGGTGAAGAGGTCCCGGGCCAGCGCGTCCCCCCGCTCGCCGTAGCCGCGGACCAGCTTCGCCGCGCGGGCGACCGGCTCGGCGGCGAGCGGGTGGTCGGGGTACCGGGTCAACCAGTACGGCAGCAGGTTGCGCTCGATGCCGGTCAGCGAGGCGACGCTCTCGACGTCCCCGGTGAAGCCGCAGGCGCAGGTGGGCTCCGGCTGCTCCGGGCCGAGCAGCCCGGTCAGCGGGATGTGCACGTGACCCAGCTCCCCGGCCATTCCGGCCGCGCCGGCGATCACGCGGCCGCCCTCGACCACGCCGCCGCCGAGGCCGGTGCCGACGATCGCGGAGACCGACGACCGGTTCATCGCCTCGGCGCCGAAGTACACGTGGTGTGCGTAGAGCGCGGCCGCGTTGCCGTCGTTGTGGTAGATCACCGGCAGGCCGAGCCGCCGCTCCAGCGCGCCCCGCACGTCGAAGCCACGCCAGGCCGGCTGGGAGAAGTTGGTCGAGCCGCGCGACGAGATGACGCCGGTGGCGCTGGCCGGGCCCGGAGTATCCAGCCCGACCGCCCGAACCAGCTCGCGGGGCACGCCGGTCTGCGCCAGGGCGCCGTCCAGCGCCCGGGCTAGCGCCTCGATGGCGGCGTCCGGCCCGGCCCGCACCTCGCTGGGGATCTCCAGCAGACCGTCCACCAGGAACCGGCCGTCCACCGTCAACACGGTGGCGTTGTTGCTGGTCCCGCCGTTGTCCAGCCCGACGACCACCGGCACCCCTGCGCTGCCCACCGAAACCGCCTCCCGCCGTCGTGAGTGTGAGCCGAGGCTAGTGCCAACACCTCTCCCCCGCCACGCCCGGCTCCGCTGCCAGGTTGCCTTGATGCCTGGGTTGCTGTCCCGGTGCCCCGACTTGCTGTCGCGCCGGTTCAGGTGGGGCGGCGAGCGGTCACCGCGGTGGCGTCCAGGTCCTCGTCGTGCCGCACGCTCGGCACCAGCCCGGCGGCACTGAACGCGTCGCAGAGCGCGTCCACCTGCGTGACGCCGGCCTCGACCACGAGGTGTCCACCGGGGGCGAGCCAGATGGCCGCGTCGACACCCACCCGGCGCAGCACCGAGAGTCCGTCCGGTCCGCCGTCGAGGGCCACCGGCGCCTCGTGCAGCCGTGCCTCGGCGGGCATCAGCGCCACCGCGGCGGTCGGCACGTACGGGGCGTTGGCGACGACCAAATCCAGCCGGCCCCGCCAGTGCGGGGGCAGCGGCGCGAACAGGTCGCCCTCGAACACCTCGGCGGCCATCCCGGCGAGGTTGCGGCGGGCGCACGCCACGGCCGCCGGGTCGATGTCGGCGGCGGCCAGCCAGCGCGGAGCGAGCCGGTGCGCCAACGCGACGGTGGTGGCCCCGGACCCGCAGCACAGGTCGACCACGGCTGGCGCCGGGCCGGTCACCGCGGCCGCCGCCTCGACCAGCAGGGCGGTCCGGCCCCGAGGCACGAAGACGCCCGCGTCGACGGCGATCCGCAGGCCGCAGAACTCCGCCCAGCCGAGCAGGTACTCCAGCGGTTCGCCGGCCACCCGGCGCTCGGTCAGGTCGGCCAGCGTCGCCGGGGTGTCGGCGGCGGCCAGCAGCAGGTCGGCTTCGTCCTCGGCGTAGACGCAGCCGGCGGTCCGCAGCCGGTGCACGAGCGCCGGCCGATCGGTGGGGAACGGGATTGCCATGGGATACCTCCGGGAAACGCTCACCGGCGCTCCCGCGGCCGCTATCGCGGCGGAAAAACGGGAGAAAGCGCCGGTCCTGTCGGCTGACGGATCGGACTCACCTCCTCCGGTCGCGGCCCGCCGGTGCGGGCCGCCGACACGATAGCTCAGGCCGGCCCGGCGGTGTCCAGCGCGGCGGCGATGTCGGCCACCAGGTCGACCGTGTCCTCCACCCCGCAGGAGAGCCGAACGAAGCCGGGGGCGGTGTCGTCGCCCCACTGCGCCCGCCGGTCCGCGGTGGTGTGCAGGCCACCGAAGGAGGTGGCCGCCACCACCAGCCGGGCGGCGTCGACGAAGCGGCTCACCCGGTCGGCGTCGCCCAGGTCGAACGAGAGCACCCCGGGCATCCGGCGCATCTGGGCCGAGGCCACCGGGTACGCGGGGTCGTCGGTGCGCCCCGGCCACCGCAGGCTGGTCACGTCCGGCCGGCCGGCGAGCAGATCGGCGACCGCGGCGGCGTTCGCGCTGTGCCGGGCCAGCCGCAGGTCGAGCGTGCCCAGCGAGCGGTGGGCCAACCAGGCATCGAACGCGCCCGGCACCGAGCCGGTGGTGGTACGCCAGCGCGTCACCGCCTCGATCAGCTCGGCGGACCGGCTGGCCAGGTAGCCGAGCAGCAGGTCGGAGTGGCCGGTGAGCGCCTTCGTGCCGGAGGCGACCACCAGGTCGGCGCCGAGGTCCAGCGGACGCTGGCCGAGCGGGGTCGCCGTGGTGTTGTCCACCGCGAGCAGCGCGCCGGCGGCGTGCGCCCGTTCCGCCAGGGCGACCACGTCGACCACGTCCAGGCCCGGGTTGGCCGGGGTCTCCACCAGCACCAGCCGGACGCCCTCCAGCGACGGGTACGGACCGACGGTCGGGACGAAGAGCACGCGGACGCCGATCGCCTCCAGCACATCGGTGGCGAACGCCCGGACCGGGAAGTATCCGTCGGTGGGCAGCACCACGGTGTCCCCCGGGCGCAGCAGGGTGAGCAGCATCCCGGTGATAGCCGCCTGACCGGTGGCGAAGACGCGGCAGTCGCCGCCCTCCAGTTCACCCACGGCCGCCTCCAGCAGCCGCCGGGTGGGGTTGTCGGGGCGGCCGTAGCCGTTCGGCGAGCCGGCCGGGCCCTGCCACGGGTCGAGGTGGTACGGCGCGGCGAAGACCGGCCCGGGCAGGAAGGGATCACCTGGCGCCGGCTCGGGCAGCCCGGCATGCACACAGCGGGTGCCGTCTCCCAGATCGCTCATCGGGTCCTCACTCGTACGACTCGGGTTTGGCTGTCCGGCTCATCAGGGTGTCCACGGCGAGGCGGGGATCCATCCCCTCGTGGCAGATCCGCTCGACCTGCTCGGTGATCGGCATCTCGACACCGTGCGCCCGCGCCAGGTCACGGATCGCCAGGCAGCTCTTCACGCCCTCGGCGGTCTGCCGGGTGGCGGCCTGCGCCTGCTCCAGCGTCTCGCCCCGGCCCAGGTGCTCCCCAAAGGTGCGGTTCCGGGCCAGCGGGGACGAGCAGGAGGCGACCAGGTCGCCCATGCCCGCCAGGCCGGCGAAGGTGATCGGATCCGCGCCGAGCGCCACACCCAGGCGGGCCGTCTCGGCCAGCCCGCGGGTCATCAACATGGCCCGGGTGTTGTCGCCGAAGCCCATCGCGGTGGCGATGCCGTACGACAGGGCGATCACGTTCTTGACCGCCCCGCCCAGCTCGCAGCCGATCACGTCGTCGTTGGTGTACGGGCGCAGGTAGGGCGTCCGGATCGACGCCTGCACGAGCGCGGTGCGGTGGCTGTTCGTTCCGGCGACCACGGTGGCGGCCGGCTGCTCGGCGGCGATCTCCGGGGCCAGGTTCGGGCCGGAGACCACGACCACGCGGTCCGCGGCCACACCGGTGGTCTCCACGATGACCTCGCTCATCCGCCTGGTGGTGCCGAGCTCGATGCCCTTCATCAGCGACACCAGGGTGGCGTCCGGGTGCAGGTGCCCGGCCCACTCGGCGAGGTTGCCGCGCAGGGTCTGCGACGGTACGGCCAGCACCACCAGCTCGGCGCCGGTGATCGCCTCGACCGCGTCGTGGGTGGCGGTGACCCGGGCCGGCAGCAGCAGGTCCGGCAGGTACTCCGGGTTGCGGCGCTCGGTGCGGATGCTCTCCGCCACCGGCGCGCGACGGGCCCACACCGTCACGTCCCGCCCCGCGTCGGCGAGGATCTTGGCGAACGCGGTGCCCCAGGAGCCGGCGCCGAGCACCGCCACGTGGTCGCTGGTCTGCTCGCTCACGCGACACCACCCTGCTGCTGGCGCTCGGCGGACGGCCGGGCCGGTCGTTCCCACAGCGGCGGCGGCGTGCCGCCACGGATCTCGGCGAGCATGTCCCGCAGCCGCAGCATGATGGCGTCCGTCATCTCTTCCAGGGTGGCTCGGGTCGGCGGGGCGTCCGCCCACCGGCTCAGGTCGACCGGTTCGCCGGCGACCACGGTCACCGGGATCCGCGGACGCAGGTTGATCCGGGTGGTCCGCGGGTCGAAGATCCGCTCCGGCCCCCACATCACCAGCGGCACCACGGGCGCACCGGTGGCCAGCGCCAGCCGGGCGGCGCCGGTCTTGGCCTTCATCGGCCACAGCTCCGGCTGCCGGGTGGTGGTGCCCTCCGGGTAGATCACCACCGCGCCACCCTCGTCGAGCGCGGCGACCAGCGCGTCCAGCGAGCGGACCGCCTCCACGGTGCCCCGCTCGACCGGAATCTGCCGGCAGCGGTGCAGGATCCAGCCGATCACCGGCACCCGGAACACGCTGGCCTTGCCCAGGTACTGCGGCCACCGCCCGGAGTCGAAGATGAAGTGCGCGGAGACCAGTGGGTCGGCGTGCGAGATGTGGTTCGCGACGATGATCACGCCACCGTCCCGGCCGAGGTGCTCCATGCCGCGCCAGGTGCGCCGGGTCCAGACGGTCATCACCGGCTTCACCAGCGACACAGCGAACCGTTGCCAGAACCCCAGCCTCCGCCGTGCCACCGTGCCTCCTCGTCGCGCCCCGACCCCGCCGCGAACCCCGTCCGCGACACCCGCAGCGGAAATCATGCCTGCTCGCCCCCGGTACGGCCAGCGAGGGTCCCGCCGTCCGGCTGGCAGGATTGCCGACGTGAGTCAGTCGGGGTGGGCCGTGGTGGTGCCGGTGAAGCGTCTGACCGCAGCCAAGAGCCGGCTGCGGGGCGCGCTGACCGGCGTACCGCACGAGGAGCTGGCACTGGCACTGGCGGCCGACACGCTCCGCGCGGTGCTGGCCTGCCCGGCGGTCGCCGAGGTTCTGGTGGTGACCGACGACGCCCGGGTCGCGGCGGCGAGCCGGGCCGCCGGCGCGCGGGTCGTGCCCGACGAGCCGGACGCCGGTCTGAACGCCGCGTTCCGGCACGGCGCGGCGGGCGTGCCCGCCGGGTGGGTGGCAGGGCTCACCGCCGACCTGCCGGCGCTGCGCCCGACCGAGCTGGCCGGCGCGCTGCTCGCGGCGCAGACCGGCCGAGCGGGGGTACGCCGGTTCGTGCCGGACGCGCCGGGCGGCGGCACGGTGCTGCTCGCCGCGCCACCGGGCGTACCCCTGGACCCGCGATTCGGGGTGGGCTCGGCGGCGGCGCACGCCGCCAGCGGGGCGCTGCCGCTCACCGGGGACTGGCCCAGCCTGCGCCGGGACGTGGACACCGCCGCGGACCTCACCGCGGCCGCCCGGCTCGGGCTGGGGCCAAGCACCGCCGCGCTGCTCGCCGCCGGCCGCCCGGTCCGCTCCGCGGGCTGACCCGCCGGTGTACGGTGCCAGCATGCAAGGCACGGTGGCCAGCTACGACGCGGCGACGCGCAGCGGCGTTCTGCTGCTCGACGACGGCACCGAGCTGCGGTTTCCCGCCCGGGCCTTCGACGCCTCCGGTCTGCGGCTGCTCCGGCTCGGCCAGCGGGTCCGCATCGACACCGATCCCGACGGCGAGGTCGTCCGGGTGACATTACCGACGATGAACTGACCCGGCGGCGCCAAGTTCATTTTGCGTTAACCGGAATCGGGTGATTATGAGCGGGTGAGCACCCCTCGCGAGCACCCGGCCAGCCCGCCCGCCACCGACCCCGGCACCCCCCGCAACGGCGCCCCCACCCGTGGCGCCGACGGCCGCTTCCGCCCGTCCCGGGCCGAACGCGCCGGCGCCGCCCACGCCGACACGCTCGCCGACGACCCGGCCGCGGCCTCCTCCGGGCTGGACGAGGTCATCGACCCCGTCGTCCCGTCCGCCCCGGCCGAGGACCGGGCCGGTGGAACCGGGCCGATCCCGCCGGCGGACACCGCGCCCGGCGGTGAGCCTCCGACTCCGACGCCGCTGCCGGAGGACCGGTTCCTCAACCGGGAACTGTCCTGGCTCGACTTCAACGCCCGGGTGCTCACGCTCGCCGAGGACCAGCGCACCCCACTGCTGGAACGGGCCAAGTTCCTCGCCATCTTCGCCAGCAACCTCGACGAGTTCTACATGGTGCGGATCGCGGGGCTGAAGCGACGGCTCTCCGCCGGCCTTCCGGTACGCGGCGGCGACCGGCTGCCCCTGCGTACCCAGCTGGAGCTGATCGCCGAGCGGACCGCCGAGCTGGTCGCCCGGCACGCCGCCAGCTTCGTCGACGACGTGCTGCCCAAGCTCGCCGACGAGGGCATCCGCATACTGCGCTGGGGCGACCTGGGCGACGCCGAACGGGAGCGGCTGCGCACCTACTTCCGGGAGCACATCTTCCCGGTGCTGACCCCACTCGCCGTGGACCCGGCGCACCCGTTCCCGTACATCTCCGGGCGATCGCTGAACCTGGCGGTGGCGGTCCGCGACCCCGACGGCGGTTCCGAGCTGTTCGCCCGGGTCAAGGTGCCCAACAACGTTCCCCGCTTCGTGCGGGTGGACCGGGACCAGCCGGGCGTCCGGATGGTGCCGGTGGAGGACCTGATCTCGGTGCACCTGGGGCAGCTGTTCAGCGGCATGCAGGTGGTCGAGTGCCATCTCTTCCGGGTCACCCGTAACGCCGAGGTGGAGGTCGACGAGGACCGCGACGAGGACCTGCTCCAGGCCCTGGAACGCGAGCTGGCGCGGCGCCGGTTCGGCCCACCGGTCCGGCTGGAGGTGGCCGCGTCGATCTCCGATCACATGCTGGACCTGCTCATCCGGGAACTCGACATGGACGACCAGGACGTGCTGCGGGTGCCCGGGCTGCTGGACCTCTCCGCGCTCTGGCAGGTCTACGGCGAGGCGGACCGGCCGGACCTCAAGGACCCACCGTTCGTGCCGGCCACCCACCCCCGGCTCGCCGAGGGTGAGGTGCCGCGCAGCGTCTTCGCCACCCTGCGCGACGGGGACATCCTGGTGCACCATCCGTACCACTCGTTCGCCACCAGCGTGCAGCGCTTCATCGAGCAGGCCGCCGCCGACCCGCACGTGCTGGCCATCAAGCAGACCCTCTACCGCACCAGCGGCGACTCGCCGATCGTCGACGCGCTGGTCGACGCGGCCGCCGCCGGCAAGCAGGTGGTGGTGCTGGTGGAGGTGAAGGCCCGCTTCGACGAGGTGGCCAACATCGGCTGGGCCCGCACCCTGGAACGCGCCGGGTGCCACGTCGTGTACGGCCTGGTCGGCCTGAAGACGCACTGCAAGACCGCGCTGGTGGTCCGGCAGGAGGGCAACCAGATCCGCCGCTACTGCCACATCGGCACCGGCAACTACCACCCGAAGACCGCGCGGCTGTACGAGGACTTCGGCATGCTCACCGCAGACCCGGAGGTCGGCGCCGATCTCACCGACCTGTTCAACGTGCTCACCGGCTACAGCCGGCAAACCGCGTACCGGCGGCTGCTGGTCGCCCCGCAGGGCATCCGCAGCGGCCTGATCGAG
Organism: Micromonospora cremea; assembly: GCF_900143515.1. Taxonomy (NCBI): domain Bacteria; kingdom Bacillati; phylum Actinomycetota; class Actinomycetes; order Micromonosporales; family Micromonosporaceae; genus Micromonospora; species Micromonospora cremea. Next base: position 3,577,405 of record NZ_FSQT01000002.1, on the reverse strand, counting down.
CGGATCGAGCGGGAGATCTCGCACGTGCGACTGGGCATGCCCGGCCTCGTCCAGTTCAAGGTCAACTCGCTGGTCGACGAGGGGGTGACCGACGCGCTGTACCGGGCGTCCCAGGCCGGCGTACACGTCGACCTGCTCATCCGGGGCATGTGCACGCTGCGCCCCGGGGTGCCGGGGCTGTCGGAGAACATCCGCGTCCGCTCGATCCTCGGCCGGTTCCTGGAGCATTCCCGCATCTTCCGGTTCGGCAACAACGGCAACGCCGAATTCTGGATGGGCTCGGCGGACCTGATGCACCGCAACCTGGACCGGCGGGTGGAGGCGCTGGTGCAGGTGAGCGACCCGGTGGCCCGAGCCGAGCTGGACCAGGTGCTGAACCTGGCGATGAGCCCCGACGTGGACGCGTTCGAGCTGGCCGGGGACGGCTGTTGGAGCCGGCGTTCCGGCGGCGACGACGCGGCCCGGGAGCATCTCCAGGAACTGCTGCTGCGCCGCGTCGGTGGCACCGCCGGCTGACCGGGTCCCGGCATAGGCTGACCTGATGGTGGAGGAGGAGCAGAAGCACGAGGTGGACGACGCCTACGTGCTGCCGGACCTGTCCACCACCTCCCCGGCCGGTGGGCGGGTCCGCGCGCTGCCGCCGGTGACGTTGGTCGCCCGCTACCTCGACACCGTCGACCTGCGGCTTGCCCGGGCCGGTGCCTCGCTGCGCCACCGCCGCGGCGACGATCTGCCCTGGACGGTGAAGCTGCCCACGTCGACGCCCGGCGTCCGGCACGAGATCTCCCGCCCGGGGCCGGTCCGGCAGCCGCCGCCGGAGCTGGTGGAGCTGGTCACCACCCTGCACCGGGGCGCGCCGTTGGCGCCGGTGACGGTGGTGCGGACCGTCCGGCACGCCCACGAGGTGTGCGACAGCGCCGGCACGGTGCTCGCCGAGGTGGTGGACGACCGGGTGACCGTGCTCGACGACGCCGGCGCCACCACCGACACCTTCCGCGAGCTGGAGGTGGAGCTCAAGGCCGGCGACCGCAAGCTGCTGAATCGAATTGGCGCGGTGCTGCGAAAGGCCGGCGCTCGGGGCGGAGCGTTCGTTCCGAAGCACGTGCGGGCGCTGGGAGCGGCGGCGCGGGCCGAGCCGGACCTGGTCGCGCCGGCCGGGCTGCCGGCCGACCCGACCGCCGGAGACGTGGTGACCGAGGCGATCCGCAAGGAGGTACGCCGCCTGCTGGCGCACGACCCGCTGGTGCGGCTGCGTGCCCCGAGCGGCGGCGGCAAGAGCGCCGTCCACCAGATGCGGGTCGCCTGCCGGCGGCTCCGCACCGACCTGCGCACCTTCGCGCCGCTGGTCCGCCGGAGCTGGTCCCGCCCACTGCGGGCCGAGCTGCGCTGGCTGGCCGCGGTGCTCGGCGTGGCCCGCGACGCCGAGGTGCTGCGCGACCGGCTGCGGCGCACCGCGGCCGCCGATCCGCTCAGCCCGCTCGACCTGGGCGCGGTGGATCGGCTGGACGAGGCGCTGGCCGAACGGCAACGGCAGGCGCTCGCCGCGGTCCACGAGGCGCTGCGCTCCGCGCGCTATCTGGCGCTGGTGGACGCCCTGGTGCTGGCCGCCCGCGCCCCCCGGCTCACCCGCCGGGCGGCCGTCCCGGCGCAACGGGTGCTGCCCGGGCTGGTGGCGCGCCCCTGGCGACAACTCACCGGGCCGGACGGCGTCGACGCCCTCGACCCGCTGGCGCCGGACGACCGCTGGCACGCCGTACGCAAGGAGGGCAAGCAGGCCCGCTACGCGGTCAACGCGGTGGCCCCGGCCCTCGGCAAGGGTGCGCGCCGGCTGTCCCGCGCGCTGGCCGGCGTACAGGACGTGCTGGGCGAGCACCAGGACGCCGCCGTCGCCGCGGACACCTGGCTGGCCCTCGCCGCCGGCCGGCCGGACGACCACGAGCTGGCCGTCACCGCCGGTCGGCTGGCCGAACGGGAACGCGACACGGTACGCCGCATGCGTGCCCGCTTCCCGGCCGCCTGGCACCGGGCAAGCCGGCGACGGCGGACCCGATGGCTGCCGTGACCGGCATCCGGGCGGCCGGCGGGGTGGCGTGGCGACCGTCCGCCGACGGGGCGCAGGTCTGCGTCGTGCATCGTCCACGCTACGGGGACTGGACGCTGCCGAAGGGGAAGCTGGAACCGGGCGAGCACCCGCTGGTCGCGGCGGTACGCGAGGTGGCCGAGGAGTCCGACGTGCAGGGCGTGCCGCAGGTGCGGCTGCCATCGGTCCGCTACCGCAGCGAGGGCCAGCCGAAGCTGGTCGACTACTGGTCGATGCTCGCGGTGGGCACCGGCGGCTTCCAGCCGGGCACCGAGGTGGACGACGTGCGCTGGCTCGCCGTGGACGACGCGATCCGGCTGGTCAGCTACCCGCACGACGCCGAGGTGCTGGGCGCGTTCGCCGCGCTGCCACCGGTGACCGGGACGGTCGCGCTGCTGCGGCACGGGCACGCCGGCAAACGGGCCACCTGGACCGGCCCCGACACCGGCCGGCCGCTGGACGCCGAGGGATGGGCCCAGGCGTACGCGCTGGCCGGGCTGGTCGCCCTAGTCCGGCCGGGCCGTCTGGTGTCGGCTTCGCCGCGCCGCTGCGTGCAGACCCTGGACCCGGCTGCCGCGCTGCTCGACCTGCCCATCGAGATCTGCGGCGACCTGAACGAGCCGCAGCCGGGCCAGCAGCTCGACGAGCAGGTCCTGGCCACCGCCGCCCGGCTGCTGGAGCTGGCCGGCGCCGGCGGGCAGGTGGCGGTGTGCAGCCAGGGCAAGGTGCTGCCGGGCGCGTTGGCGCAGCTGACCGGCCGCGCCGACGAGGACTTCATCACGCCGAAGGGCGGCGGATGGCTGCTCGCCTTCACCGCCGACCGGCTGCTCGCCGCCGACCGCCTGTAGCCGCCGCCCGCCTGCGGTCTCCTGGGTGCGGCCGTCGCCCTCTTGATCCACACGGTATCGGGGTGTCCCGCTGGCCTGGACACCCCCACATCGCTGATCCGGAGTGGATCAGGCGCGGGGTCAACGGCGCGGAAGGGTGAGGGTGACCGCCACGGGCAGGTGATCGCTGGCCGTGCCGCGCGGCGCGACCGGACCGGTGGGGCTCAGGCCGGGTGAGACGAAGACGTGGTCGATCTGCTGGCGCGGGTCGTCAGCGGGGCTGGTCGCCAGCGGTCGGGCGCCCGCCAACGCGTCGACCAGACCGGCAGCGGTGAACTGCCCGAACGCCTCGTCACCCGGCTCGGTGTTCAGGTCGCCGGCCACCACCAGCGGCCGGCCAGCCGCGTACCCGGTAGCGAAGTCGGCGACCGCGCGGGCCTGGACCACCGGGCCCCGACCGGGCGGCGGTTGCAGGTGGGTGCTGACCACTGCGGCGCGGACACCGTCGCCGAGGTCCAGGGTGACGGCGAGAGCCTGCGCGCCGGTGGGCGCCCCGACGGTGGGCAGCGGCAGGGTCCGCGGATCGGTCACCGGCCAACGGCTGAGCACCGCGTCGCCCCAGACAGGGTCGGCGGCCGGCCCGAAGACGTACGGCATGCCGAGCCGGTCGGACAGCAGGTCCAGGGTGTCGTGGCCGCCGTTCAGCAGCCAGCCCCGGTCCACCTCGCTGAGCAGCACCACGTCCGGCCGCTGCCGGTCGACGACGTCGGCCAGCGCCCCCAGGTCGAACCGGCCGTCCAGCCCGAAGCCCATCCGGATGTTGTACGCAACCACGGTCAGTCGGTCCGGAGGGCCGTTGCGGTTGCTGGCGACCGGCACGTCGTCGGCCAGCAGCGGCGCCAGCAGGGCCAGCGTGGTGACCGCGGCCGTGGTCCGCAGCGGCGGCAACGGCGCCGGAACCGGGCGGCCGGCGGGACGGGCGACGAGAGCCACGACGGCGACCAGCGCGGCGACCACCACCGGCACCGCGCCGTTGGGGTAGCCCAGGTCGTAGGCGGAGTAGTAGCCGACCGCGCCCAGCGCGAAGACCAGCATGCCGGCGGCGGCCGCGTACCCCCGGCGGCCCGCCGAACGCGCGCTGTCCGGGATGCCGCCGACGCCTTCGAGACGGCCAGCGCCGTCGCCGGTGCCGAATCGGCCGCCGGCGTCGGCGCCGGTGTCGGGTCGGCCGCCGGCGTCGGCGCCGGTGTCGGGTCGGCCGCCGGCGTCAGCGCTCCCGGCGCCGTGGACGGTGTCGGGGCGGCCGGCACCATCGGCGGCAGCGTCAACGGTACGGCCGGCGGCGCCGGAGCGGCCTGCGACGGCGGCGACAACGGGGCTCTCGGCGGCGCCGGGGCGGCCGGCGGCGTCGGGGCGGTCGGCGGCGTCGGGACGGCCGGCGGCGTCGGGACGGCCGGCGGCGTCGGGACGGCCGGCGGTGTCGGCGAGGGCGAGGCAGGCGCCGAGACCGACGGCGGTGAGCAGAACGGCCGCGACGAGCAGGTCGCCCCGGTCCAGCGCGAAGAGCAGCGCACCGGCCAGCAATGCCGCCGGCCCGAGCACCCGGCCCCACCGCCGGGGCGGACCGACCAGTGCGGCCAGCAGGAATCCGGCGACCGCCACCGGCACCGGGGCCAGCCCGAACAGCGGCGAGCGGGCCACGCCGTCCCCGGCGACCAGGTACGAGGTTCCGGTCCGGGCCAGGGCCGGTGCGAGCGCCACCATCCCGGCCAGCAGCAGTACCGGCCCCGCCAGCAGCCAGGCCCGGGCGCCACCGGGGCCGGCAGGCAGGGTCGGCAACGCCGTGCCGAGCAGGAACAGCGTCACCGCGACGGCGCTAAGCAGCCAGGCCACCCAGTCGCCCCGCCAGACCAGGTCGTACGTGTCCAGCACCGCGTGTACGGCCGCGTTGGCCGCCAACCCCAGCGCCAGCCCGGGAACCGGCCGGTCGGTGGCGGCGGCGACGCCGACCAGCCAGACCAGCCCGGCCAACAGCCCGGCGGTGGCCAGCCAGAGCTGCGTACGCCCGCCCGGAGCGGCGGTGAGCGTGAGCCGGGCGGCGGACAGCACAACGGCAGCGGCGACGGTGACCGGGCGGGCGCCCACCCGGCGGACCAGCGCCGGTGCGGCCAGCGCGAGCACGAACCAGCCGAGGGCGAACGCGCCCATCAGCTCGGCCGGGGTGGACGCGGCCTGGCCGAAGATGGTGATGATGCCGGGCAACCAGACCCGCAGCACGTCGATGAGCAGGATGACACCCAGCGCGAGCCATCCGGTGGTGAGCTGGCGGTAGCGCACCGGCGCCCTCTTCCCGTCGGCGGGCCGGCAAAGGGGGGCCGGCACGGCGATTCTGCGTGTGCCGGCCCGCCCGGTCAACGGTCCGGCTACGCCGAAAAGGGCGCCCACCCTACGGGTGGACGCCCTTTCGTGCGGGTCGGTCAGCGCTTGCTGGCCGCCTTCTTGGCCGGGGCCTTCTTGGCCGGGGCCTTCTTCGCCGCCGTGCTCTTGCTCGCCGCCGTGGTGGTCTTCTTCGCCGCGGTGGCCCTGGTCGCCGCGGCGCTCTTCTTCGCCGGAGCGGTCTTCTTGCTGGCGGCCGCCTTGGTGGCCGCGGCGGTCTTCGTCGCCTTGGCCGGAGCGGTCTTCTTGGTGGCCGCCTTGGTGGCCGCGGCGGTCTTCGTCGCCTTGGCCGGGGCGGTCTTCTTGGTGGCCGCCTTGGCCGCGGTGGCCTTGGTGCCCGCCGCCTTGGCGCCCGCCGCCTTGGCGCCCGCCGCCTTGGCGCCCGCCGCCTTGGCGCCCGCCGCCTTGGCGGTGGCGGCGGCGGTCTTCTTCGCCGCCGCCGTGGCCTTCGGCACCTTGCCGCTGGCCACCATCTCCTTGAACCCGGCGCCGGCGCGGAAGGTGGGGACAGATGTCTTCTTGACCTTCACCGCCTCGCCGGTACGCGGATTGCGCGCTGTTCGGGCGCCACGCACACGCTTTTCGAAGGCTCCGAATCCGGTGATCGCCACCTTCTCGCCCTTGGTAACCGCCGCCTGGACCTCAGTGAGGACCGCGTCGAGCGCGGCCATCGCCGTTTTCCGGTCCCCCAGGCGAACGGCGAGCGCCTCGATGAGCTCGGCCTTGTTCACGACTTCCTCCCGATTGTGCAACTGACTCGACGCGAGCCATTCTGCGCGCACGGTATGCCCTGTGCTGCCGGGACACAAACATTCGGTAGAAAAAAGCCCTTGTGTCGTAACGGATTCACCCCCACCGGTTGGACCGATGGGGGTGCAATCCGGTGTGCGGTCGGGCGTACGGCTATGCCACCAAGGGCAGGAACGGCAGTCGCCCCGCCTCGTAGGCGTCGATGTCGTCGGCGTGCCGGAGGGTGAGTCCAATGTCGTCCAGGCCCTCCAGCAACCGCCACCGGCTGAAGTCATCCAGCGGGAAAGACCAGCTGGCGTCCCCGGCCCGGATCTGGCGGGCGGTCAGGTCGACGGTCACCGGAGTGCTCGGATCCGCCTCGACCAGGCCCCACAGCTCTTCGACGGCTTTCAATTCCAACTCGACCGGCAGCAGACCTTCCTTGAGTGCGTTGCCGCGGAAGATGTCGCCGAAGCGCGGGGCCACGACAGCGCGAAAGCCCCAGTCCCGCAGCGCCCAGACGGCGTGCTCGCGGGAGGATCCGGTACCGAACTCCGGACCGGCGATGAGGATCGACGCCCCGGAATACGATTGATCGTTGAGCACGAATGCCGGATCTTCCCGCCACGCACTGAACAGGCCGTCGGCGAAGCCGGTCCGAGTCACCCGCTTGAGGTACACGGCCGGGATGATCTGATCGGTGTCCACGTTGGAGCGCCGCAGCGGCACGGCGGTGCCGGTGTGGGTGGTGAACTTGTCCATCTCCTCAATCCCTTCTACAGGTCGGCGGGGGCGGCCAGCCGACCGACCACGGCGGTGGCGGCGGCGACCGGCGGGGAGACCAGGTGGGTACGACCGCCCCGGCCCTGACGGCCCTCGAAGTTGCGGTTGGAGGTGGAGGCGGAGCGCTCGCCCGGCTTCAGCGTGTCGGGGTTCATCCCCAGGCACATCGAGCAGCCGGCGAACCGCCACTCGGCGCCGGCGTCGACGAAGACCTTGTCCAGCCCCTCGGCCTCGGCGGCCTCCCGCACTGCGGCGGAGCCGGGCACCACGAGCATCCGGACCCCGTCGGCGACCGTGTGGCCGCGCAGCACGTCCGCGGCGGCCCGCAGGTCCTCCAGCCGGCCGTTGGTGCAGGAACCCACGAAGACCACGTCGATGGGCAGCTCACGCAGCGGCGTGCCGGCACGCAGGTCCATGTACTCCAGCGCACGGCGGGCCGCGGCACGCTCGGAGTCGGTGGCGAACTCCTGCGGGTCCGGCACCGGCGCGCTCAGTGGCGCGCCCTGCCCGGGGTTGGTGCCCCAGGTGACGAACGGGGTGATCCGGCTGGCGTCCAGGGTCACCTCGGCGTCGAAGCGCGCGCCCTCGTCGGTGGGCAGCGTCCGCCACCACTTGACCGCCGCGTCCCAGTCCGCGCCCTGCGGCGCGTTCGGCCGACCCTTCAGGTACGCGAAGGTGGTCTCGTCCGGCGCGATCATGCCTGCCTTGGCGCCCCACTCGATGGACATGTTGGCGATGGTCATCCGACCCTCCATGGAGAGGGCGCGGATGGCCTCGCCGCGGTACTCGACGATGTGCCCGCGACCGCCGCCGGTGCCGACCTGGGCGATCAGCGCGAGCACCAGGTCCTTGGCGGTGACCCCGGAGGCGAGCTGGCCGGTGACGTTCACGGCCATGGTCTTCGGCCGGCTCTGCGGCAGCGTCTGGGTGGCCAGCACGTGCTCCACCTCGCTGGTGCCGATGCCGAAGGCGAGCGCTCCGAACGCGCCGTGGGTAGCGGTGTGTGAGTCGCCGCAGACGATGGTCATGCCCGGCTGGGTGAGGCCGAGCTGCGGACCGATCACGTGCACGATGCCCTGGTTGTCGTCGCCGAGCGGGTGCAGCCGCACGCCGAACTCGGCGCAGTTGCGGCGCAGCGTCTCGATCTGCGTCCGCGACGTGGGGTCCGCGATGGTGAGCAAATCACCACGGCGGGACCGGAACGCCGGATCGGCGTACCCGGTCGGGGTGTTGTGGTCCTCGGTCGCGAGCGTCAGGTCGGTACGGCGCACCCGGCGCCCGGCGAGCCGCAGCCCGTCGAACGCCTGCGGGCTGGTCACCTCGTGCAGCAGGTGCAGGTCGATGAAGAGCAGGTCCGGCTCACCAGCGGCGGACCGTACGACGTGCGCGTCCCAGACCTTCTCGGCCAGGGTCCTCGGCTCAGGAGTGACTCCCACCATCTGGACATCCTAAATTCTGGGAGGTAAGTTTCGGCTTGTGGGACACAGTATGAGCGGTGTCGGCGTTCTCGACAAGGCGGTGGTCATCCTGGCCGCCTGTGTCGACGGCGCCAGCCTGGCCGAACTCGTTGAGCGCACGAAGCTGCCCCGGGCCACCGCGCACCGGCTGGCGCAGGCCCTGGAGATTCACCGGATGCTGGTCCGGGACACCCAGGGCCGTTGGCGCCCCGGCCCGCGGTTGGGCGAGCTGGCCAACGCCGCGCCGGACGTCCTGCTGACCGCCGCCGAGCCGCTGCTGGCCGCACTGCGCGACGCCACCGGCGAGAGCGCACAGCTCTACCTGCGCCGCGCCGACGAGCGGATCTGCGTGGCGGCGGCGGAGCGTGCCAGCGGCCTGCGGGACACCGTTCCGGTCGGGTCGGTGCTGCCGATGACCGCCGGGTCCGCAGCCCAGATCCTGCTCGCCTGGGAGCCGCCGGAGGCGGTGATGCCGCTGCTGCCGCGCAGCAAGTTCACCGGCCGCACCCTGGCCGAGGTACGGCGCCGTGGCTGGGCGCAGAGCGTCGCCGAGCGGGAGGCCGGTGTGGCGAGCGTCTCCGCCCCGATCCGGGACCGCACCGGCCGGGTGATCGCCGCCGTCAGCATCTCCGGCCCGATCGAGCGCCTCGGCCGCCGCCCCGGCGAACGCCACGCCATGGCGGTGGTCAGAGCAGGCCAACGCCTCTCCGGTCTCTGACCGCCCCACGGCCCGCCTGCGGTGATCAAGGGGCATGCGGGGTCACCAGAGCCAGGGGTGGATACGGGAAAGGCCCGTCTCGCTTTGCGAGACGGGCCTTGGTTGTAGCCCCGACCGGATTCGAACCGGCGCTACCGCCTTGAGAGGGCGGCGTCCTGGGCCACTAGACGACGGGGCCAGAACTTTCCTGCTTCACCGCCCTGGCGAGCGGTGCGGCTGTAGTCTAGCGGCACCGTACGCGGAGGGGCAGCACGGGGTGCGGGCCCGGCGGGGTGCACGAGGCGGACACGAAACAGCCCGCCTCACCAGGTGAGACGGGCTGTGCGCTGATGTAGCCCCGACCGGATTCGAACCGGCGCTACCGCCTTGAGAGGGCGGCGTCCTGGGCCACTAGACGACGGGGCCAGAACCACTTCTGCTCCTCCACCCTCGCGGACGGAGGAGCTGCACTCTACCAGAGACCACCCTCCGCCCCCGCAGGGGCGGAGTCGAACTCCGTCAGAATCCAGCGTCCGGGATTCTCACGAATCCCAGCTGCGCTGGGGTACCAGGACTCGAACCTAGACTAACTGAACCAGAATCAGTCGGGCTGCCAATTACCCCATACCCCATTGGCCCCTTGCGGCGCCGGGAGTGAACATTACCCTCCCGGTGCCGACAGGCCAAATCCGATCCCCCCGAACCGCTCGTGAGCTGCGGAAACAGGGGCATCGGACGGATCAGGCGACCGGGACCACCGGGTTGGTGAGCTCGCCGATCCCCTCGATCCGCACGGTGACCGTATCCCCCTCGACGAGCGGGCTAACCCCGGCCGGCGTGCCGGTGAGCACCACGTCGCCGGGCAGCAGCGTCATCACGTGCGAGATGTACGACACCAGGCCGGGCACATCGAAGACCATGTCCTTCGTCCGGCCGAGCTGGCGTACCTCCATCTCCTCCGGGTTGCGGCCCACCTCACACCGGATCTCCAGATCGGAGACGTCCAGCCCGGTGGTGATCCACGGACCGATCGGGCAGAACGAGTCGAAGCCCTTCGCCCGGGTCCACTGCCCGTCCGAGCGCTGGAGATCACGGGCGGTGACGTCGTTGGCACAGGTGTAGCCGAAGATGGCGCGTTCGGCGGCGGCCCGGTCGGCGCGGCGCGCGCCCGGCGCTCCGATCACCACCGCGAGCTCCGCCTCGTGCTCCACCTGCTTGGAGAAGATCGGCAGCCGGATCGCGTCCCGGGGACCGATCACCGAGGTGGACGGCTTGAGGAAGAGCAACGGCTCCTTGGGCACCTCGGTGCCGTGCTCGGCGGCGTGGTCGGCGTAGTTGCGACCCACGCAGACCACCTTGCTGGGCAGGATCGGCGAGAGCAGCCGGACGTCGGAGAGGGCCCAGCGGGCCCCACTGAAGGAGAGCTTGCCGAACGGGTGGCCTTCGATCTCGGCGATGGTCAGGCTCTGCGGCCCGGCCTCCGGCTCACCCTCGACGACCCCGAATGACATTCCCTTGGCATGAGCGAAACGAGCGATACGCACCCGGCCAATCTATCCCCGCCGAGGGGTTTACCGGCCAGGACCGGCTGCCGGGTGTGCTCAAGCCGTCAGAGCGGGGCACTTTACCCGAGGCGACGACGGCCCGGGCCGGCTTCCCGACTTCGTACCCGCACGGAGGCGGCCCGCCCCTAGCGTCGGCTCCGGAGGTTCGTTCGTATGCCTGCATCGACACGACACCACAGAGCCCTCGCAGTGCTCGTGCACTGCCTCGGCATCCTCGCCGCCGTGCCGGCCCTGCCGGCGGCGGCCCCGGAGGCGGCGGCCACGCCACGACCACCGGCCGTCACGCCACAACCAACGGCGGCCACGCCACGACCGGCGGCGGCCGTGCCGCCACCGGTCGCCGGCACGCCGCCGCCGGTGGTGGTGGCCGCACGGGCGCCCGCCGCGGCGAGCCCGGAGCCCACCCCACCGTCGGCGCCGCCAGCGGTGGCGCCACCCTCGCGGACACCGGCGAAGGCGATCCCGCCACCGGTCACGGTGGCCGTCGCGCCGGAGAGCAGCCCCGCGCCCCGATACCGGATCCACGTCCGCAACGTGGGCAACTCGCCGGTCGACACCACGGTGCGCCAGGAGCTGCCACCCGGCGCCTCGGCCACCTCGATCAGCTTCGGCGGCCGGGCCACCCGCGCCGGCGGGTCCGCCGCCGAGGTGACCTGGCGGTTGAGGCTGCCCGCGCACAGCACCACCACGCTGGGCACCGCGCTCACAGCGACCGCACCGGGCCAATCGTTGACCGCGCCCGCCTGCGCGTTCACCAGCGACGGCAGCCGACCGTACGACTGCGCCACAGCCACCTGGCAGGCGGCGGCGACACCCGCGGCCCAGGTCACCGAGGCGCCGCCCTGGCGGCGGATCCCGGTCCTGCTGGCCGGGCTGGCCGTCCTGCTGCTGCTCTGCGCCGGTGCGTTCTGGGTGTGGCGTCGCCAACGCGGGCGTCGGGTGACGGCCGCCGCCCTGGCCACGGGCGGACGCGGGACGGTCTATCCGCGCCCGCCCGCCCCGAGTCCGACGACGCGTCGGCGTACCCCGCCGGTCTGGTTGCTGGTCAGCGCGGCGGTGGTCCTGCTGGCCGGCGTGCTCGGCGCTGCCGGCTGGACGGCTACCCGTCGGGTCGCGTCGATCGACACCCAGAAGCAGCCGACCAGCGGCGCGTGGATGGGCACCGCGGTTGCCGGCCCGGTCGGCGTGCCGCTGCGCGAGTCGGCGTTCGAGTTCACCGTGTACCGGGTGTCCTGCGGTGCGGCCGGCGCCGCCGGGCCGGCCGACGGCGGCGGTACGGCCGCCGGCCGGCGCTGCCAGGCCACCGTCGGTGTGCGCAACGTCACCGGCGATCAGCAGCCCTGGCACGGTCAGCTGCAACGGGCCTACCTGCCCGGCGGGCGCTGGGTGAGCACCGACGAGCCGGCCACCCGGGCGGCCAACCTGGGTCGGGACGTCTTCGCCGATCCCGTGGCCGCGGGCAGCCGGGTGGTGCTCCCGCTGGTCTTCACCGTCGACGGGCGGGACCCACCGCGGCAGCTGGAGCTGCGCAGCGGGGTGTTCTCCGCCGGGGTGCGGGTCGACATGCCCTGACCGGCGGGTGGGCGGCGGTCGTACCCTGGGGTCCGTGACCGCCGCCCTCGCCCCCGCCGTGCTCGACGTGGCGGCCTGGCAGGCCCGCCGCCGGGCGCACGAGGAGCGGGTGGACGCCTGGCTGACGCCGCACCTGGCCCGCCGACGCCGCGGCGAGCGGCATCCGGTGGCGGACTTCCTGTTCACCTACTACTCGCACCGTCCGGCCCAGCTGCGTCGCTGGCACCCGGGCGCCGGGGTCGAGCTGCGCGGTGCGGATCCGGCCGAGTTCGGCCGGGACTACCGCGCCACCGACGTCGGGGTCACCCTCGACACCGAGGCGGTACGCGCGCGGCGCGGCGACTCGATCGGCTGGATCCGCTCGCTGCTGGCGGCCACCGCCGGGCGGACGCCGCACTTCGGCTGCTTCGGGATGCACGAGTGGGCGATGGTCTACCGGCAGACCCGCGAGGAGCTGCGGCACAACGCCTGGCCGTTGCGGCTGGACCCGGAGCGGACCGCCGCGATCGTCGAGGAGCGGGGCGTGCGGTGCAGCCACTTCGACGCGTTCCGGTTCTTCACGCCGCCGGCCCGGCCGTTGAACGTGCTCACCCCGACTCGGGAGACCCAGCACGCACACGAGCAGCCGGGCTGCCTACACGCCAACATGGACCTCTACAAGTGGGCGTACAAGCTGTCGCCGCTGCTGCCCTCGGAGCTCGTCGCGGACTGCTTCGAGCTGGCCCGGGAGATCCGCACCCTGGACATGCGGGCCTCCCCGTACGACCTGGCGGCGCTCGGCCATCCGCCGGTGCGGGTGGAGACGCCGGAGGGCCGCGCGGAGTACGCCACCGCGCAGCGCGGGTTCGCCGACCGGGCCGCCGTGCTGCGCGACCGGCTGCTCGCCGCCGTGCCCGCCTGACCGGGAAGCGTTCGGGTCAGCTCGCGGGGCGGGTCCGCAGGCCGTCGATCAGCAGCGCCACCACCGCCGCCATGTCGTCGTCGAGGCCCGGCTCGCTCCACTCGGTGCGGTGGGACGGGTGGTGGAACCGGGCGGTGGCCTGCAACAGCGCCCGGCCGGCCACCGCCGGGTCGGGCACGCTGAACTCACCGGCCGCCACCCCGTCCGCGACGATCAGGCTGAGCTGGCCGGCGAGGACCTCTAGGTGGTTGGCGACCGCGCCCTCGGAGAGGGTGGCCAGCTGGTGGAAGTTGTCGAACAGCTCCGGGTCCTCCCGGGCCATCCGGCGCTTGGTGCCGCTCAGCTCGGCCAGCCACCGGCGCAGCCGCTGCGGGGCTGGGCCGGGGCCGGTGGCCACCTCGATCAGCGGGGTGGAGACCCGGGCCAGCCAACGTTCGGCGACCGCCTCGCGCAGCGCCGCCTTGCTGGCGAAGTGCCGGTAGACGCTGCCGTGGCTGACGCCCAGCGCGCGGGCGACGTCCAGCACGGTGGCCTTGGCCGGCCCGTACCGGCGCAGCACCTCCTCGGCGGTGTCGAGGATGCGGTCGGCCGTCAGGGCGGTGGCGTCGCTCATTCCTCCAGCCTCCCTGACCGCGCGGGCGGCCGTGGCGCGGCCCCCGGCCGGCGGTCGCGCCACGGCCGGGCGGTCATGCCCGCTCGCTGTCCAGGTGCGCCATCTGCGCCTCGTCGTAGCGGGCGCCGGCGGCCGCGCCGGCCGGGACGGCGGCCTCGATCGCGGCCAGGTCCGCCTCGGTCAGGGTGATCGCCGCGGCGCCCAGCGCCTCGGTCAGCCGGTCCCGACGGCGGGCGCCGATCAGCGGCACGATGCTCTCGCCCCGGGCGAGCACCCAGGCGATGGCGATCTGCGCCACGGTGACGCCGCGAGCCTCGGCGATGGTGCGCAGGGCGTCCACCAGGGCGAGGTTGCGGTCCAGGTTGGCGCCGGCGAACCGGGGCAGGTGGCTGCGGAAGTCGGTGCCGGCGGTCTCCCGCTGCGCCGTCCAGTGGCCGCTGATCAGGCCCCGGGACAGCACCCCGTAGGCGGTGACCCCGACGCCCAGCTCACGGGCCGTCGGCAGGATCTCGGCCTCGGGGTCGCGGGAGATCAGCGAGTACTCGATCTGGAGGTCGGTGATCGGGTGCACGGCGTGCGCACGGCGCAGCGTCTCGGCGCTCACCTCGGACAGGCCGATGTGCCGGATGTGGCCGGCCTTGACCAGCTCGGCCAGGGTGCCCACCACGTCCTCCACCGGCACGTCCGGCGCAAGCCGGGCGGGGCGGTAGATGTCGACGTGGTCGGTGCCGAGACGGCGCAGGGTGTACGCCAGGAAGTTCTTGATCGCGGCGGGTCGGACGTCGATGCCGTTCCAGCCGCCCTCGGCGTCGCGCAGCGCGCCGAACTTGACGCTGATCACGGCGTCGTCCCGGTTACGGCCGCGCAGCGCTTCGCGCAGCAGCAGCTCGTTGTGCCCCATGCCGTAGAAGTCGCCGGTGTCGAGCAGGGTGACGCCGGCGTCGAGCGCGGCGTGGATGGTGGCGATGCTCTCGGCCTCGTCGGCGGCGCCGTAGAGGTCGGACATGCCCATCAGGCCGAGCCCGAGTGCGGAGACGGTGGGGCCGGTGGTGCCAAGGGTGCGGGTGTCCATGGGTCTTCCTCTCCTGGGTGACCCGCTGAGCGTACATCGTTCGACTGACAGATTCCAGATTCTGTCACTCAAGAGCCCACGAGGGCGCCGAGCCTGTCGTGGGAGGTACTAGTCGCCGTCGACGCGGCGGTCGCGCTTGCGCTGGGACTGGCGCTTCTTCTCGGCCAGCCGGCGCTCCTTGGCTCCCCGGGACGGGCGCGTGGCCCGGCGCGGCGGAGGCGGAGGCGCCGCGGCCTCGCGCAGCAGCGCGACCATCCGCTCGCGGGCCGCCTCCCGGTTGGCCAGCTGCGCCCGATGCTCACTGGCGGCGATCGTCAGCACCCCGTCCACCAGGCGGTTGGCCAGCCGGGCCAGCGCCCGGGACCGGACCGACTCCGGCACGGCCGGCGAGTTGGCCAGGTCATAGCTCAGCTCGACCCGCGAGTCGGCGGTGTTCACGCCCTGCCCACCGGGCCCGGACGAGCGGGAGAAGCGCTCCCGCAGCTCCCCGGCGGGGACGACCCACCGGTCGGTCACCCGCAGTCCGTCGTCCACGCCCCGAGGCTAACCCGCACCACCGCTCCCGGGGTCACCGGTGCGGCGGTTCACTCTGCGTCGCCGACGGGCTGGGCGCCGGGCCCGCGGTCTCATCGTCGGCGCCGACCGCGGCGTACGCCACCGCGCCGAACAGCAGCAGCGCGATCACCCCGGCCTTGGTGGCGACGGCCCGGATCAGCAGCCACGCGCTGCGGCGGGCACCCGGCACCGACTTCTTGATGGTCTGGTAGTCACTCCACCCGCGCCGCGCCCGGGTGTACGCCGACCCCACTGCAATTCCGATGACCAGGCCCACCAGCAGGAGGACCACGAGAAGAGGACGCTCCACCTCCGCCAGTATCCATACCCAGCGCGATATTTCCATGGACCGATGCTCTCCGGCCGGATATCCGACACTGGCGGCGATCCCACGGGCCGCCGCCGGGGTGTCCGGGCAGCTCAGCCACCCTTGCCGATGATCGTGTCGGCGGTCTGCTGCACCTGCTCGATCGGGATGGCGAATCCGATCCCGATCGAGCCATTGCCGTCGATGGTGGCGATCGCGGTGTTCACCCCGACCACCTCCCCACGGGCGTTGACCAACGGCCCACCCGAGTTACCCGGATTGATCGAGGCGTCGGTCTGCACCGCGCTGTGCCGGTTGTTGCCCAACCGCACCTGACGGTCCAACGCGCTGACGATGCCCGCGGTGACCGTCCCGGACAGGCCGAGCGGTGAGCCCACCGCGAGCACCGGCTCACCGACCCGGGTGGCACCCGGCTTGGCCAGCGGCAACGGGGCGAGCCCGGCGGACGCGGGCACCTTCAGCACCGCCAGGTCGCTGCGCGGCTCCCGGCCGACCACCTCGGCGGCGTACCGGCGGCCGTCGGGCAGCTCCACCGTCACCGGTCCGCCGCCCCCCTTCGCCAGGATGTGGTCGTTGGTGATGAGGTGCTGCTGGTCGTCGACCGCGAAGCCCGAACCGGTCGCGGACGAGCCGTTCGCGCCGCCGGCGAGCACCGACACCACTCCGGGCACGGTCCGTTCGGCGGCGGTGACCAACTCCGCCGGCACCGGGGCGGCGGACGCCGCGGCCTCGCCCGGAACGCCGTCCCGGCCGGCCACCACGCCACCGGCCACGGCTCCCGAGACGGCGGAGATCGCCACCACCGCCAGCGCGGCGAGCAGTCTGCCCGGTCGCCGCCCCCCGCGGTCCCGCCCGGTACCGGGCGGGTCCCAGAACCCGCGGCCGTCCGGGTCGAGTTCCGGCGATATGAACCAGGGACCGCGCGGTTCGCCCAGTCCGGTCGGCACTGCCATGCGTACTCCTCACGGTCGAAGTCCTTGCGCGCGGCGGGTCAGGGAAGCCGGGAGAACCAGCGCATCGAGCCGGCGGCGGCGCCCATCGCGAAGACCAGTCCGAGGCCGATGAACCGGGCCGAGACGTCCTGCCGTTCGGTGCGGTAGCCGACCGAGCTGCCGATGTCGTCGTAGACGGCGCGCAGCTCCTCGGTGGTGCTGGCCTCGTGGAACATCCCGCCGGTCTCGTCGGCGACCGCTTTGAGGGTCTGCCCGTCGACCGGCACCTGGATCGGCCGCCCGCCCCGGTCCACGAACCCGGACGGGGTGCCGAAGGAGATTGCGTGCACCGGCACCTCCGCCGCCACCGCGTCCGCCGCCGCCTCCATGGGGTCCATTCCGGAGGTGTTCGCCCCGTCGGAGAGCAGGATGATCCGGGCCGGCGGGGTCTCCGTGGCGGCCTGGCTGTCCAGGCCCTTGACCGCGCCGAGGGAGGTGTTGATGGCCTCGCCGATCGCGGTGCCCTGCACGCCGGTCACCCCCTCGGCGAGCCGGCCGATCCCGTCTTCCAGAGCCTCCCGGTCGGTGCCGGGCGGCACCAGCACGGCGGCGCTGCCGGCGAACGCGACCAGACCGACGTTGAACTCGTCGGGCAGGCCGTCGACGAAGCGCCGCGCCGCCTGCTTCGCCGCGGTCAGCCGGTCCGGGTCGACGTCGGTGGCGAGCATGGAGGTGGACACGTCCACCGCCACCATCACCGTGGCGCGTTCCCGGGGCACCTGGACCTCGGCGGTGGGCCGGGCGAAGCCGACCACGAGCAGCGCCAGCATGGCCAGGAACAGCCCGGCGGGGACGTGCCGGCGCCACGCCGGCCGCTCCGGCGCCACCCGGTCCAGCAGCCGCAGGTTGGTGAAGCGGACGGCGTACCGGCTGCGTCGGCGCTGCATCACCAGGTACGCGACGACCAGGGCGAGCACGCCGAGCAGCAGCCAGAGTCGCACCGGCGACTGCCAGTTCACGCGGCACCTGCCCGGACGACTCCGGCCGGGGCGGCGGCCAAGCGGCGCTGGGCGTGCACGTGCCGGACGATGTCCACGCTCCAGTCCCGGTCGGTGCGCAGCGCCAGGTGGGTGGTCCCGCTGCGCCGCAGCGCCTGGTGGACCTGGTCACGCTGGGCGGCGGCGGCTGCGGCGTACCGGTCCCGCAGTCGACGGTCCGATGTGCACACCTCGCGCCGGCGGCCGGTTTCCGGGTCGACCAGCGTGATCAGGCCGACGTCCGGCAGCTCCAGCTCACGCGGGTCGGTCACTTCGATCGCCAGCACCTGGTGCCGGACGGCCAGCCGACGCAGGGTCCGCTCCCAGGGCGGTGGCTCCTCGGGGTCGTCGGGTAGTCCGTCGAGGAAGTCGGAGACCACCACGACCAGACCGCGCCGGTTGGCGGTCCGGTGCAGGGCGTCGAGCCCGTCCGCCAGCTCCGGCGGCCCGACCGACACCCCGACCGACGGCCCTGGCCGGTCGCCGGGTGCGGTGGCGCGGGGGGCGGCCAGCAGCGCGCGGAGCAGGCCGAGCAGATGGGTACGCCCGCTGCGGGCCGGAAAGCGCCGGACCCCGTCGGCGCGCAGCACCTGGGCCCCGAGCCGGTTGCCGACGCCGGCGGTCAGGAAGCCGATCGCGGCGACCGCGGCGACCGCCAGCTCCCGCTTGTCCAGCTCGGCGGTGCCGAACTCCATGCTGGCGCTGGCGTCGACCAGCAGCCAGGTGGTCAGTTCCCGGTCGGCGTCGACCTGCCGGACGTGCGGCACGGCGGTCCGGGCGGTCACCGCCCAGTCCATCCGGCGGACCTCGTCCTCGCCCGGCCGGTACTCGCGGCTGCCGGCTGGTTCGCTGCCCGGCCCGGGCAGCAGGCCCCGGTACTGGCCGTGCAGCAGGCCGTTCAGCCGGCGGGTGACGGTCAACTCCAGGCGGCGCAGCCGCTGGTCCGGAGCCAGCTCGGCGAGGCCGGGATCGGCCTGCGCGGCGACGACGCGCCTCATGCCGCCGCCAAATCAGGGGCCTGCTGTGGGTGGCCGTTGGCCAGTCGGGGCGGTGGTACGGCCTCCACCAGCCGGCGAACCACGCTCTCGGCCGAGACCCCGTCGGCCACCGCGTCGAAGGAGAGCACCAGCCGGTGGGCGAGGACGTCCACCGCCAGCTCACGGACGTCCTCGGGCAGCACGTACTCCCGCCCCCGCAGCAGCGCCCGGGCCCGGGCTGCCGCGACCAGGCCGAGGGTGGCCCGTGGGCTGGCCCCGTACGCCAGCAGTGGCGCGATCTCGGGTAGCCCGAACCGGCCCGGGTCGCGGGTGGCGAGGATGAGCCGGACCACGTACTCGGCCAACGCGTGGTGGACGAAGACCCGCTCGGCGTGGACCTGGAGGTCCCGCAGCCGTTGCGCGTCGAGCACCTGGCGCGGGCTCGGCCGGTCGGTGCTCATCCGGTAGAGGATCGCCAACTCGTCGGCGTCGCTCGGGTAGTCCACCACCACCTTCATCAGGAAGCGGTCGCGCTGCGCCTCCGGGAGCTGATAGACCCCCTCGGACTCGATCGGGTTCTGGGTGGCCAGCACCAGGAACGGCGTCGGGACCGGCCAGCTGCGCCCACCGATCGAGACCTGCCGCTCCGCCATCGCCTCCAGCAGCGCCGACTGGACCTTGGCGGGGGCCCGGTTGATCTCGTCGGCCAGCACGAGGTTGGCCATGATCGGGCCCAGCTCGATGTCGAAGGTCTCCTTGGAGGCCCGGTAGATCCGGGTGCCGACGATGTCGGAGGGGACCAGGTCCGGGGTGAACTGGATCCGGGAGAAGGTCCCGCCGACCACGGTCGCGAGGGTCTGCGCGGCCAGTGTCTTGGCCACGCCGGGCACCCCCTCGAGGAGACAGTGCCCGTTGGCGACCAGGGCGGTGAGCAGGCGTTCGACGAGCCGATCCTGCCCGACGATCACGCGTTTGACCTCGAAGAGGGTCTGTTCCAGCTCGCCGCCGGTCGGCTCTGGATCGACCGGGCTGGGCATGCTGGCCAGGGTGTCCGAGATGTCCGTCACGGTGCTTGCTTCCCGGGGCGGCAGCCCGGCAAACGTCGGATTATCAGCGCCGAAGTGCCCAAGGGCACCCCGGCCCGGGATGAACTGTCCGGTCGGGTGACAACGGCCCCGGGACGGCACGAGGCACGCTTACGGCGGCAGACCGGGTGCAGGGCGAAGCCGCCGGGTGGGCCGGCGGCTTCATCGGAACAACCCGGGGCGCCGGCCCTTGTCCAGGGCCGGCTCCCGGACCGTCGGGGGTGTGGACGACCAGGTGGAAGCCCAGGTCGGCCTCAACCCCCGCCGAGTTGCGGGTCTGCACGAAGACCGCGTTCGGCGTGCTGAGCCGGCGCGCTACCGAGATTTCGCCGGCAGACGGGATGCAGCAGGCGTCAGCGCGGCCGATGGTGGCCACGAAGACGCCGCCGGTGACGTTGCGAGCGAACTGGACCTCGTACTGGCCGACGCCGTACTTGATCACGGTGCCGACGCCGCGCGCCCTGGTGCCGTTGGCGTTGACGACCACGATGGACGTGCTGGCGGCGAGCGTGGTTGCCCCACCGGCCTTCAGTGCGGCCTTCGCCTTGCGAGTGGACTCCGCCGTCACCGGCGGCTGGGCGTTCGTGCTGCGCGCCGCCGGCTGGACGGTCTCCGCCGGCGCCTTCGCGTTCGGCTGGGCGACGGCGATCCCGCCGCCGGCCAGGCTCAGCCCCAGGACAGCGAACGTGACCGCTGCCGCCTTACGTCGGAAAGATGTGCTCATGACAGGTCCCCCTTGTGTGACCGTGCGAATTCGGCCGACCCGCGGGGCGGGACGGATGACTGCCTGTAATAGGTGGACGACGACAATGAGACCGGAGGAAGCATTCCCACGCGCACCTGGTGAGGTTGTTGATTTCTCAACGATCTGCATCCGGCCTGAGCAGGGATTACTACTCAGAGTGGCGTCGTTTAGGCCAGATGGAACGTAGCACCGGAAAAAGCCGAACGTCGATAGTTGATCGAGCTTTATTGGACTGTCGGCCAACCGTCAGATAATTGTGAAATGCGAGCGCGTCACCATTCACGAAAATGGGACCGGGCAGTTGCCGCTAGGCTGACCGCCATGATCGTCGACGCTCCGCCCGCGCCGACCCGACGCCGCGCCGACGGGATCGGCACGGCGCTCTGCTGGTTGGCGGTCGTACCGACGACCGCCTGGGCCGCCGCCCGGCTGGCCGGCCTGGACCGGGGGCCGCTGGTGCAGGCGCTCGCCTTCACCCCGTACGTCGCGGGCTGGAGCGTGCTGGCCCTGACCCTCGCCCTCGCCCTACGGCGCTGGTGGCCGGCGGCGGTCGCGGCGCTGGCCGCGGCGGTGCTGATCGGCGTGGTCGCACCCCGGGCCCTGGCCGCTCCGCAACCGGCGGCAGGCGGGCCCATCGTGCGGCTGCTCACCGCCAACCTGCTCGCCGGCTCCGCCGACGCCCGGACACTGGTCGAGCTGGTCCGGCGGCACCGGGTGGACGTGCTCACCGTGCAGGAGTTCACCCCGGACGCGCAGGCCGCCCTGGACCGGCTCGGTCTCGACCGCCTACTGCCGCACCGACAGCTCAACGCGCAGATCGGCACGCCCGGCTCCGGCCTCTACTCGCGCTGGCCGATCACCGACGCCGGTGTCCGGCACAACCGCGGCGGTTGGGGCTTCAGTCAGGCGTACGGCACGCTGGCCGTCCCCGGCGCGCCCCCGGTCCGCGTCGAGTCGGTCCACCCCTCCGCGCCGTACGCGCTGGACCAGGTCGGCGCCTGGCGGGGCGACCTCACCACCCAGCCACCGGCCACTCCGGACGGTGGCCTGCGAATCCTCGCCGGGGACTTCAACGCCACCCTCGACCACGGCCCGCTGCGGGCCCTGCTGCGCACCGGCTACGTCGATGCCGCCGACGCCACCGGGGCGGGGCTCACCGGCACCTGGGGCCCGTACGACGGCGACCTGATCCCGCCGGTCACCATCGACCACGTGCTGATCGATCGCCGGATAGCCGTCCGGGCCGTGGCCGTGCACGACCTACCCGGCACCGACCACCGTCCCGTACTGGCCACAATCCGCCTCCCCGCCGCCTGACTCCCCACCGGACGCCGCACCGATCCTCAGCGCCCGCCCGGCGTCCCGTGCGCGCCGGCCGGAGTGTTGGTAGGGGGCCCATCCTCCACCGGAGGCGTTGACAAGGTGCCCTTCCTTACGCCCAAGCCGTAGGTGAGGGCGTCGACGAGGGCGTGCCAGCTGGCCTCGACCACGTTGGGGTGCACACCCACGGTGGTCCAGTCCCGGCCGCCGCCGTCGGCGGTCTCCAGCAGCACCCGGGTGACCGCGCCGGTGCCGTGGCTGCCCTCCAGGATGCGCACCTTGTAGTCGGCCAGCTCGAAGTCGCGCAGCTGCGGGTAGTGCCGGGCCAGCCCCACCCGCAGTGCCTCGTCCAGGGCGTTGACCGGACCGTTGCCCTCGGCAGTGGCGATCACCCGCTCACCCCGTACCCGGATCTTGACGGTCGCCTCGGAGACCACCGCGCCGTCCTCGCGATGCTCGACCAGCACCCGGTACGACTCCAGAGTGAACGGCCGAGCCGGGCCGCCCTCCGGCAACTCGGAGCGGACCAGCAGCTCGAAGGAGGCGTCCGCGGCCTCAAAGGACCACCCGCCGGCCTCCAACTCCTTGACCCGGTTGGTGACCCGGGTCAGCGCCTCCGGCCGGCCGGCCAGGTCCAGGCCGAGCTCACGACTCTTGAGCTCGACGCTGGCCCGGCCGGCCATCTCGGTTACCAGGATCCGCATGTCGTTGCCCACCACCGACGGGTCCACGTGGTTGTAGAGCAACGGGTCGACCTTGATCGCACTCGCGTGCAGCCCCGCCTTGTGGGCGAAGGCGGCAGCCCCGACATAGGCCTGGTGGGTGTCGGGGGCGATGTTGGCGATCTCGGCGATGGCGTGCGAGACCCGCACCATCTGCGCCAGGCAGCCCTCCGGTAGGACGGGCATGCCCAGCTTGAGTTGAAGGTTCGCGACGACCGTGAAGATGTCGGCGTTGCCGGGGCGCTCGCCGTACCCGTTGGCGGTGCCCTGGACGTGGCGGACGCCCGCCTCGACCGCGGCGATCGTGTTGGCCACCGCGCAGGCGGTGTCGTTCTGCGCGTGCATGCCGAGCAGCCCCGCGTCGATCCCCAGCCGGCCGGTGAGGTCGGCGATCACGGCGGTCACCTGGGACGGCAGCATGCCGCCGTTGGTGTCGCACAGGACCATCCGCTCGGCGCCGGCGGCCAGCGCGGTCTGCACCACGGCCGCGCCGTACGCCGGGGCGTGCCGGTAGCCGTCGAAGAAGTGCTCGCCGTCCACGAAGACCCGGCGGCCCTCGCCGACGAGGTGACTCACGGTGTCGTGGATCATCGCCAGGTTCTCCGCGCCGGTCGTGCGCAGCGCGCGCTCGACGTGCCGGGTGTCGGCCTTCGCGACCAGCGCCACCGCCGGGGTCTGCGCGTCCAGCAGGCCGCGTACCTGAGGGTCGTCGGCGACCGCCACGCCGGCCTTGCGGGTCGCGCCGAACGCGACCAGCACGCCGTGCCGCAGGTCCAGCTCGGTGCGCGCCCGGCGGAAGAACTCGGTGTCCTTGGGCACCGCGCCCGGCCAGCCGCCCTCGATGAAGCCGACGCCGAACTCGTCGAGCAGCCGGGCCACCGCCAGCTTGTCGACCACCGAGTAGGTGAGCCCCTCGCGCTGGGCACCGTCGCGCAACGTCGTGTCGTAGACCTGGAACGTCATCAGGATCCTTTCTCGGAGCAACAAAAAGACCCCCCGCGGATGCGGGAGGTCTGCGCGCTCGGCGGAGGGAGGGCCGGCGCGCTAGGTCGCAATAATCAGGGCGGTGCTGGTCACGATCGCTACTCTGCCACCGCTCCCCTGGTTTTGGGAGGAACAATCCACATGGCGGGATGGTGACGCACCGTTGCCTCACTCCAGCCCTCGTCCGGTCTCGGACGCAACCCGCCGCTCGTGATCGGCTTCACAAGTGACCTGCCCGCTCAGCGGCGGAAACTCGCCTACGGAAGTATCTGGAACCGATCCAGTTAACGGCCTCTGTGCCGCTCCCAAGGAGGACCCTTGCTCACTGTCGGTGACCGCTTCCCCGAGTACGAACTCACCGCCTGCGTGTCGCTTGACGCCGACAAGGCGTTCGAGACGCTCAACCACAAGTCCCACGAGGGCAAGTGGCGGGTGGTCTTCTTCTGGCCGAAGGACTTCACCTTCATCTGCCCGACGGAGATCGCCGAGTTCGGCCGGCTCAACGGCGAGTTCGCCGACCGGGACGCGCAGGTCCTGGGGGCGTCGGTGGACAACGAGTACGTCCACTACGCGTGGCGCAAGGACCACCCGGACCTGCGGGAGCTGCCCTTCCCGATGCTCAGCGACATCAAGCGCGAGCTGGCCGCCGCCTGCGGCGTGCTCGGCGAGGACGGCGTGGCCCAGCGCGCCACGTTCATCGTCGACCCCAACAACGAGATCCAGTTCGCCATGGTCACCGCCGGTTCGGTCGGCCGTAACGTCTCCGAGGTGCTGCGGGTGCTCGACGCGCTGCAGACCGACGAGCTGTGCCCGTGCAACTGGAACAAGGGCGGCGAGACCCTCGACGCCAACGTCCTCCTCGCCGGCGCCGGAGCCTGACCATGGGTCTGGACGCGATCAAGGCAGCCCTGCCCGAGTACGCCAAGGACATCAAACTCAACCTGGGCTCCACCGTCGGCACCTCGACGCTGACCCCGGTTCAGGCCTGGGGCACCGCGCTGGCCTGCGCGGTGGCCGCCCGTAACCCGGTGGTGCTGCGCGAGATCGCCGCCGAGGCGCTCGGTCACCTCGGGCCCGAGGGCGTCGAGGCGGCCAAGGGCGCCGCGGCCATCATGGCGATGAACAACATCTACTACCGGGCCAAGCACCTCATCGGCGACGAGCAGTACGCCTCGATGCCGGCCCGGCTGCGGATGCAGATCATCGCCCGGCCGGGGGTGGACAAGGGCGACTTCGAGCTCTGGTGCCTCGCCGTGTCGGCGATCACCGGCTGCGGAGTGTGCCTCGAGTCGCACGAGAAGGCGCTGCGGGGCAGCGGCTTCACCCGCGAGCAGGTGCACGAGGCGCTGCGGATCTCCGCCGTGGTGCACGCCGCGGCGGTCACCCTCGACGCCGAGGCCGCGCTGGCCTGAGCAGATACGCCCCGACGGGCCGACGCCGCACCCGCGGCGTCGGCCCGTCGCCGTTTCCGGCCCCCGACGGCCGGGTAGCTCCTGCGGAGACGCACTCACCTACGCCGCGAGCATCGGCGACAGTCAGGAGTGAACGGCATGGACAGGATCGACCCGCACGCGACGCACGCCGGGCCGGAGCCGCTGCGCGGAGGCGACCAGGGCACCGTGCCCGGCGGCGCCCCGGCCGGCGCCTTCGACCCCTGGCGCTACCGCGACCAGGCCGGGGTGGCCGACGCCGACCTGGTCGGCTACAAGGTCGAGGCCACCGACGGTGGGATCGGAAAGATCGACAGCGCCAGCCACGAGGTGGACGGCAGCTACCTGGTGGTGGACACCGGACCGTGGATCTTCGGCAAGAAGGTGATGCTGCCGGCCGGCACGGTCAACCAGGTCGACCACGACCAGCGCATCGTCTCCGTGGACCGGACCCGCGACCAGATCAAGGCCGCCCCGGAGTACGACGAGACCAGCCACAGCGACCCGAACTACCGGAACCAGCTGGGTGGCTACTACGACGAGACGTACGGCGCGCTCCCGCCCGGCACCGGGCGGTAGCCGATCGGACCCGACGGCCGGTGGGGCTCTGTCCCACCGGCCGTTACCGTGTCAGGGTGGACGCCATCGAGGACAACCGACACATCTCGCTGCCCGCGACCTTCAACTTCCGCGACGTCGGTGGCTACCCCGGCCACGACGGCCGCACCGTGCGTCGGGGGCGGCTCTACCGCTCCGACTCGCTGCACCGATTGGACGAGCAGGATCAGGACGCGTTCGCCGCGATCGGCATCCGCACCGTCATCGACCTGCGCCGCCCGACCGAGGTGGCCCGGGACGGCCGGGTGCCTGCGTACCAGGGGCTGACCTACCGGCACATCCACCCGGAGCACGCGGACTGGGCCGAGCGGCCACACGAGGAGGGTGTCAGCCTGGCCCGCTATCTCGCGGACCGCTACGCCGACCTGGCGCAGACCGGCACGGCCGGGCTGGCCGAGGCGGTCGGGCTGATCGCGGAATCCGCGAACGCCCCGGTGGTGGTGCACTGCGTGGCGGGCAAGGACCGCACCGGCATCGTCTGCGCCTTGACCCTCGCCGTGCTGGGCGTCGACGACGCCGACATCGTCGCGGACTACGCGCTCACCGCCGAGGCGTCGGCCCGGTTCGGCGCCTGGCTGGCCGAGACCACCCCGGGCGGGCTGGACAACGTGCCGGCGCCGTTCCTGGCCTCGCCCGCCGAAGCGATGGAGCTGTTCCTCGCCGAGCTGCGCGAGGGGCACGGCTCGGTCGAGGGCTACCTGCGTCACGCCGGAGTCACCGACGAGCAGCTGGCAGCCCTCCGCCACCACCTACTCGACTAGCCCGCTGCCACCCCGCCCCGTCCGCCCGCAGGCCCGTCCCGCCCCTGACCTCGTCGATCTAGGGCAGATCGCTGTCAGTGGATCTCCATCCACGACGATCTGCCCTAGATCGACGGCGGCGGGCGGGGCGGCGGGGCGCGGCGGACGGCGGGAGCGGGCGGCGGGGCGGCGGGGCGGGGTTAGAGGACTCGGCGTACCCAGCCCTGGGGGTCGGCGGCCTTGCCTCGTTGGATGTCGACGAGCTGCTGACGTAGGGCCATGGTGACCCGGCCCGGCTCTCCGCCGCCGATCAGGAACTCGCCGTCGGGGAAGCGGACCCCGCCGATCGGGGTGATCACCGCGGCGGTGCCGCAGGCGAAGACCTCGCGGAGCCGGCCGCTGGCCGCGTCGGCCTGCCAGTCGGCGAAGGTGACCGGCCGCTCCTCGACCCGGTGCCCGGCCGCGCCGGCCAGCGTGAGGACCGCGTCCCGGGTGATGCCCGGCAGGATCGTGCCGGTCAGCGGCGGGGTGACCACCGTGTCGTCGTCGTAGACGAAGAAGACGTTCATGCCGCCCAGCTCGTCGACGAAGCGGCGCTCCACCGCGTCCAGGAAGACCACCTGGTCGCAGCCGGCCTCGATGGCCTCGGCCTGGGCCGCGAGCGACGCGGCGTAGTTGCCGCCGCACTTGGCGGCGCCGGTGCCGCCCGGCGCGGCCCGGGTGTAGTCCGGCGAGACCCAGACGGTGACCGGCTTGACGCCCCCGGTGAAGTACGCCCCGACGGGCGAGGCGATCACCATGTAGAGGTACTCGTTGGCCGGACGGACTCCGAGGAAGACCTCGCTGGCGAACATGAACGGCCGCAGGTAGAGGCTGCCGTCCTCGCCGGTCGGGATCCACTCCCGGTCGACCTCGATGAGCTTGTGCAGCGAGTCGATGAAGACCTCGGGCGGCAGCGCGGGCATCGCCATCCGCTGCGCCGAGGCGACGAATCGGGCGGCGTTGGCGTCCGGCCGGAACATGGTCACGCCGCCGTCGGCGGTGCGGTACGCCTTCAGCCCCTCGAAGATCTCCTGCGCGTAGTGCAGCACCGCGCTGGCCGGGTCCATCGGGATCGGCCCGCGCGCCTCCACCCGGGCGTCGTACCAGCCCTTGCCGTCGGCGTACCGGACGGTGACCATGTGGTCGGTGAAGACCCGCCCGAACCCGGGGTTGGCCAGCAGGGCGGCCCGGTCGGTGGCGGATACCGGCGCGGGATTCGGACGGATCTCGAAGTCGAGCTTGTCACCACCGCTCATCGCGCTGACCTCCCTGCGGGACAACGGCATGCGGGATCGCACACCGACATGGCTGTGCCAGAAACTTACCCCGAACGGTCGTTCAGCGGGTAGCGCCGCTCGGGGCATGGAAAACCGTGGATGGCCTCTTGCCGGACCGGCCGGCGCGTGGCCGTCGCTCCGGGGCGGGTCAGGCTACGGCGTGGGCGGCGAGCCGGTCGCCGACCTCGGCGGTACGCAGCGCCACGCCCGGGGTCCGACCGGCCAGCTCGGCGGCGACCGCCGCGTTGACCCGGGCCGCCGCCTCGGCGTGCCCGAGCTGCTCCAGCAGCAGCGCGGCGGAGAGCACCGCGGCGACCGGGTCGGCGATGCCCTGCCCGGCGATGTCCGGTGCCGAGCCGTGCACCGGCTCGAACATGGAGGGGTACGCCCCCTCGGGGTTGATGCAGCCGCTGGCGGCCAATCCGATCCCGCCGGTGACCGCGGCGGCGATGTCGGTGAGGATGTCGCCGAACAGGTTGTCGGTGACCACCACGTCGTAGCGCTGCGGCTGGGTGACCAGGAACATCGCGGCCGCGTCGACGTGCTGGTACTCGGTGGCGATGTCCGGGTGCTCGGCGGCGACCGCGTCGAAGGCCCGGGCCCAGAGCGACCCGGCGTGGGTGAGCACGTTGGTCTTGTGCACCAGGGTGACCTTGCGCCGTTCCCGGCGGCCGGCCCGGGCGAACGCGTCGCGGATCACCCGCTCCACACCGTGCCGGGTGTTCAGGCTCTCCTCGGTGGCGACCTCGGCGGGCGTGTCGCGGTGCAGCGAGCCGCCGGCGCCGGCGTAGAGCCCCTCGGTGCCCTCACGCACCACCACGAGGTCGACCTCGCCCGGCTTCACGTTGCCCAGCGGGCCGGCGACCCCGGGCCAGAGCCGGGACGGGCGCAGGTTGACGTACTGGTCGAAGGCGAACCGGAGCTTGAGCAGCAGCCCCCGCTCCAGCACTCCGGGCGGGACCGTCGGGTCACCGACCGCGCCGAGCAGGATCGCGTCGTGGCCGGCCAGCTCGGCCAGCACCGAGTCGGGCAGCACCTCTCCGGTACGGTGCCAGCGGGCCGCGCCGAGGTCGTACTCGGTGGCCTGCACGCCGGGCAGCACGGCGTCGAGGACCTTGCGGGCCTGTGCGACCACCTCGGGCCCGATGCCGTCCCCGGCCACCACCGCGATCCGCGCCACGCCCGCACTCCTCTGTTCGACTGCACCGTCGCCGCAACGGTACGTCGCCGTCCCGCCTCCCGGTACGGAGCTTCCATGATGTGGGAAGCACGGATACACAGCACCCTCTCAGGCGGGACTCATGCGGCGGTCATCTCCGCTGCCTACCGTGGGGGTCAGCGGGTCACGGGGGCCTGCGACCGGGGGTCGCCGACGACGCGACTCCAACTGCGAGGGGGCAGTGCCATGCGCATCGACGAGCAGCCGCGGACACGCTGGCCGGAACCGTCGGCGTTCCGGAACCGCCGGCCGGACCTCCGGCTCGGCAGCCGGCGGCAGCGGATCGACCCGGCCGCCGCCAGTCAGGGCCGGATCGCGGTGCAGCACAGCGTGCGCACCCCGACCGCCGAGTACACCCTGCTGCTCAACGCCCCGGAGTGGCTCGGCCGCCGGGGTGTCGGCGAGGCGCTGCGGGACAGCGTCGCGGAGCTACGCGCCATCGACCTCACCTACGGCCCGAACCGGCCGGAGAGCCTGGTCTCCAGACTGCGCCGGGGCGAGATCAGTCCCGACTCGTACCCCCCGCTGGCCGACCTGGTGGACCGCTGCACGGCGATGCGCGCCGCCACCGACGGGTGGTTCGACGCCTGGGCGGTGCCCGGCGGCTTCGACCCGGGCGGTCTGCTCGGCGGCTGGGCGGTGGAGCGCGCGGCCGCCCGCCTGCGCGCCGCGGGCATCCACGACTACGCCGTGCTCACCGGTGCCGACCTCGTGGTCCGCGGCCGCGCGCCGCATGGCGGGCCGTGGCGGGTGGCGGTGCACCACCCGACCGCACCCGACCGCGCGCCGCTGGTGCTGGAGATGACCGCCGGCGCGGTCGGCACCTCCGGGGTGACCGGACGACAGGGGCACGTGGTGGACCCGCACACCGGTGAGCCGGCCAACCAACTCGTCGCCGCCACGGTCGTCGGTCCGGACCTGACGGTCGCCGACGCCTACGCCACCGCGCTCTACGCCGCCGGACCCACCGGCCTGGCCTGGTTCCGCGGCAACTCCGACTACCGCGCGCTCTTCGCCCACCGGCGCTGAGCGGGCGAAGATCCGGGAGCCACGCCCTCGAGCCCGATTCGCACCTCGGCCGTCCCCTCGGTCGGCTGGTCGGGCCTGCGATCGGCCCCCACGGTCTCGGCAACGGCCGTGGGGGCCGGTCAGCGACGAGTGCGCGTGGCTCGCACAATCGAGGGGTGCGGACCGGTCGGGCCGGACGTCGACCGCGCCACCCGAAGACGGGCCGACGCCGCGAACTCGGCCAGTGACCGCAGTCGGTACGCTAGCGAATCGACGCAACTCGACGCAAGAGTCTCCACAGCGGACGGTCGCGACCGGAGCGTGGCAGATCAGTGATTGGCCTGCGGCGAGGCAGTTTCGACATGGTGATCGACGGATGGCACGCTGTCCGCCGTGAGTTTCGATCTGAGCGTGTGGGCCCTGGAGGACGGGGCGACGCCCGAGGACGTGCGGGCCGCGGTCGAGGGTTGCCGGCAGGGGCGGCACAGCGACCGTTACCCGGATCCCCGAGTGGTGGCCTTCTACCGGGCGATCACCGCCTCCTACCCGGACCGGCACCCCGGCGCGGACAGCCCGTGGGCGGTGGCGCCACTGCATGCCGCCCACGACCATGTCGAGCTGAACCTGCACCCGACCTGCGCGGACCAGGTGCTGCTGGACATCGAGCGGCTGGCCGGCGAGCACGGGCTGATGCTCTTCGACCCGCAGGGCGGCTCGGTCTACCCACCTCCGGCTCGGCTGCCCGGCTGACCCGGCCGGGCGGCCGGACACTCCACCCCGGGTACGACAAGGGGCCCAGCGGATCGCCGGGCCCCCCGTGGTGCTGCCGTGACTACTCGTCGCGCAGATCCGCCGCGCTGGCCGCCGTCGCGCCGATCGAGTCGGCCGCCGAGGTGAGCAGGTCCGCGCCGAGCGCCTGGTCGACGGTGAGCGTCATCAACGTCTCGCCACCCGCCTCGCGCCGGGCCACCTGCATGGCGGCGATGTTGATGCCCGACTGGCCGAGCAGGGTGCCGACGACGCCGACGACGCCGGGCCGGTCGGCGTAGCGCAGGAAGAGCAGGATGCCCTCCGCGCCGATCTCCACGTCGAAGCCGTCCACCTCGGTCAGCTTCAGGACGTCGCGAGCGCCGGAGTGGGTGACCGTGCCGGAGACGCTGACCGTACGGCCGTTCGGCAGCGCGCCACGCACCGTGACCAGGGTGGGCTGCTCCGCCGTCTCGACCAGGCTGGCCAGGGTGACCTCGACACCGCGCTCGGCGGCCAGGTGCGGGGCGTTGACGTAGGTGACCTGCTCCTCGACGACCGAGCTGAACAGGCCCTTGGTGGCGGCGAGCTTGAGCACCGACACGTCGTGGCTGACGATCTCGCCGCGGACCTCGACCGTGACGCTGGCGGCGACCCCGCCGGCGACCGCGGTGAACGCGCGGCCGAGCTTCTCGGCCAGCGGGAGCAGCGGCCGCACGTCCTCGGCGACCACGCCACCGGCCTGCACGTTGACCGCGTCCGGGACGAACTCGCCCTGCAACGCCAGCTTCACGCTCCTGGCCACCGCCAGGCCGGCCTTGTCCTGCGCCTCGTGCGTGGAGGCACCCAGGTGCGGGGTGGCCACCACGTTGTCGAAGGCGAACAGCGGCGAGGAGGTGCAGGGCTCCTTGGAGTACACGTCGACGCCGGCGCCGCCGACGCGGCCCTCGGCGATGGCGTCCGCGAGCGCCTGCTCGTCGACCAGACCACCGCGGGCGGCGTTGACGATGCGTACGCCCGGCTTGACGATCGCCAGCTCCTTCTCACCGATCAGGCCCACCGTCTCGGGGGTCTTCGGCAGGTGGATGGAGATGAAGTCGCTCTCGCGCAGCAGCTCCTCCAGCCCGACCAGGCGTACGCCGAGCTGCGCCGCCCGGGCCGGCTGGATGTACGGGTCGTACGCGATCAGCCGGGTGCCGAACGCCGCGATGCGCTGCGCGAAGAGCACCCCGATGCGGCCGAGCCCGACCACGCCGACGGTCTTGCCCTGCACCTCGACGCCGGTGTACTTCGACCGCTTCCACTCCCCCGCCTTGAGTGCGGCGCTGGCGCTCGCGGTGTTGCGGGCCACGGCGAGGAGCAGCGCGACGGCCTGCTCCGCGGCGGAGACGATGTTCGAGGTGGGCGCGTTGACGACCATGACGCCCCGCGCGGTGGCGGCCGGCACCTCGACGTTGTCCAGCCCGACGCCCGCCCGGGCGACCACCTTGAGCCGCGGCGCGGCGGCGATCGCCTCGGCGTCGATCTGGGTCGCGCTGCGCACGATGACGGCGTCGGCCTCGGAGAGCGCCGAGAGCAGGGCCGGACGGTCGGTGCCGTCGACGTGACGGACGTCGAAGTCGTGGGCGAGCACCTCGATGGCGGCGGGGGCGAGTTCTTCGGCGATCAGTACGACAGGATTCATCGGTCCTCGTAGAGGTCGTGTTTGCGATCGGCCCGGGCGGCGAGGCGCCGCACTGCGCCCTGCGCTGATCCGTGCCGTGGCCGTCAGGTGCCGGCTGCGCACCTACCCGCGATCGTAGGGGCCTCGCTGGTCGGCATGTTCCGGTCTTTGGGGTGAGGGCCCTCACACGCCGGGTCGGACGCCGGACATCGGCCGTTCACCCGACCGTCACGGTTACGCGGGCCAACGACGAACGAGGGCAGCGGCCCTCCGGGAGGCGCCGCTCCGGGCCGCTGGTCTCGCGGCGTCGCGCCGCCGGCCGCCCACCAGCTCCCGGGCCCGGCGGGCCGCACACTCGTGACCGTCATACCTGTGAGTCATAGGTATGACCCACAGGTATAGCGGCTCAACAGACATGTCACGGCGGCCGACGACAGCGACTCGCTGCTCAGCGCAGGTTGGCGAGGACCCCCTGGCGCGGCTGACGCAAGTCGATCTCTGCGGATCGGCGGAAGCTGGCCGAGGCGTTGGTCACCCGGTCCCAGCAAGTGAGCATCGACGAGATGGACGCGCGGGGACCGTCCGGCCCGTAGCTGGACGGCCGGACGGTCCCCGCGGCGGCGTCAGGCGGTCTCGGTGATCGGGCGGTCGACCCAGCTCATCATGCCGCGCAGCTTGCGGCCGGTCTCCTCGATCGGGTGCGCCGCACCCTCGGCCTGCCACTTGGTGAAGTTGGGCCGGCCCGCCTCATCCTCGGCAACCCACTCGCGGGCGAACTCGCCGGACTGGATCTCCCCGAGGATCTTGCGCATCTCGTCCTTGACCCGGGAGTCGATGATCCGCGGGCCACGGGAGAGGTCGCCGTACTCGGCGGTGTCGGAGATGCTGTACCGCATCTTCGCGATGCCGCCCTCGTACATCAGGTCGACGATCAGCTTCAGCTCGTGCAGGCACTCGAAGTAGGCCACCTCGGGGGCGTAGCCCGCCTCGGTGAGCACCTCGAAACCGGTCTGCACCAGCGCCGCCGCGCCACCGCAGAGCACCGCCTGCTCACCGAAGAGGTCGGTCTCGGTCTCCTCGGTGAAGGTGGTCCGGATCGCGCCGGCGCGGGTGCCGCCGATCCCCTTGGCGTACGCGAGGGCGAGCGCGAGCGCCTTGCCGCTGGCGTCCTGCTCGACGGCGACCAGGCAGGGCACGCCCTTGCCGTCGGCGTACTGGCGACGGACCAGGTGGCCGGGCCCCTTCGGGGCGACCATCGCCACGTCCACCTCGGCCGGCGGCTTGATCAGCCCGTACCGGATGTTGAAGCCGTGGCCGAAGAAGATCGCCTTGCCCGGGGCGAGGTGCGGGGCGATCGACTCGGTGTACAGGGCACGCTGGGCGGTGTCCGGCGCGAGCACCATGATCACGTCAGCCTCGGCGGCGGCCTGCGCCGGCGTGACGACCCGCAGGCCCTGCTCCTCGGCCTTGGGGCGACTCTTCGAACCCTCCGGCAGACCGATCACCACGTCGACGCCGGAGTCGCGCAGCGACAGCGCGTGGGCGTGGCCCTGGCTGCCGTAGCCGATCACCGCGACCTTCTTGGCCTGGATCAGGCCGAGGTCGGCATCGTCGTCGTAGTACACCTCAACGCTCATGAGACTTCCCTTTCGTACGACGGCCCGGGCGGCCCGTCGTGGTCTGTGCGGATGGGTCAGGCGGCCCGCAGTGCGGGACCGGCGGTGATCGAACGCGAGCCGCGCCCGATCGCCACGAGCCCGGACTGGACCATTTCCTTGATGCCGAAGGACTCGAGGTCGCGCAGCAGCGCGTCGAGCTTGTCCGGGGTGCCGGTGGCCTCGATGGTTAGCGTGTCCGGTGCCACGTCGACCACCCGGGCGCGGAACAGGTTGACCGTCTCCAGCACCTGGGTGCGCGCGGACCGGTCGGCCCGGACCTTCACCAGAAGCAGCTCCCGGGCGACGGAGACCTGCGGGTCCAGCTCGACGATCTTGAGCACGTTCACCAGCTTGTTGAGCTGCTTGGTGACCTGTTCCAGCGGGGACGACTCCGCGTTGACCACGATGGTGATCCGGGAGACGTCCGGGTTCTCGGTCTCACCGACGGCGAGGCTGTCGATGTTGAATCCGCGCCGGGAGAACAGGCCGGAGACCCGGGCGAGCACGCCGGGCTTGTTCTCCACGAGCACGGACAGGGTGTGCATCGTCATCAGATGTCATCCTCGTCGAAGACCGGGCGGACGCCGCGGGCGAACATGATCTCGTCGTTGCTGGTGCCGGCAGCGACCATCGGCCAGACCATCGCGTCCTTGCCGACCACGAAGTCGATCACCACCGGGGCATCGTTGATCTCCATGGCGGCGGCGATGGTCTTGTCCACGTCATCGGCGTTCTCGCAACGCAGCCCGACGCAGCCCAGCGCCTCGGCGAGCTTCACGAAGTCGGGGATGCGGTGCTTGTGCGTGCCGAGGTCGGTGTTGGAGTAACGCTCGTTGTAGAACAGTGTCTGCCACTGCCGGACCATGCCGAGGTTGCCGTT
The DNA here is from genome assembly GCF_900143515.1 of Micromonospora cremea. Classification (NCBI taxonomy): domain Bacteria; kingdom Bacillati; phylum Actinomycetota; class Actinomycetes; order Micromonosporales; family Micromonosporaceae; genus Micromonospora; species Micromonospora cremea. The sequence continues at coordinate 3,542,706 of NZ_FSQT01000002.1, read as the reverse complement.
GTTGATCACGGCGATCTTGACCGGGATGCCCTCCAGCGCGCAGGTGGCCAGCTCCTGGTTGGTCATCTGGAAGCAGCCGTCACCATCCACCGCCCAGACCACCGTGTCCGGCTTGCCGACCTTGGCGCCCATCGCCGCCGGCACCGCGTAGCCCATCGTGCCGAGGCCGCCGGAGTTCAACCAGGTGTGCGGCTTCTCGTAGGAGATGAACTGCGACGCCCACATCTGGTGCTGGCCCACCCCGGCCACGTAGATCGCGTCCGGGCCGACGATCTCGCCCAGCCGCTTGATCACGTACTGCGGAGAGAGCGTGCCGTCGGCCGGCTCGTCGTAGCCCAGCGGGTAGCGGTTGCGCAGGTCGTCGAGCTGGGTCCACCAGTCGCCCAGGTCACTGCCGTGCCCGGCCGACCGTTCGACGGTCACCGCCGCGATCAGCTCGTCGATGACGTGCCGGGCGTCGCCGACGATCGGCACGTCCGCGTGCCGGTTCTTGCCAATCTCCGCGGGGTCGATGTCGGCGTGCACCACCATCGCGTCCGGGGCGAACGAGTCGAGCTTGCCGGTGACCCGGTCGTCGAACCGCGCACCCAGCGCGACGACCAGATCCGCCTTCTGCAGGCCATAGACCGCGGCCACGGTGCCGTGCATGCCGGGCATCCCCAGGTGCTGCGGATGCGAGTCGGGGAACGCGCCGAGCGCCATCAGCGTGGTGACCACCGGGATGCCGGTCAGCTCGGCCAGCCGGCGCAGCCCGTCGGTGGCACCGGCCTTGAGCACCCCGCCACCCACGTACAGCACCGGCCGGCGGGCGCCGGCCATCAGCCGTGCCGCCTCGCGGATCTGCTTGCCGTGCGGGTGCAGGGTGGGCCGGTAGCCGGGCAGGTCCAGGTTGGGCGGCCAGGCGAAGGTGGTCGGCGCCTGGAGCACGTCCTTGGGGATGTCGACCAGCACCGGGCCGGGCCGGCCGGTGCTGGCCAGGTGGAACGCCTCGGCCAGCACCTGCGGGATCTCCTCGGCGCTCTGCACGAGGAAGTTGTGCTTGGTGATCGGCAGGGTGATGCCCTGGATGTCCGCTTCCTGGAAGGCGTCGGTGCCGATCGACGGGCGGGCCACCTGGCCGGTGATCGCCACCATCGCCACCGAGTCCATGTACGCGTCGGCGATCGGGGTGACCAGGTTGGTCGCGCCCGGGCCGGAGGTGGCGATGCAGACGCCCACCTTGCCGGTGGCCTGCGCGTACCCGGTCGCGGCATGACCGGCGCCCTGCTCGTGGCGGACCAGGATGTGCCGGACGGTGGAGTCGTAGAGCGGGTCGTACGCCGGCAGGATCGCGCCGCCCGGGATGCCGAAGACGACGTCGACGCCAAGCGCCTCGAGGGACCGCACGAGCGAGCCGGCGCCGGAGACCTGCGCCGGAGCGGGTGTCCGTACCGCCGGGACGGCCGGGGTGGCTGCGGCGCTCGCGGCGGCGGGGTCGACGTCGCCGGCCGGCTCGGTGGCCGCGCGGGCGCGCCGGGCGGTGTGGGCGAGGGTCTCGGGCGTGGGTCTCGTCATGGCGGTTCTGGCCTTCGGCTGGAATGGCTGGGGCTTGTCAAGCGATGCGACGCGGGCGGGGCCCGCCCCGACAGGTTCCGATGGCAATAAAAACGGCCCTCGTGCAGATGCACGGGGCCAGCGCACTCTCGATGAGGGAGAGTGCGCTCAGGTAAGTACTCGCAGCGACCGGTACGACGACATGCGGCTAAGCCTGACGCATCTCACGCGATGAGTCAACTGATCCCACATGTTGGTTAACGGAGCGCGGCGCGTCGGGCGGCGACGCGCCCTCGGCAACCGGAATGACCTGCCCGGACCCGCTCGGAACCCGGCGTGGCGTGGGCAGCGGGGCGGGCCGCGCACCCGGCGAGGTGGCCGCCTCCAACATCGCCTCCAGGTGCTCGGCCGGCACGCCCCAGCCGAAGAGCGCGCCCTGGCCGAATCGGCAGCCGGCGGCCACCACCGCGGCCAGCTCGGTCGGGGTGGTCACCCCCTCGGCGATCACCTCCAGCCCCAACTGGTGGCCCAGGCGCATGACGATGTCGACCATCGGCGCGAACGCCGGACCGTCCGCGCCGACCGGGCGGACCGGCTCGTGCTCGGCGACCAGACTGTGGTCGATCTTCAGGATGTCGATCGGCAGCCGGCGCAGCTGCCCCAGTGAGGAGTAGCCGGCGCCGAAATCGTCCAGCGCGATACGGACACCGGTCAGCCGCAGCGCGGTCAGCCGCCGGATCAGCTCGTCCAGGTCGGTGGCGACCGCGTGCTCGGTGACCTCCAGCACCAGCCGCTGCGGCGGTACGTGGTGGGCGCGCAGCGCCTCGGCGACCTGGACCACGTACTCCGGGGCGTGCAGCTCGCGCGGTGAGACGTTCACCGAGACCCAGACGTCGTGCCCGTCGGCCAGCCAGCGGGAAAGCTGGTAGCAGGCCTGGTGCAGCACCCAGGCGCCGAGAGTGGCGATCATGCCGCACTCCTCGGCCAGCGGGATGAACTCGTCCGGGCGGACGTTACCCAGCTCGGGGTGGTGCCAGCGGAGCAGCGCCTCGGCGCCGACCGGCCGCACCGACGGCAGCGAGGCCACCGGCTGGAAGGCCAGCCGCAGCTCGTCGCGGTCGATCGCTCCGCGCAGCTCGTGCTCCAGCGTCGTGCGCCGGCGCAGCAGCTGGTCGTACGTGGCGTCGTAGCGCTCGATCCGGTTCTTGCCGCGCTGCTTGGCGTAGCGCAGCGCCAGGTCGGCATGGCGCAGCAGCAACTCGACGTCCGGCTCGCCGGCCCACCCGGCCACCCCGATGCTCACCGACAGGAAGACGGGCCCTTCCGGTTGGTCGTACGGCCGGTTGAGCACCCCGAGCAGCCGCTCGGCGACCCGATCCGCGTCGGCGGGCCGGCCCGCCATGAGTACGGCGAACTCGTCGCCGCCGAGTCGGGCCGCCACGTCGCCGGGGCGCAGGTTGCCGCGCAGCCGCCGACCCACCTCGGCCAGCACGGCGTCGCCCACGTCGTGGCCGCGTATGTCGTTGACGTTCTTGAAGCCGTCCAGGTCCAGACCGAGCAGCACACACGGGGTGCCCGCCGCCGCGCTGTCTTGCAGGGCGCGCAGCAGCCCGCGCCGGTTGGCCAGCGCGGTCAGCGGGTCGGTGTGTGCCAGCTCGCGGAAGTGCGCCTCCCGCTCGGCCAGCCGGCCGGCGTAGTTCCGGACGTCGTTGAGGGTGAGGTACTGCCGGGCCACCAGGGCGAAGCCCTCAACGCTGCCGGCGACGATGCCCGCCGCGGTGAACCGGCCGTCCTGGAGGAGGTGGTACATCGCCGAGGCGGCCATCGCCAGCATCGGGGCGATCGCGTACTCGCCGTCGCGACCGATCAGATCCAGGTCGACCTGACCCGGCCGGTCGGCGCGATGCACCGCGAGCGCGACGGTCAGCAGACCGGCGGCGAGCACCGCCGCGCCGGTCAGCGCCATGCTCGGCCCGGCCTGGCAGAGCCCGGCGGCGAGACCCAATCCGCCGCAGGTCACCGCGCTGATGCCCGCGCCGAGCGCGGCCAGCCGCCGACGCGGGGCGGCGGCCCGGAAGACGACGATCACGCAGAGCCCGGTGCCGAGCGCGGCGCTCACCGTGGCCAGCAGGATCGCCGGGCAGGCCATCGGGGTGGCGGCGCCGAGCAGCCGGGTGGGCTCGGAGAAGAGCACCCAGCCGACGAACCAGAGCGCGGCGGCCATGATCAACCCGTCCAGGGCCAGCCGGGCGGTCCCCGCCGCGGTGGCGGCCACCCCGGGCAGCCGGAGCAGGCCGGCGGCGAAGGCGAGCCCACTCACCGCCGTGCCGATCGCCACCACCGTGGCCCACCCGGTGCGCTGCCCCTGCTCGTGCGCCCAGTGCTCGCCGGTGGCGAGCACGGTCGCCACCCCGACCAGGAGGCTGAGCACGGCGGCGCCGGCAGCAGCCACGAGCAGGACGTGCGCGGGGCGGCGGGGCCCGGTGCGCCGCCGGGCGACCACGGTCAGCAGTGCGGCGGCGACAGCCGCGACGAGCCCGCTCAGCGCCGCCACAGCGACCATGCCCGGGGGGAAGTGCACGCACTCAAGAGTGCCGGATGAGCGCTCGTCGTGGGGACCGGGTGTGCATCTGTTGGGACACGGCGCCCGCTCCGGACGTCCGGCGCCCGAGCGGTGTCATGCTGGTACGCATGCCTGAGCTGCGGTCGAGGACCTCCACACACGGTCGTACGATGGCCGGCGCCCGGGCCCTGTGGCGGGCCACCGGGATGACCGACGACGATTTCGGCAAGCCGATCGTCGCCATCGCCAACAGTTTCACCCAGTTCGTGCCGGGTCACGTACACCTCAAGGACATGGGCGGCCTCGTCGCCGACGCGGTGGCCGAGGCCGGCGGGGTGGGGCGGGAGTTCAACACCATCGCGGTCGACGACGGCATCGCGATGGGCCACGGCGGCATGCTCTACTCGCTGCCCAGTCGCGAGCTGATCGCCGACGCGGTGGAGTACATGGTCAACGCGCACTGCGCGGACGCCCTGGTCTGCATCTCGAACTGCGACAAGATCACTCCCGGCATGCTGCTGGCCGCGCTGCGGCTCAACATCCCGACCGTCTTCGTCTCCGGCGGTCCGATGGAGGCCGGCAAGACGATGGCGATCGAAGGCGTCGTGCACAGCAAGATCGACCTGATCGACGCGATGATCGCCTCCTCGAACGAGGCGGTCACCGACGACCAGCTCGGCGAGATCGAGCGCTCCGCCTGCCCCACGTGCGGCTCCTGTTCCGGGATGTTCACCGCCAACTCGATGAACTGCCTCACCGAGGCGATCGGGCTGGCGCTGCCCGGCAACGGCTCGACGCTGGCCACCCACGCCGCGCGCCGGTCGCTCTTCGTCGAGGCCGGCCGCACCGTCGTGGAGATCGCCAAGCGCTGGTACGACGGCGACGACGACTCGGTGCTGCCCCGCACGGTCGCCTCCAAGGCCGCGTTCGAGAACGCGGTCGCCCTGGACGTGGCGATGGGCGGCTCCACCAACACGGTGCTGCACCTGCTCGCCGCCGCCCGCGAGGCGGAGTTGGACTTCGGCGTCGCCGACATCGACGCGATCTCCCGGCGGGTGCCCTGCCTGGCCAAGGTCGCGCCGAACTCGCCGATGTACCACATGGAGGACGTGCACCGGGCCGGCGGCATTCCGGCGATCCTCGGCGAACTGGATCGTGCCGGGCAGCTCAACCGGGACGTGCACGCGGTGCACTCCCCCTCGCTGGCGCAGTGGCTGACCGACTGGGACGTGCGCGGCGGCTCGCCGACGCCGACGGCGGTCGAGTTGTTCCACGCCGCGCCGGGTGGGGTGCGCACCGTCGAGCCGTTCTCCACCACCAACCGGTGGTCGTCGCTGGACACCGACGCGGCCGGCGGCTGCATCCGGGACCGCGAGCACGCGTACTCCGCCGACGGTGGGCTGGCCATCCTGCACGGCAACCTGGCACCGGACGGCTGCGTGGTGAAGACCGCCGGCGTGCCGGACGACTGCCTGACCTTCCGCGGCCCGGCGAAGGTCTACGAGTCCCAGGACGACGCGGTGACGGCGATCCTCGCCAAGCAGGTGGTCGCCGGGGACGTGGTGGTGATCCGGTACGAGGGGCCCAAGGGCGGCCCCGGCATGCAGGAGATGCTCTACCCCACCTCGTTCCTCAAGGGCCGCGGGCTGGGCCGGTCCTGCGCGCTGCTCACCGACGGCCGCTTCTCCGGCGGCACTTCCGGGCTCTCCATCGGGCACGTCTCCCCCGAGGCGGCCTCCGGCGGGCTGATCGCACTGGTTCGCGAGGGCGACGAGATCGTCATCGACATCCCGGGCCGGTCCATCGAGCTGAACGTGCCGTCCGACGAGTTGGAGGCCCGGCGGGTCGAGGAGGAGAAGCGCGACAAGCCGTACACCCCGACCGACCGGCAGCGGCCGGTGTCGGCGGCGCTGCGGGCGTACGCCTCGATGGCCACCTCGGCCAGCGACGGCGCCTACCGCCGCGTCCCGGAGTAGGCATCGGGGTAGAGCGGCCACCGTGTCGGGCCGAGCGGTCACGCGCTTGGCTGCGCTCGCATGACCAACACGACTGGGGTATCCCGTCGGTCCGGACACCGCGATATCAGCGATCCCCGTGTCGATCACAAGGAAGAGTCATGAGCACATTCGAGATCTGCGTCGACAGCGCCGAGGGGGCGGTCGCCGCCGAGGAGGCCGGCGCCGACCGGGTGGAGCTGTGCTCCGCACTCTTCGACGGCGGGTTGACGCCCAGCCTGGGCACCATCGAAACGACCCTGCGCAGCGTCACCCGGATCCGGGTGCACGTGATCGTCCGGCCGCGGGCCGGCGACTTCATCTACTCGCCGCTGGAGATCGAGGCGATGGAGCGGGACGTACGGGCCGCGGTGGCCGCCGGCGCGCACGGCATCGTGATCGGCGCGCTGACCGCCGAGGGTGACGTCGACGTGCCGACCACCCGCCGGCTGATCGCCGCCGCCGGTGGCGCCAGCATCACCTTCCACCGCGCCTTCGACATGACCCGCGACCCGTACGCGGCCCTGGAGCAGCTGATCGAGCTGGGAGCCCACCGGGTGCTCACCTCGGGCCAGGAGGTCAGCGTGCTGGAGGGTGCCCCGCTCATCGCCGACCTGGTCCGCGGGGCAGCCGAGCGGATCATCATCATGCCGGGCGGCGGGATCACCCCGCGCAACATCGCCCGGATCGTCGAGGCGACCGGCGCCGACGAGTACCACTTCGCGGCCCTGGTCAGGTCGGACAGCCCGGCGGTGCACCGCAACCCTGCGCCGCTGATGGGTGGCAGCCTCAAACGGCCCGAGTACGAGCGATCGGGCACGTCCGGGGCCCTGGTCGGCCAGGTGCTCGCCGCCGCCCGGATCTGACTCCTGGGTTGAGCCCCACCCGGCCCCGATCCCGGGTCGCGCACCCTCTGACCCTCACGTCCGGCCAGCCGCGCCGCCCGGCACGGAGAGCGCCTCCGCGCGAGCGTGCCGGATCGCGGCCGGGGTGTCGGGAAAGACCAGCCCCTCGCGGCGCAGGTCGTCGGCCACTCCGAGGGTGGCGAGGACCTGTTCGTGGGCGGGGGTGATGCCAGAGAGCAGGACGGTGATCCCGCGTCCCCGTAGCCGTCGGATCGCATCGCCGAGGACGTGCGCACCGGTAGCGTCCATGGTGGTCACCCGGGACATCCGCAGAATGACGACACGGACGTCGGCGACCTCGGAGAGCTCGAGCAGGAAGGTGTGGGCCGCGGCGAAGAACAGCGGCCCGTCCAGCCGGTACGCGACGATGTGTTCGGTGAGCAGCGCGTACTCCTCGGCGCTGTGTTCCCCGGGGTCGAGGGGCACCTGTTCCAGCCGGGCGCTGCGGGCCACCGCGCGCAGGGCGAGCACCACGGCGACGCCGACGCCGACCGCGACGGCGGTGACGAGGTCCCAGATCACGGTGACGGCGAAGGTGAGCACCAGCACGAGCGCATCGCCCCGGGTAGCCCGGGCCAACGCCCACAGCGAACCAGCCTCCACCATGCGGACCGTGGTGGCCAGCAGCACCCCGGCCAGGGCGGCGAGCGGGATCCGGCCGACCAACGGCGCGGCGGCCAGCACGATCGCCGCGAGGGCGACGGCGTGGGTGAGGGCCGCCAGCTTCGAGGCCGCCCCGGCGCGGACGTTGACCGCCGTACGGGCGATGGCTGCGGTCGCCGGGATGCCGCCGAAGACCGGGGCGGCGAGGTTGGCCAGCCCCTGACCGAACAGTTCCCGGTCCGGGTCGTGCCGTTCACCGACGGTCATGCCGTCGGCGACGGTGGCGGAGAGCAGGCTCTCCAGGGCAGCGAGCGCGGCGACCGCGAGCGCGCTGGGCAGTAGCACGCCGAGCGCGTCGAGGTCCAGGAAGCCGAGCGAGGGAGCGGGCAGGCCCTGCGGCAGCGCGCCGATCCGGACCAGGTCGACCGGGACAACCTCGGCGATGACGGTGGCGGCGCTCACGCCTAGCAGCGAAAAGGGCAGGCCGGGCCGCCACCGGGCACCCAGCAGCATCAGCGCCGCGACGGCGAGGGCCACGGCGAGCGCGGCCGGCCGCGGGTGTACGACGAAACGGGCGACCGCGTCGGCGGCGACGGCCCAGACCTTCTCCCCGTGCGCGTCGGTGACGCCGAGCGCTGCGGGCACCTGTTGCAGGGCGATGACCACGGCGATGCCGGCGGTGAAACCCTCCAGCACCGGGGTGGGCAGGTAGCGGACGTACCGACCCAGGCGGGCCACGGCGAGCGCGATCAGCACCAGGCCGGCCATCGCCCCGACCATGAGCACCCCGGTGGTTCCGAATTGCTGCACCACCGGCACCAGCACGACGGTCATCGCCCCGGTCGGCCCGGAGACCTGGAGGTTGGAGCCGCCGAAGACGGCAGCCACCGCGCCGGCGATCACGGCGGTGATCAGCCCAGCCTGGGCGCCCAGCCCGGAGGTGACACCGAATGCCAGTGCCAGCGGCAGCGCCACCACCGCCACGGTGAGCCCGGCCAGCAGGTCCCGGCGCGGTGAGCGGCGGACGGCCACCCAGTCGGCCCGGCCGGGCAGCAGCCCGAGGAGCCGCTCGCGGGCGACAGGGAAGGCGCCGCTCACCTGTCCCCGCCGGTGGCCCGCAGCTCGTCGAGGAGGCCGTCCCGGTCGGTGAGGACCGCGCCGAGGATCCGCCGCCCGGCGGCCAGCAGGTCGGCCACGTCCGGGGTGCTGAGCGCGTACATGACGAGGGGACCGTCGCGGTGTGAGGTGACCATCCCGGCACGGCGCAGCACGGCGAGCTGCTGGGAGAGGTTGGAGGCCTCCACCTCGATCACGGCGAGCAGGTCGCGGACCGGCTTCGGGCCGTCCTGAAGCAGTTCGAGGACCCGAATACGTACCGGGTGCCCGAGGGTGCGGAAGAGTTCCGCCTTCGCCTGGTAAAGCGGGACCGACATGCGCACCTCCCCGATCGATACGAAGACTTTAGCACTTGAAGAAGTCTTCAACCGCTGGGTACGGCGGTCCGCCCAGGTTGTCAAGAAGGGGCCCCTCCTCTACCGGAGGCGTTGAGAAGGGGCCCTTCCTTTCAGAGGTCGTTGACGCAGCGCAGCACCGGGCGGCTGGTCAGCGCCGCCGGGTCCAACGCGGTGTCGGCCCGCACGGTGAGGGTGACCGACTCGCCCGGCAGCAGGGTGACCAGCGCCTCGTCCACGGACGCCGTCGGGTCCAGGCGGTCCGGGAAGAGGGTCAGGTCGCGCAGCACCGTGCGGGCGGTGACCCGGACCCGCTGCCCGCCGTCGACCGGCTCGACCGTCGCGTCCCAGGCCGCCGCCGGCCAGTCGCCGTCGCGGTCCTCGGCGAAGAACCAGAGCGCCCGGTCGGCGCTCTCCCCCGCCTCGGCGACCAGCAGCTCCCGCCGGGCCTCGTCCGGCCGGGCCAGCTCCGCCGGCAGCGCCAGCGTCACCGCCGAGTAGGCGGGCACGTCCAGCTCCATCGTCGTCTTGACCCTGGGCGCGCCGGCGAGGGTCAGCCGGGTCACCGAGGTCGACGCCCGCCAGGGCGTGCCGCCGTCGTTCACCGCGACGAGGGCCAGGCCGCCGTCGCGGGGCTGGACGGTGAGCAGCCGGTCGGCGTACGCGTGGCGTAGCGCGTACCACAGGGGTTTGCGCCGGCCGTCACCGTCGATGGCCGACCAGGAGGTGACCGGCCAGCAGTCGTTGAGCTGCCAGACGATGGTGCCGGCGCAGACGTCCCTGTGCGAACGGAAGTGCTCCACCCCGAGCTGGATCGCCCGGGCCTGGTTGAGCTGGGTCAGGTAGTGCCAGTCGTCGAAGTCCGCCGGGGCGGGCAGGTGGGCGTCCAGGCCCCGCTGGAGCTTGGCGTCTCCGCCGGCGGCCTTCTGGTGGTGCGCCATGCCCGGTGAGTTGTGGGCGAGGGGTTCGTCGCTCAGCGCCCGGCGCAGGGTGGCGTACGCCGGTGGCCCCTGGTAGCCGAACTCGGCGACGAAGCGCGGCACGTACTCCCGGTACTTCGTGTAGTCGTCGGTGTTCCACACGTCCCAGATGTGCGTGGTGCCGTGCGCCGGATCGTTGGGGTGGATCTCCTCAGTGCCCGACCAGGGGCTGCCGGGCCAGTACGGGCGCGTCGGGTCCAGCTCACCGACGAGGCGGGGCAGCACGTCCAGGTAGTAGCCGCGCCCCCAGGTGCGTCCGGCGAGCGCCTCCTGCCAGTCCCAGTCGTGCCAGCCCCAGATGTTCTCGTTGTTGCCGGTCCAGAGCACCAGCGACGGGTGGGGTGCCAGCCGGGTGACCTGTTCGGCGGCCTCGGCGGCCACCTCGCTGCCGAACGGCTCCTCCTCCGGGTACGCCGCGCAGGCGAACAGGAAGTCCTGCTGGACCAGCAGGCCCCGCTCGTCGGCGAGGTCGTAGAAGTCCGTCGACTCGTACCGGCCGCCGCCCCAGACCCGCAGCAGGTTGATGTTGGCCGCGGCGGCCTGGTCGAAGCGCCCGGCCAGCCGTTCCCGGGTGACCCGGGTGGGGAACGCGTCGTCCGGGATCCAGTTGACCCCGCGCACGAACACCGGGACGTCGTTGACCGACAGCGCGAACGAGGTGCCGTGCTCGTCGGGGCTGGTGTCCAGCCGGACCGAGCGGAAGCCGACCTGCCGGGACCAGGTGTCCAGGGTGTCGCCGTCCGCTGCGTGCAGGGTGACCTCCAGCGGGTGGCGCGTCTGCTCGCCGTACCCCCGGGGCCACCACAGCGCGGGCTCGCGGACGGCGAGGGTCAGCACGGCCGTGCGCTGCCCGGCCGGGACGACCACCTCGGCGTGAGCGCCGGCGACGGTGGCCCGGACGGTCAGCGGGACGTCCGCGACCCGTTCGACCTCGACGTGCAGCTCGACCCGCCCGTCCTGGCCGGCCAGGGTGACCAGCGGGCGGACGGTGGCCAGCCGGGCGGTGGACCAGGCGTGCAGGCCGATCTCCTGCCAGATGCCGGCGGTGACCAGCGTCGGGCCCCAGTCCCAGCCGAAGTTGCAGGCCATCTTGCGGATGAAGTGGAACGGCTCCGGATAGGCGTTGGGCCGGTCGCCGAGCCGCTCCTGCTGCGCCTCGGCGTACCGGTAGGCGGAGCCGAACGTGACCACCAGGTCGTTGTCGCCGTCACGCAGCAGCGAGCGGACGTCGAACCGGTAGCCGCGGTGCATGTTCTCGGTGCGGCCGACCTCGACACCGTTGACGGTGAGGGTGGCGACGGTGTCCAGGCCGGCGCAGACCAGGTCGACCCGGTCGTGGTCGCCGGGCGGGCGGCGGAAGCTCGTCCGGTAGCTCCAGTCGGTGCGCCCGATCCAGGCCAGCGCCACCTCGTTGTCGTCGAGGTAGGGGTCGGGGATCAGGCCGGCGTCGAGCAGGTCGGTGTGCACGCAGCCGGGCACGGTGGCCGGCACGGACCGGTCGGCGATTTCCGCCGGGACCTGTGCTCCGGGCGCCGCCCGCAGGGTCCAGCCGTCGTGGAGTGCCTGTCGGCTCAAGATTTCACCGCACCTTCCATGATTCCGCGGACGATCTGGCGTCCACCGATGAACAGCATGATCAGCAAGGGGATGGTAGCCACGAAGGCCTCGGCGAGCACCCGGCGGTAGATGACGAGAGACGTTGACTGAACCGGATAAGTGAGGCCACCGTACGGGCCGGTTCCAGGGGTGTCAACGGCTTGTTACGGCGGTGCTCGGCCCGTCACCCGGAGGGATTCCTGGGAGCGCGAACACGAGTGGTGGAGCGCTTTCCGTAGCAGCTCCGCACGCCGGACCGCGCTCTGAAACCGCGAGGGCATCGGTACGCTGAACCGTGCAAGCACCCCGCAGCCGGCGGCCGATTCGATCGTGGACTTTCGGTCGCCCGCCGCCGACACCGGTTGCGCTAGGTTGAGGCCGCCGACTCACCCCGCCGCCCGCTGACCGGGCCGAGTGTGGTGACGGTCAGCCAGAAACCCGGCCCCTGGGGGCGGAGAGTGAAGGAGCACGCCGGTGAAGCGGCCGACCATCGCCGACGTCGCCCGACGCGCCGGGGTGTCCAAGGGCGCCGTGTCGTACGCGCTGAACGGGCAGCCCGGCGTCTCCGAGACCACCCGGCAGCGCATCCTGGCCATCGCCGACGAGATCGGGTTCAGCCCGAGCAGCGCCGCCCGGGCACTCTCCGGCGCCACGGCCGAGGCGGTCGGCCTGGCCCTGTGCCGACCGGCCCGGATACTGGGCATCGAGCCGTTCTTCATGGAGCTGATCAGCGGCGTCGAGGCCGAACTCTCCGCCCGCTCGTACGCGCTGACCCTCCAGGTGGTGGCCGACCAGGACGCCGAGATCGCGGTCTACCGGCGCTGGTGGGGCGAGCGCCGGGTGGACGGCGTGCTCGTCTGCGACCTGCGCACCGACGACCGCCGCATCCCCGCCCTCGAACAGCTCCAGCTACCGGCGGTGGTGATCGGCGGGCCGGGCGGCACCGGCGACCTGGCCAGCGTCTGGTCCGACGACGCAGCCGCACTGACCGAGGCGGTGCAGTACCTGGTCGCGCTCGGGCACCGCCGCATCGCCCGGGTCGGCGGCCTGCCCGACCTGCGGCACACCGAGATCCGTACCGAGGCCTTCGCGGCGGTATGCCGGCGGCTCGACCTGCTCGACGCGGTCACCGTCTGGTCCGACTACACCGGCGAGGAGGGCGGCCGGGCCACCCGCCGCCTGCTCAGCGCCGCGCAGCGGCCCACCGCGGTCATCTACGACAACGACGTGATGGCCATCGCCGGGCTCTCCGTGGCCCAGGAGATGGGGCTCACCGTGCCGGGCGATCTGTCCATCGTGGCCTGGGACGACTCACCGCTCTGCCGGCTGGTGCACCCGCCGCTGACCGCGTTGGGCCGCGACATCCCGGCGTACGGCGCGCACGCCGCCCGGCAACTTCTCGCCGTCATCGCCGGGCAGCCCGCGACCCGGGTCCAGGACGAGACGCCGCACCTCACCCCGCGCGGCAGCACCGCACCTCCGCGGAGCAGGTGAGCCGGTTCACCCGCGGTGAGTGGTCAGCGGGACGTCGAGGGAAACTCCTCGAAGTACGCCTCGACCCGCTCGGCGGTCGCCGGGCGGGCCAGCGCGAAGCCCTGCCCGTACCGGCAGCCGGCCCGGTGCGCCCCCTCGACCTGGGCCGGTGACTCCAGCTCCTCGGCGACGATCTCCACCCCCAGCCGCTCGCCGACGTTGACCACCACGTCGATCAGCGGCGGCTGCCCGTCCGGTCGGGCGCCCACCAGCTCCGGGCCCACCTTGAGCAGGTCGATCGGCAGCCGGCGCAGCTGGGCCAGCGAGGCCTGTTCGGCCCGGAAGTCGTCCAGCGCGGTGCGGACGCCCAGCGACCGCAGGCCGGCCAGCCGGGCCACCACGGTCGGCAGGTCGGCGGCGATCCTCGGCTCAGCCACCTCCACCACCAGCCGCTCCGGCGACACCCCGTACGCGGCCAGTACGGCCGCGGCACGCTGCACGAAGTCGGGCGTGGTCAACTCCCGGGTGGTGACGTTGACCGCCATCCACAGCTCCCGGGTGCCCGCCGACCAGTCGGCCAACTGGCGGCACGCCCGGTCCAACACCCACCACTCCAACTCCCCGACCAGGTCCAGGTCCTCGGCGACCGGCAGCAGCTCAGCCGGGAGCACCGTGCCCAGCACCGGGCTGCGCCAGCGCAGCAGCGCCTCAGCGCCCACCGGCTGCCGGCCGCCCAGGTCGAGCACCGGCTGGTAGACCAGATCCAGCTCGCCACGCGCCACCGCACCCGGCAGCTCACGCTCCAGGTCGAGCCGGCGGACCAACTGCTCCTCGAGGAACGCGTCGTACCACTCGACCCGGTCCCGGCCCAGCTGCACGGCCCGCCGCCGGGCCAGCTCGGCCTGGCGGAGCACGTCCGCCGGTCCGGCGCCGCTCACCTCGGCCAGCCCGATGCTCGCCTGCACCCGCAGCACCGACCCGGCCAGCCGGTAGGGCGGGGTGAGCGCCGTCATCAGCCGGGTGCCCAACGCGTACGCCAGCACCGGGCCGACGGCGGTGACCACCGCGAAGCCGGCACCCGCGCAGCCGGTGACCAGGTCGCCGGGGGCGACGACCGCGCGGGCCCGACGGACCGCCTCGGCCAGCACGTCCTCCCTGGCCGCCGGGCCGATCCCGTCCGCGCCGTGCAGGTCGACCAGCAGCAGCGCGCCGGCTGGCGCCGGCACGTCGCCGATCGCGGCGAGGGCATCCATCAGGGCCGCGCGGTCGCCCGGACCGCCGCCACCTCGCGCGGATCGGGGGCTGAGCGGCGACCACGGCACCGCGCCGTCGGGCGGCCAGGTCGAGCCGATGCTGTTCGAGCTGGCGGGCCGGTCGTCGGGCGCGCCGGCCCGGCGGTCCGGCGCGCCGAGCCAGCGTGGCTGGCTCGCGCGGCGGTGCCGGACGGCCCGGCCGGCACGCCGGCGGTGTGCGGCACGGCGGTCGGGAGTTGCCGTGTCACCGGCGCGCAACAGCTCGCGCAGCACCAGTGGCGGCACCGCGGCCACGGCCAGCAGCACGCTCATCCGGTCCGGCGAACGGCCAGCGCCCAGGTGCAGACCCGCCGCCAGCAGCAGCATCGCCGCCGGGAGCACCGAGCGGGGCCAGGCGGCCGGCTCATCCGTCGCCTCCACGCCGGCGGCATCCATGGCGTCGCCCGCACCCAGCGCGGTGAGCAGCATCCCGAGCACCAGCGGCGGTACGGCCAGCAGGGCCGCCCGACCGGCCGGCGCGGGCGGCAGGGTGGCCAGCAGCGCCAGCCCGACCAGGGTGAGCAGAACTCCACCCCGGCAGATCGCGGCACCCGAGCGCCGATGCGGGCCGGTGAGCGCACTGAGCGCGGCCATGCCCAGCCCGCCGAGCCCCAGTGCCGCGACCAGTCGGGCGGGCACCGGCAGGATGTCCCGGGGCAGCAGCAGCCAGGCGGCGAGGGCCAGCCCCACGGCCGGGCCGGTCGCCTCGATCAGGTGGCGCAGCCGGACCCGGACCGGTGGCCGCGTCCGGTCGGGGAGCCGGCGCAGTCCGGCCGCGGACAGGGCTGCCGCGACCAGCAACCCGACCAGCGCCGCGGTCCGGTGCCCGGTGTCGGCCAGCGGCAGCACGGCGGCGGTGAGGCCGGCCGCCACCACCGCCGCGTCGAGCAGCACGCCCGCCGCACGTGCGGCCACGCGCCGCCGGGTGGCTCGCCCGGCCGGACGTGCCGCCGGCATCCCGCCGGCCGCATCCACGCCCGACGCGGGCGGCGTGGGCCCCGACGGCATCGTGGCGACGGGATCGACTGCGATCGGCCTACCGGGCGGTGCGTCGGCGCGCCACGGTCCGGCGGTCGACGGGTCGGCGGGCGTGACCTCGGTGGGCGACAGCTCGGTGGGGGACGCATCGGTGGGGCGGCGGGTCGCCAGCCGGGAGAGCCGCACCCCGGCGAGCGTGGCGCCCGCGCCACCGGCCAGCGCGATCACCACCGAGGTCGGGACCAGATCAGCGGCACCGGTGAGGACGAGCAGCGCCACCGCCGCGGACACGGCGGCCTCCGGTGCGGCCCGGCGGGGGACGAGGAGGCGGAACGGGTACGCGAGGAGCACGGCGGTCGCCTTCGTGAGGGGCACGGGGGCGGTGCGGCGGTGCGGGGCGCCGGACGTTGCGGGTCCGCTGCCCAACAATCGAGAACGAACGGCGGCCAGATCGGTTACGCGTCGGTCACCCGAAGGAGCCAGTGACCCGTGTCACTGTACGGCCTGCTGACCGGCCGGACACCGCCCGCCGCGAGCCGGACCGGCCGGTGGTGGGATCATCAGAGGGTGAGTACGCCCGACACGGTCCGTTTCCGGTACAACCAAGCCATCCTGGTGGCCGCGGTCATCGCCTTCATCGGCGCCCTGCCGCTGGCCAACGCCCGGGCGTACCTGCTGCCGGTGCTGCTCGTCCCACTCGCCGTCGGCGTGTGGGCCTGGCGGGCCGGCACCGACGCCGACGCCCGGGAGCTGCGCCTGCGGGCGTTGACGGGGCAGCGCCGGATCAGCTGGGACCGGGTCGTCGAGCTGGTCACCGACCAGCGCGGACGGGCGGTCGCCCGGCTCGACGACGGCCAGCAGGTCGTCCTGCCGGCCGTCCGCGGCACGGACCTGCCCCGGCTGGTCTCCGCCACCGGCCAGACGCTGCCCGACACGGCCGGCTGAGACCTCTTCCCGTCAGTACCCGTCGACCACCGTGTTGATCAGCGGCTGACCGGCGGCGAACCGCCGCACCTGATCGCCGACCAGCCGGTAGGCCCGCGGCAGCAGCCCCCGCACCGACCCGGCCACGTGCGGGGTGAGCAGCACGTTCGGCATCGTCCAGAGCGGAGAGTCGGCGGGCAGCGGCTCCGGGTCGGTGACGTCCAGCGCCGCCGCGATCCGGCCGGTGCCCAACTCGGCGACGAGCGCCTCGGTACGGGCCACCGGCCCCCGGGCCGCGTTGACCAGCAGCGCCCCGTCCGGCATCGCGGCGAGGAACTCCTTGTCGATCAGGCCACGGGTCTGGTCGGTGAGCGGCACCAGCACCACCACCACGTCGGCCTCGGGCAGCAGCCGGGGCAGCTCGTCGACGCCGTGCACCCCCTGCTCGGGCCGGGCGGTCCGCGCGACCAGGGTGAAGCTCACCTCGAACGGGGCGAGCCGGTTCCGTACCGCGGTGCCGATCGACCCGGCCCCGACGATGAGCACCCGCTTGCCGGTCAGCTCGTCGGTCGGGGCTTCCTCCTGGAACGCCCACCGCCGGTCGGCCTGCGCCCGGACGAAGGCCGGGAACGCCCGCAGCTGGGCCAGGATCGCGGTGACGACCCACTCGGCGGTGGACGGGTCGTGCACGCCCCGGGCGTCGCACAGCGTGACGCCCGCCGGCATGCGGCCGGCCCAGGCGTCCGCCCCGGCGGAGAGCAGCTGCACCGCCGCCAGATCGGGCAGCTCGTGCAGCAGGGCGGTCGCGTCCGAGCCGGCCAGGAACGGCGGCACCCAGAACCGCACGTCGGCCACCGCCGAGGGCAGCCGGTCGGCGTGCTCGACGACCTCCACCGTCACGTCCGGGGGCAGTTCGCCGATGAGGTTCAGGCCGGCCTGGTGCGGGATCCATACCTTCACGTCCGCCGACGATAGCCTCCGAGGCCGTGGACGGTGCGGGCACGGCGGCAAACGGGGATCCGGAGGTGGCGGCGCGCAGGGCGAGCGAGCCTCGGCACACCGATGTTCAGGCCAGGCGCCGACGAGGTATAACGAGGGGCCGGAGCCCAGTTCGGCCTCCACCCCGGCAGACAGGTTCGCGATGACCGACGGCTCCCCCGCCCGCCCCCGGCGCGCGATCGCCCCACCCCCGGCGCTCAGCGACCCGGCACGGCTGCGGGCGCTCGCCGACACCGGGCTGAACGCCGCCCCGGACGAGGCGTTCGAGCGGTTCGCCCGCCTGGTCAGTGACCTGCTGGACGTTCCGGTCGCGCTGGTCTCCCTGGTCTCCGCCGACCGGCAGTTCTTTCCGGGCGCGGTCGGGTTGCCCGAGCCCTGGGCGGAGCGCCGGCACACCCCGCTGAGCCACTCGTTCTGCCAGCACGTGGTGGACATCGAGGTGCCCATGGTGCTGCCGGACGCCCGGCTCTACCCCCGGGTACGGGACAACCTGGCCATCGACGACCTCGGCATGGTCGCGTACGCGGGGATGCCGCTGACCGACCTCTCCGGCCGGGTGCTCGGCTCACTCTGCGCCATCGACAGCAAACCGCGGGTCTGGACCGCCGGGCAGCTGCAGACGCTGGCCGACCTGGCTGCCGCCTGCTCGTCGGAGCTACGGCTGCGGATCGCGCTGGACGGCGCGCAGGAGGACCGCCGGCGGGTCGTGCAGGCGCACGATCGGCTGGAACTGCTCGCCGGGGTGAGCGAGACGCTGGCCGGCACGCTGGACGTGGGCACGGCGCTGCGCCGGCTCGCCGCCACCATGGTGCCGCTGCTCGCCGACTGGTGCCTGCTCACCCTGGTCGGGCCGACCGGTCTGCCCCGCGAGGTGGTCGCGGTGCACCGCGATCCGGCCCGGACGGCGGACGTCGACCGCTTCGCCGAGCTGCTGCGTACCGGTCTGAGCCCGGAGTCGATCATCCGGGCGGTGCTGCGGACCGGCCAGCCCCGGCTCGGCGGCGTGGCGTCACTGGCCGACGTGACGCGGGGAACCACGAACCCGGAGATGTCGTCGATCGCCGCCCGCCTGGGCATCGCCTCCTACCTGAGCGTGCCGGTGCGGGCCGCCGGCGGCACCGTGCTGGGCGCGATCACCCTCGTGAACGACTCCCAACGCCAGCAGTTCGACGACCGCGACCTGCTCACCGCGGTGGACATCGGCCGCCGGGCCGGACAGGCGATCGGCAACAGCTCGATGTACGGCGAGCAGCGGCACGTCGCCGAGGTCCTGCAGCACAGCATGCTGCCGCGGCTGCCGGTCGTACCCGAGCTGGAGCTGGCGGCCCGCTACCAGCCGGCGGCCGACCGGGTGGCGGTGGGCGGCGACTGGTACGACGCCTTCGTCCAACCCGACGGGGATCTGATCGCCGCGATCGGAGACGTCGCCGGGCACGACATCGAGGCGGCGGCGACCATGGGTCAGCTGCGCAACCTGGTGCGCGGCAACGCGTTCGGCCGGCCGGACACGGTCGGCGAGCTGATGACCCACCTGGACGGCGCGATGCGCGGCCTGCGGCTGCCGATCCCGGCCACCGCGACGCTGGTCCGGATCTGTCCCGAGCGTTCCGGCGCCCGGGAGATGACGTGGTGCAACGCCGGGCACCCGCCGGCCCTGCTGGTCCGCGCCGGCGGGGCGGTGGAGATCCTCGAAGCGCCGCCGGAGCCGCTGCTCGGCCTGGCTCGCCCGTCGCGGCGAACCAGCCGATCGACCAGCCTGGCCGTCGGCGACACCCTGCTGCTCTACACCGACGGGCTGATCGAACGACGGGACCGGTCCATCGACGACGGGCTGGCCGAGCTGGTGGCCCGGCTGGCCGGCACCGACACGCTGCCCCTCGACAAGCTGTGCGACCTGCTGCTCAGCTCGATCCGGCACCGTGAGGACGACACCGCGCTGCTGGCCGTACGGGCTCGCTGAACCGTCCACCCGGGGATCACCGGCCCCACCACCGGCGGCCGGTCGGATCCCGTCGGGCCCGGCCGGGGCGGCCGGCGGGCTACCCTGGGCCGGGTGAGCGCCCGTCCCCCGTACTCTCGCATCCGCCGCCTCCGTGCGGCCCTCGCGGCGTCCTGCGCGGCCCTGCTCCTCACCGCCGGTTGCAGTTTCGGTGAGCCGGAGCCGGACCCGGCCGGTGAGCCGCCCAACCTGCCGACCCCGTCGGCGTCGGCCAGCCCTGGCGGCGCCGGCCAGCAGGCGGTGGCGACCGTGCTCGCCAAGGGGCTGCGGGTGCCCTGGGCCATCGCCTTCCTGCCGGACGGCGGGGCGCTGGTCACCGAGCGGGACAGCGGCCGGATCCTCCAGGTCGGCCCCGAGTCCGGGCCGGACGGGCTGCGGATCCGCGTGGTGCAGACGATCACCGACGTGGCCGCGGCGGGCGAGGGCGGCCTGCTGGGCATCGCCGTCTCCCCCGGCTACGACCGGGACCGGACGCTCTTCGTCTACTACACCACCGAGCAGGACAACCGGGTCGTCCGGTTGCAACTCGGCGGGCAACCCACCCCGATCCTCACCGGCATCCCGAAAGCCAACGTGCACAACGGCGGTGGGCTGGGTTTCGGCCCCGACGGGCAGCTCTACGTCAGCACGGGGGACGCCGGGCAGCGCCCGAACTCCCAGGACGTGAAGAGCCTCGGCGGCAAGATCCTGCGGATCACCCCGGACGGCAAGCCCGCAGCGGGCAATCCGTACCCCGGCTCCCCGGTCTGGTCGCTGGGGCACCGCAACGTGCAGGGCTTCACCTGGGACGCAGCCAAACGGATGTACGCCGTCGAGTTCGGCCAGAACACCTGGGATGAGATCAACCAGATCACCAAGGGTGGCAACTACGGCTGGCCGGAGGTTGAGGGGCGGGTTGACGACAGGCGGTACACGGACCCGATCACCCAGTGGGCGACCTCGGACGCGTCCTGCTCCGGCCTGGCCGCCACGGACCGGCTGCTGGTCACCGGCTGCCTGCGCGGCAAGCGGCTCTGGGTGATGGAGCTGACCGACACGGGCACGCTGCTCGGGCAGCCCAGCGAGCTGCTCACCAACCGGTACGGCCGGCTGCGCGCAGTGGCCGCCGCGCCGGACGGCTCACTCTGGGTGAGCACCTCCAACCACGACGGACGGGGCGCCCCGGCGGCCGACGACGACCGTCTCCTGCGGGTGGTCTTCGCCGGCGGCGACGGCGGTCGCAGCTGATTCGCGTCACCATCCGGTCAGGTTTGCCAAGATCCTCCGACGGGCAGGTCAGACTCTCAGCATGGACGGGCAGCACGACGAGCAGCACGACGGCGCCGGGGACCGGGACGAGCCGGTGACCAGTCCTGCGCCGAGGCGGTCGGTAGGCCGGCCCGGTCCCGTGCGCCGCACCGGGGTCATCCTCGCCGTGCTCGCCGTGGCACTGGCCGGAGCCGTGCTCGGGGTGCTCGCCGGCGGCCGGGTGGACACCGACATCGGGCCGTTCCGGGCCACCCTCACCCTCGCCCCCGCCAGCGCCGGCGGCACTACCGTCGACGTGCCGCCACTCGGCGCGCTGCTGCTCGACAGCCACGACGGGCCCACGCACCTCACCGTGCGACTCGGCGCACTGGACCAGGGGCGCACCGAGGCGCTGATCGACGACCCCGCCAGCATCAGCCGGGCCAGCCAGAGCGCCGTCGAGGACGTCCGGTCCGGGGTGATGCGGCTCGGCCTGCGGACTCTCGCCTCGGCGGTGCTGGTCACCCTGATCCTGGCCGGGCTGGCCTTCCGCGACGTACGGCGCACCGCCTGGGCCGGCGGGCTGGCGCTCCTGGTCACCGCCGGCAGCCTCGGCACGGCGGCGGCCACCCTGCGCCCGCAGGCGATAGAGGAGCCGCGCTACGAGGGGCTGCTGGTCAACGCGCCGGCCATCGTCGGTGACGCCCGCCGGATCGCCAACGACTACACCAAGTACGCCGAGCAGCTGCAACGCATCGTCGGCAACGTCAGCCAGCTCTACACCACGGTGTCGGCGCTGCCGGTGTTCGAGCCGGCCCCGGGCACCACCCGGGTCCTGCACATCTCGGACCTGCACCTCAACCCGACCGCCTGGCAGCTGATCCGGACGGTGGTGGAGCAGTTCGACATCGACGTGGTGATCGACACCGGGGACATCACCGACTGGGGCAGCGAGCCGGAGGCGTCCTTCGTCGGCTCGATCGGCCTGCTGAAGAAGCCGTACGTCTTCATCCGGGGCAACCACGACTCCGGCCGGACCGGCGCCGCGGTGGCCCGCCAACCGAATGCGATCGTGCTGAACAACTCGACGACCACGGTCGCCGGGCTGACCATCGCCGGCATCGGCGACCCCCGCTTCACCCCGGACAAGAACACGTCGCCGGCCGGCAGCGGGCTGACCCAGCAGGTTGCCGACCAGGTGATCGGAGCCGGCGAACAGCTCGCCACGACCGTGCGCCGCTCACCACGGCCGGTGAACATCGCGCTGGTGCACGACCCGGCGTCGGCCGGGCCGCTCGCCGGCACCTGCCCGCTGGTGCTCGCCGGGCACACCCACGCCCGCCAGATCTCCAAGCTGCCCCAGGCCCCCGGCCAGCAGCCCACCACGCTGATGGTGGAGGGCTCCACCGGCGGCGCCGGGCTTCGGGGTCTGGAGGGTGAGAAGCCGACCCCGCTGTCGATGAGCGTGCTCTACTTCGACCAGCAAAAGATGCTCCAGGCGTACGACGACATCACCGTCGGCGGCACCGGGCAGGCCCAGGTCAACCTGGAACGGCACGTGGTGGACGGCCCGACCGCCGGGCCGTCCCCCTCGGTCACTCCCACCCCGACCCGCTGAACGCGGGCCGGGGCCGCACCGTCGGGAACTCGGGCGTCAGCGCAGGGCGAGGGCGGCCAGGGCGGCGTTGACGATGCTGCCGGGCAGCAGGTCGTGCAGCTCGTACAGCTCCGCCACGGTGCCGGACTGACCGAACTCGTCCACCCCGAGGGGCACCGCCGGGGCGCCGACCGCCGATCCGAGCCAGGCCATCGCGTGCGACGCGGCGTCGTGCACGGTCACCACCGGCACCCGGTCGGCGAACGCGGACCGCAGCGCGCCCGGCACGCTCGGCACCGTCGCCGTCCGCACACCCTGGCGCAGCGTGCGCTGCCAGGCCCGGTAGAGCCGATCCAGCGAGGTCACGTCCACCACGTGCGCGGCGACGCCCTCCTCGGCCAGTTCGGCGGCGGCGGCCAGCACCTCGGGCAGCACCGCACCCGAGGCGGCCAGCTGCACCACCGGGGCGTCGGCCAGGTGCGGGTACGCCTGGTGGGCGTCGACCAACCGGTACGCCCCGGCCACCACCTGCCGGCGCAGCACCGCGTCGCCGAGCCGAGCCCGGGCCGCCTCGAACGGCGCCTGGTCCAGCGGCCGGGTGCTCAGCCGGAAGTAGTACGCCCCGTCCTCGGTCGGCGCGGCGGTGGCGGCCGGGGCCGACCCGCCGGCGATCCGCCCGAGCGCGTCGCAGAGCAGCCAGTCCAGGCTGGTCGCGTACGCCGGCTCGACGAAGGTCACCCCGGGCAGCTCCAGCCCGACGGAGGCGGTGATGGTGGACTGGTGGGCGCCGCCCTCCGGGGCCAGGGTGATGCCCGACGGGGTGCCGGCGACCACGAACCGGGAGCCGGAGTAGGTGCCGTACAGGAACGCGTCCAGGCCCCGCAGCACGAACGGGTCGTAGACCGTGCCCACCGGCAGCAGCGGCTGCCCGGACAGATCCCAGGACAGGCCGAGCTGGCCGAGCAGCAGGAACAGGTTCATCTCCGAGATGCCCAGCTCGATGTGCTGCCCCGCGGGGCTCTCCGTCCAGCGCAGCATCCGGTCCTCGGTCCAGGAACGCTGCTCGGTCGGGGCGAACACCCCGGTCTTGTTGATGAACCCGGCGAGGTTGGTGGAGGTGGCCACGTCCGGTGCCGTCGTCACCAGGTAGCGGCCGACCTCCCGGTCCCGAGCCAGGTCCACCAGCACCCGGCCGAAGACCTCCTGCGTGGAGATCGGCTTGGCCGCGCGTACTCCTGTGCTCTCCGGAACCGTGACCCCCAGCGCCCGCTCGCGGGGCGCGCGGGACAGCGCCTCCCGGCGGGCGCCGGCCCGGATGCCGGCGGGTGACGCCGGGTCGAGGCGATCCCACTCGGTCTCGCGGGTCAGCCCCTGCGCGGCGCGCAACGCGTCGACCTGCTCGGTGCTGAGCAGCGCCGAGTGGTTGCGCGGGTTGCCGGCGATGGGCAACCCCCACCCCTTGACCGTGTACGCGAAGACGACGCTGGGCCGGTCGGTGACCGCGTCGCACTGGGCGTACGCGTCGAGCATCGCCTGCAGGTCGTGCCCGCCGAGGTCGGTGACGAGCGGGCCCAGCTCCTCGTCGGCGACGTCGGCGATCAGCTCGGCGATGCCGGACGGCGCGCCGTCCAGGAACTGCTTGCGCAGCGCCGTGCCGGCCAGCCCGAACAGCGACTGGTACTGCTCGTTGGGCATCGCGTCGATCCAGTCGCGCAGCGCTTCGCCGCCGGGCCGGGCGTACGCCTCGGCGAGCCGGCGGCCGTACTTGACCTCCACGACGTGCCAGCCGGCCGCCTCGAACTGGCCGCGCCACTGGTTGATCCGGATGCCGGGCACCACCCGGTCCAGCGACTGGCGGTTGAAGTCGACCAGCCACATGACGTTGCCCAGGCCGGTGGTGGCGGGGTCGGCGACCGCCTCCCAGATGTTGCCCTCGTCCAGCTCGGCGTCGCCGATCAGCGCGACGAACCGGGAGTGCGGGCGGGCGCCGAAGTGCGCGTCGACGTAACGCCGGGTGGCGGCGGCGAAGAGCGGCGCCGCGGCGCCGAGACCGACCGAACCGGTGGAGAAGTCCACCTCGTCGGGGTCCTTGGTGCGCGACGGGTACGACTGGAGGCCGCCCCGGGCCCGCAGCCGCGGCAGGTACGAGCGGTCCAGGTTGCCGAGCAGGTACTGGATGGCGTGGAACACCGGGGAGGCGTGCGGCTTGACGGCGACTCGGTCCTCGGCGTCCAGGTGCGCGAACCAGAGCGCGGTCATCGCGGTGACCAGGGAGGCGCTGGACGCCTGGTGCCCGCCGACCTTCACCCCGTCGCCGGTGACCCGGTCGTGGTTGGCGGCGTCCACGATCCGGGTGGCGAGCCAGAGCACCCGCCGCTGGATCTCGTCGAGGACATCGAGGTCGTGCTGGTTCACGGTGACTCCATCCGGGCGTCGTCGTTGACGCCCTCGCGAGGGGGACGCGGGGTGGCCGCGTACGCGACAGCGGTTACAGGCCGCCGCCGGGTCACGGCGACGGCCTGCTCCGGGCGGGTTTCAGCCCTGGACGCCGAGGCGCTCCAGGACCAGCTCGCGGACGGTCTTCGCGTCGGCCTGGCCGCGCGTGGTCTTCATGACCGCGCCGACCAGCGCGCCGGCCGCGGCGACCTTGCCGCTACGGATCTTGTCCGCGATGCCGGGGTTGGCGGCGATCGCCTCGTCCACCGCGGCGGTGAGCGCGCCGGTGTCCGACACGACCTCCAGGCCCCGGTTGGTCATGATCTCGGTGGGCGAGCCCTCACCGTCGACCACGCCCTCCAGCACCGCGCGGGCCATCTTGTCGTTGAGCTTTCCGGCGTCGACCAGGCCCTGCAACTCGGCGACCTGGGCCGGGGTGGCGCCGATGTCAGCCAGCTCCACGCCGCTCTCGTTGGCCCTGCGGGACAGCTCGCCGAGCCACCACTTACGGGCGGCGGCCGGCGTGGCGCCGGCGGCGACGGTCGCCTCGATCAGCTCGACCGCACCGGCGTTCAGCACCGACTGCATGTCCAGGTCGGACAGGCCCCACTGCTGCTGGAGGCGGCGCCGGTGCACCCGCGGCAGCTCCGGCAGGGCGGCCTTCAGCTCCGCGACCCAGGCCGGGTCCGGGGCGATCGGCGCCAGGTCCGGCTCCGGGAAGTACCGGTAGTCGGTCGCGGTCTCCTTGGAGCGTCCCGGGGTGGTGTCGCCGGTGTCCTCGTGGAAGTGCCGGGTCTCCTGCGTGATCCGGCCGCCGGCGTCCAGCACCGAGGCCTGCCGCAGCATCTCCGAGCGGACCGCCCGCTCCACCGAGCGCAGCGAGTTGACGTTCTTGGTCTCGGTGCGGGTGCCCCACTCCTGCCCCGGCAGGTTGAGCGAGGTGTTCACGTCGCAGCGCAGCGAACCCTCCTCCATCCGCACGTCCGAGACGCCGAGAGTGCGGATCACGTCCCGCAGTTCGGTGACGTACGCCCGGGCCACGTCGGGCGCGAGCGCGCCGGTGCCCGGGATGGGCTTGGTGACGATCTCGACCAGCGGAATGCCGGCCCGGTTGTAGTCGACCAGCGACTCGGTCGCGCCGTGGATGCGGCCGGTGGCGCCACCGACGTGCAGCGTCTTGCCGGTGTCCTCCTCCAGGTGCACCCGCTCGATCTCGATCCGCACCGTCTCGCCGTTGACCTCGACGTCCAGGTAGCCGTCGACGCAGATCGGCTCGTCGTACTGGCTGATCTGGAAGTTCTTCGGCATGTCCGGGTAGAAGTAGTTCTTCCGGGCGAACCGGCACCACTCGGCGATGGAGCAGTTCAGCGCCAGGCCGATCCGGATGATCGCCTCGATGGCCGCCTTGTTGGCCACCGGCAGCGAACCAGGCAGGCCCAGGCAGACCGGGCAGACCCGGGTGTTCGGCTCGCCACCGAAGTCGGTCGGGCAGCCGCAGAACATCTTGGTGTTCGTGCCCAGCTCGACGTGGGTCTCCAGGCCGATCACCGGTTCGTAGCGCGCGACGACCTCGTCGTACGCGGGCAGCGTCGTCGTCATCTGGGCTCCTGCCTCACAGTGCCGGTGGGGTGAACGTGCCGACCGCGGACTCCAGCGCGGCGGCGACCCGGTACATCCGGTCGTCGGCCATCGTCGGGGCCATCACCTGCAGGCCGACGGGCAGCCCCTCGGAGAGGCCGCAGGGCACCGAGATGCCCGGTCCGCCGTACAGGTTCGTCGGGATGGTGAACAGGTCGGCCAGGTACATCTGGTACGGGTCGGCGGTGCGCGCGCCCATCGGGAACGCCACGGACGGGGTGGTCGGCGAGATCAGGGCGTCGACCCGCTCGAACGCGGCGGTGAAGTCCCGCGTGATCAGCGTCCGGACCTTCTGCGCCTGCCCATAGTACGCGTCGTAGTAACCCGACGACAGCGCGTACGTGCCAATCATGATCCGGCGCTTGACCTCGGGGCCGAAACCGGCCTCCCGGGTCAGCGACATGACCTCCTCCAGCGACCGGTTGCCGTCGTCGCCGACCCGCAGGCCGAACCGGACGCCGTCGAACCGGGCCAGGTTGGAGGAGCACTCGCTCGGGGCGATCAGGTAGTACGCGGGCAGCGCGTAGGCGAAGGTCGGGCAGGACACGTCGACGATCTCCGCACCCAGCTTGGCCAGCGCGTCCACCGCCTCGCGGAACGCGGCCATCACGCCCGGCTCGGCGCCCTCACCGACGAACTCGCTGACGATGCCGAGCCGCACGCCGGTCAGGTCACCGGTCGCGCCGAGCTTCGCCGCGGCCACCACGTCCGGCACCGGCTGCGGGATCGAGGTGGAGTCGCGCGGGTCGTGCCCGCCGATCACCTGGTGCAGCAGGGCCGCGTCGAGCACCGTACGGGCGCACGGGCCGGGGGTGTCCAGCGACGAGGAGAAGGCGACCAGCCCGTAGCGGGAGGTGCCGCCGTAGGTGGGCTTCACGCCGACGGTGCCGGTGACCGCGCCGGGCTGGCGGATCGAGCCGCCGGTGTCCGAGCCGATCGCCAGCGGCGCCTCGTACGCGGCCAGCGCGGCGGCGCTGCCGCCACCTGAGCCGCCCGGGATCCGGCTCAGGTCCCACGGGTTGTGCGTCGCGCCGTACGCCGAGTATTCGGTGGAGGAGCCCATCGCGAACTCGTCCATGTTCGTCTTGCCGAGCATCACCGTGCCGGCCTCACGCAGCCGCTGCACGATCGTCGCGTCGTACGGCGGGCGCCAGCCCTCCAGGATCTTCGACCCCACGGTGGTCGGCACGCCCCGGGTGGCGAGCACGTCCTTCACCGCGACCGGCACGCCGGCCAGCGGGCCCAGCTCCTCGCCGGCGGCCCGGCGCTCGTCCACGGCGCGGGCGGCGGCCAGCGCGCCGTCGGTGTCCACGTGCAGGAAGGCGTGCACCCGGTCGTCGACCGCGGCGATCCGGTCCAGGTGGGCGCGGGTCACCTCGACGGCGGAGGTCTCGCCGCCAGCGACCAGGGCGGCGATCTCCGTCGCGGTCATTCTGGTCAGGTCGCTCATGAGGCCACATCCTCACTCAGGATCCGCGGTACGCGGAACCGCTGGTCCTCGACGTCGGGTGCGCCCGACAGCACCTCCTGCGGGGTCAGGCACGGCGTGACCACGTCCTCGCGGAAGATGTTGGTCAGCGGCACCGAGTGCGAGGTCGGCGGGATGTCCGCCGCGGCGACCTCGCCGACCTGGGCGACCGCCTGGAGGATCACGTCGAGCTGGCCGGCGAACATGTCCAGCTCCTCCTCGGTGACGGCGAGCCGCGACAGGCGCGCCAGGTGCGCGACCTCCTCGCGGGAGATGGCGGCCATCCGTGCCCCCTTCTGATGTCCTGCTGGTCGGGCGGTGTGCCGATCGCGCGACGGGTGGAGCGTGACGCGCGGTGACCGGAGCGAGTCTATTGTTCCGCTCCGGTGCCGCGTCCACGACTCCCCCTCCGCCGGCCTCTCGCGCCGCGTCGGCGGGCGGGTCAGCGGGTCGGACGACGGCCGGCGTCCGGCTCCGGGCCGCCGCTCGGGCGGACCGGTCGGTACCGGGCCAGCCAGGTGACCAGCTCCTCGGCGGGCATCGGTCGGGCGTAGAACCAGCCCTGCGCGGCGTCGCAGCCGGCGGCGTGCAGCATCCGCCAGGTCCGCTCGTCCTCCACGCCCTCGGCGACCACCCGCAGCCCCAGCGCGCCGGCCAGCTCGATCATCGACCGGACGATCGCCGCGTCGTCGGCGTCGTCGGCCATGCCCAGCACGAACGAGCGGTCCACCTTCACCTCGGACAGCGGTAGCCGACGCAGGTGCTGCAGTGAGGAATACCCGGTGCCGAAGTCGTCCAGGGCTATGGCCACCCCGATCCGGTGCAGCCGGGAGATCGTGGCCAGCACCCGGCGCGGGTCGGCCATCAGGGCACCCTCGGTGATCTCCAGTTGCAGCCGCTCGGCCGGCACCCCGTAGCGGCTCAGCCGGTCGGCGATCTGGTCGGCGATCTCGCCGGTGTGCAGGTCACGCACGCTCACGTTCAGTGCCGCCCGCAGCCCGATGCCGGCCGCCGACCACTTGGCGAGCTGCTCCACCACGTCGTCGACCACCCGCCGGGTGAGCAGTCGCATCACCGCGCTCTGCTCGGCCACCCGGATCAGCTCCTCCGGGTCGACCATCCCCCGCCGTGGGTGCCGCCAGCGCAGCAGCGCCTCGACGCCGACCACCTCGCCGGTCGCGATGGCGATCTGCGGCTGGTAGTACATGGTGATCTCGCCGGCGTCGTCGGCCGTCTCACCGCCGGAGTGCGCCCAACCGGTCGGCCCGAGCGGCACGTCCGGCGTGGCCGGCCCGACGTCACGTCGCGGACCGGCGCCGCCGCCAGCCAGCGCGGACACCGCGCCCCCGTTCGGCGATCGCCGTCCCTGCCCGCCCCCGGCGCGCCGGTCCCGGACCGGGCCCGGGCGGGTGCCGGCGACCGTGGCGCGGGTGTTCCGGCCACGGATCGGGTCGGCGCCGGTGGCGATCCGGTTGATCAGCTCGTCGGCGTGCGTCAGCTCGGTGCCCGGCCGGCGGCGGCGCCCCCACCACCGGCCGCCGGACGGCGGGAGCGCGGCGACCACCGGCGACGCGTCCTCGTGCGGCGCGGCCTCGGCGGGGCGCAGGTCACCGCTGGGCAGCGCCGCACCATCCCCGCCGCGCACCTCCGCCGCCGTGCCGAGGGGTAGGTCGGCCGCCCGCTCGGCGCCACCCGACTCGGCCGCCCCCGCGTCCCGGTCGTCCTCGTCGGCCGTTCCCGCCGGCCGGGCGTGTCCCGCCGGCTCGGCGTCCAGCGGGTCGTCGACCGACGGGCCGGACTCCAGTACCCGGCGCAGGTCGGCGAGGAGGCTGAGCCGCTCGGCGGAGTTGTGATCGGATGCCGGGGCGTAGACGGCCACCGTGTCGTTGCGGTGCTTGGCGTCGTACATCGCCACGTCGGCGTGGCGCATCAGGGTGGCGAAGTCCTCGCCGTGCTCCGGGAAGAGCGCGATCCCGATCGAGCCGCCCACGTCCAGTGGCAGCCCGTCCAGCGGCACCGGCTCGGCCAGCGCCGCGACCACCCGGTCGGCCAGGTCACGCGCCTGGCTCGCGTCGGTCAGCCCGGTCATCACGATGGCGAACTCGTCGCCGCCGAGCCGGGCGATCATCTGCGGGCGGGGCTCCACGTCGGTGAGTCGGGCGCTGACCTCGACGAGCAGCCGGTCGCCCACGGCGTGCCCGAGCGCGTCGTTGACGTTCTTGAAGCGGTCCAGGTCGATCAGCAGCAGCGCCAGGTGCCCATCGGGTTCGCCGCGAGCGGTCCGCTCGGCGTGCAGGTGCACCTGCTCCGCCACCTCGGCCAGCAGGGCCTTGCGGTTGGGCAGCCCGGTGAGCGGGTCCGCGGCGGCGAGGTGCTGCTGCTCGACGGTCAGCCGGGCCATCCGGTACACGGCGAAGAGCGGCACCAGCACCAGCGGAATCAGCGCCGCGCTGACCCGCGCCGCGGCGACCAGCACCGGGGCGAGCAGCAGCAGTGAGCCCGTGGAGAGCAGTTCGAAACCGAGGCCCTGCCGGACGGTGGGCCACCACCGGTCGCCGAAGCGCAGCCGTACCGCCCAGCTGACCAGCCCGTAGTTGACCACGAACCAGGCCACCGTGGCGCCGCCGACGGCGACCACGTCGGTCCAGTGCAACCGACCGCCGGAGAAGACGATGCCCGGCCCGAGCTGGAGGATCCCGTACGCGGCGGCGAGGGCGCAGGCGTACTGGCCGACGTTGAACGCCGTCCGCCACGCGGCGTGCCGCATCCGCCAGCCCGAGACGACCACCCCGACCGCCTGCACCGCCACCGCCGGGCCGAGCCCCCAGCCGAGCAGGATCGCGAAGGTGAAGCAGGTGGACGGGAAGACCGCGGAGGACTGCCGGCGCCCCGGGGGCACGAACGGGCGGGCGTCGCAGACCAGCGCGAGCGCGGCCATCGTCCAGAACGCCACCGGCAGCCGGGACAGCTCGGCCGGGAGCGTCGCGAGTGGACCGGCGGCGGTCAACGCGGCGACCGCCAGGATGCTGACGATGAAGGCGGTGAACGGCGCCACCCGTCCGGGCGGGACGGAGTTGCGCGGGTCGGCGACCTCCATCACACCTCCCGACCAACGGTCGGCGTGCCCGTATGCACGCCGTGACCCAATGAAACGCCCTCAGCCCCGGGTTTCCCGGTATGACAGTCACGAATCGGTCGTAGTCGTAATTAAGTTGGTATGCGCGGCCAGCGGTCGCCGGAGCGGTCAGCCCTCCAGCCGGGCGACGTCCCGCGCGGCGTCCGGACCCGCGTCCAGCAGCAGCCGGAACCCGTCCTCGTCGAGCACCGGCACCTTGAGGCTGGCCGCCTTGTCGGCCTTGGACCCCGGGTTGTCCCCTACCACCACGAAGCTCGTCTTCTTGGAGACCGAGCCGCTGACCTTGCCGCCCCGGCTCTGCACCGCCTCGGCGGCCTGGTCACGGGAGAAGCCGGCGAGCGTGCCGGTCACCACCACGGTCAGCCCCTCCAACGGGCGCGGCCCCTCGTCGACCGCCTCCTCGGCCATCCGTACGCCCGCCTCGGCCCACTTGCGGACCACGTCGCGGTGCCAGTCCACGGCGAACCACTCCCGGATGCTGGCCGCGATCGTCGGACCGACCCCGTCGACCGAGGAGAGCTCCTCCTCGCTGGCCGCGTCGATGGCCTCCATGGAGCGGAAGTGCCGGGCGAGCGCCTGGGCCGCGGTCGGGCCGACATGCCGGATGGAGAGCGCCACCAGCACCCGCCACAGGTCGCGCTCCCGGGCCACGGCCAGATTGTCCAGCAGCTTGACCGCGTTGCTGCCCAGGCTGCCGTCCTTGTTGACGAAGAACGGGGACCGCGCCAGCTGCTCGGCGTCGAGCTGGAAGAGGTCCGCCTCGTCGGCGATGATCTCCGCGTCCAGCAGCGCCGCCGCGCCCTTGTAGCCGAGCACCTCGATGTCGAACGCGCCGCGGCCGGCGAGGTGGAACACCCGTTCGCGTAGCTGGGCGGGACAGCTGCGGGTGTTGGGGCAACGAATGTCGACGTCGCCCTCCTTGGCCGGTGCGAGCGGGGTGCCGCAGGCCGGGCAGGTGGTCGGCATGACGAACGGCCGCGCGTCGGCAGGGCGCAGGTCGACCACCGGGCCGAGCACCTCGGGAATCACGTCGCCGGCCTTGCGCAGCACCACGGTGTCGCCGATCAGCACACCCTTACGCTCCACCTCACGGGCGTTGTGCAGGGTGGCGAGCGCGACGGTGGAGCCGGCCACCCGCACCGGTTCGAGCACGGCGAACGGGGTGACCCGCCCGGTGCGCCCCACGTTGACGTCGATGTCGAGCAGCTTGGTGGTGACCTCCTCCGGCGGGTACTTGAAGGCGATCGCCCAGCGCGGGGCGCGGCTGGTCGACCCGAGCCGACCCTGGATGGACACCGGGTCGACCTTGACCACCACGCCGTCGATCTCGTGCTCGACGTCGTGCCGGTGCTCGGCGTAGTAGGCGATGTACTCGGCCACGCCGGCCAGATCCGGCACCACCCGCCACCGGTCACTGGTCGGCAGGCCCCACGCCTTCAGCGCCGCGTACGACTCGGACTGGGCGGTGGGCTGGAACCCGCGGCGGGCGCCGATGCCGTGCACCACCAGACGCAGCGGCCGGGAAGCGGTGATCCGTGGGTCCTTCTGCCGCAGGCTGCCGGCGGCGGCGTTGCGCGGGTTGGCGAACGGGGCTCGGCCCTGCTCGACCAGGCCGGCGTTGAGGTCGGCGAACGCGGCGATCGGGAAGTAGATCTCGCCCCGGACCTCCAGTAGCCCGGGAATGTCCGGGAACTCGGCGGACGGGGTGAGCTGGCTCGGCACGTCCCGGATGCTGCGCACGTTGGCGGTGACGTCCTCGCCGGTGCGGCCGTCACCCCGGGTGGCCGCCCGGACCAGCCGGCCATCCTCGTAGGTCAGGTTGATCGCCAACCCGTCGACCTTCAGCTCGCAGAGGTAGGGCGCCGGGCCGCCGGCGTCCCGCTCGACCCGCTCGGCCCAGGCGGCCAGCTCCTCGTCGGCGAAGGCGTTGTCCAGCGAGAGCATCCGCTCGGCGTGGGTGACCGGGGTGAAGTCGGTGGAGAAGGTGCCGCCCACCCGCTGGGTCGGCGAATCCGGTGTGCGCAGTGCCGGGAACTCATCCTCCAGCGCCTCCAGCTCACGCAGCTGCCGGTCGAACTCGGCGTCGGCGATGATCGGCGCGTCCAGCACGTAGTAGCGGTACTGATGCTCGGTCAGCTCGCGGCTGAGCGTGGCGTGCCGCTCCCGAGCTTGCGGCGTCGGCTCGGCGCCGGCCGCCGCCTCCTGCGCCGGGCTGACCTGCTGACCGATCTGCTCCTCGGACACACCGCCACCTTCGGACACGCCTGCGACCTCCCTGATCACGCTACTCCGGCACGGTATCGGCCCGGTGGGACAAACAGTCGCCCACCCGCACCCAGCGTTCTCGTCATCACGAGAACGCGGTGCGTGGTTGGCGCGCGGCGGGGTGATCGGCGTGCGAGGATCGCCGGACGACGGGGGCCGGTGGGCCGCCGGACGATGGCGGAGGTACCGATGCCCGAGGCCCTGCTCTGGGCGGTGGCGATCCTGCTGGCGGTGGCGGCCGGCTGGGCGTGGAACAGCTGGCGGCACCGGGTCGCGAACCGTCGCTCGGGCAGCCGGCCGGGCTCGGCCCGCACCGGCGGACGTCGCCCCGCGCCGCCGCGACCCCGCGCCGCCGACCGGCCGGCCACCAGGCCCCGGTCGCGCGACGCCGCTCGGGGGGCGGGCACGCCGGCGCCGGGCGAGATCTGGTGGGCCGACGTGCCGTACGCCGACGGCAGCGGGTCGAAGGTGCGGCCGTGTCTGGTGCTGCGCGCCGACTCCCGGGGCGCCGACGTACTGAAGATCACCAGCCAGGACAAGAGCGACCGGGACGACCACGTCCGCATCCCCACCCGGGACTGGGACCCCGGCGCCGAGCACGACAGCTACCTGAGCCTCACCGAGCCGACCCGGATCAGCTCGGCCGCCTTCGCCGACCGCGCCGGCAACTGCGACGCCGACCTGTGGCGGTCGGTCCGCAGCCTGAACCACCTGCCGACCCGCTGACCGTCTGCCGCCCCGCCGGGCCTTCGCCGGTCACCCGGCTCGGTCCGGCCAGGCAGGACAGCTCCGGGAGCGGGGACGAGGATCAGTCCCAGGCCGCGCCGAGCGTGGCGAGCTGGTCGGCGTACTCGATCCGGTCGGCCCACCCCGGCGGCCAGGCGGTCATCCCGGCGGCCGCGCCCACGAAGGCGCCGGCCAGAGCGGCGATCGAGTCGGAGTCCCCGGCGGTGGTCGCACCCCGGGCCAGCGCCGCGACCGGGTCGTCGGCGTGCCGTACGGCGCAGAGCAGAGCGGTCGCCAGCGCCTCCTCGGCCACCCAGCCCTCCCCGGTGGCCCGGCACGGGTCACCGCCGTCGTCCGGCTGGCCCAGGGCGGCCGTCAGCCGGCCCAGCACCGCCAGGCACTCATCCCAGCCCCGCGCGATGAAGTCCTCCGCGGTGCCGACCCCGGCGCGCTGCCAGAGGTCACCCAGCCACTGTTCCCGGTACACGCGGCGCTGCGTCCGCGCCCGCTCGGTGAGAATCGCGGGAAGCTCGGCGAGCGTGGCGCCCCCGCGCAGGGCGAAGACCGCGTACGCGGTGAGCTCGCTGGCCGCCAGCCCGGTCGGGTGGCCGTGGGTCAACCCGGCCTGCAACTGAGCCAGCCCGGCCAGCGTGTCCAGGTCCACATCGAGCAAGCCGACCGGCGTCACCCGCATGTTGGCACCGCACCCCTTGGACGCGGTCACCGTCGCCTCCTGCCAGCGGAGCCCGCGACCCAGCTCGGCGCAGGCGCGAAGGCAGGTCATGCCGGGGGCGCGATTGTTGTCCGGGCTGACCGCCCAGGCCAGGAAGCGCCGCCGGAGCAGCGGCTCCACCCCCTTCGGGGTGAGCGACGGAGCCTCGTGCAGCGCCCAGCCCACCGCCAGCGCCATCTGGGTGTCGTCGGTGACCAGCGCCGGCTCGCCGGACAGGTCACGTGGACCGGCCGGACCGTACCGGTGCTCGATTTCGGCGACGGTCAGGAATTCGGTCGGCTTGCCGATCGCGTCACCATAGGCAAGGCCGAAGAGCGAGCCAGAGGCGCGCAGCAGAGGGTCGTGGGCCACGGCGGCCATGATGCCCGGCCGACGCGGCCCACACCAAAGTCAGTCCCAGCAGAGGCAGAACGGGTGGCCGGCAGGGTCGACGTAGACCCGGAAGTCCGCGCCCCCGCCCGGCAGCCGGCGGGCGCCGAGCGCGAGCGTCGCCTTCTCGGCGGTCTCGATGTCGTCCACGGTCACGTCGAGGTGGAACTGCTGCGGGCGCTCCGGATCCGGCCAGGCCGGCGGACGCAGATTGAGCGCCCGCTGGAACGCCAGGCGCGGCTGGTGCCCGGGCTGGCCGCCCAGCACCACCCACTCGTCATCGGAGTCACCCTCGACCAGGGGCACGCCGAGCAGCTCCGCGTAGAACGCCGCCAGCGCCTGCGGATCCGGGCAATCGATCACCACTGTACGTAGCTGTCCAATCATGACCGTCATCCTGCCCACCGAGTACGACAGGAAACCTCAGTCCTCGGCGAGCCGCCGGCCGGCGTCCCGGCACGCGGCCAGCACCACCCGGACGTACTCCGGGCTGGCCCCGGCCAACCCGCAGGCCGGGGTGACCACCACCTGCTGAGCGAGCTGCCGGCGGGGAAAGCCGAGCCGGTCCCAGAGCTGGCGCACCCGGTCGGCCACCTGCGCGGAGGTCGGCGCCTGGCCGGTCGACGGCGGCCGGGTCGGCACGGCCCCGGCCAGCAACCCGAGGCCGGCGTCGATCGCCTCACCCAACGGGTCCAGCTCCGTGAGCAGGTCCAGGTCGAGGGCCACCCCGGCGGCGCCCGTCGAACGGATCAACTCCAACGGCACGTCCGGGGCGCAGCAGTGCACCACGGTCGGCACGCCGGCCGCGTCGACGACGGTGCGCAGCAGCGCCGCCGCGTCCGCCGAATCCACCGCCCGGTACGCGCCCAGCCCGCTCTCGGTGGGCACCCGCCCGGCCAGCACGGTCGGCAGCGACGGCTCGTCCAGCTGGAGCAGCACCGAAGCGCGGGGCAGTCGCCGGGCGACCGCCGCGACGTGCGCGCGCAGCCCCTCGGCGAGGGAGCCGGTCAGGTCGCGGACCGCGCCGGGGTCGCGCAGCAGTCGGCCGCCGATCGGCAGCTCCAGGGTCGCGGCCAGGGTGAGCGGGCCGGCGGCCTGCACCTTGATCGGGCCGGCGTACCCCTCGGCCTGCTCGGCGAGCTGGTCCAGGTCGCGTTCCATCAGGTCACGGGCCCGGCGCAGGTCGCGGCCCGGGCGCGGGGCGACCCGCCAGCGCCCCGTGTACAGCTCGACGGGCAGCTCGACCAGCAGCCCCGCGGTCCGACCGATCAGGTCGGCTCCGGGGCCGCGGGCCGGCAGCTCGGGAAGGTGGGGCAGCGCGGGGAGCTCGCCGAGGACCACCCGCTGGGCCTCGGCGATGTCGGTGCCGGGCAGCGAACCGATGCCGGTTGCCGCGCCCACCGGCCAGGGCCACACCTGATCTGTCACGGCGGAAGGGTATCCGGTATGCCGGCCGCCCGGGCCGCGACGGCCAGGGCGACGCTGTGCCGGGTCAGCCGGTGATGGTGGCGGAGCCGAGGACCACGTCGCCGGCCGGGTCCGGCCGGTACGCCACCACGGCCTGGCCGGCGGCGACGCCGCGTACCGGCCGGCGCAGCTCGGCGTGGAGGGTGGCGCCGTCGAGGGCCACGGTGGCCGGCACCACGTCGCCGTGCGCGCGCAGCTGCACCTCGCACTCGACCGGCGCGTCCGGGCGTGGGCCACCGGTCCAGACCGGCCGTTCGGCACGCACCTCGGACACCTCCAGCGCCTCGGCCGGGCCGACCGTCACCGTGTTGGTCTTGGGGGTGATGGAGAGCACGTAGCGCGGCCGGCCGTCCGGGGCGGGCCGGTCCAGGTGCAGCCCGCGGCGCTGGCCCACCGTGTACGCGTACGCGCCGGTGTGGCTGCCGACCACCGCGCCGGTGCTCGCGTCCACCACGTCGCCGGGCGCCTCGCCGAGCCGTCCGGCCAGGAAGCCGCGGGTGTCGCCGTCGGCGATGAAGCAGATGTCGTGCGAGTCCGGCTTGTCGGCCACCGCCAGGCCACGCTCGGCAGCCTCGGCGCGGACCTGCGCCTTGGTCGAGTCGCCGAGCGGGAAGATCGACCGGTCCAGTTGCTCGCGGGTGAGCACGGCCAGCACGTACGACTGGTCCTTGGCCACGTCGACGCTGCGTCGCAGCAGGCCGTCCGGGCCGAGGCGGGCGTGGTGGCCGGTGACCACCGCGTCGAAGCCCAGGGCCACCGCCCGGTCCAGCACCGCGGCGAACTTGATCTTCTCGTTGCAGCGTAGGCAGGGATTCGGCGTACGACCGGCGGCGTACTCGGCGACGAAGTCGTCCACCACGTCCTCGTGGAACCGGTCGGCCATGTCCCAGACGTAGAACGGGATGCCGATCACGTCGGCGGCCCGCCGGGCGTCCCGGGAGTCCTCCAGGGTGCAGCAGCCGCGCGCCCCGGTCCGGTACGTCTGCGGATTGCGGGCCAGCGCCAGGTGCACACCGGTCACGTCGTGCCCGGCCGCCACCGCCCGCGCCGCCGCCACGGCCGAGTCAACCCCGCCCGACATCGCCGCCAACACCCTCACCAGCTGACTCCCTTCCCTCCTCCAGCCTATCCACCCCGCCCCGCGACCCCACCAACGCCGCACCCCGAGCCGCCCGCCGCCACCCCGAGCCGCCCGCCGCCACCCGCCGCCACCCCGCGCCGACCCCGCCGACCGCCCTGCGACCTCGCCCTTGCCCCGCGCGCCGACCGCGCGCCGACCCCGCCCCCGACCGTGCGCCGACCCCGCTCCGTCGATCTAGGGCGAATCGTCGTGATCAGAGATCACTCCACGACGATTTGCCCTAGATCGACGGGTGCAAGGGCGGGCGGGGCCGCAGGGGCGGGGCGGGGGCGGGGTGGGGTCAGCGGGGGGTGCGGAGGGCGGCGGCTCGGCGGGCGCGGCCGACGGCGGCGGGGAGGGCCGCGATGAGGGCGTCGATGTCGTCCTGCGTGCTGGTGTGGCCGAGCGTGAAGCGCAGCGAGGAGCGGGCCCGGTCGTCGTCGGCGCCCATCGCCAGCAGTACGTGCGAGGGCTGGGCCACCCCGGCTGAGCAGGCCGAACCCGTCGAGCAGGCGATGCCCTGGGCGTCGAGCAGGAGCAGCAGGGCGTCTCCCTCGCAGCCCGGGAAGGAGAAGTGCGCGTTGCCGGGCAGCCGGTCGACCGGGTCGCCGTTGTAGATCACCTCGGGCACCGCCCGGCGGACCCGCTCGATCAGGTCGTCGCGGAGCGCGGCCACCCGGGCCGCGTACTCCTGCTGGCCCTTCACCGCCGCCTCGACAGCGACCGCGAAGGCGACGATGCCGGCGGTG